>NZ_JAHMIN010000027.1 GCF_018986435.1 Hahella sp. HN01 | reverse complement strand
CCTCATACCCACCCTCCGCCTCCTCCTCCCCCCTCATCCCCACTACTACGCCAAGAAAAAAGAGGGAGGGAGGATGTTCGGCCGGTTCGCCGCAGGCACCATCTCCATAACTGTAAAAATAACAACGTCTTCCACTTTTCTGTGGGTGCAAGTGCGTTACCTGGTTTGGAGTTGTTAAGAGAGGCGACATGCAGGTTGATCGTGATTGGTGGCGCGGCGCAGTCATCTACCAAATTTATCCCCGTAGTTTTTTTGATTCCAACGGCGACGGCATCGGCGACCTGCCGGGCGTCACCGCAAAGCTGGACTATGTCGCCAGTCTGGGAGTGGACGCCATCTGGCTGTCTCCTTTCTTCACTTCCCCCATGAAGGATTTTGGTTACGACGTTTCTGACTATCGCAACGTCGATCCTATTTTCGGAACCCTGGAAGATTTCGAGACGATGGTGGCGGAAGCGCACAAGCGCGGCCTGAAAATCATCATCGATCAGGTGCTCAGCCACACTTCCGACCAGCACGCCTGGTTCAAGGAAAGCCGCAGCAGTCGCGACAATGCGAAAGCGGACTGGTATGTGTGGGCGGAGGCGAAACCTGATGGCACGCCGCCGAATAACTGGGTGTCTGTCTTTGGCGGTTCCGCCTGGGCGTGGGACAGCCGTCGTCGTCAGTACTATCTGCACAACTTCCTGACCAGCCAGCCTGACCTGAACTTCCACAATCCTGACGTGGTTGAACAAGTGCTCAGCGATGTCGAGTTCTGGCTGCAAAGAGGCGTGGACGGCTTCCGTCTCGACGCCATCAACTTCTGCTATCACGACAAGCAGCTGCGGGATAACCCCGCCAATACCGAAGTGGCGGAAGGCTCCATCGGCGTGCGTAAAGAAAACCCCTACGCTTACCAGCGTCATCTTTACGACAAAACACAACCTGAGAACCTGCCGTTTCTGCAACGGGTGCGCGCCCTGTTAGAGAAATACCCGGGTACAACCACCGTGGGCGAAATCGGCGACGACAACTCCCTGGACACCATGGCCGCTTACACCTCCGACGGCGACAAGCTGCACATGGCGTACTCCTTCGATTTCCTGACCGAACAGTGCGACGCCAAGTTTCTGCGCAAGACTGTAGAAACCATCGAGTCAAAACTGGTGGACGGCTGGCCTTGCTGGGCGATCGGCAACCACGATGTCGCCCGCGTCGCCACGCGCTGGTGCGGACAGGAAGCGCCGCTGGCGTTGAACAAAGTCTTCATGACGATGCTGCTGACTCTGCGCGGCAGCGTCTGCCTCTATCAGGGTGAAGAACTCGGTCTAGTGGAAGCGGAGCTGGAATACGAAGATCTGGTCGATCCCTATGGCATCGCCTTCTGGCCGGAATACAAAGGCCGCGATGGCTGCCGCACGCCGATGCCCTGGAAAGCGGAGCAGGAGCATGCCGGTTTCACGACTGGAAAGCCCTGGCTGCCGGTCTATCCAGAGCATGTAGCCGCCGCCGTGGCGGAACAGGAGGATGCGGAAGATTCCCTGCTGCATACCTATCGAGAATTCCTGGTCTGGCGCAAGGCGCAACCACTGCTGCAGAAAGGCGACATCCGCTTCCTGCCAAGCCCACAGGATACCCTCCTGTATGAGCGCAGCCTGAACGGCGAACGCATGTTGGTGGCGCTGAACCTGTCGGCGCAAAGCGTGGATATCGAACTGCCCGCCGGCTCCAAAACGGTGGTGAGCGATCTCAGCGTTCTCAATGCGGAATGGAGCGACGCCTGCGTGCACCTTCCTGCATACGGAATCGGTATTTGTCAGCTGGCGTAAGCAACGCCGGCAATCAAGTTAAGAGGGTCCAGCCATGGCCAGCGTAACGCTAAAAAATGTCTGCAAAAGTTATGACACGGTAGAAATATCCAAAGACATCAACCTGGATATTGAAGACGGCGAATTCGTCGTCTTCGTCGGCCCGTCCGGCTGCGGTAAATCCACCTTGCTGCGTATGATCGCAGGCTTGGAGGAAATCACCTCCGGCGACCTGTTCATCGGCGAGGAGCGCATGAACGAAAAGGCGCCCATGCAGCGCGAAGTCGGCATGGTGTTCCAGTCCTACGCTCTTTACCCCCACATGAACGTGGCGGAAAACATGGCGTTCGGTTTGAAACTGGCGAAAACCGCCAAAGCCGAGATCGACAAGCGCGTAGAAAACGCCGCGCGCATTCTGCAATTAGAGCATCTGCTGCAACGCAAGCCGAAAGACCTGTCTGGCGGACAACGTCAGCGGGTGGCTATTGGCCGGACCATGGTGCGCGAGCCCAAGGTGTTCCTGTTCGACGAGCCGCTCTCCAACCTCGACGCCGCTCTGCGCGTACAGATGCGTATTGAGATATCCAAGCTGCACAAGCGCTTGCAGAGCACCATGATCTACGTCACCCACGACCAAGTGGAAGCCATGACCATGGCGGACAAAATCGTCGCGCTGGATCACGGACGCATTGCTCAAGTGGGCAAGCCACTGGAGCTTTACCACTATCCGTCCAACAAATTCGTCGCCGGCTTCATCGGTTCTCCCAAGATGAACTTCGTCACCTGCGCGGTGCTGGAAGCCAGCGCTCAGTCCGTCAAAGTCTCTCTGCCAGGAGCCATCGACCTGATCGTTCCAGTTAATGGCGCAGGACTGAAAACCGGCGATAAGGCGACCCTGGGCATTCGTCCGGAGCATTTCGTCAGTGCGGAAGAAGGCGAAGTCATTCTCAACGGCGTGGTGAATGTGGTTGAACGTCTTGGCTATCAAACCCTGGTGCACGCCGACGTAGAAGGATTCGACAGCACCCTGACCCTGCGTACGCCCGGCGCCAATCCGGTACGGGAAAACCACCCGATTGCTTTGGGCCTCAAGGCGCACAACTGTCATCTGTTCAAAGAAGACGGCAGCGCCTGCCCGCGTCTTTATGTGGAGCCTGGCGTAGAGCTGTAAGCCAACGCCGGAATAGAAGCTGGAGATTGCCCGCTGCTGGCGCCAGTTCAGCGGCGTTAAAGGATTACTGCGACCGCAGTGATAAGACGGATCAAGCGATTCCTGTGTCGCTCACTCCGTCTATGTAAGCACCTCGACCCTGAGTGTTTACTCAGCGCTTTGCCCGGCCTTCGCCGGGTTTTTTTTCGTCTGCCGCCAGTGTTTCCTGTTCACGCTCATCGCTTTCCTGCTGGGCCTTCTCTTCCTTTAATAAGTCGGCGGCGCCAGAAAAATCAAATCCCGTGTCTTCGTCCAACTGCTCTGGATCGAAACGGACGCCACAGCCCGCTTTCACTAATGGAGGCGGCTTACTTTGTCCTGTCTTTCTCGACATATCGACTCCTACCCAAATCAGGATTTTGGAATGCTGTAAAGCAGAACCTGCTTCTGCTGAATCTCCAGGGTTTTACTGGCTTTCCCTCCCAGCTTTTCCGCCAGACGCCGCGAGCGGGCGTTCATGGGATGGATCAGGCTTACCAGAGAGGATACGCCCACGTGCGAAAACGCCACATCCCTGATTGCTTGCGCTGCCTCATAGGCATACCCCTGCCCCCAGGACGCGCGACGCAATAGCCAACCGATTTCCATACCTGGCCATCCCTGCGGATAATAGAGTCCCGCACGCCCCAGCAGACGCCCGCTCTCAATCTCCTCCAACGCCCACAAACCATATCCCCGCAGACGCCAATGGCCGAGCATCAGCGCGAGGCTTTTCCAGGCTGCGTCCAAATCATACCCCTGGCCGTTCGCCATGTACCGCATCACTTCGTCGTCAGCCAGCATCTTGGCGTACTCCGGCAAATCCGCTTCCGTAAACTGGCGCAACCTTAAGCGCTCCGTCGTCAGCGTGAGCGGCGCTTTAATCTCAATACTTTGCATAGGTTTCGCGTCTTTCCATAGAGTCCGTGCAGATAATGGCTTTATTCAGCTTTCTACTACACTTGAATGAAGTTAATACATTATAGGCATCCGGGATTGAGTCAGCTATTTATTAAAAATATATCAACCAATTGATTAATAAATATATTTTCTAAAAGTAAGTAGCGGCGGGCAGATTTAACTAGACTTAAAAGTGGAACACCTGCAATTGGGACAGCAATGAACGCACTGGAACAAGAGTTCGGTTTTCAAGACATTGTGGAAAACGCCGCCGATGGCGTCTTAGTCACCAAAGCCTCTCCCCTGGACGATCCCGGCCCGGAAATCGTTTACGTCAACAGCGCCATGGAGGACTTGTCCGGTTACTCCAGAGATGAACTTCTCGGAGCCACTCCCAGAATGCTGCAAGGCCCATTAACCGATGCAAGCGCCTGCCGACGCATTCGTCGCGCCTTGCAGGAAAAGTCACAAGTGCGTTGCCGGCTGCTGAACTATCGCAAAGACGGCAGCCAATACTGGATCGAAATCAGCATTATGCCGTTGTTGGATAAAAGCGGCGCGGTCAGCCATTTCGCTGCAATCCAACGGGATATCAGCGCATATGTGAAACTGGAGGAGCACTTCTCCAAAGCCGCCGGTAAAGACGAAACCACCTTGCTCGCCAACAAGGACCATTTCCTTGATGGACTGGACAAAGAGTGGCGCCGCGCCTATCGACATCATTCGCTGTTCTCGCTACTCACTTTTCAGGTGGACCAGTTCAACGCCTCCCATGCCAGAGATTCGGAGCAAAGCCAGCAAATGCTGGCGCTCATCGGCGCGACCTGCAAAGCGGTATTCCGTCGCGAGGACACGCTCGGACGCATCGGAGAAAACGAATTCGCCGTATTGATGCCGGAAACGGATCTGCGTCAGGCGGGCCTTGCCGCAGAGCGACTGCGTAGCAAGCTGGCGGCGCTGGTGGACCGCCACCCCAGCATCCGGCCGCCGTTTACAGTCAGTATCGGCATTACTCAGAACCAGTTGTTGGATGAACGCCCGGAAAGCGTTCTCAACCGCGCCCGCCAGGGCCTGATCAAAGCCGGCGCCCAGGGCGACCGGGTCACGATTGTGGAAATCTGACAGGCGAAACAGGGCGTAAGATCAGAACAAACAATAGAGGCAAACGGATGAGCAAGGCAGAAACCCCTTTGGAGCTAAGCGAAGAGCAATGGCTGCACATCAACGAAACCATCACCATGCTTACGCTGGCGGTGGCGCAGATCGAAGCCTCCATTCTGGAAAGCGAGAAATCTTTCGGCCGTTTGACTCAGTCCTTCACGACCATCGTGGAAACCGTCAACTCCGCCCCAGACCCATCTACTCAAGCCCATGAACTGAAATTGCAACTGGACGGACTAAAGAAAGACGTCCATAACGCCGTGGTCGACTTCCAGTTTTTCGACCGCTTGGCGCAACGCCTTTGCCACGTAAAGGAAAGCCTGGGCGAACTGGGCGGACTCTTGCAGGCGCGCGAACGTCTGGACAAACCGGAAGAATGGAAGAACCTGCAACAGGAACTCAAAGGTCGCTACACTATGGCCTGCGAGAGAGAAATGTTCGATATGATCCTCAATGGCGTCGCCATTGAAACCGCTTTAGCCCACTTCAAAGCCAACTATCTGGATGAGATGGCAAAACAAAACGAAGATGACGGAGAAATCGATCTGTTTTAAACACGTAAACCGTCCCCTTCTCTACAGCGCGACTTTCACTTACTCCTTTTTCATGACTGGCGTTAGTCCCAAAGGACGATTGATCAAAAAACAGACACAAATACAATAACGCCAGCATTATTTCTGTTTGTAACCCGGCCTCTTCTTACAGCAGTTCAGGTTCCCCTCCCCCCGGTTTACCTGAGCCTTCATGCGTCCAGAAGCGGTCTCTAACAAGGGATGTTTCCTGCATGCATTACCCCCGTCGCTTCCAAGTCAAACATCACTTGGATATCGTCGCCGATGAGCTGACGCGCATTGAGTCGCCCACCACCGCCATTGGTTATATCGAGAAATGTCTGAGCGACGGAGATGGACGCGGTAAAGATTTCGACGCCTTTATCGCTTCGCTGCAGGGAAGTCATTTCCAGTCCACCTCCAACAAATTTCCCGGCCGCACCGCGGCGGCGTTTAATAGCTGGCGCAACACCCTGATTCGCGAAGCGCGCCATGGCAATGTGCTGCTGGTGGTGGATGCAAGCGAAAAGCCTTTCCATCCGTTGATCGTTGAGAAGAACAAGAAGTTGACGCCTGGGCAGTCGAACACCCATGTCGCCACCCAATTGCTGAATCGCCTGAAGCCGGTGAAAACGCCCTCGCCGAAACGCCCGGCGGGAACTGCTGCGGGCGGCGCGGCCGCCTCCAATCCCATGGCGGAAAGCCATCCGTCGTTCAACGGCAATGTGGGCTGGGCCAGTGAAAAGAGCGAAAAAACCAGCTACGGCGCGCCGCCGCCTCCTGCTTCGTCAGCGCCCAGTGTTGAAGACACGTCCGTCAGCGACGCCAGCGGCCACAATGACAACGGCGAAACTCAAACCGCCAACGACGAAGCCTGCGTCAGCGGCGATCCTGTGAGCATGATCACCGGCGAGGAACTGCTGGATCTGGTGGATTTCACCTTGCCCGGTCCCATGCCTTTGGTGTGGAAGCGCACCTACAAGTCGTCCAACGACCATCAGCGCGGCCTGGGCGTGGGCTGGACGCACCTGTTATGTCAAACCCTGGAAGAGGACAACGGCCGCATTACCTTCACCACCGATGAAGGCCGTTATATCGACTTCCCGCGGCCCCTGATAGAACAGTCCAGTCGCAACGCGGCGGAGCGCATGACCCTGCACCGAGTGGACGAGAACACCTACGCGCTGCAGCAGATGGGACAGCCGGACAAAGTCTTCGTCGGCGGCAACGGCGCTTACCGCCTGGAAGCCCTGGTGGACGCCCTGGGCAATCGCATCGACATCGCTTACTGGCAGGACGTGGACGGTTATGCGCGTCCCATCACCATCCTGCAAGCTAACTGGGGACCACGTCTGCATATCCTGCACAACGCCCAAGGCCTGATGTGCGAGATTCAGTCGATCCAAACTAACGGCGCCGTCGCAACCTTGGCCACCTACGACTATGACGAACAGCAGGACCTGATTCGCGCCGCAGACCGGGCCGGCGCCAGCGAAACCTACGCCTACCGCCATCACGTCATCACCCGCCGCACTCTGAAGACCGGCTT
Source organism: Hahella sp. HN01 (assembly GCF_018986435.1). GTDB lineage: Bacteria > Pseudomonadota > Gammaproteobacteria > Pseudomonadales > Oleiphilaceae > Hahella. The sequence continues at coordinate 83,958 of NZ_JAHMIN010000027.1, read as the reverse complement.
CAGCTTCTATTTCGAGTGGAGTCAGTACAGCCCCAGCGGCAAGTGTCTGCGCCAGTGGGGCGATCGCGGCATTTACGATTACCGTTTTGAATGGGATATCGCCAATAAAGTCTCCCACGCCTTCGACAGCAACGGCGGCAAAACCACTTACTACTACGACCACCGCGGCAAGATCATCAAGGAAATCGATCCCGAAGGCGGGGTCACGCGCATGGCCTACAACAAACAAGGCCAGCTGATCGAGCATATCGACCCGGAAGGCGGCGCCACCCGTTACGCTTACGATGAGCAGGGATTACTGACGCAACTGACCGACGCCACTGGCGCGACCTATAAAATCCGCTACAACCACCGCGGCCAGCCCGTGGAGATGATCAATCCCCTGGGCCACAGCTGGCGTCGCGAGTACAACGGCCAAGGGCTGCTGACCTGCGTCACCGATCCGCTCGGCAACCAGACCCGCTACGCCTATAACGAACGCGGCCTGCCGCAGACCATCACCGACGCCGCCGGCAATGAAAAAACCTTCGTCTGGAATGCGCTGGCGCAATTAGTCAGCGAAAGCGTCAACGGCCGCCGCACCGAGTACCTGCTGAACGAAGACGGCGATATCGGCGCGGTTGTGGACGCGGACCAGCGCACAACCGAATACGAATACGACCTGCTCGGTAACGTCACCCAGGTGCAGCATCCGGACGGCTCCGCCGTGCAGTTGCGCTACAACGCCAACAGCCAGCTGACCCACTTTATCGACGCCGCCGGTCGCTGTACGGAATACGTATACGACGGCCTGTCCCAGGTGCGCAAAAAGATCGACCCCAACGGACAGGTGTTTGAATACCTGTACGACAAAGAACGCAACCTGATCGGCCTGATCAACGAGAAGGGCGAGCGCTATAAACTGGGCTACGACCGTAATGAACGCCTCATTCGGGAAATCGGCTTCGACGGCCGCATTCAGGAGTATCAGTACAACCGCGCCGGGCATTTGGTCTCTCATCTGGAAGGCGTTCACATCGACCTGCCGTCGGAACAGGCCAACACCACTCGCTTCCGCCGCGACCATCTGGGCCGACTGCGGGAAAAACACAGCCCGGACGGCGAGGTCAGCCAGTTCCACTACGATGTGGCGGGACGGCTCACTGAGGCCAGCAACCCTCACCGACAATTGCGCTTCGCCTACAACGCTCTAGGGCAGTTAACGGAAGAGCGTCAGGACCAGCATGTGCTGCGCCATGATTACGATCCTCTGGGGCTGCGCACGCAAACCCAGTTAGCGGACGGAACCCGGCTTAACTTCGCCTACGATCAGCATGGCCTGTTCAGCGAAGCCCGCTACAACGACAACCTGCTGACGCAAATCACCCGGGATGAGCAGGGGCGGGAAATCACACGCCAGCAGGGCGCGCTGCAGTCCCAGTATGAATACGACCTGATGGGCCGCCTGAGCCGCCATCGCGTCGGCCATGAAGCCAACAAGACGCAACTGATCGACCGGCGTTATCAGTATGATCACCATGGCAATCTGGCGCTGATCGACGATCTGCAAAAAGGCGCGACCCGCTACCATTACGACGCCCTGGACCGCCTCAAACAGGTGGAGAGTTACTGCAACGAGCAGTTCGACTTCGACCCGGCGGGGAACATCCTGAGCGGAGAAAACGATAACGCGGTGAAAAAAGGCAACCGCCTGCAATTCCACGGCGACCGCCACTTTGACTATGACGACGCCGGCAACCTGATCCGCGAACGTCGTGGCAAAGGCGGCAAACTGGAAACCCGCTACCTCTACAACAAGCAGAACCAGCTGATCGCGGTGGAGAAAGACGGGCAGCGCACCGAATACCGTTACGACGCCTTGGGCCGCCGTATCTCAAAACAGGACGCCTTCGGCCAGACGGAATTCCTGTGGAACGGCGACGTGCTGCTGTCCGAACAACGCCAGCACCTGCGCAAGCTCTACGTTTATGAACCGGACTCATTCCGCCCGCTGGCGTTCATCAAGGACGAAAAAGTCTACCACTACCACCTGGATCACCTGGGCACGCCCCAGGAAATGACCGACGCCGAAGGAACCCTGGTCTGGTCCGCCCGCTACAAAGCCTACGGCGCCCTGGCCCTGCAAGACGTGGAAAGCGTCCACAACCCGCTACGCTTCCAAGGTCAGTATTACGACGAAGAAACTGGCTTCAATTACAACCGCCACCGATACTATGATCCGCAAAGCGGCCGCTTCATCAACCAAGACCCCATCGGCCTTCTGGGCGGCGCCAATGCCTACCAATATGCGCCGAATCCGGTGGGATGGGTTGATCCATTTGGGTTGACGGCGAAGCCGGGAGATTGTCCTCCGACTTCCCCTGCACTCAAGGACAGTGTTTACAGTGCTGAGAATATCGCACAGCGTGCAGCTGAATTTAACTATCTGCGTGAGTTGGATATAAAAAATAACGCCATGTTATCAGCTCAACAAAGGGCTAAGCTGATCATGGAAGATATAGCGCAAATGCCTGCGCTAAAATCAATCATTGCAAAAGTCAAAGAAATGGACCCTAGCGCCAAAGTTGGCTTTAGAGGAAGTATGACCACAGGTATGAAAGGACCACACAAGCTGGGCCAGGCGAAGCAGAGAGTAAAATTCGATGAAAGCGTTGCTTTCAAAAATGATAAACCCTATACAGATGAGCAGGGTTGGGATGTCGACTTTTTTGTTGTTAGTGACGCAATGAGAAGTAATCGCAATAGATGGCAAGGACTGAGGTCTTTAGCTTCTGATGATTTAATAAGTGACATAGACGATCTAAACCTTCAATTAAAAAGCAAGTATCCGAAAGGTCAATCGATAAAAAATAGATCATACAAAAATGAACACGATGACCCAACTGGATTTAGAACGGAGGAAAAAATAGATTTTAGAATATGGAATAGCGAAGAAATATCAAAAAACATGAAAGACGGAGACACTCCCTCTTTCATAGACAGCCAATAACTATCTGGAGCCACAAGTGAAACACCCTGGATTTATAGGAATGATATGTATTGAGCCAGAGCTCGAAATACATACAGTTTTTGAAAAGATAAAAAATACGTTTAACTTTATAGAATTCAAAGAGATTCAAAGAGATGACGTTATCTCCTTTATTGCAGAGGATAGTAATTTTAGAGTTGCCCTATACGGAGCCCCTCAAGACACCCCTAATGCATTATATGGGCTTGATTATGTAAGCTACACAGACTCGTTACTGCCTTCAGACCTTGAAAAAGAAATAAAAGAAAAAAATGATTTCGAAATACATGTTTTCTCCAAAAGATATGAAATATCATCTCAATTAGCAAGCTGGATAAAAAGAAAAACAAATCTTAATGCATTCAAATAAAAACAATGCAAAGCTCAAATAGTCAAAAAGCAGAAGCCAGTATAATCACAAACAGCACCAATGGAATTCTAAGAATCACTGTCATTTTTAGTAACATAGGAGAAACAAGCTACTTCCTAGACAAAAAACTTACCTTCCATAATGGCATATACACAATTTCATGCTTGTCATTAAATGCAGAAGGAAAAGAGATTAAAAGAAGGATAAATATAAAAGTAAAGCCGTCTTCGTTTCCTGATGACTATATAGAAATCAAGCCTCATAGTTCATACAGGGGCAGCCTTGTTCTAAATGAGTACTTCAACCTACCTGAGTCCGGAAGCATTTCGATACAGTACCAGGCTTCGGCCAGAAACCCTGTAACAGGGGATATTGACGTCATTAATTCAGCCATAACAGAAATAGAAATTGGAGACTAAGGCATCTCTGATGCAGCGAGTATTATCATTCAGTCACTAAGAGTGATCTGAAATACTCCGTATAAGCCATTCCAAAAGCTATCCCCTTTACTACCACAGCCATATGAAAATCCCAGATTTCCACCATCACGCATACTGTCCGGAGATGCACGGCGACTCAAACGTTCGGACGATTGGCTGGTTGGGTGATTCTGTTCCGAGTATTGGACCCAATCCTGATTTCGTGTTGGAGATTCTGCAGCATTTCCGGCAATGTCATTTTGCCCATGATGGTGAGTTGGGCAAACATGCGTGTGAGATGTGTGATGCTGACGAGAGGTTCCACGGGGAGTTCTGGGTTGAGATAGGCGACATTCGCTATGTTCTGCCTTTGGCGGTTTTTCATTATATAAACGCCCATGAGTATCAATTACCTCCTCAGTTTGTAGAGGATTTACTCCTGCACTGGCGCTCCGAGGCGTCGTTATCCTGCCGGAATGGAAGCTGCGCTGCGAGAAATCAGGACAGAAAGGGCTTTGAATGGCGTAGTGAGGTCAGTTGTATTCCCCGGGGGCCTGTGAAAAAGTGGTGGCGATTCTGGCGCCAATAATTCTGTGATACGGATAGAGCTCAGCAACTCAGGGTATTCGCCTTCCATTCACTGCCTACAGGACACCGATATGAAATTACCAAAGAAGCTAATTCCGCTCTTCGCGCTAATCACTGTTTCTTCTTTATCGTTCGCGGCCGATGAGGCGCCGGGTTGGGTGACGGAGGGTCCTTACGTCGCGGAGAAGGCGTTCTCTTTCGAGCTCCCTCTGGAGGTTCTGGCTAACAAGTTATTTGTTGAAGTGGAAATTGGCGGCGCGCCTCGGCGTTTTGTTTTTGACACCGGTTCGCCGTCGATGATGAGCGCGAAGCTTGCGCAGGAGTTAGGGCTGAAAGCCATCGACAAACGCCAAGGGCGAGATTCCCACGGAACGATCGTCGAGAGTGAGATTGTGCAGGCGGATCTGAATGTTGGGGGAACGGTTTTTCATAAAACGCCGCTCTTCGTAGCGGATTTTCCAAAGACAGCGCAGTGCTTGTTTGATGGCGTACTCGGCTCTGAAGTACTGCCGCTTTGCGCCTGGCAGATTGATTTATCCTCCTCCGTACTGCGTTGTCATTCCGAGTTATCGAAGCTCGACCACCTCGATAAAGCCAAAAAGCAGACTCTGTATGATTTCGGTTATCCGCATGCGCCGATATTCGATATTCAGTTCGCGGACAAGGCCAAAAGCAAGGCAATGTTTGATACCGGTTCGCCTGAGTATCTGGCGGTTTCTCCTCCTGATTTCGTGGGCGCAAAGCGCAACGGCGGCGTTGGCGCCAGCCTCTCGGGCGCGGGTTCGCTCGGTGGCTCGTTGGGCGGCGCAGCGCCAAACAAAGAACAACTGAAAATGCAGTTTAAAAACCTGTCGATCGGCAATGTTGAGTTAGGGCGGGTCGGCGCGCTGTTGCGGGAATCGCCGCCCAGTCTGATTGGCGCATCCGTGCTGGAGCACTTCATCGTCACGCTGGATTCACGGTCTTCCTCTGCTTACTTCCTCCCGTATCGCGGCGGGCCTTTCTCGCGCTCATCGTATGGGTTTGGTCTGAACTTCGAGGAGACGCCGAGGGTTTCCCTGGTTTGGAACGATTCACCCGCCAAGGCTGCGGGCTTGCAGGTCGGTCAACCCATCACGTCCATTAACGGAGAGCCTGCCAACACCTCTTGCGAAGGCATTCGTAGCGCCATGCGCGCGATGTCGGAAGGCGACGTTATTGAACTCACGTGGGAAGGCGGCGCGGCCAAGCTGAAAAGGGAAAGAACGTTAACGGACTGATCCCCGTTAACGTTCGAATGCGGAAGCAATGCCGAAGCGCGGCTTTCCGCACTCCGCTCAGTAATACAAAAACAGCTTCAAATCATCAAAGTACACGTCGTTGTCGTTACCGGCTTTGCGTACGCCTCCCATGCTCACGCGCAGGGTGCGGGCGCCGCTGGGGAGTTGGCCTGAGAGCTGACGGGCTTCCCAGGATTGCGAGCTTTTACTGGTAAGGACGTCATCTCCCGCCCAGGTCAATTCAGCGCCACCGGCGTCTAAAGCGATCAGTTGCAGACGGGGTTCATCCGCGCCGCTCCAGGTGGAGAGCATGGCGCTGAATTCCGCGTAGGCGTCGCCAGCATCTATTTCCGTGGCGTAGGCGGACAGGTCAATTTCCTGTATGACCTGTTCCTCGCAGCAGTCGGAAGGCGCGCCTTTGCCAAAGCCGCGTCCGGCAAAGTAATAGGTTCCTTCAGCGGGACCAAAACCACCGTTGTCGTTGGCGGTGATCGCGTTCATCATGCCTTTTTGCAGATTCCATCCGCTCATGTCCCCGGCTTCAGCATCCCCATTGATAATCAGGTTATCGGTGCGGGTTCCGGCGATATCGAAACTGGCGACGTCACTCCAGGCGGACCAGTTCATATGTTCATCCCGCACTCGGGCGCGCCAATACCAGGTCGTCCCCGGACGCAGCGCCAGCTCCGGCCGACTCTGGCCTGCGTAGGCGTCATAGCTGGAAGTATGGGTGTTCTGCTCGCTGTAGCGCTTGTTCCAGCGATAGTAGTCATCTCCGCCAACGCGCACTGAACTGGCGCTCAACATGTCGCTCAGCTTAAGATTAAAAATGTCCGCATCCGCCTGCGTATCGATAGCGACATATCCGCTTTCATGATCGCCCTCGACCTCATCGGCAGGACCGTAGTACAGATTCTGGCGGCGCGTGCGGTTGCCCCAGATATCGTAAACCGCGCCGTCGAACTCGGGACTTTCCGACACTTGCCAATGAACCGCGCGCACCGCTTCCGGCATGGCCACCTGCACGCCCAGCTCCACGGCGCTGGCGTCCTGCTCGCCAGTTCCCGCAGTGACCAGCGGCAGATTGATATTGTCCTCGACGGAGAAGGTAAGGCTGTCCACCACCGTGAATTCCGTGTCGCCGTCAAAGCCGCCTTTCTTGCGCTCCAGCGTCATCGTCGGCGCGTCGCCGAAATGGAAGGTCAGCAGGTTGTAGCCGAACTCACTGCGGCTGATTTCGAAGGTATCGTAATCGCGGATCTGCTTGGCCTGATGATCCGCATCATCCAGCGGTTCGATGTAGCCGGAGGCGCTGGCGGCGTTGAGCCACAGGTGATTCACATCCCGTGACTGGCCTCGGGAATAGGCGTGAGTATGACCGAAAAGGTGCCCGGTCACCGCGCCGGTGCGAGCGCTGTATTGCTCCAGCTCCGCCACCATTTCACAACTGCCGATGCTCTCTCCCACGTTCCACATTTCCGACAGGCAACCGTGATGGAACATCCCCAGCACAAAGTGTTTGCCCTGCACTTCCGCGTCGTTCAGCGTTTCTTTCAGCCACTGCCGTTGCACCGCCAGCGTATCCCGGTTGAACGCGCCATGGGCGCCGGAGATCGTGTAGCTGTCCAGCCCGACCAAGCGCAGGTCCATGTAGTCCAGGTAGTACCACTTGTCTTCGTAACCGATAGAACCGTTTTCCGGCGGCGCCATATAGCTGCGATACAGACGTAATTCAGCGTCGCTGTAGTAATCGTGATTCCCGGGCACAGTCACCAGCGGCACATAGGGCGTGATGGCGGCGAGACTGCCGAACAACTGCTCGCGCCAGTTCTGGCGATTGCCGCCCACTTGCACCACATCGCCGGAAATCGTGATGGCGGCGATGTTTTCCGCGCAGGTCTGTGGTTGCGCAGCGTCACATTCATGTTGCAGAAAACCCTGGTTCACCACATTGGTGAGCACCCTGGCGTACTCATCCCGATCCAACTGGGTGTCGCTCAACGCGATGACGCGCGCCTGCTCCACGCCATCCCCCGCCTGGGGCCAGGTTTTGAAAGCGTAACGCGGCGTCGCCCGCTGTTCCCCCAACACCTTGGTGACCACGTAGTACTCATACAACGTATTGGAGCTGAGCTGATGTATCGGCGCTTTACGCACCAAGCCGTCGAGGGAATGAGACTCCGCGCTGACGCGGGTGAATTCGCCCTTGCCGTCGAAGGGGCGCACCCATACTTCCGCATTGCTTTCTCCCGTTTCGAACATCACCGTCATTTGGTCAGATGCGGGAGCCTGCAGATAGGGTTGCACGATAAAATCCGGCGCGGTGGCGCTGCTCGGCGGCTCGACATCAGAGCCAGGCGGGTCGGTGGGATCCTGGTCGCCGGAACAGCCGGCCAGAGCGAAGGCGAGACCGCAGGCCAACCAGGCAAGTCGTTTATGAAGCATGAGATATTCCTTGTAGGTTATGAATCCGGCAGCCAAACAGCGTCCCTCTATTTGTCTGAAGCGACAGGGCCTGGATGTGTCAGGTCCTGCCTTCGCGGCTTGCCGCCTCGCAGGCGCATCCCGGCGCCCGGTTACCAACACGTCAATATCAGCGTCGTGTTAATAACTGGCGAATCATCTGGTTCGGACCAAGATAAAGTTGGAATATTTCATTGGAATTTCCATAAAATTTCATAAACAAGGCAGTTTTATGACCGCTGGCACGAACCAGATTGTCATATTTATGTCATGCCGATTCGCTGTAATGCGCCAAAGCCAACACCGGACGCGGGTCCGCGCCGGAAAAGACGTAAGGAATGAATTGTGAATCAGGCAGCCGCTTATCTGTCTCTCGCCGCCAAACTGCAGCAGCGCATTCTCAACGGCGAATTGCCCGCCGGCAGCAAGCTTCCCTCGGAACGCGCCTTATGCGCCCTATTCGAAGTCTCCCGCGTCAGCGCCCGCGACGCCCTGCACGCGCTGGAGTCACAGGGATTGATCTATCGTCTGAATCGCATGGGCTGGTTCGTGGCGCCGCCGGTGTTTATTTACGATCCCACCCGCAGCAGCAGTATTCTGGAAGAAGCGATCAACCAGCATCGGGCGCTGACCACGGAACTGCTCAGCGCCGGGCGGGAGACGCCTCCGATTCAGGTCAGCAAAGCGCTGAAACAAGCGCCGACGCAGAGCGCCTTTGTCGTCACCCGTCGCCGCGCAGTGGACCAGCGCTGGGTACTGCTGGAAGTCTGCTACTTTCGGGAATCGGCCTTCCCTGATCTGCTCTCCCACGATCTGGCTGGGTCTCTCACCGCACTGGTGCGGGAACAATACGGCTATCGGGCCAGAGAGCTGGACGTCAGTATTTCCTCCTCGCCTATCAGCCACAGCCATGCGCAACATTTGCAGGTGCGGGAAGGCTGCCCCTCTTTGAAACTGGAGAGACAGGTAAAAGTCGCTGGCGAACCTATCGCGCTGGAGCGAGAATTCTGGCTGCACGACGCCATTGAAATGCGGGTGAAAGGACAAGGTAGCTGAGGCATGCGCGAAGACGCCGACGTAAGATTTATCTCTCTCAAGACACACCAGCTCAGCGAGGCGTTCGCCGCTTATAAAGCGGGGCTCTATACGTCCATCGACACCACGTTCGGATGGGATGAAGACTATCAAACCCAGCGCTTTCACAGCCGCTACGCGGTGGAGGATCTTTATTGGATCGTCAGCGCCGACAGACGTGTCGGCCTGCTCTGCTATCGGTTGCATGAGGACGCGCTGCATCTGCATTTGGCGCTGATTTTTAGAGAGGCGCAAAGTCAGGGACTGGGGTCGCAAGTGATGGCGCAGTTACATCGTCTGGCGCAAGAGACGCAGCGCCCAATCACCCTTTCCAGCTTCAAAGACAACCATGGGGCGATTCGCTTCTACCGTCGCCATGGCTACCGGATTACCGGGGAAGATGCGCATTTTGTCGAGTTGGCGCACGACGGCGATCAGCGCGCCTAGCCCGGATTCTCCGCATACCAGCGCTTCACGGAGGCGGCGATTTTTTCCAGGGGTAAAACGTCATCGGCGGCGTTGAGCTTCACCGCCGCGCCGGGCATGCCCCACACCACGCTGGAGGCTTCATCTTGGGCGATGGTGTAGGCGCCGGCTTCATGCAGACGCAGCAGTCCAGCGGCGCCGTCCTTGCCCATGCCGGTCAGCAATACCGCCATGGCGTTGGCGCCGGCGGCTTTGACCACCGAGTCGAACAACACATCCACGCTGGGGCGATGACGATTCACCGGCGGGGTTTCACTGAGCCGACACACGTACTTGGCGCCGGTGCGCACCACTTCGAGGTGATATTCGCCGGGAGCGATGTACACCCGCCCCATGGTGATGGGAGCGTTGTCGTAGGCCTCCTCCACCTTCATCGGCAGACGTCGGTCCAGACGTTCCGCAAAGGAGCGCGAGAAGGCGCCGGGAATATGCTGAGTGATGACGATGCCCGGCAGGTCCATGGTCAACCCATCCAGCAGGTCGCGAATGGCGTCCAGTCCGCCGGTGGAAGCGCCGACGGCGATCAGCTTGTCCGTGGTGGCGAAAACCGGTTGCGGCCTCTCGCCGGCGGCGACTTTCTGATGCTGCGTTTGCAGCCGCTGTTGCTTGAGAAGCAGTTTGTCGTGAGGGATGCGCGCGGCGGTAATGACTTTATCAATAATTTCCTGGGCCTTTTCCTCGATGCCCTCGCGCAAATCAATCTTGGGTTTGGCGATGAAGTCCACCGCGCCGCATTCCATGGCGTCCAGCGTCACCGCGGCGCCCTGCTCGGTCAGACTGGAAATCATCACCACCGGCATGGGACGCAAACGCATCAGATTGCGCAGGAATGTGAGTCCGTCCATGCGCGGCATTTCCACGTCCAGAGTAATGACGTCCGGACTGAGCGCCTTGATTTTCTCCCGCGCCTGATAGGGATCGCCGGCAGTGTCCACCACTTCCAGCTGTGGCGATTGATTGAGAATTTCCACCAGAATCTTGCGCATCAGCGCTGAATCGTCCACCACCAGGACTTTGTATACCTTCCCCGCTCCGCTACTCATATTGTTCCTCGTCATTATTCGTTCAAATGCGCCGGAAACCTCCATCCCGCTCAGAACAAGTCCACATCTCCCGCTACCTTGGTATGACTCAACTCGTCCATATAATGTTCTTCACGCTGAATCACCGTATCGTTATGCAGAGACTTCAGGCGCTTCATCATGACTTTGCCGTTGGAGGGGTCATATAGGATCTTGCGCGGGTAATCGCCGCCCACGTCCTCCGACATAATCTTGAAACCGTCCACTTCCAGATAGCGGCGCACGAAATCGATATTCTTCTCCCCCACGCTGCTCATGCCGCGAATCACATTGGCGCCGCCGAATATCTTTACCTCCAGGGTGCTGCGTTTGCCGGTGAGCTTCATGACGTCGTTGATCAGATGCTCCATGGCGTAGTTGCCGTAGCGAAACGCGTCGCTGAGGATATCCATGCGGCCGCCGCCGGCATTTTGCGGCAGCATAAAGTGATTCATGCCGCCGACGCCTGAAGCCGGGTCGCGCACGCAGGCGGAGATGCAGGAGCCGAGCACGGTGCCGATCAATTCCTCCTGGTTGGTGACGTAATACTCCCCGGGCATGATCTTGGCCATGAAGCGGCCCTGGTTCTGCACCCAGAAGCGATTCACATTCTGGAACCATGGCAGACTCAGCGGCGGCGGTTGCGGTTTTTTCTGTGCGGAGTTCACACTAGGTCACCTTCTGATAAATGGTTTGCCCCAGGGAGACAAACTGGCTGGACACGCCGTGCAGGGATTCGGAATGACCCATGATCAGGTAGCCTTTGTCCACCAGGCTGTCCGCATAGCGGGCGATGAGTTTCTGTTTGGTTTCGCGATCAAAATAGATCACCACGTTACGGCAGAAAATCACATGGTATTTGTGCTGAAATGAGAACGGTTTGATCAGGTTCACCTGCATGAACTCAATGTTCTTCTGCAGCTCCGAAGACACCCGCGCCATGCCCGCGTTGGCTCCCTTGCCGCGCAGGAACCAGCGTTTTTTGACCGAAGCGGGAATCGACTCGACGCGCTCCAGGGGGTAAACGCCGCGCTGAGCCTTACTCAGCACCTCGGTGTCGATGTCGGATGCAGTGATCCGCCAGCTCATCTTGGTTGCTTCCGTGGCCTCCGCCAGGGTCATGGCGATGGAGTAGGTTTCTTCTCCGGTGGAGCAGCCCGCCGACCACACCCGGAATTCCTTGACGCCGGCCTTGGCGTATTCTGGGACCACTTTGTCGCGCAAAAACACAAAGTGATGATTTTCACGGAAAAAGGACGTGAGGTTGGTGGTCAGCGCATTGATGAAATGGGTGAATTCTTCGTCCTTGTGCCGCTCCAGATACGCCACGTACTGGTCGAAGTTGCTCAGCTTGAGCGCGCGCACGCGCTTGGCCAGACGCGAGTAGAACATTTCATACTTATTGTCCTGCACCACGATCCCGGTGTGGTCATAGCTTAAGGCGCTGAGTTTGGCGAAATGCTCTTGAGTGAAGTTAAATTCCCGCGCCCGTTCGCCGGTATGCAGCTTATCGTTCATAAGCCGCCTTCCTTCAGTCTGCAAGACCAGGGAGTTGCGACTGCAGGGACAACATGCGCACAACCTGCTTCATGTAGTCCGACGCTTCCAGCCAGTCGACGCCGCCGCCATGACTGGCCTGTCGCCTTTGCGCCGCCAGCAGCAGTTGCAGCGCCGCCGCGTCCATGACCTCCACCTCCGAGCCATCGAGTTTGATGCGTTGCGAGGCGGATGCGCCATTCACCTGTTCATAGATTTTTTCCACCGAACTGATGGAAAACGTGCCGGGCAACTTAATGGCGCCGGATTCATTACCTTGGTGTTGTTCGCTCATTCCTTGCTCCAGGATTCCATCTGGGTGAATGTTTCCGGATCGAGCAGTTTGTCCACATCGATCAGCACCACCATGCCTTCATTGCGATTGACGACGCCGGTGAGGTAGCGGGTGTCGAGCTTGGAGCCCAGTTGCGGACGCGCCTTGATATCCTTCTCCGCCACATCCATGACGTCCGCCACCCGATCCACCACCATGCCCATGGTGTGATGTTCCGCCCCATCGGCCTTGTCCAACTCCACGGAGACAATGATCACCACGGTTTCGCGGTCGTAATCCGCCTTGGGCAACGCGAAGCGCACCCGCAGGTCAACGATGGGCACAATGCCGCCGCGAAAGTCGATGACGCCTTTGATGTACCTGGGCACATTGGGAATTTCCCGTGGTCTGTTCCAGCCTCGAATTTCCCTCACGCGCAAGATGTCGAGGCCATAGGACTCGTCACCCAGCCAGAAGGTCAGGAATTGCAGGTTATTGTCCGCGCTTTGCTGCGCATTCTGTCGCTTATCCATCAGAACACTTCCCAGTCTTCGTCTGTTTGCGTTTTGTCCGCTTGCGGTCGCGCTGCTGTTTTAGCAACAGGTTTGACCTGCTGCGCCGACTTTTTGATCGATTTTGGCTTCGTGGACTGCGCTGACACACTACTGCCGGCGCCCTGTACTTTGAAGAAAGACATCAGTTGCACCATCTGCTGAACGCTTTCCAGCGAAGATTCCGCCGAGGATGCTGTCTCCTCCGCCAACGCGGCGTTCTGCTGAGTGATTTCGTCCAGTTCCATCACCGCCCGATTGACCTGCTCAATACCGGAACTCTGCTCTTCCGTGGCGGAAGCGATGTCGGAAATCAGATCGCTGACTTTCTTCACATGCAGGATGATTTCATCCAGATTCTTGCCGGATTCATCCACCAGATGAGAGCCCGTCTGCACCTTCTTCACGCTGTCTTCGATAAGGTCTTTGATTTCCCGCGCCGAAGTGGCGCTGCGCTGCGCCAGATTGCGCACTTCCGTCGCCACCACTGCAAAACCGCGCCCCTGATCGCCGGCCCGCGCCGCTTCCACGGAGGCGTTCAGCGCCAGTAGATTGGTCTGGAAGGCGATATCGTCAATGACGCCAATAATCTCGGCGATCTTGCGGCTGGCTTCGTTGATTTCGCCCATGGAGGAAACCGTTCGTTGCGTGACCTCTCCGCCTTTGGCGGCGGCGCTGCGCGCGAAGTTGGCGAGCTGATCCGCCTGGCGGGCATTGTCAGCCGTGTTGCGCACGTTGCTGGACAACTCTTCAATGCTGGAAGCGGTTTCTTCCAGGCTGGAGCTTTGTTTTTCCGTCCGCTCGGACAGTTGGTTATTGCCGGTGGAAATCTCTTGATTGGAAGCGCGCACGCTTTCGCTGCTTTGATTCAATTGCGAAATAATATTGTCCAGGCGCACCATACTGCTATTTACCGCCTCCGACAGACTGGCGTACTGGCCCTCATAATCATCCCGCATGCGCCCCTGCAGATCGCCCTCCGACAAGGAACCCATCACCGAGCTGATATCCTCCAAAACGGAAGACATCACCTCTATCAATTCATTCAGCCCTTGCGCCAGCGACTGGAAGAACCCGGACTTGCCCTTCATCGCTACCTGCACCTTCAAATCGCCCTTCCTGGCGCTTTCCACAATATGCTGAACTTCCCTTTCGGTAACGACCTGGTTTGTGACGTCGCGCCACTCCACGACAAAGCCAATGACCGCATCGTTCTCGCCGCGAATGGTCCCGGCGGTCAGATCAAAGTGCGCGTCTCCCAGTTGCAACTTGGCTTCATGGGGGTGGCGTAGTCCGGCTAGTAAGTTGCGCTGATGGCTTGGGTTTTGATGGAAGAAATCAATACATTGCCCATCCAGTTTGTCTGCGTCGAATTGAGGTAAACGTTTTTTGATTTCAGATTCCGCATTCTTCAACACCTTTCTTACCGCCGGATTCATATAGACAATGCAGAAGCTTTCATCGGCCACCATAATAGCGGTTGAAGTCGTGTCCACCGCCTGTTTTAAACGACTGGTGACAATCAGCTGCTTGCGGTCTCTTTCCATTTGCTCCTTCAACTGATCTCGCATTAACCGCAGTTGGCCATAAACGCCTGCACGCTCCTCCAGATCTTGCTCCAAACTTCCCGCCGCAATATTTTTCGCAATGGCCTCCAGTTCCCCCGGTTCCCCTCCCAGACTGCCGGTAATAGAACGCACAATAAAGTAGCCGCAGACAAGCAGGGCGAGGAGAATCACAATGCTTAAGATGATGGCGAAGTTTCGGGCTAACGTAGCCTCAGAAATATCCGCCTCAATCGCTTTCGCCAGCGCATTCACAGAGCTATCCCACAACTCGAAAGAGTGAGCCAGCGCCGCCGTCGCATCTGTAAAGAACTGCTTGCCGCTGGCTTGCGGAATAGTCTCATTACGATCTATGGCCGCCGTCAGTTCCCTGGCTTTGGTCACTAAGCCACGGGAAGCGACCAGTGATTTTTCCAGCAATGGAGGCAACTCAGCATAACGTTCCGCCACCAAACCGACATTGTGCTCTATATCCGTCAAACGCTGCATCACTGCATTACCCAGCCCAACCGCTTGAGAAAGCGTATTAAGATCCGTATCCCCCCTTTCGGCATAGCGCGCTAACTGACCAGAAAAACCGCCTCGAAGTTTTCCCATGTTCTCAACAATAATAGGGAGGTTTGTGGCGTTAATTGTGGTCAAAAACCGGACATCCACATCATGACTGATAGCCAGCGCGGAATTTTCCGCCACAAATTTAAAATACTCACTCAGTCCTGCAATGATATCGGTATGCCGCGCGAAGCTGTCTGGACCGCTCAAGGAACCATAACCAGCTTTTAATCGCGACCAATCACTGGAAAGGGACTGGGCCGACTCCGCAGAGCCGAGTGTCTGGTCATATTTGACTGCCGCATCCACAAGCTCCTTCCAAGCGGAGGCCAGCTTCCCCTCGTTCGCCTGCAGGGCCCCAACCACACTGGCGTCGCCATTTTTCAGCAAGGCGGTGGTCCCTCGATGCTCAGCCATGAGCTTCTGCACAGGGATAATCAGACGAATGATGTCCAGCCCCTGCTCCCCCATCTTTTCTTCATTCAGCAGTGTTTGCGCGTCAACGATGCTTTTCCCCAATAAGAACGCCATCGGAAGAGTGAAAATAAACGCGAATATCGCCAGCTGCTGCCAAATTTTTAGCTTTTTAAACATACCCCCTCCGATTTGATCATCTACGCCAGCCCCTTGTTGTGATGCGGATTGGTTTTGCACTCCTGTCAGAGGTCAGAACACTTCCCAATCCTCTTCATCTCCCGAGCCTGACTTGGGCGCGGGCTTTGCGGACGGATTGGACGTTTTCCTGGACTTCGTTTCGGAGGCGGATTTATGTCGAGGGGCGGACGCTGGCGCGCTCGCCACAGTTTCATGGCCGCCGTCGACTTTAAAGAACGACATCAACTGCACCATCTGCTCTACACTATCCAGGGAAGACTCCGCCGAGGAGGCGGTTTCTTCCGCCAGCGCGGCGTTCTGCTGGGTGATTTCATCCAGTTCCATGACCGCTTTGTTGACCTGCGCCAGCCCGGAACTTTGTTCTTCCGTCGCCGCAGCGATATCGGAAATCAAATCGCTGACCTTTTTCACATGCAGAATAATTTCATCCAGGTTCTTGCCGGATTCATCCACCAGCTTCGAGCCGGCCTGCACCTTCTTCACGCTGTCTTCGATGAGGTCTTTAATCTCCCTCGCGGAAGTAGCGCTGCGTTGCGCCAGATTACGCACCTCCGTCGCCACCACAGCGAACCCTCGACCTTGTTCACCGGCGCGGGCCGCTTCGACTGAGGCGTTTAGCGCCAGTAGATTGGTCTGAAAGGCGATGTCGTCAATGACGCTGATGATTTCAGCGATCTTGCGGCTGGCCTCATTGATCTCGCCCATAGACGCGACGGTGCGCTTGGTGACCTCGCCTCCGGTAGTCGCGGCGTCTCTGGCCAGATTGGACAACTGATCCGCCTGACGGGCGTTGTCCGCCGTATTGCGCACATTGCTGGATAGTTCTTCGATACTGGAAGCGGTTTCCTCCAGACTGGAGCTTTGCTTTTCAGTGCGCTCGGAGAGTTGATTATTGCCGCTGGAGATTTCCTGATTAGACGAACGCACACTGTCGCTGCTGTCTATGAGCTGACGCATAATGCTGTCCAGACGCTCCATACTGGTGTTGGCCGCCTGCGCCAGATCGTCATAGCCGCCCTGATAATCATCACGCATGCGCCCTTGCAGCTCGCCTTCCGCCAGGCTTTGCATAAGGCTCCTGACATCCTCCAGCACCAAATCGATCACGCCGATCAGTTCATTCAATCCCTCCGCCAACGAGCGCACAAAGCCTGCTTTGCCTTCCATACGAATACGCTTCTTCAGATCTCCAAGCTTGGCCTTCTCGACCATCTCCTGCACCTCACGCTCGATGGCGATCTGCGCACTGATGTCACTCCACTGCACGACGAAGCCCTGAATGGCGCCTTGTTTGTCGCGGATCGTCCCCGCCGTCAGATCAAAGAAAGCGTCGCCCAGTTGCAGTCTGGCGTCATGAGGCTTTTGGAGCTGCGTCAGCAAACGACGCTGATGGCTGGGGTCCTTATGAAATACATCAATACATTCACCAATCAATTTGTCCGCATCAAACTGGGGCAAGCGTTTACGAATCTCCGGCTCCGCATTCTTCAATGCCTGCGTCACAGCCGGGTTCATGTAAGTGATTTTGAACTCTTCATCGGCCACCATCAGTCCTACGCTGGCGGCTTCTATGGCCTGGCGCAGCCGCGACATGCGCACCATCTGGATATGGTCCCGCTCTCTTTGCTCACGCAACATATTGCGCATGGAAAACAAACTTCCGTACACCCCTGGTCGCTCTTCCATGGCCTCATCCAGGCGCCCTTCGGAGACTGCGCCAGCAATGTTTTGCAGCTCAAGAGGCTCTCCGCCAAGCACGTTAAACAGCCATTTACGAAAGCGCCAGATGCCAAACGCCCCGCCAAACAGACCCGCCAGCACCACCGTCAGGACAATGGTAAAGGTGCGATTCAATTCCGCATGGTTCATCTCGCCAATGCTGGTCGTGCGGCCTTCAATCAGCTCGCTCAGCGCACCCAGCTTTTCCTCCAACACCTCAAACGATTCTTGAAATTTCAACGCGTTAGTTTCAACACTGGTGAGTGTTGGGCTGCCCAGAACCTCTTTTGCCGTAGAGAAATAATGCTCAACATCCGGTTTGACGTTTTCCAGCGCCTCCCCCACCGCCGTTGAAATACTTGATTTCAGAATCACCTCAATGTCACTACGCATGGCCGACTCATGTTCGGCAAAGTCATTACGGGCCAACTGCATATCGCTAGAGCGACCTTCCGCCATTCCATAGGCGTATTGATACACCACGCCTCGAATGCCGTCATGACGCATATCCAGATCCCCCGCTGCGCGCACGGCGGTGACCACAGCCTCCATTTGACTTTGATTGGCGTCGTTGGCGGACCGCTGTCCCACCAGAACAATGACAATTACAGCAAATACCAGAGTAAGGAGAATTAAAGCCAACCACAGCGTACGCTTTAGAGACATGTTTCGGTCCTCCGAATAGCGTCTGTCATCAAGGAGTTATCGTTTATTGGCGTTGTCCGGCTCGTCGCCGGGTCCTACGTAAGAAACAGGTCCTTCAAAACACCTCCCAGTCATCTTCTCCGCCATCTGTTTTTGGCTTGCCGGCGGGTTTCTTCGACTGTCGCACTACCGGTTCTGGCACGGGCGCCAGTTTAGGTTTCGGCGACCTTGCAGGAGGGCTTCCCCCACTCCCACGCACTTTGAAAAAGGACATCAGCTGCGCCATCTGTTCTACGCTTTCCAGCGAGGATTCCGCCGAAGACGCAGTTTCTTCCGCCAAGGCGGCGTTTTGCTGGGTGATTTCATCCAGCTCCATTACCGCCTGATTCACTTGGTCCAAGCCGGAACTTTGCTCTTCCGTCGCCGCAGCAATATCGGAAATCAAGTCCGCGACTTTTTTCACGTTGCCGATGATTTCTTCCAGTTTTTGCCCCGATTCATCCACCAGATTGGAGCCGGCCTGTACTTTCTTCACACTGTCTTCGATCAGATCTTTGATTTCTTTCGCCGAGGTGGCGCTGCGTTGCGCCAGATTGCGCACTTCCGTCGCCACCACTGCGAACCCGCGTCCCTGTTCGCCAGCGCGCGCCGCTTCCACCGAGGCGTTAAGAGCAAGCAGGTTGGTCTGGAACGCGATGTCGTCGATGACGCCGATAATCTCGGCGATCTTGCGGCTGGCTTCGTTGATTTCCCGCATGGATTTCACCGCCCGCTGAGTGACTTCGCCGCCTTCCGTCGCCGTATTGCGGGTGAGGCCAGACAGTTGATCCGCCTGCCGCGCGTTGTCTGCGGTGTTGCTGACATTGCTGGATAGCTCTTCGATACTGGATGCGGTTTCCTCCAGGCTGGAGCTTTGCTTTTCCGTTCTTTCGGAGAGTTGATTGTTGCCGGTGGAGATTTCCTGGTTGGACGCCTTAACGGAATCACTGCTCTCAATGAGTTGGGAGACGATATTGTCCAAGCGCACCATGCTGCCATTCACCGCCTCCGCCAGCGCAGCGAAGCGACCCTCGTGATCCTCCCGCATGCGTCCTTGCAGTTCACCTTCCGATAACGCCTCCATGACCCTGCCGATATCGCTGAGAACGTCGTCCATCACCTCCACCAAGGCATTCAAACCTTCTCCCAAGGACAGGAAAAAGCCTTTTTTGCCCTCCAGCGCCACTTTTACATTCAGATCACCTCGGCGCGCCGACTCCACGATGCGCTGTACTTCCCTTTCGGTATTCACCTGTATGGTCATATCGCGCCACTCCACCACGAAACCTAATATCTCATCGGCTTCATTACGAATGGCGCCTGCCGTCAAATCAAAATAGGCGTCGCCCAATTGCAGGCTAGCGTCATAAGGCTGACGTAATCCCCGGAGCAGACGGTGTTGATGAGACGGATCACGATGAAAGGTATCTATACAGACGCCTTCCAGCTTGTCGGCGTTGAAGTTAGGCAGCTTCTTTTTGATTTGCGCCTCAGCGTCCTTCAACACTTTTTTTACGGCGGGGTTGGCATAAACGATATGGAAGTTCTCATCCGCCACCATCAAGGCGGTGGAGGTGGTTTCTATGGCTTGTTTAAGACGGGTGGTGACGATCAGCTGTTGGCGGTCTCGTTCAATGCGCTCTTTCAACTCATCGCGCATTTCCCGCAGTTTGCCGTAGACYCCGCCCGCCGGCGTCATCTGTGCATCCATATTCCCAGCGCTGATAGTCGATGCGGCGCTTTCCAGCACTGCTGGCTCCTCTCCCAGGGTCCCCAGCAGATTGTGTCCGAAGCGCCAGAGACCGGAGCCGATAATGATCAACCCCACGATGACAATGCCTAACACTGTGGCGAAAGCGGTGCTGATCTCCTGATGATTGCCCTGCAGAATGCGGTCGCGCTCCGACTTCAGCAGCTCTTTCATCGCCATAGTGCGGGTTTCCAACTCATCAAACTCGCGGGCGAATACGGGTGTATTAGAGTGCAACGCAGCGACAGTTTGACTCTGCATCACTTGATTAGCGGCGGTGAGAAAGGCTTCAACTCTTGGAACGGCATCCTTCATTGCGTTGGACACTTTTTCGGAAACATGGGTGTTCAGCAGGGTCTCCACATTCCGACGTATCGCCGTTTCGAAGCCCGCGTAATCCTTACGCGCTCCTTCCTGCAAAGCCTGACTGGAGGTTTCCATCCCATAGGCGTAATTATAGGTGGCGCCGCGCACGCCCTCCCTGCGCATGTCCAGGTTGCCCATCACCCGGACCACCTCGGTCAAGCGCTCCATTTGATCCTGGTTGGACACCGTGGAGCGGTTCTGCACCACCAACACTGTTACGATTACAGCAAAAATAATGACGACGGCCGCCCCAGCAAGCCATAAAGTACGCTTTAACGTCATGTCCTTCCCCGCTATCCCAAAGTTATTCTTGTTGCCGCCCTGCGTTTACGCGCTTTTTTCGACGTCCATTCCCAACGCCCGCATCAAATCCAACATCACGATCATGCGCCCGTCATACTCGACAACGCCCTGCGCGAACTGCGTCGCTTTGCGTTTGCGTAATTCCGGCGAGGGTTGGATTTTGCGGGAGGGAAAGCGGACCACATCGTTGAGCGCGTCAATGACCGCGCCGCGCACCCGCTCCCGCCCTCCTGAGTCGAAGGCGAACATCACCACGACGGTGTGTTTGTTGTATTCCAGCTTGGTCAGCCCGATGCGTTTGCGCAGATCAATAATCGGCACGATGGCGCCGCGCACGTTGATCAGACCGCATTCCCAGGGTTCCGCGTAAGGCACCCGCGTCACCGGCTCCCAGGCGCGAATTTCCTTCACCAGCATGATGGGGGCGGCGTACTCTTCATCCGCCAGGCTGAAGGTCAGATATTCATCTTCCTGTTCCGCCTGCTGCTCCGCATCCTGATCTTCTTCAAGGGGTTGTTTAACCTGCATCTGCATAACTGATTTCCGAATCTTTTTGCAGTTGCGACAGGCCGCCGACATCCAGAATCAGCGCGACTCTGCCGTCTCCGAGAATGGTGGCCGCCGATACGCCAGGAATCAGGCGGTAATTCTCTTCGAGGGATTTGATGACGATTTGCTGCTGACTGAGCAGCTCATCCACGAACAAGCCAAAGCGCCGGCTTTCATGCTCGACGATCACAATAATGCCATCTGTAAGCGGCTTGGGTTTTTCGCTTTCGTTCTGCGCCGCATCCAGCGCCTCCGATAACCGCAGCACTGGCAGATAGGCGCCGCGTAGTTTGATGGTCTCATGGGTGCCCGCCACCCGGTTGATCATGGAGGGGTCCGGTTGCAGGGACTCGATGATGGTGACCAGGGGAATCACGTAAAGTTCTTCGCCCAGCGAAATGAGCTGGCCGTCCATGATGGCGAGAGTCAAAGGCAATCGGATAGTGAAACGGGTGCGTCGATTCAGCTCCGACTCCACCTGAATACTGCCGCCGAGGCTTTGCACGTTGCGTTTCACCACGTCCATGCCGACGCCGCGGCCGGACAAGTCACTGGCTTCTTCCTTGGTGGAAAAACCAGGCAGGAAAATCAATTCAAAAATCTGCGCTTCATTAAGGATAGCGTCGCCGGGGATGAGCCCTTTACGTTTGGCTTTGGACAGCAGCACTTGCGGGTCCAGCCCCTTGCCGTCGTCCTCCACCTCAATGACGATATTGCCGACCTGATGATAGGCGCGCAGGTACACAGAGCCATGTTCGGGCTTGCCCTTGGCGACGCGATCAGCCGGGTTTTCAATGCCGTGGTCGACACTGTTGCGCACCAGATGCACCAGAGGATCAGTAATCTTTTCAATGACCGTTTTATCGACCTCGGTATTCTCTCCGCTGAGCATCAGTTCAATATCTTTACCTAGCTGCCGGCTCAAATCCCGCACCATGCGCGGAAAGCGATTGAAGCAGAAGGAGATCGGCAGCATGCGGATCTGCATGACGCCTTCCTGCAACGCCCGGGTCTGGCGCTTTAACTGGGTCAGTCCCTGCAGCAGTTTCTCCATGCCCTGCAAGGCTTCATCCTCGCTTAACATGTTCAACATGGATTGAGTGATGACCAGCTCGCCCACCATGTTGATCAGCGCATCCACCTTGTCCAGGTCGACGCGGATAGACTGGCTTTCCGCCACCGCAGCGGGCTTGGCTTGTTTGGCGGCGGGCGCAGCGCTTTTCTCCGCTGTTTGCACTGATTCCGCCGCTGAGGCGGCAGGCTCAGAGGGCTTTTCATGCTGGGGTTGCGGCGGCGCCGATTGGGCTTTAGGTATGGGGACGATGGCCATGTCGCACTCGTTCTCGACCCAGGCGAAAGCATCGTCGATAGCGGCTTTCTCCACCGGTTGACGCAGCCTCACAGTCCAGCCCAGATAACTGTTCAGCGGTTCAAAGTGTTCCCAGTCCGGCAGCGTGCTGATGTCGCATTCGATCTCTGCGTCGCCTTCCGCCAGAGACGCAATTTCTTTCGCCAGACGCAAAGGGTCGTTGCCCCGCTGCATCATTTCCTTGTGCGGGGTGAACACCACGCGCCAGCCGGCGACGCCATCGTCTCCGCTGGCTGATTCCGCCACGGGGGCGCTTGAGTCGCTGGTTGAGGACGCAGTGGCGGTCGTTAATGACGATTGATCCTTGGATATGGCTTCCAGCTTGGATTTATGCTGGGCGAATTCTTCTTCGGGAATGTCCTCGCCGGCTTTGGCGGAGGACAGCAACAGGCGCAGCGCGTCCACGGACTCCAGCAACACGTCCACAATGGGTTGGGTCAAACGGCGTTTGCCGGCGCGAACTTCGTCGAGCAGGTTTTCCATCACGTGGGTATAAGCCGCCACCTGAGAAAAACCGAAGGTGGCGCTCCCCCCTTTGATGGAGTGGGCGGCGCGAAAAATGTTATTGATCGATTCAGGGTCTGGCGCGTCAAGATCCACTTCCAAGAGGCTCGCCTCTATGGTGTTGACTGCTTCAAAGCTTTCTTCAAAAAAGACATCATGAAAGCGAGAGAGATCCATGCTCATGCGACTCTCCTAAGCCGGCGTCAAGCCGGTTATCCCAAGACTTTTTTTACTGTGGCGACCAGTTGATCCGGGTTGAATGGTTTGACGATCCAACCGGTCGCACCCGCCGCTTTGCCTTCCGCTTTTTTGTCCGCACCAGACTCGGTGGTCAGCATGAGTAATGGGGTAAATTTGTAGGCCCCTTCCGCGCGAAGGTTTTTGATCAGGGAGATGCCGTCCATGACAGGCATATTGACGTCGGTGATCACCAGATCATATTTGCCGGACTTCGCTTTGCTCAGCGCTTCCTGGCCGTTGGCGGCTTCGTCCACCTGGTATCCGGCTCCCTTGAGTGTGAACGTCACCATCTGGCGCATGGAGGCGGAGTCATCCACTGCGAGTATCTTTGCCATATAGTCCCCAACACTTTTTTTGATTGTGCGCAATAAACCGGTCAGGTTTCCCGAACTAACCCAGATTACTGTCTTATACGGCTCAAACAGAATAGCGGCTCAAAACTTAACCGGAACCTGAAATAAAAGCATAGCAGCATATTTAAAAATCACAGGGGCAAAGAACGCGAGACGCATCGCTTTCGCGAAAGGGACGCGAAAGCCTTCGCCATCAGGCTCTGCGAGTTGTAAAAGCGAAAACTTCCGCTTTAATTGAAGAAAAGATCAGGAACGGACGATCCGCGACAATGGCTGAACTCAATGTGCTGAAACAGGAAGACATTGACGATCTTGTGCGTCAGTACGAAGGCCGTTCCATTCCCCGTTTCGTCGCCTCGGCGACACTGGCCAGCGAACTGAAAAGCACCATTCACTACGCCAAACTCATCGCCATTTCCTCCAAAAACGCCCAGGCCATCACCGCCCGCGCAGGGGAATGGGGGCAGGGTTTCAGCGGCATCACGCAATTCAT
Source organism: Hahella sp. HN01 (assembly GCF_018986435.1). Classification (GTDB taxonomy): domain Bacteria; phylum Pseudomonadota; class Gammaproteobacteria; order Pseudomonadales; family Oleiphilaceae; genus Hahella. The sequence continues at coordinate 59,808 of NZ_JAHMIN010000027.1, read as the reverse complement.
TGAAGAAATCGCCTCCCGCAGCATGGTGTGCGCCGCGGATATCGGCGCCGCCTCCAGGGAGCTGTCACGCAGCGCCGTCAAACTGATGAACCAGCAGAAATTTGCGTCAGCGCTGAACAGATCCATGCGCGCCAATGAGGCGAAGTCGGAAGAATTGCGGGAGATTCTTCAGCGCAATCTGAGAGACCAGGCGCAACTGGAAGAAGAAACCAACGGTTATTATCGCAGCGTGCGCAAACTGTTGACTGAGATCAGGGATTGCACCCGCGCCCTCAAGTCCATCGTCGCCAACTGTCGTATCGAGGCGTCCCGGGCGGGACCCTTTCAGGAATCCCTGTTCACTATTGCTGAGAATATAGAAAACGCAGCCGAACGCATCAGCGAACGTATTGCAATCGGTCTGCGTCTGATGGGCCTGCTGACCTGACGCCAACCCGCCTCAGAACACAGCAGGCATTGAACGACAACAATGGGAAACGCGCGCGATCTGGCGTTTCCTGTAGCAGACAGGTGGAGAGCAGCGTCCATGCATTCTGAAGCGCTATGGCAGGGCAAACGCCATAAATGGATTATTTGCGGCCGAGACACAGGCAAACCCCAAAAAATCATCGACACCAATCAATACATGGTGCGCACCGACCGCCGCTTGCTGATACTGGAGCCTGGCGGCATCGAGCTGTTTTCCGCCATGCTGGCGTGCGCGCTGGACTGGGCGCCGATCCATGAGATCACCGATTTGTTTGCTTCCCATCAGGACCCCGATATCATTTCTTCGCTGGGACTCTGGGATCAGGCGCTGCCCAAGGCGCGACTGCATGCGCCCTGGCTGTGGGAAGGGTTCATCCGCCATTTCGGCATGAGCCATATCGAATACGTCGCCCTGCCGGATGACGGCGGCGTGCTGGAGCTGGACGGCGTCAATCTGCAGCTGATTCCCGCCCACTACATGCACTCTTCCGGCAACTTCAACGTCTACGATCCAGAGCTCAAGATTCTGATGAGCGGCGATATCGGCGCCTCCCTGGAGCCGGGACAACCGCCGCTGTTCGTGGAAAATTTCAAGGAGCACACCCGCTATATGGAGCTGTTCCACAAGCGCTGGATGCCGTCCAATACCGCCAAGAATGATTGGGTCGCCCGGGTGCGGCGGCTGGATATCAAGTACATGGCGCCGCAGCATGGACGCATTTTCAAAGACGACGACGTGGGACGCTTCCTGGATTGGCTGGAGCAACTGGAAGTGGGCTCGGCGTTGCGCACCGCTAACCGTTGAGGCGACATTCCCGTCGCCCCGGCGCGCTCAATCCAACTCGATCAGCGCTTTGACGGTGGAGTTTTCTCCGTCCAGTTCAAACTCTGAGCACAAGGCTTTGATGAGTGGCAAACCACGGCCGAAGGATTCGTCATTGCAGTCCAGATCCTCCACTTTGATGGAGAAACCGGGCCCGCTGTCGCTGACCCTCACCATCATGCGCGCCGGACGGGTGTTGGATAAATGCGCCTGCAGGCTGACGTAACCGTCCTCCAGTTTTTGCAGACGGGCGCCACGTTCCTGGTAGTAGCGGTCGAAGCCTTCTTCTTCGTCTTTCAGCGATGACGATAATCCCAATACGCCATGTTCCAACGCATTGTTGAACAGCTCCGCCAACACCATGAACACGACTTCCTTGTTATTACGCACCACCGCGTGACTGCCCAGCCACTGACGCAAAATCATCAGCGGATCGGAATCGCGCAGTTGATCCGGCCCCCAATGCAGCTCCAAATGAAACTCCGGCAGATTGGACTTGGGAGAGGTCTCATCGTCCTTTGTCTCCTGGTCCGGCGCGTCGGCGCATATCGACTCAGGCGGCGGCGCGCATTTCAGCTCCACCAAGGACAAGTCGTCCTGTAAATCCGGATCGTCGTTGAACTCATGCACCGCCCCGATCAAGGCGTCGAACAGATTGTCCTTACCGGATTCCAACACTTCGCGCAGACGTTCCTCGCCAAACATTTCGTTAGCGATATTGGGACATTCAGTAATGCCGTCGGTGTAGATATAGAGACGATCCTGTGGAGTAACGGAGATCACTTCCGTCCAGGATTCAAACTCGTCCATATCCATCACTCCCAGAGGCATATGGGCGGAATGAATAGTGCGTCGAATCTTGTTGTCACCGCTCACGATAAAGGCGTCAGGAAGCCCGCCGGCCCATACCTCGATTTTGCTGCGGGTAGGGTTAATCTCCAGCATACAGGCGGCGAAGAACATGGTGGGAGGAAGAAATCGCTTGAGGATTTTGTTCAGTTCCAGAGAAATCTCGCTCACCGAAAGATTACGCTCGCACATGGTGCTGAACGCCTGCGCCACAGGAATAGAGCCCACCGAGGCGGCTAATCCATGCCCGGTGAAATCCCCGACTAGCACATAAGCGCCGCCGTCTCGCTTCTCTTTCAGCAAAACCAGATCGCCATTAAACGTGGAGCGCGCGGTGCAGTGGTAGCGAACGCCATACACATCCTTGGCGCTGAGTTTGAGCGCTGCGGTCATGATGTGCTGGGTCATCTCGTGCTCGGCCTGCACCTTGGTGTGGAAATAGGCCAATTCGCGGTTTTGCTCCACCACCTGCCGGTTCAGCGCCAGGGTGCGCGAGTGGGCGCGGATTTTCGCCTGCAGGGTGACGAAGTTAACCGGTTTGCCAAGAAAGTCGTCGCCGATGGACAGGCACTCCACCAGGGCCCGGTCATCATCCAGCGCGGTCAGAAATACGATAGGGATATGATCCTGTCCCGCCTCCTCCTTGATGATGCGCGCCGCTTCGTAGCCATTCATCCCCGGCATCAGCACGTCCATGAGCACCACATCCGCGCCTTGCTTGCGCCAGATCTCCAGCGCCTGCTCGCCGGACTCCGCGAACTCACATTTGTGGCCGCCTTCCTCCAATACGAACCCCATGAGCTGACGACTGTACATATCGTCGTCCACCACCAGAATATTCATACCGATCCCCCTCACAAAGCCGCGCGAGCTCAGCTAATGGCGAACTTCTTGTCAAATTTCGCTATCTCTAGAATTTTGCGAATGCCGGGGGAGCAATTGACGATTTCAATCTTGACCGCATCGGAGCCCAGATAGCTGCGCATATTCAACAGCATGCCCAGCGCCGAGCTATCCATGTGCTCAGTCTGGCGCATATCGATGTAGAAATGCTTCTTTTGCTTGTGAGCCTCGTAGGCTTCCCGGAACTGGTTCACCACGCTGAAATCGAAACGTCCGCGAATGTAGATAGTGACGGCGGAACCGTCTGAGGTGACTTTGGTTTCTATTGTCATAACGCCCTGTTCCCTGAGATTGATCTGACGGATTAACCAGGCGACATCGTCGTCATGTTAATCACCAGACGCATAAATGCGCCTGCGCGGCGACAAGCCGCGGGTGACAGAACCCGATCTGCCCAGGTCCTGTCGCGTGCAGACAAACATGGCCACGCCGTTTGCCTGCGGATAATTCCTTCTACGCGCTCGCCGGCGTTTTGGACCCGTCAACTCAGGCCCCGAACCGGATCTCTAAATTAAAATAGCTCTATATCGGCGCCGGATTCCGCCGCCTTGGCGGAGCCATGCTTGCTGGTGTCATTGTGCAGGGAGTCCAAACGTTGTCTGATCTTGCCGATATCCGCATGTTGGGCGCTTTTGCCGCAGACTTCCGACTGCAAAAGCATCGCGTTGTTCAGCGTTTCCAACCGTCTCAACATGCGGCCGCAGGTCTGCATGGCGATATCGCCAAACTGCAGACCGCGCACACTGGAGTCCACAGACTGTTTGATTTCCTTGGTAAGCTGGGTCATGCGGCCCACGGCGTCGTTCACTTCATCATTGACTTCCCGCATGGTATGCAGCATCTGGTCGATGTAGCTGCGCGCATTGAGCGCATCTTTCATATCCAGCGAAGCCACATCCCCGACAATCGCCCGCACTTTACTAATCGCGTCTTTGGTTTCGTTGGCCTTGCCCTTTATCTGAGTGTTAAGGTCGCTGGAGGTGCGCGACAGGCGCCGTACTTCGTCCGCCACCACCGCGAAGCCACGTCCGGCCTCTCCCGCCCGCGCCGCTTCAATGGCCGCATTAAGCGCCAGCAGGTCGGTCTGGTCGGCGATTTCCTGAATATTGCCCAGCAGTGAGAACATCTGGTCGATGTGAGTCACCATATCCTCAATACGATGCACGGCATTGACGCTTTTCTCACTGACGCTGACCAAGAGGTCAACGTAGGTCCCGATAACCTGATCCAGTGACTTGGCGAAAAACTCGATGCTGATATTGTCATCGCCGATTTCATTCTTTCCGCCGGTTTTACCGCCTTTCTTGGGGTCGTTCTTTTTACCCTTCATCCGTTCGAAGATTTCTTTGGCCAACTCGTTCTGGTGGTTGGCCAGCTCACTCAAAGAAACGAACGCCTGCCCCAATAACTCAATGTTGTTACTGATCGTGTCCGCCAGATCGCGATTATCTGAGCTGATGGAAGCCAACTGTCCATTGGCGTAATTGTCGATTTCCTTAACCGCGCTCTGGAAATCACGCTCGCTGCTCTGTCGCTGTCGCTCCTCTTCTCCTTTGCTTTCATTCTGCTTGCCGTCGGAAATCAGGCAGGAAGCGAAAAATGACAGGCTGGAGGCGGTGAACAGTCCAGCGGAGAGCAATCCCGACGTCAACCAGCCGGCGCAAAGCGTCGCCAGTCCTGTTCCCAGGGCAGCCAACACAATTGGGTCTTTCGCCATGAGGTTCTGTGTCATTGAAAGCATAGGATTCCAGGAAAGCTGTTAGAAATGGATTTAATAACTATAGAACAACCTGCCGCCGCCGTTTAAAAAATAGACCCTGATCAAAATAAACCGGGGTTCCCGGGATCAACGTCGGAGCATCACAGCCAACCCGGAAAAATGCGCTATGCTTCTGGAATAACCATGCGAAAAAGCGGAATACGGATCATCGGCAAGGAGTTTCATATGGGTCTGAAATACGCAGGTCTGGTCATAGGATCGCTGCCCGAGCCCCTGCAGACAGCCAGCCTGAGCCTACTGGAACTGCAACAAAGCGAACTGCACGACGCCATTGAAAAGATCAACGATGGCCAATGGCATGCGATCATTCTCTGTGTGGAGCAACCGCTGAAAGAGGCGCAAATGACTCTCGGCATGTTGCGCCAGGACACCCAGATCGGCGACACCCCTCTGATATGCCTGACCTCCGACAATAGCGTCGAAGACACCATTGCGCTGTTCAACTCCGGCGCGGACGACGTCATCCCCACTAACACGCCGTCGGAAGAGTTTATCGCCCGCATCAACAAGGCCATCATCAACCTGATCGCCAACCGCCAGCTCAAGTCGCAACTGCAATTCACCCACGACGTCGCCATGTCCGCCATGACCGACAGCGGCGATATGGGCGTCAATATCAACTTCCTACTGGATTCCGCCGACTGCAATAACTTCGACGAGCTGGGACAACGCCTGTTTCAGGCGCTGAATAATTACGACGTGCGCTGCAGTCTGCAGATTCGCGGGCGCTTCGAAGAAAAAAACATGGAGCCCAACGGCCTCTCCCGGGATCTGGAAAGCCGTCTGCTGCGACATTTCCAGGACGCGGGGCGCCTGCATGCCGCCGGACGCCGCCTGTTCATCAACTTCGACCAAGTGTCGCTGCTGGTGAAAAACATGCCGCTGGGTGACGATAAACGCTGCGGACGTCTGCGCGACAACCTGTTCTACCTGGTGCAGGGAATGGACAGCCGGGTGAAAGCGCTGGATGACCGCCGCACCACGGAACTTCAGGTGGAGATTCTCAAACAACTGACGTCCAAAGCCGAGACGGTGCTGGACGAAATCGACAAGCGCTATGCCGACGTGGCGGACCAAATTATCAGCGCCACGGAAAACGCCGCCGAACAGATGGTGTTCGCCCTGAATACACTGGGGTTATCGGAAGAACAGGAACACTCCATCATGTCGATTATCGACAACGCCATCTTCACCACCAATGACATCTTCCATCAGGGTCTGCGGGTTAATCCAGGGAATCGACAGCTGATCCAGCAAATATCCGAAATGATGAAACTGCCTCCTGAAGAACTGAACCGCGCTTTGGAGCAGTTCAGCCTGGAGTCATAGGAAGTAATGCCGGAGAGGTGGTTATTCAGACTTGCTGGCGCAACTGACGCACAGCTCTGCGAAAGGCAACACCTGCAGGCGGGACTCGGGAATATCTTCCCCACATGCGGCACAGACGCCATACTCACCCTGCTGTAACCGTTGCAGGGCCTTTTTCACCTGATTGATCTCAATTTCCGTCTCAACTTTGAGCGCGTTCAGCACGTCGTCGTTCTCCCGCTCCTGCGCCTGCTCCGCTGAGTCCGCAGAGTGCTCCGAGGTGAGATCGCGGGTGATCTCTTCCAGACGGGTGATGAGTTCGGTCAGTTGCTCGGACAACCTGTTCTTGATATGGGACTGCTGCATAATCTCTCCTTCGCGATGCTTACTGTGGTATCCCAGGCTGGTATTGCTCTCCCTGGCAAGAATGTCACTAAACAGAATATATGGCTTGATTCGCCGCAAACCAACAAGTTTTAATTGCGATTTTGTTGCAACAGAGAGATGTCTATGGAAGTCATCGTAGCCTCCGTCAATCCAGTTAAAGTCAATGCGGCGCGCAACGGCTTCAGTCGTTGTTTTCCCGATTCGCAGATTCACTGCGTCGGCGCCGGAACCGAATCCGGCGTCGCTTCTCAGCCCCTCACCGACGACGAAACCCTGCAAGGCGCCCTGAACCGGGTGCAGGCGGCGCGGGAAGCGCATCCTTCAGCCGACTACTGGGTGAGCTTTGAAGGCGGCGTCGACCGGATTCGCTCCCAACTGTTCGCGGTCGCCTGGGTGGCGGTGGGACACGGGGACGATATCAGTTACGCGCGTTCAGCAGCGCTGCCGCTACCGCAAGCCGTCGTCGAAATGATGGATCAGGGAATGGAGCTGGGAGAAGCCAACGACCGGTTATTTGGAACGCAGAACAGCAAGCAACAGACAGGCGCAATCGGACTGCTGACCCGAGAATTGCTCAGCCGCGAAAGCCTGTACGCAGACACGCTGATCCTGGCGCTCACCCGCTTTACGCTTCCTGAGGTTCGGATTTAAGCCGCCTTATCCGTCGACGCTGTTTTTCTCCGCTGACGCAGAATAAACATTAGCCACGATCCGACGTTTTCACCGACACAAAGAAAACCGCCAAAACCCGGCGTAAAGCCGGGTTTGGAAAAGCAAAGGCGCGCTTAGCGGCACAATTTCCGTTCAGGGCGAACGGAAGCGGCTGCTACAAAGCATCGCTCAGCAAGGAATAAAAATCGCCGCCCGGCTAAGCCGGTGAACGGTTATTTTCCTTACAATGACAAATTAGTGGCGAGGTCTGAAATTACGCTTTGGCTTTTCTTCCCGGGGACGAGCCTCGTTAACTTTCATGTTACGGCCTTTCAGATTGCTTTCATTAAGCTTCTGAATGGCCTCTTCCGCCTGCCCGTTATCGGACATTTCTACGAAGCCGAATCCTTTGGATTGGCCGGTATCTCTGTCGCGGATGATATTGACGTTGCTGATATCGCCATAGGCCGCAAACGCTTCCCGCAAATCGTCTTCTGTTACCTGATAGGACAGGTTTCCAACATAAATATTCATCTCACCATCTCATTATTTGTCACGAGCGCCTGTAGCAATCACACTGACGAAAACCAAACGCTCCAATTATCGTCAGTGACTAGCCAACCGCTGGCTAATTCGGTTGCAGGCCCGCTCTCGCGCCTGCGCACAATGCATACAAATCTGGAACAAAAGTGGCAAAACGTCAAATGATTTAACTATGGAACATTCCCATTTCCAATTGATGACATTTCGCCGACGCCAGTCCCTTATTCACCCGTGACGAATGCGACAGCGTCAACTTGCGCCGCCCCCTTCGTCCGGAACTTCCAGATCCTGCAACAACTTGATTTTAAGTAAGCACTTCCTGACCTCGAAGGTGCGGGTATAACCGGGGAAGTTGGGTTCATCCACCGGCACCGAGACAGGACCCGCCGCCGAAGCCAGCGTGACAGTACGCCCGGACGCGCTTTGCTCCGGCACGTTATCGAACTGGTATTCCTTGAAGCACAGGGTATTCTCGACATCAAACCCCTTGGCGCCCTGCTCTACCGATAACTCTGCGGCGCGCCGAATGGCCAGCTCTTCCACTTCGACCAATTCATATTTCTTGTAGGTTTCGTAACTGACCTGATAACCCCCTTCCGGCAACGCGATCTCGGAATAACCATGGGGCCGACCGTCTTCTTTCGCCATATAGTCTGGCAGTTTGGAAAACGCGGAACAGCCGCCCAGTCCGGCGGTCAGGGATAAAGCTGCGATAATTAACGAAATTCGCGGGAACATTAGGGAATCTCCTTATCAGGAGATTCAATTTATCACAGCGGGAGAGGAATACTCAGACCCAGTTCGAAAAACTCGACTGGCGCACAAAAAAAGACCCGGCCGTCTGGCCGGGTACGCGCAAGGAATAATTTGGAAGACGAGAGGATGATTGCGCGATTACCCTTTCACCCCACCTGCAGTGAGTCCACCCACAATCCATTTCTGGCAATAAAGAAAAATCAGCGTGATGGGAAGCCCGGACAGCACCGCCGCCGCCGCGAAATCTCCCCACAAATAGTTCTGCTCATAGAGATACTGCTGAGCGCCCACCGCCAGGGTCAGGTTGTTCACATCCAACAGCAGGATGGAGGCGATCGGGTACTCCATGATGTTCATCACGAAAGCGAGAATAAACACCACCGCAAGAATGGGCACCGACAGCGGCAGCAGAATGTAGCGGAACGCCTGCCAGGTGGTGGCGCCGTCCACAATGGCGGCCTCCTCCAGCGAGCGGTCAATGGATTCGAAATACCCTTTGATGGTCCAGATATGCAACGCCATGCCCCCCAGCGAAGCAAGAATCACCGCACCGTGGGTGTCGATGCCGAGCCAGCTCACGTGGTTGCCGATCTGATCGAACAAGGCGTACAGCGCGACCAGCGACAACACCGGCGGGAACATCTGGAAGATCAGCATGGACTTCAGAATCACGCCCTTGAACTTGAAGCGCAGACGGGCGAACGCATAAGCGCTGGTAGTGGACAGCAACAGGATCAGCGCGGAGGAGATCACCGCGATCTTGATGGAGTTCCACAGCCACAACAACACCGGGAACGGCGGCTGCAGCACCGTGCCGTCCGCCTGGGTATAGGGAATGCCCAGGGCTAGCGACCAATGCTCCAGAGAGGGATGCTCCGGCAGCAGACTGCCGGTTGCGAAGTTGCCGGTGCGGAAGGAGATCGACACCACCATCAGCAACGGGAACAGGATGATCCCGATAAAACACAGCAGTCCAAAGTGGGTCGCCCAGACCCGATAGCGCACTGAACGCGGCTGCACCATCGCCATAATAACGCTCCTATACCTTTATCTTGGACAACTTGAGGTTGATCAGCGACAGCGAACCCACCAGGATGAAGATCGCCGTAGCGATAGCCGCCGCCAGACCGAAATTCTGCCCGGAATCCTGGAAAGCGATGCGGTAGGTGTAACTGACCAATAGATCCGTGGTGCCCGCCGGCGTCGTGGCGCCGATAATATCCGGCGCGCCGCCGGTCAACAGAGCGATCAACACGAAGTTGTTGAAGTTGAATGCAAAGCTGGCGATCAACAAAGGCATCAACGGCTTGATGATCTGCGGCAAGGTGATGCGGAACAGGTTATCCAGCGGCGTGGCTCCGTCCATGGCGGAGGCCTCATACAGATCACGGGGAATCGCCTGCAGCAATCCCATGCACAACAGCATCATGTAGGGATAACCCAGCCAGGTGTTGACGATCAGAATCATGGTGCGCGCCAGCGCGGGATCGCTGAACCAGTCCGGACGCACGCCGAACAGGTTCTCCAGCACCAGGTTGATCTCACCGAAATTCTGGTTGAACAACCCTTTGAACACCAGAATGGAAATAAAGGCGGGCACGGCATAAGGCAGGATCAGCATCATGCGATAGAAGCCTTTGCCCTTGAGCTGATCCCATTGCAGGATATTCGCCAGCACCAGACCTACCGCCAGAGTAAACAGCACCGTCATGGTGGCGAACGCCAGCGTCCACACGAAGATCTCAATGAAAGGCCCACGGATGCTGGAGTCGGTAACTACCTGCACATAGTTGTCCCAGCCGATAGTGACGGTCCAGCCCGGAGACAGGGTTTCGCCCTGCGGGCCTTCGTAGAAACCGATATCCTGATTCGGCGCATACACCACGCCAGTCTGCTGATTCACCAGGCTGCCGTCGTCACGCAGGCCGTACAACGACTGCATGGGCGCGAAGTTGCGCAGTCCGGCGAGGCTTAACGAAGCCCCGCCTTCCAGATTGACGGACAGACTTTTCAGGTCTTCTTTCAGCTTGATGACGTCTTTGATCCCCAGCGGTTGGCTATCCGGGGCCGTCTGTTCAACCGGGGCCACCGCCAACGCGCTATTCTGCAGTTCACTGAAGCTGAATGGCGCGGACGCCCAGCTTTGTCCCGCAGGGCTCTCCAAGCGCATGACAAATTTGTCGTCCGTAGGATAGAGCTTGAAATCGTATCTTTCTTCGCCAGTCTGAAAACGCTGGCTGAGCAGTTGCTCGAGCACCCGTTCCTGAGACAGCAGGTTACTGGCGCTGTAGTTAGTGAAACCTATGCCGACGGTGTACAACAGGGGGAAAATAATAAACACCACCATGCCGGCGATGGAGGGATAAATATAGCGGTGTGCATAAGCTTTCGGACTGCTGAAGATATAAGCGGCCGAACCGATTACCACCAGAAACAGCAGCGCGAAGGCGATCTGGTTCTGGGCGTACAGTGCGACAGTCAAATATAGAGCCAATAACAGTACGGCTCCGACCGCCGCCCACTTGAAAACTGCTTTTGTCATGGGTCGCTTGTTATCTACAACAGGTGACGAAAGGGCGTGAGTTAGCATGTATATAGCCCCTATTGCTACGTCTGATCAATAATGGTCGTGCTGTTCCGGCGTCGCCGGAAAAAGGTCGCTACCCTGTCGGCGAGGCCGATCAGGCGTGGGCCCGTCCATGAGCCCGAGCGGCCGCATCAGCGAATGATGCGCTTCGCCGCCATGTCCAACGCCTCATCCACGCTCTGTCTGCCAGACGTGATGTTTTGCAGCGCAGGCCCCATGGAGGACCAGAAAGCGCCCATTTCAGGCACGTTCGGCATGGGCTCGCCCATTTCCGCGTTCTTGAAGGTGGCGGCGATATTAGGATCTGCGGACAACTCCTTCATGAAGGCCTTGTTGGCCACCGCGCCCAGAGGCACGTCGTCGTTCACCATCTTCAGACCTTTCAGGTTCAGCATGTAGTTCTCGATAAACTCGATCGCCAGCTCTTTGTTCGGGCTGGCGGAGTTGACCGCCGCCGCCAGGACGCCAGTGAAGGGTTTGCCGGGCTCGCCGTTGACGGAAGGAATCATGGCCACGCCAAAGTTGATGCCGCTCTTCTTCAGGTTGCCCCAGGCCCAGGGACCATTGATCATCATGGCCACTTCGCCCTTGTTGAACTTGGACTCCATGACGCCGTAGTCAGCGCCTTTCGGCATCATGCCCTGATCGATCAACTGCTTGATCAGATTCGCCGCGGACTTGGAGCCTGCGTTGTTTACGCCGGTGTCCTTGACGTCATAGCCTGCGCCGTTCTTTTTAAAGGGGTAGCCGCCATTGGAGGCGAACAGAGGCCAGGAGAAGTAGGTGTTGTTGTAATCCCACAGAATGGCGCGCTTGCCGTCCGCCGCCAGTTTCTTGTCCAGCGCCATGACGTCTTCAAATGTAGCGGGGGGCGTGGGGACCAGATCTTTGTTGTAGATCAGACCAACTGCTTCCAGCGCGATAGGATAACCATAGACTTTGCCGTTCCAGCTCACCGCGTCCCAAGTGAAATCGACGGTTTCGTCTTTGATTTTCTTGGAAGGATTCAGCGGAGAGATCAAACCGGACTTCGCCCACTCGCCAAAACGGTCGTGAGCCCAAATGAAAATATCAGGCCCGTTGCCGGTAGCGGCGGCCTGTTGAAATTTATCGGTGACATTATCAGGGTGGGCGACGCTCACCTCGATGCCGGTGTCTTTCGCAAACCAATCGCCGACTTGCTGTAGTCCGTTGTAACCTTTGTCGCCATTTATCCAGACAACCAGTTTCCCTTCTTCTATATCGGCATGCGCGCTCGAAACCGCTCCGGCCGACACTAGCAATGAGGCTGCGACTGAGCCGACAAGCTTTTGCCAAGCTTTCATTGTATTACCTCTCTGTGGGTTATTGTTGTTGTCCACAAGCCATGTGGGGGCATTATGTGTTTAGGGATACTCCGCCATATGAGTAAGATCCGCATCATCCCTATTTTTAATCCCATAGGCGTATAGGGGGGGAGTAGACTCCTCCCCCTAATTCCACCTACTCTCCCGCCGTCTATTCTGCTTCCATTAGGGTCTGTTAAAGACGTCTGAACGTCGCCTGGTCCGCCCATCCAAGAATAAAACAAGAGGTTTCCAACATGGCCAGACCCCGTGTTCTGCTACCCGCCCTGTATCTATCGACGCTCCTCACCGCTTGCGCCAATCAGCCGACAGCCGGGCCTCAGGCAAGCTGGGTCAATATAGACGGAGCGTCTCCGGTGGCGCTGCGTTTTGAAACCCCCAGCGCTGACCAGAAGCTGGCCTACGGCGAGTTCGAGCCTGGCCAGTACCATTTACGTTTTGGCGACGCCGACGCGCCGGAGGACGCCATCAAGCTGTATCGCAAGGTGAGTCTGGAGCCGGATCTGCATGGGGACTACATCCTGCAAATAGAAACCGCCGGCGTCTACCAGATTTTGCTGAATCAGGGGGATGAGCCGCATTTCCGCGTCAGCAAACGCGTCACGCCCAAGCAGACCGCCATACCAAAGACGAACGCCAACGCCACAGTCGTCGGGGTTTGCGCGCCCGCAACCGAAGCGCAAACCATTCAGGTCGCGCCGGTATTCAAAGATGGCGAATGGGTGCGCGACTTCTACTCCGGTCGGCGCGCCCAAGTCATAGACGGCAAAATCAGTTTGACGCCCGCCGCCGACAGCGAGGGCTTGATGCTGCTTGAGGCGGACACAGCCACTCCACAACCCTTTACCTGGGACAACGCCACCGTCTATTTCGCTCTCACTGACCGCTTCGCCAACGGACGTACGGATAACGATCATAGTTACGGACGCCAGGCGGACGGCGCAGAGGAGATCGGAACCTTCCATGGCGGCGACTTCGCCGGCCTTATCGGCAAACTCGACTACCTGCAATCCCTGGGCGTCAGCGCGCTGTGGGTGTCGCCGCCCTTCGAACAGATCCACGGCTGGGTCGGCGGCGGCGATCGCGGCGATTTCCGCCACTATGGCTATCACGGCTACTACATCCTTGATTTCACACGCCTGGACGCCAACATGGGCACGGAGGCGGAGCTGAAGTCATTGATTGAACAGGCCCACAAGCGAGGCATTCGGGTGTTGTTCGACGTCGTGATGAACCACCCCGGCTACGCCACCCTGCAGGATATGCAGGATTTCAGCTTCGGCGGCCTGTTCGACGGTTTTGAACAATACCTGCCGCCACGCTGGGGCGACTGGAAACCCAGCGGCAATGAAAACTTCCACGGCTATCACGCCAACATCAATTACGACCACGACAAATGGGCGGACTGGTGGGGCCGCGACTGGGTGCGGGCGGGCATTTATAATTACGACAGTCCGCCCAACGCTGGCGTCGATCCCGTCAAAGGCTCGCTGGCGTTTCTGCCGGATTTTAAAACCGAGTCCGACCAGACTGTCGCCCTACCCGCCTTTTTACGCAATAAACCCGATACGGGCGCCCGCGATCTTCCCAACGCAAGAGTGCGGGACTATCTGGTCAGCTGGCTCACCCACTGGGTGCGCGAATACGGCCTTGATGGATTTCGGGTAGACACCGTCAAACATGTGGAGCCAGCGTCCTGGCTGACGTTAAAGCAGGAGGCGACGGCCGCTTTGGCGGAATATCGCTATCAGCACGGCGCTCCCGATGGATTTAACGCCCCCTTCTGGATGGTGGGCGAGGTGTTTCCTCATGACGTCAGCAAGAGCGCCTATTTCGACGCCGGCTTCGACGCGGTGATCAACTTCGACTTTCAACGTAAGTTCGCCCGCCAGGGAGCGGACTGCCTGTCCAATCTGGAGCCGGTATACCGCGGCTACGCAGATAAGCTGAACAGCGACCCTGAATTCAACGTCATGACCTACATTTCCTCCCATGACACCCAGCTGTTCAGCACCCTGACCAAGCAATCGCCGGAGCTGCAAAAGCGTGTCGCCGCTGCGCTGTTGCTGGCGCCGGGAGCGGTGCAGATTTACTACGGCGACGAAAGTCTGCGCCGCTTCGGCCCCACCGGCTCTGACCCCAGCCAGGGAACCCGCTCCGACATGAACTGGGCGGAGATTGACTCCGGCGCTGTGGACGCAATCCTCGCGCATTGGCGTAAGATCGGCCAGTTCCGCCAACGGCATGCCGCCATTGGCGCGGGACAGCATCAGAAGCTCAGCGAAGCGCCTTATGCATTCGCCCGCACTCAGGGCGCCGACCGCGTCATCATCGTCTCCGCAGAAAACCGGCGTTAAGCGCCTCCTTGTCCATTCGCCTCCGATGGAGCCCCATCGCATCCGTCGGAGCGGCTAAAAATCCTTACAAATTGCCGCTGATTAATAACCAAGTCGTAATCCCCCCAAGGGGAATTTATGGTCTAGAATGACCATTACCCCCCACCGATCCCAATTTACTTATCGGGCGTATTTGCAGTATCAACAGAGCCTAAGGAGCGCAGTTATGCAATTAAGCGATAAAACCCCTACCCGATTGGTCCAGGTTTCATTATTTTTCTCCGCTGCTCATTTCCTTTTTGGCGGCGTGACTTGGTCGAACATCCTTTTGTTCCTGGTCTTCACCGGAACCGTCTACATCTCCACCAAGTTGTTCATCATCCTGCAGCAGCTGCAGATGGCGACCGTCACCGATCTCAGCGAACTCAAGCTGTATCTGATGGGCGCAGCCGTATTGTTCGTCGGCATCGCCACCTTCGCCTACTCCTACATGTTTGGCGTGTTTTACCTGTTCATCACCGGCGTCTACTTCATCTCGCCCTATGATCGCGCCTGGTTGGCGGGCAAATCGCGCATGGTGGTTTACGACAACAAAGTGGAATATCGCGAAGTCTGATCCTGATAAGCCCGCCCAAAGCCAAAACGCTTAAGCTGGCGGGCGCATCCTCTTGCCAGAGAATGCCACAGGCGTTAGCGTGGTGACTCAACCGTTTATAAATCATCAACCTGCGCCAGAAGGAACAGACCATGAAACCCCTGGGCATTCTGGGCGGAATGAGCTGGGAGTCGACCCAAAGCTACTACCGCCTCATCAATCAGGGAGTTAAAGACACCCTGGGCGGCCTGCACTCCGCCAGGCTTCTCCTGCACAGTTTTGACTTCGCCGACATTGAGCGTCTGCAGGCGCAACAGGACTGGGACAGTCTCGCCGACATGCTGGCGGAAGCCGCTGCTGGCCTGGAGCGCGCCGGCGCCCAAGCCATGTTGATCGCCACCAACACCATGCATAAAGTCGCGCCGGAAGTGGAGAGTCGCCTCACTATTCCTCTGCTGCACATAGCCGATGCCGCCGCTGACGAGCTTCAGCGCAACGGCCATAAGAAAGTCGCGCTGCTGGGCACCCGCTACACGATGCAGTTAGACTTCTACAAAACACGCATTTATGACGCCACCGGTATTGAAGTGATCACACCGGAACCGGCGCAGCAGGAAGAAATCAACCGGATCATTTATGAAGAACTGTGCCGGGGCGAGCTGCTGCCTTCGTCCAGAGACTTCTATTATCGCGTCATTGACGAAGTGGCCGGCCAGGGCGCGGAAGGCGTGATACTGGGCTGCACGGAAATCGGCCTATTAGTCAGCCCGGAAAACTGCGCCATTCCCCTCTACGACACCACAGACTTGCATTGCGCCATGG
Source organism: Hahella sp. HN01 (assembly GCF_018986435.1). Lineage (GTDB taxonomy): Bacteria > Pseudomonadota > Gammaproteobacteria > Pseudomonadales > Oleiphilaceae > Hahella. The sequence continues at coordinate 43,654 of NZ_JAHMIN010000027.1, read as the reverse complement.
CGGTGAAATGGGCCACTGCATAAGACCTCTGTTCGCGCTAACGCTGACCTTAACCTTGGGCGGCTGCGCCGCATTGCGCGAAGATCCCAGCGACTGGCTGGGCAAAGACAAAATCGCCCACTTTACCGCCTCCGCCGCTCTCGCCGCGGCGGCCGCCGATCAATTGGACAGCGGCTCTCGCAGCGACTGTGGAAGCGCGGCGTTAAGCGTAGGAGTGGCCATGACATTTGGCGCGGGAAAAGAGTATTACGATGAAAACTATGCAGGGAAGTACTGGAGTTACAAGGACATGGCGGTCAACTTGTTAGGCGCCTTGACGGGTTCGCTGGCCGCATCAAGGTGCCTATAAGCCTCACGTCAGACTGACGCAAGGCGCTGGATCAGGCGACACAGTGGCCGCGAGCTGCTTCCAGCAACGCATACCAATCAGTTCGAGACATCTCATGGCCAACCCCGGCCAAGGCGTCATTAATGCGGGGTTCACGCAAAGAGCCCAATACCGGCAATGGCCGTCCGGGGATGCGTTTCAGCCAGGATAAGGCTAATCCGGTCTCAGACACGCCAGTTTGCGCCGACATGGCGGCCAAGGCGTCACCCAACGCGGGAACCCGCGAGAATCCGCCGCCGCCTAATGGAGACCACGCCATCGTCTGCACCTGGTCCCGCCGCAGAGCGTCCATGGTTCCATCAAACAAAGATTGGTTCGCCAGCAGGGAAAGCTCTATCTGATTGCACAGCAAAGGCGCATTCAGGTGGTCCGCCAGCAGACGCCAGTGTTCGGGCAGAAAGTTAGACACCCCGATGGACTTGATCTTGCCGGCCATCAGCAGGTCCTCCAGCACCCGCGCCGTATTTTCCACCGGCATCAACGGATCTGGCCGGTGCAATAGAAAGCAATCGATGCTGTCCACTTGCAGGCGGCGCAAGGAGTCATCCACGCAAGCCATCACATAGGCGGCTTCCGTGTTGTAATGCTTCACGAAATCAGAGGAGCCGTCCTCAGTGGGAGGGACGATATCGCACTTGGAAATCAGGCGCACATGCTCTTTCAACTCTGGAGCGGCTTGCAACGCCAGGCCGAACAGGCGCTCGCACTCGCCGCCGCCATAAATATTAGCGTGATCAAATACCTTCAGTCCCTGATCCAGGCGAGCCTCGATCCACTCCGCTAACGCTGGCGCAGGACAAAGCTCCGGGTAATCCAGCAGGCGCATCATTCCCAGCGCCAAAGGGGCTTCTTGCAGCTCAGCCCGAATTTGATCCGTCACTACTAATGCACCTCTTGGTTTTTCAATGCTTCCGCAGCGCCGAGCAAGCCCGTGTAGGTCTCCGTCACGACGTAGACCGGAATGCCGCCCAGATAGTCGCCCATCCGCCCTTTGTCTTCAAAACACTGGCGAAAATCGCTGTCGCGGAAAAACTCAATAAAGCGGGGAATAATGCCGCCGCACACGTAAACGCCGCCAAGCGCGCCCAAAGTCAGCGCCGCATTGCCCGCCACGCGTCCGAAAATGGCGCAGAACAGTTTTAAGGTCTTATGAGCGATCAAGTCGCTGTTCGCCAGAGCGGCTTCCGTTACTTGCGAAGGCTGCGTGTGCGCAGGCTCCACGCCGTCGATCTCGCACAGGCTGCGGTACAGGTTCAACAAGCCTTCACCGCACAGAATCCGCTCGACGGAAACCCGTCCGAAACGCTCTTTCAGGATTCGCAACACGCTGATTTCCACTTCATCCGTCGGCGCGAAATCGACATGGCCGCCTTCGGTGGACAACGGCGCCCAATCGGTCATGGTGCGCACCAGACCGGATACGCCCAATCCCGTACCAGGGCCAATCACTAATCTGGCCGCGCCAGGTTTGCCTTCGCCGCCGCCCACCTGCTGCAAGTGCGCATCCGTCACGTGCAGAGTGCCCAGGGCCATGGCGGTGAAATCATTGACGTATTTGAACGTGTCAAAGCCCAGACGGGCCTGCATGTCGGCCTTGTTGAAAGTCCAGTGATTGTTGGTCATTTTGATGGTGTCGCCATGTACCGGACAGGCGAACGCCATACAGGCTTCATGAACCTCCGCTTCGGGATGGCCGGCCAGGTAATCCCGCACCGCTTCATCCAGATTGGCGTAATCATTACAAGGAAGCACCTGGATGTGCTCCAGTTCGAAACTATCCCGGGCCACCAGCGCGAAACGCGCATTGGTGCCGCCAATATCGCCCACCAGGGCGTATTGCGCTTTACTCATCGACGCTACTCCAGAAACTAGACGCGCCAGCTTCCGCATGGCTGGCTTGACGGCGCATCATACCGAACAACTCGCGGCCATAGTCAAGTTCATTCGCGCTCAGATTCGCTGTCGCCAATGGGCGGGCGTCAAACTCTTCCGCAGACGTCAATATTTCCAGTACGCCACTGCGCGCGTCCAGGCGGATCATATCGCCATCGCGCACTTTCGCCAGCGGACCGCCGTTGGCGGCTTCCGGGTATACGTGAATGGCCGCCGGCACCTTGCCGGATGCCCCAGACATGCGTCCGTCCGTCACCAGCGCCACTTTGAAGCCACGGTCCTGCAAGACGCCCAGATAGGGCGTCAGCTTGTGCAATTCCGGCATACCATTGGCTTTCGGCCCCTGGAAACGCACGACCACAATGCAGTCTTTATTCAGTTTGCCGCTGCTGAAAGCGTCACCCAGGTCGTTTTGGTCATCAAACACCACCGCGGGCGCTTCCACCACCCAGTGCTCTTCCGCAACGGCGGACACTTTGATAACGCCGCGTCCCAGGTTGCCGGACAGCACTTTCAATCCGCCATTGGGAGAGAACGGCTCCGCCGCCGAGCTCAGTACGGCGGGGTTGAGGGKTTCCGCCGGCGCGTCTTTCCAGACCAGTTCATTGTTCTGCAACACAGGGCCCTGCGCATAGCGGCTCAAGCCTCTACCCACCACCGTTTCCACATCGTCATGCAACAGACCCGCGCCCAGCAGTTCTTTAATAAGGAAAGGCGTGCCGCCGGCCTCATGAAATGCATTCACGTCCGCCTGACCGTTCGGGTAGATCCGGGTCAGCGAAGGAACCACGTCGGAAAGTTCCGAGAAATCATCCCAGTTGATAATCACACCTGCCGCCCGAGCGATCGCCACCCAGTGCATGGTGTGGTTGGTGGAGCCGCCAGTAGCCAGCAAGGCCACCAACGCATTAACGATGGTTTTCTCGTCCACCATATCCGCCATGCCCAGCGTGCCGCCATTGGGGGCGGACAAACGCACCGCCTGCTGCGCCGCTTCTTTGGTCAACGCTTCCCGCAGCGGGGTATTGGGATGAGTGAACGCCGCGCCGGGCAGGTGCAAGCCCATCACTTCAACCAGCAACTGGTTGCTGTTGGCGGTGCCGTAGAAAGTACAGGTGCCCGGACTATGGTAAGACTGGCTTTCCGATTCCAGCAGTTCGTCTTTGCCCACTTTGCCTTCTGCGTAAAGCTGACGAATGCGCTGCTTCTCTTTATTAGGCAGACCTGATGGCATCGGACCGGCGGGAATCAATATAGAAGGAAGGTAACCGAAGCTCAGCGCGCCGATCAGCAGACCGGGCACGATTTTGTCGCAAATACCCAATAAAAGGACGGAGTCGAACATATTGTGACTGAGAGCAATCGCCGTACTCATGGCGATCGTGTCGCGGGAGAACAGACTCAACTCCATGCCCGGCTGCCCCTGCGTCACGCCGTCGCACATGGCGGGCACGCCGCCAGCGAACTGCGCCACGGAGCCCATATCCCGCACTGCATTGCGAATCACTTCTGGATAGGTTTCGTAGGGCTGATGGGCGGAGAGCATGTCGTTGTAGGCGGAGACAATTGCGACGTTAGCCTGATTCATCAAACGCAGCACATCTTTATCCGACTGCGTACAGGCCGCGAAACCATGCGCCAGATTGCCACAAGCCAGCGTTTTACGCTGCGGCTTGTTGTTTTTCAGGTTCTCCATGCGCTGCAAATAGGCTGCTCGGGTGGCTTTGCTGCGCTCGATAATGCGTCGGGTAACTCTGTCTACAGTCGGGTGCATAGCTGATCGCTCTTTTATATGTTCGTCTGTTTGTCCCAATTGAACGCCGGGCGGCTGCGCTGATACGCGGGTAACTCCAAGCCCGACGAGGAAAAACTCAATTATTTGGTAATATTACAAGATTAATTGATCAAAATCACGACACGACCGTACCATTCCAGAAATTATTTTGTTATATTTACTACATGTGAAAACAAAAAATTCCCCACCTGGAGGATTGGCATGACGATTCGAGTTGCTATTAATGGTTTTGGTCGCATTGGACGCAACGTTCTCCGCGCCCTTTATGAAAACAACTATCGCAAAGACATTCAGGTAGTCGCTATCAATGATTTGGGCGACTCCGCCATCAACGCTCACCTGTTCAAGTATGACACAGTTCATGGGCGGTTCTCCGGTGAAGTCAGCCATGACGAAGAGTCCATGACCGTCAATGGCGACCGTATCTCTATCAGCGCGCAAAGAGACCCCAAGCTGCTGCCCTGGAAAGCCCTGAACGTAGACGTGGTTTACGAGTGCACCGGCTTCTTCACCAGCAAGCCCAAGGCCATGGCTCATATTGAAGCCGGCGCCAAGAAAGTGATTATTTCCGCTCCCGCGACTGAAGTAGACGCCACAGTGGTCTTCGGCGTTAACGAAAACATCCTCAGCGCGGACCATCAGGTTATTTCCAACGCCTCATGCACCACTAACTGTCTGGCGCCGGTCGCTCAGGCTCTGCAGGCTGCGGTAGGCATTGAAAGCGGTTTGATGACCACGATTCATTCTTATACTAACGATCAAAAACTCACTGACGTATACCACTCGGACCTGTATCGCGCACGTTCCGCGACCCAATCCATGATCCCCACCAAGACTGGCGCCGCTGCGGCGATCGGCCTGGTGCTGCCGGAACTGGAAGGCAAACTGGACGGCATGGCGGTGAGGGTTCCAACCATCAATGTTTCTCTGGTGGACTTTTCTTTCATCGCGGGCAAAGACACCAGCAAAGAAGAAATCAACCAAATCATGCGGGAAGCTGCTGCGAAATCAGCAATTCTCGACTATAACGAAGAGAAACTGGTATCGGCCGACTTCAACCATTCGGCGTTCTCCAGCATCTTTGACGCGGGCCAAACCAAAGTTAAAGGCCGCCATGTAAAAGTCATGGCTTGGTACGACAACGAGTGGGGCTTCTCCAACCGTATGCTGGACAACACGCTGGCTCTGATGAAGGTCGCCAGATAATCCGGTTCATACGAGAGGTAGAGATATGTTACGTCGCACCAAAATAATCGCCACACTGGGTCCAGCCACCAGTTCGTCTGAGGCGCTGGAATCCATTATCAAGGCGGGAGTCGATGTTGTCCGGCTCAACTTTTCCCACGGCGAGGCCGCTGAGCACATCGCCCGTGCGGAACTGGTGCGCGAACTCGCGCGCAAGCAAAATCGTTTTGTCGCCATTCTTGCCGACCTGCAAGGCCCCAAGCTGCGCATCGCGCGGTTTGTCGACGGCAAAGTCACTCTGACGCCAGGCCAGCGCTTCGTATTGGACGCGCGCCTGGATAAAGAAGCCGGCGATATTGATCGCGTCGGCATCGACTATGAGCAGTTGGTGAACGACGTCGCCGCCGGAGACACGCTCCTGCTTGACGATGGTCGTCTGGAGCTGCTGGTCGAAGAGGTTGTTGGTTTGGAAATTATCTGCCGCGTGGTTATTGGCGGCAAACTTTCCAACAACAAAGGCCTGAACAAGAAAGGCGGCGGACTTTCCGCCAAAGCGCTGACGGATAAAGACAAAGCAGACATCAAGACCGCCGCCAAACTGGGCGCGGACTATGTCGCCGTCTCATTCGCACGCACTCCGGAAGATATGCATGAAGCGCGCGCGCTGCTGAAGGCGGAAGGCTCTAACGCCAGCCTGATGGCGAAAATCGAACGCGCAGACCTGGTTCATAATCCCGAACAACTGGACGCCGTTATCCTGGCATCCGACGCAGTCATGGTAGCTCGTGGCGACCTGGCGGTGGAAATCGGCGACGCAGAACTGGTCGGCGTACAGAAACACATTATCGCCCGGGCCAGAACCCTGAACCGGGTGGTGATCACTGCGACTCAAATGATGGAGTCCATGATCAGCAGCCCCATGCCGACTCGCGCGGAAGTGTCCGACATCGCCAACGCGGTGCTGGATTACACCGACGCAGTCATGCTGTCCGCCGAATCAGCCGTGGGCCAGTATCCCGCGCAGGCGGTAGAAGCCATGGCGCGGATTTGCGTTGGCGCAGAGAAACATCCGTCCACGCATCAATCCAAACACCGTATTCACGAGGGGATGGCCCGCATCGACGAATCCATCGCTCTGTCGGCGATGTATGCGGCCAACCATCTCCAAGGCGTGAAGGCGATCATTTGTATGACTGAAACCGGCGCTACGCCGTTGTTGATGTCGCGCATCAAATCGCCTCTGCCGATTTACGCGTTCTCGCGCCACCATGAAACTCAGCACAAAGTCGTTCTGTACCGCGGCGTGCAAACGATCCCCTTCGATTCGGATCAGCATCCTAACGAAGAGATCAACCAATTGGTGGTGAATGAGCTGGTGAAACGCAATGTAGTGACCGATGGCGATCTGGTAATCCTTACCAAGGGCGACTACGTCAACGCACAGGGCGGCACCAATACGATGAAGATCGTACGCGTAGGAGGTTCTATTCAGTAAGGATGAAGGGTCCCAAACGCTTTTTATCCGCTTTAGCAGGAGACCGTGTCTAACCCGGCCTCCTCATTTTCGATCACACTCTCGCACTCGCAATCTGAGTGATTTAGCAGGGTTCCGGAGTCCCCATTCCACCCTGCTCTTTTTTTGCCTGCGATTTGGACTTACGCTCCGCAACATGCGCCAAATTTCAGCCCCTCCTACCTGCCTGTCCCCAAGCGTAACTGCATATCCTCGTCGCCAAACCGCTTGAGCGCCTGCCGGACGACACATGTCGAACGCATAAACGGGCAAACGAAATCTGTAGGTAAACGACCTAACAGCAACTTCTCCCGTATCGCTTTATGCGCCGTACAGATATGCATGCGCTTATCGAACACATCCAGATAAATCTCATGATTCACCAAGTACTCATAGAACTCCCGGTTTGGGTAGTGGGGCTCCAGCTCCTCTACTTGCTCACTTTCCTCATGTGATTTGCTGGCGACCAGGTATTCCTTAACATTGGCGATAGTTGTCTGCAAAGGCGAGTCTGCATCCCCTTGCCAAAAAGCGATAATTTCGCCTTGTATGGAGTGACCCAGGCCAGCCCACCAGTCCTCCACTTCCCCATGTCTCTCCTGCGCCACGCCTTCAAGAAAAAATGCGGGCGCAGACGTACTACTTTTCATTAACTCAATCTCCTCCACAGCCGCCTCCGCATCCTCCGTCGCCGCCATCGCTATCTCCGCCACCGGCGCAGCCGGAGCCGCATCCAATATGACTGGCGCAATAGCCCACGCCGCCTGGACCTTTGCAGTTAAGGCTATAAACAAAACCATCAGGAATCTGTAAATCGTGATCCATCGAGAAAATCATCGGCAAGCGACTTGGGTTGCGACGATCTATGCCTTCCTTATGACAGGCCAGCCGCCATGCGGTCTTAATGCCATTCTGGGCCTGGGTGGGGCTTTGCATGGCTTCCGCCGGCGTATGATGTAAGAAGCGGCCGAAACACTTCTGACAAAACTGCTCGTATGCGCGGGTGAACAATATGAACTCGTGCCAAGCCACGTCCACTGCCTGCGAGGGCATGGCCACCATGCGCCGACCGCCAAGCTGGCAGAGCCCAAAATACTCCTTTAGCCCTGTCATGACCATCTCTAACTGCGAGTCATTCAGATGCTGGTATTTGTTCTGGACCTTGCTCTTTATGCTACCGGGAAATTGAAATGCCTTCAGTGCTTGTCGTCGCGCCCGATTAAGCAGCACACGATAGAGTATAAATGCAATGATCGCTCCCGCCACCAACCACGCCATGACGCTCACCTCTTGCGTTGAGGATAGGACGAAGCCTCCTGCGTCGCGCCTTCCAGTATTAACGGATTACGTGAAAAGTATGGATTACAAGTAAAGTTTAGACGTAGCTTATTTATCTTGTGCGATGACTTTCAGCCATGGCGCCACAGAGCAATCATTCTAAAAATGCGTGTTCGCCTTGCCGCAATACACCGGGCTCTATCACCTGCGCATAGACGCCGAAATTAAATTGCATATGTTCGCCAATCGTCCGGGGGATCATAAGATCATCGGGTAATTCAGACTGCCGCATCCCCGTCATCACGCACCGTTCAGTCAGTCCGCTAATTTGCAGACGCAGCCCGCCGGAAAAGGAAAGGGTCTTACCCAGCCAGTCATGCTCAACCACGCCAACGCCAGTGGTCGACAGCAGGATATTAGGCCGAAAGCGGCGTTCATCAATACGCGACTCAGGCAGCAGCCCTCGCAACCAGTGCAGCGCTGAAGTTGAAATCAGGTGTACAGGCCCCGCATCAAGGTGCGATATAGCCTCTTCTCGCGCCAGCGTTACCTCCTGCTCCAACACGGAGGAAAGAGCTTGATTCAGGTCGGGATGGTCGTTCGACATGATCCGCCCATCAGGCAATTGCAACGATACCAAGTCGGCGTCAGAGCTCGCGCTCATCCTCAAAAGCCCTTCTATCCTGGCGAAGCGTCTTGTGTTCTTACCGCTGCCAAATTTACCCGCTCTGTTGCGGACAGCGAATATCCGGTCGCCCACCACGCCGCGTCCATCAAACGCCAGTGAGTCGAGCTTTTCCCCCAGTAGTGATTTAACCGGATAGCGCCACAGAGAGGAGGCGGCTCCAATTGACTGCATGCCAAGGTTCCTTATTTGAGAATGAGCCGGAATGTAAGGCTGATGCGCTCCCCTACGCCCGGCATTTTGGGAATCGCATGCATCAGCGGTCCTGTATGCCTTTATCCATATACAGCAGCGCGCCATGTTCGAGCATATAAGTTACAACATGCGCCTTATCCGCTTTGCTACGATAGGAAATACGCCGCTCGGCGCCCAAAGAAATGATCGCCACGCCCGTTCCCGGCGCTAACTCTTCCGAGGCATCGGAGTGATATCCCATGGACGATTCGCCATCGGGGTAGTAGTTCAAAAGACAATTATTCGGGTAAAAGCCCAGCGTCTTTTCAATGTCGCGTCCTACTCGCGCCAGATTTTCCGGTAGCTCCGTTTGCGGATAGCTCATGCCTGAATAATCATATGAGACGCCAAAGCTCGCCGTTTTCCTGGCTTTGAGACGTTCATCCCACGCCACGTTATCTTTCAGCTCACAAAACAACGCATCCGGGCGTTCCACAAAGGCCGTTTGCAGAATGATATCTGGAGTCACCTCGCAAACCGCCTAGCCATGCCTCGCCGCAGCGGTTAGCACGCCTGCGCCAACAAGCAGGGAGCCGCCAACGCGGTTGAAACGCTTTAGCGCTTTGGGATCACGTAATATGGAGCGCAGTTTGCCGGCGAACACCGCATACATGGCGGCGTTGAGAACGCCTAACACCAGAAAAGTAGCGCCGAGTATGACAAATTGTGGAGCCAGCGCCGCCTCAGTGGAGACAAATTGCGGCACGAAGGCGATAAAGAAGATGATGCTCTTGGGATTAAGCGCCGTGGTGATAAACGCGCTGAGGAACTGACTGCGCCCGCTGACGCCAGTCGTCTGCCCATCGTCAGCGCTCAGCGACGTGGAAGAGCGAAACATTTTCACGCCCAGATAGGCCAGATATAACGCGCCGACCCACTTCAATATCGTGAACGTAAAGGCGGAAGCCGCCAGAATAGCGCCAAGGCCGAGAAAGGACAAAGTCATGGCGACCAGATCTCCCAATCCCACGCCCGCCGCCAATGGCGCGACAGAGCTTTTGCCTGACGACAGCGCCTGGCTGACCACCAGCATGACGGAAGGCCCTGGGATCATCACCACGACCAGAGAGGCCACCACAAACATCAAATAAGTATCCAGACTCATACGCCACCGCCATAACGCTGTAGATCAAATATTGCTCCCAGCAATGTAACCCGCTCACGCACAGGGGGTCAATGAAGTAGAAAGGGGTATAGATAGGGAAATATCTGGAGGCCATCGCCCCGCTTGCATGAGCGGCGGCGATGGCTGAGGTAAGTCTGACTTTGCGCGCTTGCCGACATGGGGGTCGCAAGCGCCTGCTTAGCGGAAATAGTCGTCTCGGTTAATGCCGTCGAAAGCAACCTGACTTAAGACAACATTGTTTGAAACAACCTCCGTGAGCCACAGGGACAGGGATCATTTCTCCCCAGCTTCTCATGCAGATCTTTGTCTCCATGAACGACTCTGTAGCCGCGCTTCACCTGAGTTTCAGATGGATAACCTTTCCTGCGCTTACTGGTGACCTCGAAAGCACAGCATTTCTTCGTATTTGGTACGCATGACACACCTCCATTGATGTTTCCGTCATTGTTGCTCCTCTCGCCTAACGGCGGGGAGGCGGCATCATAGCACTAGAAACGCGTTCGACAAAATCGCGCCGACATCATCAGGAGGACGAACAGGGACAAGTCTGGAATAGATAATAGTGTTGCTTACTATACTTACTACAGATGAGGAAAGAGAGGATATTCTGGAGAGGTCGCAGGGCCTGTTGATCACAGAGCCCTGCTTAGAACACGCTGTACTACAGACGACGATGGATACGCGCGCCTTCTTTGGTGCGCTGATCCAAACGCGCCATGATCTCGCGCATTTCTTTCGCTTCTTCTGAAGCCTGGTTACGCTTCTGCGCTTCCATTTCCGCTTTCTCAGCCGCAATCGCTTCGCGAATGCGTTTTTCCTTCGCTGCTGAGCCAGTACGGCCTTCAGACAGCTTGGGACGGTTCACTGGAGCGGGAGCGGTTGCGCCAGTCGCAGATTTGGCTGCTTTCGCCAGACCTGCAGCGCCGGCTTTCTTCGCCGCCTTCTGCCCCGCTTTGGTCCCACCGCGACGGCGGGCCTCGATACCGGCAATCAATGCGCGCATCTCTTCCGCCTCACGGGTGGAAGCAGTGTGACGCAGTGGTCTCGGTTCCGCTTTAGGGGCGGGCTTTGGAGCTTCCGGCTTAACCACAGCCTCTTTTTTCTTCGGCGTATAGTCGGGATCGTCAGAGCCGTCCGACATTTCCTGTTTCAATGCTTCCAACTCTTTCATCAGATCCATTGATGGTTTGGATTTGTTCTCTGGTCGAGTCAGTGTGACTTTGATTGCTTTGGCGCCCAGCGCTTCCATCGCTTCAGCCAACATTTCCCGAAGTTCTTTAGGGTTATCAGAATAACCCCACTCTTCCATTTTGAAAGAGTCCGCGCCGCTGGACCGCAGAGTTTCAAAGAACTCACCCATTGCGCCTTCGGATTCCTGGACCAACAAATGCCCCCAATGATCCTCCAATGACCTGCGGGTGCTGCCCGCAAAAACTTTCCCCGTAACTTGATCGGTAGCAGTAAAAACTATCACCAAAAACCTCAAATTCGTTGCCGCACACTCTTCTTTTTCCTGCTCGAAGACCTAACTTCGAGAGGGCCGAACATTATAAAGAGATAACCGAAAATTATAAGGGCTGACAAACAGTCTCAAATGTGCATGGCGGGAAAAATTTTGTGAAATTAGAGGTCGATTTCGGGCTCTCCGGCGCAGTCAAAGGTCAGTTCGAACGCATCCGTCGTAACGATAATCTTTTGTTGCGCGCCTTTCTGCGCACTCAGCACGCCAATAACGGTGGGCATATAGTCAGCGTCGCCGACGGCGTCAAAATAATCCGCTTTGCAGGTAGTGACCCCGGAAAAAATTGCTCTTCTGGTAACGATGCCGGATTCCGGCTCCGGTGTGAGATCCAGACACAATTTTGCGGTCAAAGGAGAATAGTCGATTCTGACGACCCAAAATGGATCAACGCCGATCAACTTCCTTTCAAGAAGATTCGTCATTTTCATGGTCAGTCCCACACAAGGGTTCAATATTGAATTGAACCATCATAAAGGAAAGAAACCTGTTTAGACTGGCGTTAGTTGATTAAAAATTGGTTAATTCCTCCGCAAGAAAACCGCTACGGGTTGTCACCTAAAATCAGATTAGCAAGGCTTGCTTGAGAAAAGCGGACACGTCAGGACTGTACACATAATCAGATGCGCGGCCGATGCCTTGTAAGGCGGTTTCTATATTAGCGCTATCCGCTACGCCGTCTGACAGAAGATATTCTTCAACAATGACATCTTGAGGCACATCAATGAGAGCAAGGATCAGCGCGACAACAACGCCGGTCCTGTCTTTACCCGCCGTGCAATGAATCAAAAGCGGGAAGGCGACGTCTGCACATATTGCCGCGAGTACTCGATTGAGCCAGTTACGCACCGCGCCGCTTGCTGTGACGTAATTTTCAACACTGTCCACGGCGGGAATATGGAGCTGTTTTTTGCCTACAAAGACGTGATCTGGACCGCTTCTCAGATTAAGGATGCAATCCACGGGCGGAAGTTCTGACACGCTGAATAGCTCATTAACCGTGCCGCCGCGGAATAACACGCCCTCACGCATTAACTCGCGTCCGGAAAGGCAGTTCACCGCCTCTCCGACGTCACGCAGATTGGGAATCACTCTAGACGACGCTTGTCTTTACTTACTTTACCCGCCGCGCCTGCCAAAAATGGTCGGCCCAGTAGCCGTTATGCAGATAGGCCAATTCCACGCCGTTACTGGTGGATGCATGCAGGAAACGGTTATTTTCCACGTAAATGCCGACATGAAGCCCTTTCCAGCCGCCGGGTTTGAAGAACACTAAGTCGCCGGGTTGCAGTTCTTTGCGGCTCACCTGACGCCCTTTTTGCGCCAACCCTTTCGTGGTTCTGGGCAGCCTGGCGTCGAAACGCTCCTGAAAAGTGAGATACACCAGGCCTGAACAGTCCACGCCGGACTTATCAAGGCCTCCATAGCGGTAGTCTACGCCGCGCCACTCGTCATACTGGTCATACAAAGCGGCGGCGACAGGGCTGGATATTTGTTCTGGAGAGGGTATCGCCGTCGGCGGATGATTCACCCGCACAGAGCTACACCCGGAGGCGAACGCCATCAGAATGGTGATTAATATGAACCCGGATATACGCATCGGCCGATCCTCTAAACTTGCGCTGACAGGCGAAACGATAAACCGACTTACATTAACCCATGCTTAATGGCGTACTTGGTTAATTCCGCCGTGGAGCTAAGTCCCAGTTTCGCCTTGATATTCTGCCTGTGAGTTTCCACTGTACGCACGCTGATGGCAAGCTCTTCCGCAATCGCCTTGTTACTCTTGCCTTCCGCCACTTTCTTCAATACTGACGCCTCCCGGTGAGTCAGACTGGCGGACGTCTCGCCGCGCAACTGCGGCTGGGAAAACAGGGCTGCGGAGGCGCCGCTGCTGATATAAGTGCCGCCTTCATAGACAGTGCGAATGGCGCGAATCATTTCATCCACAGACACATCTTTAAGAATATAGCCCTTGGCGCCTTTGTGCAGAATCTGCGACACATACTCTTTATTGTTGTGCATGCTGAGAATCAGCACGCGGGTATCGGGAAAGTGCTGCGCCATATACTCCGTGGCGTCGATGCCGTTCATGCGCGGCATGCTCACGTCCATCATCACGACATCCGGTTGATGGGTCGCCACCGCTTCAATCGCCTGCTGACCGTCCGTGGCCTGAGCCACTACATCGATGTCCGGCTCCTGCTCCAGCCGGGCGCGGATGCCTTCCAGCACCAGAATATGATCGTCAACCAATACCAGTCTTATCATTCTTGTCTCTTTATCCCATGAAGGTCACCTGAATGCAGGTCCCTTTGCCTTCTTCCGAATGTACACTGAAGTTTCCGCCAAGAAACTCCACTCGCTCGCGCATATTGCGAATCCCGATGCCTCTGCCGTGGCCGAGACGCCGCAACGAAAACCCTGCGCCGTCGTCCTTCACTTCCAGAAACAGTCCTTCCGCATCCTGCTCCAGGCGTAACGTCACCTGCCTGGCGCCGGCATGTTTTTCCACGTTATATAACGCTTCCTGGGCGATACGGTAGAGGGTCGTGGCGATATCTTCATCCAACTTGGTTTCCGATACCTGCAGATACACGGATACGTCGATGCCGGAGCGCTCTTCAAAATCTTCTCCCAGATGCTCCAACGCCGCCACCAGACCTAGGTCGTCTAAAATACTGGGGCGTAAGTCGTGACTGATACGCCGCGCTTCCTGAATCGCCTGTTTCAGGGTTTCCCGTCCTTTCAGCAGAGGTTCGCGCAAGGTTTGCTGGCTTTCCTGCAGCAGGCCCAGCACCGTCTCGATACGATATTTCACCGACACCAGCAATTGATTGATGCCATCGTGCAGTTCCCGGGACACCCTTCGCCGCTCTTCCTCCTGCAGCTGTACCGTTTTATGACTGAGTTCCTTGAGGCTTTGATCCGCCAGCCGGTGTTCATGCACGTTGAACCAGATTGATGCAATCAGCACACCCATCACCGCCAGCAAGGCGATAATGACGAAGGTCAGCAGCGCATCCGCCACGTTCTCGTCCACGCCGTCTTTGATCAGCTCCATTTCCTGTTGAATATCATCAAGGTAGAGACCAGTGCCGAACATCCAGTTCCAGGGCGGCAGGGACTCCACATAGCTGATCTTGTCCACGGTCACCCGGGAGGTCGGTTTCTGCCAGAGATAGTTGTGAAAGCCGCCGCCTTCCGTAGCGCGCGCCAGCAGATTGCGGATAACGTAGTTACTGTTGTTGTCCTTAATATTCAGCAGGTCCATGCCCACCAGTCCGGGCTGGGTGGCGTGCACCAGATTCACGCCGCTGGGGGTGTAGGCGAAGAAGTAGCCGTCCTCACTGAAATGCATGCGCTGCATCAGTTCCTGAATGCTGCGCTTCGCCTCTTCGTCGGACTCCGCTTTCTCAATCAGATAACCGGAGGTGATGCGCATGATGCTGACATAGCTTTTCAGCGCTGTTTCCTTGGAGCGCAGCAGATTGTTCTCAAAGGTCTCCAGTTCACGCTGCGCCAGCTCATCCGCCAGATTCACCATCGCCAGCGCAAATGCGATGGAGATCAGCAGCAACGGCGCTAACGCCAACAGAACAACTTTAGTGCGCAGCGTCATGACGCAAGCCTCCAGCAGATAAACAGGATCTGGCGGAGCGCCTCCCTGCGCCTCGCCTCAATCAGACTTCAAAGCCAAACAATCCTGGCGCGACCAGCAGCAAAATCAGCACCAGCGCCTGCAGGATGATGAATGGCGTCACGCCCCGGTAGATGTCCATCGTAGTCACCTCTTTCGGAGCGACTCCTTTAAGATAGAACAAACTAAACCCAAACGGCGGCGTCAGGAAGCTGGTCTGCAGGTTCATGGCGATCAGCACCGCAAACCAGACCATACTGATGCCCAGCGATTCCGCCACCGGCGCCAGGATCGGCACAATAATAAAAGAGATTTCCACGAAATCGATGAAAAATCCCAGCACCAGAATAACCAGCATGGTGAGGATCAGGAAGCCCCACTTCTCACCGGGCAATTGCGTCATCCAGTGCTCCACCAGCGTATCGCCTCCCGCATAAGTGAAGGTCATGGAAAACGCCGTCGCGCCCAGCAGAATCGCAAACACCATGGCGGTGACCGTCACGGTTTCGCGGCTGCACTCCCACACCATTTTCCAGGAAAACTGGCGGTAGCACACCGCCAGCAGCAAGGCGCCCACGCCACCCAGAGCGGAGGACTCCGTCGGCGTCGCGACGCCGGTGAAGATGGATCCCAGCACCACCAGAATCAACGCCAATGGCGGCAGGATAGAGAACAGCGCGATTTTCACCTGCTGCGCCCGGTTCTCGCCGTTGTCCGGCAATGCCGGCGCCATATCGGGATTCAGCCAGGCGACGATCAGAATATAGGCAATGTAGGCGACGATCAGCACCACGCCGGGAACCACCGCCGCCTGGAACAGGTCGCCTACGGGAATGCCCATCACATCGCCCAGAATAATCAGAATAATAGAGGGAGGAATAATCTGCCCCAAGGTGCCGGAGGCGCAGATGGTCCCGGTGCTCAAACCCTTGTGATAGCCGTACTTCAGCATGACCGGCAATGAAATCAGCCCCATGGCCACCACGCTGGCTCCGACCACGCCCGTAGAAGCCGCCAGCAAGGCGCCGACCAGTACAGTGGAAATGGCTAAGCCGCCGCGAACTCCGCCGAAAAGACGTCCCATGGCCTCCAGCAACTGCTCCGCCAATCGGGTCTTCTGCAATACCAACCCCATGAAAATGAACATGGGAATGGCCATCATCACGGTATTTTCCATGATGCTTTGAATCCGGTACGGCATGAAAGCAAACAGCTCCGGCCCCTGGGCGATCAAGCCGAACACCAACGCCACGCCGCCAAAAGTGAATGCGACGGGGAAGCCGAACATCAACATCAGCAACGCCACCGCGAACATAATAATGCCGATCACGCCAAGCCCTCCTTCGCATGAGACTCTGCGTACTTCTCTCCCAACAGCAGCACTCTCAGCGCCTGAGTGATCATGCCCAGGCCGGACAGCAGAATCAGCAGAGAGGACAGAGGAATCAATGACTTAATGATCCAGCGATAAGGTAAACCGCCTGGATCGCCGCTGCCTTCCATCAGATCGAAAGCATCCACGGTGAAGCCAAAACCGAAATACATCACCAGCAGTGAGAATGGCGTGACGAATACGATCGCCCCAACCATGTTGACGATGGCTTTCACTCGATCCGACCAGCCTTCATACAGCACATCCACGCGCACATGGCCATCCGTACGCAGCGCATAAGGAACGCCTAATAAAAAGACGGCGGCGAACAGATGCCACTCCAATTCCTGCATGCCGATAGACACCTGATTGAACAGATATCGCATCACCACGTCGTAAAACACGTTGACCAGCATCAGCAGGAAACAGCCTGCGGCAATAAGGCCGCAGAGGTGAGACGCCCGCTCGAACAGGCGATCGAAGATCTTAATCCACTGCATATTCCACTCCGGCCCGGGCGCAGGACAGCCCTCCGACGAATTGCTCCCACACGCAGCGCCTCCTCAGGCCCGCCTATAACAGGCAGGCGCTTTGTATACGCCAGTGAAAGTTCCGCCGGAGGCGCGCTCTGTCTGAGCGGCCCCGGGTTTAACTGCGATTAGCCTTGGGGTTGGCTGTTGAGGTAGGCGAGATCGGAAATCTCGGTCCAGCGACGCGCTTTCAGCATGTAATCGTGCTGCGACTTAAGGATTTCCGCCGCCATGGGATCGGTAGCGGCTTTTTCCGCCAGCAGCTCGTCGTTCGCCTTACGCATGGCGGCGATAACTTCTTTGGGGAACGTGCGCAGTTTGACGTTGGGGAATTCCGTTTGAATGGTCGCCCAATTCTCCGCGCTTTCGTGAGTGGACTGAATATACATGTCGTAGGCGGCGGTGCGCATGGACACCCGCAGAATCTCCTGCAGGTCCGCAGGCAGTTTCTCCCAGGATTTCTTATTGATCATGAACTGCAACTCGGTCGCAGGCTCATGCCAACCGGTGTAGTAATAAGGCGCGATTTTGTGGAAGCCCATCCGCAAATCCAGAGAGGGACCGACCCACTCCAGAGCGTCGATGGTGCCGCGCTCCAACGCGGTATACAGCTCGCCGGATGGGATATTGGTGGGGCTCACGCCGATTTTGGCCAATACTTCGCCGGCGAATCCGGGAATGCGCATTTTCAGACCCTGCAGGTCCTGCAGCGAGTTGATTTCTTTCTGGAACCAACCACCCATCTGGTTGCCGGTATTACCCCCAGGGAACGAAAGTATGTTGTGCTTGGCGTAGACTTTCTCCATCAGATCCATGCCGCCGCCGTAGTAAAACCAGGCGTATTGCTCCGGCGCGATCATGCCGAAAGGCATGGTGGTGAAGTAAAGCGTCTCAGGCACTTTGCCTTTCCAGTAATAGGAAGCAGAGTGGCCCATGTCATACTGGCCAGTCTTGACCATATCGAACACGCCGAAGGGCGCTTTGTGCTTGTTGGCGGAATCAATGGTGATTTTCAGCCGGCCATTGGACATCTTCTCCGCCATCGCCGCCATATTGCGGGGCGCATCGCCGAATATCGGGAAGTTAGGCTGCCAGGTTTCCGCCAGCCTCAAGGTATACACTTGTTCCGGGGCTTTGGCTTCTGGGGAGGCGGCCTGCGCACTGGCGGCCGGACTGGATTCGTTGCATCCGGAGATTCCGAAAGCCAACAAAACAGATACGGGAAGGATTCTCAGGAATCGCTTAAGAGTCATATTGTGTACCTTTCTTATATTTATTTTCGCGTAATAACCGCCGTCGCCGTTAAACGGCAATGGGCTCGCGTCGCACTCGTACCCGGGCGCTTCACAAAATGCTCTCTTTTTGACTGATCAAATTCTATCCGTATTAGCGCCGTTAGGCGGTGGGCGAATACGCCCGCATAACTACGGACTCAATCTAAGTAGTACTACGTAGACGAGAAGTTGACATTATTGGGATAAGGCGCGGGCATGCTCTATCACCCAGCGCCGCTGCGCGTCCGTATCCGGCACTTCCACGCCGCGCTTCAAGCTGATTTCAGCGAAAGCCTGCTCTGGGGTCCAGCCATGACGCACCAGCAAAGAGGCGGCGATCGTGCCAGTGCGTCCGATGCCGGCGCGGCAGTGAATAACCAGATGATCGCCCGCCAACACGGCGGGATAAATAGCGTCCAGCAGTGCGGCGACGTCCCGCACGGACCTGGGCAATCCGAAATCGGGAATGGGGAAATGGGTAAACGCCACGCCCAAGCGGCGACACAGCTCCGGCGCCTGCGTCAACCCCAGCTCACGAATCTCCTGGGTCTCCAGTAGAGACAGCATCCTGGTGACGCCGCTGCGGGCGATGCCCGCGAACTCCTCTTCCATCCACTCCCCGGCGACCGGTTTGGCCATGACGGAAAAGCGGCCGCTTCCAATAGGTTGAACGGGGTAAATGGTGCTGACGAGCACGTTTTGACTCCTTAGCTTACGAATAATCGAAAGCGGCTATTTTTACTCAGCCCCCACGTACTCGTAAAACAATTCGCAGTAATCCACGTCTTTGTCCGCGCCGGCGCGCAGGCGCTGTTTCAATTTCTGAGTAGTGGCGTGGTTGGCGGCGTAGTCTTTGAGTTCGCCCTGAAACTCATAGTTCATCGCTTCCACCAGCTCGCAGAGCAGCCGGTGATCGCAGTGGTCGATAAAGCCCAGGGACTTGTCCAGGGCGCGCTTGAAGTCTTTGGTAAGGAGAGAGCCCAGCGCGGAGGCCTTCAGCCATTTGTCCGCTCGTTCGTCGTCCAGTATGTGCTCGCTCAGTTCGGTGGTTTTCGGATGATTGCGGATGGCGAGTTCAACAAGGGCGGAGTTGGCGCAGAAGGGTTCGGATTGATAATCCTGGACTAATTCTATCAGGGTATTTTCCTGAAGCGCCGTCCAGTCCTGCTCATGGGGAAAAGTCTTCTGAATATCGTGGAAGTCGGTCATTCCTGCTTTCTCGCTGATTATTATTCCTTTCGCGCCCACTCCAACGCGCCTGCATCAGAGCGGACGACTTGTCACATCAGCAGCTTACCAGTCTCGCCACTCGCTGGCGATACCCTCCCCGTCGCCATAATTTTCCGGATCGATGCCCGCCGCTACGGCGATGGCGTCAAACAGATCGCACAGCTCTTCCCTTTCCGCCGTTTCGATCAAGTCCCCGCCTACTGTGTCGTTAAGGTAGTTAAGCGACTCCACGGCGACCTCAAACTGTTTGACCTTCACCTTCTCCGTCGCGCCTTCACCCAGCTCCAGCAGAGCTTGCAACAAATTATCCATAATCCGTCTGGCGGCGGTGTTATTCTCGTCCGTATATTGCTCCAACCCATCCTGGAAACGCTCCGCCCAAAGATCGAAAGGATACTCTTTCTCGGTGCGCCGCAATCGCTGTTCATATGACAAATCAATGTCCTCCTGTCGACAGAGTGGGTGAACATGGCGTGAGAAAAGAGAGCGAAAGCTTAACCCGGAGCGTCTCGGCTCCCTTCTCTCACGCAGACGCAAATTGTAAACATCGAAACGACAGGATCACGCTCCCCACGCCCTGAACCGGCTTGTTCGCAACAAAATCATGACAATTTGACTCGTTTTCCAGAGATATACTGTAAAAAAGTCAAATAGCGTCACTTTTAAAAAGAGTGTAAAAATACGGACGCTGGGAACGCGCCTGAATTGAAATAGACCAGGGCCGGACATACTTTAGATTGGTGAAATTTTACCCAGCGCGAGTTCGTGCGACGACGCTCTTCTATACATGCACTCGTCACGCAGCGCCGGGCCTCATGATAATTCTTGATTTGGTTTCGAGCATACGGGTAGGTCCTATTGAGCATCGTTTTATTACGTAGATTGGCGTCCTGGTTACTGGTCAGCGCAGGACTCTGGACAACCGCCGCCTCCGCTGACAGTTCCATCAATCTGGCGTGCAACTACTTCCCTCCTCAAAAAATCGACTCTCCCGAGAACACGGACCGGCCGGGTTACGACATCGAGCTGTTACAGGCCGCCTTCCAACAGGTGGGCGTGGCGGTCACCTTCCGCTATTTCCCATGGAATCGCGCGCTGGAACTGGCCAGAACCGGAACCTACGACGGCCTCTGCAGTTGCTCGTATCTGCCGGAAAGAGAAAGCTTTCTATACTTCTCCGACGAACTGGGCGCACTGGAGAAAGGCTTTTTCACCTTGAGCGGACGCAAAATTCATAAAGTCGGCGCACTGAGCGATATGAAACCCTACAAGCTGGCGGTGGTGCGCGGTTACAACCTGGAGACGGAGCTGGAAAAAGCGGGACTGGAAAACATCGAAACCGTGGGAACAGACAAACTGCTGCTCAATATGCTCACCTTCCAGCGCGTGGACGCCATCTATTCCTTCGCCGACACGATTCAGTATGAGGCGCAGCAGATGGGGAATCCCCCCGAATTGAACTTCATCGGCATAACCAGCGCGCCCTATTACACCTGTTTCAGCAAAAGACACCCCATGAGTCTGGACACCATGCTGAAGTTCAACAAAGGTCTACGCATGATTCGCGAGTCCGGCGAGTACGACCGCATTCGCCAGAAATATCTGGGCGTCCCCAAGTCATCCTGACGCGACGCCATATCGCTATCGCTCCCTTGACGCCGCGCCACAGGGAGCGCCCCTCTTCCCTTCTCCGTTAGTTGCAACATTGCCGCAATAATTCAGTGGGACACTCCCTGCTCCGATAACAACGAACTTCAACACTCAAATTCACTGTGGAGCATGTCTTATGGCGCCTTTTCCTTTAACGCGCGCAGGCGCAGTATTGTGCGCGTCGATCGCACTCGCCGCCTGCAGCGACAGCAACAACACCCAAAGCAATGACGACTCCGGGTTCAGCCTGAGCATCCTGCACATCAACGACCATCACTCCCATCTCGCCGCGTCCACCTTCAGTTACGACGTGAGCGCGCTGGGTCTGCAAACCAAGGCGGATAACGGCTCTGACATCGGTTCGGTGACCGTTTCTTACGGCGGTTTTCCCATGTTGACCAGCCTTGCCGATACTCTGGCGGATGAAAAGCGCAATGTCCTGAAACTGCACTCTGGAGACGCGGTTACCGGCACTCTGTATTTCACGCTGTTCGGCGGCGAAGCGGATGCGGAGATGATGAACCGGATCTGCTTTGACGCCTTCGCCCTCGGCAACCATGAGTTCGACAACGGTGATAGCGGCCTGGCGTCATTCCTGAACTATCTGGCTGCGGACGATTGCGGAACCGACGTCCTGGCGGCCAACGTCGCTCCCGGCGACGCCTCGCCTATCGCCCAAGGCTACATCAAGCCGTATGTCATCAAGGAAGTGGGCGGCCAGAAAATTGGCCTTATCGGTATCGATATCGCGCAAAAGACCCAGGAATCCAGCCGTCCTGACGCCGGCACCACCCTACTCGACGAAACCGCCACCGCGCAGAAATACATTGATGAAATCAGCGCCCAGGGCGTCAACAAAATCATCCTGATGACGCACTACACCTACGCCAACGACCAAACCCTGGCGGCGAGCCTGACTGGGGTGGATGTCATTGTCGGCGGCGACTCCCACACCTTGATGGGCGGAGAAACGTTCACCCAACTGGGCTTCAACGTCGTCAGCGACTACCCGAAAAAGGCCACGGATAAAGCCGGGGACGCGGTCTGTATCGTACATGCCTGGGAATATGCGCACCTGCTGGGCGCCCTGGACGTCAGCTTCGACGCCAGCGGCAAAGTCACCGCCTGTAGCGGAAATCCTTACATGCCAGTCGCCAAGTCGTTCACCTATACAGCCGCGGATAAAGTCACCAAAACCCTGCCTGCCGCTGACGCCGACCGGGTGACGCAAGCGTTGACCAGCCGCAAGGAAATCGTCTCCACCACGGCGGACGCCATTTCAGAGCGCCTGCTGGCGATTTATGACGATGAAGTGGATACACTGAAGCAGACCGTGATCGGTACGGTATCAGACAACCTGTGTCTGGTGCGCTGGCCCGGTGAATCGCGCTCCAGCCTGTGTGACGTGTCGGAGAACTATGTCAACGGTAGCGATATCTCCAATATCGTCGCCAAAGCCTTTCTGACCGTGACGCCCACCGCCGATATCGCTATCCAGAACGGCGGCGGCGTGAGAACGGACATTCCTATGGGCGACCTCACCGTAGCGGACGCCTTTACGTTGCTTCCCTTCTCCAACACCCTGGTGACGCTGGAGATGACAGGACAACAAATCGTCGACGTGCTGGAGGATGCGCTGTCGAATACCTTGGATAACAATGGCTCTTCCGGCTCCTACCCCTACGCCGCCGGCCTGCGTTTCAATGTGGACGCCTCACAGGCCAAAGGCGCGCGCCTGTCCAATGTGGAGGTGAACTCACGTGTGGCGGGGGATTGGAGCGCCATCGACCTGAACGCGACCTACACCGTGGTCACCAACGACTTCATCGCCTCCGGCCAGGATGGCTACAACACGTTCGCCACGCCTTATAACGCCGGTCTGTATGTGGATACGTTCACCGAGTATGCGCAGGGATTCGTGGATTATGTGGACGCGCTCACCGAAGACGGCATGACCGTGGCTAAACTGCCGATCGCCGAGTACAGCACTCAGCAGTACATTGGCCGCGACGGTTGCAATCACAGTCTGTCGGCAGACTGCGAGAACTATTAATCAGGCAGGCCGATATCATCGCCATGTTAATAATATAAATCAGTCGTAACGGTTCACTCGCCCGCGGGAGGATTTGACCTGAGCGCGCTTGGTTTTGCCTTCCAGGCGCCGGGTTTGTGAGCCTTTGGTAGGCTTGGTGGCGATGCGTTTCTTGCGCGTCGCCATCGCTCCCACAATCACTTCCTTCAGCCGCACCAGCGCGTCCTCGCGATTTTGCTCCTGAGTGCGATATTGCTGGGCTTTAATGACGATCACGCCGTCTTTGGTGATGCGCTGATCGCTCAGCTCCAGCAGCCTTTCCTTGTAAATGTCCGGCAACGACGACGCTTTGATATCAAAACGCAGATGCACGGCGGAAGAGACTTTGTTGACGTTCTGCCCCCCGGCGCCTTGGGCGCGGATGGCCTGCATGTCAATTTCATGGTCGGGAATGCTGACTTTGTTGGAAATCTCCAGCACGATTACGAAGCCTCCGGGTCCGTGTATGTGGTCAGCCGGTTTTTCCATCCCGGCAGCCATTTTTCCTTTTCGATAGGATTTGCGGCGTTATGCGCCCGTCTTTCCAGCACAAAAATCGCCGCCATGCGGAACGCCAGCAAAGGCGTCCTTCCCTGCTCAAAGCGATCCATTTCCTCCAGCACCTGCTTCAGGCCCCAGCCCTCGCCTTTGTAACGCTCCGACTCCGACAGGCCATCGCCTTTGAAGTTGACGTAATCAATCAGCGCATAGGCCCCGCCGCGGGTTTCGCTCAAGCGCATGACCCGCAGACGGATGGTTTCATGGCTGCCGACCGGCGCAGACTCAATGATCGCTTCCAACGACGTGGACGCCCGCTGAAACATAAAGGCGACCTGCTGCGCTTTGGTGCGCTCCAGAAAGCCCCGCAGTTCCTCAACCTGCGGACTGTTCTGAACCGCCAGAAACGCCTGTCGGGTTGGCCAGGGGGCGTCGAGCGGGTCCAGCTCCAGTATCCAGGAAGGAGCGACCACGCCTTGCGTCAGCATGTATTGAAACAGCAGAGGAAAGCTTTCCTTAAACTTCTCCTCGACACCTGCGGGATACCAGATGAAATGACCGATTCCCAGGGATGGAAACGCCTCTCCCTGATTCCAGGTCACCAGACATTCGCGCTTGCCCGCGCATTCATTTTGAAAAACTTTGCGCCCTACCCAGTCCAGATCCGCATCGCCAAGATGCAGTTGCGGACTGGATGTAGTCTCTGCGCAAGCGGAAAGGAACACTGTCACGGCGATAATCAGCGGCCGCAAACACCCGCCCAAAACTCTACTCAGCATAAAACGTACGATCAATAACCTGCCTTAAATACTCACTTTACTGGTATGCGGCGGGAATTGGTATCGGGTAAAGGTTGGGGGCGTCCTGCTTCAGCCCTTCAGCACGGGCTCAATCTCCTCGGTTTCAATGGCGGGCAGCACAAACGCCTTGATCGCCGGAATGAGTTTGTCTTCCCATGCCGGCTCTTTGATGATCGTCAGAACGTCATGATCGATGCGGCCCAGGCTGTCGCCGTCTTCCAGCGGTTTCACCCGCTCGCCGCGCAGGAATTTTTTCCAGTAATGCAGCCCTTTCTCGCCAAGCTGATCCGGATGATCGTTGACGTATTCCATCGCAAACAGCGCAACCATCATGGGATAAGCGAGAGGTTGCCGCTGTTCGCTCAGGCCCGGCGCTTCATCCTCGGTCTGCAGCCAGTCCTCCCGCAGGTAGGCGCGCAGCAGGTTATAACCATTATACAGGCGCTTGATTTGCCTGGGATTACTTAACTCGAAATGCTCCAGCCAGTAATAAAACGCTTGTTTTTGCTGGGGCGCCATGCCTTCCGCGTTGGCGCGAGCTGGGGCATCGGGCAGCAGTTTATGAATCGCCATGTGGGACGTTTCCTGCTGCAGGTCAGCCTGAGCGCCGCAAACACTTCCCAGATAGCGCGTTACGGCGGCCGCATCGGGCTCGCTGAGCGTAATAGGCACATGCATAACTTTCGCCAGATAATCCCGCGCAATCGCCTGGGGATTCTGCCACTTGTGCTGCGGGGCCAGCTTTTCGTAATGCATCGCCAGCGCAGTGAGGGCGATTTGCTGGTTGATGGCGATGATCACGGTGACGCGGGGAATATTCATCACCAGACGCAGGGTCTCAAAGGTTTTGACGATGTTCTCATAACTACAACGATCCAAATCCTCCACCACCAGCAGAAAGCGGCTTTCCGGTCCTTTTTTGGGATTCAGCCGCAGCTCGCAGAGCGATTGCAGATGGTTGTGCATGACCGGAGCGGTTCCCAGATAGTGCCCATAGGTGGGCAGACGCAGATACGTGTTCAACTCCGGCGCCATGGGACTCGCCCAGACCGTCTGAAAGTATTTATAGGAACCCGCCAGCAACAATGCGGGAATATGCGCGGCGATTTTGCCGATGCCTGAAGAGAACACGGAAGTGTCGTCCGAGTATTGCACGCACCAGAATACGATCTGCAATCCCAATACGGCGGCAAAGATACAAATGCGCTCTGACTTCAGTTTCCAGCCGAACTTGAATGTCAGCAGCAGTTTTTGCCGGTTGTGATATCCCAGGTACAGCAAATACAGGATGGAGGACGCCGCCAATACGACGCTGGCGGACATCAGCCAGGACACCATGCCGTCGCCGATTAAATTGGTCACCCAGGTATTGAATCCGGCGTAGGCCTTTAGAAAATGCAGCACTGCGAGAGCGAGAATAATCACCGCAGCCAGTGAAAAAAGCGCCTTTCCGACCATATTAAGCTTCAAGGAAGAGGATTTCCCGTTCCCTGCCGGTGTTGCAAACGCTGACAATGCCTTGATCGTCTCCTGCGCCAGCCCGGCCTGAGGACTCTCCGTATGCTCGTATTTCCAGGCGTTATACTCGCCGAAGAGAAAGGGCTGCTCCTCACCGTACTTTTCCCGCAGCGTCTTCTTCAACTGCTGAATAAACGAGGTTTTGCCGACGCCCCAATCCCCCATGAGCCCAATGGTTTGATGATCATTGTTAGCCGGGGCGGCCAGAAAGCCGGCCAGGGTATCCGCCAGAGGCGACCGGTTGAGCATGTCCTCGTCATTGCTGGTTTCTGAGGCGATTTTGGTGGAAGGACGGTAGGCGGACAGCGGCGCTTTATTCACTGTCGGCGCGCCTCCGATTGTCTGCAACTGCGCCTCTGAAATACTCCCGCTCATATCCGTGTCCCTGCTCTGAAAGGCTGATGTTGAAAGTGTAGCAGAGGGAAAGAACCACCCGGTTATTGATGACTGGACAGGCAGCATAAGAAAGCGGCTTCGGGGGACCGTTTCCCGCCATTTTTACAGCGCTTGCGCTGACCACTTTCAGGAATACAAAATCCGTTCCGGGCGTACAAAAAATCATCGACTTGCTCACTTAATTTACCGAAATACATGGAAAAAACTGCTCACTTGTAATACAACTGTCAGAGTAAATGTATTTCATATAGCACTGGAACGTGCCTAATTGACGAAAGATCAGAGGTGTCCATGTATCCCATGGTACTCAAGATAACGCCGTCAGGACTTCCTCAGTGTTGGCTGGATGTTTACGCCGCCGTGACTGAGATCGTGTGCGATAGGGCGTTATACACATTTGGAGAAATATGCTCCACACTGCATGGCGGGTATAACTCGCAAGGAGTTCAGTCCAGCATTGACGTGCCGCAGATCATCGTCGGCCGCAAGGACCCCAAAGAACTGCGCAGCATTCCTCCCCTCCTCAACCGCTACCTTTTTTCCCGAGACAGCTTCCGCTGCATGTACTGCGGCGAAAAATTCCACCACAGTCTGCTGAGCCGCGATCACATCGTGCCCTTGAGCCGTGGCGGTCGTAACGTGTGGACCAATGTGGTGACGGCCTGCAAACGCTGCAACGGGCATAAGGGCGCGCGACTGTTGAGCGAGTGCAACATGGAGTTGCTGGCGGTGCCTTATACGCCGAACCGCTACGAGTATCTGTATCTGGCCAATCGACGCATCCTGGCGGATCAGATGGAGTATTTGAAAAAAGGCTTCCGTAACCTCCTGGTGGCGTAACAGCGGAAGCGCCCCTCAATTTGCTTCAGGTCCCAGAGCACCTGTGGCTTTGATCGCCCAAAAGATGCCTGCGCAGCGCCATGGGCGCGGCGAAGGAAGAGCCTTTCAATGGCGGCCAGGGTTTCGCAGGATAATCCGTACGTTCAGGAGAATAGCCCGTGAGGCAGGTTACCGGTACGTCCGCGCAATCATCTCCGTCCACATCGTAGCCTACCGGCGCGCCGGTGGCGTCCAGCACCAGTCGGAAGAAGTACGCGGCTTGCTCGTGGGTATCCACTAATTCGTTATCGGCGATGAAGTCGCCCAGTTCCTCCTCCACCGCGCCCACCGTCACTACGCCATCCGCAAAGGAATAGGTGTTGACCATGCCGCGCCCGCCATTGCCGGCGATGGTGTAGACCTGCACGCCGCTTTCCGCCAGATCCTCCATCAGACGAATGATGCGATAGCTGAGATTCCATACCGGATCATGTTCCGCCCAGCTGCGCACAACCGCTTTGTAGTTTTCCACATTTTCCGAACGCAGGGGCTTTTCAAAAGCGCTGATCAAAGTGGAGGACTCCCATGACAACACCACCGCGTCGATGGGCTCGCCCCAGAAGACATGTTTGCGTACTTCCGCCAACTGCCGCAGGATTTCTTCCTGCGCAGGCTGACCGGGAGTGAGAGGATAAGGCGTCACCTCCACTTGCGGCGCGGAGGCCAGCAGGCTGACGATGTCGCCATGGTATAGCGGCTCTCGCTTGCGGTCGCGATCCAGATCGACCATGCCGTTGAGCCAACCGTCCATGTCCTTGTCTTCATCGGAAGCGAAGGACTCGTCGCCAGGATAAAAACGGTCAATCACCGCCACCCTGTATAAGGGCTGCGTAGGCGCGGGCGGCTCCAGACTGCATGAAGCGCTCAACACCGCCGCAACCATGAAATATGAGAATCCCATAAGCCGGCTCCCGAATATTTCAATCCTGTCACAATTAATTTAACTATAGCCCATGTGCTGAAGGGACAACGGCGGGATCAGATTCCAACCGGGCCGTCTATCGCGTCATTTTCTTCACGAAAACGACAACAAAGAGCGCCAGGGTGAAACTGCCGACAAAGGCTTCGGTCGCGGCGAATGCGCGGGTGAGGCCCACCGGGGCAAGGTCTCCATAGCCCAGGGTGGTGAAGGTGACGACGCTGAAATACAGACAGCTCAGAAAATACTGCAATTCCGACCACAAATTGGCGCCGCCGCCCGCATATAGGGCCTGCTCTCCTTCGCGGATGCCCAGGGTGAAATAGATCAGTGAGAAAGCCAGCACCATAAGACAGGAAAAAATAATGACGCGGTCAGGACGCTCCCCGTATCCGCAGAACAAATCCACCATTTTTGAGACGAAGCGCGCGCCGGAGAAAGGCGGCAGCTGGAAACGTCGCATCAGCATTTCTTTCTGGAAAAAATGGCCCGCGGTTTCGAAAAGCCCCTGCTGCTCTGCGACCTTGCGCAAATGCCGATAGATTTCCTCCGCCTGCTGATACAAATCCAGCTTCTGCTCACGATTGGAGGCTTTTTCCGCCAGTTTCTCCTGCAGCAGTTTTTCGCCCCACTGGATGTGTTCAATTTTGGTCTGCTCAAACACCGCCCCCAACAGGTTGCAGTCCTGCAGGTTGGCGCAGTGTAAATTCGCCTTGCTGAGGTTGGCTTTCATCAGGGAAGAGCCCCGTAAATCCAGGTGAAAGCAATGGGCTCCTTCCAGGTTGGCGCGGTAAAGATCGGACTCCACCAGCTGATAGCCGCCCTTGGCGTTGCGCCGCACCAGATCAACCCCGGACAGTTCCGCACGGCTCAGCTTGAATCCGCGCATGGGCTCGCCCGTACGGGCGCGTTGCTCCAGCTGAAACTTCAACTCATCGCTTTCTTCGCGATCGGCGTCGCGCCAATAACTGTCGTCAGGGGGTTGGGTGTCAGCGTTCATAGCCTGGTTCTCCACCGCAATCAGCCTGGGCGTCATATTCATGTAGAAGCAAAAGACGCGTTGATTTACAGATCAATCTCAGTGTAGATCAGTGTGGAGAATTCGGCCGCGCCGCCACTCAGATTCAAGGCTAGACCGTTGCCTCGGCGGCTCCGGATTTGATTAAATGTCCGCTTACGGCAGCCCTTAGATCCCGTGTCCAGCGACGCTCACAGGGCTCCTGTCTGTCAGTATGGATTTACAGGAAACAGCATGCGCATGTCTCATTCCGCTCAGATTTTCCGGGCCGGGTTTCTCATCGCTGCGCTGACCCTGCTGTCGGCGTGTTCCGAGATCAAATACGGCCTGTACGATCTCGCCATGGACTTCGAACGCTCCCAGGCGGGCGTGACTCCCAAAAGCCTGGAGACCCAGGGGCGTCATTTCGCTTATCTGGAAAATCAGGCGCCGCCGGACGCCGAAACGATCCTGCTGTTGCATGGCTTCGGCGCCAGCAAAGAAAACTGGCTGCGTTTCATACGCCATCTTCCCCCGCGCTATCACATCGTCGCCCTCGACCTGTTGGGCCATGGCGACAGCAGCAAGGACACCAGCATTCCCTATGATATCGACGATCAGGTCGGCTACGTGCGCGCCTTTACCGAAGCCGCCGGCCTGAGCCATTTTCACTTGATGGGAAATTCCATGGGCGGAGCGATTTCTTCGATGTACGCCGCCGAATATCCAGACAGCGTCGCTTCGTTAGTGCTGATGGACCCCGCTGGCGTGTATGACTTTTCCAGCGAGCTGGAAACGCGCCTGCAAAAGGGAGAAAACCCGCTGATAGTGAGAAAGCCGGAGGATTTTGACGCCCTCATGGAATTCGCCATGGAGGACAAGCCTTTCATTCCCTGGCCGATTACCTCCGTGCTCACGGAAAAAGCCATCGCCAACACAGGCATTTACGACCATATATTCGCGGAATTGGTGAGGGAGCGACACCGGTATGACTTCAAGCAAGTGTTGCTGGACATCAGAAGCCCAACCCTGGTGCTGTGGGGGAAAGAAGACCGGGTGATCAACTACCGCAATGCGGAGGTATTCACCCGGCAGATCGCCAATTCACGCAAGATGATCATCGATGGCGTCGGCCACGCGCCGATGATCGAAGCGCCGGAGGAAACCGCGGAAATCACCCTGGTTTTCATGCGCCTGCTGGAAGCGGAAAAGGGCTGAACGCTTAATCCTGCCAGCCCGGCCCTATGGCCTTACCGAAACGGGGCAGCCAGCGGGGCGCCCGCTCGCAGTAACGCTCATAGGCTTGTCCGTATGCGCGTCGCAGAGCGGCCTCCTCCAATCGCGTTTGAATGGCGATCATCCCTGCGCCGATGAGCAGGCACGCCAAAGTAAACAATGACGGCAGCGCCAGAAACAGCCCAATCTGGCCTATATATACGCCAGCGAACAACGGATTACGGCAATAACGGAAAGGCCCTTGAGTCAGCAACTGCGCCTTGCCGTCAGTATCAATGCCCGAGCGCCAGTCCGTGTGCATGTAGGAATGCACGTAATCAATCAACCCAAAAGAACACAGCAGCAAGCCGACTCCCGACCACAACACCGCCGGCGTGTATAGCGCAGGAAATACGCCAAGATAGGCGTCCACATCGGGATAGAACACCCGCGCCACTGTCACCGCCAGAATCAGTAAACGAAACAGATTGAACACCCAGCGCACGAACCAGCTCTTGCTGGCGGCGGAACCGTAATGAATATGACTGACGCCGGTGCGCTTGCGCAGCCCCAGGCTACGGCAGGTGTAATGCACGCCAATCATGGTGAAAAAAATAGCCAGAAAGTGGCTGACGATTACGTCCGTGGACATCGTGTTGTTCTCCCATCTCACTTGGTGAAGGTCGCATCAGGAACGCGGGACCTGTCGTCACAGGCCGAAGCAACTACGATTCAACTCCCGAAAAGCGTTATCCAATACATTTTCTTCTATCAGGCGCAGTTTGCCACTGCGTTTTAGTTTTTTAATCTCAATTTCCCGGCGGCTTGCGCTGGCGCGATCGTGTCCCGCCTCCACATACAGCAGACGCACTGGCTTACGCCCGCGGAAATACTTCGCCCCATTGCCCTGCAAATGATCCCGAAAACGTTTCGCAGGGTTATTGGTGATGCCGGTATACAGCGAGTTATCGCTGGCCAGCAACATATACACGCACCAACTCATCGCGGCGACTTCATTTTCCGACACCGTTCGGACCACCTGTAGTTTTATTGGTATGCCGCCAACTTGGCTTTGAAGATGACGAAGGGAGGATTTTACCCCAGTCCACTGGGATTTGTTGACTGAACATCTCGCCATAAAAGGCGATATTCAGGATGCGCATTTTTTGACCGCCACGTCAGAAAATGCACTCTTGTTGATCATATGGTCAAATAATAAACAGAACCTGATTCTATCCCGGATTAGTCCGTCCAACTTCGCCAGACTCCGGCTGACGCCTCATAAGCAATTGATTTGCCGCTTATTAAATCCGTTTTGTTTGCAGCTGCCTCTATTGTCCGAGTAATAGGTATTTATATTTATTGTAACCAGGTCACATTACGCTCTTCCCCCGCCTTGATCGTGGCATAACGCTTGCTCTAAGCTCTCGTCCGGTTATATCTGGCTGGAGTCAGAGCAGTATTGGCCGGACGCACTTTATACAATCCTGGTTGTAACTCGGAAATAATTAAAATGAAATATCCTGAAAACAGCAGACGCCGCGCCCTCATGGCGGCGATGATCACCGCGTTCCCACTCTCCGCTCAGGCGGACCTCATCATTTCGGAATATGTGGAAGGTTCTTCCAACAATAAAGCCCTGGAATTCTACAACACCGGCAGCGACGCCGTAGAACTCAGCGCCTATGAGATCGCCCGTTTTAAAGACGGCGCAGAAACCCCTAACGCTTACATGACCCTGCCTTCGTTTTCCCTGGCGGCCGGCGCGGTATATGTGCACGCTAACAGCGGCGCTAATGATGGCTTGAAAGCGCTGGCCAACAGCACCTCAACTGACGACGCCATCGGCTTTAATGGCGGCGATTCCGTCGTGTTGCGCCTGGTTGGCGGCGCGATTGTCGACCGTGTGGGAACGCTTAAAGAAGGCGCAAGCGCTTACCTGAAAGATGTCACTCTGTCCCGTACAGATACGACCGCCAACCCGGATTTTAATCAGGATCAGTGGCAAACACTGGCGAAAGACACCTTCAGTGGGCTGGGCAAAGCCCCTGGCGCGGACGGAGGAGATGGCGGCGACGGCGGCGATCCTGCGCCGACCCTGGGCGCCTGCGGCGAAGCGGCCACTCTGATCAGCGCCGTACAAGGCAGTACTGACGAAGTGGCGATGAAAGACCAGACCGTGACCGTTGAAGGCATAATCACCGGTTTCCGTAACAACGGCTTCTTCGTCCAGGAAGAGCCTTCTGACGAAGACGGCAATCCCCAGACCTCTGAAGGCATCTTTGCATTCAGCAATGGCGGCGGCTCTCTGACCCTGGGCAATCTGGTGCGTATAAAAGGCGCCGTTTCCGATTACCACGGCAACAGCCAGATCAGCGTCTCCGAACTGGCGGATTGCGGCGCCACTGACGCCGTCGCCACGGTCACGCCAATCACCCTGCCGTTTGCTGCAGATCTTAATCTGGAAGCGCTGGAAGGCATGGTCGTCAGCGTGTCTAATGCAGTGGTCGCCAATACTTACGGCCTGGGCCGCTATGGGGAAATTACCATCAGCGACAAGCTGAAATGGACCCCCACTGACGCGGCCATACCCGGCAGCGCGGAATACGACGCCGTCATTGCGGAAAACAAAGCCAACCTGCTTTACATCGAAGACAATACTTCCAGCCAGAATACCGCCAGCGTCAGCTTCTATCCTGAGTTTGGCTACGACAATCCTATTCTGCTGGGCGATCTGGTGTCCGCCACCGGTCCGCTGAACTTCTCTTACGATGTGTACCGCATCAACCCGATGGCTCCGATCAGCGTCACCTCCCCCGGCCGCACCGCAGCGCCGGAAGCCGCGCTGGGCAATCTGGCGGTGGCCAGCTTCAACGTCCTGAACTATTTCAACGGCGTGAAAAAAGACGACGGTTCCATCGACTACTCCGCCAATCCACGGGGCGCTAAAACAGAAGACGAGTTCCTGTTGCAACAGGCGCGCATCGTCAAAGCCTTGAAAACCCTGGACGCGGATGTCGTGGGCCTGATGGAGCTGGAGAACGACGGTTTCAGCGACGACTCCGCCATCAACACGCTGGTGACGGCGCTAAATAATGAAATCGGCGAAGACGCCTATACCTACGTGTCGACGAAGGACGGCAGCAAGCCTGGGACGGATCAAATCACCGTCGGCCTGATTTATCGCGCCGCCAACGTCACCCCCAAAGGCGACGCCATTGTGGTCGATATGCCCGAGCAGACTCTAGGCGCAGAAACCGCCGCCATGCGTCCTTCTCTTGTGCAGGCGTTCACTCACAAGAAAACCGGGCAGAGCTTCGCCGTCTCCATCAACCACTTCAAATCCAAGCGTTCCAGCAGCGCCTGCGATAACAGCGCTCCCACGGATATCGATCAGATGCAGGGCAACTGCAACCCATTACGCGTTTCCGCAGCGGTCACCCTCGGCGAAGCCCTGACGACGTTAGGTCTGCCTGAGCGCATTCTGATTCTGGGCGACCTGAACGCCTACTCCAAGGAAGACCCTATCTCCGTGCTGACCGACTACAACCCGGCCACCCACGGCTACACCATCAAAACCGCCGCCAACACTGGCATGGACGCAGGGGCCGCAGTGGAAGTAAGCAAAAACTATGGCTATGCTTTGGTTGCTGAAACCCATGATGCGGAAGGGTTCTCTTATACCTACGACGGCGCGCAAGGCAGCCTTGACCATATCCTGGCCAGCCGCGCCGCCATGGAGGATATCGTGGATCTCGATCACTGGAACGTTAACTCCATCGAAGCCTACGCCCTGCAGGCGGACGGCCTGTTCAAATACTACAAAGACTCCACCGGATATTTCGGCGTCGGGCCCTATCGCAGCTCCGACCACGATCCGGTAGTGGTGACGATGGACTTGAAGTCTACGGACAAAGGCAAGGATGACGGAGGCGGCAGCCTGGGTCTGCTGAGCATTCTGGCTCTGCTGACCATGCGGTTCGCACGCCGCCGCCCGATGTAAGTAATTCAGGGGGCAGAACTTCGGTTCTGCCCCCTTTTTGCAGTTCGCTCCGATAAAACGACCAACTATACAGGAGTCAAAATGCGCTTAATCATCTCGGTCATCACTTTCATCTCCCTTTCTCTGGCGGGCTACGCCAGATCCGAACAGCTCATCTTCAACTCTGCGGAATTCAGCCCTTTCGTTTACGAGGAAAATGGCAAGATGGGGGGACCCGTCACCGACGTCATTCTGCTCACCTGCAAAAAGATCAATGTGGAATGCAGCATCAAACAGGAATCTTTCAGTAAGTCGGAAGAACAGGTAAAAGCCGGCGTCGTCAATGGCGTTTATCTGGTGAGCTGGAGCGAAAGCCGCGCGGAATGGATGTACTACACCCTGCCCGTTCTGCGCACCAGCTGGGGATTCTTCGTGCCGGCGACGGACAAAAAGGACTACCTGACCCTGTCCAGCTTCAGCGGCCAAAGGGTGGGCGTGTTTGGTCCGTCCAGCAGCTCCAAAACGCTGGATCGCATCAATCCTGTGGTGAACATGGACATACAACTGTCCAAGGACGATCTGGGCAACCTGAAAAAACTGATTCAGGGACAACTCGACTCTGTTTATATTAATCGCGACGTGGGCCTCGACCTGATGCGGCAAAGCGGGCTGGCGGACAAAGTCCGTTTCGCCTGGACCCACACGGAACGCAACTATCACATTGGGTTCAGCAAAAAAACCGGACGCAAACTGGTGAACCAGTTCAATAAGGCGCTGCGTAAAACCTATGAATCCGGCGAGGCGCGGGAGATTCTCGCCCAGCGCGGCCTGGAATCCGTCATGTAATCTCCTTCCGCCGGACGGCGCAGGCGTCGCTCCGGCTTTTCCTTTACGGCGAACTGACCAATAATGGGCCAAATTCCTGGTTTCATCGAAACATGCATTGGGCCCGAGTATGACAGCGCTGCGCGCGGAGTTTATCGACAGCATTGAAGCCGTCTCCCCCGTTCAATGGAATCAGTTGAGCGGCGTGGACAACCCTTTTATCCGTTACGAGTTTCTGCACGCCCTGGAGACGACCGGCTGCGTCGCCGAAGCAACCGGATGGCGGCCGCAACATATTCTGATCCGCGACGCCCAAGACGCCTTAGTTGGCGCTGCGCCCTGTTATCTGAAAACCCACTCCTACGGGGAATACGTGTTCGACTGGGCCTGGGCGGACGCCTACCATCGTCATGATCTGGAGTATTACCCGAAGCTGCTCACTGCCATCCCTTTCACGCCTTCCGTCGGACCGCGTCTGTTGGTCTCCGCCAACGCTGAGCGGGAGCGTGTCTCACTGGCGATCAGTCACGCCATGGGCGAACGCATGCATCAAACCGGCGCCTCGTCCTGGCACTTGCTGTTTCCAGACGAAGCCACGCGGAAAAGTCTGAGTGAAGACAAATCTCTGCTGTTGCGCCACGGAACCCAGTTCCACTGGCTCAACGAAGGATACGCGTCCTTTGATGACTTTTTGCAGGCGCTAGTCTCACGCAAACGCAAGAACATCCGTAAAGAACGCCAGGCAGTGCTCAGCCAAGGCATTGCATTCAAGGTCATCGAAGGCCCGGATGTGGGCGAGTCTGAACTGGAGGCTTTTTACGACTTCTACCAGTTAACTTACCTGAAACGAGGACAGCGGCCCTACCTCAGCTACACCTTTTTCCAGCGTCTGATTGCTGCCATGCCGGAGCAGGTATTTCTCATCCTGGCGCAACGGGAGCAGCGCTACGTCGCCGGCTCCTTGTTCCTGAAGAATCAGTCAACACTGTTCGGCCGCTACTGGGGCTGTACTGAAGAGTTCAATCATCTGCATTTCGAGACCTGCTATTACCAGGGCATCGATTACTGCATTGCGCATAAATTGTTGCGCTTTGACGCAGGCGCTCAAGGGGAGCATAAATTGCTACGAGGATTTCGGCCCACGCCCACCTACTCCCTGCATAGAATCGAGCATCCCGCTTTCCGTCAGGCCATCGCCAACTTTCTGGATGAAGAACGCGAAGGCGTCAGTGAGTATGTGCGCGACGCCAATGCCCACCTTCCCTTCAAGCAGGCTGAGTAAGCAGAACAAGACGCCCTGCAACCGCTTTTTTCACACTGCAGTTTCGCACCCCGAAAAGTTAGCCTACTTTAATTAAAAAAGTGAGCTGCGTGAGCGGTTGCTGGAGAACTCGCGAAGATGGGGCGACATATTGATAAGGCGCGGTTCAGCGCTCAGGAATACGCGGACTTCCAACGACGATTACAGGAAAATCTGGCGACGTTGCGAAACTTGCTCGATGACCCCGCCTTTGGCGTCGGACCGCCGTCCTTCGGAGCGGAGCTGGAGCTATACATCATCGACAAGCACGGTCGGCCCACGGCCAAAAACCAGGAAATCCAGGCCGCCGTTGACGATCCCAATCTGACGCTGGAGCTGAATCGCTTCAATCTAGAATATAATCTGGAGCCGACACCCGCCGCCGGAACGCCTTTCCGCGCCCTGCAGCAACAGATCGACGGCGTCTTGCAATCGCTGGAAACTCACGCCGCCGCGCAAGGGGCCTCACTCCTGCCCATTGGCATTCTGCCGACGCTGACGTCTGAAGATATGGGGCCGGAGGCGATTACAGAGAGTCCCCGTTATCAGGCCCTGGCGCGACAGTTGCGGGATAAACGAGGTGAAGATTTTCACATCAGCATCAAAGGCCGCGATACGCTTGATCTGTATTGGCAGGATGTATCCCTGGAAGGCGCCAACACCTCTTTCCAGTTTCATTATCGGGTGAACCCTGGGGACTTCGCCGACGCCTTTAACGCCGCGCAACTGGCCACGCCGCTTGCCGTGGCGCTGGCGGCCAATTCGCCGTTGTTTCTGGGGCGTCGACTCTGGCATGAAACCCGTATCGCCCTGTTCAAACAGGCGACAGACTGTCGCATGGAAACGCCATTGCGCTTCAGGCTGCCCGCAAGGGTGTTATTCGGCAATGGCTGGGTGCGCAAAGACGCCCATGAGATTTTCTGCGAAGGCGTCTCGCTGTTTGAGCCGCTGCTCCCCATTTGCGGCGATGACGACGCGCCCCGTCCCGGGCAGGCGCCGCTCTTGGATGAGCTGCGCTTGCATCAGGGCAGTATCTGGGCCTGGAATCGCCCCATCTATGATCCGGTGGACGGCGGCCATATCCGCATAGAAATACGCGCGCTGCCCGCCGGCCCCAGCACCACGGACATGCTCGCCAACGCCGCCCTAATGGTGGGGCTGATCGAAGGGTTGCGCCCGTCCATGCAGGAGATGCTTCCCGCCATTCCTTTCCGCTACTGCGAATACAACTTTTACCGCGCCGCCAAATACGGACTGCGCGCCAGGCTGTTCTGGCCGGGACAAGGCGGCGAAGGCTTGCAGGAGCGGCCAGTCATGGACATTCTGGACGACATGCTGCCGGTGGCGGAACAAGGCCTGAACGCACTGCCCATCGACCCGGAGGAGATTCGTCACTATCTGGGAGTGTGCTCTCAGAATCTGGCGCAACCGGTCAACGGCGCGCTCTGGCAATTACGCATGCTTGAGAAACTGCGTCTCCAGCGCAATGATGAAGATGCGTTAAGAGAGCTGGTGATTCGCTATCAGGATAATTATCGTAGTGGAGACCCCGTGCATCGATGGACCTATTAAGTCTTATGCGTCCATCGACTCAGAGAATCTCCAAGGGGGCTGTCTATTATGCCGCTCAAGGTCATTGAAGGAATTCGCAGCTTAGCGCTGGAAGAGGACTTCACCCGTTTCTTGCAACGCCTGGGCGGTCCCACGCTGATTCGTCTGCAGGGCCGCGACCATTCACGCCGCCGCGCTTTCTGCACCTTGCTGCACGGCAACGAGCCCTCCGGCGCCCGCGCCTTGTACGCGTACCTGTGCTCCGGCGAAACCCCAGCAGTGGACCTGGATGTCATTATCGCTTCCATTCCCGCGGCTTTGGCCCCTCCGATGTTCAGCCAGCGCATGCTGCCTGGCCAGCGTGATCTCAACCGCTGCTTCCGCCCCCCCTTTGATGATGGTCAGGGCAAATTAGCCGAAGCGATTCTGCAATTCTTGCACGACAGCAAACCCGAGTGCCTGATTGATCTGCACAATACGTCAGGCAGCGGTCCCGCCTTCGGCGTCGCCATACGCTGCGACGCCGATCACCGCGCCCTGACCTCACTCTGGACTAACGACCTGATTGTCACCGACCTGCGCCTGGGAGCTCTGATGGAAATCAGCGAGCTGGACGTGCCCACAGTGACGATAGAGTGCGGCGGCGCCCAGGATGAAACCTCTCTGCTAATTGCGCGGGAAGGCATGCAGCGTTACTTCGGCAGCGAGCAGGTGCTTGCCGCCGCCGGGCGCGATTATGGCGTGAACCGGTTTCGCAATCCTATTCGCATGGAATTGAAGCCAGGCCGACGAGTGCACTACGGCGATGCTGCTGACCCCGATGCGGCGCTAACACTGCCGTTGGACGCCGCCCGTTTCAATTACGGTTCAGTGCCCGCCGGCGAACGTCTGGCTATTCTAGGCGCGGCGGGCCTGGAAGCTTTGACCGCCAAAGACCATCTGGGGCGGGAGCGCCTGCATGATCACTTCGCCGATATCAACGGAAGACTCTCCCCCAAACATCCATTGAAACTGTTCATGGTGACCACCAATCCCATCATCGCCACCACCGACTGCCTGTTTTACTTTATAGACTGCGCCAATACCTGATCTCATGCAGACCCTGATTGAATAGGTCTGCTCAGAAATAAAAAAACCCGCCAGGCGACGGGTAAAAAATATATTGCTAATGCAATGAGGGAGGGTCGTTGCTATCGATAAAGAGAGATTCCAGTCGCCGTCAGATAGCGGCCAGACTCTCTTCAGCAATAGTTCGGATCTGCCGCCAATCGCCAGCGGAAATAGCGTCTTTGGGGGTTAACCAAGAGCCGCCAACCGCCAATACGTTTGGCAGGGCAAGATAATCTTTCGCTTTTTCCCGGGTGATGCCGCCTGTCGGGCAGAACTTCACATTGGGGAAAGGACCGGAGAAAGCCTTCAGCGCAGACACGCCGCCAGCGACTTCCGCCGGGAAGAACTTAAATGCGCGATATCCCAGGCGATAACCTTCCATGACTTCAGACAGTGAAGATACACCCGGCAACATCGGAATTTTCGCCGTCAGGCCATATTCCAACAGTTCTTTGGTGGAGCCCGGCGTGATGACGAATTGAGCGCCAGCGTCTTCCGCTGCTTTGAATTGCTCAACCGTCGCCACCGTGCCTACGCCAACCCAAACTTCGGGGAGCGCGGCCCGCAGGTCCGTGATCGCCTGCAGGGCGTGCGGCGTGCGCAAGGTAATTTCCAGAATACGGACGCCGCCTTCCACCAGGGCTTTCCCGAGCGGCAACGCGTCTTCCGGACGATCGATAGTGATGACCGGCACCAACGGGCAACTGCTTACGATAGCGTCCAGTTGTTTTTGCAACGCTTCAGGATAGGTCTGGGATGTCATAGGTTTCTATTCTCTCTATTACTCTCGAGGTTCCTTCTCAAGGACTCCAAAAAACATTGAGGCCTGGGCGGATAAATCCGCGCACGGGCATCTCCGCCACGGCGTCCAGCTTGGCCAGCACCTTGTTCAGGGTGGTCAGCTTGTCTTCGCCAGTGATATGCAGCGCCTGATGCTTGGCCGCCGCCAAAACCTTGTAGGAAAGCGTCATGCGCGGATGCAGAGCCGTGACCGGATGCATCGGGGCGCACTTGTCTGTGGTGTCCAGGCCGTGGGCCAGCTCTTTCGCGCCCGGGAACAGAGAGGCGGTGTGCCCGTCCGCGCCCATTCCCAAAATCAGAACATCAATCGGCCAGGACAATTCAGCCAGACTGGCTTCCAGTTGTTCGCACCCTTCTTCAGGGGTCGCAGCTGCATTTTTCAGCGGCATGAAATTCGCTTCCGCCGCAGGGCCTTGCAATAAAAATTCTTTTACCAGCGCGGCGTTGCTGTCGTCGTGGGTTTCATCCACCCAGCGCTCATCCGCCAGAGTGACGTCCACCTTGCTCCAAGGCAGCTCCTGCTGCGCCAGCGACTTGAAGAAAGCCACCGGCGTACGACCGCCGGAAATCACCAGCAAGGCGCGTTCTTTTTCCTGCAGTGCGGCGCGCAGCCACTCCGCCGTTTGCAACGCCAGCTTATGCGCCAGCGCTTCACGTTCTTCTTCCAATTGCAGGGTGACGCCCTGCGGCCAGGATAGTTCAAGCATCTTCGTACCAGCTCCTTCCGTCCCGGGTGATCATGGCGATGGAAGCCACGGGCCCCCAGCTTCCTGCAGGATATTTCTTGGGCGGCAGTCCCAACTCAGCCCAGCCTTCAATGACCTGGTCAATCCAGCGCCACGCGTACTCCACTTCATCGCGACGCACGAACAGGTACTGGTTGCCTTTGATGACTTCCCACAGCAATCGCTCGTAGGCGTCAGGCACCCGGCCCGTGTTGAAAGCTTCGGAGAAACTCAGTTGCAATGGGCCCTGACGCAGACGCATGCCTTTATCCAGGCCCTGGTCTTTGGTCAGCACCTGCAGGGAAATGCCTTCATCCGGTTGCAGACGGATAAT
Organism: Hahella sp. HN01; assembly: GCF_018986435.1. Classification (GTDB taxonomy): domain Bacteria; phylum Pseudomonadota; class Gammaproteobacteria; order Pseudomonadales; family Oleiphilaceae; genus Hahella. The sequence continues at coordinate 2,421 of NZ_JAHMIN010000027.1, read as the reverse complement.
CAGTTTGTTGTTGGCCAGATGTTTCTGGTCAGGATCAAATATATAGTGCGGCGCCGGCTTGAAGTGAATGATGATTTCCGACAGCTTCTGCGGCATACGCTTACCGGTGCGCATATAGAAAGGCACGCCCGCCCAACGCCAGTTACAGATTTCCGCTTTGATGGCGACGAAACTTTCCGTGGAGCTGCCCTCGTTGGAGCCCTCTTCGTCCAGATATCCTGGAACGGGTTTGCCGTCGATGTTGCCAGCGGTGTACTGTCCGCGCACCATGTGAGTTTCCATCAGATCCGGCGTAATCGGCTTCAGCGCTTTCAGCACTTTCACTTTTTCATCGCGGATACTGCCAGCGGACAGATCAGAAGGCGGGTCCATGGCGATCAGACACAACAATTGCAGCAGATGGTTCTGCACCATATCACGCAGCTGTCCCGCCTTGTCAAAATATCCCCAGCGCCCTTCGATGCCGACTTTCTCCGCGACCGTAATTTCCACGTGGGAGATGTAACGCTGATTCCACTGAGTCGCGAACAGGTTGTTGGCGAAGCGCAGCGCAATCAGGTTCTGTACGGTTTCTTTACCCAGATAGTGGTCAATGCGATACAGCTGGGATTCATCAAAGAACTCCGCCAAACGGTCATTGATCTCGAAAGAAGACTCCAGATTATGACCGATGGGTTTCTCCACCACTACGCGGGTGGACGGCTGAACGCAGTCGGCGCTTTTCAGGTTTTCCCCGATCATGCCGTAGATCGCGGGAGGGGTCGCCATGTAGACGATCAGAGGAACTTCAGAATCCCCGCGCCATTGATTGATACTGCGATAGCCTTCGGCATCGCCGAAATCGAGCTGCTGGAAGCGGACTTTGTCGAAAAAGCGTTTCAGCGCCGCCTCTTCCAAGTCATTCTTGGGCAGTAACGCCTTGAAACGCTCCAGGGTCTGCGCTTTGAAGGACTCTTCGTCAACTTCCTGTCTGGCCAGCGCGAGAATGCGAGTCTGCGGATGTAGCAGTTTCGCCCGCTCCAGTTGAAATAGCGCCGGAAACAACTTGCGTTGCGCCAGATCGCCCAGCGCGCCGAAGAGCGCCAAGTCACATTGTGTAGATGCTGCTCGATTCATAATTTTCATATTTGGTAGTAATTATTCGTAATTTTGAGACAAAAAATTGGTATTTTCAACCTGAAACGGCAAATATTGTGATAATTTTACTACATTTCCCGTTTTCACTGATTTCCCTTCCACTTATTGACTAGTGGCCGACCGACCGTTCGGCTGGCGACCCAGGATGCGCAGGGTTATATTAGAGGCGATAACAAAATGTGTAGTAATTTCACTACAACAATAAATAAATCGCTCCCGGAATCCATACAGATAATGAATGAAACCATATCCCACCAGAATCTGCTGGAGGTGATCCGGCAGAGGCTCGACGATTTGAATAAATCCGAGCGCAAAGTCGCCGAAGTCATCCTGCGCGACCCCAAAGCCGCTACTCGCTACAGTATAGCCGCACTGGCGCGCGCCTCCGACGTCAGTGAACCGACCGTTAACCGCTTTTGTCGTAATTTCGCGGCCAGCGGGTTTCCCGATTTCAAAATCCAGCTAGCGCAAAGCCTCGCCAGCGGCACGCCTTATGTGAGCCAGAGCGTGGAGTCGAGCGATACCGTTGAGGAGTACAGCGACAAAATATTCCTCAGTACTATCGCCGATCTGGATAAAGCCAGACAGTCCCTGAACACCTCCGGCATTTCCAAGGCGGTGGACTACCTGATCCAAGCTAAGCAAATTTCGTTTTTCGGCATGGGCGCCTCCGCCGCCGTAGCTATCGACGCCCAGCATAAGTTCTTCCGCTTCAATATTCCGGTCACCGCCTACGACGACTTTCTCATGCAACGCATGGTCGCCGCCGCCGCGCATACCGGCGACGCCATCGTCACCATTTCTTACACCGGTCGTACGCGGGAAATGGTGGAAGTCGCCAAAATTGCGCGGGAGCGGGGCGCCATCGTGATCGGCATCACCGCGCCGGACTCTCCGTTGGCGAAGGAGTGCACCGTGGCGCTGGACGTTATCGCGCCGGAAGATACGGACGTATACATGCCCATGACGTCGCGCATCGTGCATTTAGCGGTGATCGACATTCTCGCCACCGGGGTCACCCTCAAGCGCGGCGCAGACTTCCACTCACATCTGAAGCGCATCAAGGACAGCCTGCGCGACACCCGTTATCCTCACGATGACGGCGCTGAAGGCGCCTAAATCTGCGCGCTGATTCTTCTATTTCTGCTTTCTATATAAGCCCACACCCGGAGCGTAACAGCTACTCTCCGGGCACCCTCGTTTTGCATCCTTCATCACTGAAATAGCGCTCGCTATCAGCCTGACGCACGCATTACTACTTTTCTCCTCCCCCCTCCCCCTGAC
>NZ_JAHMIN010000026.1 GCF_018986435.1 Hahella sp. HN01 | reverse complement strand
GGAGGAGGCGGAGGGTGGGTATGAGGGGGAGCTGCGCTCACTCCCCCTGTATCTTACTCAGCAGATCCCGCGCCAGATTGATGGCTTCGGAGCGGTGGGTGATGTTCTGTTTTTGGTAGAGGCTGCGGATGTGGGTTTTCACGGTGGTGGGCGCCACTTTCATGTGCTCGGCGATCTGGTCGTTGGACAGACCTGCATGGATAAGACTGAGCACTTGCCACTCCCGGCGAGTGAGGGGAGAGGTGCGGATGAGTTCCGGCACGTCAGGGCGGTCGATAATATCCTGGATGATGGCTTCATCCAGTGAAATGCGAATCGCGCGGCTGAAATCCCGTTGTTGTTGCGCCAGTTGGATCAGGCGTTCCGCCCGCTGTTTTTCCATCTCATCCAACTGCTCTTCGCTGATCAAGGCTTTGAGAATGTTGATCAGCACCTTACCGATGCGCAGGAAACTGCCCACCGCGCCGGTGGTGCTGGCGAGTTTGAGTGCAATGGCCATGTGGCGCAGGGCGTCTTCACGCTGCTCGTTGAGCCAGTAAAGCTGCGATAAATGGATATGGTTGCGATTGATATCGGTTTTCAGGCCAAACTGCTCCGCCATGCTTTGGATGCCTTCCAACAGCGGCAGCGCCTTGTCGAAATCTCCCAGACTGACGTAGGCCCGCGCCCAGTTGCGGATATTGCACTGGGTAAAGTGGTTGGTGGCCTGCTCTGGCGTGGGCTCCGGCGCCGCGGTCAGCCAGCGTTGAATGGATTCTTTATCGCGCACCGCGTCCCAATAAGACAGCATGGCGGCGTGCGCGTTGGCGGTCCAGTCGATATGGTATTCGCCGGAGGCCAGCATTTTGTGAATCTTCTGCACGTAGTCCGCGCACAGCGACTGACGTCCCCGCGCCTGGGCGATCTTCGCCAGCATCACGTAGCTTTGGATGAACCAGCGCTCACCCTGGCTTTCCAGAATCTCGATGCCTTTTAGCGCGCATCGCTCCGCGCTTTCCAGATGGTGCCACTCCCACATGATCTGACTGCGTATGCGGTACAGGAACTCCAGAATGGGCAGACGCTCCAGGCTGTGGTCTTCCGCATATTGCAGCGCCTTCTCCTGGATGTTGTAGGCTTTCTGCAGATAGCCCTGGGCGACGCTGATCTCTGATTGCTGACACAAGGCCCAAATGACGTTCTGGTGTGCATGTTCCGCCAACGCCAGTTGTTCGGTGTCCTGCATGCGGTTAATGGCTTCCTTGAGGTGGCCCTGCACGAATAAGGATTCGCCAATAACCGAAGACGCCGCGGTGCGAGAGGTGGGCAGATACACTGGATCATGGGCCAGCGCGGATTTTGCGAAGGTTTGCGCCCGTTCCGCATCTCCGACGTTCATGGCCACCTGGGCGCGCACGGCGTTGAATTCGCCGGTAATGGCTTCCCATTCTTCTTCGCTGCAGTGGGTTTTCAAATGCTGCTCCGCCGCTTTCAGCCAGGACTCCACTTCAGACCACTGGTACTGGCCCTGCGCCACCCAGGCGCGCAGCAGAGTGAGAATAGGGTGATCGGCGATGACTTCTTTATTCAGCGCGTCGAAACAGCGTTGCAGCAGATTGAACTGCCCTTCGGTGAAAAAGTCGCGGCCGCAACTGAGCAGGATATCCTTGATGCGTTGCTGGTCTTTGGCCAGCACTGCGTGACGGGCGGCGTCTTCAAAAAAGCCCATTTCACGCCAGGCGTCGCTGGCGCGTTGGTGAAGACGTGCGGTTTCATCCGGCAGCACGCAGGCTTGCATATGTCGCAAATAGGCGGCGAATAGTGGATGGTAGCGGAACCACAGGCCGCTGCTGTCCAACGGCACGATGAACAGCCCCAGGTTCAACAGCGAGTTCAGAAGAAACTGGCCGTCCTGTTGTTGCGCCAGACGCATCACCATCAACGCATTGAAGCGCTCCAGCACGCTGGTGCGCAGCAGGAACAGGCGCTGCTCATTGTCGATACTGGTGCGGGTAAGCTCGTCAAAGTAATCGAATATATAGTGATTGCCGCTGTGCAACTGCTCTACGTATTCGTTGAATTCGACGCCAGTAGAAGCGGTCGCCGCCAGCAGTTGCAAGGCTGACACCCAGCCTTCGACCCGGCGGTTGGCGCGCTCGATACTCTCTCGGGACACTTCAAATCGCAGGCGTTGCTCAAAATACACCTGAGCTTCGTCGGCGCTGAAAGAAAGGTCCTTGGCGGTGATTTCCAGCATCCGCCCCTGCATGCGAAGCTGCGCGACCCCTATGGGCGGTGTGGTGCGGGATAACAGCACTAACGTAATGTAGGGAGGCAGGTGTCGGAGAAGAAACGTCACGCCGCTATGGATCTCTGTATTGGTGATCAGGTGATAATCGTCCAGCACCACAAGCAGCGGATCGCCTTCCAAGGGTAACTCAGACAGCAGGTCAGTGAGGAACGTCTGCAAGGTCGGGTAACCTTGTTGGTTTAACGTGCGCAGGGTTTCCGGACAGGCGCCTCGGGTGGCTTCGTTCAATGAGTGAGCGACATAAAAGGCGAACTGCTCGCTCAGGTTGTCCTGAGCGTCGAGACGGAACCAGGCGGCGTTGGCGCCCAGTGCGTTCAGGCGATCGTCGATCATCGTAGTTTTGCCGTAACCAGCGGGCGCCTGCACCAGGATCAGGTTGATCGGATCGATCTCATGCAGCAGGTCGTCGAACTTCTCCCGCTCCAACAGGCGCGCAGGCTTGGGCGGAGGCATTATCTTGGCTTTTATCAAGGTTAAAGACTCGGGCTTTATTGTAGTTGTCATCGGCGACCCTAATTATGTTTCAGCGCTAATGTCGTCCATTATTGGCCGGTTCATACGCCGGTCATGAATTTGTGATTATATGGAGCCGTGGCTCCCTGGACGCAGTTACATCAGACTTTAGCAAATATCGCTTTGGAAAGTCAGCGTCCATTCACCGTATACGCCCTGACGGCGGGCGCTTATGTGGTTATTGCGTATTGCTGGTATGGGGCTGGAAGACCACCATACGCGGATGTATACGACAGTGCGTTTTCATTATTTCACTTTGCCCGCAATGTCTTGCGCATCCATTCTGCGATGTGCGCATGCGGCAGCGGTGAAATAGCGGGATCGTAACAGTTCTTGATGCCGCAGCGGTTCTTCCCCTGCGGCTTTTTTTTGCCCTGAGGGCCCGATCTAAAGTTCCCCGACTGCGATAAATCTGTAACGACGAGCGGCTGTGTTTAAGGAAAGGCGCGGAGGTTGGCGGTGGTTATTCTTGCATATGCGATGGTGATATTAGTCTGGTCCACGACGCCGCTGGGAGTCGTCTGGAGCAGTCAGTCCTTTCATCCGACGGTGGCGGTAGGTTTGCGCATGACGATCGCGGCGATCGTCACTGGCGTGGTTATTCGTCTGTATCGCATTCCGCTGCACTGGGACAGGGACTCCCTCTATAGCTATCTGTGCGGAACCATGGGTGTCTTTGGGGCCATGATGCTGACCTATTTCGCTTCGAAAACCGTTCCATCCGGATTGATCTCCGTGATGTATGGTCTGTCGCCGATAATGTCCGGTCTGCTTGGCGTGTATCTGTTGGACGGAGCGCGCTTTCAGAAAAGCCAGTGGCTGGCCCTGGGGCTGGCTATTAGTGGATTGGCGACAGTATTTGGCAAGGATCTGCATGCGTCAGGCGCTATCGCATTTGGTTTGCTGCTGGTGTTGGGCGCCGTGGCGTTGTTCAGTCTTAGCGGCGTGTTGTTGAAGAAACAGAAAGCGACGCCGCATCCGCTGGCGCTGACCTTCGGCTCGATTCTGCTGGCCTTACCCGGTTACTTTGTTCTGTGGGCGTTGATGGACGGGGAAATACCCCAGATTAACCTGAACGATCGTGGTCTGTGGGCGGTGGTTTACCTGGCCTTGGTGGGCTCCGTATTGGGCTTCTTCGCTTACTACTATGTTTTGCAGAAACTGCAGCCGTCCACGGTGGCCATGGCTACATTGGTCACGCCGGTTCTGGCGTTGCTGTTGGGCGTTACACTGAATGATGAGACGATCCATCCCACAGTGCTGCTGGGCGGTTGCCTCATTCTGCTGGGGCTGGCGTTGTACTTTGATCTGCCGCGCAAGACGCTGCGTTGGCTGCGGCCGCTCAGCACGCCCGCATTGGTTATTCCGTTAGGCGAAGAAGAAAATAAACGCACTGACCAGCAGAGCGCAGGCGAGGTTTAAATAGAAGCCTACCCTGACCATTGTTTTCTGGGGCACAAGCCCAGTCCCGTGCACGATGGCGTTGGGTGGCGTCGCCACCGGCAACATGAAGGCGCAGGAGGCGGCGATGCCGATCGTCAGCGCAGTTTGTTCGGGGCTCAGCTGCCCCGTCGGCAAAGCCAGAAAGATCGGAACCAGTAAAGCGGCGGTGGCGGTATTGCTGGACAGCTCGGTCAGGAATATCACAAAGGCGGTGATGGTCAGCAGCAACAGATAGGCGGGCCAGGCGGCCACCAGCGCCGCCAGGGATTCACCCAGCAATTGGCTGGCGCCTGAACTCTTCAACACCACACTTAAGGTCAAACCTCCTCCAAATAGCAGCAGCACTCCCCAGTCTGTGGTGGCGCTGACGTCTTTCCAGGAAACGACTTTGCTGACGGTCAGCGCGACCAGCGCCAATATGGCGATCCAGCTATCCAGGTCTTTTTCTATTCCCAGCAGTTCTCCTAAAGGCTTGCTGAAGAGCCACATCGCAACCGTGGCGCTGAATATGCCCAGTAGAATCAAACGCTCACGGGTCCAGGTAAAGTCGGGGTGCGTCACTGTCTGGGCGCGACCGCTAAGATCCGGTCGCAGCGCTTTGTAGAGAGTGAACAGCATTACCGGCCACAGCATCAGCGTCACGGGCAAACCCAGTTGAATCCAGTCGCTGAAGGACATACCCAACTGCGCGGCGACAATGGCGTTGGGCGGACTGCCCACCAAGGTTGCGACGCCGCCGATGCTGGCGGAATACGCCACCGCCAGTAGCGCGAATACGCGAGGATTATCCGGGCGATCATTTTCCTGGCTGAGCAGGCCCAGAACCAAAGGCATCATAATGGCGGTCGTAGCGGTGTTGCTGATCCACATGGAGAGCAGCGCGCTGAGGGCGCATAGTAAGATCAGGGCGTGACTGATTTTGCCGCGCGTGAGGCGCAGCACCTTGGCGGCGATGGCGCTGTCCACTTGCTGTTTATGCAGCGCTGAAGCAAGAGCGAAGCCGCCAAGGAACAGAAAGATAATGGGATTGGCGAATTCACTGAAGCCCTCCATGACCGACAGTAAGCCCAACGTCACTGCCATGATGGGAATCAACAGGGCGGTGACGGTGACATGCAGCAACTCCGTCATCCACAACACGGCGGCTATCCACAAGATAGAGAGCCCGTGACGGGCGTCGGCGGGCGCCTGAACCAGCGTTTCCAGGCATAGCGGCCCTGCGGCCAGGATTATCCCAATCAATTTCAATCGCATATTCGCTCAGCCATGGCTTTCCTTAACGCCGAGGTCTTGGTTGATGTAACGTCAAAAATGAGGTAATTATCGGTTTTTCATAGAGAAATTGACTTGATACAACGCAAAAGGACGCCAATGACCTCGAACGCTTCTCAGTTTAGCCTACGATCCATCACCGCTGCGGATAACTCGCAAATGGCGGAGGTCATCCGTCAGGTCTCCGCCGAATACGGGCTTACGCCTGAGCGAGGATTTGCTGTCGGAGACGCCAGTGTAGACGCCATGTATGAAACCTATGCAACCGATGGCGCCGCCTATTGGGTGGTGGAGTATGAAGGACGCATCGTCGGCGGCGGTGGCGTGGCGCCGTTGGCGGGAGGAGACGGCTCGGTGGCGGAACTACAGAAAATGTACTTCCTGCCGGTCTGCCGTGGGCAAGGCTTGGGTTACAAAATCGTGCTCATGGCGCAGGAGTTCGCCAGGGACCAGGGGTTCAAGCAGTGCTATCTGGAAACGACAGCCGCGTTGAAAGAGGCTATCGCTTTATACGAACGCCTGGGTTTCGAACTGCTGACCGACCCCATGGGAGATACCGGTCATCAAGTCTGTGAAGTGCGTATGATCAAAGTGCTGGACTGACTCCGCGCCTTACATCCAGCCAATCGTGTTCAGCACGGTAATGCCGATCGCCAGGGAGACGAAGGACGCCAACGTAGATAAGGCGACAATGGCGGCGGCCAACTCACTGTCCCCACCCATGGCTTTCGCCATCACGAAACTGACGGTGGCGGTCGGGCTGGCGAACATGAGAAAGAGCGAACCCAGGTAGATATCGCGTATGCCTATGGCGAACGCGATAACGATCTGCGCTACAGGCAGCCAGATCAGCTTCAGTTGCGTGGCGTGCAGCGCGAGTCGGGACGTCGCCCGCAATACTTTGTCGTTGATGGAGCCGCCGACGCAGAGCAGCGCCAGAGGCAGAGTCAGATCGGCGAAGTAACCGGCGGCTTTTTTCGCCATCTCTGGCAATGGAATCTGTAATGCCGCAAATCCAAGCGCTAATACGATGCTGATGATGAGGGGATTGCGGACGATCTCTTTCAGCACGCCAGCCCAGGGCAGCTTGGCGTTTTGATGCTGCGAGGCGGTTAACGCCCAGACTGACAACAGGTTGTACAGCAGGGTGACGAAGCCCAGCAGCACCGACCCTATCGCCACACCCTGCGCGCCGTAGGCGCCGGCGCATAACGCTAAACCAACGATGCCGAGATTGCCTCGAAATGCGCCTTGTACGAACACGCCCAGTTGCTTGGGTTCTGAAATATAGCGTTTGGCGATGAACCAGACTGCAATAAAGCCAATCGTCGTGGAGATGATTGCGTAGCCCAATTGCGCCAGATTGACCACCTGCCCCAACTGTAGTTCGGCGACGTTGAGGAAGATGAGAGTAGGTAGCGCGATTTTGAATACCAGGCGGGAGCCCGTCTCAATGAACGCGCCGTCAATCATGTTGCTGCGTCGCAATAGAAAACCAAGGATGACGAGAAAAAATGTCGGCAGCACCACACCGGCGGCGAAAACGGCGCTTTGCAGCAACAACTCAAACATGGGCGGACTCTGGAAATTAATGGGCTTGGTTGAGGAGTTTAAGCGAGATTGCCGCAGCGTATGAATGAGATGTCAGTATGACGAGAGGGAAATATTCAATCGCTGGCGGACAGGTTGGCCAGGCGGCTACGTTGGAAGACCGCCCGGCCGAGATCGATCGTTACGAATCAACGCGCTGACAGCTTGTCCAGGTCGCGCTCGATTTCCTTGATCTTGTTGTTCACGACGCGCTCCAAGTGGCGCAGATCCTTCAGGATCTTCTCTTTTACGTCGACCTGTTCGGTTTCTTTGCAGGTGATTTTGTCCAGCTCATCCAGAACGTGCAGCAGGTTAGGCGCAATTTCAGAAGTGTTTTCATAACGCTTGGTGCCGCCTGAATCCACCAACAACTGCTTTTGCAGACGGGGGAATTTAACTTTCAGGCTTCTGTGGAAAAGGTCGCCTTTTTCCTTTTTGTAGTAGATCTTGAGGATGTCGTTCTCAGCTTCGGTGCGCAGCGTGTATTTTTCGATGCGTTGGGGATCGGCGACGCCGATATGCTTGAGATGGTCAGTCATGGGTACTCCAGATTAGTTTTAAAATTTAAACCTTAAAAGTCAGTTTAGTTAAGAAATCGGTAAGTTGTTAAAACAACGATGAAAAACTGTATTGGGGCATATCTTGAACTTTTGGTAAAAAATTGATATAGGTACAACCCGACAAAAATGTTACCAACGGTAACCTTTTTGACTTATGTCTAGTTCTGTGAGCGGCGGATGTTTTTTGTACAACTGTGTAAGTTGGTCTATAAATCAAAAGTAGGTCCATCAGTTGTAATTTGGACGGCTGTTTGCTCGTATGACTCGCATAAATATTCTGAAAGATATGATTCGTTTGGGGATGCATTTCATTCCCAACAATTTGATGGCTTATCGTCTGTGCGCCTCTCAGACCTCGTGGTTTATTCATGCTCCGCCGGGGTTCTCCAGCGAGCCTTGTGAAATTGACGGGTTACAGGCGTTATGGTTGAGCCATCGCACTGAATGCGAATCCCGCGTGGTTCTGTATCTGCATGGCGGCGGATATGTCATTGGCTCCAATCGCACCCATCTTGAACTGGCCTGCCGCATCAGCAAGGCCGCCAAAGCGCGCACTTTGATGCTGGAATATCGGCTGGCGCCGGAGCATCCTTTTCCGGCGGCGCTGCATGATGTGGTGGCGGCTTATAAACACCTTTTGGATCGAGGCGTTAAAGCCAGGCATATTGTCATTGCGGGTGATTCCGCCGGCGGCGGCCTTACCATGGCGGCGCTGCAATTCATTCGTGATATGGATTTACCGACACCTGCGGCGGCGGTGTGTATTTCGCCCTGGCTGGATTTGACCTGCCAGCTGTCGAGCAAATCTCATCGCCTGCCTCATGACCCGGTGATTTCGCCAGAGCGCATACGCTTTTTTGCCCGCCATTATGCAGGAGAACACGATCCTAAATTGCCTGGCATCTCGCCGTTCTTTGGCGACTTGCACGACCTGCCGCCAGTGCTGATTCAGGTGGGCGGTGATGAAATTTTGCTTTCAGAATGTAAGCAGTTTCACCGGCGCGCCCGACTGCAGGGGGTGCCTTTGCAATTGCAGGTGTGGCCGCACATGTTTCATGTCTGGCATTTCGCATCCCGTCTGTTGCCGCAGGGCGGTCGAGCCATTCATGAAATCGGCGATTTCATTCGCTCGCACACCCCGCTGGGAGCGACGGCGGCGGCTTAATATTCTTCATACTGGAAGAGAGCAAAAAAACAATTCGCGCGGGGTAATTTCCGCTCTATAATTCTTCGCCCGGTCAGCACGGCAGCCGCCATTGACCTTGACCTCCTCCTATTGTTCTCGCCGCCGGCGCGGAAGGAATTGCATCCTATGTCCTTGAATCAAGATATCGCTCAGTCGGGCGCTTCGGTCTGTGCGCTTCCTTCTCAGGAATGGCATGAGCGGATGGCTGATGTTTTGGCGCAGCAAGGATGGGGCGTCTTTGACGATCTGATTCCGCTGGAGCTGGCATCTCGTCTGCGACAGGAGGCGGAATTCATGTATACCGAAGGCGGTTTTAGCCCTGCTCATATTGGACGTGCGGAAGACCGACAATTGAATGACTCCGTGCGGCGCGACTGGTCATGTTGGCTGGATGGGCGCAGTGAGACGCAACAAGAGTTTCTGCTTTTTCTGGAAAATGTGCGTCAGGTTCTGAATCGCACTTTGTATCTGGGCTTGCAGGAAGTGGAAGCGCATTACGCTGTATATGAGCCGCAGGCGTATTACCGCCGTCATGTGGACAACTTTCGCGGCCGCAGCCCCCGTAAGGTGACGCTGGTGCACTACCTGAATCAGGACTGGCTGCCAGATGAAGGCGGTGAGCTGGGATTATACGATGGCGGTAACGGCGGTCTCATCGCGGATATTACTCCCGAGATGGGCCGGACAGTGATCTTTCTCAGCGAGGATTTCCCTCACGAAGTCAGACTGACTCACCGCGCCCGCTGGAGCATCGCCTGCTGGCTGCGCACCAACTCATCGCCGTTCTGAAGCTCCGCGCGGATTCGCGGAGCCTTCTTCTGATTGGGAAATAACTCTGGGCTATTTACCCAGCAGGATTTTGCTGAGCTGGAGTTGCTCGTCGACTTTATCCAGCAATTCTTCATCACTGGGCGGCGTACGTGGATCGAAGCGCGCTACGCAGCGGCCTTCGCCATTGACGAGAAACTTCTCGAAATTCCAATGTATGTCCTCGCCATTACCGATGAGCCACTGGTAAAGCGGGTGCCGTCCCGGGCCGTTCACCTCTATCTTGGCGGTCATGGGGAAGCTCACCTGAAAGCGCGTAGAGCAGAACGCGTGAATAGCTGCCTCGTCACCTGGCTCTTGCCCACCGAACTGATTGCAGGGCAGTCCCAATACCACTAAGCCATCGTCCTTGTGCTCTTCATATAGCGACTGCAGCTCTTCGTACTGAGGCGTCAGACCGCATTCACTGGCGACGTTCACCAGCAATAGCGTTCTGCCTTTGAACTGCTCCAGCGGCAGGTCGGCGCCATGAATATCTTTGACGGTGAAATCGTAAAGCGTCGTCATAGTTGGATGTCCTTATGTTGCTCTGGATGTTTGGGGGCTGAACCCTTATCCGCTGTAGCGACGGCGGGGTCCGTTTTTGCGTTGGCGGGGCCGGCGATTGCCAGCAAGGCCGCGCTGCCGGCGCCGCATGAAATAATGGTGCGAATGGCGGCTTCCACTTTGATATCCGGCCTTAGCGTCACTGCTTCGCCTGGAACGTGAAAAACGAAGCCGGTTGTGGGATTGGGGCCTGTCGGGACAAAAACCGTGTAGCGGCCGTCCTCATGCGTGCTGGTGACAATGGCGGTGACGCTGGTCGGCGTTGAAGGGCCGAATATTTTGACTTCCGCTACAGCGCCGGATCTGAAAGGCGAGTTTTTCTTATCGCCCAACAACTGGGTGACGATCTCCTTCACCATTTGATAGCCCGGCGCGATACGGCGTAAATGACCGTCAAACCGAGAATGCAGATAGCGACCGATGCTGGTGGCGGTGAGGCTGCCCACCAGGATGCACGCAATAGCGATCACTAGGATGACGACCATATCTCCGACCACTTCCGGCGCCGACACCATGCGGATGACGATATTGGTGATCGGTTGAATCAGGTCTGTGACGGCGCGGAAAAGCCAATTGAAGAATAAACCCAATATGGCCAGTGGTAACAGTACGATAACGCCGCCGATAAAGGCGTTGCGCAATAACAACTTCAGTTTTGTCATAAAGGTTAGAGATTACAGTCCCAGTCGGGTGATTTCGATTTTCGGGCAGCGGTCCATGACGACTTTGATCCCCGCATCCATTGCTTTCTGCGCCGCCGGCTCATGGATGACGCCCAACTGCATCCACACGACGCCGGCGCCAATGGCGATCGCGTTGTCGACGATGTCGGGAACTGCATCCGGGCGGCGAAAGATATCCACCATGTCTACAGGGACGTGAATGTCGCGCAGGCTGGCGTAAACGGTCTCGCCCAGCAAGGTGGAGCCTTTCAGCGCGGGGTTGACGGGAATGACCCGGTATCCCTTGTTTTGCAGAAATAGCATGACATGGTGGCTGTCGCGCCCCGGTTTATCGCTGGCGCCGACCATTGCGATAGTGTGTACGCTTTTCAATATTCGGCTGATTTCGGCTGCTGAGGGCATGGTGTCGTTGGCTCCGCTGATAAGCTGTCAGCATTATGCGGAGCACCGTCGTCGCCTGCAACTGCACTCAGACTACTTGGGATTTTTCGGCTGTAATCTCAGCAGCTCGCCCATCTCTGCGGCGGGCAGAGGTTTACTGAACAGGTAGCCTTGGTAGTAATCGCATTCGTTCTCTTTCAGAAACTCCAGGTGCTCAACGGTCTCCACGCCCTCCGCCACCACCTCAAGATCCAGGTGTGAGGCCATGGCCAGGATCGTGGAGACAATGGCGGCGTCGTTTACGTCGCTGTTGATGTCGGTGACGAAGGAGCGGTCGATTTTCAGGCAGTCGACTGGCAGCCGCTTCAGATAACTGAGGGACGAGTAGCCGGTGCCGAAATCATCCAGGGAAAAACGCACGCCCAATCCTTTAAGGCTGAGCATCTTGTTGATGGTGTCTTTGACGTTTTGGATAACCACAGTCTCCGTCACTTCCAATTCTACGCAGTGCGCAGGGAGTCGGGTGGCTTGCAGAATTTCTATAATTTGTTCAACAAACTCCGCCTGATAGAACTGCTTGGGACTGACGTTGATGGCGACGCGCATATCCTCTTCCCACCACCCTTTGTCCAGCCACTCCTTCACCTGCATACAGGCCTGGGTGAACATATCCAGGCCGGCGGTGAGAATCAGGTTGGAGTTTTCCAGCACGGGCACGAACTCATCGGGAGTAATCAGCCCTCGTTGCGGATGGTTCCAGCGTATCAACGCCTCCGCGCCGATAATGCGTCCGTCGGTGACGCTGACCTGGGGCTGGTAGTAGAACATCAGCGCTTTGTCTTTTACCGCCGTGCGTAATTCGTTTTCGATACTGAGACGTTTGCTCACCGCATCTGCCATCTCCGCTTTGAAGATGGTCATTTTGTTGCGGCCTTCATGTTTAGCCTGGAACAGCGCTGTGTCGGCGTAGCGCAGGATGACTTCCGTGTTGGCGTCTTTGTCTGGATACAGCGCCACGCCCATGCTGGCGGTTACGGTGAATTCCTGAGTGTTGAAAAAGAACGGGGAGGACAGTTCTGAGAGGACTTTCGCCGCGATCAGGTTGGCGTTTTGCTCCGCCTCCTCCGGCGTGCGTCCCAACTCTGGCATGATCACTGTAAACTCATCGCCGCCGAGGCGACCGACAGTGATTTCTTCATCCAGACAGTTACGCAGATTTTTCGCCACGTTACGCAGTAGCTCATCGCCGACCGAATGCCCCAGCGAATCATTGATGTTCTTGAAGTTGTCCAGATCGATCAACAACAGCGCCCCGTAGGCTCCGTGGTTGCGGGAGCGGGCGATGTCCATGGTGAGACGGTCATAGAACAGGTTGCGATTGGGCAGGCCGGTGAGCGGGTCGTGAAAAGCCAATTGTTCCACGCGGGATTGCGCCTCGACTCTGTCAGTGATGTCCACGGATACGATTAGCGCACAGGGTTTGCCGAAAAAACGAAACGGGATTTTGTTACTTTGCAGGATGCGACGGCGGCCATAAATATCCGTGAGGCCGTGTTCGGGAATGAACATGACTTTCTGCTTATCGATGACCTCTCTGTCTTCGTTATCGAAGCGCACGGACTCCAGGTTGGAAATCAAATGGTGCAACGAGTGGTGATCCGTTCCCTCGATTTCTGTGATATTGCGATCGTAGAAGCTTGCCAGCGCCTGATTGACGAAGACAAAGGCTCCGTTGCGATCTTTGGCGTAAATCAGGTGGGGAACCGTATCGATAATCTGTCGGGTCTGGCGTTCACTGTCGCGCAAGGTTTCTTCCGCTTCGCGACGTTCTTCCAGGCGTTTTTGTAAAGTTTCCAGAAACTGGTTGCCGATCTGCGCCAGATAGCCCAGCTCATCGCCGTCATGACTGCGAGGCAGGCGCAAACGGCGGTCGCCGGGATCTTCCGGGTTCACCTCGGAAAAGCTGGCGGCGAGAGAAATCAGCGGTCGCGTGATCATGTAATAGAAGGCGATAAACAACAGCAACACCAGCACCATGTTGCGCACGATGCCGATGATCAGTACGTAATAGGCGCGATTGAAGAAGGGCTCCAGGGCTTTGTCCACATTCACCACCACTTCCATGCGGCCGGTCTGGAGCTGGTGATAAGACTCCATTTGCAGCGCGATAGGATAGGTGCGATAAATCGCGCCGATGCTGGACGTAATCCAGCCAGTGTTGGAGTCGGCGACAGGCTTGGCGCCTTCAGCGAGGGTTTGCCCCAGTTCGTCGACGATCAGCACCTGATGGACATAATCATACTGCATGAGGCCGGTGACGACTTCTTCCGCCAGGCGAGCATCCAGAGTGTGAACAGCGCGTACGGCGGGAGGACGGGCGGCTTGCAGCACGCGCTCAATAAAGTCCTGAAAATCCTTCTCATGACTCAAATAGTCGAAATACACCTGTATGGAGCTGAGCAGGCCCCCAAGGATAAAGGCCAGAATGACTCCGGCGCGCGCCAGCTTGAAGGATATACGTCGATGAAACTTCAGTGTCATGTCTGAAACTGCGTCAGGCGCATCCCTCGACATGATCGGTGCGGCGGTGAGAAGGGATGCTGAGTAAATGTTATCTAATCAGTATAGTCGGAAAATCTGCGGCGCCGGCTAACGGGAAACATTGGATTTTCAGGTTATTGCAGCGGGGTTTATTCCTCCGCTGCGCAAGCCGTCGTAATGGCGTTGAGGATGTCTTGCGCACTGAGCTTACGGTAGTCCCTGCCTTCGGCTTCCGCTTGTTTAATCAGGTCCATCAGTGTCCGGTTAACTGGACAGGGAGCGCCTAACTTGTCGGCCAAGTGCGTTACTTCGCCATTGATGTATTCCACTTCCGTTTTTTTACCAAGGCGGAGGTCATCCTGCATGGAAGAGCCAGCGTCGGGATCAATGGCCAGCGCAGCATTGGCGATAAGCCGGAACAGCGGCGTCGGAAGATGCAGAAGATAGGGCGACAGTTCCGGCACAATCGCGCCCAACCGAACGGTTTGGAAGCCCGCCTGCTCGATCACCCTTAGCGCTTCCCGTTGCGCCGCCGCCAGTGCTTTACGATAACCGGGGTTGAGCAACATGGCGCGCAAAGGCAGTCCCGATAAAGCATTAATGGCGTTGTTGAGGTTGAGCAACAACTTGCTCCACTGTACCGGCTCCATTCGCTCGTGAATATCCAGCGGCAATCCGCCTGCCTTGAAATCTTTCTGAATTTGTTCTGAAAAAGGGGAGGCCTGGATGGCTAAATGTCCGGACGAGACTTGCCGCAGATCGCCTGGATGAGGCTGGATCACGTTGAATGGGACCATCCCGGGAATAATCTTATGGGGTAAGCGGGCTTTGAGCTGTCCGGCATTGCGGACTCCGTTCTGGAAGCTCACGATAATGGCGGATTCTGGAGCGTGACGACGCAGAACCTCCGCTGCGCTGGCTGTATCCTGGCTTTTGACCGTCACTAGTATGCAGTCGGCGTTGGCCAGAACGGCGGGGTCATCGCCGAAATGAAGCTGTGCGCCATCGAAGTAACGTCGTCCGCCTTTGAGGTTGCGTAGATGCAGGCCCTCCTGAGCAATGAGCTGTGCCTGCGCCGAGCGGCCAACGAACCAGACGGGATTGCCGCCTGCCTGCAGCATTCCTCCCAAAAAACTGCCTATTGTTCCTGCGCCGAGGACGGCGTACCTCATCTTTCTACTCCTTTTGTTATTTTTCAGCATGCTGAGTGGCAGATTTTGTCCGGATATCCGGACGCAGGCAGACACTTTTTGGCGGTGAGTTCTATCTCCTTTTAATTGCCGCCATGCCCAAGGGGCCGGGCATTAGAGCGCATACCCTCAATGAATGTAGCACCAAAAGCAGGATAATAAAATTAATGGAAGGCTCATGCAGGGAACAAATTCAAGGAGTTACAAAATATATGTGTAATGTTGTTCCTGTCGTCAAGATACGGAAATGCTACAACAAATGAAGGTGTAAAATTTTCAGACGTATATTTCCGCTTTTGTTAAATACTTTACAAAAGCCTTGTAAAGTTTATTGAGTCACAAATGAATATAAAAATAGATGTATATAATCTAATTTATTATAAAGGCTGTTTGTATCAGGCGACGGTGGGGGCTCTGTAAGGGAAACAGAAGAAAAGCTAACAAATTCAATGGATAAGATGCTTTATTGATAACGCTAACTACAGCTCTCCCTGAAGGAGAGGGGCGTCGGCGATAAATAGAAGACTATTTAGCGCCGACAAATTGTTTAAGTTCCTGACAAATCGCGTCAGCTTCCGCCTGTAATACCAGACAACGTAATTTGTTGCCGGCAGTCATTGCGCGGTTAAGTTGTTCCATTTTGCTACTGTATAAACGCTCTAAGCGTTTGTTGTAGTGTGAAATTTGGCTGGTCATTGCAGTTACCTCCAAAATTTCTGTCTGTAATACTTTCGCCATGATCCTTGCTCACTATATCGGCAGTTTTACTCTCATCTATAGATAAGCAAAATGCTTGCCTATCTCCCTTTACTACAGCCTTTGGACTTTAACTACTCTGTCTCTTCAAAAGGCTCTCTTACTTTTAGAAAGCGCTGAACCTTGATAATTCCCTTGATTGAAAATTGTTGTGAATTATTGCCATAAGAAAAGAATTTGCAACCTTACAACATACTTTTTTACAGCGCTCAACCAAGGGAGGAATGAGCAAAACCTTATTTATTTAGTAGTTTAGACAAAGTTTTTAATAAGTCAGTTAAAAAATGCACAATAATTTAAAAATTTCGGAAATTACCTAAGTTACAAATCGTTTCCGAAAGAAAATGAATATGAAGACTATGTGTTTATACGCACATATAAACGTATATTAGAGGAAATAAAGTGGTACGGAAGTGCAAATAAATCAATGAGTTGGTCGCACTTCCGTAATTAAGAAAAGCTTACTTGGCGCTGAGATGTTGACGGAGTTCTTCACTGAGATGAATATTTTCATCAGCGCCTTCAACGGACTTATGAGTGTCTTCCAATAGATTCTGAGTGCGATGATTAAGTGAATCGAGCTCTTGTGAAAGATGGTCGAAATCCCGAGCGACGCCTTTTGCCGCCTCCGCGCTTTCAGTGGCGGAACTCATTAATTGGTTGAGATTGCGAACGGTTTCGCTGGCGATAGTGACGCTGCTGCCTATGACTTCGGACACTTCCTGCTGCTTCTGGATGACGCGTCCGGAAATGTCGGTGATTTTCTTTATTTCGCTTTGTATTTCTTCCGCCGATTCGTTGGCGGTGGTGGCCAGTTGCCGTACTTCGTCCGCGACGACGGCGAATCCTCTGCCGTGCTCACCCGCCCGAGCGGCTTCGATAGCAGCGTTGAGGGCGAGCAGGTTGGTTTGGTCGGCGATAGCTTTGATGGATTCGACTAGCTGATTGATCGTCTTGTTGCTTTCTTCCAACGAGGACAGCAGATCGGTGAATTCATTGATGTAGCGCGAAGAGGCTTCGATATTTGAGGACAGTTGCTTGATGTCGGCCACACTTTGCTGGGTGGTGTCGACGGTGCCCACCGCCACCTCCACGGATTGTTCCGTCACCCCTTTGATTTGTGCGGAGTGATCTATAAACGCTTCCAACTGATGACAACTGTCCTGAATTTCAGACAGTCGCTTTTCTGTGGATTTTTTTACTTTGACGGCATTGTCGTGGATCGATTTCGCCATGGCCGCAGGGCTCTTCTCCATAAGCCTGTCTAGCAATTCCGCTTTGCGCTCCAACTCCCGCAAGCGTGAGTTGTCTATGATGGTCTGGTCGTCATTTGCGCGTGGTTTGCCGAATCCGAACATATTCTTATCCGCCTGTGGTCATGTTTTTTGTCATCGCCCGATTTAAGCAGGCCTGCGCCGGTGGATGGCGTCAAGGAGTATTCTTGAGTGTAGACGCAGGCGGTAAATTTCGCCTGCGCAAATCTATTTAAAATTCATAAAGATGAGGGGTCAGTATTGCGGTCCTTTCTCTGACTCTATAGGCGTCAGAACGCCATCCAGCGAGGACCAGAATACGCAATTACGACCATAAGACTTGGCCTGATAGAGCGCTTTGTCCGCAAGCTCCAGGAGTTGTTTGGGCGTCATGGTCTCTCGAGGAACGCCGCTGMCCCCGCCGATGCTGATCGTGACGGATACCGGGTCCGATAGATTCCACACGGCGCATGCCGCCACCGCTTTGCGTAATTTCTCCGCCAGCGCGGCGGCTTCCTCCGCATCCACGCCCGGCAAAATGATGCCGAATTCTTCTCCGCCATAGCGAGCGAGGACATCGCTGTTGCGTTGTAACTGTCGCATCAGGGTTTGTGCGGTTTGCACCAGACACTCGTCGCCAACCAAGTGGCCGTAGCGATCATTGACCCGTTTGAAGTGATCGATGTCGATGAGCAGGAGTGATATGGGGTAGTTCAACCGGGAGGCTCGCCGCAAATCGGTATTTAGAATTTGGTCAAAATAACGGCGGTTTTTGACGCCGGTCAGACCATCTTGAATCGTCAGTTCGGTCAGGTATTTGGCCTGTTGTGACAGCTTTATGATGCTTAACACCGCGACTTCGTATTCGTGACGGGGCAAGGTGGAGATCCAGCTCATACCCAGGCCGAAAGTAATCAATAAAAAGCCGACCGCGCCAGGTTGGGTGGCGTAGGGGGAAAACAGCGCCAGAGTCATAGGGCCCAGCAGGCAAATGATGAACAGATTCACCATGCGACCCAGAATCGCCAGGGATGCGGCGCCGCCGGCGCACAGTCCGAGAGTGCAGGTAAGAAACAAAGGGAAGTGCGGTGAAAAAGGCGTAGGAAGCACTGATAGCGCAGCGATGCCGCCCCACAGACCTGCGCTGAAGCTGGCGCCAAATAATAGAGGTATATAAGAAGCCTCATGCCCTACCTCAAGCTTACGCATGAACTGGTGCATCGCGTAATAACGATAGCCTGATACGGCAATGATCAGCAGGGCGACATAAGCCAGCCAAAGAGATTTCTCTGGGGTGGGAGAACTAAACATGATCGCCGCCGAGATGAACACCCAGGTTGCGGGATAGAACAGGATTCCGGGGCGCTGGCGGTTGGCCAGGTCACGTTTGCGCTGTTGCTCCAGTTCATCTCGCAACTCCGGTGGGAGGTCCCGATTATTTGGCGAATTGCGATGGAAGGCGAATCCTCGCATGGGATATTCCCAATAGGAGTAAATTTTTGACTATAAGCGCATACTGCTATTTTTTCACGCCTTGAAACGCGCATGCCAGTTCCTCTGTCTCGACCCGATGGATGGCGTACAATGCTCCGGGCAGCTTGCGGATAATTTAAATATTAGCCGCTTTCCTCGCACAGAGCGCGCTGCGAGACCAGAAAAAGAGAATGACGATTATGACGACCCCTCCCGGAAAGGCCTTAAAACTTGGCGAGCAGCTTTGTTTTGCTCTTTACTCCACTTCGTTGGCGATGAGTAAACTATATAAACCCCTATTGAGCGAGTTGGGGCTGACCTACCCGCAGTATCTGATCATGCTGGTGCTTTGGGAGCAGGAAGGGCTGACCTCTTCAGAGCTGGCGAAACAATTGACCCAGGATCTCGGCGCTCTGAGCCCAGTAGTTAAGCGTCTGGAAAAAGAGGGGTTGCTGCAACGTAAACGCTCAACGGAAGATGAAAGAGTCGTGCGTCTGTTTTTAACGGAAGCGGGAAGACAATTAAGAGACTCTGCGGAAAGCATTCCAGAGCAGGTGCTTTGCATTTCCGGTTTAAAGATGGATGAAGCGAAGGCGTTGCGGAAGCAACTGGAAGAATTACGTCAGGCGTTGTTGAAGCGTGAGAAGTTAGAGTGAGGCGTTGTTGAAAATTATACGTTGGTGTCTAGTTCTGAAATAGGTGTCAACTCAATTCAGGACGGGTCAAATATAAAAAAGCCGGCGTCGCCGGCTTTTTTATTTAAGCGTGAGTTACGCTGCTTTACGACGACGGGACAAGCCGAAGCCAGCCAGACCCAGACCAATCAGCGCTACAGTCGCAGGCTCTGGAACATCGACAGTTTCGATGGTGACATGTCTCAGTTTGAAGTGGTCATTGTATGAAGACCAGCTCTCGCCGAAGGCAGGGTTGTAAGCGCCAATCAACCAGAACTTGGACGCGATGTCAGTGCCAGTTGCAGTTTCGTTTTTCTTGGTGTCGGCGTAGTTGCCCGCCACGCTCCAGCCGTCGCCCAACAGATCGTTCCACTCTTTGTCATTCAGGTCATAAGCGGAAGCGCCGCCAGTGTAGGCCAGAATGGAAACGTCGGAGTCGGAGTAGTACCAGCCGTTCTTGAAAGAGCTCAGGTTAACGGCTTCAGAAAAAGACAACATGATCATGTCGTAGTCGGCGCCGTAGCCGCTGTCGTTGTCAATTGAATGCTCAGGAGAGGCGCAACGATCCGCTCTGTACTCGTCGTCGTTACAAACGCCCAGGCCGTCCCAACGTCCCAGACGCGCATCTTCGAGTTTGTTGTCGGAAGAACCTTTGGTGTCGCTCCATGCGGTGACAGTCAGGCCCAAGCCGTCTTTAGAGTAAGAAATAGAGTTGTTGTAGGAACCGTAAGCAACGCCATCATTCAGGTCCCAGGAGATAGTGCTTGCGAATGCTGAGGAAACCGTCAGCCCGGAGACCAGTACGCTTTTTGCGATAAATTTGAACATGTCGTTACTCCATTAAGAAATATCTTTGAGGTTGTAGTGAAATTCTGGCTCATTAGATAGCAATAGGCGTGCCACATGTTTTAAAACAAAGAGTTAGGTATATTGTTAAGGTTGATAGTGTAAAGGAATATGACGCTTTGTCTCGCCCAATAAAGAAGGTCTACGATAACTTTCTTTGTGCGTGGCCTTGGCGTGCAAGGCCTTCGGGGCGGATTGCATTTTTAGTGCGGTAGACTATTTTTTATACATGTGTAAAGGGAAATAGTAGGTGAAATTTCCCTGGTCGCTGATGCCTCTTCGATTCTGCTGGAGAACGCGCGATTGACGCCACGCATGCCTGCGCCGACAAGGATCGAAGACCGGCCCGCAATGCAATACGGGGGAGGGATGTATGGGCAAGTCGATAGTTGTCTGCTGCGATGGTACTTGGAATAGACCGGAATCCGAACAGGATGTGAATTGTCATCCTACGAATGTGCTCAAACTGGTGCGCTCTATTACGCCTTGTTACCAAGGGGCGCATCAGGTGGTGTTCTACGATATGGGCGTGGGTGTGAACGGTTTGTGGGACCGTTTTGTTGGGGGCGCGTTGGGTGCAGGACTGTCCGATAATGTCATGGATGCTTATCGCTTTCTGGCTAATAACTGGTCGGAAGGTGATCGTATCTATTTGTTTGGATTCAGCCGCGGGGCCTACACCGTCAGGTCTCTCGCCGGTTTCATTCATTTATTCGGGTTACTGCCGAAATATGAAATGAAAAACTTCCCATTAGCCTATCGCTACTATCGCACTCAACCAGAAGAACGTGAGCAGTTGGCGCAGGCCTACACTGCCCGTCGCTTGATTGATCTGGTGGAGAGTCAGAATCGGCGCGTGGAAATTGAGTTCATGGGGGTGTGGGACACCGTTGGCGCGTTGGGCGCTCCCATTACGGGTTTGCGCGCGCTGTCCAGACGCTGGGTGGGGTTCCATGACACTCAGTTGTCCGATACGGTGAAGTTCGCCGTGCAGGCCCTTGCGATTGATGAGTTGCGCAAGCCGTTTTCCCCGGATCTGTGGACCCATCATCCTGACGCTTCCGAGTTGCGTCGCGATCGGGATAACCAGCGCATACTGCAGGTCTGGTTGCCGGGCAGCCATTCTGATGTGGGAGGCGGCTACAGCGAAGCGGAATTGTCTGATTTGACCCTGGCGTTCATGAGTGAACAAGCCAGGGCTCATGGCCTCTATATTGATTCGTCCATGGTGATGTCCACCGCTGAGGAACACCGTGAAATGGGTTCCTTGCATGATGAATTCAACGGTATTTATGCCGCGATGGGCGAGTTCTGTCGTCCGATTGGCCCTCAGCAGCGAGAAGAGCTTGGGTTGGAGCTGGGAGTGAATGAGAAAATTCATCACTTTGCGAAAGTCAGGTCGGACAATAAAGGCTCCGGGCTCAATAAGGGCAACTTGTACGCTGCATTCAATGATCATGTCCCCCTGTTCTATCCCCGTAGATGTGAGCGCATTCTTGTGGACGAAGCCGCAGTGAGCGCGACGCTTACCGGAACGGGAGAACTTTGCCGGGTACTGGATTACTCCGGCGCTGGCGCCCGCCTGGAGGCGGTCGGCGCTATCAGCGAACAAAACCGTGTTACTGTTCGGCATCCATTATGGGGCGAGCGTTTTGCGGAAGTGAAATGGCGTAATGGACAAGAGGCGGGGTTGGCATTCGCTGCATGACGGATTAAGCGGTTCCGTTCCTTTGCGACTGGAGATCAGGGTGGCTCCAGAGAGTAGAAATGAATCGAAAGGAAAGGAGCGCAAAGGAAAGTGAGCAGCAGCCTGGACGAGCGTATAAAGAGTCATCAGCACATTCGCAAGCGCCGCACGCTGATGACCTTTGGGTCTTATCTCCTCACCTTCGCTGTCGCCATGGCGGGGTGGGCGTCAGGCCTGCTTGAGCTGCGCTATGCGGTGCATTTCCTCATCATGAGCGTCGCCATCAACGGCGGTTTTTACCTGTGCTTCCTGAGTAATTGGAATTTAAGCCGTAAAGATCCCAACCTCACGGAAGAGCAGATGCTGGTCTCCTTATTTCCTCCGCTGTATATCATGTATTTCATGGACGACAACCAGGCCCGCAGCGCAGTGGCGATGGTGGCTATCATTCCTCTGCTATATGGCATCCTCGGCATCGACACCAAACGCTATATTCGCGTTGCTGCAGCTTATTTCGGCGGGTATCTGGGGCTGCTTGGTCTGCTGCTATGGCTCAAACCGCGCTTAGTGACGCCGAACTCGGAACTTGTATTGTTGACCGCGCTTTTCATGGTCATGGCGCAGATGGCTCTGATTGGCGGCTTCATCAGTAATTTACGCGCGAGCCTGAGGGCGAAGAATCATCAATTGAATGAAGCGCTGGAAAAAATCAGCGTGATGGCGAGTACAGATGAGTTGACCGGACTCTGCACCCGACGGGAATTAATGAAGCAACTGTCCAATGAGCTCAGTCGTTGTCGGCGTAGTTCAGGCGCTTTGTCGCTCTGTCTGCTGGATATCGATCACTTTAAACGCATCAATGATTCCTATGGCCATCAGGCGGGGGACGCCGTGCTGAAAAAAGTGGCGGAAACCATGCAGTCCCTGGTGCGTTCTATCGATTGTTTAGGACGCTATGGCGGAGAGGAGTTTTTACTGATTCTTCCGCAAACGCCCCTTGATGGGGCTTTCATTACAGCAGAACGATTACGGCGGGCGGTCATGGATATTTCATTTCCGGAAGTGGCGCCGGAGTTTCGCGTCACCATCTCTCTTGGCGCGGCGGAGCTGGAAGAGGGCGAGGCTATGGAAGGCTTGATCGCCAGAGCGGATCAAGCCTTGTATGCGGCCAAAGGCGCGGGACGTAATCGAGTGGTATCCGCGGAGCAAACCGCGGATACCCTTACCTAGTACAACTCAATATTAATCACTGACTGCAATGCCGCTAGGAACCTGGTTGGGAATCAGTTTACGAAGATCAAGGCTGTTTGCGTCCGTCAACGTATGCAGGAAGGCGATTAAAGCGCTGACCTCTGCATCCGATAGTGGGTTGGGGCGTAGCTCGTTGTTTTGAGCGATCTTGTCCCGTAACGAAACATCCTCGTACCCCTGAAAGTCAATCTCGTCCAGATCGCTGCGAGAGGGCATCAACGTCTGCGATGTGTCGTAGTTGTCCAATGACTCCAGTGCATTCAAATGATGTCTGACGACGCCTTCCAATGATGCATAAGCGCCGCTGTGGCCGTACGGAGCGGTATGCGCGACGTTACGCAGCGAGGGTGTTTTGAACTTGGCGAAGTCGCTCTGTTCACGACTGGCTTCCGTCCTGCCGCGATCCTCTAATGGCATGCGCGCCTCCGGCCCGGGGCCGATTTGCGGCATGGCGATGTTATGAAAGCTGTGGTCGGTCTGGAATTTACCGCTATGACAGCTGTCGCAACCTGCCGCGCCATAGAATAAGTTCATACCTTCCACTTCCTTCGGACTGAGAGCGTCGACATCGCCTCGCAGATACTGATCAAAACGGCTGTTGTCGGCGCGAAAGGCGTTGGTTTCAAAAGCGGCGATGGCGTTTGCGTAATGAGCGATCTTGATATCTTCAGGCAGGCTGATATTGGGATATGCGGCCTGGAATAACTCGACATATTCTGGAATGGCGCGGATGCGTTTCAGATAACCTTCCCAAATGGGACGGAAGCGACCATTGCCGGGGCGGACGGAGTCGGCGATTTCATTCTCGCCGCGCTGTCCGATCATCTCATTGATGTTGGCGATGGGGAACAGCGCCTGTCCGGCTAGCACGTTATCTAACCCACCTGGTTTTTCCGGACCGGCTGGAATACTGATTTCGCTGGGCTTGTCCGCATTGCCCTCCATGATGCCTTGCCAGTTGAGATGAATAAACTCCCGCGCGCCCAGGTTATAAAGGTGTGGCGCATGTCGACCTATACGACCGGGCACGGCGTCGTCGCCGGAACCTGTGGTGCGATAAGGGCCGATAAATCGCCCGCCTTCGCCGATGCCCAAAGACAGTCCGTCCGTTGTGGCCAGAAGAGGGTTATGGCAAGTGGCGCAGGAAATATTGCGATTGCCGCTCATGATTTTGTCGAAGAAGAGCATCCGCCCCAACTCATATTTAGCTGGAGCCGGATCGCCATTATCGTAGTAATCCGAATCGACGACAGGCGTCGGTAAAGGCCCGGCCAAGGCGTGTGCGCTGGTTAAAATAGTAAGTGCGATAGAACGACGTAAGAGATTATTTTGATTGGAACGAGTCACAGCATTCTCCCTGAAAAGCTGTCGCAGTAATGCTTCCTCTGCTTTGTATTATTTGTTGTTAGCTTGTATGAGGCGATGCGGGTTCTAGCATCATTTTTCGTATTTTGGTTAACCCGGAGCCTCTGAAATTGACCCGACTTTGTACTTTTGGTGGCGTAGCTCTCCTTTGCTTTTTCGTTAGGTAGGCCTATACGACTTTATTAAAATGAATTTTCTTTGTAAACAGAATGTTACGTTTCTTGCGGGGGCGACGAATTGCGGCCTTGTTGTAGTTGGGGCAAGGGCATGTAGAGCATGGATATACAGCCCGCATAATTGATCCTGTTCCGCCGTAGGCGTCCAGTCGGTTCCCGTCAGATGGGACAAATCCTGTCTTAGTATTTAACCCGGCGGCGGTAACGCCGCCTGGTCGCTCAGAAAATCTATGAAGGCTTTTATTCTGGCGCTGGTGAGGCGGCGGCTGGCGTGTAGCGCCCAGACTTCCACTGGTGGGGTGGGCAGGCGTCCCCAGTCGACCAGGGTTCCGGTGGCCAGATCCTGTGCAATTAAAGCATAGGGCAAGATGGCGACCAAACCGCCGGTGAGCACCGCGTCGCGCTGCATCAGCGGGGAGGGCAGACGTAGTGCGCTGCGAAGCAGGTAAGCCCGTTCAATTTGGCCATCCAGCACGCGTAGCGTGCGTTCGTCTGGCGTGCTGGAACGAGTGACCGCAGGTATGGGAACTGTTTCATCACGGGGTTGCGAGAGCCCGGCCGGGGCCACGAGGTGTTGGACGTTGCGCAGTATGCAGCGGCCGACAAGCTGGCTATCCGGGCGGGGATTGACGCGAATGACGACGTCATACCCTTCTTCAATCAGGTCCACCTCGCGCTCTTCCACCGTCACCTCCAACTGGATTTCCGGGTAGGCCTGCGCAAACTCGGCGGCGCGCCGTCCCATCACCATATGTCCAAACATCATCGGGCAACTGACGCGAAGGCGGCCGCGGGCAGGAGCGCGGTCGTGGGTCAACGCAGTCACCGCCTCATTCAGATCGGCCAGTAGGTCGCGTGTACGCTCGTGCAGCCATCGTCCTTCTTCAGACAGGGCGAAAGCCCGGCTGTCGCGGTTGATCAGACGAATGCCCAGCTGATCCTCTAATCCCCGAACCTGTCGGGAAAGCGTGGCCTTAGGTTTGCCAGAAGCCTGTTCCGCTCGACTGAAGCCGCCATGGCGCGCGACGAGGTCGAAGTGCGCCAGGGCGTCCAGGACAATAGCTTGTTTCATTTATGGAACGCTCCGTCAGAATATTGGTTGTTTATTGTCATTTGTGGGATGGCCTATTCTACCCGAGTTCCATTCGCAGGGCGCAAGCAGGCGGCTCTTAAACCCCGCCCCGTAGCGGCTCTTAAACCCCGCCCCGTAGCGGTTGTTGTATCGCGCCTGTCGTAAGTTGTCCGAGTTACAGAGGTGTAAAAAGATGTCCCGAGACCAAAACGAACTCTTCACCAACCATCCCGTCAGCCCGACTGACCTTGCCGTTGTAGACGCCATACGCCAGCAATCCGCTCCTTTCAAGGGCATGCTCAACGGTCCGCAGGCGCGTGATAGCTATAATCAGATGATAGAAGAAACGCCCGCCGCTGCTGGTGTGGAGTATCACTCCGATACCGTGGGCGGCGTGCCGGGAGTCTGGGTGCGGGTTAAAAACGTGCTTTCCGGCGCGGTTATTCTCTACTTGCACGGCGGTGGTTATGTGGTCGGTTCCGCGCATGCCTACCGGCATTTTGCCGGGCAATTCGCCGCGCGGACGGGAATCGATGTGTTTATCGCAGATTACGGACTGGCGCCCGAGCATCCGTTTCCGTCAGCGTTGAACCAGGTGAAAGCGGTATACGCGGGGCTGATTGCGGCGGGACGCCAACAGATCGCCATCGTGGGGGATTCCGCAGGCGGTGGGCTTGCTCTGTCATTGGCTGAGCAGATCGGCGCTGACAAAGAGGGCGCTTATGGGCTCGCGCCGGTTTGCTGTGTGACCATGTCTCCATGGACCGATCTGGCTCTGACGGGGGCGAGCCACGAAGAGCGCGCCGAAGAGGAGTTCTATCTGACCTATGACGCGGTGGCGGCATTTGCCGGATATTACCTTGCTGGCCACGATGCATATGATCCGAAAGTCTCGCCCCTGTATGGTCAGCATTCCGGATTGCCTCCGTTGCAGATTCATGTAGGAACGGCCGAGATACTGCTGAGTGATTCCCTGGCGTACGCAGAAAAGGCGCAGGCGGCCGGAGCCGTGGTCAGCGCGCATGTCTGGGAAGCGATGCCGCATGTATTTCCTAATGGATTTGCTCAGATTGACGCGGCGGAACGCGCTATGCAGTTGATGTCCGAGTTTCTTGTCTCTCACTTTTAAACGTGATCGGGGGGAGCGTCATTATGGCGGTTGGGCGATGATTCGCCTCGCCAATGCTTTTCGGCGCTCTTCTCAGACTCTTTCAATGGTCGCGATCTCGAGCCGCAATAAGAGAATTGGCGGGGAATGGGCTATAAGTACTTGTTATAGTGATGGGCTCCCTGTCCGCGCTGCAAGCGTGTGACGTACTTATATTTAGCTATTACGCCGGCGCGTCCTAACGCAGGCTGTGGCCTAACACTGACCCTGTTAACGACTGATATATCATTATGCGACGTTCCAGTTCCGCCACCGATGCGCCGGACAACGAAGCGGGGATCAAAACTCTCCGATCTTTGTGGCCTTATCTGCTTGAGCATAAACGCCGGGTTTCATTGGCTTTGTTATGTCTGATGGGGGCTAAGGGCGCCAGCGTCGGCTTGCCGTTTATTCTTAAGTACATTATCGATGGCCTCGATTCGGGGCGCGCCAACATCGTGGTGGGATTGCCGCTGGCGTTGCTGTTGGCCTATGGCGCGGCAAGGCTCGGCAATGTGCTGTTCGGCGAAGTGCGCGATGCATTATTTGGAAGAGTGACGGAGCGGGCCATGCGGCGCATCGGCCTGCAGGCGTTTCAGCATTTGCACTCCCTGGATCTGGATTTCCACTTAAATCGCAATACCGGCGGCCTGTCTCGGGATATCGAGCGAGGGCTGTCCGGCATCAGCTTTCTGATGCGGTTTATGGTGTTCAATATCGCGCCCACGCTGCTGGAAATCCTCATGGTGATCGGTCTGCTGTTGATGAACTACTCCCTGTGGTTCGCGCTGATCACCTTTGTCGCCGTGGTGTTGTACGTCGCTTACTCCGTGGTGGCGACGGATTGGCGTACGGAGCATGTGCGGGAAGCCAATCGCGCTGACTCTGAAAGCAATACCCGGGTGGTGGACAGTCTGCTCAACTACGAGACAGTGAAATATTTCACCAATGAAGAATACGAGGCGCAGCGCTATGACGCCGACCTAGCGCGTTGGGAGCGGGCGCGGCGCAAGAACCGCCTGTCACTATTTGTACTGAACGGCGGGCAGGCGTTTATTGTGGCGCTGGCCATGACGTCGATGATGATTCTGGCTGCGCAAAAGGTTGTGGCGGGAGACATGACTTTAGGCGACTTCGCCCTTATCAACGCTTTTATGATGCAGCTATTCATGCCGCTGAATTTCCTGGGTTTTATCTACCGCGAGATGAAAGGCTCGCTCGCCAACATTGAGCAACTGTTCGTATTGTTGCGCAGAACCTCGCAAGTGCCTGACAAAGTGGGCGCGCCGGAGTTGCAGGTTGGACAGGGGGCGCTTGAATTTTCTGACGTCCATTTCGGCTACTCGACCCAACGCCCCATATTGCAAGGCGTTAGCTTCCGCATTGAACCGCAGCGCAAAGTGGCGGTGGTGGGAGGCAGCGGGGCGGGGAAGTCGACGCTGGTCAAACTGCTGTTCCGTTTCTATGACGTCAATGGCGGCGCGATAAAAGTGGATGGGCAGGATATTCGGGAGGTGGCGTTGAGGTCGCTGCGTTCTGCGATTGCGATTGTGCCTCAGGATACGGTGCTGTTTAACGACACCATATACGAAAACATCCGTTATGGTCGGATTGATGCGACGGATGAAGACGTGTGGCGCGCTATCCGTATGGCGCATCTGGAAGGGTTTATCCAACGTTTGCCTGAGGGCGCCAATACGTTGGTGGGAGAGCGTGGATTGAAGTTGAGCGGGGGGGAAAAACAAAGGGTCGCTATCGCCCGCGCGATTTTGAAGAACCCGCCCATACTGGTGTTTGATGAGGCGACTTCTTCGTTGGACAGCAAGTCTGAACAAAGTGTGTTGCAGGCGATCAGGGAGGTCTCTCAGGGGCAGACCAGTCTGGTGATCGCCCACCGGCTGTCTACGGTTATCGACGCCGACTCGATTGTGGTGCTGCAGGAAGGGAAAGTCGCTGAGCAGGGGACGCACTCTGAACTGCTGGCGCGCAATGGCGTATACGCCAACCTTTGGCGCATTCAGCAACGGGAGGATGCGGAAACTCCGGCCGCCGGGCCGGAGCAAGAAGCCTCAGACGAGAATTATTCAACGCCCAAATAATCGGCTTTGCCGATGTCTAGACCGTTATGGCGCAGGATGGCGTAGGCGGTGGTGATGTGGAAATACAGATTGGGAAGCACGAAGTGCAACAGGTAGCGCTGACCGGTGAAGGTTGGCGTATAAGAGCCCAGCTTCAGTTGAATGGTCTTTTCTTCCGTATTGTCGATCTGTTCTGGCGTGAAGGTTTTTACATAATCAATGGTCTTGGTGACCCGGGCGGATAACTCCGCCAATGTGGTCTCGTTGTCCTCGAAGACCGGCGGCTGCTGGCCGGAGAGCCGGGCGACGCAGCCTTTCACCGTATCGGTGGCGATCTGAATCTGGGAAGAAAGCGGCAGCATATCCGGATACAGGCGGTAATTAACCAGGTTTTGAGGATTGAAGCCTTTTTTCTCCGCGTGGGCGGCGGCTTTCTCCAGGATCTGGTTGAGGTTGCCGAGCATGCGGATAAAGATGGGGACGGAAGTCTGGTACATGGATATAGACATAATATCGCCTCCAGCGATGATAAGAGTTGGTTATTTGCGGTCATAAGGCCGGTCATGGCCGGTAAATACAAGCTAACCAGACGGCGCCGACAGATCCTGGCGCCGGGCTCCCCATTCTAACTGGCTCCGAGTGGGAAGACGTAACTTAATGACATACTTTTTAGCGGTTACGGTTTTCCGACGTGCGATTGGTTAAAATTTGAGTATAATGTCGCCCGCAAATTTTTTGCTCTGGTTTTACGTTCCAGCACGCAATATAGGAAAAGTGAATGTCACAGTATGTTATCTGTGCGCTGTACAAGTTCGTCGCCCTCGACGACTTTGAGGCGCTGCGCGCTCCATTGCTTGAAGTCATGGAGAAAAATGAAATCAAAGGCACCCTGTTGCTGGCCCGCGAAGGCGTAAACGGCACGGTCTCCGGAACCCGCGAGGGGATGGATGCGCTGCTGGCCTGGCTGAAGTCCGATCCTCGTATGGCGGACCTGAGCTACAAAGAATCCTACGATGAGAACATTCCGTTCTATCGAACCAAAGTCAAACTGAAGAAAGAAATCGTCACCATGGGCGTGGAGGGCATTGATCCGAAACGTGTGGTGGGCACTTATGTCAAACCACAGGATTGGAACGCGCTGATTACCGATCCTGAGGTGTTGCTGATCGACACTCGTAACGATTACGAAGTGCAAATCGGCAAGTTTAAGAATGCGATCAATCCAAATACGGAAACATTCCGTGAGTTTCCAGATTACGTCAAAAGCAATCTTGATCCAGCCAAACATAAAAAAGTGGCGATGTATTGCACCGGCGGCATTCGCTGTGAGAAATCCACTGCTTACTTGAAAGAGCTGGGCTTTGAGGATGTCTATCATCTGGAAGGCGGCATTCTGAAGTATCTGGAGGAAGTGCCTCAGGAAGAATCAACCTGGGAAGGCGAGTGCTTCGTATTCGATAACCGGGTGGCGGTGGATCACGGCCTCAACAAAGGCAGCTATGACCAGTGTCACGCCTGTCGTATGCCGATCAGCACGGAAGATATGCAGAGCGAGCATTACAAGAAGGGCGTCAGCTGTCCTCATTGTTATGACAAGGTCTCCGAAGACCAGCTTCGCCGTTTCGCAGCGCGTGAGCAGCAGATCGAACTGGCCAAGTCACGCGGAGAAGAGCACATCGGCTCTGAAGCGGCCAAAGCCATCAAGAAGCGCCAGGCTGAGAAAAAGCTGAAGCGCAAAAACTATCATCAGCACCTGACTCAGGGCGCTGAATAGCAAAAAGGCCGGCTTAAACGCCGGCCTTTTTCGTTGTGGTTTCCCCTGCCTTAATCCGCAATCAGACGGCTGAGTTGTTGGTTCAGTCGCGCCACTTCGCGTCTGAGTTCGTTGACCTCGTCCAATAAATCCAATGACATGGCGAGCCCGGGCAGGTTGAGCTGCAGGTCACGCTGCAGGCGCATCGCCCGACTTAATCGCGCAAGGGCCAGCGTATCGAACTGCCATTGGTGGGCGGGCCGCTCCTCCACTGGCGCGATGACGCCATAACTGACCAGCTCGATAATGAACTCGGCGTTGACGCCGCCGCGCTCGCATAATTCGCGCAACGTGTAGGTGTCGCTTTGTCCAAGCACTTCCACCGTGCTGATGATCGTTTTACGCGTCATCTCTCACACCCCCAACTTGCTGCGCGGATTATAGGATTTTTCTTTTTCCGCAAGCTCCTTATAAAGCGCTTCCGCATCTGCGCTATGGGACTTGGGCAAGGTTACCTGCAGTACGATAATCTGGTCTCCGGCAGGATTGCCGGGCAACCCTTTACCTTTCAGTCTCAGCTTTTGTCCGCTGCTGGCGCCTTTGGGAACTTTTACGTTGACCTTACCGCTCAATGTTGGCGCTGTCACAGTGGCGCCCAACGCAGCTTCCCATGGCGAGACGGGCAGAGTCAGGTAAATATCCTTGCCGTCGACGGAGTACACCGGGTGGGGAGCGAGCTCCACTTCCAGAAACAGATCGCCGTTCTCAGCTCCGCCAAATCCCGCCGCGCCCTGACCGCGCAAACGAATGTGCTGTCCGGGTCCCATGCCGGCTGGAATTTTCACATTGAGAGATTTGCTGCGATGACCTACCAGCCCGTATTCGTCGATCTCCGGCACTTGCACCTGAACTTGTTTCTCACACCCGTGGAAAGCTTCCTCCAGGAACAAGGCGATTTTGGCGTGCACATCCTCGCCGCGCATGCGGAAGCTCTGCTGATGACCCTGCTTATAGGTGCGATGGGCGGAGCCGCCGCGACCGAAGATGGACTCGAAAAAGTCGCTGAAGTGGCGCGCGTCCGCCTCGGTGAAGCCGCCGCCGTTGAAGTTTGAAGCGGACTCCCAATCTGGCGGCGGACGAAAACGGCCATCTTCGCTATAGGCGCCCATGCGCTTGAGTTGATCGTACTCCGCGCGTTTTTCCGGGTCTTTCAATACCTCATAAGCTTCGCCGACTTCTTTAAATCTGACCTCCGCATCCTGTTCTTTACTGACATCCGGATGATACTTACGGGCGAGCTTGCGGTACGCTTTTTTGACGTCATCGGCGGATGCTGCTTCCGCGACGCCGAGAATCTTGTAATAGTCTTTGAATTCCATAGATTTTTACCAACCTTCACAGACCCTGCGTCTCATTGCCGTTAGAATATCCAGCCCAAGGTCGGGCGGGCATTGCCATAGGTCAGATATAATGCTGAAAAGGCGACATTCAACGTCGGACCACATAAAATAGGCGGCTTTTTCAGGGGAAGGAGTCAGCGCCCTCTATGCTGAGCTATCAACATGTCTATCACGCAGGCAACTTCGCCGATGCCCACAAGCATTGGGTGCTGTCTTTATTGCTGCAGGCGCTGTGTAAAAAATCCACGCCCTGGCGCTATCTGGAAACCCATGCAGGCCGCGGCGACTATGACCTGACCTCGGAGGAAGCGCAAAAAACCTCAGAGTGGACGGCGGGCATTTTGCCGCTGATGCAGGCCAAGGGGACCTGTCCGCCGGAATTCGACGCCTATTTGGCGGCGGTGAGAGGGTTGAATCCCGACGCTGGAAAACTGACCCGCTATCCCGGCTCTCCGGCTATCGCCGCTGGTTTCCTGCGTGAGACGGACCAGTTGGCTTTGTGCGAACTGCACCCCAAAGAGTACGCGGAACTTAAGCGTCAGTTTGGCCGGAACAGGCAAATCCATATTCACCAAAGAGATGGCTTCGAGGGCGTTATGGCGATGTCGCCGCCACCGGAGAAGCGCGGCCTGGTGATGATTGATCCCAGCTATGAGCTGAAGGACGACTATCAACGTATTCCCGC
Organism: Hahella sp. HN01; assembly: GCF_018986435.1. Classification (GTDB taxonomy): domain Bacteria; phylum Pseudomonadota; class Gammaproteobacteria; order Pseudomonadales; family Oleiphilaceae; genus Hahella. Next base: position 155,483 of record NZ_JAHMIN010000026.1, on the reverse strand, counting down.
CTATGTAAGCAAACTTACGAAGAAGTGGTCGAACGCGGTCATCGCCATCTGGTATCCCGTACTTGCGGAGAAGCGTCATGAACAAATGCTTGAGTTGATGCGCCAGCTTCCTTTGCACAAGACGCTGCGCAGCGAGTTGATCTTAACGCCGGTGGCGCGCGGAATGTACGGAAGTGGTATGCTTGTGGTCAATCCGCCCTGGCGGCTCGATGAGCAACTGCAGGCGGGTTGGGCGCACCTCAGCGAAGCCCTTCGCGGCGACCCCAAAGCCTCCTGTAGCGCTGATTGGCTGATAGCGGAGTAATTACCGCAGCGACAAGCCGGCCTGGGAGAGCGCCGACGCTTGAGGATGACACAAAGGGTATGCGGCCGGCGCCGCAGCCTACTGGACATGAATTCATTGGATACAGGTTTGTGTGGTGAATTGGACTAGCCAAGGAACAATATTAATAACCGGAGCGGCCCAAAGGGTTGGGCTCCATTGTCTGCAGCGGTTGCTTGAAAAAGGCGAGCGGGTCGCTATGACCTATCGCTCCGAGCGGCCGGAAATCGCCGAACTGCGGGAGCGCGGGGCGATATGTCTGCAGGTGGATTTTACGGAACAAAGCTCCGTCGAACGGCTTATACGACGGTTAAAGGAGGAAGTGGGTCCACTTAGGGCGTTGATACATAACGCGTCTTCATGGGCTCCCGACCGGAGTGAGGATACGGACTACCGGGCGGTGATGCAGGATATGGTGGCGATACACATGACGGCGCCTTACCTGCTGAATATGCATTGTTACGACCTGCTGGAGCAGGGACGTAACCCATGGTCCGATATCATTCATATTTCCGATTACGTGGTTGAAAAAGGAAGTGACAACCATATTGCGTACGCCGCCGCGAAAGGGGGAATGGAAAGCATGACCCGATCTTTCGCCAAACGCTACGCGCCGCATATCAAGGTAAACACTATCGCTCCATCGTTATTGATGTTCAATGACGGCGACGATCCGGACTACCGAACTAAAACCTTAAGGAAGTCCGCCCTTGGGATTGAGCCCGGTCCCGACGTGGTCTGGCAGGCGATCGCCTTTATCCTGGACTGCTCGTATATGACCGGGCGGGAAATCAAGCTCGATGGCGGACGTCATATCCGTTGATCATAATGATCCATAGGTAATGTAGAGGAACCAACATGTTAGACAAACTGGTCGCGCAGTACAGCGCAATTATTGAATCCCTCGGAGAAGATGTTAACCGAGAGGGACTGCGCGATACGCCTAAGCGCGCCGCCAAAGCGATGCAGTTCCTGTGTCGCGGCTATAACCAGTCGTTAGAGGAAGTCACCAACGGAGCGATTTTCGAGTCGGATACGGACGAAATGGTTCTGGTTAAGGACATCGAATTATACTCCCTGTGTGAACACCATCTGCTGCCCTTCATCGGGCGTTGCCACATTGCCTATATTCCGAATGGCAAAGTGTTGGGCTTATCGAAGTTTGCGCGCATTGTGGATATGTTCGCACGTCGTATGCAGATTCAGGAGAATTTGACCCGACAGATCGCAGAAGCCGTCCTGAAGGTCACCAACGCTCATGGCGTCGGCGTGATCATTGAAGCGCGCCACATGTGCATGATGATGCGCGGCGTTGAGAAGCAGAACTCGGTTATGAGTTCATCCGTCATGCTGGGCTCCATGCGCAACAATCCTTCCACCCGCAGTGAGTTCCTCACGTTGGTGCATAGCCGTCGGGCGCTGTAAGCGCTATCGACAGGGGCGCCGCACCGCGGCGGCCTCCGCACAGGCGCTTGTCAGGTGATGGGCGCTTCGCTGCGGGAAATATGATCTTCCATATCGGAGTGGAATGTCTCCACTACCTGTTCCGCCAAGTCCACCTGATTAAAGCGCGCAATGTGAAAGATCGCCTCGCCTTCATGGGCCAGCGGCAAATTACTGCGTCCTATGACAATGCCGGAGCAGGGCGATAAAATGGGTTCGCCCTGGCTGTCCAGGGGGCCATTCAGGTAACCCAGCAAGTCTCCTTTGTTAACCCGACTTCCCAGGGGTTTCAAAGCACGCAGAAATCCGCCTACCGGCGCCCGCACCCATTGTGAGGAACGCGCCACCACTGGCGTAGCTTTAGCTCTGCCTTTCACACGCATCTTGATCATGCCCAGTTCTTCCATCACCCGGCGCACGCCACGAACGCCGGCGGCGATGCAGTTCTCGTCAAAGCGCAGCGCTTCACCCGCTTCATAGGTAATGATCGGTACGCCAAGATCGTCTCCGGCGCCGCGAAAGGAGCCGTCACGGATTTCCGCATCAATAATCACCGGCACGCCAAACATATGCGCCAGATCCGCCGCTTTCTGGTTGTCCAAATGCACCCTTATTTGCGGAAGATTGCTGCGATCGATCGCTCCTGTATGGAGGTCAATGGCGTAGTCCGCCTGCTGCAATACGCAGGTGGTGAACAGGTGCGCCATACGAGCCGCCAGTGAACCTTTCTCGCTACCGGGAAAGCATCGATTGAGGTCGCGTCGGTCAGGTAAGTAACGGGATCGATGAATGGTGCCCAGCACGTTCACGATGGGAACGGCGATCAGGGTGCCTTTCAGATTTTTCAACCAGGTGGCGTGCAATACACGCCGCACGATCTCTACGCCGTTGAGTTCGTCGCCATGTATCGCGGCGCAAATCAGCAGACGCGGACCTTTGGACCTGCCATGCACCACTTCGACAGGAATGGAGACATCGGTTTGGGTGTAGAGCTGTCCGACGGGAAGCTCGAATTGTTGACGATGTCCCGGCGCGACCTGCGCGCCGAGAAATTCAAAGGGTTTGGACTTAACCGCCATTTTTGCACATCCTGACTGTCTTCAAGCGGCGGCTTCGTCCGAAGTTCGCCAAGCGTTACCGCACCAGTTCGATTTCGCCATTGACGGTCATGGTGACCGTTTGCGTGCCGGCTGCGACGGCAGGCGTCGCCATGTCGGCCATCTTGGCTGCGCCGAAGCTGCGCATTTCCTGGCGCGCATAATAGACGGGACCGCTGCTTGAAATATTCATGTTTACGATTTTGTAACTCTGCGCTCCCAGTTGGGAGGTAATCAACTTGGCGCGCTCGCCAAATGATTTCAGCGCTTCGCCGATCAGTTCGTTTTCTTTGGCCGCTTTCAGAGCGTCAGAGGCGTCGAATTCCACATTTTGTACTTTCAAACGCTCCTGCAGTTCGCCAATAAGGCCGGACAGCGCTTCGATATCTTTACTTTCCAGCTTCAGGGACTGCTCCGCGTTCCAGGCTACGATTTTTTGCTCTTTGTAGCGGGGATCTGTGCGGTAATCCTGAGTCTGATACTTCACGCTTTTGGCGGATTTTACTTCATCCAGCGCCCAACGCATGGCCTTGTTTACATCATCCGCCGCCTGTTGCGCGGTTTTCTGCTGTGATTGGGAGTGTAGTACGACGCGCATGATGTCGTTCTCCAGTTCGCCTTTGGCTTCGGTGGAGAGTTGAACGCGATCGTAATTGGTTTGCTCCGCAGCGAACGCCGGCATGGCCAGAACGCTGAGTACAAGAAATCTGCTTATCGACATGATTTTCTCCCTAATCCTAAAAATAGTTGCTGTTCAGCAACATAGCAAAATGATCCTGAGGGCTAAAGATAAATTTAGTTAAGGAGATGCGGTGGCGAATGAATTTACGAAGGGACGCGTTAGTAAAGAAGGGGGAGGGAGAAAAAATTCAGCAACGTACTTTATTCAGGACAAAAAAAACCGCGAAATAAATTTCGCGGCAGGAATTGTGCACTTTCATCAGGCTGGAGTCCAAAGGGTGTCAACAGTAGTAGATGCTGTTGAGATACTCGTCCAACGCTGCAAAATTTGCTTGCTCTTGGTCAGTATTTGGAACACAGACTTTCCAATTTTCATCATACATCATACTTGTCTCTCCCTAAGTCAAGTGGCCTGAGTCGGTTCTCTAGGGCCTGAAAACACAGTTAAACGATGGCTACTGCTTCACGTTTACGGGATTCATATTATCAAGGCGAAAGAAAACCGGCTTGACCTCCTGTGTTAAGCTTTTGACATTCTGTTGCAACTTTGGGCAGCTAAGGTCGGCTTCTTCTGTAATTGCTACAGCGTCTGCATTGTTGCGGAAAAATCGCCCCCGACTCTTACCGCCATACGTGGATGATTGTTATATTGGCCGCTAATAATAATTAACAGTCCCATTTAAATGGTTGAGATTAGTTGATATGGATCAGCCCACTGTCGCCGGTTCCACCGTTAAAGCGCTTTGCTTTTGGCTTGCTGAGCGAGGGATGGATATCAATGCGTTGGCGCTTGAGGCTGAGCTGGACCTCTCCATGCTGGAGGATCAGGACTATCGTGTCCCGTTACCGGCTTATAATCTGTTGTGGTCGCGTGCAGAAGAAACCTTGGAAGACCCTGCTGTTGGCCTGCACGTAGGAGAGTGGGTTGATTCGCGTCGCATGGGGGTGATTGGACACATTATCTTCAACAACCGCACTCTGGAGCAGGGGTTAAAGCAGTACGTACGTCTGTCTGCGCTAGTGAACGAGGGCGTGCGTACGGAATTTCACCTGCAGGGGGACGATGCGGTCATTGAGTATCACTGCGAACGCCCCGAGTATTATCACCGCGCGGGCATGGATCGAATGCTGGCGTTGTCAGTGACCAGGGCGCGACGCTTTGTCAGCGAGAAGATCTTCTTGACCAAAGTGGGGTTTTCTCACCCCGAACCTGAGTATGTCGCTGAGTACGAGCGTATATTTCAATGCCCGGTGAGCTTCGGCCAGCCCTGTTGCTCCCTCGCCTTCAATAAAGACTTTCTTACCTTTGAACTGCCCCAGCGTAATCCCTATCTGCATCAGGCGCTAACTCGCCAGGTGGAGGCGCTGCTGCAAAAGCTGTCCCTGCGCCGTACGGTGTCGCACAAAGTAAAGGCGATTGTGGCCAAACGTTTGTCCCGAGGCGATATCGAAGCGGAAAAAGTGGCGGAGAAAATGAACATGTCGCGCCACACCCTGTACCGCAAATTGAAACAGGAAGATGTGTCATTCCAGGAACTGGTGGAGCAGGTGCGTAAGGATAAAGCCTTGGATTATCTGCAAAAAGGCAAGTATTCCCTTAGTGAAATCGCTTTTCTGCTGGGATTCTCCGAGCTGAGCGCATTCAGCCGCGCGTTTAAGCGCTGGACCGGGGAAAGCCCCGCCAACTATCGCAGTCAGCAATAGCTGGCGTCATAAGGCTTAGCCTTCTAAAACCCTTCCGCATCTGTGTCCGCCTCACCACTCTTCCGCGTGGGACGGGCGAGCAGTAGCGACAACAGAATGCTGATGATGGCGCCGGAGATAAACAGGGTGACGGTGTAACGGTTATTGGTTTGATCATGGAAGGCCTGATTGGGCGTGATGCGCAACAGCCACTGCCGCTCTGGCAGTTCCAGCGTATCGCTGTACAGCCAGGATTTGCGTTTCTTAATATTCTCCTCACCGTCCGGCGGCAGCACCAGCTTCACTAATGGGTCGCTGGCGTAGCGCATCAAGTCAAACATGGATAGGGTGAAGCCCTCAGGCTTGTAGTCGACGACCGCGGTTTTCAGGCTGTGCTCCAGATCGAAACTGATGGCGATGAGCATATCGTCGACGCGACGGATATAGCGAACTTCACCTCGATAGGCGGGGTTCTGCGAGTTGATGCGGGTCACCGGCGTTGCGATAGTTTCCCCGCTGCGCCACGCCTCGTCGAAGGCGGGTTGTAGCTCGGGCAGTTCAGTGACGCGCTTGATGTCGTTGAGCGTCAGGGGTTGCAGGCTGTTGATGTCCGTTACGCTGAAACGACGGCTATCATCGGCGGATTTGGCGATAACCAGGTGCTCAATGGAGCTGATGTTGGGAAATCCCTGCAAAAACACTCGTGTGGCGTCAGTGGCCGCGTCCTCCGACTCGGGACGAGCGCTGCACATGCGAAACCACAATTCCGCAGCGGCGCGATTTTGCTCGAACGTGCGGCGGACCGTTTGTGCAATAAACTGCGCTTCCTGGACAAAACGCGCATGAGCGTCTTTTTCTTGCTGCTTATTGGAAAAATAGGACATCGCTGCGGTTAGCGATAGCCCCACCAATAGCGCCAGGAGTGATGGCAGAGAAAGTAAAAACCCGTACATATTGCGGGACTGCATTGAATCCTCCGGATAATTGCCGCCCCCAGGCGGTTACCAACCTACTTCCGCTGAAAGCGTACTCCATATTCGTGACAGCCGGTAACTATAGAGTTCCCTATTATCCGCATCAAGCGGAAGCCTGAAAGCCTTTATCTTTGATATACATAAGTGCCCGGTGCGTCACAAAGTTGCGGATAATCGGAATCCGGCGCGCCAAGCGGCGGAGGCGAGGTTTGCTCAGAGCTGCTGTGATCCCGCAGCCACTGGCTCCAGGCTGGCCACCATGAACCGTCATGGCGAGACGCGATGTTAAGCCAGTCGTCGGGGCTGTAATTGCGGTCCTTACCGTAACGGGTGTTGATTTGATAACTGCGCCTCGGGTGACCGGGCTCGCTGATGATGCCGGCGTTGTGGCCGCCGCTGGTCAGTAAGAAAGTAATCTCCGCGGAGCTGGTGAGACGGCGGATTTTATAAACGGATTTCCAGGGCGCGACATGATCTTTGGTGGCGCCAACGACGAAGATGGGAATGCGGATATCGCGTAAAAATATCGGACTGTCATCCACTTCAAAACGGCCCTCGGCGAGGTCGTTATTCAGAAACAGACTGCGCAGATATTGCGAGTGCATGCGATAGGGCATGCGGGTGGTATCCGCGTTCCAGGCCATCAAGTCGTTCATCTTGCTGCGTTCGCCCAGCAGATATTCGCGTACGATGCGCGACCACAGCAGGTCTTTCGAACGCAGCATCATGAAGGCGCCGGACATTTGCGTGGCGTCCAGATAGCCCTGTTCCCACATCAGGTCTTCCAGGAAGGTGAGCTGACTTTCATTGATGAACAACATCAGTTCGCCAGCTTCTTTGAAGTCTGTTTGCGCGGCGAAAAGGCTGATGGTGGCGAGTCGTTTATCTTCATCTCTCGCCATCGCGGCGGCAGCGATGCTGAGCAGGGTGCCGCCGAGACAATAGCCGACGCCGTGTATCGGCGGCGCGTCGGGAACAATGGCGGAGATAGCGTCCAGCGCTTCCATCACGCCCAGACGCAGATAATCCTGCATGCCGAGATTGCGATCTTTGCCATCCGGATTCAGCCAGGAAATCATAAATACCGTATGACCTTGCTCCACCAGATAGCGCGCCAAGGAGTTATGCGGCGACAGGTCGAGAATGTAGTACTTCATGATCCACGCGGGAACGATAAGCACTGGCTCTTTGTACGTACTCTCAGTCGTAGGCGCGTACTGAATCAGTTCTATCAGGCGATTGCGATAAACCACTTTGCCCGGAGTCACGGCGAGGTTCTCGCCAACCTTGTAGTTTTCTGAGCCGACAGGCGGGTCGCCATTGAGCAGGCGCTGAGCGTCTTCGCGCCAGTTCTCCAGGCCGTCGAGAAAATTTTTGCCGCCGGTTTCCAGGGTTTTCTTGATGACCTCCGGATTCAACCAGGGAATGTTGGATGGAGACATCAAATCCAATATCTGACGCGCGCAAAAGGAGACGATATTTTCGTTGCGGGGCGACACGCCGGGAATATCCGTGGTTGCGTAGTGCCACCACTGCTCGTAAAGCAGGAACCATTGGTAGGCCAGATTAAAGGGAAAGTGGCCCCATTCCTCGTTCCGAAAACGGATATCCTGGGGAAGGGGCTCAATGACTGGCTCCGGGTTCTGGTTGGCGATGGCGCGGGAGCAATAGACGCCATAACGCAGCAGATTGCGGGAGATGTTTTTGGCCAGTTCAGCCTGCTTTCCGGGCGCCATGACCGCATGACTGACCCAGTCTGTGTACGCCTGAATGAAAGCGGCGGGAGAATTGCCGCCAGTGCCGTACCCGATAAACGCATGCAGGAGGCGGTCAATCGCCTTGGATTCCGCAAATAGAGAGCTGTCGTCCACGTTAGCCTCTTTGTTTTAGTAGACGTTAAAACACGACGCGAAACGCAGGAGCGCGTCCTGGGTAGATCCGGGGACTGCTTGTGGAATGATCACAGTAAGGAGTTGAGGCTTTGAAAGCAACCGTGAAAGACGGCCGGCGAAACGTAATGCTCGCCGGCTTTGCTTTGGGTCAAGCGTGGCGTAGGCGGTGCGCGCCCATGCTGCTTAAAAACAGGACGAACGCCGCGACGACGACCGATGGTCCGGCGGGAGTGTCCCACCACCAGGACAGGCTCAGTCCGGCCACCACCGCGAAGACGCCGCTGGCGATGGCGAGCGCCGCCATTTTTTCCGGTGTATCGCTGAAGGGCCGGGCCGCGGCGGCGGGGATTATCAGCAAGGAGGTCACCAGCAGTACGCCGACGACTTTCATAGCGAGAGCGATGACCAGCGACATCATCAGCATCAATAGTAACTGGGTGCGTAATACGTTGTAGCCTTCTACCGCTGCGAGATCTTCGTTCAGAGTCATCATCAGCAGGGAGCGCCACAGCAGCTTGAGCATGATGATGGCCGCCACCGCACCGGCGAAAATCCAAATGACATCCTGATAATTGAGCGCCAACAGGTCGCCGAACAGATAGCTCATCAGGTCCACTTGCTGATCCCGCATAAAGCTCAGCGCCACCAGGCCCAGAGACAAGGAGCTGTGCGCCAGGATGCCCAGCAGCGTGTCGGTAGCGATGTGCTTTTGCCTCTGCATCAGGGCCAGTGTCAGGCCCATTAGCACGCATCCGGCGGTGATGGCGAGGCTGACGTTCACCTCCAGCATCAAGCCTAAGGCGACGCCCATCAACGCGGAATGGGACAGGGTATCGCCGAAGTAGGACATGCGTCGCCACACCACAAAGCAGCCCAGGGGACCGGTGATAAAAGCCAGACCAATGCCCCCCAACAGGGCGGGAATGAGAATATCAAACATGGTGGCCGCCGTGAGAGCATTCGCTGCCGGCGGCGACGGTGCCGTCGGCATGGTGATGATGGTCGTGATGGTGGTGATAGACCGCCAGCGAGCGCGCAGCCTGAGTGCCGAACAGATTGATGAAAGCGGGCTCGTTGGACACTTTTTCTGGATGCCCGGCGCAGCAGATATGCCGGTTCAGGCATAACACTTGATCCGTAGACGCCATCACCAAATGAAGATCGTGAGAGACCAGCAGCGCGCCGCAGTGCAGTTCATCCCGAAGTGAGCGAATAAGGCGGTACAGCTCCGCCTGACCGGTAACGTCCACTCCCTGCGCGGGTTCATCCAGCACCAATAAGTCCGGCGCCCGCTGTAACGCCCGGGCCAGCAGCACACGTTGCAGCTCGCCGCCGGATAAGGTATGCATGGGCTGTTTGGCGACGTGCTCCATTTCCACTCTTTGCAGCGCTTCACGCCAGCGTTGCGGGTTGTGCGCCAATTGCAGAAAGCGTTTGACGGTCAGAGGCAAAGACGCGTCGATGTGAAAGCGTTGTGGCATATAGCCGATTTTCAGGCCGGGACGGCGCAACACTTCCCCGCGACTCAACGTCTGTATGCCCAATAGCGCTTTGGCCAGCGTGGACTTGCCGGCGCCGTTGGGACCAATGACCGTGATAATCTCGCCGGGATTGATGTCGAACGTGACGTTTTCAATCAGCGTGCGGCCTTGGATTTCGACGGTGACGTCTTGCAGACGTATCAATGGCGGCGCGTTCATTGGGCGGTCCTGCAGGTGGTGCACAGGCCGCTGATTTCCAACGTCATGCTTTCCACTTCGAAATCCTGCTCCTGCGCCAGGCTTAACAACTGTTTGCGCAGAGTGTCCTCAGTAATTTCCTGCGCGCGTTTGCACTGTTTGCAGATCAAAAAGCCGCCCTGGTGACCTTCCTGCGGACAAACGCAGCCCATGAAGGCGTTGAGCGACGCAATGCGATGTACAAGACCGTTTTCCTGCAGAAACTCCAGCGCCCGGTATACGGTTGGCGGCGCGGAATTACGACCTTCCTGTCCAAACTGAGCCAGGATGTCATAGGCGCCGATGGGTTTGTGAGATTGCCAGATCAGCTCCAGCACCCGCAGGCGTGTGTCAGTCAGTCTCAGACCGCGTTCTTTACAGAGTTTCTTGGCGGTAATCAGCGCGTCATGAATGCAGGAGGCGTGATTATGTTGCTGAAACACGGCGTTGTCAGATTGGCTGTTCATAATGATTCCGCAAGAGTTGCAATGCAGGCGTTAGCGCCGTCGTCGGCGGAGGCGTAAGAAATGTAATGTTATAACAATTGAGCTTGCGCTGAAACCGTCAACGGCGTTCATCGCCGCGCCTGACGTGAAACAGGTCGCCAAAGTGGCGAAATTTCGCGTTTTTATAAGGTTGCTTGTATGCAAAACCGCCGGTTAGGGTCCATAATCCTTGGCTGGATGTTCGACAGGCGCTTGTCGACGTCCGCATTATAAAAATATAAATCAGGGCGGAATGAAACCGGCGTATGCCGGATTGCCAGGAAGGTCGCGCTGAGTCCTCGGGTCGAGACTTCGAACCCCGTGAGACTTCAGAGGTAAAATAAGAATGTCAGCGCTAAAGAACCTTTTCACACTGGCGTTATGCTTAGTCAGCACTTTCGCCTGCGCGTTTGAAAAAGACTCTCTCATTGTCTGGATAGGAGCCGACAAAGGCTCAAAAGGCGTCGCCGAAGCGGGCGCCGCATTCACCGCAGCCACTGGTATGAAAGTGAAGGTGGAGACGCCGGACGATCTCACCGTTCAATTCGACCGCCTCGCGCCCACGGCGCAAGGTCCGGATATTGTCATATGGGCCCATGAACGTTTTGGTCCCTGGATCAATGACGGCTTTTTGGAGCCGGTTACCCCCTCTCAAAAGATGCGCGACAGCGTAGCGCCTTTCACTTGGCGGGCGCTGACGGTTGGCGACGATATATATGGCTTTCCCATCGCCATAGAAGCGGTGAGCCTGATCTATAACAAGGCACTGGTGAAAGCGCCTCCGCGTACGCTACAGGAAGTCATGACGCTGGATCGCGACCTGCGTAAACAAGGCAAGAAAGCCATTGAGTGGGACTACAAGAATACTTACTTCAGCTGGCCCTTTATCGCTGGCGCCGGCGGCTACAGCTTTGGCAAGTCCGACGGCGTTTATAATCTGGCGGACGTCGGCTTTGACAGCCGTGGCTCTGTCGATGCTGTGCAAGCAATCAAGCAGCTCCTGGATCAGGGCGTACTGGAAAAGACTGCAGACTATGGTTCTATGATGAACGGCTTTAAGAAAGGCGACGTGGCGATGATCATCAACGGTCCCTGGTCTTGGCGTGAGATCCGCGACGCGGGGATCTCCTTTGGCGTGGACTATATTCCCGGGCTGACGGCGGAGCATCCAGGGCGTCCTTTTGTCGGCGTGCTGGCGGCGGGAATCAATTCTGCGGGAAGAAACAAAGAGGCGGCCCAGCGTTTTCTGGAAGACTATCTGCTGACTTATGAGGGGCTAAAGAAAGTAAATACTGACAAGCCCTTGGGCGCGGTGGCCAATGTTCAGCTAATGAAAGAGCTTTCTGCTGATCCTTTGATCCGCCACACCTTCGTATCCGCTGAAAAAGGAGAGCTGATGCCGGATGTGCCGGAAATGAAACGTTTCTGGGGATTATTTACCTATAAGTTGCCCGCGATGCTGAAAGGAGAGGCGGCGATCAGCGCAACCCTGAACGATATGGCGGATCGATTGCGGAAACTGGACGAACTAAAAGGCTGGGGGCGGCGGCACTATCTTTCCGATAAGGAAAGCTGAGCGTTGACTCTATAAACGACTGGGGCGCATGAGCGCCCCGGTAAATCGATCAGCGTGCGGAAACCGCCTGTAGTGCGAGCAGCTCCATTTGTTCCAGAGAAGGAATAATGGCCTCTTCGCCGCTGACCTTCACCATCATCTTGTCCATAGGGCCCAGATCGGCTTTTTCGTGGGCGCTGACTTCTTCGCTCCGCACTTTCATCAAACGAGGCAGGCCCTGGGTGACGAACGCCATGAATGGCAGTTGTTTATGCTTGTCGCCAATGGTATTGGTGACGGCGATCCGGGTATGGGCGGATTGTGCGCCTGTGGCGGATTTATTGGCCATGTCATAAGACACCAGCGGCAGACGCAGACCGCGCCAGCGGATGTAGCCCAGGAACCAGTCCGCGCCGTCTTCAACGGGCTCCGGCGCCTGATAGTCAACGATTTCAGCGATGCTGGCGTTGGGTAATAGCAAGTTCTTTCCCTGTACGGGAATCAGTAAACAGGAGATCTGTCCGGAGGTTTGCTCCACCATGAATCTATCCTCGAAATCGTTTGTCTTACCGGCGCCTGTCTCACGGCGGGCGCGAATATCTTCTCTGGACCAGCCGCAGGTCCAAGCCGATAGAGCTTCAGTCTGAGTCTAGCTTAACAGACTGGGTTAGGGAACGTCAGGCCAGGCCGCGCTTGCGCTTCGCCAGTTCCTCAAGCTCTACGGTTTTCAGTAACTTTTCCGCCAACTGATGCGGCGAACCGCGAAATTCCACGCATCCCGTCGCGGCGACGGAGTCCGGCATTGAGCTGTTGGCGCAGGTGTCCGAAGTCTGCGACCAGATTCGACTGCCATAGGCGCGCAACAGAGGGCCGGCGAGTGAACCGTCATTGCCCATGCCGCTGAAAATAATTGCACTACAACGGCCGCTATAATAACCGCCGACATTCAACATGACCTGATCAATGGAGGGTCCATAAGGACCCGGCCAGGCGTTTCCTCGGACTTCCATCGTACCCTCAACACTGAACACCACTTCGTGGTCGACAGGCATGATCACCACTTCGCCGTAATGCAGGCGCGCGCCGTGCTGCACTTCTTTTAGATCGAAGGCTGAATGACGACCTAACACCCGCACCAATACATTGGCGGCGTTCTGGTCGATATGCTGAGCATAAACGAAGGCGACAGGCAGGCCTGATGGCAAGCAGTCGAGAAAGCTCTTCACCGCCGCGGGACCGCCTAAAGACGCGCCTAGAATCCATACCCTTTCCACTGGATCGTTAACGCCGCCGGGCCGGATATGATGAGGCAATGGCAGCGCGGAAGGACCGCCAGGAGAAGCTTCCAGTGCGGTTAGAGATGCGCTGGCCTGGTTAAGTGTGGGCGGTTCGCCCAGCAACTCCACCAATTTGGTGAACAGGCGCCGCTCCCACTTGGCGTAATCAAGGCTGTGCTTATTGGGCGCTTCGCCTAATCCGAACAAGACGGGGGCTTCGCTATGATCGATCAGCGTATCAATGGCGTCCGCCCAACGGTCTTCGTCGGTCAGTATGACGATCCATACCTCGGCAGCGGCGTGGCGCTCTAAGAGCTCCGTGCTCAGCCGGGAAGGATCACAGCTGGCGATCACCGAAAAACCGTATCCTTCCACCGCGCTTTGCATGATATGCCGCTGTAAAGGGCAGTCCGAAATAATGCCCACTTTTGCAGCCTGCACTGACATCCAGTTATTCCACTAGTCGTTCTATCGTCTCAAGCAGAATTTTTTCCTGGAAGGGTTTACCGAGATATTCGTTAACGCCGATTGAAATAGCACGCTCGCGGTGTTTCTGTCCGGTACGCGAGGTGATCATAATGATCGGCACATCTTTCAGGCGCTCGTCGTGACGCACCAGACTCGCCACTTCGAATCCGTCCATACGCGGCATTTCTATATCCAGCAACATGACGTCTGGTTTGTGATCCTGCAACAGTGCGATCGCGTCCACACCGTCCTTCGCGGTAATGACTTCCATACCGTTCCGTTCCAGCAGACGGGAAGTAACCTTCCGTACCGTAACCGAGTCGTCCACCACCATAACGGTGGTTGGGCCGGATGCTGCGCGCGCAGGCTCCCCGGCTGGTTTGAGCGTCGGAATGAGGCTTGGGCCGTAGTGAGACATGTCGCTGCGGATAAGCGCAGGCAAGTCAAGAATCACGACCACGCTACCATCCCCCAGGATGGTGGCGCCGGAGACGCCGCGCACTGAAGAAAACTGGGTGCCGAGACCTTTTACAACGATCTCGCGGGAGCCCATCAAGCTGTCCACCTGCAGGGCCAAAGGCTGATCGCCGCCGCCGCGCACCAGAATGACCGGCAAGGGCAGAGGCTGACCTTGCAGTTTCGGATGGTGTTCGCTCTTCAACAGGCTGCCCAGGTACTGCAGACGATATTTTTGACCTGCGTACTCGTACAGCGGCGCGTTGGGTTTGTAGTACTCCTCCAACTCGTAGGTGCTGACGCGCACGATACCTTCAATTGTGTTCAACGGAATCGCGTAATAGTCCTCGCCGGTGTTCACCATCAGCGCCCGGTTCACAGAAACCGTGAACGGCAGGTGGACGATAAAGCGCGTGCCGTGGCCAGGCTTGGAGTCAATAGTGACGCGTCCGCCAAGCTGTTTGATCTCGCTGGCCACAACGTCCATACCGACGCCGCGTCCGGAAATCTGAGTAACTTTCTCCGCGGTGCTGAAGCCTGCCTGGAAGATAAACTGCAGCATATCGTGATCGCTAAGGTGCGTACCTTCGTCGATCAAGCCGCTCTTAATGGCTTTATTTCTGACCGCGTCGACGTTGATGCCGCCGCCGTCGTCGGAAAGAATCAGTACAACGTCGCCGCCTTCACGGCCTACCGACAACTCAATGCGTCCGGTTTCCGATTTGCCTTTGGCGCGACGCTGCTCGGGCATTTCCACCCCGTGGTCGATCGCGTTACGCAGCATGTGCTCCAACGGCGCCAGCATGCGCTCCAATACGGTACGGTCCAGCTCGCCTTCCGGGTTGTACACTTCGAAGTCGGCTTTCTTGCCTAGTTCGGAGCTTACCTGCCGGATGATACGGCGCAGCCTGGGCACGATCGAGGTGAACGGAACCATGCGGGTTTTCATCAACCCTTCCTGCAGCTCCGTATTGATGCGGGATTGTTGCAGCAGCAGGGTTTCCGCGTCACGGGCCTTATCCATCATGGTTTCACGAAGGTCGGTCAAGTCCGAGGAGGACTCGCTTAACGCTCGCGACAATTGCTGGATAGAGGAGTAACGGTCCATTTCCAGCGGGTCAAAGTCTTCGTATTTGACGCCGCTTTCTTTTTCCATGCGGAACAGAACCTGAGCTTCCGTCTCCATGTCCATCCGACGTAACTGCTCGCGCAGACGGTCGATGGTGGACTGCATCTCTTCCAACGTGTAGGTGAAGTCACTGATCTGCTGTTCAAGCAGACCACGGGTGATACTGGTTTCACCCGCGAGGTTAACCAGGTTGTCGAGCAGGTTGGCGGAGACCCTGACGGTTTCCGCGGCCGCCTGACGTTGCGCCGCAGGTTGTGCGGGCTGTATCTCGGTTTTGGCCGGCTCTTCTTTTTTGACAGCGGGAACGGCTTGCTCACGCTGCATTTGCACCATGCGTTCAGCCAGGGCCTCAGGTTCGCTCTTCGGCGCTTCCGCCGCTACAGCTTCCACTTCGGCTTCTTGCTGACTGCTGTAGAAGTTTTTAACCTGACCGATTTCGCTCTTCAGGCGATTGAACAGGATCTCAATTTCACTGCGCAGGGCGTCGTCCAGCTCATGCTTGTGGTCATAAGCTTCTTTGACGACGGATTCGATTTCCTGCGCCAGGTCGCCGATGTTGGTCAAGGTCGCCAGACGCGCGCCGCCTTTCAGCGTATGCAATGCGCGGGACATGGAGTCCGCATGTACGCTGTTGCGGGGCTCACGGGTCCAGTCGTTGAATTCGCGCTCCAGACTGGCCTGCAGCTCATTCGCTTCTTCTACGAAGACTTGCAGGATTTCCGGGTCGACATCCAACGCAAACTCAGTAGCGGGCAGTTCTTCGCCGCTACCGACTTCTTTCAGTTCGCGGATCAGTTCATTGGGAACTTCTGGTTGCTCCAGTTGTTCAATCTGATCCAGTAGGCGACCGATGTAACGGATGGAGCGGTCCACCAGCGTAATCAGTTCGTCAGGCACCTGATGCTTGCCGTCGACGACGCTCTCCATACGCTCGGTGAGCGCTTCAGTGAGAGCATGCACGCTGTCGATATTCGCCAGCTTGGCGCCGCCGTTCAGGGTTTGCAGGTCCCGAACCAGCTCTTTCGCCGGCGTAATATTATCTGGATTGGCTTTCCAGCGATCAAAGCAGTCAATCACTGCGTCCATGATGTCCCTGGATTCGTCCAGGAATATGCTGCGCAGATCTTCGTCGCTGGTTTCCTGAGCGGAATCCAGCAGAGACTGCTGTTCGCGCTCGATGTCCAAAATGGTGTCTTCGCGATCATGAGGGCCTTTCGCCGCCAGATCATGTTGCGCGCAGTATTTGATGACTTGCTGGGCGAGATCGTTTGCCGCGCGCACCGGGCTGTTGCTAGTGACGCTATCCACCATTTCCGCCAGACGGTCATGGCAGGCCAGCATCAAGTCAGACAGTGACGGTTCCGCCAGGAAACGACCTTCGACAATACCCTCGAACAATGTTTCCAGTTCGTGGGCCAAATCGCCGATAGGCTTGATTTCCGCCATACGCGCGCCGCCTTTCAACGTATGCAGGGCGCGTTGCAGTTCCTTCACATGCTCGATATTTTCGAGTTCGCCCAACCAGCTCTGCAGGTTGCGGGCGGTGGAGTCCACCAATTCATTGGCTTCTTCCAGGAAGATGGAAACCAGTTCCTGATCCAGGCCACTGATGTCGTAAACTGGATTCTCGATGGGCGCTTCTTCAACCGGCGCAGGCTCCGCAGTGATCTCTTCGGCGTCAGCAAGACCTTCCAGCTCTATAGCCGTTTGATCCACCTGGGACTCAGGAGAAGTTTCAACAGCGGCTTCCACTTCCGGATGTGCGTCAACGATATAGTCGTCTTCGCCATCCGCGTAGTGATGACCGGCACCTTGCGCCATGTCGTGAACACGGCCGATCAAGTCGCGAGCAGGGGAGGCCACCTGGTTCTGGGCGACGGCGTCCACCATGCCCGCCAGACGGTCGTGACACTCCATCACCAGACCAACCATGGCGGGTTCTGGCGACAGACGGCCCTCTGTCATTCTTTCAAACAGCGTTTCCAGCTCGTGAGCCAAGTCGCCGATGGACTTGATCTCCGCCATTCTGGCGCCGCCTTTCAGCGTATGCAGATCACGCTGCAGTTCTTTTAAATGCTCCAGATTGCCCAGCTCTTCAGACCAGCTATGCATGGTCTCGCCGGTGCGCTGGATAATGTCCTGAGCTTCCTCAAGGAAGATTTCGACCATTTCTGGATCAAGGGGCGCGACTTCCTCAAGGACAGGAATTTCTTCCTCTTCGTTGAAATCCATCGTCGGCAGACTGGCTTCGTCGTAGGAAACCTCGTCGCCTTCATCCTCTTCGTCTTCTGCCGAGCGCTCGCCGGACAGATAAGCGTGCAGGGCGTCGATCAGATCCTGAGCGTCATTACAGGTGCGCGTGGCGGTGACGGAGTCGACCATGCCCGCCAGGGTGTCGTGCGCCAGCAAAGACAAGTTGCTGGCTTCTTCATCCGGCGTGACGCGCTGTTCTACGATACCTTCGAACAGGCTTTCCAGCTCATGGGAGAGGTCGCCGATAGGAGGAATGCCCGCCAGTCTGGCGCCGCCTTTCAAAGTGTGCAGATCGCGCTGTAATTGCTGAACTAACGCAATGTTATGAAGATCCTGCGACCACTGCTGCATAACATCCGCGGAGGATTGAATGATGTCCTGGGCTTCCTGCAGGAACACGTCCGCTAGCTCTGGGTCCAGTTCGTACACTACGCCGCCGGAAGCGACAGGCGCAGGCGTTTCTTCGATCTCCTCCATGAAGCTTGCTGAAGGTTCAATCACCTCCGGCTCTTCAGGCAGACCAATATCAAAATTAATATCTTCGGCGAGATCGTCTTCTTCCGCCTCTTCGATGATTACGTCGTCCAGAAGAGGAATCTCGTCATCCGCTGAGTGGGCGACTGGTTCCAGGCTTTCTTCTTCGGCGACTTCCGCGACGGGAGGAACATCCCCTGCAGGCGCTGATTCAACTGGCTTGGCCAGGGCGTATAGCTCTTGAATCAATGATGCGTCAGGCTGCGTGGCGAGACCCGCTGCAACCTGGTCCATCATGCTGATCAGCACGTCATGACCGCGTTTCGCGATAGTGAAGAAACGATCGTCTGTGTTGGCGCCGCCAGCTTCCGCCAGCTCATAAGCGGTTTCCAGCGCGCGGGAAAGCTCTGCGACATCTTCCAGGCCGGCCACTTCTGCGCCGCGGGACAAGGTGGTCAGCTCAGTGACCAGCTTGTTCAAATCTTCTTTGGAGTTCGGATCCTGGCTCCACTCATTAAGTATGCGCTCGGCGTCCAGCAGAATATCAACACCTTCTGTTAAGAACAGATTGATCAGTTGCGGATCGGGCTTGCTGGTGGCCTGCAGCACATCGCTTTGCGCGGCGTTAGTCAGGATGCGATTGCTGACGGTAGCCAGCTTCTCCAGGTATTCGTTGGCGCCGTCCAGCGGCTTCAGCGGTGTGCTTTCAATTTGATCCAGGCCGCGACGCACAAAACCTGCGCCTTCCTGCAACAGTTCGCGAATGTCGCTGTCCACACTGACGCCGCGAGCGCGGGCTTCTTTGACAAATTTCTCAAGCGGCACCACTACGGTGGCGATAGGCTCAATGCCAGCGGTATTGGCGCTGCCTTTGAGCGTATGCATGGCGCGGGAGATTTCGTCCGTAATCGGCGTAGGCTCGCCATTGGCGGCGGCTTTGGCGGTGAACGTCGCCAGCGTCTCAAGATGGCTTTCTGTTTCCGCCTTAAAAATGTCTTTCAGGGCCGGGTCGATGTCCAGGGTCGGCTCGCCTGACTCGCTGGCGGAAGCGTCCTGATCGAGCTTCAAAGGCTTGGGAATCTCGCCCTTGGCGATGGCGTGAGCCTGATCCATATACGGTTGCGTATTATGGCTGGGCTTACGACGCAGTTTGAAGTCTTCGACAAGGTCAGGAAGGATTTTGGTCACAGCCTGCATCAGCTCGCCAATATCCTGGCTCATGAAAATAGTGCCGTCGATGATACGGTTCAGCAGATTCTCAATAGACCAGGCCAATTCGCCAACGAGCGTAGCTCCGACCAGGCGACCGCTGCCTTTCAATGTGTGGAAGGCGCGGCGAACTTCGATCAATGCTTCCTGATTGTCGTAACTGGCCACATAAGAGGGCAGGTACTGACCAATGGTGTCCAGTACTTCAGCCGCTTCTTCGACGAAGATTTCGATGATTTCGTCATCGATCATGTCATCTTCGTCTTCTTCCTCCGGTTCTGGAACCTCTACGGTTTCAGCGACGGGCTCAGGGATAGACGGTGGCTCAATGGGCTCTGGCTGTGTTTCTTCAACAACAGGCGCTTCTGGTTCGGAAGCCGCTACAGGTTCTTCAACTGGAGCAGGAGCGGGCTCTTCTTTGGGGACGGACAGATCGATATCTGACGCCGAGCTTTTCTCACGGGAGAGGCGACGGGCCGCCGCCAGCGCTTCGGCTTTAGCGACGAACTGATCTACATCGTTGATTTCCTGACCAGTCTTAAAGCGCTCAATCAGCTCAGGCAGCTTGTTGATCACGCCTTCCAGCAGTTCGAACATTTCCAGCGTGGCGGTAATGGAACCGTCGATCACGCGGTTAAGCATGTTCTCCACACTCCAGGCCAACTCGCCCAGTGTGGTGGCGCCGACCAAACGGCCGCTGCCTTTCAGGGTATGGAATGCGCGACGGATTTCCGCCAGGGCGACCTGATCGTCAGGATTGCTTTGGAAGCTGGGGAAATAATTGTGAATGGTCGCAAGAACTTCTTCTGCTTCTTCGACAAAGATTTCGACGATTTCGTCGTCGATAAGCTCCTTGTCGGAGGCTTTGTCGCGTGACGACTCGGGCGGCGCGGACATTGTCGGCGCAGTGCCCGCCACGGTCTGCGGCGCGATGGCGACGGCGTCGCCCACCGGATAGCCCAGTTGCGCCAGGCTTTCTTCAGCAACCTGCAGAATCAACTCGTTGTCCTGGCTGCCTTCGCTCAGACGCTCCAAATAGTACTCAATACTGGTGATGGCGTCGGCCAACGTATCCAATTGGTTCCAGTCTGGAGACTGGTCGCTGTCGAGCAACCGGTCCTGGATATATCGCGCGGAGGCGTCCAACAGATCGGCGGCGCGCTCCAGCGGGATAATGCGCAGTCCGCCGCGGATGCTCTGCAGCAGCTTCGGCACGCTTTCAATTTCGGAGCGATCCCAGTGAGAGGCGATGTACTCGACAATATCGGTTTTCGCCTGCTCCAGGCCGTTACGGGCTTCACGAATAACCGCTTCGTGAGCGTTGTCGACCTGCTCTTTCGGTATCGCTGCGCCGCCAGCGTTGTCGCCGCTGCTGGCGCGCTGTGAGCCTGCGTCGTCGCTGAAGCCGCTAAGCGTGGCTTCGACGTAGAGGAGCGCTCCGGCGATGTCCATCAATACGTTGTCGTCTGGCGTATCCGTACCAGAGGACAGGGTATCAATTAAATCGATCTGCTCTTGCACCACTTTACGGGGAATACCCAGGCCCAGAACCGCCATGGTGTTGGCGACCTGATGCAGCCCCGGCAATAGCTCCGCCAAGTCGCTGCTATCTTTGAATTCGCCCCGGACGAACAGGTCCAGTTGGTCTTTAACCCGGGCCAGCTCTTCGTTAAGCGCTTCTACTACGGATTCAATCGCGCCTTTGTCCGGGCCGGACATTTTCTGACGCTCGATATCCACTTCTTCGTCGCTGGGGAGAGCCTGATCCAGACGGTAATCTTCACGCACGCCTTCTATGGCGGGGGTGCGGGCGTCGGAACGAGCGACGTAGTAGAGCAAGTGCTTCAGTAAATCTTCAGGCGGCGCCTGCACCAGAATGTCGATGTTCTCATCAATGACTTTCTTGATGCGGTAATCCAGCGCGCGCAACAGGTTCTTGATCGCGGAAGACAGGTCGATGCCGTTATTCACCAAGGCTTCGATGAAGGCATGAGCAACCCGCCAGATCTGTCCTTGCGCGGTATCGCGGCAGAGGGACTCAAGGCGTTTGAAGACCTTGCCCATATAGCTGAAGTTAGCCGGCAGCTCGCTTTCGCGGATAACTCCGGCGAGGGCGAACTGATACATTTGCCGTAACTTGCGCAACTGCATGATGACTTTGTCGTCGTGCAGGCGTTGGTTCACTCCTGGCGGCGCCGCGACGCGAGCCATGGAAAGGTCAGGGGTGAACAGTGATGTGTCGGAAAGCAGCGATTCACCGCGCGAAGCGCGCAGGTCGTTCAAAATCGGCAGCAGAATGACGGGCAGATCGCGCCGGCTTGACTGCAGGCGGTTAAGATAGTTAGGCAGTTGCAGAATCGCCCGCATCAGCACTTCGATGGCTTCATCGGGGTGCGGAACGGTTTCCTGCAGGACTGCCTGCGCCAACTTCTCCATTTCTTCCGCCAACAAGGCGGCGCCATAGAACTCGACCATCTGCAGAGTTCCATGGACCTGATGTATGTAATTCAGACAAAAGCGTAATTTGGCGCTGTCTTCAGTGTTGTTGACGTAGTCCTCAAGCGCTAACTGCGCTTGCTTAAGTGTACTGTCGATTTCGCCCTTAACCCAATCAAGAGCTACATAGTCATGGTTGCCCGCCATAACTTCTCCAATTAACTGTTGCGCTCGTTTCGCCTGATAAAAGCGAGAGTTTTGTCACTTCCGACCCGCTGCAAAAGAGGGTGGGTCCAGTCAACGATTTCTCCCAGTCCCAATACCAGAATGCCACCTGGCACCAGGCGTTCAGCCAAGCGGTTAAGAATTTCCTTCCGCCGCCAGCGTCTGAAATAAATCAATAAGTTCTGGCAGAAAATAATGTTCATGCCATGCATCGGCGCGTCTTTAAGGTTAAGCACGTTAACCCTTGCAAAACACACTCTCTCTTTCAAGCGCGGGATAACTGCGTAGAGATTCCCGTTACGCTTTTCAAAAAATTTCTCTTTGCGTTCTTCGTTCAGGGTGACCAGTTTGCGTGCCGGATAAACAGCGGTTCGAGCCTTCTCCAGCACCGGCGAGGATATGTCCGTGCCGGTAACGCCGTAGTACTTGGCCAATCCCAGAGCTTCAAGACACTCTTCGATGATCATGGCCAGCGTGTAAGGCTCTTCTCCGGTTGAGCAGCCTACGCTCCAGGCTTCGATGGTGGACTTGGCCAGTGCTTCAACCGGCCGGGTCAGCAGATAATCCTTGACCAATCCAAACGCATCTTCGTCTCTGTAAAACCGGGTTTCCTGAACCGTCAGCCGATCTACCAGGATGGCCCATTCGACGACGCCGGATGGACTGTCAACGATTTTGTGAAAGTACTCCTGATAGGAGGGGCAGCCGATTTCCCTCATCCGAATGCCCAAGCTGGTCTGCAGAAATGTCTTGCGCTGTATTGGCAAGTTCATTCCAGTGCGCTTTTCCAGCAACGCCTGCCACCGGAAGAATTCCTGATCTTCCATTGGCGGCAGGGTTTTTAAACTCCATGATCCCTCAACTTCAGTGCCATCATTGATCGCCATAGTGGCGCCTTAGTCGTGTCCTTGCTGTTGTCGGACGATAGGTCATTGGAACATCAACACAGGTTTAGGCGGCGTCGATGTCCAGGTCTTCCTCGTTGCTGTGACCTACCTGGTCAGGCAGCTTGAAACCTGCTACAGAGTTACGCAGCTGGTTGGCCAGTTCCGCCAGTTTACCGATGGACTTCGCTGTCGCGTTCGTACCTGCGGAAGTCTGCGAGGTGATTTCCTGGATAACGTTCATCGTATTGGAAATGTGACCTGCTGAAGACGACTGCTGACGTGCGGCGTTCGAGATGTTCTGGATCAAGTCCGCAAGGTTTTTCGATACGTTCTCGATTTCTTCCAGGGCGACACCCGCGTCTTGTGCGAAGCGCGCTCCACGCACCACCTCTGCGGTGGTTTGTTCCATGGAGATTACCGCCTCGTTGGTGTCTGTCTGGATGGTTTTTACCAGTGCCTCAATCTGCTTGGTCGCTGCAGAGGAACGTTCCGCAAGGCGCTGTACCTCGTCCGCAACAACCGCGAAGCCTCGACCTGCGTCACCGGCCATAGATGCCTGGATCGCAGCGTTCAAAGACAGAATGTTGGTTTGGTCGGCAATGTCGTTGATCAACGATACGATATCCCCGATCTCCTGGGATGATTCACCCAGACGCTTGATCCGCTTGGAAGTTTCCTGGATCTGCTCACGGATGTTATCCATGCCGCGAATAGTAGACTGTACGATTTCTGCGCCTTTCTTCGCGATCGCAACCGACCGCTCCGCAACCGCTGCTGATTCGGCGGCGTTGGAAGATACCTGGTCGATAGAAACGGCCATCTCGTTGATCGCCGCGGATGCGCCAGCGATTTCCTGCGCCTGGTGCTCGGAAGCGTCGGCCAGATGCATCGCAGTCGCCTGGGTTTCCTGGGCTGCGCCCGCTACCCGTACAGCGGTTTCGTTAATGGAGGTTACCAACTGACGCATCTGGTCGATCGCGAAGTTGATGGAGTCGGCGATCGCGCCCGTGAAGTCCTCGGTTACCGTCGCCTCTGTAGTCAGGTCGCCGTCCGCGAGGTCGGCCAGTTCGTCCAGCAGTCGCAGGATCGCGTTCTGGTTCTGCTCGTTCTGGGAAGCCTCTTTTTCGTAACGCTTCTTGGATTCCTGAGAACCGATGTAGAAGATGATCAAGATCGCAACGATGATGAGGAACAGCAGGGCGTAACCCAATTGGTCACTAACCAGACGGCCTTCAGCTTGAGTCTGGAATACTTCGTTCAGTTTGGAAGTCTCGGTCAACAGCGCCTGAGATTTCTCAAAGATGTTGTTCGCAGCTTCACGCACCCGGAACAGTTCAGGGGACGTTTCAAGAATGGTGTCTACGTTTTCGTTAACGAATTCGAACAGTTCCGCGATGGCTTCCAGACCGAAAGTAGCGTCTTCGTCAGCCACTTTGGTGATGCCCATAACCTGGTTGCCTTCGACCATCCCGTTCAGTACGCGACCGAACAAGTTTACGTCGCGGCCGAAACGGTCGGCAGCGGTTACCGCGTCCTCGCCACCGGCGAGTACCTTGTTAACGCTTCGTACAATACGTTCCGCCAGCAGTGACTGACGCTGGGCTACCGCGACCTGATCGGCGGGCGCGTTGTTTTCCAAAAGAATCTGTACAACGTCGTCATACTCAACCTGTAGCTGGGGAATGGTGTCGTTGAGTGTGATGGCGACCTGGTGCAACTGCAGAACGGTGTCTTTGGAGCCGAGGATCTGGTCCGCCGCCTCACGTACGTCGTCCCACAGGCCGGTTACGTTAGACATCTGCACGCTTTCTACGGCAGGCAGGTTACGCTCAGGGTTGCCTTTGGTCAGATAATCCCACAAGCGTTGGAAATCGTCCCGGGAGCGGCGCAATTCTTCGAAAGCCTGCGATTTACCGTCAGCGGCCTCCGAGGAGTTCTTTGCGATCTCCTGAGAAAGTACCCGCAGCTCGGAAGCGTAACTGATGTAGGTCTTATCCTGACTCGCGTTAAGGTTTACCGTAAATATAACGTAGAGAAGGGCGATTACCGCCACAATCACCACGCCATACATGGCTAGCTGAATAGGGTTCGCACCCTGTCCGGACGAAGTTTTTCCAGATATTGATATCATTGCTTTGGCTCCCCAGCCTTTTCAACTCTAACCATCTAACAGCGTAGCAGACGCTGTAATAGCTGCGCAGCGATTTCTCACTGCGCTACGTTTATGAAATTGGAATCTGCCACCAGACTGGTCGTATCGAATACAATCCAGCGTTCGTTACTACGGGCGTAAAAGCCGCTTACGTAAGGTCTCAGCACTTCCGGGATATCCGGCGCGTCCTTTTGGAAGCTGTCCACCGGGAAGTACTGCATGCCAAGCACGCCGTCCACTATCAGGCCGCTGAAAACATCGCCCTGCTCAATGACCAGTACGCGCCTGTTTCTCGTGCTGCGGGTTTGTTGCGGCAGCTCGAAGAAAGAAGTCAGGTCCATTATAGGAAGAAGCCGCCCACGTACGTTGGCGACGCCCTGCATCCAGGTTTTAACGCCTGGAATTTGTGTGAAACGGGGGACCGGGAGGATTTCAACCACCTCTCCCATTGCTGCGACGAAGTTAAGTCCCGCCAGAGAGAAACCGATTCCGTTCCATAACTCAATGACGTCTTCCTGCGCAGGCAAACCCTCTGCTAAGGCCTTGCTC
The DNA here is from genome assembly GCF_018986435.1 of Hahella sp. HN01. GTDB lineage: Bacteria > Pseudomonadota > Gammaproteobacteria > Pseudomonadales > Oleiphilaceae > Hahella. Next base: position 130,118 of record NZ_JAHMIN010000026.1, on the reverse strand, counting down.
TTGGCTTCAATCTCGGCAAGTACGGCAAACGGGTCCGTAGTAATTGACATGATAAAAAGTGGCTCCGCCTATCTGATGAGCTCGTTGATCGTATTGATCAGATCGCTTTCATTGACAGGTTTGACCAGATAGCCCTTGGCTCCCTGACGCGTACCCCATACACGGTCAGTTTCCTGGTCTTTGGTAGTGACGATAACCACCGGAATATTGGCGGTTTCTTCTGCGCGAGTCAGCTGACGAGTCGCCTGGAATCCGTTCAATCCGGGCATAACGACGTCCATCAGGACAAGGTCAGGTTTTTCCGAGCGGGCTAGCGCCACGCCGTCGGCGCCGTTGTCGGCGGTTAAGATTTCGTGTTGATGCTTTTCCAGAATACTTGAGATCTTGCGGACCTCAGTTGGCGAATCATCTACGATAAGTATGCGAGCCATAATTCCCCCGAAAACTCATGTGTAACCCTGTAAAAAAAGTGTAGCTTAATAAACTGACATCATTTCTTCGGCAAATGATTTCGAATTGTACCCAGTAGTTCGTCCTTGCTGAAAGGCTTGGTCAAATACTGGTCCGACCCCACAATGCGTCCCTTGGCCTTGTCGAAGAGTCCGTCTTTGCTTGACAGCATGATAACGGGAGTGCTCTTGAATGCGCTGTTGTTTTTAATAAGCGCGCAGGTCTGGTAGCCGTCGAGCCGGGGCATCATTATATCGACAAAAATGATGTCCGGGTGAGAATCGGCGATTTTTGCCAAGGCGTCGAAACCGTCTGTCGCGGTAATTACAGTGCAGCCGACTTTTTTTAGAAGCGTTTCGGCAGTACGACGAATCGTCTTGCTATCGTCAATCACCATAATTTTGAGGTTTTCAAAGTTATCTTCCATCTCAATATGGCCCTGGTAATGAGGTCATGTTTTCGTTGTGTGAGTCACTAATTCGGCTGGCTGATTTACGTCGGAAAGCGGCGTCAGACATGTTAATGGCTTTTTTAACATAGAATTACAACGCAATCTATAAGTAAATACTATTTATAGTTCAGATGCCCAGTAAGGCAAAGAAAATCTTTGTGTATAAATGTCACAAAACCACTAACAACCTTAACAATTGGAACCTGACTACCTTTTAATTAGCAGACTAGTACAGAAAATAAGATAGTACAGAAGTGGGCTTTGGGCCCGGAAAGTGGCATCATTATGCCCGCCCGTTTACCGGGCGCCCAGTTAATTTTTGCAACCGTCTTTTAACGCATTTAAGTAGGTGCGGATATGACTATCAGGTTGGGTGTGGTGATGGACCCCATCGCCGACATCAACGTTAAAAAAGACAGCACGCTCGCGATGCTGTTGGCGGCCCAAAAACGCGGTTGGTCCGTGTATTACATGGAACAGGAAGATCTGTACCTGGAGCAGGGGCGGGCCTATGCGCGGATGCGCACGCTGCAGGTGGCGGACGACCCTTCCAGTTGGTTCGAGATTCAGGACGAATTTGTGGATGAGCTGGCGTCGCTTGACCTGATTCTGATGCGCAAAGATCCGCCAGTGGATAGTGAATTCGTGTTCGCCACCCACATCCTAGAAGCAGCAGAGCGCGAGGGCGCGCTGGTGGTTAATCGGCCCCAGAGCCTGCGCGATTGTAACGAGAAGTTATTCGCCACCCAGTTCCCGGATCTGTGCCCGCCTGTTTTGGTCAGCCGCGACGTCATGCGCCTGCGCCGCTTTTTTGCGGAGCATGAGGATGTGGTGTTCAAGCCGTTGGACGGCATGGGCGGCAAGTCCATCTTCCGCGTGAAAGCCGGGGACTTTAACCTTGGCGTTATTCTCGAAACGCTCACGGACAATGGGCGTCGCCAGATTATGGCGCAGCGTTATTTGCCGGAGATCAAAGACGGCGATAAGCGTATTCTGATGATCAACGGCGAGCCGGTTCCCTATGCATTGGCCCGGATTCCGTCGCAGGGCGAAAACCGCGGCAATCTGGCGGCGGGAGGCAGCGGCGAAGGTCGCGAACTGAGTGAGCGGGATAAAGAAATCTGCGCACGCGTCGGACCGGTGTTAAAAGAGAAGGGTCTGCACTTTGTTGGACTGGATGTAATTGGCGACTACCTCACAGAAATAAATGTCACTAGTCCTACCTGTATTAGAGAGTTGGATAAACTTTATCATTTGGATATAGCGGGACAATTAATGGATTATTTGTCGTCTTTATTAAAGTCACGTCGGGATATTGTTGTTTAAATAAATATGAGTGATAAGTCGCTTTCTTCTCCGGCTGCGGGAGTCACCGCTTTTGATCGCCTGGGTTTTTGTATGTTCTTCGCTATCGCCGTACATGCGGCGATTGTGTTGGGAATTACCTTTACTATCGAACCAGAGCGCCCTGTTCCTCTGACAGTCGAGGTCACCCTGGCTCAATTTGATGATAAAGAAGAGCCGGAGGACGCCGACTTTCTCGCGCAGTCCAATCAAAAAGGCAGTGGTTCGGAAGAAGATAAGAAAGAGCTCACTACCACTGAGCAGGCGGACTTCCGTGATATAGAAACTCATGAAGTCGCGCAGCTTCAGCCTGAAGCGGTAAAACCCAGGGAAGCCTCTGCCGAACGTCAGGTGGTTGCGAACAAGACTTCCGATCGTGACATGAGCATGTCGGAAAAGCCAAAGAAGGATAATCCGGAAGAGGCTCCTCCAGAAGAGCGCAGTCAGTTGCTGCAGCGCAGTCTGGAGATCGCCAGTTTGGAGGCGAAGCTTTCCGAACAGCAACAGGCGTACGCCAAGCGTCCCCGCGTGACGCGTTTGACGGCGGTGTCGGCGAGAAAGACCGCCAGCGCGTATTATATGGAAGAGTGGCGTCGGGAGTTGGAGCGCATTGGCAACATCAACTATCCGGAAGAGGCGCGTAAGCGCAAGCTGGAAGGGAAAGTTCGCGTAGCCGTCATCATTGAGCCTGATGGGCAAGTGCAGGAAATCAATATCCTGTCCTCTTCCGGCGCCAAGATATTGGACGACGCGGTGGTCCGGATTATCCGCCTCGCTGAGCCATTCCCACCGTTCACTGAAGAGATGCGTAAAGAGTCGGACCTGTTGGAAATCATCCGTACTTTCTCTTTTGGAGAGCGCATGTACGCTACTGATTCATGACAACTTTCCGGTTAATCCCTTTGGTTTTTTGCCGCATCGGGGTTAACTGGTTTATGCTTAGAACTATACAGGCAGTTAAAAAGGCCGCAACTGCATGAGTTCATCAATGTCTACATTACGCAATCAATTTCTGATTGCCATGCCTCACCTCAAGGACCCTAATTTCGAAGGGACCATCAGCTATATATGCGACCACAATGACGAAGGCGCTATGGGGATCGTCATCAATCGGCCTTTGGATATTCGGCTTAGCGATATGCTGGAGCAACTTGAGCTGGGCGGCGAAGGCATCGCTATGCCGGTATATTCCGGCGGTCCCGTGCAAATTGAGCGGGGCTTCGTTCTGCACTCGCCTTTAGGCGACTGGCAATCCTCTATTGAGATCGCTCCTGACATCTGTATAACCACTTCCAAAGACATTCTGGAGGCCATGGCTCGCGGCGTCGGTCCGGACCGCACCTTGGTGGCGCTTGGCTATGCAGGGTGGGGCGCCGGCCAATTGGAGAAGGAAATCTCCAACAATTTCTGGATCACCTGTCCTGCTGACTCCGCTATCATTTTCCGTACGCCGGACAGTGACAAAGTCGTTTCCGCATTGGGACGGGTGGGTATCGATTATCACCGTCTCTCGTCGATTTCCGGGCATGCCTGAAGCTGTGACGCAGAGGACGTTCGGGAGGCTCGACACGTAAATTATGGCGACAGTGGTAGGCTTTGACTTCGGACTCAAGCGCTTTGGCGCGGCAGTCGGACAGTCGGTATCGATGACGGCTTCTCCTCTCAAGGAAATTCCCGCTCAGGACGGCATCCCCCGATGGGAGGCGATTGAAGCGCTGTTGGAAGAATGGAAGCCTGCGCTGGTTATCGTGGGAGAACCTTTGAATATGGACGGCAGCGTCAGTGAAATGGCGTTGCGCGCCAGGAAGTTCGCTCGGCGTTTGCACGGGAGATATAATCTGCGCGTCGAAATGGCGGACGAGCGGCTCACCAGCAGCGAAGCCAAATCCATGGTGAGGGAACGCTACGGGCATCGCGACTTCGGACGCTACGCTGTGGACTCCATCGCCGCGGTCTTTATCGTGGAAAGCTGGCTGGAAACCCACGCCGACAATCTGGACGCATTTCTTCATCCTCCTCGTAAACAAGGAAAATCCGATGACATCATTGATTGATGTTGATGCGGCCATGCGGGACATGGTCGAAAAACTCAAACTGCTCTGCGCGGAACGCAATATCGATAAGCCTGCGCTCGTAGGCATCCATACTGGCGGCGTATGGGTCGCGCGACGACTGCAAAGCCTGTTGGGCTGGGATGGCCCGGTGGGCGAGCTGGATATCTCATTCTATCGCGATGACTTCACTCGCATCGGCTTGAACCCCAAGGTTAAAGCCTCGTCTTTGCCTTTCGAAACAGAAGGTCGGGATGTCGTGCTGGTGGACGACGTGATTATGAGCGGAAGAACGATTCGGGCCGCCATGAACGAACTTTTTGACTTTGGCCGGCCGGCAAGTATCCTTCTCGTCGCGCTCATGGATGTGGGCGGTCGCGACCTTCCCATACAGCCGGATGTGGTCGGCGCCAGCCGGCGGCTGGAGTCAAATCAACGTGTGAAACTGCTGGGGCCGGACCCTTTGGCGGTGGAGCTGCGGGAGAAAACAGGCTCCAGCTGAAAGACCTTAGCGACAAGTTCACACATGGGCGAAATCCATCAACCTGAGAATTGATTTCCATGCCTAGCATAGACGACGAACTCAGTCCCCTGCAGTTGAACCGGTTTCAGCATCTTCGACATTTTCTGACCATCGAAGGGCTGAGCCGGAAGCATCTCACGGACATTCTGGACACGGCGGACACCTTTATTGAAGTCGGCTCCAGATCAATCAAGAAAGTTCCTTTACTCCGCGGCAAAACCGTCGCCAATTTATTCTTCGAAGCAAGCACCCGCACCCGCACTACCTTTGAACTGGCCGCCAAACGTTTGTCGGCGGACGTTCTGAATATCAACATCACCACCTCCGCCACCAGCAAAGGCGAATCATTGTCCGACATGCTGCGCAACCTGGAAGCGATGGCGGTGGACATGTTCGTAGTGCGTCACGCGCAGAGCGGCGCCCCGCATTTCATCGCTAAATCAGTGACGCCAAGAGTCTCCGTCATTAACGCTGGCGATGGCCGCCATGCGCACCCGACTCAGGCGATGTTGGACATGCTGACCATTCGCCAGCACAAGCATAAATTTGAAGGGCTTAAAGTCGCCATCGTGGGGGATATTCTGCACTCGCGGGTGGCGCGCTCTCAGATTCAAGCCTTAAACCTGCTCGGAGCCGAGGAAGTTCGGGTTATTGCGCCGGATACGCTGCTGCCGCCCTATGTTGACCAGTTTGGCGTCAAAGTGTTCAGCTCCATGAAGGAAGGTATGCGGGACGTGGACGTGGTGATCATGCTGCGTTTGCAAAAAGAGAGGATGGAAGGCGCCCTCCTGCCCAGCGAGCAGGAATTCTTCCGTCTCTATGGATTGTCTCAGGACAAACTGGCCTTGGCCAAGCCTGACGCGATTGTCATGCATCCCGGCCCGATCAACCGGGGGGTAGAGATAGAGTCCGCCGTCGCCGACGGTCCGCAATCCGTCATTTTGAATCAGGTGACCAATGGCATTGCGGTGCGGATGGCGGTCATGTCCATGGCGATGAGCGGCCAGATAGCTGAATTGACAGCGGATGAGGAGGTTGCGTGAGCGGGCGGATACTCATAAAAGGCGGTCGAATCATCGACCCGTCTCAAAGTCTGGACACCCAGTCGGACTTATACATTGCTGATGGCGAAGTCGTCGCGATCGGCGCGGCGCCAGCCGACTTCAATGCAGATATGATGATTGAGGCAGCTGGTTCCTGGGTGACGCCCGGGTTGGTGGATCTGTGTGCGTATCTGCGCGAGCCGGGTTATGAACATAAAGCAAGCATCGCCAGCGAGTCGCTGGCGGCGGTGAAGGGCGGTTTTACTACGCTATGCTGTCCTCCGGCGACATCGCCCGTCAATGACACTGCGGCGGTGACCAATCTTATATACGATCAGGCGCTGACCGCAGGCAAGGCGAAGATACTGCCCATCGGCGCGCTGACCAAAGGGCTGGCCGGCGAGCAACTGAGCGAAATGCACGCGCTGCGCGAGGCGGGCTGCGTTGGCGTTTCCAATCTGCGCTATCCTTTCCGGGACAATCAGGTCATGAAGCGCTGTCTGGAATACGCCTGCTCTCAGGACATCACGATATTCGTATGCCCGGAAGATTACGCACTGGCGAAAGATGGCTGCGTACATGAGGGCGCCACCAGCGGATTGCTGGGGCTGAGCGGTATTCCCGCTATTGCGGAAACCATGGCGGTAGCGCAGTGGTTGATTCTGGCGGAGGAAACTGAGGCGCGGATACACCTTGGACAATTGTCCTGCGCAAAATCGGTCGAGCTGGTCGCAGATGCTAAACGTCGTGGCCTGAAAGTCACCTGTGATGTGGCGCTGGCGAACCTGATTTACACCGATGCGGTGATCAAAGACTTTAATCCTGCGTTTCATGTGCGCCCTCCGCTGCGACGGGAGGAAGACCGTAAAGCACTGCTGAAAGGCGTGAATGACGGCGTGATCGACGCCATCTGTTCTCATCATCAGCCACATGAAAGCGCAGCCAAGCTGGCGCCGTTCGCGGAAACCCGTTCAGGCATGTCGGTGATTGAGCTGGTATTGCCGCAGATCATTGCGCTGACGACGTCTGGCGAGTTGCGTCTGGATGCGGCGATGCGGGCGCTGACCACAGGTCCGGCGCAGGTGCTGGAGTTGTCTACGGGGAGCTTACAGATTGGAAGCGCTGCGGATGTGGCGCTGATTGATCCGACTGAGAAGTGGCTGGTGACCGAATCAAATCTGGTGTCCAAAGGCAAGAATTGCCCATGGCTGGATACGGAAGTGGTTGGACTGGCCTATAAAACCATTGTGGAAGGACGTGTGGTGTATGATCGCGCGTTGATGATGGAGTAGCATTCCACGTTCACTTATTGGCGACGCTTGTCAGTTTTGACGAGACAATGACGAGTTGATTGAAGGAGGTTGGGAAATGGGATCTTTCATCCTGTTTATAGCGGTATTGGTTATTATTTATCAGTTATCGAACATCTCCCGCAATACTGCGGACGCATTGGATAAACAGGTGGCGTTGCAGTATGAAATCGTCGCTGTCGAGAAGCGCCTGGATGAATTGACCGAGTTGCTGAGCGCGCGACAATCTGAGGGTGGACTGGAGAGAGAGGCCATTGCCGACGCGGATGAGCTGGTCAACATTAACCACGCTACGCTTAAGCAGCTGACTGCTTTGCCCAAAATTGGCCGCGCTACGGCTCAGAAGATTGCTGAAGCGAGGCCGTTCTCCAAACCGGAAGACCTGAAACTGGTGCAGGGAATCAATGAAGATATCTTTGCGGATCTGGCGGAAAAAATAACGGTCTGAGTCCGTTGCTTACAACCTTCTGATCCTTCAGGTCTTCTTAGACTTCTGCGGCGGAAGCGCCCTGTTCCCGCCTGTCCGGACGGATAGCGGGCAGGACGGGGCTTCCGCCGCTACTATTATTTATTGACGGCATCCTTCAAGAGCTTGCCAGCCTTGAACCCAACGGTTTTGCTGGCAGGAATTTTAATAGCGGCCCCAGTTTTGGGGTTTTTACCTGTACGTGCGCTCCTATTGCGCTGACTGAAGGTTCCGAATCCGATCAGTGAGACGGTTTCATTACGGGATACCGCGTCGGCTATTTCATCGGTTAACGCGTTCAGTACCTCCGCAGCTTTGCTTTTCGACAAATTCGTGCGTGCTGCAATCGCTGCGGCAAGTTCAGGTTTGCGCATACTCTTCTCCTATCGGGTTTGTATTGTTATTGGTGGCGAACGCTGTGAGCCGAAGTCCTACAAACCCTGCTTCAGGCCCAGCGCTCCTTTAGTTATAGCGGCTCCCGGAGCCCTGTCAAATGCGCGGCGGCGTAATTTCGGCCTTTTTTGAAAGGGGCTTTGGTAACGGTATTTATCGTTTTTTGTCTTTTTGTGCCAAATTTATTGCGCTTTGTGCCGTTCATCTCACAAAAAACCTTCCAGTTTGTCCATAATCTGGCCCGTCCTAAGCATAAACCCCTATGCTCGCCCGGCTGCGGCGACATCGAAGAATAAAGACAAAAGGCAACTGGGAGGTTTTTGTGAGCCCACATTTCTTGAGGTTTTCATCTGCGTTACTGCATTGCGTCAGACCGGTCCGACAGCGGCTTTCCAGCAAGCGCGCGGTGGTTCTCGCCATGACTCTGGCGCTTGCTGGATGCGGCGCGACGCGCAATGTGATGTACAAGACCACTGGCGACGTCATGGTGGGCTTTGCGCAGGAACATCAGACTCCCTTTGTTCTCAGCACGGACGATGTCTCCATGAACTGCGGCATGTCGGAAGCCCTGGCGCCCATGTTGATGTCCTTTGGTCGCGTCCGCGACGAACCCCATTCTCTTGCTGTCATGATCTACGGCTCCGCCGGTATGTGCGCAGAATCCCGCGCCCTCAATGAAGAGCTGCGCTATATGCGTGCGATTCGGGATCAGGACGCTGCGGAAGCCGAAGATGCGTTAATCGCGCAAAAACGCTTTAACACCCTTGCGGCCAAGCGCAACTACGAAGCCTATCAGCATCTCGTCGCCCAATATGGCGAACCTGGTGGAGCCTGTCCGGAACTTGACGAAGACTACGACGAATTCATATGGATGATGGGCATGATTGCCGGCTTGCAGGCGCTTAACAACGAAATTGCGTCGGGAGCAGGGCTGGGCGTACCCACGAATATCGCGGCGAAAGTCGAACGCTCCGCAGCATGTGTGGATGATGACAAGTGGTGGGGCGCGCCCATGGCGATTCGCGCGACAGTTTGGTCCATGCTGCCTGGCGCTGAACCCAAGGGCGAGAACGCATCATTGAGACTGGCTGCTGCGGCGAAGAAAGGCGAGCGCGCAGGCGTGCGTCTGGCGCATGTATTTCAAGCCCTGGCCGCATACGGAAAAGGGGATGTGGCTGCTGTAAAGCAGGTTATTCGCGCCCATGCCAAGTCCAAGGCTAACAAAGAAGCCCCTCCCGAGGCGCGTCTGTTGGACGAGTTGGCGACGACCATGCTGACCGGGTTGTCCGATCGCATGTGGACGGAGCATACCGGCCATCGCACGCCGGTGGGCGCGTTGGGTAAGTTCTGGGACGATAAAAAGCAAACCACAGCGGAGACTGTGGATCTCAGCGATATTTTGTAGCTGACCGGCATGGCGAGAGCGCACCGGATCAATCTCAAAGAGGCTAACGACTGGGAAATTAAAATGAAAACAAGGGCGATAAGAAAACAACTGGCGGCTCTGACCTGCGCCGCCGTCATGACGCTGGCGGGTTCCGCCAGCGCGGAAATGGTGGCGCGTTCGTTCTGCGTGTTTGATCCGATTGGGGCCAACGGTCCACTGTTCAATATCATGAAGACGGCGAAGCCATCTGCGCTGGGTTGGGGTGTGAACCTGGATTTGCGCGCTTACACCGACGAAAAGGTGGCGGCGGAAGATTTCAAAGCCGGGCAGTGTGACGCTGTGTTATTGACGGGCACTCGCGCCCGGGAGTTCAACCGGTTTACCGGCACATTGGAAGCGATGGGCGCGATCCCTGGCGATGAGGAAATGAAACTGCTGCTGCAGACGCTGAACCAACCCAAGGCGGCGGCGCTGCTGACGCAGGGTGAGTTTGAAGTGGCTGGCATTCTACCTGCCGGCGCCGTTTATCTGTTTATTCGAGATCGTAATCTGGATTCCGTAGAGGAGTTGCAAGGCAAAAAGGTCGCCACCCTGGATTACGACAACGCGGCTTTAACAATGGTGCGCCGTGTAGGCGCCTCGGTAGTGAGCGCTAACTCCAGCAACTTCGCCGGTAAATTCAATAACGGCAATGTGGATGTCGCCTACGCACCGGCGGTGGCCTACACCCCATTGGAGCTTTATAAGGGACTGGAGCCGGATGGCGGCGTGTTCAATTACAAACTGGCGCAGATGAACTTCCAGATCATTATTCGCCAGGACCGCTTCCCCGAAGGCTATGGCCAATTGTCGCGGGAGTACGCGGCGGGCCGATATGAGGAAGCCTACCAAATCATCCGCGATGCGGAAGCGGAGATTAAGGACGAGTACTGGATGCGCCCGGCGGCGCAAAAGCTGGAAGGCTACGACAAGTTGCTGCGCGAGGTGCGCATTGCTTTGCGGGACGAGGGCGCCTACGACAGTCGCGCTTTGACGCTGATGCGTAAAGTCCGTTGCAAGACCAACCCCACTGCCGCGGAATGCGTGGAAAACCTCGAGTAATCCGTACCGTTCCGGCTTGGGCGCATAGCCCCGGAGGCCGGCGGGCGGTCATCAAACATCATCTGGATTGCACTAAATCATGAATGGTTCCCTAGCCTATGAGTCCGGCGTAGCCATCGGCCGGACCAGGCGGGAGTGGTTTTCATCATTACCGGTTTGTCTGCTTTTGGCGGCGGTGGTGGCGTTCGGCGCCGCCAGCGATATCCACAATAAAATTCTGCAAATGGGGCAGGCGATTTGGCCGGGATATTACGAGTTGCGTACTGAGCCGGTCGCGCCGGAGTGTAATCCTAACCCAAATATTGAGTCTGAGTTGCAGCGATTGATGGCGCAACAGCAAGCCCCCGCCGACGATCTGGGATTGTTCGAGCCGGACCCTGTCGATCCTGCGACATTGCGGGCGTCTTTACTCAACGCCAAGGCCGCGTGCGTCGAGAAGTTTCAGCGCTATGAAGCCACCAAGGATCGCATCACCCCAGGGCTGAGGGCGTTCCGCGCCGGGGAGCTGTTTGTGGCGGACGTCATCGCATTTGGCCTGACTTCTCAGCGCTTTATCCTGGTGATTCTGGTGTTGATCTGCGCGGCCACTGCGACCGCCGGTCGTCACCATATCGCCATGCGGCCGATGGCGACGGCGCTGGATCATCGTGTTTCCACCGCTTTGCAACTGATCGCCAATGCGATGTTGTTCGCGTCTTCCTGGTCCTTCCGTGAGTTGGGGGTGGCTCATGGCGGCGAATCGCCGCAACGGGACGCATTGCATCTGTTGTGGATGTCCGGGTTTGGCGCTCTGACTCTGATGAGCCTCTGGCAGTTGATCAAAACGCCGGATGACGCCAAGCCAGGGGGCCGCCTTGGCGGAGCGTTACTGAGCGTGCCGTTGTATACCACCATGTGTCTGATATCCGGAACCTACTTCATGCTGGAGGGACATGTCGCGGGAGTGGGTATCTATCTGGATAAGATGATGGATTTATCCGACATGTTCCTGAATGTCGGGCTATATGTCTGGATTGGCATGATGCTGAAGGAGACAAGGCTCGCCAGCCTGGTGTTCAATGTATTTCACCCTTGGAAGATGCCTCCGGAAATGCTCGCCTTTGTGGCGATCGCTGTCGCCGCCATACCCACGGCGTATACCGGCGCCTCGGGCATATTCGTGATCGCGGCGGGCTCGGTTATCTATCTGGAACTACGTAAAGCCGGGGCGCGCCGCCAACTGGCCTTAGCGGCCACAGCTATTTCCGGCAGCCTTGGCGTAGTGCTGCGTCCTTGTCTGCTGGTGGTGATCATCGCCTATTTGAACCGGGAAGTGACTACGGATCAATTGTTCGGCTGGGGCGGCAAAGTATTCGTGCTGACGTTAATGCTGTTCGCCGCCTTCAGTATGACCATGAACCGGTGCAGCCCTATTGCGCTGGCTCCGGTGCGCGTCGCTGCGCCAGCCATGCTGGCCGCGTTAAAACCGCTTATCCCTTATGTGTTGGCGATCAGCGCCGTCGCTCTGGTTTATTCCTGGGGATTAGGCGTTGCTCTCAATGAGTTTACCGCCCCGCGCATATTGCCGGTGATGATGCTGACTATCCTGATTTACGAGCGCTATCGAAAACCAAGCGTGGCGGAAACAAAAGAGTCTTCCAAACAAGGAAAACAAGCTGGATTTGAGAAGGCATTGCGCTCGGCGACGAATGAAACGACGACTCATATCGGCGCGCTGTTATTCTTAATGGGTCTTTCCGTCAGTGTAGGTGGCGTGATAGAGCGTTCTGGCCTGATGGAAATCTTCCCGCACAGCTTCGCCAGTGTCTGGATTGTCATGCTGATGTTGGTGGCGATATTAGTGGTGATAGGGATGGTGATGGACCCTTATGGCGCCGTCATTCTCGTCAGTGCGACCATCGCCAGGATTGCTTATGACAATGGCGTCGATCCCGTTCATTTCTGGATGGTGACCCTGGTGGCCTTTGAATTGGGCTATTTAAGCCCACCAGTGGCGCTCAATCATTTATTAACACGGCAAGTGGTTGGAGAAGAGGAAATCCGCTTGGCGCAAATGGAAGGGGGAAGCTTCTATCAACGTCATGAACGTATTCTCATGCCGCTGCTGGTGCTGGGTAGCGCTTTGGTCATCGTGGCTTTTGGGCCATTAGCTTATCAAGCATGGAGCTAGCCAGCTTCTGATACGTTGACGGTAAAATCTGGACATAAAAAAACCCGGCGAACCGGGTTTTTTGACAGAGCCGTCGCTTAGTCCAAAGAAGGACCCGCTGCGCGGATAGCGTCGGAAACGTCGAACTTTTTGAAGTTCTCCACGAACTGCTGGATCAGATCCTGCGCCTTGGCGTCGTAAGCTTCTTTGTCCGCCCAGGTGTTGCGCGGGTTCAGCAGTACGCTGTCTACGCCTTCCAGTTCTTTAGGAACAGTCAGGTTCAGTTTTTCCAGGTGCTCCGTTTCGACATCCGCCAGCTCACCGCTTTGGATGGCGCTGATGATGGCGCGAGTCACAGGAATGCTGAAGCGCTTGCCTACGCCGTGGGAGCCGCCGGTCCAGCCAGTGTTGACCAGATAAACCTTGCTGCCGAATTCGTCCATACGCTTCATTAACAGTTCTGCGTAAACGCCAGCAGGGCGAGGGAAAAACGGTGCGCCGAAGCAGGTGGAGAAAGTGGATTTCAGCTTGGAGCTGGAGCCCATCTCGGTGGAGCCTACCAGGGCGGTATAGCCGCTCAGGAAGTGGTAAGCCGCTGCTTCTTTGCTCAGGATGGAAACGGGAGGCAATACGCCAGTCATATCGCAAGTCAGGAAGACGATCGCAGACGGTTCGCCTGCGCGGTTTTCCAGCACGCGCTTTTCCACGTGCTCAAGCGGGTAGGCGCAGCGAGTGTTTTCGGTCAGAGATACGTCAGTGTAGTCCGGCGTGCGGTCTTGATCGTCAATGACAACGTTCTCGACGATGGCGCCAAAACGAATAGCGTTCCAGATAACCGGCTCATTTTTCTGGCTTAGATCGATACACTTCGCATAGCAGCCGCCTTCCACGTTGAAAACCGTGCCGCGTCCCCAGCCGTGCTCATCGTCGCCGATCAGAAAACGGGACTCGTCAGCAGACAGCGTGGTTTTGCCAGTGCCGGACAAACCGAAGAACAGGCATGTCTGACCATCTTCGCCGACGTTGGCGGAGCAGTGCATGGGCAGCACGTCTTTTTCCGGCAGCAGGAAGTTCTGCACGGAGAACATCGCCTTCTTCATTTCTCCTGCGTACCGCATGCCGGCCAGTAATACTTTGCGGCGCGCAAAGTTGATGATTACTGCGCCATCGCTGTTGGTCCCGTCGCGTTCAGGCTCGCACACGAAGTCTGGAATGTTCATCACTTGCCATTCCTGTTTGTCCGCCGGGTTGTAACGCTCGGGGCGAATGAACAGGTTACGGCCGAACAGGTTGTGCCAGGCAGTTTCGGTGGTGACTTTGATAGGTAGGTAGTGCTCGGGATCGGCGCCTACGTGCAGGTGGGAAACGAATCGGTCGCGGGTGGAGATGTAATCTTCGACGCGGTCCCAAAGCGCATCGAATTTCTCTGCATCGAAGGGGCGGTTAATCGCGCCCCAGTCGATCGCATCCGCAGTGCTGGGCTCCTGTACGATGAAACGATCCATTGGGGAGCGTCCCGTTCGTTTTCCGGTGTTGACCACCAGGGAGCCGTTGGCGGCCATGCGGCCTTCTTTACGGCAAATAGACTGTTCAACCAACTCGGCTGAACTAAGATCTGTATATATATTGCTCACTTAACCTCGCCCTCATTATAACAATCATAGGCGCAGACGCCGCCGTTCTTTTAGGTTTTGTTATGCTCGGGACGCGCTGCGTTATCGCAAACAGGGGCGCTATTATGCCAAAAGCAGGTTGAAAAGACGACAGTTTCCGGGTGTGCGTAAGGCCTAGTCCTGCGGGCGTTTCCGGCCCGCCCCGTGGGGGCCGGCCGGGGTGCGCGAAACGGTTCGCGCGCGCGTCAGGTTCAGTGAAGGGTGGGGGAGTCGAATAACTGCTCTATGCGCTCGCGGCCAAAGCTATAGCGCTGCATGCAAAACTGGCAGTTCATTTCTATTTCGCCGCTCTCATCCAAGATGGATAAGGCTTCTTCGCGGCCCAGGGATTTAACCACTTCCAGGGTTCTCTCTTCTGAGCAGGAGCACCAGAAACTGGCGGGTTCTTCCTGCAGGACTCTGACGGACTCCTCATGGAACAGGCGATGCAACACTTCTTCCGCGGGCAAACTGAATAACTCATCCGCCGTTAGCGTGGCGGATAGCGCAACGATACGCTCCCAGTTTTCAGCGGAGTGCTCGCCGCCACGGGCTGCGGGAAGTTGTTGTAACAGCAGTCCACCCCAGCGCCCGTTGGACTCATATAGCCAGATTCTGGTCGCCAGCTGCTCGGAGCGCTCAAAGTATTCTTCCAGACAGGCGGAAAGTGAATCCGAAGAGAGAGGCACAATGCCTTGATAGCGCTGACCATTTTGAGGCGTAATAGTTATCGCGAGAGCGGCGCGATTTCCCAGCAATTGCTTTAATGACGCGCTGTTTGGCGTACCTTCCCAGCGAGCGATGCCGCGGGCGGTGCGGCGATGAGTCGCTTCAGCCATCAATAGGCGTAACTCCCCTTCGCCGGTGGCCTGCAGGGTGGTGTCACCCTTGATTTTGAGCGTCGCACTCAGCAGCAGACCCGCGCTTAAAGCCTGGCCCAGTAAAGACTGGATGGCCTGTGGGTAGTCATGGCGAGACAGCGCGTCCTGTATGGTTTTTTCCAAAACCAGCAGTTCGCCGCGGATGTCCAGTTCGTCAAAAATAAAGCGTTGCAGTAAATCGGCTTTCATGAGTGAGGAAATATCCTGCTCTAATCAATATTAATCGTGTTCAGCTTGTTCTTTGAAGCGGTGGATCATACGCCGTTGCTTCTTCGTCGGCCTGCGCGCCGGCGGCAATTGCGCCGCCTGAATCTGCTTCTGCTGCCAGGCCAGTTGTTCGCGTTTTTCGACGCTGGCTTCCGTTTCTTGATATAGCTTCTGCGCCACAGGGGCCGGGCCGCGTTTTTCGGAGATGTCCAGTACCAGCACAGTCTTTTCCGACCAGCCCTGTTTGAGCGTGACCTCCGCCCCGGCTTCAACTACCCGTCCGGGCTTAACGCGGGCTCCATTATAGTGCACTCTGCCGCCTTCAATGGCCTCTTTGGCGAGGGTGCGGGTTTTGTAGAAGCGCGCGGCCCATAACCACTTATCCAACCGCACTTTGTGTTCTGTCGCTGAAGCCTGCTCCTTCATTTATTACCTGTCTCTAAACTTTACTGTTGACGAAGACGTTGGCAGGCAAAATCTGATCGAAGTGCAGAATGCCCTTAAATTCCGTCTCTTCATTTGCGGGGCGCTTACTGTCCGGGTGCAAGACCGCCAGCAAGTGCGCGACGCCGTATTCTTTGGCTGAGCGCAGTACGGGTAAGCTGTCGTCTATCAATAGCGCTCTGTCCGGCTGGAATGGCTCAACCTCCTGCAAACGGCTCCAAAATGCGATGTCCTCTTTGGGAACCCCAAAGTCGTGGGAGCTGACAATGTTGTCAAAATAAGGCGTCAGGTCGACCTGGCGTAACTTGAGGTCAAGGCTTTTGCGATGGGCATTGGTCACCATTACCACTCGATGATGGCTGTCCCGCATTGTCTTGAGGAACTCCTCAACAAAGGGGCGATAGCCAATAAGATGTCGAACTTCTTCTTTTAGCGTGGGAATGTCGACGTCCAGCTCACGGCTCCAATAGTCGAGACAGTACCAGTTCAGCTGCCCCTGCAGTTGGCGGACTTTATCGAGCAGGTCCTTGCTCACAACTTCTGGATGAATATCTTTAAGCTCCGCCAAGCGCTTTGGCAGGTGCTCCATCCAGAAAAAATTGTCGAAATGTAAGTCCAGTAATGTGCCATCCATATCAAGCAATATGGTGTCGATGGCGCTCCAATCCAGCATGCAATAACCTTCTTTACTTCATGAGTAACTCTGTTAGATTGTAACTCTTTCAAAGAGTACAGGACAGGCGCGCGCAAAGATGGCGTCGTCCCCCTTCCCATCAGGACAAGGTTACATGATAGATAAAAACACCATTGAGCGTATGCATGCCGAAATTCAAGGGATTATGGATGCGGCCGGAGCAGCGATTCTCGATGTATATGAAAAAGCGGAATCCATTGAAATCACCACCAAAGACGATGACTCCCCATTGACCCAGGCGGATCGCAGAGCCCATGCAATTATTGCCGAAGGCCTGCGAAAAATGCCGGAAGGGTTTCCTGTGCTGTCGGAGGAGTCCACCTTGCCGGACTACGAAGAGCGCCGCCAGTGGACGACCTATTGGCTGGTCGACCCGCTCGACGGCACCAAGGAGTTTATTAACCGAAACGGTGAGTTCACTGTCAATATCGCGTTGATTCATGAAGGCTTTCCGGTTGCAGGTTGGGTGTATGTGCCTGTGAGAAGCCAGTTATATTATGGCTGGAGTCTGGATGGCGACGCTGCCGCATTTTTGGCGGAGAATGGCGCATCTCATGCGATCGCCGCCCGCAAGCTGAACCCGGAGGCGGAAGTTGTGGTGGTGGCCAGCCGTCGTCATGGAGGCGAAGCGCTGCAGCCTATGCTGGATAAAGCGGAAGCGCGCTTTGCAAAACTAGAACGCAAGAGCATCGGCAGTTCTCTTAAAATCTGTCTGGTGGCGGAAGGCAAAGCGGATTGGTATCCCCGTCTGGCGCCGACCTCCGAGTGGGATACCGCTGCGGCACATGCGGTGCTACTTGGAGCGGGGGGCGTTATGGTGGACGCAGAATACAAACCGTTGCGTTATAACTCTAAAGAAAGCATCTTGAATCCGCATTTTCACGCTATCGCAGACGATGGCGAAGTATGGAAAGAGCTGGTGCTCTAGTCTAGTTGCGGAAGCCCTGCTTCAAAGGTAGGGGCATTAAAACGAAAAAGCCGGCTTACGCCGGCTTTTTGTATTCTAAACGTAGTCTGTCGACTTAATTTTGAGCGCCTTCGTCGCCCAAAGTCACCACTTTCTCTTTACGGCCAACCCGGGTGCAGCCCAAGCAGCGTACAAAAGTGGTTTTGGCTGGGCCGATAACCAGAGTCTCCGCCGCTTCGCCAGCGTTTCCACCCAAGGCGGAAAAGGGCAGTGACGCGACATAAACGACAGAGCCAATGACGGTGATGCCGAACAGCACTGGACGGGCGAACAGAGCGTCACCGGTCATGGCCAACGCGGATGGCTTTTCCTCCACGGTTTCGCTGTATCCTGCAGTAGGCATGACAAAAGCTGCAGTGGCGACAACAATACTAATCCAACGAATAAGCGTCTGGCGCATGGGTGAACTCTCCCAATTAACAAATCCAATAGTCTATCTATTAAGACAAATATAACAGGCTTTTGAAAACTTTCTAAAAAAGAATCAGCTGTTTTGCAATAATATTTTGTGTATTTTCTAACTTTGCCGCGCCCCTGTCGACGCCTTTTGTTGAGTTTGTGACATTCTCCCATCAGGCGCCTGTAGCGATAGTCAGCTTATCTTACCGTTGGCAAGAGGGGCAAAACACGCTTGCCCGCTGGCCTAATTTGATTTCTTTGAGTTCCGTTTTACACAGGATGCAGGGCTGTCCGCCACGACCATAAGCCCGCAGCGTTTGCTGAAAATAACCGGGCTTGCCGTCTCCGCCTACAAAATCACGCAAAGTGGTGCCGCCCATGTTGATGGCGTCGCTTAGTACTTTTCTTACCGCATCCGCCAGAGCCTGATAACGTTTTAGGCTAACTTCTCCTGCTGGTCGCGTGGGGCGGATGCCCGCCAGGAACAGAGCTTCATTCGCGTAAATATTGCCTACGCCGACCACGATGGCTTGGTCCATGAGAAATGTTTTTACCGGTGACTTGCGTTGTCGGGACAACTTATAAAGAAGCTCTCCACTGAACTGGTCGCTCAAGGGCTCAGGACCGAGATGTCTCAGCAGGGGGTGTTCCTGCGTTGGCGGATTTAGCAGCAACAGGCAGCCGAAACGTCGCGGATCGTTGTAACGCAGAGTTATATCGCCTTCGAGCAATATATCTACATGATCATGCTTCATGCGTGGGGTTTCCGGCGCCACGATGCGCAGATTGCCGGACATTCCCAAATGAAAAAGCAGCTCATTTTCACCCAGATTGATTAACAGATATTTGGCGCGCCGGGTGACGTCCTGCACCGTTTTGCCCTCGGCGGCGGCAGGCAAGTCGGCTGGCACCGGCCAGCGTAGCCGTGGTTCATAGACATTTACTTTAAGAATTTTACGGCCGGTGATGTGGGGCGCGACGCCTCTGCGGGTGGTTTCCACCTCTGGTAATTCTGGCACGGGGTAAACCTTTGTCTTCGAACTGGGTAAGAGGGTGAACGTTATCGGCTTGATTATACCCCACGGAAAAGGTGGGGCTCTGAGCATTCGCCGCGTAAAAATCACAGTCTAACCATGAGGTTGCGAAAAACCTATAGAGAACTTCCCCGAGATAGCATGAGTTAGCCTTTGTAATCGCTGATTGCAGAGTGCGAACATCGTCCCGTTTCAGGCCGGCTTTTCAGCAATTTCTTACAAACTTTAATATGCGGGCGCGCAAAGTTTAGCGTACACTTGTACGCTCAAATTTCGGGATACAACAAGAGAGATTTCCACATGTGGTATGAAGGCCTGCTGGGGCTGACTGCTTGGCAAACCGTCCTGGCGACCCTGATTCTTACGCAAATCACCATTGTGAGCGTCACTGTTTACTTACACCGTCATTCAGCTCATAACTCAGTCGATCTGCATCCGGCGTTAGCACATTTTTTCCGTTTCTGGCTGTGGCTGACAACAGGCATGATTACGAAAGAGTGGACAGCTGTACACCGTAAACATCATGCGAAGTGTGAGACTGAAGAGGACCCGCACAGCCCGGTGAAAAAAGGGCTGAAGACCGTATTTTGGAGTGGCGCGGAGCTCTATAAAGCCGGCGCTACAGAGGAAACCCTCAAGCGTTACGGACAACGCACCCCGGAAGACTGGCTGGAGCGTAACCTATATGCTCCCTACAACTGGATTGGCATCACCGTCATGGCAGTGATTGACCTGCTGCTGTTCGGCGCTAAGGGAATTACCGTATGGGCGGTGCAGATGATGTGGATTCCCTTCTTTGCCGCTGGCGTTATTAACGGGATTGCGCACTTCTTTGGCTACCGCAATTTTGAATGCACCGACAACGCCAGAAATATTTCGCCCTGGGGCTTTTTCATTGGCGGCGAAGAACTGCACAACAATCATCACACCTATCCGCATTCGCCCAAGCTTTCCGTTAAACCCTGGGAGTTTGATATTGGCTGGATGTGGATCAAGATCTTTGAATTTCTTCGTCTGGCCAAAGCCAAGCCTGTCGGCCCAATTGCGCATCAGGTGCCCGGAAAGGCGCTGCTGGATGTGGATACACTGATGGCCATCGCCAACAACCGCTTTCAAGTGATGGTGCAGTATCGTAAGAAAGTGCTGGCTCCGTTACTAAATGAGCGCAAGCTGCAACTGCCACCGGAAGAACGCACATTACTGCAGAAAGTGCGTAAGTTGATGTATCGGGAGGAATCTCTGATTCATCCGCAAGAACATCACCGCTTGCAGGAAGTGCTGGCGAAGCATGAAACCCTGCAGATGATCTATCAAAAGAGCAAAGAGCTGCAGGCGATCTGGAAACGTCAGCCAGGCATGCAATATCAGGATAAAGTCGCGGCTTTGCGTGAATGGTGTCATCAGGCGGAGCAAAGCGGCGTGCGCCATTTGGAGGAGTTTGCCGCCTGGCTGAAATCCTTCTCTTTGGTCCCGGCGCCTGCGGTGGCGCGATAGCGGCTTTATCTGCCTGGCATATCTCTGGAAAGACCGGCGGAAGCCGGTCTTTTTTCTCCTCTTTCCTTAATCATTGACCATACTTTCCTCTGACTCAGGCGAGAATCAGTCCGCCGCACTTTGCGCTGTTCATCTATCAGGAGGAAACATGAAAAGCGAAAGCACAGTCGGGACTTTCTTATATATCTCTTTGCTCACCTTGCTCATCCTTGGCGGGTGTGATTCTGACAACAACTCATCAGATAGCGGTAGTAGCGGAAGCGTGTCCGCTACGGTTGATTTCCCCACAGGCGTGACTGTGGCCAGTCCTGTGGACGCCTCCAGTGGTCTGGGCGCTCTAAGCGTTGGCGACAAATCGCAACGGAAGGAACTTCCCCGTGTTGCGTTTTCCGCCTTGGCGGTGGCGTCTTCAAGCGCCTACACGGAAACGTCTGCGACCATCTCTCGGGTTTTGAGCCGAGACTTGGCGTTGACTGCGAGCTTTGATCCGACGGCGTTCTTTACCCGCGGTGGTAATGCCTCCTGTTACGGACCGACATTAAAGTGGCAAAACCACCCTGACGCGGGGATGGGCGATCCCGGCTCGGGCGAACTGCCGAGTGGGGATCTGGGGATTTGGAACGCCAGCACGGAGGACGGGGAAGCTTGTGCGGCGGCCCAGTTGAACGCGCGAATGCGGGATGTTCAAGCGCGAGTAGGAATGGGGATGCTGACATTGGCCGGGATGGTGGCGGTTTACGAGTCTACTGGCGCGACCTGGCCGGACGATATCAGCCCGGGAGCGAGTGTCGACCTGACGGATGAGCTGAACGCGTTGAGTCTGAGCAGCATGACTTTTAACAGTGCGACCATGAGCCTGGATGCCGGCGGCTCTGTCTGGTCTTACAGTTTGTCCGTGAGCTACGACGACGGATCTGGAGCTCGCAATATCGTATTGAGTCTACAACACGCGATTACTGATCGTGACACGGGTCTGTTCGAAGGTTTATTTTCGTACATTGTAGAGGACGTTTTCACTGGCGGTAATTGCGGCGTGGGGGATAACAACGTCTCCCACAATGGTTCCGTCCACTACAAGAAAACGGGTTCCACCAACGTCACTTTGCAATCAAGAAGCGCTACAGCCTGTGGCTGGGCCAGTACGACGCCAGCAGCGGATATCCGGGATAATCTGGTTTCCTCTACGGTATTGAGCGAGGCCTTTGCTGTTGATCCGGGTGGGGCGTGGGCGGACAACTTTAATGTATTTACTGCTGAGTTTAATACTGACAGTCTGCTGGGCCTCTATTCTTATTCGTGGCAGGCGGGTTCAGGCGATTCCCATGCGCGGATTTTAGATGTAGGTATAGAGACCACGGCCGGAGGCGAAGCATACTTTGGTTTTGGCGACAGGGTTCAGGAGAGTCTGAGCGGCCAAATTAATGGATTTATCTGCAACTGGGCTGGCCCGGGAGGCGATCACAGCCCAACGGACTTTAATCAATACGCCCAGAGACAGTTTCTGACTTATGACTCGACCAGCGACAAATACATCGTCTCCAGCGATGGTTCGTCAGATATTACCTATGCCCCAACCAATATCTGCATGTATGCAGGCGGCGCCTTTTTATATGATCGGGATCTGGATAGTGACTTGAGTGATGAAAACGCCAGCACTGTCAACGTTGTGGACGGCGGCTCGCCATTGGATTTTGACTTAATGACGGTATCCGACTCGGAAGCCAATATCTGGGAGCACATCCTCGCTCGCGGCTACAGTCTTCCCGTATATCCTTGATAACCGCTTACTGAAGATGAAAGCCTGAGTGCGGCGTTATCCGGTAGTGAGCGCCGCTAAAAAATCAGTCTGGCTGGCGAACCTGACATAACGCATATTGCACTTGCCCCGTTGTCTTATGGCGGGAAATATTCCAGCCGGGAGGCAGTGGGAGGGGATTGAGCTCCACCTCCGCTTCTATATATACATAGGCGTTTGCTGCAAGCAGTTGTCTTTCCGCCAGGATTTGCAGGGCGGGAGCAAGAAACTCTTTTCTGAAAGGCGGATCAAGAAATACAACCTCCCAGGGCTTGTCCGGCGATGCCGCTCTTAACCAACTCAACGCGTCTGCGTTCACCACACTGGCGTTATCCGCGCGTAGAAGCTGTATTTGGCTTTTCAAATGAGATGCAATCACTGGGCTTTGATCAATAAAGGTCACATCCGCCGCGCCGCGGGAAAGCGCCTCCAATCCCAGCGCGCCGCTGCCGCAGAATACATCCAGGCAGCGAGGGCCGGGAAATATGGGCATTAGCCAGTTGAATAGCGTTTCCCGCACCCGGTCTGGGGTTGGGCGCACGCCGTCCAAAGCGGGAAACGTCAGTTTTCTACCCCGGTGGGAGCCGCCGATAATGCGCAATTGGCCCAACTCAGGGGCGGACTTGCCTTTATGTCTCATGCTATGTGTGTAGTCCGAATGAAATGTAAATTACCAGGCGCTTAGGGCGTCACGTCCTCAATTTCGCCGCCTATATTTGAGCGCGGCGGAGCAGGTAGGGCCGTTAGCCTTGCGTACGAACATCGCAGGTTAATAGAATAGGGCCCCATTTGCATCTTCGCCTAAGTTTTGGACATCTCTGATATGCATTCAATGATCAACTATGTGTTTATGGCCCTGATGGGGCTGTCGGTATTGTTATTGATCGCCGACATTCTGTCCCGTAGAAATAGCCTCCCGCGTCCGCGCTCATTCGAACTGAGCCCGCCTGAAACGCAGAAGCAAGCTGAAACGAAGGGCGTCACGCCGGCAAAGACGCCACCTGAGCCTGCAAAAGAGGTCGCTGCGCAAGAGCCTTCCGGCGGATGGTTGACGAGGGTGCGCACAGGCTTGAGCAAAACCCGTGGCCAGTTTAGCCAGAACCTTATGGCGCTGTTCGCCGGCGCCAAGGCGATAGATGAAGAGCTGCTGGAAGAAATCGAAACCCTGTTGTTATCCGCCGACGTGGGCATTGAGGCCACGACGCAGATTACTCAGGCCATTACTGAAAAGCTCGATCGTAATCAGTTAAAAGACTCATCTGCGCTCTATGAAGCCCTGAAAGAAGAGCTCCGTGGCCTGTTAGAGCCATGCTCCAGCCCTCTGCAAGTCGAAAACAAGACCCCTTATGTGATTCTGGTGGTGGGCGTGAACGGCGTCGGTAAGACCACCACCATCGGCAAGCTGGCGAATAAATTCCAGCAGGAAGGCCGCTCTGTCGTCCTGGCCGCCGGAGATACCTTCCGCGCCGCTGCTGTGGAGCAGCTACAAGTTTGGGGTGAGCGCAACAATGTGCCTGTTATCGCGCAACATACCGGCGCGGACAGCGCCTCCGTCATTTTTGACGCGGTGCAGGCGGCTAAGTCCCGTGGAGTGGACATTGTTATCGCTGATACCGCGGGACGTCTGCAGAACAAAGAGAATCTGATGTCCGAGCTGGAGAAAGTGGTTCGCGTCATCAAGAAGCATGACCCGGACGCGCCTCATGAGGTGTTGTTGGTGCTGGACGCAGGTACAGGACAGAATGCGCTGAGCCAGGCTCAGTTGTTCCGTCAGGCGGTCGGCGTCACAGGTATCGCCATCACCAAACTGGATGGCACGGCGAAAGGCGGCATCCTGTTCGCCATCGCCAAGCAGCATGGATTGCCGATCCGCTATATTGGCGTAGGGGAAGGTATTGACGATCTGCGCCCATTCAACGCTAGCGAATTTGTGGATGCGCTGTTTGACGCATAAAACCGAGGCTTAAGAGCAAGGCGATGAGGCAAAGAGGAAATTTATGATCGGCGACAGCATGATCCACTTTGATCGGGTCTCAAAACGCTACAGCGGCGGGTTTGAAGCCCTGTCTGAGGTCAGCTTTTCATTGCGGCGCGGTGAGATGGCGTTTCTGACCGGGCACTCTGGCGCGGGCAAAAGCACGCTTCTGAAATTGATCATGCTCATGGAGCGTCCCAATCAGGGGCGCATTTATATCGGCGGTCAGAATCTGGAGAAGTTTCCCCGCCGGCAAATTCCCTATTTCCGTCGCCATGTGGGGGTTGTGTTCCAGAATCACCATTTGCTGTTTGATCGCACTGTATTTCAAAACGTCGCCTTGCCATTGGAAATCGCAGGCGTTTCCTCCCGGGAGATCGGAAGAAGGGTGCGTGCGTCTCTGGATAAGGTTGGGTTGTTGAAGAAAGAAAACTCATTGCCCATCACTCTATCTGGAGGGGAGCAGCAGCGGGTGGGCATCGCCCGAGCGGTGGTGAACAAACCGCCATTGCTGCTTGCCGATGAGCCGACAGGAAACCTGGACCCTGAGTTATCCGCCGAGATCATGCGATTGTTCCAGCAGTTTAACCAGGTCGGTGTGACCGTGCTGATCGCCAGCCATGATCTGGCGCTGATCTCTCATATGAAGCATCGCGTAATGCGACTGGATCATGGCCAACTGGTGGCCGGTCGCGGCTGATTGAAATCTCCCGAGCGAAGAGAATAAAAGAATATGAAAGAAAACATACCGCGCGGAGCCAGCCCTTCAAGATCGGGTCGTAAACAGCCGCCTCCTCCGCCAGCGGAAGCGCCGCCGCGTCAGGGCGCCTCCGCCGGGTTAGAGCAAAGCGGCCTGGAAGCCTACTTTTCCCACCACCGTCTGATCGCCCGCGACAGCTTAATGCGCCTGATACGAAGTCCTTTGTCCAGTCTGATGACATGGCTGGTGATCGCTGTGGCGCTGGCTTTACCGTGTGGCTTGTTTGTCATGCTCGGCAATCTGGGCGGACTGACGGAAGGGCTGGAGGGCGCCTCGCGGGTATCGCTCTATATGAAGCTGGATGTGGACGACCAGGCAGCGTATCAATTGGCGCAGAAGCTTAAAGAGCGTCCTGAGGTGCAGTCGATGCAGTTCATTAACCGCACTCAGGCGTTGGAGGAGTTCAAGTCTCTGTCTGGTTGGGGTGATGTACTGGCTTATCTGGATGATAACCCGTTGCCGGCGGTGATTGTATTGCAGCCCGCGCCGGAATACGGGCAAGCGGAAAAGGTGCAGGCTTTCACGGAAACGTTGTCCAAGCTTCCTGAAGTGGACAATGTGCAATTGGATCTGCAGTGGGTGAAGCGCTTGAATGCCTTGTTTGAAGTGCTGGGGCGCAGCACCCTGGCCATAGGGGCCTTATTGGGGCTGGCGGTCATTCTGATCATCGGCAACACCATCCGCTTGGCGATTGAGAACCGTAAAGACGAAATTCTGGTGGTCAAGCTGGTAGGGGGTACCGATCCCTTTGTGCGCAGACCGTTCTTGTATACCGGTTTTTGGTATGGCGTAGGCGGCGCTTTATTAGCCTGGCTATTGGTGAACATGGCGCTGCTCTGGCTGAGCGGACCGGTGAACCAGTTAGCGGCGTTGTATTACAGCAGCTTCAACTTGTCCGGATTGTCTATTGAAGCCTCTTCCTTGCTGCTGTTGACGGGCTCTTTCCTGGGCTGCGGCGGCGCCTGGCTCGCCGTAAGACGGCATTTGGATGATATTGAGCCTAAATGACCAATTTTTAATATCGTCCAGCTATTGAAATAATGACAGCCGGCCTTAATTACAGTTAAGTCCTGTAATCCAGTGCGGGCGGCGGGCTTGATAGGGATAGGCTCGCAGAGGCTTTCAGACGAGGACGATAAAGTCGATTGCAGCGTTACATATCGTTACAATGGGGAACTTTAGACTGCGTTGGCAGTCCAATCGTCAAGTGCTATATTTCACGTCGAGTAAGATAATTGGAGATTTTGAATGGGTACCAGTTTACGGCCTGTAGAAATGCTTGCTCCAGTAGGGAATCTGGAGGGATACGTTCACGCGGTAAACAGCATTCCTGTTCTCAGCGCTGAAGAAGAGCGCGAATTGGCGGAACGTTTCCACCAGAACGAGGACTTATACGCAGCCAGACAGTTAGTCATGGCTCACCTTCGCTTTGTGGTGCATATCGCCAAGAGTTATTCCGGATACGGTCTGTCTCAGGCTGACTTGGTCCAGGAAGGGAATATTGGATTGATGAAAGCGGTTAAACGCTTCAACCCTGAGTTCGGCGTTCGTCTGGTTTCCTTCGCGGTGCACTGGATTAAAGCGGAAATTCACGAATTCATTTTGCGTAACTGGCGTATCGTCAAAGTGGCGACCACCAAAGCGCAACGCAAACTGTTCTTTAACCTGCGCTCCGCCAAGAAGCGTCTGGCTTGGTTGACCAATGACGAAGCCAAAGCCGTTGCGGAGGACTTGGGCGTCGATACCCATGTTGTGCGGGAAATGGAAAGCCGATTGGCTGGCCAGGATACGTCTTTTGACGCAGGCGCGGATGAAGACGACGAAACGGCGTTCAGGGCTCCGGCGAACTATTTGGAAGATCGCCGCTATGATCCGGCGATGATGCTGGAAAATGAAAACTGGGAGGAAGACTCCAACAGTCGTCTCCACGACGCGCTGACTCAGTTGGATGAACGCAGCAAAGACATCATTCAAAAGCGTTGGCTGGCTGAAAGCAAAGCCACCTTGCATGAGCTTGCCGATGAGTACGGCGTTTCCGCTGAGCGTATACGCCAGCTGGAAAAGAATGCAATGAAGAAGGTCAAGCTGATGCTTGAAGCATAAGCGACGCCAGATATTGAAAAAACCGCCGTATGGCGGTTTTTTTTTGCGGTGACTCTGCTGCCCACCTTTAGAGGAAACAATACCATGCATATCGCTTTTCTTGGCGTCGGCTTGATGGGCGCGCCCATGGTGGAGAATATGTTAGGCGCTGGTTATTCCTTGACGCTATGGAACCGCACTCGCGCAAAGGCCGAAGCGTTTGCTGAGCGAGCCCATATCGCTGACGAGCCTGCGCAGGCGGTTGCAAAGGCGGATGTCGTTATTTTGATGCTGGAAAACGGTTCGGTGGTTGACGACATTCTGATGCGGCAGGGCGTTGCAGATGCTGTTCCGCCCGGGGCTTTAGTCATCGATATGGGCTCTATCCCGCCATCATTAGCGCGTAAACACGCTGGTTATCTGCAAGCAAGAGAGGTGGCTCACCTGGATGCGCCCGTCTCAGGCGGGACGGTGGGGGCGGCGCAGGCGACGTTATCGATAATGGTGGGGGGCGAGCGGAGTCAGTATGACAAAGCCCAGCCTATCTTCGGCGCATTGGGTAAAACCACCTACATCGGTCCTCATGGAGCTGGGCAACTGGCGAAGCTCGCTAATCAGGCGATTGTGGGAATCACCATCGGCGCTGTGGGCGAAGCCTTAATGTTGGCGGCCAAAGGCGGCGCTGATCCGGTGGCGGTGCGAGAGGCGTTGTTGGGCGGGTTCGCATCAAGCCGTATTCTGGATTTACACGGCCGCCGCATGCTGGAGCGCGATTTCCAGCCAGGAGCGACAGCCAGAGTACAGCACAAAGATTTGACCATGATCCTTGATGAGGCCAAAGCGGAGGGGTTAACTCTGCCCCTCACCGAACAGGTTTTCGAGGAATATCAGGCTTTGTTGGAAGCCGGGCATGAGAATGTGGACCACAGTGGCCTATTGCTGCACATTGAGGCGCTTAATCAGATTCGTCTTGATGGAGAGCATAAGGATGCCTAAGTTCGCAGCCAACCTTTCCATGCTGTTTACGGACGTTCCCATGGAGGCGCGTTTTGCGGCGGCCGCTGAAGCTGGATTCACCGGAGTGGAAATGCAGTTTCCTTATGCCTGGGATAAAGCTTTATTGTCCGCCAGCCGAGAGAGCGCCGGCGTCAGTGTAGTACTGCATAACCTACCTGCTGGGGATTGGGATGCCGGTGAGCGCGGAATTGCATGCATTCCGGGCCGGGAGAAAGAGTTTAGGGAAGGGGTGGAATTGGCGATCGCATACGCCAAGGCTCTCGGCGCGCCCAGATTGAACTGCCTGGCGGGGATAAAGCCTGCTTCAGTAAGCGATGAGCTGGCATGGCTCACGCTGACCGAGAATTTGCGCTACGCGGCGAAAAAGCTGAATGACGAGGGCATTGTGCTGACGTTGGAAGCGATCAATAGCCTGGATGTCCCTGGTTTTCTGGTCGACAGCACAGAAAAGGCGCTGCGTGCGATTCAGGTATTAGGTGTGAATAATCTTAAATATCAATATGATATCTATCATATGCAAGTGATGGAGGGGGATTTGGTGCGGACAATCAAGCGTCATCTCGCCAATATCGGACATATTCAGTTCGCCGATAATCCAGGGCGTCATCAACCTGGAACTGGCGAAATCAACTTTGCATATATTTTCTACCAGCTTGATGAAATGGGTTATCAAGGGTGGGTGAGCGCAGAATATTTTCCCCTCGGAAATACGCGGGATACGCTGGGGTGGTTGCAATAAGCGGCCTCGCCCCCAAATTACTAAATCTTAACTGGGCGTTTATTTACCCTGTACCTAGACTACGCAATGGGTAAATAATGAACTACTAGCTTAGTAAATTAACATCAGACGACGACTGGAGACTTGGAATTTAATGGGCTGGTGGGGAAAAGTTATCGGCGGCGCATTTGGATATGCATTAGGTGGTCCCTTGGGGGGATTGCTCGGCGCTGCAATCGGACATAGTTTTGACGTCGGCGTGCAGCGGATCGAATTAGAGCCGCCGAACTGGGGCGCAGGCGATCAGGAGCGGGTGCAAACGGCCTTCTTCACCGCCGTGTTCAGCGTTATGGGACATGTCGCCAAAGCTGATGGCCGCGTCAGTGAGGTGGAAATTCAGGCTGCGCGCCACATCATGGCGGGTATGCAACTGAATCCGGAACAGGAAAAGTTGGCGATTGAATTATTCAATCGCGGTAAGCAGCCGGAGTTCGACCTGCAAGCGGTATTGCTCCAGTTCCGGGATGAATGCCATCGTCGCGCCAACTTACTGCAGATGTTCCTGGAAATATTGCTGGCGACTGCGCTGGCGGATCAGGATCTGCACGCCAATGAACAACGTATACTGCGTGAAGTGGCTGAAACTCTGGGATTCAGCCGTCATCAATTTGAAGGCTTGCTGGCGATGGCTATCGCCAGACAGCGATACGCCCAGGAAGGTTTCCACGCCGGCGCGAAAGAAAAGACGCCGAGTCTATCGGACGCTTACGCCGCGCTGGGAGTGAATGAAAACTCTACTGATGAAGAAATTAAGAAAGCCTACCGGCGTCTGATGAGTCAGCACCATCCGGATAAGCTGGTGTCGAAGGGCCTGCCGGAGGAAATGGTTAAGATAGCGACGGAGAAAACTCAGGAGATCCGCACCGCCTATGAGCAAATCAAGCGGGCGCGGGGCGGATGAGTTCGGGCGCTGTTGGCAAGGAACTTCTGTTTCTGTAGTGGTATCAGGTAGTGAAGAGACGGGGATGAAAAATGCGAGTTTTAGTTATTGAAGACGACAAAGATGTAGCTGCCTATCTGAGTAAGGGACTCAAAGAAAGCGGATATGTGGTTGACGCCACTGAAAACGGAAAAACCGGCCTGCATATGGCCACGACCGAAAGTTATGATCTGCTGCTTGTGGATCGTATGCTGCCTGAGCTGGACGGCTTGTCCGTCGTGCGCATGCTGCGCGCTGGCGGCTCTAAAACACCCGTGCTGGTGTTAAGCGCGCTTGGCGAAGTGGACGATCGCGTTCAGGGCTTGCGCGCCGGCGGCGACGACTATCTGGTTAAACCCTTCTCCTTCAGCGAGTTGTTGGCGCGTATCGAAGCTCTGCTGCGTCGTTCTCAGCAGCAACAGGACGTCGTCACCACGCTGAAAGTGGCGGATCTGGAAATGGATCTGTTGGCGCGTACAGTCAAGCGCAATGGTTTGTCCATTGATTTACAGCCGCGGGAATTTCGTTTGCTGGAATACTTCATGCGCAATCCCGGTCAGGTTCTGACGCGCACCATGCTGCTGGAGAAAGTGTGGGATTATCACTTTGATCCGCAAACCAACGTTATCGATGTTCATATCAGCCGTCTGCGGGCCAAGATCGATAAGGATTTTGAGACCCCCCTGTTGCACACCATTCGTGGAGCAGGGTACGTCCTACGTGAAGCTGCCTAAGCTATTACGCACCTCGGCATTTCAGTTCGCAATATTGTACATGCTGCTCTTCGCAGCCTCTGTACTCTTCCTTCTAGGCTTCATTTACTGGGCGACAGTAGGTTTCATGTCCGCCCAGTTCGACGAAACCATCCAGGCTGAGATTCAAGGACTGGCTGAGCAATATCGTCGGCAAGGGCTGCGCGGTATGGTCAGCGTCATGAATGAGCGAGTACTGAACGATCCTCAAGGCGAATCATTGTATCTGCTGGTCAATTCCGACCTGCAGCCGCTGGCGGGTAATCTGAATGAGTGGCCTGCTTTGGTGGAAGATGAAGACGGTTGGATCGGCTTTTATCTGAATCGTTCAGGAGGCCGCTTCGCAGCTCCCCACATGGCGCGCGCGCGCGTGTTCACGCTACGAGGCGGCTACCGTTTGTTAGTGGGGCGGGATATCTTTGATCTTTTCCGGGTGCGGGAGTTGATCGAGCGCTCACTGACCTGGGGGGTGGCCATTACCCTTGGATTGGCTTTTCTGGGGGGCGTGGCGCTGGCGAAAAGTACGCGACGGCGAATTGAAGCGATCACCCACACCAGCCGTCAGATTATGCAGGGTAACCTGTCATTGCGCGTTCCAGTGCGCGGCTCTGGTGATGACTTCGACGAGCTGGCGGATCACTTGAACCGTATGCTGGACCAGATCGAAGCCCTGATGGCGGGAGTTCGTCACGTCTCTGACAACATCGCACATGATTTGCGAACGCCATTGACCCGTGTCCGCGGTCGACTGGAGTTGTTATGCCAGAAGGATCTGCCTGAGGATGCCCGCGCCGTGGTGCAGGAAATCATCGGCGAGGCGGATCAGCTATTACAGACGTTCAATGCATTGCTGCGAATCGCGCGTATCGAATCTGGCGGCTATAGCGCCAACTTCTCTGAGGTGGATCTGCATGGCCTGGTGGCCGACGCCGTTGAGTTATATGAAGCTTTGGCGGCGGATAAGTCGCAGACACTGTCGCTGGACCTCGCCCAGGGCATTATCGTGAAGGGCGACCGGGATTTACTGTTCCAGGCCATCGCTAACTTGCTGGATAACGCCATCAAATATACCCCAGTAAACGGTAACGTCGGTGTCAGATTGCGGGCGTTTGACCAAGCTGTCATCAGCATATGGGATGAAGGCCCTGGTATTGCCGAAGACGAGCGCGACAAGGTGGTGCAGCGGTTTTATCGGGTAGATAAGACGCGGGGCTTGCCGGGCAACGGGTTGGGGCTGAGTATGGTGAAGGCCGTGTGCGAAATGCACAAAGGCGCGTTGGAGTTGAGGGATAACCAGCCTGGTTTGCGTGCTGAAATGAAATTACCTATCCCCAAAGCGCTGCCTGCTGCATCTGCGCCGGAGCAGGACTCGCCGGGAAAAACGCCCGCCTTGCCAAGCTGACGTTGAGAGGAGAGGGAAAGTCCTACTCTTCCTCTCCTGCAGTCCTCTTCAATCGTATCGAGAGAAAACTTAGTTCAGGCGGGATCTTATCAGGCTCAGAGTTTGTTTGAGCGGATAAGCGGCCGTTTCCAGGGTGGTATTCACGAGCCCTTCCACTTGCCTGCGCGCCCGCTCAATTCTGGCTTTCTGCACCCCTACGCGAGCGCTGATGCTATCCAGTTCGCCTTCAAGATGTTTTTGCTCCGCCATAATGAACGCCAGGACGGCGTGGCGGTTTACTTTGTCTGTGACGCCGTAGTGCTCCAATTGGTAGCCGATGTAATCGAGCCCGTTCAATGCATTATTGAGAATATCTTGGGTCTTCATGATGAATTTTTCCCTGGGCTGTCCGCTAGGATAGGTGATGAGGTTGTGCAGAACCTACCTACAAAAAATAGAGGAGACAACCTAATTTTTCCATCCCGCCCCGGCCTTGCTGGGCTTGCCTGAACTGAGCGCTTTAGCTTTGTTGTTCCCGGTGGCGATCCACAAATCGCTGCAGCAGCAAATCCAATATGTGCTCGTAGGTTTCCAGCGGCGTATCCGTCAAATAAGCGGTATTGCCTGTCAAATGAAGGCTGACCATGCCATGCAGCAGGCTCCATAGTTCGATCAACATGGTGCGGCGCTGATCGCCGGATGCGTTTAGGCCGACACGATCCAGGACTGACTGCAGACAAGTCTCAGCGAAATTGGCCACTTCCATGGAAAGCGCGTATTCCTGATTGGACAGAGGTTCTATGTCTGTTCCTTTGTATTCACGGAATTTTGGCGCGTGAGAGGAGAACATCAGCTCATAATGCTCGGGCTGGCTGAGTCCAAACTCAATGTAGCCGCGCATGATAGCGCGTCCGCGGGCGATGGCGTCTTGCTCCGCATCCGCTCTCTTTATCAGATAGGCGCGGAGTTTGCTGAAGCCCTGAATCATCAGGGTGACGTAGATTTCGTCTTTGCTTTGGTAATAGTTGTAGAGGTTCGGCGCGGTCATGCCGAGGGCTTTGCCAAGCCTGCGCATGGTGAGGGCGGCGAATCCTTCCTGAACGATGAGGCGCAAGGCCACATCGAGAATATTCCTTTTAAGTTGCTCAACTTCTTCGGGGGGCCTGACTGGGCGCATTAGCTCTATCTAACCTGGGGTATTCCGATTGCATCAGATTAGTTCGTGACAATAACAGTGGCGGAACCCTAAATTCAACTATTGAATGCAGGAAAACGGGAATTTTTCATGATGAAAGTCAAGTATCCCTGAATATTCTCTGAAAACAGAAAGTTAAGTCATATTTTCAAACGAATTCCGCCCTTTAAAAAAGGTTAATAATTAATCCACCTTGGGGCAATAAGCCATCCCGTAGTCTTAGCTCCAAGGATGGTGAAAAGAAGGTTTCACCCAAACGCGCAACGCACAGTGTTTTAGGTTTGTTTTTTTATGTGCCAGTTGACGTAGTTGTTGTCCTGCCCTTGAGTGTTGTTTTTTTTAAGAGCG
The DNA here is from genome assembly GCF_018986435.1 of Hahella sp. HN01. Lineage (GTDB taxonomy): Bacteria > Pseudomonadota > Gammaproteobacteria > Pseudomonadales > Oleiphilaceae > Hahella. The sequence goes on along the minus strand of NZ_JAHMIN010000026.1, from coordinate 96,676 downwards.
TTAGCCACTGCCTAGATTATCCCCTGTTTTGCAGGGGATTTTTTTTGTCCGCCGCGATAGAATTTGACCCTGTACCAACGCCTCAGTCCCTGCTTACCGGTGGCCATCAAACAGGGGACATACGGCGCCAGTCAACTCATCGTGCAGATACGGCAGTTAATTTTCTTATGACGTTGAATTTCCGAGCAGTCATTCTAGGAACTGTTTTTGACCTTGGCGGCTCTATAATCGCCATTCGGCTCATAGCTGGCTTTTATCTTGCGATGATGCATGCAGGAGGCGCCTCCAAAGAGGAGCTTGAGGCATTCCTCGGCAACCCCAGCGACGCCTTTGCGCTAATGGCTATTCTGATAGGAGTAGGTATTGCTTTTGATGGTCTGGCGGGCTATCTGACAGCTAGAATGGCGGGATTCCTGGAGTATTGGCACGTTTTGGCCATGTGGGGGCTGCTGACGGTTATGCAGTTTGCGCTCAGTTCCGGGAGCGGGGAAAGCGACGCAACGTTGATTCCCTCATACGTGTTCGTTGTGGGTTATGTCGGCGGTTTGATTGCGGCGTTCACTGGCGCTTATCTTTTCAAAAAAAGCAAGCGTGAGCGTCCTTGAGCGCGCCCAGTTTATGGTGAGAACTTAAGATGAGTCGTTATCGCCCTCCCAGCCCTCCGAAAGCCCGTTATATCACCTCGGAAGGCGAGCGCACCTTGCGCGAAGAGCTACAGTATTTGTGGAAAGTAAAACGCCCGGAAGTCACCAAGGCCGTGTCTGAAGCCGCGGCAATGGGCGACCGCAGTGAAAACGCCGAGTATATCTATGGCAAAAAACAACTGCGTGAGATAGATCGGCGCGTTCGCTACCTGACCAAGCGGTTGGATGAGCTCAAGGTGGTGGATCGTCCGCCGGAGGACCAAAGCCGGGTTTATTTTGGTGCCTGGGTGACCTTGGAAGACGAAGAAGGCGATGAGCATCGTTACCGCATCGTTGGATCGGACGAGCTGGGCGCTCAAAAAGGTTACATCAGCGTTGACTCCCCTATGGCGAAGGCGCTGTTGAAGAAGCAAGTAGATGATGAAGTGATAGTGACGACGCCTTCCGGCCGGAAGTCCTATTTTGTAATTGAAATTGAATATTGCGGCGCGTAAAGCGTTTGGTTCCGCGGGTGACTATGATGTATGCGACTGCGCCACAGGCGCCTGTTCAGAGAAGTAAGTTTCATTGGATGTTCGGTCTGGCGTTTGTCGCGGGCCTGTATTTGTTGTTTGCGGATGTGGGGCCTCACAAAAGCTCCTCCATGCTGTACAACGCGCTTTGGGATTTCGGTCATGTCGTCTGGACCGCCGTTGTGGTGGCGTTGGCGTTGCGTCTACCGCAGATACGCCGATTCGGCGCCAATAGACTGTGGTTGCTGACGCCCGTGGCGGCGTTCGTATTCGCTGGCGTGGTGGAATTGATTCAGGCGCATATCGGGCGTTCTCCTTCATGGGGAGATGTGTTCGCGGATGTCGCCGGCGCCCTGATGGGATTGATGCTGGTGATGCCGTCGGAAGGCGTACGTCATCGCTCTTTCGTCGTTCTGCGTTGTGTCTTGGCTATCGCTGCGTTTTTGTACACATGCTTGCCGGTGGCGAAGGCGGTTAACATCTCACTGCATCAAAGCGCAGAGTTCCCTGTGCTGGCGGATTTTGAAACCGCCCGTGATCGTCAGCGCTGGACAGGACGGGTGATCAAACTTACCCGGGAGCACGCCAGCCATGGCGAGCAGGCGCTGTATATCGAATTGCGCAAACAGGATGTTTTCCCGGGCGCGTCTTTCATTGAGTTTCCTCGCGACTGGACTGGCTATTCCAAGCTGTCGTTTTCCGTGTACGCAGAGAAGGACATGCATGTAGCTGTTCGTTTGGACGATGGGTTCTATTTGGACATGCCGACAGACAAGTTTGAGGACCGGGTTAATATTCGCCTTCAGGCTAAGAAAGGGTGGAATGACTACACCCTGGATTTTGACGAGTGGACCATGACTAAATCCGGCCGTCGTCTGGATGTATCCGATGTGCGCAACTTCTTCATCTTCACGACCCATGATTACGGCGCCAAGTGGATGATTGTCGATAACATCCGTCTGGAAAAGTAATTCACCTTGTGAACTTGGTCACGAATGACGGCGAAAGGCGGTGAACCCGCCTGCGCCGTCCATAGAATAGGACGATACCCTGATCAATATTTGCTGGGGATAGTCATGTTCACAACAAGAAAAATATTATTGTCTGTTACCGTATCCTTTTGCTTCTGTGCTCAGGCGATGGCGGCGGAAGCTCCTGTCGTTCAGGAGGGGTATAAAGAAAAGTCGACGCTCGAAACCTTTCCTTTGCAGTCTCTGGACTCTACCGCGTTATCCGCGGCTGTCATCGGTGGCTCTTTGGATGCTCCAGCGGCGGGAGAAGAGACTGATGCGCCTTTTGAACTAAAGGAACGCACTGCTCAAGCTGAAAAAAGGGAAACGCAGGATGAGTTTCGGGCGCTATCCATTCCCGCTGATGCGCCACAGCCTCGCTTCACGCCCGTGACGCCGACGACCCATATTTACGATTATCTGATTACGACAGAGCGCTAACTGCAGGCCCGAAGATCGTCGTTAGGCGGGTTGCATATCATCCAGTCCTGGCAGTGGTTTTTTCAGCACATCCTGATACATGAAGCGTAATGCCTTCAGTGCCTGTTTACAGCGCGCAGGCGAAGCGCTCAGGGTTGTAGCGACATAGCGCAGAAAGCGACGCACGTCTTTTTCGCCAAGTTCTTTTGGACTGCGGTTTTGATTAAAGGAAATGAAGCGATAAATCCAATGCAGGTAAGAGTGTTCGGTGCGGGGACTGAAGCCCTGCGACTCAATCGCCTGCTTCAATTGGCAAATAAATTCAGGTTCGTTCGGCAACATTAATTCAGCAGTTTCCATTACGATAACCTCGCTGGTTCTTCTTTTTATAATTATCCTTAAATTCTATTACAACGAAATGTTGCCTGCAAAGTTGGTTTGATGAAGCTTTTGCAAACTATTGCCGGTTGATTATTTTGTTAGGTTTTTCGGGCTCTGGGATGAGTCTAATTGGAGAGACAAAGGGAAACGAACTCAGCGCCCGTTTCCCGGCAAGCGCTTAGCTGTAGCGCTTTTTCAGATCGGCGATGACGTCCACATAACGCTGCATCGCTTCATCTTTGGACACCCCTTGCAGCTTCGCCCAGGCATCGTACTTGGCGCGTCCCACGAAATCCATCATACCGGGACGGGAACCGCTGACATCGCCTTCGCTGGCCTGTTTGAAAAGCGCATACATTTCCAGCTTCATTTCATTGGAGGGAGAGAAGTCGCCCTCGGCGGTTTTGACGTAATTGAGCGCTTCTTCGAACGCTTTTTGTAAGTCACTCATTGCATAGTCCTTAACTGTTTGGGTGTGAAAGGGCATTATAGCCCGGCGGCAAAACTGACTGAAGGTCATTTAACCCCTCCGTGATCGGTTTCGTCGCCTGGGGCCCAATAATAAACGCAGGTAAAGAACATGAATAAATTAATGTCTATTGTCAGCAAAATTAATTTGTTGCCGGAGATCGCCCGCAGCAGAGCCTTGTCTCTGTTTTTCGGAAAGACGGTCAAGTACGCGGGAACTACGGGTATCGTCGTGGAAGAGCTTACCCAGCGCCGTTGCGTTATTACACTGAAAAATCGTCGCGCCGTGCGAAATCATATTGGCTCCGTGCATGCTGTCGCCAATGCGTTGATTGCAGAGTCGGCTACGGGCTTCCTGGTGGGAATGAATGTGCCGGATCACGCCGTGCCGGTCATTAAAACCATGAAGCTGGATTACGTGAAGCGGGCGAAAGGCGATATGCGCGCGGAAGCCCATTTGACGGAGGAGCAGGTACACGCGATTCAGACGCTTGAAAAAGGCGAAGTGACGGTGGCTGTCGCGATTACTGACAGTGAAGACAAAGAGCCGGTCATGGCGGAAATGATCTGGGCCTGGACGCCTAAGCGGCGCTGATCGCCAACCGTCGAAAAAGTCTGTTGGAGGAGGGCGAGATGCGGCTAGCGCCCGTCAGGCCGTCGCACTAGAATGGAGTCATCGCAACAGGCGTCTGCGTCGCCGTTCTGGCTGTCGCCCAGACGCTTTTCATTGCGTTTGATCGAAGTAAGTCGCGGAGGACATTTTGCCAGACCAACAACGCCATACTGACCGTACTGAAACCGCCAACGAACGATATGACTGGCGGCGAATCCGGAATATGGTGCTGGCCTACAAGCCGCAGTTGGCGAGGGCGAACCTGATCGCGGTGCTGGCTACATTGGCGGCGGTCCCTGTGCCGTTACTGTTGCCTTTGCTGGTGGATGAGGTATTGCTGGAGCAACCTGGTCCTGTGATTGCGCTGATTAACCAGTATTCTCCAGAGTCATTACACGGGGCTGCGTTTTACATTGGCGTCATGGTGTTCGCCGCTCTGGTCTTGCGCTCGTTTTCTCTACTCATGAATGTGTGGCAGGGCAGGCATTTCGCCAGTATTTCCAAAGATATTATTTGCCGTATCAGGCAGGATCTATTGAGCCGCCTCAGCAGCATTTCCATGGCCGAGTACGAAGTCATGGGGAGCGGCGCGGTGGCGTCCCGCTATGTGACTGACCTCAATACCATTGATCAATTCATCGGCAGCTCGGTCAGCCGTTTGCTGGTGGCGTTGCTGACGATAGTCGGCACTGCGGCGGTGTTATTGTGGGTGCACTGGCAGTTGGCGCTGCTGATTCTGTTTTTTAATCCCTTCGTGATTTATCTGACCACGCGCCTCGGTAAAAAGGTCAAAGAACTCAAGCGCCGGGAAAATCAGGCGTTGGAGCTGTTTCAGGAAGCGCTGACGGAAACGCTGGATGGGATTCATCAGATCCGCGCCGCTAACCGCGAACAGCATTACATTCGTCGCCTTTTGGATCACGCCTGGGGCGTTCGCAATCACGCGGTGCAGTACGAATGGAAGAGCGACGCCGCCAACCCCGCCGCAAACCAATCCCTTCGCCGGAAAAAGGACCGTCGCGCTGGATGTGGAGAATGTGCATTTTTCCTACGGCGATGGCCCTGACGTGTTGCAGGGCGTTTCTTTGCATATCAATCCAGGGGAAAAGGCGGCGCTTGTCGGCGCCAGCGGCGGGGGGRAATCCACTTTGGTGCAGGTGCTGTTGGGGATGTATTCGCCTTCCCAGGGCTCCGTCCTGTTCGATGGCGTGCCGATTCAACGGATTGGCCACCATCGGGTGCGTGAGCATGTGGTCACGGTATTGCAGCATCCCACGTTGTTCAATGACAGTCTGCGACAGAATCTGACGATGGGACGACCGCATACTGACGCGCAACTCTGGCAAGCGTTGGAAGTGGCGCAACTGAAGGCGGTCGTGGAGAACTTGGCGGAAGGGCTGGATACCTTGGTCGGTCGGCAAGGCGTCAGGCTGTCGGGCGGGCAGCGGCAGCGTGTGGCGATCGCCCGGATGATTCTGGCCGATCCGCAAGTGGTGATTCTTGATGAGGCGACGTCGGCTTTGGATGCGGAAACCGAGTACAACTTGCATCGGGCGCTGGCGGACTTCCTCGATCAGCGCACTACACTGATCATTGCTCACCGCCTCAGCGCAGTGAAGCAGGCGGACCGTGTCTATGTATTTGAAGACGGTCGCATTGCCGAGGAAGGCAAACACGAAGAGTTGTTGCAGCAACGGGGTCTGTATGCGCAGCTTTATGGCGAGCGCCAGCACTGAGCTGGCCTCTGACGATTTTTGGCGATGAAAGGAGAAGCGTGTGCGTCAGGTCTATGAAGCCGCCAACGTCTTGGAAGCTCACATGATTAAAGGCGTGCTCGAGCAATCCGGCGTTACGGGATTTATCGACGGCGAGTTCCTGCAGGGGGGAATGGGAGAATTGCCGGCGGCGGGGTTGGTGAGGATTTCCGTTAATGACGTGGATTACGAGCAGGCCCGTTCAATTCTGCGAGATTGGGAAAACTCCCAAGTGCAAGACGCGCATACGCCGGCCAGTCAATTTACCGGGTGGATTGGCATCTTTTTATTCGGCTTCATCACCGGATTAGTCACTGCGTTTTGGTTGATGTAATTTGCCTCACCCGCCCAGAGAGCTGAAATACAGATGGGCGCTTTTCTTGCTGAAATTCATTCTGCGACCATCCTCAAACTCCACCTGAAAAGCGTCGTCGAGATCGGCGATGACTTCACCCTCGCCCAGAATGCTGTGGCGCACCCGATCACCGGACCAGATCTGCTCAGGCTCCTTTGCGGCGGTCTGCGCTGGTTGTTCATAATTAACGTCGTGCCATTCGAGATAACGGGTGGCGATGGGCGTCAGTCGTTGCGTCGATTCGTAATGGCCTGAATCTTTGGTCTTAGATTGCTTGCGCTGATCCAGAAACGCGCCCACGGTCGTGGAAACGTCAATGCTGGCTTCTTTAACAAAGCGGCTGGGTTTGTCATCTTTGCTGAGCGCGGCCTTGCTGTTCAGGGTTGGAGTGAACAGATACAGGGCTTCTTTGGCTCGGGTCATGGCCACATACAGCAGTCGCCGTTCCGCTTGCAGGTGGTCAACGATGTCTTCGCCGCCGCGCATACTGTAGGGAAGATATTGTTCGTTCAGCCCGATGATCATCACCACAGGCCACTCCAGACCTTTAGTGCGATGCATGGTGGATAAGGTGACGCCGCCTTGCTGCTTCTGCGCTCCCGCCAGACGCCGCAATTCATCGAAATGCTGCAGCGTCTCCAAAGAAGGCAGGTTCAGCGTGGCGAGGTAATGTTCTATGCCGAGCACGTTATTAATGCGCTCGTCAGCGGTTTCATGGGTGAGGGCAAGCTCCTCAAGGGTCTTGAACAACTCCGTATCGTCAATATAAAAGCGCACGATATCCGCGGCGGAACCTTTCATTTTCGGCAGGAGGCTCCAGGCTTGAGCGGTGCGCTTCAACTTGCGTTTTTGCAGGGCGTGGAGCGAGTCAGGAATCCATTCCAACAGTTGATCGCCCCAATGAGCGTCGTGTTGCGCCAGTATATGCGCCAGCTCGCGCAGGGTGTCGTCTTTCAATCCGACATGGGGGAAGCGCAGCAGGCCGGCGAGCACCTCCGCGCGCTTGTTTTCCTCCAGCATACTCAGCCGTCCCGAAGCCATTTCCAGCACGTATTGGATGTGCATAACTTCGCGATTCGCCAGAGCGCCTTTGTCTCCGTCAATACGATAGGGGATGCGGTGGGCCAGAAGAGCCAACTCAATGGGCACGGCCTGGGACCAGACTCTGAATAAAATGGCGATCTCTTCCGGCTCGCCGCCGCTGTTAAGCTGTCGCCCTAATTGCAGCACCAGTTGACGAGTTTCATCGCCGCCCTGCAGTACGTTGACCTCAGTGGCGGGCGTCCCTGTGTGCGAGCGACATAGAACATCCTTGCGTCCATGATTGTGAGTAATCAGGTGATTGGCGAGCAAGGCGACTTTATGGCCGTAGCGAAAGGTATACGAAAGAGTGAATTCACGAGGGCTTTCAAACTCCTCCGCGAAGCGATTGAGAATGAACTCCGGTTGCGCACCGCGAAACTCGTAGATGGTTTGATCAGGATCGCCTACAACGGTCACCCGGGCGCGTTTACCGGCGATATAACGCAGCAGTAAGTGCTGGATCTCGTTGGTGTCCTGATATTCGTCCACCAGGATCACATCCATTTTGTCCGCGACCAGTTTTACCAGATCCGGGGACTCCTGCAGACATTTGACCGGCTCGTAAAGCATGTCGGCGAAACTGATGCGCGCATGCGACTTGCGCCAGGCTTCAAAGCCGTTGACGACTTCAATGAGAAACGCGAGTTCTTTGCGATATTCCAATTGTTCGAAGACGGTCTGCAGTGGCAGCAGCGACGTTTTGCTCATATCCAGCAGACGAGAAGCCAGCTCAATGAACTCTTTCTTATTGCGCTTGACGCTGTCCTGGTGCGATTCGGGTGCGTGCCGACGCAGCAATTGCCAGAGCTGGAAGTGAATCTCCTGATCCGACAGCACTTGCCCTACAAACGCCGGTAGCACACCTTCGCGGATGAAGCGCTGATACAGGCGTAATCCCATGGCGTGGTAAGTGCGGACTTCCGGCAGTTCGCGGTAATGCGCGCCCGCAACTTCGCGCAGCTTGCGCTCGAAGTCTTCTTTGGCTGCGCGGTTGAACATCAATATCAGAATACGGCGCGGATCATGTCCCTGGTCCATCAGATGATGGATTCGGTGAGCGAGAGTGGTTGTTTTGCCGCTGCCGGCGACGGCGGTGATAACGCTGTGCTCAAAGCCGGACTGGATGATCCGCTGCTGCTCTTCGGTTAACTGCATGCTCGCCTGATAGTGATGGTTGGAGAGACCGGGCTCATAGGCCCCTGATCGAGGGGCCTAAGTTTAACCACAGGAGAGGTTGGCCTCCAGCCTAATTTCAGACGTGGGGAGTGGGATTATCCGCTGTTGCGGGATTTGTCTATATGGCCCAGTGACTTATCGGGGCAGGCGGCGTCTCGGACAATCTGTTTTAGTGTCGCGACATCAGGAAAGCCGCCATGCACACTGCGATCCCAGATAGTCTCTGCGTCACAGAGTATTTTGAATTCGCCTTTGCCGGCGGGAACCAGGGCGACTTCTTCAAGTTCGTCGATAAATGTCGTCAGCAACTCCTGCGCCATCCAGGCGGATCGCAGCAGCCAGCCGCACAGAGGGCAGTAACGTATGGATATTTTGGGTTTCATGGTGTGGTCCGCATATTCCGCATAAGTTTTTCCCTATTATAAATTGCAGGTGAGACGACGGTGGAGTGCGGTAAGCATCGTCGAGCGCCTGTATTTCCAACGCGAATAATAATTAAGACATAAGCAGCGGCATAGGAAACAAACATGCTTTGCATTCGATACCGTCAACTCCCCCTATTTTCTCTTCTTTTCGCCTGCAGGACGGGCGTTGAAATTTCTTGGACGCTATTGTCGAAAATGCTGTGCGCGCTGTCGATCAGCGTTGTGGTAAGCGCCTGCAGTTCACACCCGTCCCAACAGCAAACGGCGGTGTTAACGGCGGAACAGCCGACCGAAGTCATTGTGGCGACACAGCAGGGCGACCAAGGGCGTCTGCGCAGTTTGCTGGCCTCGGGCAGTCCAGTGAATGTCGTGGCCCCAGTGGGTTCCGCTTTGGATGTCGCAGCTCAAAATGGCGATACGGAAGCGGTGATCGCATTGCTGCGAGCAGGCGCAGATCCTAATGTGGGGCTCCGCGCAGGTGCGCCGTCACCCTTGCACTACTTGGCTGAGCGGGGCGACGCCACTGGCGTAAAGGTGCTGGCGGCGGCCGGCGCCAAGCTGGATTATCCGATGGCGAATGGCGCCACAGCGCTGGCGCTGGCGGTGCAAAATGGCCACCTATCCACCGCCAAGGCGCTGATAAAAGCAGGCGCTGACGTCAATGTCGTGTATGCGGGACGATCTCTGTTGATGTATGTGGTGGAGCAGAACTCTCTATTGATGGCGCAGCTCTTGGTAGACGCCGGCGTTGACGTTAACTATCGCAACGCCACTGGCGACTCAGCGCTGAGTACGGCGCAACGCAAAGGTTTACAGGACCTGCAAATGCTGTTGTTGCAGTCTGGCGCCCGCTCCTAGCTGAGGTTGGATAAAAATTGAACTGCGTCCTAGACTGATAAAGGGCGCAGAAAATAACAATCAGCGTGGCGTTCGCCCATTTCAATGCGCTGCGGTGTTGGTCGGGATCAGGTTTATGTGCGTATCTCCTGGACGAAGTCTGGGGGTGTTCGTCGCCGTCGGCTTCCTTTGCGTGATGCTGGCGTGCAACGGAGTGTCTGCGATAACCCCTGGTATTCATGATGCAACCCGTCGCGTGTTGTTCATCAGCTCGTATCATCCACAGTTTCCCACGTTTTCTGAGCAGGTCAGGGGGCTTAACAGCGCCTTCGACGGGCAGAACATTGAGCTCGATATCGAGTTCATGGACAGCAAGCGCCTCAGCAGCCCCGAACACTATCAACGCTTTTACGAATTATTGAAGGGAAAGTTACAAGCGTTGCCTTCCTACGAGCTGTTGATTGTGGGCGATGATAATGCGCTTCACTTTGCTCTGGAGCGACAAGCGGAACTCTTCGCCGTGACGCCAATCGTCTTTTTCGGCGTCAATGACGAACGTCTCGCCGCTAGTCTCAGCGGAAGAAGTGGGGTGACTGGCGTTGTTGAGGCTATTTCAATGGACGACACGGTGCAGTTGATGCGGCGCTTATACGGCGCCAAGGCGCCGATTACCGTGATTACGGACGCGACGACCACCGGGCGTAACGATCTTGGTAGTTTCATTCACTTCATGACGAGAAGTCAGGACCGCAACTTTCGGGTGCTGTCATTGGAGCAACTGAGTTTTGGTGAGCTTTATGCGGAGCTGCGCGCGATACCCGCCAATGAGCCTGTGCTTCTGATCTCTCTGTTCCGGGACAAGAATGGCGCAACCCTTGAGTTTCAGAAAAGCCTGTCTTTGATCCGCGATCATCTTAAAGCGCCTTTGTTTCATTTATGGATGCATGGAATCGGTCAAGGCATTCTGGGAGGGAAAGTCGTCTCTCATTTCGAGCAGGCGCGCGTCGCCGCCGATATCGGACTGAGGGCGCTCAGGGGCGAAACGGTGGGTGATATCCCGGTCGTAACCGATAGCCCAAACCGCTACGTGTTTGATTATCGTGAGATGCTGCGGTTTGATATTGGAGAGGATGAGTTGCCGGCGGACAGCGTGTTGCTGTTTCGTCCGGTGACCTTGTATCAGCAGCACAAGACGTTGTTTTGGGGTGTTGTGCTGGTTGTCGGCTTTCTCTCTTTGTTGGTTATGCTGCTGATCGTCAGTTTGCGTATGCGGGTGAGAACCCAACGTGAAGTCATGAAAATCAATGTGGATCTTGAGTCCAAAGTAAAGGAGCGTACGGAACAACTGGAGGAGAAAAACACGCAGCTCAGTCTGGTGCAGGCGATCGCCCAACTAGGCTCTTTTGAGTATTTGCCTGAACAATGGAGCGTATGCTGCAACGCGGAGTTTTGCTCTATGGTTGGATTGCCTTTTGAAGCCAGAAGCCTCAGCGTTGAAGCCTTCATGAGCTTTATCCATCCCTCGGATCGGGATGAGCTGCGTAATGCGACGGAGCGCGCCTTGAAGATCAATCAACCTTTTCATGGTTGCCTGCGCACCATTCGTAAAGACGGTTCACTGTGCTATTTCAATTACACCAGCCGTCCCATCACCCACCGGGATGGGCGCACCTCCATTCTGGGATCTGTGATCGACGTCACCCAGCTGAAAGAGGCGGAGTCCCGCTTCAAAGAAATGGCGAACCATGATGATCTGACTGGTCTCGCCAATCGCCGCCTTTTGGATGAGCTGTTCACCAAAGCGGAACATATGGCCAGGCGATGCGCGAACGAAATTGTGGTTCTGTATTGTGATCTGGACAAGTTCAAGCCGATCAATGATCAATATGGACATGATGTCGGCGATGCGGTCTTGGTGGCGGTAGCGCAGCGCTTGCGGGAAAGCTTTCGCGAGTCGGATACGGTGGCGAGAATTGGTGGCGACGAGTTTGTCGTTCTGTTGAATGGGCACTGTTCCAAAGATCAGCTCCACGGCATTATCCACAAGACCAAACACAGCCTGCGCGGTCCTATTCATATCAAAAACGTCAGCTGTAACCTGGACGTTAGCATCGGGTACGCCGCCTATCCAGGAGACGGCGTTTGCCTGGATACATTGTTGAACGTGGCGGACAGCAGGATGTACCAGGAAAAGCAATATTCGTGATCATTTGTAATACTCAGGGAACCTTCGGCGAGCAGCCCGGTCTAACTGTGCAATTCAATATATCTAGAGGAAATAACAATGCCGAACGCGCTAATCATGCCTTTTCAATGGGGAATCAAGGCAGTGGAGATGTTGCAGCCAGTATATTTGCTGGCCATCCGGATTTACCTGGCGAAAATCTATTTCATGTCCGGAATGACCAAGATAAAGAGCTGGAGCACCACATTGGCGTTGTTTGAGTATGAGTACTCCGTTCCTGTTGTTTCTCCCGCTTTCGCTGCTTATTCCTCTACGGCGGTTGAGCTGATCTGCTCTGTTCTGTTGGTGGTAGGCTTGGGCGCCCGTGTCGGCGCGGCTGGCTTGTTGGCGTTGAGTATCGTCGGTATCTACTCTGCGGCTGAGTTAATTGGCGCAGTGGGAGTGAAAGAGCTGTTGTTCTGGGGCGGGCTGCTATCTGTGATTGTCGCCTACGGTCCTGGTTTACTGTCTGCGGATCATTGGCTACGTAAACGTTATTTGCCGACCGCCTGATTCCAATAACTGACCGAAAAAAGGGAGCTGTACTAGCTCCCTTTTTTAATGCTTAAGGAATATATCCGGCGATAAATCCTGCTTGTATGCATTGTTGTAGTAGGCTGCCCAAGTCGGCTTCCGGGAAGTTTTCGGCGAACCGCTCACACACCTCTTCAAAGTCAGAGAGTTCCTCGATGAACAGCAGAAAACGGAAAGTGGGCGCGTCCAAAGGATCTATTCTGGCGCTCCATTCCGGACGCCAGACCATCAAGTAAAAGTTGTCCTCAGATAACTCGACGGAGGCAAGATCTCCACCGGGTTGATGCGCAGCCCATATTTCATGCGCCGGGTAAGCGCATTGCAAAAGCGTGGCGTTTGCAGGCAGGCGAAACTGTAGCGGAAGACCTTGAGCGCAGTAGTCATTGAACTGCGCCCAGTCATCACTGACATGATCGTCTGCTTCTTCCGCAATATGGATCAGCAACTCCAGCTTGGCTACATCAGTAAGAAATTCGATATGTTGAAGAGGCGTAAAATCAGCGAGAAAGGCGACAAATGCGGCGCCAAACTCTGTGAAGGAGTTTTCTTTAGAGGGAACTTCTGCAAAATAGCGGCGACTCGTCGCGCGGAAGCACTCTTCTCCTAACAGTTCCTGGCAGACTGGAAACATAGTCTGCAAAGCGCGGACATGGGTTTCCCGTAAACTGTCGCGATAGATATCCACACAGGTGCGTGCGTTCAAGCTGGTTTTGTCCTTGACCTGCAAGCACTCGCCTTGCTGGCGAATCTCCGCGAGCATACTGAGTTGTAAATCACGCAGCGACATCTACTTCCTCCAACATGCGCTGAGCGATTGCGGCCTCGGCGGCGACTTCTTCAAAGCCGGGAATATCATTATCCCGCTCAATAAGAGTCGGCCTTGCGCCAATGGTTCTCAGGGCGTATTCATACAAATCCCAGACGCGCTGGTCCACCGGGGCTCCGTGGGTATCAAGGAGGTGGGTCTTCTTGTCTTCGAATCCCGCCAAATGGTATTCAGCTACACGCTGTGCAGGAATCGCGTCGATATAAGTGCGCGGGTCAAATTCATGATTAATGGCGCTGACGTAGATATTATTGATGTCGAGTAACAGCAGGCAATCCGCGTCTTCTGCAATCTGACTCAGGAAATCCCACTCGCTCATGCAAGAGCTGTCATAAGTGAGATAACTGGACACGTTTTCCAGCAGAATCCGGGTCTCAAAAGTATCCTGCACGATTTTTATGCGTTCAGCGACATGGCGTATGGTTTCCTCCGTATATGGCAGCGGCATGAGCTCATGCAAATCGACGCCGTGGACAGAGGTCCAACAAAGATGTTCTGAGATCCAGGCCGGGCGTAACTCACGGCTCAAGGTTTGGAGTTTACGTAAATAGTCCTTATCTAACGGCTCTGTGCCGCCCAAAGACATTCCGACGCCGTGTAATGCGACAGGGTAGATAGAGGCGATATCAAGCAGGCGCTTTTTGGCTACGCCGCCAGCAGTCAGGTAGTTGTCGGTGAGGGCTTCGAACCAGGGAAGAGAAGGGCGTTTTTCGAGGATATGACCGAAGTGGCAAGAGCGGAGGCCGATTCCCGCTCCGGAAATCGGCCCAGTCGCCTGCCGCCAAAGCGGCATTGGAATCATGACTTAACTTTGCCGCCTGACAGTTTTTCGCAAGTACCGGCGGGAACGTAGATCCACTCATCAGATGCATTGTCTGCTGTAGACTGGCCTGCACAACCGTGGCTGCCTGCGGCGCAATCATTCATGCCAGCTTTTACGACGCCTGCGCATTTTTCGAAACCTGGTTTGGCTGCGTTTGCGGAACCTGCAACGCCCAGAGCAAGAACGGCTGCGATAGCGGTGGCTGCGGCAGTATTTTTAGCTTTCATCTACTTTATCCTTTAACTGATTTGGTTTGATAAATTGCAATGCACTGAATGTTTGGTGCTGGCAATTTTGACCTGCTGCGAAGAAAAAAGTTCACAACACTTCTGCAACGAAGCCAATTCTTTGATTAACTTTCCTTAACCAGCAGTTTTCGACGGCGTATAACCTTCACTTCTGTTCGAGGCGGCTGCGACGAATTCTGGGCTGGATATCGGGAATTATAGGGCCTGACGTGTTGGCGGGCTAGAATGGTTTCACGGGCGGATCGTATAAGCGCACACAGTGTGGTCGGGTCCATACTGGTTGGCACGTTGAATGGCGTTATCTGGCTGAGCTCGCCACCAGTGAGTTTAAATGCGACTTTTAAGCCTGAGCTGTGCTCAGCCTCCTGCATGATAGAGTCTATCTCCCAATCCATATTTCCCCTCCAACTTAAAGTCTGAGTCCTAACCGCCGGAATCTAAACGGTTAATAAAACTTGAGATTGTAGGGAGATTTCCCGGATTTACATCAGGAACATGGACGAGTGCGTTCTGTCTGAACTGCCTATGACTTAGGCTTATAAAGAGAGGATATTGGTGAGGAAGTAATAAGGGGGAAGCGGCTTTGGGCTGACAAATAAAAATGCGGAGGGGCCGAAGCCCATCCGCACTTTCTGCTGGTTAGCGAAAAAACTATTACAGTTTTTTGCCAGCTTCCAGGTCGTAACCAACGCGCTCTGGAGTTTTGCCAGCGTGCTTCTTGTCAGAAGCAGTGTAAGACATGGTCACTTTAGAGAAGCTCAGAGATACTGACTCGCTAGGAGCGGACTCTGCGCCAGCGGAAACGCTGTAGCTGCTGATCATTACGTCTTCCATTTCGTAGGAAACGTATTTTTCGATTTTGTCAGCTTGGGTGCGAACGATGTCGACCACAACTTTAACGCCAGCAGTACCAGTCAAAGACTCTTTGAACAGACCGGAAGAAGCGCTGTCCATCAGCTTGGAAACGGAGATTTCGCTGATGCTAGGACGAGTAGCTTCGCGGTTGGACATATGGCCTGCTTCCATAGTGATGTGGCGACCAACGCCGAATTGGAAGCTGTCCAGACGAATCCAGTCTTTGTAGCCTTCAGCAGTTACGTTGCCTTTAACTTTCAGACCGTCGTAGTTCATGTAAATAGCCATGGTGTATTCCCTATTCTGTAGTTTACGAATGTTTTGTGATCGACATTATATAAAGCGTCTATCAATTGGAAATGCCGTCAAAAAATTTCATGAAAAAGTAAATTTTTTTCAGAGGCCTGCGGCATCCCGTTGAGACAGCATAATAGAGAAGAGGGTAAAGGGTGGCAATACGTAAAATCCTTATTTTTTAACAACTTAAATCGACTCTGACACTATTTAATTGTAAAGGGAGTACGACTTTTACTCCACTCTGATGGCTTTATTTTGACCAAATCTAGTTCACTCTGACCCTATTTATTTTGTTGAGAGTGTAATGATGTCCTTAAATTACTTATATGCCTGTATCTTCACTCTGTCCCCATTTTTTAAATCACTCTGACACTATTTAATTTGTCCTGATATAAATTCCAATTATTCACTCTGAGTATTATTAATTGAAATTATTTTTATGTGCTTTCATAAGATGGGTTGTAACTAAAATAAAACCAATCAAAAGGCATAATCCTATTGTTTTATCTGGGTGGTGTTAACAATGAATTTAAGTTGGATTTTGCCGGCGCGATGAATGGTCTGTATATATTTTGTTCGCTATGAGCGTAAGGAAAATAAATGTAGGAAGCAGGTAACGGAAGAAAACGAAATTATTCGCGAATGGAATTGATTGAGGGAGAGAGGCTTATTCGAGAAGACTGGTCGTCACCAGCTTCTCGAGGTCAACGTGAGCGGTTCAAAAGCGCCGGACTTGTTGAGCTGAAGAGCCCAGACGTTTTCGCTGGCCTGATGATCAATGGAACTGAAAGAGATCAACTCTCCAATCCCGAGGTCAATATCTTTCAGGCTTTCCAGTGTGGAGACCATTGTTTCCGTATTAAAGTTGCGACCAGCCCGCTGTAAGGCTTCGGTAAATAGTGATGCGGCCAGATAGCCTTCAAGGGATTGCGCGTCAGGTTTGTGATTTGGGAAGTAGCGCTGCATAGCCTGACGGTGGCGCAGGACACCGGTTGCATACGAATGCACTGGAGGGGTTGCCTGGGTTGCGATAAGTCCGGCTGTGTGCGGCGCTTCCAGACTTTTTAAGTCTTGCGCCAGCGCATCAGTGCTGGCGGAGGATACAACGGCGATTCGTCCTTCCCAACCTGCTTTGCGGATGCGATTAATTGTTCTCGCTGTGGCGGCATAGTTGCCGATAACGACCAGGGCCTGAATTTCACTTTGCTCTTGGAGAAAAAGACGGGCAGGACCTTCGATTTGCTCTATATAGGGCTGGTAGGTGAACTGCGGAATATCCCGTGCGTGCACATTATAGAAAGCGAGAGCCCGCTCCATTCCAGCAAGCCCGTCACGTCCGGAGGCGGTGTCTTCATAAAGTACGGCGATTCGGCTGGGTTCAACTTCCTGAATATCCACAAAGTGGCGCACGATAGCGAAGGTTTCATCTGCATAGCCAACCCGGAAATTAAAAACGTAACGATCAGGGGGATTGCGGCGTAGTGCAGCCGCGCCGGATTGCACGCCGATCACCAGCGTCTGTTGCTCCATAATTGCCGGGAGGAGGACTTCCGGTGCGCCAATATTGCCAATAAGAGCGAATGAGCCGTTCTGTGATAGCAGCGTTTGCATGTTGATACGGGACTTCAGCGGCTGATTTGCGTCGTCGAAGGCCTGTAATGTCAGCATACGCCCATGGATGCCGCCTTTGGCGTTGAGTTCTTCAAAACGGGCCTGTACTCCGCGTCTGGCGGAACTGCCTTGCGATTGGCCCTCTTCACTTATCGGGGCGCTCATGCCTATGCGAATCTCATTCTCGTTCACTCCCCGTGGCGCGGACCAACCATTAAGCTCTGCGTTCAGATCGGACAGCTGGTAGCGTACTTTTGGCGATAACAGGCTGGCTGATAACAAGCCCATGACAATGGCGGCCCCAGCAAAAAAGTATTTAACTGCGGCGGGGAGGCGGAATGCCGAGCGCTTCTTCGACTCGTGCGGCTGGGGCAATTGCGTTGCAATACCAGAATGAGACTGGCTGGTTGAGCCGGATGTTCCGTTACGAGTGAGGTGAAGCGACTTGGTCAGTGTGGTTGAGTCTACTTCAATAGGCTGACTGAAAGCGCGCTCTTCTCTTGAATGAGCGGGGTCAACCAGCGTCGCCGGGTTCATATCTTCTACATGGCCGATGGCTCCGGCGGCTTTAAAGGCGGATTGAAGCTTCTTCGCCTGACTTAGGTTCAGGTTCTTGCGAACGATAATACGCTTACCGCTGAACATTTTTTTCAGGCCGGCGTCACTGATGGAAAACTTGGTCTTCAGTTTTTTCAGGACGATGGTGCGTTCGACGCCTTCCGCCAGTTCGCCAGCAAAGACAAACGCGTAAGTGGTCAGGTTGACCAGCTTCAGGCCGTGATCATTGCTGTTGCGTACGGCGTTTCGCGCCCGCAATTGCAGGTCGCGGACCATATCAAGGCAGTTTTCGTAGCGATCCGCAGGGTCAATCGCCATGGCTTTGGTGAGCACAGGCTCCAGTATTTTATTGCGCGGGTCAGCCAGCTCTTTATCACTTAAGGGCTGCGGCAGGTATTTGCGCTGTTGCGCCATGATGTGGTGATGCGTCTCGCCATTGAAAGGACGCTCGCCCGTGATGCAGTAATAAAGGACGGCGCCGAGCGCATAGATATCCGCACGTCCGTCGATGTCTTTTGAGCTGTCGATCTGTTCAGGGGCGAGATAGCCCGGCGTACCCACCACCAGACCCATCTGGGTGTATTGCAGATCCTGTTCTTCCAGCGGTTTGCTGATGCCGAAGTCGAGCAGCTTGGCGACGGAATGATTGCCCGATACCTTGGCCACCATGATGTTGCCGGGCTTGAGATCGCGATGGACGATATTGAGCTGATGCGCCGCCTGCAGACCTGCGGCCATCTGTTCGATAAGCCAGACGACATTTTCCAGCGGCAGTCCGTTCCCGTGCTTTTCCATGAGGTCGGACAGGACTTCTCCTTGCAGAAACTCCGCCACCAGATACAGCATATTGTCTTCGGTGGCGCCGAAGTCGAATACCTGCATGACATTGGGGTGATTTAGCTGACTCGCGATGCGGGCTTCGCGATAGAAGAGCTGGATATAGCCCACATTCGGAGCGCCAGAGCGCAATACTTTGACGACGACCAGCCGGTCCAGCGACAACTGACGGGCGACATAAACCCGGCTCATGCCGCCATCGGCCAGGAGATATTCCAGGCGGTACATGCCTTTAAGCACGCGGCCGATCATTGAGTCGGCCGCGTTATAGCTCGCCGCGTCCTCGAACGAGGCGGGCGCCGGAGTGTCTGTTGTGAACTTTGCAATAGCCGTCATCAACGTCCCTATTCAGATCTGGACAAATTATTCTGTCTCCCATCCGGACAAAAGCGGGGTGGGCGCGTTGACGCCGGAAGATTCCGCGGAGACTGAAGGATGGTTTTGGATTCCAACTGCCGGGCCTAAGTGTGTGGCCGGAATCTGTTCAAAGTCGATTCAACTTTGATCAGTTTTTATCTTGCCTGATATTCTCTCATATTTATTTAGTGAGTATGGTCTAGGCTATTCGGGTGAGGTGCGAGAGCCCATGGAATGGGGCTTCCGTGAAAAATAAAGGCGGCATTCAGGCCGCCTTTTTTGACGAGATTTTACAAAGTTGTCACGTTTTGTCTGCGAATAATTTTTGGATGCTGGAGAAGTCCAGCAGTCCAGACCCTTGTCTGCTGTGCGCTTGATACAGAGACTTGGCCAAGCCGCCCATTGGCGTGCTGGAGCGGCTTTGAATAGCCGCCTCCAAAGCCAGGCCGAGATCTTTATTCATCAGATTAACGGCGAAGCCGCCTTCATATTCGCGACCGGCAGGTGCGTTTTCCATAACGCCAGGATAGGGGTTGTAAAGTTCCAAAGACCAGTTTCTGCCTGAGCTTTTCAGCATAATGTCGGAAAGCACCTTAGGATCGAGTCCCAGATTGACGCCCAGTTGGAGCGCTTCCGCAGTACCGATCATGTGAACGGCCAACAGCATATTGTTGCAGATCTTTGCGGCTTGTCCGGCCCCGTGATCGCCTGCGTGGAACAGGTTTTTACCCATTGCTGACAGAGCTGGCTGCGCTTTTTCCAGATCCTGAGGCGAGCCTCCGATAATGAAGGTCAGCGTCCCTGCTGTGGCTCCCGCTGTGCCGCCGGAAACTGGCGCATCCAACATGGCGAAACCTTTCTTGCTGGCTTCCGCAGCGATGCGGCGAGATGTCTCTGGCGCGATGGTGGAGCAATCGATTAGCAGAGGGCGCTCGCTAAGCTGGTTCAGCAGGCCGTTTTCACCGAGATAAACGGCTTCAGAGTGCTCACTGGCCGGCAGCATAGTGATCACCGCATCAACGCCTTGGGCGGCTTCCAGGGCGCTGCCGCAAGCAGTGGCGCCAGCCTTCTCCGCAGCAGAGACCGCATCTTTGACCAAGTCGAAAACACGTAACTCAAATCCGGCTTTCAGCAGGTTGTGAGCCATAGAGCCACCCATGTGCCCGAGGCCGATAAATCCGATAGTTTTCATGGTTTCCCTCCAGATTGTTATTTTTGTCTGGGTGATTAATTGAAGGTCCGGGACCGTTGCTTGTGCTTACAGTACTGCTAAGTCATGCAAGGGACTGATGTCCCAGGGGGAAGAGAAGAATTCATCCACCCACGCCTCCGGAACATCCGCAAACGACGGGTAACGCCATTGCGGTTTGAAGTCTTTATCAATGAGCAGGGCTCGCACGCCCTCGCGGAACTCGGGGTGCATCGTACACTGCACTGCCATAATCAGTTCACGTTTGAAGACGTCAGGCAAGCTCAGGCCGCCGCCCTCGTGAATTTGCCGCCACACAAGATGTGCGGTGGTCGGGCAGCCGTTACGCAGAGATTTCTGCGCTTTGCCAACCCATTCATCCACGGTGGGGTAGTTCAAAATGGCGTCCACCACCTGAGTGACGGAGTCGCCCTGGGTAACCTGCTTGATCATGGCGCGATGCTGCGCCACCTGACCGCCCGGACGTTGCGACTGATGCTGCTCATTCCAGGAGCGCAGCAGTTGCGTGACACGAGTATGGTTGCTTTCAGGGCTGCTCCAGGAGGTTCTGGTCAGCGCTTGTAGAAAGGCTTCCTTTTGCGCATGGGGTAAAAAGCCGTCGGCCCAACCCAGCTCAAGCGCATCAGCTGCGTTACAGGCGGCGCCGGTCAGTCCCAGATAAAGGCCTGCTCCGTCGGGCATGCGGTTGAGGAACCAGGTGCCGCCGACATCGGGAAAGAGCCCGATGGTCACTTCAGGCATGGCGATACGGGAAGACTCCGTGACAATGCGATGACTGGCTCCGGCCATCAGACCCAGTCCGCCGCCCATAACGATGCCGTTGCCCCAGCAGACGACAGGTTTAGGATAGACGTGAATGAGGTAGTCGAGACGATACTCCCGCGTGAAGAACTCTTCTGCGTAAGCCGGCGGACCCTCGCCTGCGTCGCACATGGATTCATACATCTGCACGATATCGCCGCCGGCGCAGAAGGCTTTATCGCCCGCCCCCTGCATAAATACCGCGACGATTTTGTCGTCCAGCCGCCATTCCTGCATGACGCTGTACATCGACTCGATCATGCTCAGCTTCAACGCGTTGAGCGATTTCTCCACGTTCAGGGTGATCACGCCGATGCGGTGACCATCGCTGCATTCGCGCTCTTCAAATAAAACAGGTTTTTCGCTCATTCCACTCTCTTCCATCTATTCAATATTGTCAGGCGTCGCCTTCTAGCGGTTTTTCCATTGAGGCGAGCGTTTTCCGAGGAAAGCGTTTACACCCTCTTTCTGGTCTTCGGTATCAAACAGATCCACAAACAGTTCTCTTTCTACCGGCAGGCCCATACGTTGCGGCGCGCTACGGGCGGACTGAATCAGTTCTTTACAGGCGCGCACTGCGGGTGGGCTCTGACGCGCGACTTTTTCCGCCCAGGCCAGTGCGGTCTCGCGGGCGGCGCCTTTTTCCACGACTGCTTCCACCAGTCCGATATTAAGCGCGGTTTCAGCGTTGACTCGCTCACCCATCAATATCATGCGCTTCGCCCAGCCTTCACCGACCAGCCAGGGAAGATTCTGTGTGCCTCCCGCGCAGGGCAGCAGGCCAACGCTGGCCTCGGGCAGCGCCATTTGCGCATGAGTTTCGGCGATGCGCAGGTCGCAGGCGAGCGCGCACTCCAAGCCGCCGCCCATGGCGTAGCCGTTGATTGCGGCGATGGATACGCCGCGGTAGTTGGATAGGGTTTCGAATGCTTCGCCAAAGATACGCGCCATGTGGCGCGCTCTGGCTTTGTCTCCATCGGAGAACAGGTTCAAGTCTGCGCCGGCGGAGAAGAATTTTTCGCCTTGCCCGGTGATCACCAGCGCATAAACGTCTTTGTTGTCATTGAGTTGCTGAATTAACGCCTTGAGCGCCGGCAGACTGGTTTCATCCCAGGTGTTGGCGGGCGGGTTGGCGATAGTGAGCACGGCGGTGCGCTCAATGATTTCAAGTTGGAGTTTCTCGGTGCCTGTCATTAGCGAATAGTCTCCATGGCGTGTTCGAGGAGTAGGCGGCGTGCGATGATGACGCGCATGATTTCGTTGGTTCCTTCCAGAATCTGGTGCACCCGGCTGTCGCGAACGAAGCGTTCCAGCGGATATTCCTTGATGTAGCCATAGCCGCCGTGGATTTGCAATGCGTCATTACAGACCTTGAAGCCGGCGTCTGTCGCGAAGCGTTTGGCCATGGCGCTATAGGTGGAGGCTTCCGGGTGTTTGGAGTCCAGTTTGAACGCAGCGAGCCGCACCATCTGGCGGGCCGCCACTAAATCCGTAGCCATATCCGCCAGTTTGAACTGCAGCGCTTGAAAGTCGGACAACTTGCGCCCGAACTGCTCACGCTCCTGCATATAACGCTGCGCGGTTTCCAGCGCCGCCTGGGCGGTGCCGATGGAGCAGGTTGCGATATTAATGCGACCGCCATCGAGTCCCATCATCGCAAACTTGAAGCCTTCGCCTTCCGCTCCAAGGCGGTTGGTTTGGGGAATGCGCACATTATCGAACGTAATCGCGCGCGTGGGCTGGCTATTCCAGCCCATCTTGTCTTCCTTGCGACCGTAAGTGACGCCGGGGGCGTCAGCGGGCACGACCAGCGCGGACACGCCTTTGGCTCCGGGTTCACCGGTGCGCGCCATCACCACCAGCACATCCGTGCTGCCGGCGCCGGAAATAAACATCTTGGAGCCGTTGATGACGTAGTCGGAGCCGTCCTTCTTCGCAGAGGTGCGCAAAGAGGCGGCGTCTGAACCTGCGTTGGGCTCAGTGAGGCAATAGGACGCCAGCAGCTCGCCGGAGACAAGCTTGGGCAGCCAGGCCTGACGCAACTCATCATGGCCAAAGCTGGCGATCATCCAGGTGGCCATGTTGTGAATGGTCAGGTAAGCGGTGGTGGAGGTGCAGCCGCGTGACAGCTCTTCGAAGATGATCGAGCTGTCCAGACGGGGCAAGCCCAGGCCGCCCCATTCATCCGGGGTATACAGGGACAGAAAGCCCATTTCGCCCGCTTTGCGGATTGTCTCCACAGGGAAGTGGGCGGTGGCGTCCCACTCGGCGGCGAAGGGCGCCAGTTCTTTCTCGGCGAAGGCGCGGGCGCTGTCGCGGAAAGCAATTTGCTGTTCGGATAGTTCAAAATTCACGATACATACACTCTTAACAGTTGCCTATCACCGCACCCTTACCGCATTTGAATGGTCAGGTTCGGGCCTTGCACTTCTTCGCCATGATGGAACCAACGGCTGATCACGGTTTTGGTTTCGGTGTAGAAACGCACCGCCTGTTTGCCGTAGGCATGCTGGTCGCCATAGAAAGAGTTACGCCAGCCGGTGAAGGAGAAGAAGGGGAGAGGCACGGGAATAGGGATGTTGATGCCGACCTGTCCCACTTGCACATTGCGCTGGAAGTGGCGCGCAGCCCCGCCGGAATTGGTGAACAGCGAGACGCCGTTGCCGAAGGGGTTGTCATTGATCAGCTTGAGGGCGTCGTCAATGGTGTCCACTTGCATGGCGAGCAGCACGGGACCGAAGATTTCCTCACGATAGATCGTCATTTCCGGAGTGACCTTGCTGAACAGCGTTGGACCAACCCAGTTGCCTTCAGGGAAATCCGGGTGGGTGAAGCTGGAGCCGTCGAGAAGACACTGTGCGCCTTCTTCTTTGCCCTTGGCGAGCAGACCCAACACGCGATCTCTGGAACCGCGACTGATCAGCGGGCCGTAGCCGGCGGCTTCGTCGTTCCAGGCGCCGGGCTTCACTTCCGCCATAGAAGCTTTGAGTTCGTCCAGCCACTGTGCGGATTCGCCCACGAATACCGCGACGGAGATGGCCATGCAGCGTTGCCCTGCTGCGCCGACGGAGGCGCCGGTCAGATGCGAGATAACCTGCTTCTTATCCGCATCCGGCATGATGACCATGTGGTTTTTAGCGCCGGTCATACATTGCACCCGTTTCAGGTGCTGCGTGCCGGTGCGGTAGATATGCTGTCCGACAGGCGCTGAGCCGACGAAGGAAATGGCTTTGATATCTGGATGCGTCAGCAGCATGTCTACTTGCTCGCGATCGCCGTGCAGAACTTGCAGTACGCCTTTGGGAAAGCCCGCTTCGTCAAACAGTTGCGCGATGCGCATGGGAGTGAGCGGGTCTTGCTCTGAGGGTTTGAGCACGAAGGTGTTGCCGCAGGCCAGCGCCATGGGGAACATCCATAGGGGGATCATCGCCGGGAAATTGAACGGCGTGATGCCGGCGCAAACGCCAAGCGGGTGCATGTAGGAGCTGGTATCGATATCCCGCGCCACGTTCTCAACGGTTTCGCCCATCATCATGGAAGGGATGTTGCAGGCATGTTCTACGACTTCAATGCCGCGCCATACATCGCCTTTGGCGTCGGCGAAAATCTTGCCGGTTTCCTGGCTGAGAATTTCTGCGATTTCGTCCTGGTTTTGCTTGAGAAGTTGCACGAACTTCATCATCAGACGCGCCCTGTCGATGACGGGGACGTCCTTCCAGGTTTCGAACGCCTGTTTGGCGCTGGCCACCGCCCGGTTGACTTCGTCCGGGGTGGCGCAGGGAGTGTTGGCCAGATTCAGCTGGGTGGCCGGATTCAGATTCGGGATGTGGCGAGTGGCTGCGCTTTCCGTAAATGAGCCGTCTATATATAACGGGACCCTGGTTTGCATTTTGGGACTCCTTGTAATCTTATTTTTATGGATAGAATGAGCCTGCTCTGGAAGATGTCACACGGTCTTCCTCTACGCTCTGAGCCTTGGCTCGCATAGGGCCATTCTAGACCTTATGGCGGCGCAACGGCATTGCAGAATCCACCACGGGAATTAGCCATAACCGCCAAGAGGTGACGTAAATGCGTTATTTAAAAAGAGAAAATCTTGTGGCTGTGGGCGCTAAACGGAATAGCCAGGAAACGTTTTAAGGAAGCGGCGGTGGCGCGAAGGGCCCGGAGTATGCGAGTAAACGCTGTTAAGTTTTTAGAGCTCCCAAGCGGTTGCATTTTGAGAGTGAAGGGGCGTTTGGGGAAGTAAGGGAAGCAACTGACATTGAGTCAGTTGCTTGAGTAATCTGGACGAGTGTCCGATCAGGCGTCAGCGGTGGAGGAGGCTCCTGTGTCTCCCGCTTCGACGGTGGCTGCGTCGCGCTTTTCCTGCGCGCGCTTGATCATGTGGTTAAGTACGGTGCGAACAGTATAGGTTATGCCGAACAACGTCAGGACCGCAGCTAGAGTTGATTCGATAGGCGCTTCCAATAACATGGTTTCTCCCGAGATTTAAGATGAAAACTTTGGTTAGCGCACTGACTGCATCGAGCTAACCAAAGCTTTCCTCCTGTGTGTTAGTGAAAATTTAACGTTCTCAAGGAGTAAACGGCTGTTCGAAAAAGCGGCCGCAGAATAACCAATTAGAGCGGGCGGTTCAAGGCGGAGCTTTGTTAAATTGTGCAAAGCTTGGCCTTTTTGATGCTTTTGTATACAAGGATAAAAGTGGCAAGTTTATGTTTTTTATAAAAAAATTCATTAGTTACTGGGCAATGCCCTTACCCCTTGCTTTGCTGATCTCATTTATTGCGCTAATGATGCTGATCAGGGGGCGCAGACGAAAATTGGCGCTGGGAATGCTCGGCGTGGTTTGGCTGGGATTGCTCACTATCAGCACCCCCTGGTTCTCTGACAAAGTGATGGAGCCGCTGGAGAGTCAGTATCCGCCTTACGCCGGTCAGAAGGTGCGCTATGTGGTGGTGCTGGGCGGTTATCATGAGTCGGATTCGAGTCTTCCTATCACCAGTTACATAGAGGGCGATGCGATATATCGCATTATTGAGGGAATACGGGTGGCTCTGCTAAATCCGGAGGCGAGGTTGCTGGTGTCCGGCTATGCGCGTACGGACCCTCTCTCTAACGCGGAAGCCTACGCGAGACTGGCGGAGTCGCTGGGTTTTCCCCGTGAACGGATCGATCTGCAGGAAGATCCTCGGGATACCCATGAAGAGGCTCTGGCGGCGCAGGCGCGAATGGGGGATCAGCCATTTGCGCTGGTGACCTCGGCTTATCATATGCCCCGGGCGATGCAGCTATTTGAAGGCGTGGGACTGCATCCCATTCCGGCGCCCACAGGACATACCATCAAACATCATCGGGAACTGGATTGGCGACGCTTTCGGCCGGCGCTCGGCGGACTGGCCGCGACACAGAAGGCCTGGCACGAATATTTAGGCGCGTTGTGGGCCAACCTGGTCGCAAGCATAAATTGAAATGGATCAAAAAACGGGCGTGTCTCCCGACGCTCCGTGGCGGCGATGCTATGCTTAAAACATTCTCGCTTCGAATATCTCGACGCACGCTTCCTACTAGATTTCAAACTGAGCTGAAGACTGATGTTTAACAGGGAATATCGCAACGCACGCTTCCTGATAGTGGACGGCAATACCCAATTGCGTCTTGCTCTGGAGAAAATGCTGAAATCATTCGGCGCCTGGTACATAGATATGGCGGCGGATGGCGATGAGGCTATCAACAAGTGCGAGCATGGACTGTTCGACGTCGTCATCTGTGACTACCAGCTCTCGGGCAGAAATGGTCAGCATGTTCTGGAAGAGCTGCGGGAGCGCAAAATTCTGCGTTACACCTCCCTGTTTGTCATGATGTCGGCGGAAACCACCCGGGAAATGGTGCTCGCGGCCATTGACCATCAACCTGACGCTTACATCAACAAGCCGATCACTTCCGATGTCCTGAAGCAGCGTCTGGATAACCTGTTGGTGGACAACGAGGTGTTATATGAGCTGAAGCACGCCATTGATATGGAGCGCTGGAGCGAAGCGATTTCCCGCTGTGAAGAAAAAATCGCCCGTGGCAGCAAGTACTTGCGCTGGTGTGAAAAAACCGTAGCGGAGCTGTACTTCCAGACTGGCGTGCTCAATGAGGCGCTGCGGGTGTATCAACAGGTGCTGTCGGAACGCACGCTGATCTGGGCGCAGGTTGGGGTGGCCAGAGTCTATATCGCCCAGGCGGATTACGACTTAGCGGAAGAATTACTGCGCAAGGTGGTGGAGGCGGCGCCAAACTGTCTGGTGGCCTATGACTTGCTGGCGCGGGTGTTGGTGGACACGCACCGGGGTAAAGAAGCGCAGGAATGGCTGGTGGATGCGGTGGGTTTATCGCCGACGGCCATCCTCAGGCATGCCAGGCTGGGGGATATCGCCTGGGAAAATCAGGATGTGGACTGCGCGGTGGAGGCGTTTCGTAATGCGGTTGAGCTGGGACGCAAAAGCATCTTCGACCGGCTCGACAACCATCTGGGGTTTTCCCGCAGTCTCTGTGAGCGTGCCGGCGCGCAGCCAAAAGTCATGCGTGAAGCGGCGCTGCAGGAAACCTTTGAGGTCCTGCGTAATATGGACGAGCGCTTTGTCATGAACGACACCGCGCGTTTTCAATATGAAGTGGTGGCGGCGAAGGCCTGCTGCATGCTGAAGCATGAAGAGGAGCGGGACGAGCGACTGGCGTTGGCGGAGACCCTGTATCAATCGGTTGGATTCAACCTGCCAAGCTCACGGGTCATGGAGTACGCTCAGGTGCTGCTGGCCAGCGGCAAAGATCTGGAGGCGGAGTTCATCCTGTCGCAATTGTCATTGATGCACGGGGATGAACCGGAGCTGCAAAAACGTATTGAGGAAATGCGTGACGAGCCGGTCAGCCCAGCGGCGCGACAGAAAGCGGCGGAACTGAATAAACAGGGGATTAAACTGGCCGAACAGGAAGACTTTAAAGGCGCTGTCGCAGCCTTTAACGAGGCGCTGGAGTATTCCGCCAGACATCCCGCCCTAAACCTGAATCTGGCTCAGGTGTTGTTGAAACAGCTGAGTTCCTCTCCTGGCGATGGCGCAGCGCGTAGAGCCTGCGCCGCCTGTTTTGACCGCATTGTGCATATCAAGCCTACGCACAAGCAGTATCCCCGTTTTCAACATCTGCGCACTAAGTTTGAAGGAACTCATGGCGGCGGCGTGCAGGCGCAAAGCGCCGGATAACAGTGAGTCGTTAAGGTCAGATCCAGCCTCGTAGGTGCTGTTCGCAGAGTTCCTGTAACAGTTCGATATGCTCCGGTTCTGCATTTAGGGCGGGGATGTAATGAAAATCCTTGCCGCCAGCCTGTTCATACAGCCCCCGGTTTTCTTCTTCGATCTCTTCCAGCGTCTCCAGGCAATCTGCGGAGAAGCCGGGGCAGATGACGTCCAAGGCTTCGCAGCCGTTGGCGCCCAGCTCGGTAACGGTGGCGTCGGTGTAAGGCTTCAGCCATTCCGCCGTGCCCACTCGGGATTGAAAGCTCATCAGCCATTGCGATTCATCCAGCTTCAACTCTCTCGCTACGGCGAGGGCGGTTTCTTCCGCATCACGACGGTAAGGATCGCCCTTTTCCACATAAGCTTTGGGCAGTCCGTGAAAGGAGAACAATAATTTGCCCTGACGTCCTCTCACCCGCCAGTGGGCGCGCACGCTATCCACCAGAGAAGAGATATAGGCGGGGKGATTGTGGTAACGCTTGACGAAGCGAAGCTCTGGAATGTCGCGCATCTTCGCCAGCGCCTGAGCCAACGCATCAAAGCTGGCGGCGGTGGTGGTGGCGGAGTATTGCGGATACAAGGGCAGCACCAGGACTTTCTCGATGCCCTGGCGTTGCAGCGCTGCGAGCTTGTCCGGCAGGGATGGCGAGCCATAAGTCATAGCAAAATCCACCAGCACGCGTGCGCCCAGTTCTTGTCCCAGTGCGTTTTGCAGTCCGCAGGCCTGTTGTTGCGTGATGGTTTTGATCGGCGAGCCCTTTGGCGTCCAGATTTTGCGATAGTTGGGAATGAGTTTTCTGGGACGCAAACGAAGAATGACCAGATTCAGGATCGCCCACCAGATCAGGCGCGGGACCTCGATCACTCTGGGATCGCTGAGGAACTGCTTCAGGTAACGGCGTATGGCGGGGGCGTCTGGGGCGTCCGGCGTGCCCAGGTTGACAAGCAGCACGGCGCTCCGGGTGTTATCGGGACTAATGATCATTCAGATAGGCATTCCAGCTAAGGGATATTAATTTTATATCGGGAGAGCGCTTTGAAAACTGCAATGCGTCAATGCAAGCGCGCAGTTTGAATATTTACAATTGCGATCCCGAGCGTATGGCGTTGAATTATAGCGCCTTCGCAGAACGAAATGTGTCTACGCTTCCCATGCGCGGACGGATCATTTTCGACGTCCAGACAACCGTTCAAGCATAAGTTTTTGGCGGCTGGTGGGCGGCGAGCGACCTATGCTATAAAGGCTTGACAAAAATTCCAACACTCCAAGAAGGAGAATTACTGATGAGAGTAGCCAAGAAAGTCCCTTTAATCCTGGCCGGCATGGCTTCCATACTGCTTTCCGTGTCCGCACAAGCGGCGGACGCAGCAGCGGGCAAAGCCAAGTCTGCAGTCTGTGCGGCATGCCATGGCGCGGACGGCAAGGCCGTTATCCCAACTTATCCCAACCTGGCGGGCCAGAACGAGCAGTATCTGGTGGAGGCGTTGAAAGCCTACCGCAGCAAAAACCGTAATGGCGGTCAGGCGGTTATCATGCAAGGTCAGGCGGCGGCGCTGTCTGACGACGATATCGCCAACCTGGCTGCGTATTTCTCCGGCCTGAAGTAAGCTGACCTTTCGCGCAGCCGCGGATCAACGGCTGCGCTTGTCCCGCTCCAACCACTCTCAAGTCCCAGATTTCCGCCGCTTTTCCTTCGTTCTCCCATATATCTTCACGGTTCAGGCGCTTTCCTTTCTTGAGCTTGTCTTTACGCCATGGATAATTAGCGCCGTTACGCTGATTATCGCTGCCAAAGGAGTTAAAACAGGGCGTTATGACAGAACAGACAGTCAGACAGCAAACCGATGTGACGGCAGCCGATTTTGATTCCGGAGAATATATGCCTATCAGGGGCGAGCGACCTATCGTCGCCAGGGCCCGTGAATTTTCCAGCGGATATCGGGTTACGCCGCATAAACACGAGTGTTGCCAGCTTATTTTCGCCACGTCAGGCGTGATGGAGCTGGTCACCGACGAGGGGGTATGGCTGATACCCCCGCAACGGGCGGTGTGGATGCCGCCCAATGTGGAGCATGGCATGCGCGCCCGTGGCGACGTGTCTCTGCGCACCATGTACATCCAGCCCCATGCCTGTCCCGTGAGTTTTCCGCAAAAGCCGCGCACGCTGCAGATATCGCCGTTGCTGAGGGAGTTGATCATTCGTGCGATGCGAGTTCCCAGTAATTACGACGAAGGTGGCCGGGATGGTCGAATTATGTCACTGATTTTAGAGGAAATTGAATGGTCTGATGAGCGCCCGTTACGGCTTCCCGCCACCCGCGATTCCCGCTTGCAGAACCTGTGTCGGGCTATCCTGGCCAATCCGGCTGATCCGCGCGAACTGAAAGATTGGTCGACTGTAATCGGGGCGTCCGAACGTACGCTTTCCCGTTTGTTTCGCAATGAGCTGGGAGTGTCTTATCAATACTGGCGTCAGCAGGTCGCCGCGCTCAACGCAATCCCCCGTCTCGCCGCCGGCGACCCGGTGACGCTGATCGCTGCGGATCTTGGCTACGAAACGCCGGGCGCCTTTTCCGCTATGTTTCGACGCATTATGGGCGTCGCTCCCAGTCTTTATTTTCAGCGCCAACCAGAAAGCTGACTTTTTATTAGGTTTGTCCGGTTCGGCGTAAACATTGGCTTCTCCCAGGTAGTAGGGCGGGCTGCACAGGCGTAGGATGCAAATCATCGGCCTGCGCAGCTCAGGTCCCCCGATAGTCTTTCTGAGAGTAAGCCATGGCCGCTGTTGCTTCCCGCGATCGCAAGCGTTATCTGACGCTCATCCTTATCTCAACCTTTCTGTTTGGATCTTCCTTTCCAGCCACCAAGGCGGTGCTGACGGAGGTTTCGCCGTTGTGGGCGGTGTGTCTGCGTTTTCTGGCGGCGGCGTTGTCCATCACGCCATTGCTGATCTGGCGGGGAGACTTCGGCGGGCGCTTAAAGCTCAAACCCGTGGTCTGGGGACAGGTGATCGTCATTGGTCTTTTGCAAACCACTGGCTCTATGGCCTTCCTCAATTTAGGGCTGCAATCCATCGCGCCGCCTAAGGCCGCGATATTAATGGCTTGCGCGCCGCTGATCGTCGCGGTCATGGCCCGGCTTATCCTGCGCGAAACGGTATTTGCGTTGGCGTACGCCGGCATGGGAGTGGCTCTGTTTGGCGTAGCGCTGTGCCTGGGACTCGACAGTATCGGAAGCAGCGCCTTAGGCGTTGGCGAACTGCTGGTCATATGCGGCGCGTTTTGTTGGGCGGCGGCGACGGTAGCGATCAAGAAGTTCGCGCCTGAACTAGACGTCTGGGCGCTGTCTTTTTGGCAGATGTTAATCGGGGCGATCGCGTTGGCGCTGATCGCCTTACTGAATGGAGAACCATTTGGCGCTCCGGTCAGTTTGTCTGTCTGGGGCGCATTTGCGTGGCTCGCCATTCCGGCGACCACCGGAGCGATGGGGCTTTGGTTTCAGGTTTTGCGGCTGGGCAGCGCTGTGCACGCCAGCGGCTTTTTGTTCCTGTCTCCTTTGTTCGCCACCTTAATTACTTTCGCTCTTACAGGAAACCTGCTCACTATGCGGGAAATCGCAGGAGGCGTGTTAATTGGAGCTGGCATATATCTGGCCTCGCTGCCGCAACGCGGCGAGGCGTCGGCATCCTGTACCTGATTAATCATTGCTTTGTATGGAATCTGAAAAGTGAACAAGCTGATTATTACTGCTGCGGTTAACGGCGGCATCACCAGCCGTCAGAAAAATCCTGGAGTGCCTTACACTCCGGAAGAAATCGCTCAAGCGGTGTACGACTGCTGGAACGCAGGCGCTTCAATCGCACACATCCACGCGCGTAACGATGACGGCAGTCCCAGTTACAGCGCGGAGGTTTACGGAGAGATCGTGCAGCGCATCCGGGATCGCTGCGACATACTCATTAACCTAAGCACTTCAGGCTTGAACCTGCCTGCTGACTTGCCCAAGAACGAAGCCTGGAATCACCTGCGTTACAGACCGGAGATCGCTTCTTTCAATTGCGGCTCCGTCAACCACGGCGACAAACCCTTTATCAATCCCCCTGCATTGGTTCGCGAGCTGGCGCTGGACATGCGTGAGTATGACGTGAAGCCGGAGATCGAGGTGTATCACAGCGGCGTGATCAATGAATCGCTGTTGCTGCGTAATGAGGGCTTCTTATCCGGCCCATTGTATTTCACCTTCGCGCTGGGAATTCGCGGCGGCGCCGCGGCAACCTGCAAGAACCTGCTGCACTTCGCGGAAAGCATCCCGGAAGACAGTATCTGGACCGCCCTGGGAATAGGTAAGGACCAGCTCCCTGTCAATCTGCACACGATCCTGCTGGGCGGACATGTCCGTACCGGTATGGAAGATAACGTGTACTACAGCTACAAAGAGCTGGCCCGGGATAACGCCCAGCTGGTGGAGCGCATCGCCCGCTTTTCACTGGAAACCGGCAGACAGATCGCCTCGCCGGACGAGGCGAGAATGATGCTGGGCATTAAGGTTCCGCAAAACGCAGCGGCTTCAGTCGCCTAACGCTAGTTTAAGGGAGTAAACAATGAATCCACATATGAAAACCCCAGTCACTTTCTTAGGCGATACGTCCGGTGAGGCGGAAGTCGCCGTAGTGTTGCTGCATGGGCGTCGGCAAACCGAAGAAGACACATTCCGCGTGGGCGAGCGCATCGGCTTGGATAACGTGCTGTACGCCTTGCCTTCGGCGCAGGAAAGAACCTGGTATCCCCACGGCTTTATGGCGGCGCTGGAAGACAACCAACCATGGCTGAATTACGGCCTGGAGACCTTGGCGGCGACCGTTGCAGCCTTGGAAGAGCGAGGATTTTCCCGTTACAAGATCGTGTTTATGGGCTTCTCGCAAGGCGCCTGTCTGGCGGCGGAGTTCGTTTACCGCAATCCTGATCGTTGGGGCGGTTTGGTGGCCTTTACCGGCGGTCTGTTCGGACCTAAAGGCATGATTTGGGAAGGCGTGGGAAGCTTTGACGAGATGCCCGTATTCCTGGGAACCAGCGATGTTGACAGCTGGGTGCCGCTGGAGCGTGTGCGCGACTCCGCGGAGGTCTTCATAAATATGGGGGCGAGTGTTGATATGCGCGTCTATCCAGGCATGGAGCACAAAGTCAATCGGGATGAACTGGAGGCTGCAAGGGCGATGTTGTCGAAGATGCTCGTCCAGGAAACCGCCGTGGAGTGCGCATAATGAGCGAAGCTTATATCTGTGACGCCGTACGTACGCCGATTGGAAGATACGCGGGCGCTTTGGCCGGAGTCAGGGCGGATGATCTTGGCGCGATTCCTTTACGCGCCATCCTGGAAAGAAACGCAGGCCTGGATGAAGGCGTTGTCGAAGAAATTGTATTCGGCTGCGCCAATCAGGCGGGAGAAGATAACCGCAATGTCGCCAGAATGAGCGCATTGCTGGCCGGGTTCCCCGTTACGACGCCGGCTATGACGGTTAACCGTCTATGTGGTTCTGGTATGGAAGCTGTGGCCAGTGTGGCGCGGGCGATCAAATGTGGAGAGCTAGGGCTGGGGATTGCCGGCGGCGTTGAGTCCATGTCGCGGGCGCCTTTTGTTTTGCCCAAGTCTGAGCAAGGATTCAGCCGTAACATGGAGGTATACGACACCACTATCGGCTGGCGTTTTGTGAACCCGTTGATGAAAGCGCAGTACGGCGTCGACTCTATGCCTGAGACCGCGGAAAACGTGGCGGTGCAGTATGGCGTTGGCAGGGAAGACCAGGACGCGTTTGCGTTGCGTAGTCAGGAACGTTATGCCGACGCCAGGGCGCGAGGTGCTTTTGATCGTGAAATTGTTCCTGTCATGGTTGAGCGTCGTAAGCAGCCTGCTTTAATCGTGGACAGCGACGAACATCCGCGAGCGACAACTCTTGAAAAGCTGGCGCAATTGAGACCGTTGTTTGGCGAGGGCGGCACTGTCACCGCTGGCAATGCGTCCGGCGTTAACGATGGCGCGGCGGCTATTTTGCTTGCTTCAGGAGCGATGGTGGACCGCCAGCACTTGCGGCCGTTGGCCAGAATCGTGGCGTTCGCCAGCGCAGGCGTCGAACCCAGGGTAATGGGGATCGGCCCGATTCCGGCGGTGAACAAAGCATTGGCGCTGGCTGGGCTGAGCATCGAAGACATGGATTTGATCGAGCTGAATGAAGCGTTTGCTTCCCAGGGCATCGCGGTGTTGAGGGAGTTGGGCGTGAAGGAAGACGCCGAGCATGTGAACCCGAATGGCGGCGCTATCGCCCTTGGACATCCTCTAGGCATGAGCGGCGCGCGCATCGTGGGAACCGCCGCCCACTATTTGCAAGCGCATAATTTGCGCTATGCATTGTGCACCATGTGTGTTGGTGTAGGGCAAGGCGTTGCAATGGTGCTGGAGCGGGTTTAACCCGCTCTGAAATTTAATAATCGAAGAGAGGAAAACGGATCATGGCGCAGGCTTCTTTTCCAGTGGCTCGTCCCCGGCGTCTACGTCGCAATAACTCCATACGCGATTTGGTGCGGGAGACTGCGTTGCGGGTGGAGGATTTGGTGTATCCCCTGTTTGTCATCCCTGGCGTTCAGCAGCGTGAAGCGGTTGCGTCGATGCCCGGGGTTGAGCGCCTGTCGCCGGATCTGGCGGTAGAGCTTTGCGTCGGCGCCTGGCGCAGCGGCATCAAGGCGGTGTTGCTGTTCGGGCTGCCTGAAGTTAAAGACTCTCAGGGGCGCAGCGCGTGGGAAGACGGGCCGGTGCAGCAGGCGTTGCGGTTGATCAGGCAGGCGGCGCCAGGGCTGACGCTGATCACGGATGTATGTCTATGCCAGTATGCGGAACATGGCCATTGCGGCGTGCTCTGCGGCGATGGCGTGGATAATGATCGCACCCTGGCGCTGTTGGCCAAGGTGGCGTTGAGTCACGCGCGAGCAGGAGCGGATGTGGTCGCTCCCGCCGCCATGATGGACGGTCAGGTGGCGGCGATTCGGCGTGCGCTGGACGCAGACGGATTCCAGAACGTATCCGTCATGTCCTACGCAGTGAAATACGCGTCCGCCTTTTACGGACCCTTTCGGGATGCAGCGGATTCCGCGCCCGCCGGCGGCGACCGCAAGCACTATCAAATGGACCCGGCCAACTTGCGTGAAGCGATGCGGGAGGCGGAGCTGGACGCAGCAGAAGGCGCGGACTTCCTGATGGTGAAGCCGGCGATGGTGTATCTGGATGTGTTGCGCAAACTTCGCGATCGCTTCGATCTGCCGATGGCGGCTTATAACGTCAGCGGCGAATACGCCATGGTGAAAGCCGCGGCGGCCAACGGTTGGATCGACGAACGCAGCGTGGTGTTGGAAACCTTGTTGAGTATGAAACGGGCGGGCGCGGACATGATTATCAGCTACCACGCCCTGGATGCGGCGCGTTGGCTGCAGGAAACCTGATCGCTGACTTCTGATCCCTGGGCGCTGGCGGCTCGCCGCCGCCAGTGCTTCTCCTTTCTAGCAAAGACGCATTCTTAATCCACAATGCGATAGCTGGGCACGTATTTGCTGCCTGGCAGTTTCATCCGCTGTTGCTTCACGAAAGACTCTAACAATGATCCGAAAGAGCCGACGATAGTTTTATCGCCGCTGATCTCGAATGGTCCCAGACGTTCCACCAGCTGTACGCCTTCTTCCTTGACGTTGCCGGATACGATGCCGGAAAACGCCCGGCGCAGGTTCGCCGCCAGCTCATGAATGGGCTGTTCGCGGTGCAGCGCCAGCGCGCGCATGCTCTCGTGGGTCGGCTGGAAGGGGTGCTGGAACTGCGGTTGAACCTTCAGCAACCAGTTGTAGTAGTACGCATCGCTGGAGCCTTTACGATGATAAGTGACGTCCTGGATGCCTTTCTTCATTTCCAGGGCGACCAGCTCGGGGTCGTCGATGATGATGCGATAACGACGTTGAGCGGCTTTACCCAGGGTCAGGCCTATAAATTCGTTGATCTGGCCGAAGTACTCTTCATTTTTCTTGGCTCCGGCGAAAATTACCGGGAAAGGCAGTGAATCGTTTTCCGGGTTCAGCAGAATGCCCAGCAGGTACAGGATCTCCTCTGCGGTGCCAGCGCCGCCGGGGAAGACGATGATGCCATGGCCGAGTCGCACGAAGGCTTCCAGACGCTTTTCGATATCTGGCAGAATCACCAGCTCGTTGACGATGGGGTTTGGCGACTCGGCGGCGATGATGCCCGGCTCGGTCAAACCGATGTAGCGTCCGGTCTGAATGCGCTGCTTGGCGTGAGCGATGGTGGCGCCTTTCATCGGTCCCTTCATGGCGCCGGGGCCGCATCCGGTGCAGATATCCAGTCCGCGCAGACCCAGGGAGTGGCCGACTTCTTTGGTGAAGTCATACTCGTCCCGGCTGATGGAGTGGCCTCCCCAGCACACGACGATGTTGGGGTAACGACGGGGAATCAATACGCCGGCGTTCCGCAGCATATGGAAAATAAAGTTGGTGATATCCTCGCCGTTGTTCAGGTTCAGCTGGGTGTTGTGAGACAGCACGTTGTTGGCGTAGATGATGTCGCGCAGCACGGCGTAGAGGTGCTCTTGAATCCCTTTGATCATCTTGCCGTCGACGAAAGCGTTGTGAGGCGCATTGATCACCTCCAGCTTGATGCCGCGGGCCTGTTGGATCAGCTGGATATCGAAATCGGCGAATTCAGCCAGAATGGTGTTGGGATCGTCGGACTCGTTGCCGCAGTTCAATACGGCCAGGGCGCATTGTCGGAACAGGCGATACACGCCGCGATTGCTGCGGTCCTTCAACAGGTTGACTTCGTGTTGTGAGACCAGATCGAGGCTGCCTTCCGGGGCGATGCGTGCGGTTATTTTGTTACTCATATCTATATCTTTCCTTTTCTAATACTTCTACTTGCCGGCGGGGCCGGCGGTTCCGATTCCGGCGGACGGCTGTGGGAGCAAGCCAGAGCCTGACGGCGTATGCAGGCGTGACGGTGGCGACGCTGCAATGCCAATAGAGCCTAATCTGCTATTGTTATCATTTATAAGAGCCCATCCGGGAGCAGGGTAATGTAAGGATGACCGGCGCGGCGCAGGTAAGCGGGTTTTCCGGATGGAGTCTAAATAGTAAGTCGTCTGGGCGAAGTTGGCTATCACTCCCTGGCGTTGTCCGCGCAGGGGGATTTTTGGCGATCGGCCCATGCATGACAGGGGGAATGATAGTAGAATAGCGCCCCCGCTGAGATTTGGATCAGGCCAGATTATGAAGTTTCTCGTCAAATTATTTCCCGAAATCACAATTAAAAGTAAACCGGTGCGTAAGGATCTGGTCAAGCAGTTACGCATAAATATTCGTCGCGTATTGCGTCAAATTGACGAAAACGTGGTGGTTGAAGGATCTTGGGACAAAATTGAAGTCTTGCTGCCGGACGCCGACGAGCGCACCAGTAAACGGGCGATTGAAGCCCTGCAAAGGGTGTCCGGAATCACCAACTTCCTGGTGGTGCATGAATATCCCCTGGCGGACTTCCACACTATTTACCTGAACGCGAAGGCGTTGTACGAAGAGCAACTGGAAGGCAAACGCTTCCAGGTGCGGGTCAAGCGCGCCGGCAAGCATGATTTCACCTCCATGGATCTGGAGCGTTACGTCGGCGGAGGACTGCGCCAGCACACCAAGGCGGCGGGGGTGGACCTGTCGAATCCGGAAGTCATTATTTCCATCGAAGTGCGCGACGATAAATATTACTTGGTGGAGAAACGCTACGAAGGCCTGGGCGGGTATCCCGTCGGCGGTCTGGAGCCGGTCGTGTCCCTGATGTCCGGCGGCTACGATTCCGGCGTCGCGAGCTACCTGACCATGAAGCGGGGCATGCGCACGCACTTTTGCTTCTTCAATCTGGGCGGAACCGCTCACGAAGTGGGAGTGAAGCAGGCGGCGCTGTATTTGTGGGAGAAGTACGGCGGCGGCCAGCGGGTCAAATTCATCACTGTTCCCTTTGAAGGCGTGGTGGCGGAAATTCTGGACAAGATCTATCACTCCAACATGGGCGTAGTACTGAAGCGCATGATGTTGCGGGCGGCGACCCAGGTCGCGCGTGATCTGTCCGCCACGGCGCTGGTTACCGGCGAATGTGTGGCGCAGGTGTCCAGTCAGACTCTGACCAACCTGAATGTGATTGATTCCGCCACTGACATGCTGGTGCTGCGTCCGCTGATCGTTACCGATAAACAGGACATTATCCGCATGGCCAGCCAGATTGGCGTGGAAGAGTTCGCCCGCAACATGCCGGAATACTGTGGCGTCATCTCCGACCGCCCCACCACCAAAGCGCGGGATTATCGCATTGAGAACGATGAGAAGCGCTTCGATATGCAAGTGCTGGAACAGGCGCTGGCCAACCGCCGGGCGATCAACATCGACGAGATCATGCAGTCGGAACTGACCGTGGATGAAGTGGAAGTGGTGTCGACGCCTTCGCTGGACGACGTGATTATCGACATTCGTCACCCCAACGAGCAGGAAAAGGCGCCGTTGATGCTGACCAACAACAGAATTCTGCAGGTGCCTTTCTACGAGCTGGAAATCCGCATGGCGGAGCTGGACGGAGAAACCCGTTACCTGCTGTTCTGCGACAAAGGCGTTATGAGTCAGTTGCACGCCAGTCATCTCAACGGAAACGGGCGCAAAGTGCTGGTGTATCGACCACTTTAACCGTATTCGTTCTCGCGGAAGCGCTGTTGGATTTCTTCAATTTGTTTGCGGCAATCCATCAGCGCCACCACACACCCCCTGTCTAATTTGTTTCCCGCCAGACGCTTGAGTTCGGCGAAGGCTTTGTCATTGTCCCAGGCTGGCTTGTAGGGACGGGCGCTGGTAAGCGCGTCGAAGACGTCGGCGACGCTGACAATTCGGGATTCAATGGGAATATCTTCGCCGCGCAAATGCTCGGGATAGCCTCCACCATCCAGAGTCTCATGGTGATACAGCACGATATTGCGCAGCATGTTCACATGACTGACGCCATTGAGGCCGTAGTTATTAATCAAGGCGTCCACTAATTCATGTCCGTACATCGGATGGCGACGCATTTCATCCAGTTCTTCTTCCTCCAGCCGACCTGGTTTGAGCAAAATGCTGTCGGGCACTTTTATTTTGCCGAGATCATGCAAGGGCGCGAACAGGCAAATGTGCTCCACATACTCGTCGGAGAAGCCGTGTTTCGGCGCCAGACGCGCGGCGATCAGTCTGGAGTAGCGCGCCATGCGTTCAAGATGGCCGCCGGTTTCGGGGTCGCGGGAGTGGGTCAGCAGCATGGCTGATTTGACCGTGGCGATCAGCGTGCGGATATTGCTGCGCTCGTTGTACACGATCAGAGTGATCATGTGTCCGATCATATCCATATCCACCAGCGCCCGGCCCTGAAAACAGTCCTTTTCCGCGCCGTTGAAAAACACGAAGCCGAGAAAGCGCTCGTTGTAGCGCATGGGAAAGGTGTAAGAAGCGTGAAACCCGGCTTTCAGCAGGGCTTCCGTGTGCTGGGTTGGACTCTCTCCACCGCCCAGTTCATCGCCGATGTCATTGATGACGCGGATGAACCTGTTGTCTTTCATATGTTGCAGGGAGGAGACTTCGTGCAGCGCCGTCTGATAGTGCTCCAGCAGGGGATGGCTGGAGCCGGCGGAGGCGAAGGTTTTGAGCTGATCCTGCAAGGCGTCGTAAATGGCGATGGCGATGCGGCAGATATAAGGGTAGGTCTGCTGGAGATTTTCCAGCAGATATTCCAGTTTTTGCTGTACGCTGCCCTGATGGTTGAGGATATCCAGAGAATCCGGCTGATACTCGCTGGCCACAAACATTCTCCCGGTTTGTCGATGCAACTTCCATTAAAGCTCCGCAGGAGCGCGGATACTTAAAGTGTAGTCGAGATCAGGAGCTGGCTCTGGAATTATGTCTGGCCGCTTAGTTGTACTGATAAGGCTCGAAGGCGTCCGCCTGCATGCTGTAGCCGCTCTCCGCCAGCTCGCTGCTTACTGTCTCCACGCTGATCGCCCCGGATACCCAGAACGCGTCGTAGAGGTAGTCCAACGGTAACGGTTTCTTTTTGGCTTTGACGTAAACGATCTGGTTAGAGGGCGGCGGCGGTACGTGGATGCATGCGCCCATGTACGGCACCAACAGGAACTCGGTCACCCCGCTTTCGTCGCCTTCCAAAGGCACTGCAAAGCCCGCTATGCGAACTTTCTGTTTGTTCAGCTCCGGGACGATTGGCGCGCTGGCCTGGGGCGGCGGCTCCATGGCGATCTGGCCATGCTCCACGGTTCCGCTAACAGTTTTTTGCTGCGCGGACTTGGGGATCAGGTCCTGCCATTGTACGGTCTTGAAATCCTCCGCGAGTACGCCGCTGGAAAGCAGGGAGGAGAATGCGAGCGCGATCAGCGTCGAGAGCAATCTGTTCATAAATATCCTATGGAATCAGTAGTTTCGTCAAAACGTGGAAAGGCGATCCAGACCGCTGACAGCCGTTCCCAACCCTGGCCAGGCGCAACACCACGCAACAGCAAGTGCAACATACTGTATGGCTGCGCGAACCCAAGATTAACTTTTTTGAATTTAATTCGCCCTATAACAATTTCGTTTCGTTATGTTATAACATAAAAAACCAAGCGGAAGAATCACTCTCTAAGTTCAGGAGCATTAAATTTATGAGTTATAGAAATCGCCTGTGGGTCGGTATGATGGTGTTAGCGGCCAGCCAGTTCGCGCACGCCGAAGAATTTGAGCAGCATGGGGCGCATGTGCATGGCGCGGCGACGATGAAGCTGGCGCTGGAAGAGGGAAATCTGGTCGTTGAGCTGGAAAGCCCCGCGATGAACCTAGTGGGTTTTGAACATGCTCCCGCTACTGAGGCGGAACGTCAGCAGGTGGAGAAGGCGGCGGTCTTGCTCAATAAGGGTGAAGAACTGTTTGGCCTGACCCCGGCCGCAGGTTGTAAGCTGCTGTCGGCGGAAGTGGACGGCGATGTTTTCGAATACGACGAAGACGGCGGCAAGCACGAGGAAGCGGCTCATGATGAGCATGAACACGGTGATGACGAAGATGATCATGACCATCATGAGCACGGCCACTCCGATATCGACGCCTCTTACATCTTCGAGTGCGGCGACGCGGGCAAGCTTACCGCAGTGGACGTTTTGTTGTTCAAGTATTTCCCTGGCCTGAAAGATCTGGACGTACAGGTGATCGGGCCGAAGGGGCAGACTGCCATAGAACTGAGCCCGGAAAAACATCAGATTAATTTGTAAGTAGTGAGAATGGCGTCATGCAGAATGTGAGCGAACCCGCCATCGCGCCTGAGCGAGACGCGACGGTTAAACCTGCGCCGGCCCGCGCCCTTGTGCAGCTGGAAGGTCTGAAGTTTCGTTGGCCAGGGAGCGATGATGATGTGTTGGATATTCCCGAGCTGCAGGTGCGGGAGGGGGAACGCATCTTTCTGCGCGGCGCCAGCGGCAGCGGCAAAACGACGCTGCTGAGCCTGCTTGGAGGCGTGATCCAGCCCAGGGAGGGAAGCATCAGGGTGATGGATACCGAACTGAGCGCGCTTGGCGCTTCAGGCCGGGACGGTTTCAGGGCGGACAACATCGGCTTCATTTTTCAGATGTTTAATCTGATTCCTTACCTGTCACTGGTGGATAACGTGACATTGTCCTGCCGCTTCTCCAAGGCGCGGCGGCAAAGAGTGAGCGCCCGCGGCGCGAGTCTGACGCAGGAAGCGGAGCGCCTGCTTTCTCATTTGCGTCTGGATGTGGCCAAACTCGGGCGCAGGCCGGTGACTGACCTGAGTGTGGGGCAGCAACAACGGGTCGCCGTGGCGCGGGCCCTTATCGGCTCGCCAGGGCTGATTATCGCCGATGAGCCTACCTCCGCCCTGGATACGGACGCCCGTGTGGCGTTTATCGAGCTGCTGTTTCAGGAAGTGGCCGCCAGTGGATCGACGCTGGTGTTCGTCAGCCATGATCCTGCTTTGCAGGACCTGTTTGATCGCACTGTCAGCCTGGCGGAAATCAATCGCGC
This sequence comes from Hahella sp. HN01, assembly GCF_018986435.1. Lineage (GTDB taxonomy): Bacteria > Pseudomonadota > Gammaproteobacteria > Pseudomonadales > Oleiphilaceae > Hahella. The sequence continues at coordinate 54,416 of NZ_JAHMIN010000026.1, read as the reverse complement.
TTATCAGCCACCGGAATCTTGACCTGCAGGAGCCGCTTTTCGATGTCTATTTACAGTTTGACGTTACGCAGCCTGTTGAATCGCAAGACCACGGCGCTGCTGACTATTTTCTCCATCGCCGTCAGCGTTATGCTGCTGTTGGGCGTGGACAACATTCGTCGGGAAGCCAAAGCCGGCTTCGCCAACACCATATCCGGCGCCGATCTGATTGTGGGCGCTCGCAGCGGTTCCGTGCAGCTCTTGCTGTACTCGGTTTTCCGCATCGGCAACGCCACTAACAATATTTCCTGGCATAGCTACCAGGAAGTGGCCGGCATGAAACGGGTGAAATGGACCATCCCGTTATCGTTAGGCGACTCACATCGCGGCTTTCGCGTGCTGGGCACCAATACGGATTACTTTGAGCACTTCCGCTACGGGGCCAAACGTGAGCTGGCGTTTAGCGACGGCGGCCGTTTTGAGGATGTATACGACGCCGTATTAGGCGCGGAAGTGGCGGAGAAACTGGGTTATAAACTTGGTCAGTCCGTTGTGATTTCTCACGGCGCCGGCGAAGTGAGTTTCGCCAATCATGATGATAAGCCTTTCAAAGTCGTCGGCATTTTGAAGAAGACCGGCACTCCGGTGGATCGCACCGTGCACGTCTCCCTGGAAGGCATTGAAGCTATCCATTTGGGATGGGACAGCGGCGCGCCCAGTGGTTCGATTAGCGCGGAGCAGGCGCGGCATGCGGATTTACAACCCAAGCTGATAACCGCCTTTCTGGTTGGACTGGACTCCAAACTCGCCACCTTCACTCTGCAACGTGCGATCAATAATTATCGCGGAGAGCCGTTGCTGGCTATCCTGCCCGGCGTAGCGCTGCAGGAGCTGTGGAGCATGATGGGCGTGGCGGAGGTCGCCTTGCTCGCCGTGTCGGCATTTGTCGTCGCGACTGGCTTGATCGGCATGTTGACGGTAATCTGGTCAGGGTTGAACGAACGCCGCCGGGAAATGGCTATCCTGCGTTCCGTTGGCGCCAAGCCGCGTCATATTTTCGTTCTACTGATGATCGAAGCCGGTTTGATGGCGGTTTGCGGCGTGCTGGTCGGCGTCGCAATGCTGTTTCTGACGCTGTTCGCCGCTCAGCCGGCGCTGGAGAGTTACTTCGGTCTGTTTATCGGCGTGGACCCGCTGACCGTGGATAACCTGGCCGTCCTGGGCGGCATCATCCTGGCGGGCGTATTAATCGGAGCAGCGCCGGCCTATCGGGCTTATCGCTATTCTCTGGCGGACGGAATGACAATTAGAACATGAGACAATCCTGGGCTAAGGCGCGAACATTCATGTGGGCTCTTATCAGCACTCTTCTGCTTATCTGCTTTTCCGGCGTAGCGTTCTTCTGGTTATATCAGGACCGGATGATCTTTTTCCCGCAGGCGGTGGACGCAGGCAATCGCAGCAGGTTGAAGTCCATAGAGTTTAAGTTTGAGCATGATGGCGTGACCTTGTCCGGTTGGTTTCAACGGGGAGAGATTTCCGCACGCAAGCCGTTGCTGCTGTACTTTGGCGGCAATGGCGAAGAGGTGTCCTGGAACGCCTGGGAAATGGAAAAGTTACCGGTGGAGTCCTTTCTGCTGATGAACTACCGGGGCTACGGCGACAGCGAGGGCTCTCCGGGAGAAGAGGCGTTGGTGGGCGACGCCGTCTCCTTATATGACCATCTCACGCGCAAGCTGAAAATCGACCCCCAACATATCGTTCTGCTGGGACGTAGTTTGGGTTCCGGCGTGGCGGTGCAGCTGGCGGATCGCCGTCCGGTGCGGGCGGTGGTGTTGACCACGCCATTTGACAGTCTGGCTGCCGTTGGCAAGCAACATTACCCCTGGTTGCCGGTCGGTCTGCTGGTGCGTCATCCTTTTAATTCATTGGCTCATGCGGCGACGATCAAAGCGCCTGCGCTGGCTTTGCTGGCGGGGAGGGACCGGGTTGTGCCGATGGAGCACGGGCAGCGGCTGATGGCGGCCTGGGGCGGTCCGCAACGGACAGTCACGCTGGATAGAGCGGATCACAACGACATCAGCATGTATCCCGAATACTGGCGCGCGATCAGTCAGTTTATTGAGAGTCTTTAAATCGTCAGGAACTGTTCTCATGAATAGTTCCTATTCCTTGGCGTAACCATCATCGCCGCTGCGGTGACAGGCTTTGATCAGCTCTCAGCGCCCACCAGACCTTCTTTCGATGTATCCGACTCCCGGCGCGGGGCGCAGGAGCGATAATCCACCACTCTGTTGCGGCCCTGCTGTTTCGCCGTGTACAGCGCGTAGTCCGCGCGTTCGAACAGTTTGTTGGGGCAGTCGAATTCATCGTGATTCATACTCGCCACACCAACGCTGATGGATAGCTTGTAGCCAGACTCGGTTTCTTCCGCCACTTTGACTCTGAGGCGATTGGCCAGGCTCATGGCGGCTTCGTGGTCGGTATTGGGCAGGATGACAGCGAACTCTTCGCCGCCGTAACGGCAGGGACAGTTCGGCTTACGTACGCCTTTCGCCAGTATGCGGGCGACCTCCTTCAACGCATGGTCGCCGACGTTGTGGCCGTAAGTGTCGTTGAACTGCTTGAAGCAGTCGATATCGATGACCAGCAGAGTCAGCGGCTGTTTGCTTTGTTGAGCGCGATGAAATTCCGTTGCGAACTTGTCATCGAAATGGCGGCGGTTGAACAGGCCGGTCAGGGCGTCCGTGTAGGTTTTACGCTGCAGTTCGTTGACCCGGCTACTCAGCGCCAGAGACAGCAACACCATTTCCGTCAGTGAGCCGATCTGAAAGCCGTTCTGGGTCAGCACGTTATGGGGCAGCAGGCCAAAGGTTTTCAGCATGTAGGCCAGCACGCCGATCAACAGCGCCGTCCAGGCGGTCATGTAATAGCGCGCAGGGCGCGATCCCGCCATTAACGCCAGTACGCCCATCAACAGTAATTGGGCGGCGATGACGAAGGTCAGCAGGGATATCGGCACGATCATCGTGTGGTAGGTAAAGAACGGCGTACAGGCCAGGCTGATCAGCATCAGCCACTCCAACACTCTGGCGGCGAAGTCGGTTCGGGGCGCAATTTGCTGCGTCACCAGAATCGAGCGGGCGAACTGTAACGCTCCCAGCAAGGAAAGAATCAGCAGGATCAACAGGCTGTGATTGGCGAACCAGGGAAAATTCGGCCACAAAAACTGGAACGTCAGTCCGTTATGCACCGCCATATACAGGCCATAACTGGTGACGTACAGCAGATAGTGAGCGAAAGTGCGGTCGCGAACCGCGATAAACATGAAAAAATTATAGATAACGAGGACCAGGAAGCCGCCGTAGTAAGCGCCGTAGGCGAGTTGCTCCTTGCCGATATGTTCCAGCAGAGCATCTGGCGCATACAGGGACAGGCCGATGTTCATGGAGCCGTCGCTGCTGAAGCGCATGTAGTAGGTGTAGGACGCATTGGCTGGCAGCTTCAGAGGAAATAAGTAGTCGCGGTGCTCGACGTCTCTGGAGTAGAAAGAGAGGCGGTCGCCTGTGGCGTGGCGTTTCCAGGAACCGTCAGCCAGTGGCTCCCAAAGCGTCAGGTGATCGATCAGAGGATAGTCCTGGCGTAACGTGACCGCTAACTCTTCCGCAGTGGTGTTATGCAGCGTGAATTTGACCCACCAGGCGGATTCTGAAAAGCCGAAATTAGGGGATTGGCCTCCCGTGGATTTAAAGCGGTCGGCGAATTCAGGGGAGCTGACTTCTTCAAAGCGCAGGGATTGCGATGGGTCCTCCAGCAACGCCAGATGCGGCGTCAGCCCTGCCATGTCGAGGCCTTTGTCCACGTTGAACGGAGGCACGCCATCGGCCGCCTCCAAACTTCGGGCAAAAAGCAACACAAACACTAAGCAAGCTAGCGTATAGCTATGGCGAGGCATTTGGCCATCTCCAAAAAGTTGACTAACTTATGTTCCTTTGGAAGAAATAGCTTCCATGCCCTCTCCTAGCGTACGCCGGAGGAAAGGCGCAATAGTCGGTTAGTATTACCAATAAAGGCCGCATTGTCGACTTAACAGCAGGCTGTTGCAAGCCCCCTTTGTAGGCCTCTTTTCTTCACCGTCAGACGCTGCAAGCGCCGCTCGGCGCTCAGTTTGCCGAGGCTGTCGCGCATCCGGGAGGCCTGAATTCCAGAGGCGTTTCCGGCGCATCACGATGCACTTTCAGATACTCGATAATCGCCATGCGCTGCTTCTCCGTGAGCATGGGGCCGATGACGCCTTTGGGCAGCGGATTCGCCTCCGAGTCCCGCAGGAACGCGCGCCAATCCGTCACGGAGGCGGAGAACGCGTGACCGCTGTTGCTGTTGCCGGGCAAACGGGTGTCGAACCAAAAGCCGTTGGCGTCTGCGCCCTGTGGCGGCTGTGAAACGAAGCCGACGCGTTGGGGATCGAAATCTCTGTAGCCCACCTGAAAACGGCTTTCCCGCTGCTCGGGCGGCGATAACAGCTGATAGAGATTTGGCACCGAGCCGTTGTGCAGGAAGGGCGGCGTCGCCCAGACTCCCGCCAGAGGGCGTGGCTTATAACCTGCGACTTCCTGCGGCAGGTCAAGCGTGCCGAAGCCTTCCAGGCATTGGCGCTGCGCATAGTCGATATTGTTGTCGGCGTAGTAACGGTTTTTCACCAGGACGCCAATGAGATTTAGCGCCAAACCTTCCGACAGTCTGTGGATGTCCTGCTTCGCCAGCAGGTTGTCGATGTCTTTGGTTCCCTGTTGGGTGAGTCTTAACAATTTCCCGTTAAGGCAGAGCAAGTCGCAGCTTTCCACGTAATGGGGACGATAGGACGTTTTCGAGGAAGCGCTATCTTCTTGTGTGGACAGACTGTTAAGCGCTGCGGCAATAGCGGAGAAATCGCCAATCGGCGCGACGACGGGAACGACGTCGTTGGCGGGGTAAGCCGCCAGCAGCTCCGGCAGGTCGCCAAGAGGCAACTCCCGCTCCTGGCGCAGTGCGATGATCTGTCTCAGTCCGGCGCGCACCTCACGGATCAGGCGTTGCGTAAACAAAGGGCGTAAAGCGTCGTCGATATCCTGATTGCTCAATCCGGTCGCTGACAGGTCATAGTGCTTGTCGATAAAGGCCTGGGCGGCGCTGGGATCGGTGCCGACCACACTGAGCGGCGCTACGGAAATCATCCATTCCGACCAGGGAGCGGGTTTCAGGGGCGCATTGATCTCCAGATCGGCGACATTGGCTTCATGAGGACCATGACAACCCTGGCAATAGCGTCGGAACAATCCTTCGCCCTGGGCGGCGAGGTCTTGATCCACGGGACCGAATACTTCTTCCGGCCAGGTGGGCGCCTTGAGCGTTTGCAATGCGCTTTCGATACGGGCGAGATCTTCGATACGCACGGCGCTGTGGAAGCGCTCGCCGGGAGGGACGGGGGAGCCGTCGGCGTTGACCAGATCAATGCGCGCGCCGACGCCAAGCGCCTCGCCAATATTGCGCGCCAGAGGCTGCGCCACCGAGCCGTTATACTGCACCCAGTTGAATTTCCAGATATCCCACAGGTAGGGATAGCTGACTGGCGCTGCGCCGACTTGATAGTTGGACGCGCTCAGGTGGTCGCCGAACAGTGTATTGCCGATGCGGCCCAGGGCGTCGGTGCGGCCGTAGCCTTCATTCACCGGGTAGAGTTTACGCAGAGGGTTGTTCTGGCCTGCGCCGACAAACCCGCCGACACTGCTCCACAAGGCGGAGCGCAGCTCATCTTTGCCTTCCGGGTAGCGATCGCTCAGCACTTTCTGCGCAAAGCGGTCGAATTTCCAGGGATTGACGGCGGTATAAAACAGAGAGGCCACCAAAGTCGGCGCAAACGCGCCGCGCTCCATGCTGGTGAGCGCGTGCATGGCGGGACCGCCATCGACGCGCACGGCATAACGGACGCCATCGCGTTGATAGTGCAGTTCGCCGCTATGGCAGGCGGCGCAGGAGACATCCAGTACTTCCTCGCCGATTGCTGGATCAAGGTGTTTGCTGAAGCCCAACGGAAGTTGATCAGGGTTGGCCGCGCTGGGAACAGGGTCGACGACAAAGCGGAAAAGTCGCATGCGTTCCGGGTCCGCCAGACGTTGTTCGCTGAATGGCTCCTCCAAGTGTATGAACCAGTTATAGCGCACCGCCCCAGCGGATGCGCCCTGGGGCATGGAAACCCCCTGCGGAGTGTAATAGTAAAGTTCCCGCAAGGACGCGTTGTCCCCATCCCAGCCCTGATCCAGATACACATATTTATCGACAGGCTCCGCTGCCGGCAGGCTGTTATTGGGATACAGCACAAACCAGGCGAACCCGGCGCATGCGGCGACGACCAATACGATAACGGCGAGCGTTAGCCATTTGATCAGTCGCAGCGGCGCGCTGCGTTTTTGCTGGACAAACTTCATACTTCCCTTGGAGGTCATATCCTTTCCTTTCGCACCTATTTCGTTCTTATTGCGTTGTTATAGAGATTTCAGATATTCGAGCAGCGCCTGCTTTTCGTCAGCGCTCAGATCCACGCCAAATACGTGCCCTGCATTGCTGTTTCCGGGCAGACGCGTGTCGAACAGCGTCGCGCCGGGAACCTGTTGTGTGCTGGCGCCAACCTTAACGGGATCGAACTCACGATCGCCGACATAGAATGTTTGCGGGCGTTGTTCCGGCGGCGACAGCAGTGATTGCAGGTTGGGAACGGAGCCGTTATGCAGATAGGGAGCGGACGACCAGACGCCATCCAGCGGGCGCCCTTTGTAATAGCGTGGGATCGCCGTCGCGCTGGGTTTGCCGCTGGGATGTGAGGCTTCCGCGACATCCAGAGTGGCGGCGATGGGATGACGCACGATGGCCCCGATGGCGGCGTGAATGACCAGCTTGATGCTGGGCTCCGTCGCTCCGAGCGCCGCGCCGCCGAATACCATCAGCTTTCGTCCCTGATAAGGTCCGCTTTGTGCGCTGGCGAGCAGGAAATTCATGGCCATTTTCGGGTCGGTGCCGACTTCATCAAGCGGCGTCAGAGCGACATTGATCTTCGCGTCAGGCGCGTTGTGGTCCGTCAGCGTATGGCAGGAGAGACAGCGTTCCGCGTATAGACTGCGCCCTTGCTCTACTCGCTGCGTATCCAACTTGCCAAGAATCGATTCCGGCCACTTCGGCGCCAGCAGGGCTTCATTGCGCTTTTGAATATCGCCCAGATTGCCGAAATTGACGCTGCTGGGATAACCGGGCAGTTCGCTGTGGCCATCTACAGTCGCTGCGCCATATACCGCTAACGCGGTAGTCACGTTTTGCGCCAATGGTCCTGGAGCGGCGTTGCTGGCGGAGCCGTTCCATTGCACCAGATCCATGCGTGGAGTGCCCCAGAGTACGGGAAAGCTTACTGGCGCATCGGGCGAGCGGCGGTTTTCCGGTTGATGAGTGATTTCAGAGGTGACCACGTTAAAGATCTGCCCGAATGCATCCAGCCTTCCGCGACCGTAGGGGACCTCGGTGCTGTTCATGGCGAAACGCTCTGAGAAATAGTCCAGGCGCTGCTGTAGGGCTGCTTTCAGTTGTGCTTCTGATTCGGCTGATAACGCTTTTGCGAAGCGGGAGAATTTCTCGGGTTGCGCCAGCGTCGCTTGTATGCTGTCGCGAATAGCGAATTCCAGGCCGCTGTAGTTGATCAGCGCTGAGCCGCCGTCAATACGGATGCTTTTTCCCTGATAACGCACTTCCGCCGTATGGCAGGCGGCGCATCCCAATCCCGCCCAGGCGACTCCGTTGGCGTCCACATCTTTGGCGAAGCCTACAGGCAGTGCGTCAGGGTTGTGTTCGGACGCCGGCGCGCTCAGGAATCCCAGTTCATCCATATGCGCAGCGGCCAGGAACGGCGCTGCGTTATCCGCCTGTTCCAGATGTAGAAGCCAGTCATAGGGAACGATGCGCGAACCGAAAGAGGCGAACTGAGCCTGGTCCCGGGTGGCGTTGGACCAGCCTTGTTGCAAATGAACCACCTCTGGCCTACCTGTATTAGGCGCATCTGGCGTTGTGTCCGTGGCCTCCTCAGTCTGCCGGCAGGCGGCGACGCTGAGTAGCAACGCCGGCGCGCATACCGCCAGAACCAAGCGCCGCGCACGCAGAGTGGGAGAACTGGAGAGTGGCGATTTGGCGTCGCCGCGTAATAAGGAATGTCTGGGCAAGGCGCGCAGTAAACCGCGGCCGAATGAACAGCAAAGCATTGTGTACAGTCCTGGATGTCCCTGAAAAGCGGATTGGTATCTTTAGTTGTTATCGCCGCCAGTTAGCTAACGAGGTACTGATCGGCCGCACGCAAAATGAATGTCCTTCGCGCACGCATTAACTATAGTTCATGTTTCTGTGAAACCGTGAGAGTTTATTGCTTATTTTTCAGAGAGTTGTTCAAAAAATGATAAATTTTCATGAATTTGTCATGCAAGGTTGATATCAGAAGAGGGCTTAACGTCTTCTTTAAGGAATCACTATGCGAACATTTCTCAGTAAGGGCGCATTTACGTTCTGTTTGAGCGCTATTGTCGCCACCGCGTCAGCGCAGGAAGAACTGGTCGGCGCGCTCGCCTATTCGGTAATAAAGAAACTGGATAATGGCGTGGAAGTACGCAATGGCGGATTTGGCTCCGCCATGACGGGACACCCCCTTAAACCCAACCATTTCTATGTCTTGACGGATCGTGGTCCCAATGTGGACTTTGATGGGCCAGAGGGGAAAGGTAAAAAGTTCCCTGTGCCAGGTTACTCGCCACGTATCGCTGAAGTGGAGCGCCTCGGCAATGGCGAGCTGCGAATTGCACGCACGCTGACCCTGCATGCGCCCGGCGGTGAGCCTATTACGGGGCTGCCTAACCCGGAAGGCATGGGGGCGACGGGGGAAACGCCTTATGATTACGCTGGTCGCGTACTGGGTTTCGATCCCTACGGACTTGATCCTGAGGGTATCGCAGCGCTCAAGGATGGGGGCTTTTGGGTGAGCGATGAATATGGCCCCCATATCGTGCATTACTCTTCTGCAGGCTATGAGCTGGAGCGTCTTAATCCGTTCGGAACAGGGACGGGCGGTCGTAAACTGCCGAAAGTGTTCGCCAATCGAAGACCTAATCGCGGCATGGAAGGACTGGCGATTACGCCGGATGAGCAACGTCTTGTAGGCGTCATGCAATCCACGCTGTTCAATCCCTCTAAAAAAGCGGTGAAGAATAAAACCCTGACGCGCATTCTGACGTTGGATATTGCGACAGGTGAGGCCCATCAGTATCTGTATCGTCAGGAAGCGGACAACCTGTCCAACTCGGAAATCGCCGCGATTTCCAAAGATGAGTTTCTGATGGTGGAAAGGGACGGCGGGTTCGCGGGTGAAAAAGCCAAATATAAGCGTTTATATAAAATTGATCTGCGTGGGGCGACGGACGTCAGCGGAGACTTTGATTCGCAGACCGGCATGCAAATCAATGGTAAGGCGTTGGAGGAGCTAAGCTGGGACGAGCTTGCGGCGGCGGGCGTGCAACCCGTGCGCAAGACCCTGGTGGTCGACTTGCTGGCGCAGATGAATTATCCGCACGATAAGCTGGAAGGGTTGTGGATTATGGATGCCAACAAAGTGGCGGTGATCAATGACGATGATTTCGCGGTGGCTGAGCAGAATGGGAATGTAGCGCAAAAAATAATACCAGCTACAGGGCGCGTAGACGCCAACACCCTGTATGTCATTGACCTGGAGAAACCCCTGAACAGCGACTAACTCACAACGCTACGGGCGTACGGCGCAAGCTACGCCCGTCTGCCGAACAAGCCGGCGGGGTCCTGGGTCAGGGTTTCTTCTTCGCGCAGGGCGTACAGGACTTTGACGCCCAATGGCTGCGCCGGCTGGGGCGTGGCCAGAATATTGGAATAATGGAAGAAGGCGGTGTTCTCGAAGTCCAGCGCCATGAATGCATTATTCTGGTATGGGTCGGGAACGCCCAGCAATACCGGCCGCTGATAGCTGACGTAACGCAGGCGCCAGCTGCTGTTGCTTAGATCCAGGCCCCAATAAGTGCGCGGGCGATGCTTCACCACGATTTCACCCAGGGCGATAGCGGTGTCCATCAACATGGAGAAAACAATATGATCGCCGTCCCGTTTGGAATTCAACCATATGTCTTTTCGCGCCAGATGCGGTTCGTAGACTTCCGGCCAGTGTTTATAGGCCCAGGCGTGAAGATCGCGCAAGAAGGCTTCCGGCGAAGCGTTGTGCAGCCCTTCGTCCAGGTCCAGACCGAACTTGCGTAGCAGTTCGCCGTAAATAACCAGACGGTTGGCTTTTTCTGCGATCAGGTAGTTGAGATTGGCGTAGGCTTGCTCAATCGTTAAGGAAAACGGTTCCTGTGAATGCGGGGCCTGATAGGGCGGGTAGTCCTTCAGCAGCCGTTTGAGTTTGGCTTGTCCCCTTCCGAATATTGCTTGCACCAGAGTCGGCATGTCCATCACCTTAAATCCATTTTATTTCCGAGTAGTTTGCTCTGCTTTCCCTTTATCGTAAATAGCCCATGTGGCTGTACTTATCAACTTTGGGCCAATTAATTTTACACGATTAAATTCATTTTCGCCCTGTCTTTGCATGTCAGGGGGATTCGGGTGTTTCCGGTCTCTTCAGGTGATCATCATAACGCTGAAATTGCGGCGCGTCAGCGCTATTTCCGCGTTCCTATGCTAATTAGCTGATATACTGGCGAATCTTCCAAACAAGAACCAAACTAGTTTGAGCAAAACTATTTCCAAAAGGGGAGCATCTGTTCGAAATGCGGGTCTTTAAATTTTTGATCGCACATTCTTTTCAATCTCTACTGCTGGCGCTGACTCTGTGCGCGGGCGCCGCGTCTGCAGCGGAAAAAGTGGAGACATTTCTTCTAGTTACGGAAAACTACCCGCCGTACAACATGAGCATGAACAATAGTGAGTACGAACACTCCGGCGACCAGATATACGGCGTCTCGGCGGATATTGTGAAAATGTTGTTCGAACGCACCAAACTGCCTTACAACATGAAGCTGCGCGCCTGGCATTACGCCTTTGAACACGCCCAGCGCAAGGCCTATCGCGGCGTATTCTCCACCACTCGTACAGAAGAGCGCGAGAGCATGTTCAAATGGGTGGGGCCGCTGGTGGAGGATTCCTGGGTGGCGTTCAGTCGCCCCAATGAGTCCATGAGCATCACCAGCATTGAGGATCTGAAGAAGTACCGGGTGGGCGGATACAAAGGCGATATCGCCAGCGAGTATCTGATTGAGAAAGGCGTGAACGTCAGCCTGATCGATGATGATACGCTGAACCTAAAGCGTCTTTATGGCAAGTACATCGACTTGTGGATCTCCGGCCCTTATTCCGGCCCGTATTATGCGAAACAGGCGGGATATCCCTCTCCGCAGCCGGCCTATGTTTTCAACCAGGCGGAGATGTATCTGGCGTTGAATGTGGATACGCCGCAACAGTACGTTGACTTGCTCAACGAGACGCTGGCGAAGATGCGCAGCGAAGGTAAAATCGACGAAATTATCGCCCGCTATCGTTAACCGCATGGAGGCCAGGGAGGGCTTCCCGTATACCGTTGTTCCTTTCTACTTAGCTTCTTATGAACTTCCTGGCGCACTTCCATTTGGCGGATGTTTCCGCGACATCATTCACCGGTAACTTACTTGGCGATTTCGTAAAGGGCGCGGAGCTGCATTATTTGCCGGCGTCGGTAGCCACAGGAATACGTCTGCACCGGGCTATCGACCTGTATACGGATAATCATGCTTTGGTCAAAGAGGCCATGGCGTTGATTTCTCCCGCCCGGCGCCGTTTCGCTGGAATTATTGTGGATGTGGCGTTTGATCATTACCTGGCTCGGAGCTGGCGAGACTGGCATGCCGATTCACTGGAAGCGTTCGCTGGCGGCGTCTATGCGTCACTTCTGGAAGAATATGAGCTGATGCCGCCAAGGGCGCAACGCACTGTGAGCCATATGACCGAACATGACTGGCTGAACGGCTATGCGCGCCTGCCGAATATCTACCGATCGCTGGACAACATCGCCGCCAGACTGAGCCGGCGCACCACGATGTATGGCGCAGGCGAGGAAGTGGAACTGCACTATCAGGCGCTGGAAGCCTGCTTTATGGGCTTTTACCCTCAGTTGCTGGACTACGTCGAAAACATCGACACCCATTCTCTGTAGCTTCCCAAACGCTTATTTCCCTCAGCTAGAGGCGATTCCGCACCAGCTGTTTTTCATTGTCTATACTTAAACGGTACGGCCCGCAATGGAGAATGCCTATGACAATGAATATTGTTATTGCAGACGACTCGTCACTGTCACGGAGAATGGTGATGAACGCTCTGCCTCCGCAGCTTAGCGATGTGGAAATCACGTTCGCCCGTAATGGTAAAGAAGCGATGGACGCCTATTATGCCGGTAAGGCTGATGTTATGTTTCTGGATTTAACCATGCCGGAAATGGACGGCTACACCGTGCTAAAAAAGCTGAAGGAAGCGGAAGCGAACACAATTGTCTGCGTCATCAGCGCCGATATTCAGCCCGAGGCGCAGCAGAGAGTGCTGGCGTTGGGGGCGGCCTGCTTTATCGGTAAACCCGTCACCACGGAATTGTTGAGAAAGCGTATTCACGATATCGGTTTACTTTAAAGATGTTTACTCGAGACCAGTTAGACGCGCTGCAGGAAATATTCAATATCGCCATGGGGCAGGGCGCTAACAGGCTTGCTCGCCTGATTGAAACCTTTGTTGTCCTGTCCGCGCCGAAGCTCTACTCCCTTAAATCCCAGGCCGATCCGGAACTGAGCAAGCGACTTGGCGATACGCCCATCATCGCCACCCGACAGTCGTTTGTGGGGCCCTTGCGGGGCGAAGTGGTGATATTTTTCGGCATGAACGGCGCCAATGAGCTGGCTGAATTAATGGGATACTCTCAGGACGGCGGCGATGCTCAAAGAATTAAGGAAGAGCTGATTCTCGACGTTACCAATATTCTGGTGGGCGCCTGTATTACTGGCTTGAGCCAGCAGCTGAATTTCACTAAATCGTCATTCTCCACCCCCGGGCTGTTGGTGGAAGGAAAAACCGTGGCGGAAGCTCTCGAAAACCAACGCTTGCCTCAGGATTCAGAAGCGCTGCTGGTGGAAATCCAGTTCAAAATTGAAGCGCACGCCTTTTTCTGTGAATTGCTGATCTGTATTGCGAATGAATCCATCGCCACTGTCGTCACCGCAGTGGATAAGTTGCTCAAAGGCGTTTGACCCATGGCGCGCGTTTGGCGAAAGACGCGCGTAAGTAAAGGACTTGCGGGAAGGAGTGGGGATGTCGTTCGAACAAAAGCTGTTGGAGAATGTGCTGCAGCAAATCAGCATGGGAATCGTCATTCTGGATCAGGACTGCCGGATCTGCTTTTGGAACGAATTCATGCAGATCAACAGCGGCGAAGCGAACGCGATCGACAAAAGCATCTTTGACGTATTTCCCGACCTGCCGCGAAGCTGGTTCAAGAAAAAAATCGACACGGTGTACACCATTCAGAACATGGCGTTCACCGACTGGAAAAAACGCCCCTACGTCTTTCGTTTCCCTACCAGCCGTCCGATGACCGGAGGGCTTGATGTGATGTATCAGAACGCCACTTTCTCCCCGCTGACAGATGAAAAAGGCGAGGTCACCGGCGTCTTGATCATGATCACAGATGTCACTGAGGTAGCGGAGCAAACCCTGCAACTGGAGCAGCTGACCGCCCGTCTGGAGCACGAAAAGCAAGAGCAGAAGAAACTCATCGTCAAGCTGGAAGAGGCGCAGAATCAACTGCTGCAGTCAGAGAAGATGGCGGCCATCGGCCAGTTGGCGGCGGGCGTAGCCCATGAGATCAACAACCCTACCGGCTACGTGTACTCCAACATGGGATCTCTGGGACATATGGTGAATGACCTGCTGGCGGTTATAGAAGTTTATGAACAACAGTTTGAGAAGGTTGGCGACGCAGCGGTTCGGGACGCCGTCAACAAGGCGAAAGAAGAGTATGACTTTGATTATCTGAAAGAGGATCTGGTGACGCTGGTCAATGAATCCAAGGATGGCATTGAGCGAGTCAAACGCATCGTGCAGGATTTGAAAGGCTTTTCGCACGTCGGCGAATCCGACTGGCAGTTGGCGGATCTGCACAATGGCATGGATAGCACGCTCAATGTGGTTTGGAACGAGGTGAAATACAAAGCCGAAGTTCAAAAAGACTATGGCGATATTCCCCGGGTGCAATGCATCGCATCGCAGATCAATCAGGTATTCATGAACCTGATCGTCAATGCGGCGCATGCGATTGAAAAACAGGGCGTCATCAAAATCTCCACCGGTCTGCAGGGCGACATGGTGTTCATTCGAGTCTCTGACTCCGGCTCCGGCATCTCGACCGAGAATCTTAACCGCATCTTCGAACCGTTCTTCACGACCAAACCCGTGGGTAAGGGAACCGGATTAGGACTGTCCGTGTCCTACAGTATTGTGCAGAAACATCACGGGCGTATGGAGGTGACCAGCAAGCCGGGAGAAGGGACGACATTCACGATCTGGCTTCCCGTCACCCAGCCTGAAGAAGAGGCGGGAGAAGAATGAAGAAACATTCATTGAGGCCTCTGGCGGCAAGATGACGCTATGGGTAAATAAGAGGGGATTAGCCCATAATTCTCATCAAGTAGTCTTTTTTGCCTAAGCTGAATATTGACGCTACACTCTATCCCTGTCTAAGGAATAAAAAAGTGGGTTGAAATAACTTTCTTTTGCGACGGCGCAGCGCGCCTACGCTGAACTCCTTACTAAGAAGGCGGCAGGAAGCCGGCTTGGCGAAGACAGCCCGAAACTCGTCTGGCTCGAAGGGCTCCCAGGCGAAGCAGAAACTGCTGCACGAAATGCATCGGATAACCGGTGCGGATGTAGTGAATGTAGGCTTGGTTTTTGTGAGAGCGTAATAGTATGCACCTGATAATAATAATCGCATCTGTATTAGTCGTCGTCATCGCTGGTCCGCACCTGTGGGTCCGCCATGTAAAGAAAAAGTATTCTGCTGATATCGTCGATATGCCAGGTACCGGCGGCGAGTTGGCTTCTCATCTGGTTCAACGCTTCGGACTGGATGACGTCAGAGTGGTTATGGCGCAATCCGGCGGCGACCACTACTCGACGGAAGAAAAAACCATTCGTCTGAGCCCTGAGACATTCCGTGGCAAATCCCTGACCGCCGTCGCTGTCGCCGCCCATGAAGTCGGCCACGCAATCCAATACGCTCGCGGCGAAAACATCACCAAACTGCGCGCGAAATACTCCCCGGCGGCTCAGTCCGCGGAAAAACTGGCTCTCACTATTTTCATGTTTTCCCCCGTCATTCTGGCGGTGCTGCACGTCCCGCAACTGGTGTTGCTGACCATCGCCACCGGCCTGATCGCCTTACTGGCTTCCGTGGCGGCGCAGATGGTCGTATTGCCGCTGGAATGGGACGCCAGCTTTAACAAAGCGCTGCCGATTTTGGTGGACGGCGAATACATCACTCCCCGACAGGAAGCCGCCGTGCGTCGCATACTCAGAGCGGAATCTTTCACCTACGTCGCCAACACCCTGGCGGACATGTTCCGCCTATGGCGCTGGATCGCCATATTGCGTGGGGCGACGCGTTAGGGCATTGGCGCGGCTAGAAATCGCGCCAACTTAATTTCCCTATACTCTTAAGTGATATCTCCACTAGCCAGATACCCACGCGCTATTTCCGCTATCTCATGGGCGCGGTCGCGTCCGTTGATGCAGCGGCGGGCGTTGAGGAAGTCTTTCTTGTTCTCGTTGATGTAGTCCGAGATTTTGTGACCGGTGAAGGCGCCGGTCATGAAGCCGTGAGTTAGCACAAACAGGGCGATTTCCGGCTGCATGGCGAGGTCAGGTTCCTGCACTAGTGGCGCGCCCAGGAGCTGCTGATATTTGCGGTAATTATTCTCCCAGGTGAGTTGCACATAGCCGCGGCCGTAATAGGGGTAAAATAGCGCAGGTTGTGTTTGCGCCATTCCTCGCTTAACCAGAAAGCTTCCTTGACCGGTTCGAAGGTTTGAGCCGTTTCCCATTGCACGGTCGCCAGCACGTAGGCGATTTGTTGCGGCAGACCTATGCCTTGCTTTTTACATTCGTCGCAGATGGCCTGCTTGACCTGAGCCATGCTGGAGAAGTCATAGTGTGCGGACTCGTAGCACTGCGTGGCGCGTCGGATCAATTCCGCCAGGGATTGGGGGCCCACCAGCGTTGGATTGCCTGGAAACACGTCAATTTTGAATTCAGCCCAGGCGCTGCGGGTTTTCGGTCCGTACAGGCCGTCAATGTCGCCCACCGGATAACCCAGGCGATGCAGCGCGATCTGCAATTCACGCAGTTGCTCCGCACTAAGGGTTTCCAATGGCCTTGCAAAGGCGATTTCTGTCAGTTCCTGGAATCTGGAAGTTCGTTCGGCGGCGGGCGCCTCGCGAACGACGGAAGGAATGTTGCGTGTGTCGTGTAAGGTGTCGACCATAATCCCACCCCCGATATAGATGCGTTTTAAGAGCAACCGGAAGTTTCCACCGCGCCTCCCTGGACTGGTCCGGAAAAGACTCGGGATAGATTTAAGCTTGGTCCAAGTTTGACGCAGAGGCAATTCTCTTTCGCTGTAATAGAACGTTACACGCTACCGGTTTTGCAAAATATGCAATTTTACGCAAAAGCGTTGCAAAAATTACGTTGAGAGAAACCTGTGATTTCTCGTGTCCCCCAGATGATATTCATGAATCTCCAGTCCTTCGGCGCGATTACCGTGGTCTCGACATGGCGGCATGATTATTGCCGTTTCCCTGTTGCAGACAGGCGAGCGTAAGGCGACGCCTGCTAATCAACAAGGAGACTGAAAATGAGTGTCAGAGAAGAAGCATTTGTTCGCGATAGAACTGAAAACCCAGATTACACCAACCTGAAAAGAGATCTGGACGCTCTGCGTAAAGATATCGCCAAGCTGTCCGCCGGCGTCTACAACGACACCAAATCTCGCGCAGGAGAAGCCATTGACGCGGTCAGTGAAAAGTCCAACAAAGCGGTGCACGTGGCGGAAGAAAAGATCGGCGAACGTCCGTTTCTGAGTCTGCTGATGAGCTTTGTATTGGGATTGGTGATGGCGAAGGTGCTGGATTCAAGAAAGCACTCCTGATGCGCCAAAGAGCCCCGCTCACGTTTAATGGGCGTAAAGAGGCCGCTGTGGCGGCCTTGTTTTTTCCGGCCCGGAGGAAATGACCATGAAAGAAGCAGTGCGATGGCTATTGTTCTATGTGCTGACGGCAATGGGAATATGGTTGTTGGCGCTGGCGTTGATTCTTGGCGGCCTGGCTCTACAGTTTAAGGCGTTGGTCATGGTGCTGCAGCCCATGCTGGGCGCCGCGGCGGCCTATTCCCTGACAGGGCTGGCCTGCTTTGTTTTACTGGCGACGCCATGCCTGTTGATGTGGATTGGAATGCGCAGAAAAGCGCGACGGCCAGCCCTTGCGGCAAGCGCGGAAGCCCATGACCCTTATGCCAGCGCCGCTGTTTTAGTCAAAAAATACCCTCTGGAGTCGGTGGCGATCGCCTTTGCCGCCGGTTTCTCCGCCAATGATCGGGAGCAGTTGCAGAGCCTGCTGGCTACTGTCGCCAAGAATGCTGGGGAAATTTGATGTTTCCTTGTGCAGACCTGGGTTGAGCGCGTTACAGTTATTATCAGGAGCGGTATGGTCGCTCCCGATATTTACTTTCTCAATTCATCGTCTTGCAGGGGGATAATCATGGACCTCCCGATCAAAAACCGCGTCTCCGCCGGCCGGATGCTGGCGCAAGCGCTTGATGCCTATCGTTCCCGCAACAATCTTCTTATTTTGGCTTTACCCAGAGGCGGCGTTCCGGTCGCCAATGAAATCGCTGTGGCGTTCTCGGCTCCGCTGGATCTGCTATTGGTGCGCAAACTCGGCGCGCCCCGATATCCAGAACTGGCTATGGGGGCAATCGCCAGCGGCGGCGCGATCGTTATGAATGAAGATGTTGTTAACGTTCATCAAATCAGTGAAGAGGAAATCGCCAGCGTCAGGAAGAGAGAAGAGAAGGAGCTGCGCCGACGAGAACAGACCTATCGCGGCGATAAGCCTGCGCCAGAGATTCGAGGCTGCTGTGTGATTGTGGTGGATGACGGAATGGCTACTGGCGCCACGATGAAAGCCGGCGTCGCTGCGTTACGACAAATGCAGCCGGAGGCGATTGTGGCGGCTATCCCTGTCGCGCCCAGCGAAACGGTAACGGAGTTACAGGGGATGGTCGATGAGGTGGTGTGTCTGGCGACGCCGGAGCCCTTTTACGCCATTGGCGGTTGTTACACGGACTTTGGCCAGACCTCAGATAACGAGGTCATTGATATTTTAAAGGCGGCCTGGGCGCAAGAGTCGAAAAGCTCAGACGAGGAGCCTCATACTTTGGAGAAGACAGACTGGTCTGAATACTGTCGGCAATTCAGCCATGAGCATCATGGCTGGTTAGTCTCTTTTCGAGAAGAAACGCCTGCGCCTGTGGAGGCGCGGCGTAACAAGGAAATGAAGTTTCAGAACCTGCCTTTGGAGAGCCTGGATTATGACGCGCGGGACGATGTCTTTCAGCTCAGCGTGCTCGACACCGGCAAACCTCATGAAATCTCCATTTTTTGTCCCAAGCGTCTGGCTGAATCGCCTCATGGCGCCAGTAGCGCATCGCTACAGATTGATACCGACGAAGGCGGCAGTATCCTGCTGGGCTTCAGCGAAACCTACGCGATCGCCAAAGCGCGGGCGTAGCGCCTGGTGCGGCGGCGTTTATATGACGCCGCTGCGCATCAGGATGAGCATTAGCGCCATCGCCGCCATGCCCAGATCTTCCGTTAACGTCACCGTGCTCAGGGGAACGTCCAGTACGGTGCCCATGCAGGGGCAATTGATGTCCAGCCCCTTACGCAAAGCGGAGAGTACGCCGGCTGCCCCAAAGGACAGTACGATAATCGTCAAAGCATAGGTGAGATAAGGCGCAGCGAAGGATAAGTAGGCCAGGCCCAGTCCCAGCTCTATAAAAGGATAAATGTACGCGTAGCCGCGAAACCGTCTGGCCAGCAGGTCGTACATTTCAAAGCCGTTGGCGAAGGAGCCGGGGTGAAACAGCTTGAGCATGGCGAAAATGCACAGGAAGAATCCCATGAAGTAGTGCATCCAGACCATTGCGGTGAAAGGTCCGGGTAAGGACGCCGCTAACGCGGCGAGAGCGGAGACGGCGAGTAAAGCGAATAGGGGGCGATAGTCGGAAAGGTGCGCGCCTCGCTCTTCTTCACGCACCTGAAAGCCGGGTTTGCTGTTCATAGTATCCTCCTTGCGGGTTTGGGCGTCAGCGTTTGTCGCCGTTATCCGTCCAGCGGTTGCTGATACATCCCAGGGTTCTCAAGACAATCAATACGATAATGGTGAGTCCGACCGCCAGCACATACTGCTCCAGTGCGGCTGCGACGCCCAGCGCGCTGGCCATCAGCAATGTCGCTGCGGTGGTGAGTCCGGTGACGCCGTCTTCGCTACGGAAGATAGTGCCGGCGCCGAGAAAACTGATGCCCGTGGCGATGGCGACGATCACCCGGGTCGGATCGGCATTGATGGTGGAAGTGAGGTTGGCGTCGATAGACGACGTCAGCAGGGTCGCCAAATCCGTAAACAGCGCTGCGGTAGCGGCCACCAGCATGTGGGTGCGAAACCCGGCGGGTCGCTTTTTCATTTCCCGCTCAAAGCCGATGGCGCCACCCAGGACAAGGGCGATGCAGACATGCATCAGCACCCACAACTGCCCTTGATATTCGGTAATAAAGCTTTCCATATCTGGAATTAGAAGTTGTAGCCCATACCGACACTATAGACGAATACGCCGTCGCTGAAGCGGTTATCCGCCTCGTCCGCATCTTCAAACAAGAACTGGTATTCCACCTGACCGACCACAAAGGTGTTGTCCGCCACATAATATTTCAGGCCGGCTTCGGGGGCGGCGATGAAGCTCTCATCCACCGATTCGCCGTAAATGTAGCCGAGGTTGGCTCCCAGATAAGGTCTCAGATTGTCGCGGCCCAGATGGTAGTCGTAAAAAACGCGGGTGGAGCCGTTCCAAACGCTCTCTTCTCCTTCGTTATCAGAGACGCTGACCGACTGGCGCACCCCTATTTCTGCGTCTGGAGAAAGATACTGTCCGTAAGCGCCGTCCATGGAGAAGATGTTGCTATCAAAGTCTTTATCGCTGGAGCCCGAGCCGGAAATCGAAAATTCCTGTGTTCCCACATCAGGGGCGGAGTAAGCGGCGACGGGGATGGCGATCAGGCTGATGGCGGTAATTAAGTGTTTCATGGCTACTTTTCCTTTTCGTTTTTAGTGACTCAATGAATGATGTTCATCGCCGCGCTAACAATTTTGCGCGGCTGCCTGATCCTAAAACGCAGAAAGTGTGCCGATTTGCTGAAGCCCTTGGGACGCGTTGGATTAGAGAGAATTAAACGTTTGACGAGTCGCGTGGAATGCGAGTGTCTAGGGGTAATTATTCCAAGAATTTGTAAGGCTTACATGGAGATAGAGCGGACTTCAGGGAATTTATCGCATCAGGAAAACATGACCAGGAAAACGTGAAAGGCAAGGCCCATCGTTTCCTGGTATATGAGGCTTAAAAGAGAGATTAGCGCCACATTAACCTGAGCAAGAGCATAGGCAGAGCGCCGCCAACCCTATAAACGACGCTTACCAACGGAGTAAATGACAACAAATGTCCGCTAATTCATTCATCACTCAACTCCCCGGGCTCTCAAGCAGATAATGCCTGTAGAGCCATACGCACTGCGCCGGCGGCGAGCGTCAGAGCGACGACTCCCGCCAGGTAAAGCAGCACGGCATTGCGAGTCTGACGCCATTTGTTCATCAGTAGCCGTCCTGAGTAGTGGTTTTACCGCTGAACACCCGATAGTTGTAGATGTTGTAAGCGATGATCACTGGCAGGAACAGCACGATTCCCACCAGGGTGAACGTGGTGCTGCGCTCGGGAGCAATAGCCTCCCAGATAGTGAGCTGTCCGGGAATGATGTAAGGAAACATGCCGGCGGCTAATCCAATGAAGGAAAGCCCGAACAACGCCATGGCCAGACCCAGAGGCTTCAAATCATTGCCTTCGCCGCTGCGCAGGGTTTGCCACAGACGGAGACCTGCATAAGCGCTCAACAATGGAACGGGCGCCAACAGAAGTCCGGTGGGCCAGGTCAGCCAGCGTTGGAACACCTGAGGCTGGGCGAGCAGCATCCAGACGCTGACCAGCGCCAGAAAGAACATGACGGCGAACAGGCTGATGATGCCCAGGCGTCTGGCAGACACTTGCAGGCGACCTGATGTCTTGCGCACCAGCCAGCAACTGCCGAGCAGGGCGTATCCGCAAACCAGGGCGATGGCGGTCATCAGCGAGAATGGCGTAAACCAGGCAATTTGCTCGGATGCATGAGGCGTGAGAGTGAATCCCTGCACCAGCGAACCGAGAACAATGCCCTGGCTTAAGGTCGCCAACGTGGACCCGAAGCTGAAACTGAAGTCCCACCAGCCGCGACTGGTATGGGATTTAAAGTAAAACTCAAACGCCACGCCGCGAAATATCAGCGCAATCAGCATCAGGATAATCGGCAGATACAGCTGCGACAGTACTGTTGCGTACGCCTTGGGAAAGCCTGCGAACAGCACCACGCCGCCGAACACCAGCCAGGTTTGATTGCTGTCCCAGAGATGAGACAGGCTCTTCATGGCGATAGCGCGGTCTTCCGCTTTGTTGAGCCAGGGCGACAGGATGCCTACGCCCAGAGAAAAGCCATCCAGCAATACATACATCAGAACGCCGATGGCGATGAGTAACAGGTATATAAGCGCAATGTCCATGGCGATTCTCCTAGTGTGCGGGGTTTAGCGTAGTGGGCAGCTCTTCATCCTGAGCTGCGCCGGAGACGTCAGCAGGACCCTGACGGATCAGCTTACGCATGAAGTACAGATAGACGCCGAACAACAGGGAGTACACTGCTACAAAAAGAATCAGCGTAGACAAGACTTGCGAGGCCGGCAGCGGCGACGTCACATCCACTGTGCGCACCAGCCCCTGCACCAGCCAGGGCTGACGACCCACCTCTACGACATACCAGCCCGCCAGAGTCGCGATGACACCCGCAGGAATCATCAGGCGGGAGAGGTTCAATAGCAGACGGTTGTCGAACAGACGACCTTTGCTGCGCGCCCACACACCCAATACTCCAAGCAGCAGCATCAGCCCGCCCAGCGCCAGCATGATGCGGAAAGAGAAAAACACGACCGCCACAGGCGGCCGGTTTTCCGGCGCCACTTGATCCAGTCCGGCGATTTCGCCGTTGATGTCATGCGTCAGAATCAGACTGGCGGCCTTGGGAATGACAATCTCGAAATCGTTCTTGGCTTCTTTTTGATTGGGCAGAGCGAACAAGCGAAATCCCGCGCCCTGTTCAGTTTCCCATACTGCTTCCATCGCCGCGACTTTTACTGGCTGGTGTTCATGCACATTGAGGCCGTGCATGTCGCCCGCCAGGATCTGCAGCGGCGCCAGAACCAGGATCGCCCACATGGCGATGGAAAAACCGCTTTTGGCGAACTCGGTATGCTGCTTCCGCAACAGGTAAATAGCGTTGACGCCGGCGAACAACAGCGATGCGGACAGGAAACTGGCCAGTAGCATATGAGTCAGGCGATAGGGAAATGAGGGATTGAAAATCACCGCCCACCAATCAGTCGGATGAAATACGCCGTCAACGATTTCATAACCCGCCGGAGTATGGAGCCAGGAGTTGGCCGCCAGAATCCAGAATGCGGATATCATGGTGCCGACGCAGACTACACAGGTCGCGATGAAATGCACTTTCGGGGAAACTTTTTTCCAGCCGAACAGCATGATGCCGAGGAAGCCCGCTTCCAGAAAGAACGCAGTGAGCACTTCATAGGTCAGTAGTGGGCTCAGTACCGGTCCGACGATTTCTGAGAAGCGGCTGAAATTGGTTCCGAATTCATAGGACAGCACGACGCCGGAGACGACGCCCATACCAAACGTAATGGCGAAGGGCTTCTGCCAGAAACGGGCCTGTTGCAGGTAGACCTGACGACCGGTTTTAAGCCAGAGCCCCTCCATCAGGGCCAGATACAGCGACAGCCCGATGGTGATGGTGGGAAAAATGATGTGATAACTAATTGTGAATGCGAACTGGATGCGTGACAGTAACGCGGGATCAGGCATTTTGCTCTCCTCCCTCGAATTGCAGGCGTGCGGTTCTGAGCGCGGTTTTGCGGGAGCGTCGATTGCGCTGCAGCACTGGGGCGAGAGTCATGCCACAAGCCAACAGGATGACAGCGGATACGGAAAGCAGATCGATTAACCAGGCGCTCATACGAATACTCCTATCTCTTATTACTTCAAACGTTCTATGACTTCACAACTTTGACTTCGCCGCGTCGGCTGAGGTGATCGTTTGTCACCCCGAAGGCGGCTGGGTACGAAATTCGCTATGCAGTAATAAGAGCAACATGCGCGCCAATCACAAAACGCGCTGAGACGCCTTGATATGCGGCAAATTTTTCCTAATTTATGGTTCTGGGTGTAAACTTCGTTTACTGTTTTTGGGGAGGCTGGCGTAAACAAAGTTTACGCTTGGGGACATGAATACGATTCAGCTTTTTTCCGTTTCCATGTGGACCACGGTGCTGTCCGCCGGGGGCGTTTCACTATGGTTATGGTCGCGACGGCGGCAAGAGCCTGCGCTAAGGGCATTGTCCGGGTTTTGTCTGTCGATGGCAATCTGGTGTTTTGGCCATATTCTGGTGCTGGAAGATCATCAGGGGATAGGAACGCTGATCCTGTTGGGCAACCCATTGATGCCTACTGCTTTCCTGCACTTCGTTCTGTTGTGGCTGGGTGATCCGCTGGAGCTGCCGCAGCAATTGCGAAGGCTGGCTCCGCTCTTCTACTTCACCGCTGTTGCGGTTGTGCTGGCCAGTTGGTTGACAGGGGGCGGTTATATCGCTCCCTGGATGCAGTTCGATGGATTTTTTCATCTGGCCTTCACGGGGTGGCTGAATCTTGCATATACCGTAGCGATTGGCGTAATCGGGCACTTACTGCTGTTAATGGCGTTTCAGCGCAGCAAGGGCAACTTGAGACGTTCCATTACCGCCATGTTCATTACCGGCGGCTGGGGATTCACCCTTTCTACCAGCTTTATCTTTCCCTCCCTGGATATCAACCTGTTCCCCTACGCCATGCTGGCCCTGCCCAGCTACGCCGTGCTGGTGGTATACAGCGTAGTGCGTTATCGCCTGGTGGAGGTGAACCGTTGGGTGAATCAGGCGGTGATCTGGCTGGCCTTGCTCGCCACCAGCATGCTGGCCATGTCGTTGATCTTGGCGCTACTGGCGCCGTTGGGGCTGGCTGAGCTGGCGCAGGCGCCGTTGAGTCAGCTGGTGGTGTACTCCGGCATTTTGCTGGCATTCGCCTGGCTGGCGTATGGGCCCGCCAAAGAATTCGCCGATCGTCTGGTGTATCCGGGCGCGGTGCTGGATAAGTCCACGCTGGACCAGTGGGTTACCCGTCTTAATGCTGTGAGAGGATGGGGGGAGTTGCGTCAGACTGCCGAACAGCTCTGGCTGAAAAAGAGCGGAGTGACCGCCAGCGTGAATATTGACGGTCGCTTCGACTCCCCGTCAGGCCCGGTGTTTGTGTGCGAGAAGCGCGATCAGTGGGATTGTCGTTTGCAAGGCTGGGAGGACATTGCTCCATCGCACCAGCGTCTGGCGGAATTTATGGCGAAACTGTTGCCGTCCGCCTGCGCTACGCTGGAGCGTTCGCTGTTGCTGGCGGAGGCGGAGCGCAAACGCCTGGAGCAGCAGCATCTGGTGGAGCTGGGCGGCCTGACGGCGGCGATTGCCCACGAACTCCGCAATCCTCTTAATATCATCACCATGGCGGCGGCGCAGACCGACCCACGTATCCGCGAGCATATTTCCAAACAAGTAGAGCGGGCGGAGCTCTTGATCAAGGACGTGCTTACCTACGCCGGACAGATTCGCCTGGACCTCAAGCCAACCAATTTATGCGCGTTAACGGCCGCCACAGTAGCGCAAATTCGGCAATTGCATGAGGTGGAGATAGAGCTGGAGTCCCCCGACGAAGTCTGGTTATCCGTTGACCCACAACGTCTGCAGCAAGTGTTGATCAACCTGCTGGATAACGCCGCCGCCTTTGTCAGGCAGACGCCTCAAGGCAAAATTTTGGTGGCGCTTGCACAGGATGAGCGTGGGGCTCTGATTGCGATTCACAACAATGGGCCGGCGGTGCCTGACGCGATGAAGCCGCGCCTGTTTCAGGCCTTTGTCAGCAAGCGAGCCGGCGGTAGCGGGCTGGGACTGGCGATCGTCCGGCGTATTGTCGACGCCCATGGCGGCGATGTCTGGCATAGCGATGAGGAGGGATGGCCGGTGAGTTTTATGATCCATCTTCCCCTTGAACATGATGAGAAGGAAACAGCATGAGCGCAGCGAAAATTTTGATAGTGGATGACGAAAGCGCCTTTTGCGAGCTGTGCGCATTATGGCTTGAGCAAGCGGGATACAAGGTCAGCAGTTGCGGCGACGCAGAGTCCGCGCGGCGTCTGTTCAATGAGCAGGATTTTGATCTGGTGTTGCAGGATCTGGCGTTGCCGCCGACTTTTTTGCCGGAAGAGGGACTGCAACTGATCGCCCTGTACGCGGATACCCCGGTGGTGGTGTTGACCGGGCATGATGAAAAGGAGCTGGCGATTAAAGCGATGCAGGCGGGCGCCTGGGACTTTATCGGTAAGCCTGTCGACCCGGATATGCTGCGGGTGGTGGTGCAACGGGCTATTGAGCGGCGACGTCTGGCGAAGGAAGTGGAGCGTCTGCGGCGGGTGGTGGGGCGTCCAACGGAGTCCGATGACTTGGGTCTGATCGGCGCCAGCGCCAGCATGGATTCTCTGCGCGAATTGATCCGGCGTATTGCGCCCACTGACGTGCCTGTCCTGATCCAGGGCCCCAGCGGCACAGGTAAAGAAGTGATCGCTCAGGCGCTGCATCGTCTCAGTCAGCGCGCGGCGGAAGCTTTTATTTCCGTTCACTGCGGCGCGATTCCAGGTGAACTGTTGGAAAGCGAGTTGTTCGGCTATAAAAAAGGCGCGTTCACCGGCGCGGATAAAGACCGTAAAGGACTGTTGTTCCTGGCGGATAAAGGCACTCTGTTTCTCGACGAAATAGGGGAGATGCCTCTGCCCATGCAGGTGAAGCTGCTGCGGGTGCTGCAGGAGGGATGTTATTACCCGGTTGGCAGTCGGGAAGTGGAGCATATTGATGTGCGTCTGGTCAGCGCCACTAACCGCAACCTGCCCAAAGCGGTTCAGGAAGGCGGCTTCCGTGACGATCTGTACTATCGCATCAAGGGCCTCACGCTGATGACGCCGCCATTGCAGGAACGACGCTCCGACATTCCGCTGCTGGTGCGACACTTTCTGCAGGGAATGGCGCGTAAGAGCGGGCGCGAATTACAAGTGGATGGAGAAACCATGCGCTGGTTCTGCGCGCAACCCTGGCCTGGCGCCGTTCGGGAACTGAAGAACACTTTGGAAAGCGCCGCCGCTATCTGCATGGGAGACGTGTTGACTATGCAAGAGGTCAACCTGATCAGCGGAACCGCCTCCGCACCGGTCGCGCAGATAAAAGGCGACACGCTGGATGAACAAGTCAGCTCACTGGAGATCCACCTGATCCAGCAGGCCCTGAGCGAACAACAAGGCAACAAAACCCGGGCCGCTGCGCAATTAGGGCTTACAAGACAGGGGTTGCTGAAGAAAATGGCGCGATATGGCGTGGGGGGATGAGCGCTGGACGTTGCGGAGGCGACGTCCAGCTCAAAGGCTTAACGGTACTTACGGTCTCTGTCTTTCAGACTGACTTTGGTTCCGAAGAAGTAATTGAAGCCCACAGAAAAGGTGTCATCTTTTCTACCATCGGCGTAGGAAAAACTGACGCTTGCTGCATTCTGAAACAACTCTGGCTGGTATTCGACGGTAATACCGTAGTTGTCTTTTGAATCCATGGCGGAAGCATCAAGCGATGTACGTACGTTTTCAGTTGCGTACCACGCTGCGCTAAGTGCAAGCCCATTGAAGCGCTCATCCGCTTCCTTAGCCTCTGAAACATAGCGAATTGCGGATAAGGTAAAGTCGCCAAGGTAGTATTGCCCAAATATACGATAATGATCCGATTCCGAGTCATCATCGACGTATGGGCTAAGCCAGCTAGGTAAGTCGAATGACGTTTTGCTGTAACTGTAGCCCAAGCCGATTTTGCCTATATTGAAATCTCGCAGAAATAAATTTCCGCCGAGACCATGGCTGTCGGAATCAATTTGGTCGTCTTTACCGTCCTGATGACTGGCGTTTGCGTTGAGGTTAGCGCCCACAAAACTATATACCGGTAGAGTGACGCTACCCCCTACTGAATAATTTTCAGAGTCTCGAGATTGGGAGTAATTGATGCCTGCTTCGAAGTTGGTGTTAGCGACGCCGCCTTCAGCAGCAAAAGTGCAAACAGGAAAAATAGCTAGAGAAATGAACTTGAATACTGCGTTCACTAAGTTAGTCCTTGTGAATAGTCAAACTGAAAAAAAGGGCGGGCATAATACCCTGCAAATGATGTAAGTGGAACACTTGTACCGCTGTCAGCGCTGTTTTAAATGAAAGGATAGTATTAGCTTTTTTGTGAAGTATTCTATGGGGCGTCAAGACAAGCCAAACTTTAAGCAACACGCAAAAAAGAGCCGGCAGTCAAACTGCGACGCCGGCGAGAGTGGAATAAACTTTTGTTGCAGGACTTGTTGGAAATTCCGCTTCCGCCTGGGTAAGTGGAAGCGGGCGCCACAAGATTAGTCGGTGATTTCCTTCCATTTCAGGCACGAGACCTGATGGTCCGCGCCGGTATGTTCAAGCACCGGGATCTTCTCCGCGCAGCGGCTTTCTGCGTAGTTGCAGCGCGTGCGAAAGACGCAGCCGCTGGGCGGGTTGATCGGGGAGGGCAGGTCGCCCTTCAAAACGATCTGTTCTTTCTGGCGCTCGATATCCGGGTCCGGAATCGGCACCGCGGAAATCAGAGCCTTGGTGTAAGGGTGCTTGGGCTCCCGATAGATCGACTCTTTGTCCGCAAGCTCCATCACCTTGCCCAGATACAACACCATCACCCGATGGCTCACGTGGCGAACCACCGACAGGTCGTGGCTGATAAACAGCAGCGACATGCCGAATTCTTTTTGCAGTTCCGTCAGCAGGTTGATGATCTGCGCCTGGATGGAGACGTCCAGCGCCGAAACCGGCTCATCGCAGACAATCAGCTTGGGCTGCAGAATCATCGCCCGGGCAATGCCGATACGCTGACATTGGCCGCCGGAAAACTCGTGCGGATAGCGGTTGATCATCTGCGGCAGCAGACCCACTTTGTCCATCATGGCTTTGACTTTGTCGCGACGCTGCTGCTTGCTGAGTTCTGGATAGAACGTCATCAGCGGCTCAGCGATGATATCGCCGATAGTGCGGCGCGGGTTAAGGCTGGCCAGTGGGTCCTGGAAGATAATCTGCATGGACTTGCGGTGAGGACGCATGGTTTTACTGTCCAGTCCCGCGATGTCCTGTCCCAGCCAGACGACCTTGCCGTCTGTTGGCGAAATTAACTGCAATACGGCCCGCCCCAGTGTGGACTTGCCGCAGCCGGATTCGCCCACAATGCCCAGTGTTTCCCCTTCGCGCACTTCAAAGGAGACGCCGTCGACGGCTTTTACAAAGCGGTCGTTTTTCTTGAAAAAGCCGTCACTGCCGAGAGGGAAGTGCACTTTCAGATCGTTGACGGTCAGTATGGTCTTGCCTGTGGGAATGGCGCTATTTCCCGCGCTTTGTTCAATTGCGTTGGCTTGGGTCATGAATGAGTCTCCAGAAGGCAGGCGCTCAAGCGATTCTCGCCGACTTTACGCAACGGCGGATCATCCAGCTTGCAGCGGTCTTGGGCGTACGGACAGCGGGGATGAAAAGAACATCCCTGAGGCAGGTTCTGCAGGTTGGGCGGCTGCCCGGGAATCGCCTGCAGAGAGCTGTGTCCGGCGCCGTCCAGACGCGGCATGGAGGCCAGCAGTCCCATGGTGTACGGGTGCTTGGGATTGTAGAAAATCTCCCGTACGGTGCCTGACTCCACAATCCGACCGCCATACATCACCAGCACGCGATCGCAAAGCCCCGCCACGACGCCCAGATCGTGCGTGATCATGATGATCGCGGTATTCATTTCTCGCTTCAGCTCCGCCATGAGCTTGAGAATCTGCGCCTGAATGGTCACGTCCAAAGCTGTGGTGGGCTCGTCGGCGATCAGCAGGTCCGGCTGACACAGCAGGGCCATGGCGATCATCACACGCTGACGCATGCCGCCGGAGAACTCATGGGGATACATATCGAAGCGCTTGGCGGGTTCGGGAATACCGACTTTGCTGAGCATCTCAATACAACGGGCGCGCGCTTCCTGCATTGAGACGCCAGTGTGCTCCACCAGTACTTCCGTCAATTGTTTGGAAACTTTCAGGAATGGGTTCAGCGATGTCATTGGGTCCTGAAAAATCAGTGACATATCGCTGCCGCGCACTTTGTTCAGCTTTTCTTTCGACAGGCCGAGAATTTCCTCTCCCTTGAAAAGCACGCTGCCGGTGGACTTACCATTATCCGCCAGCAGTCCCATGATTGACATGAACACCTGGGTTTTGCCGGAACCGGATTCTCCCACGATGCCCAGACTTTCCCCGGGAAACAACTGAAAGCTCACGTCGTTAACCGCATTCACCTTCCCATCCGGGGTGTTGAACTTGGTTTCCAGGTGGCTTACTTCCAATAAGGGTTGCATGATGAAAATCTCCGCCGTTATCTGTCTTTGGGATCGAGCGCGTCACGCAGCCCGTCGCCGATGAAGTTGAAGCAAAACAGGGTGGTGGCCAGGAAAATAGCCGGGTAAATCAGCATCCAGGGAGCCATTTCCATCAGCTTGGCGCCTTCGGAAATCAGCACGCCCCAGCTGGTCAGCGGCTCCTGCACCCCTAAGCCCAGGAACGACAGGAAACTCTCGGTCAGAATGACCTGGGGCACTGTCAGAGTGACGTAAACGATCACCGGGCCCAGAACATTCGGAATGATATGACGGAAGATAATTTTCAGGTTGCTGACGCCGCCTGCATGCGCCGCTTCCACGTATTCCTTGCGCTTGATGGACAGCGTCTGACCGCGCACGATACGCGCCATGGTCAGCCACTCCACCGCCCCCAGGGCGACGAAGATAAGGAATATATTGCGGCCGAACACCACCATCAACAGGATGACGAAGAACATGAACGGCAGGGAGTACATGATGTCGACGAAGCGCATCATAAAGTTGTCCACCTTGCCGCCGAAGTAGCCGGAAATAGCGCCATAGGTGACGCCGATAATCAGACTCACGCCGGTGGCGAGAATGCCTACCATCAAAGACACGCGAGCGCCGTAGAGAACGCGGATAAACAGGTCGCGCCCGCTGCTGTCGGTGCCGAACCAGTGCGCGTTGGCGTAATCCGGAGCGGCCTGAATGCGGTCCCAATAGATTTCATCGAGTGGGTGCGGGCTCAGGAAAGGCGCGAAAATGGCCATGAGCGCGATGATGGCGAGAATCGCCATGGACACCACCGCCGCCTTGTTCTGGAACAAACGGCGTCTGGCGTCCTGCCACAAACTGCGCCCTTCGATGGTGTTTTCCGCATCGGGCATCATGGCGGCGAGCTTACTTTTTTGACTGTACATTGCTTGATCCTGGGATTGATTCATCTGCGCCTCCCATCAGTCGTGAAGACGGACTTTAGGGTCGAGCAGGCCGTACAGCATGTCGACAATGAGGTTCAGAACGATAATGAGCACGCCGTAGAAAATGACGGTTCCCATTACCAGGGGGTAGTCCCGGTTAAGGGCGCCTTGGATGAAGTAACGACCGATGCCGGGAATATCGAAAATCGTTTCGATAACGACTGAGCCGGTGATAACGGCGGCGGTGGCGGGACCAAGGTAAGAAACGACGGGCAACATGGCGCCTTTCAGAGCATGACGCAGCAGCACCAGACGCTCGCGCAGACCTTTGGCGCGGGCGGTGCGAATATAGTTGGAATGCAGGACTTCAATCATGCTGCCGCGGGTCAGTCGCGCAATATAAGCGATCTGCGGCAACGCCAGGGCGAGCACTGGCAGAATTTTGTATTGGAATGAGCCGTCGCCCCAGCCCGCCACCGGCAGCCAGGATAGATATACGCCGAAAATCAGAGTGAGCACCGGCGCCATGACGAAGTTGGGGATGGCGATGCCGGTCATGGCCATGGTCATCACGGAGTAATCGGCTGCGCTGTTTTTGCGCAAGGCGGCCATCGCTCCAAATAAAGTGCCGAATATGACCGCGAGGAAAATCGCCATACCGCCTATCTGTAAGCTTGCCGGGAAACCTCCCATGAGCAGGTCGGTGACGCTGAAGTCGCGGAATTTGTATGACGGCCCGAAATCGCCCACCAGGATCTTGCCGAGGTAGATGAAGTATTGCTCCACCAAGGGTTTGTCCATGTCGTAGGCTTTCATAATGTTCGCTTCGATTTCCGGAGGCAGCGAACGTTCTTTATCCCAGGGACCGCCGGGTGCGATCCGCATCATGAAAAAAGCGATAGTAATAACGATGAGCAGGGTTGGAATAGACGCCAACACCCGCCGAATGAAATAGTTCAACATAACGGTTACGCAGAATAGGCTGAGCGGAGGCCGCCCATAAGGGCGCCTCCGCGAAAAGGTTTAGCGATTAATTCTCGATACTTAACCAGCGAGTGCGGTGCGTATCGTTGATAGCGTCTTTCCAGCCTTTGATTTTGGTGGAGACCAGATTCTTGGACACGTAGTAGTAGATAGGAATGATAGGAGCGTCTTCCATGGCGATCGCTTCTGCTTTGCCCATGATCTGCGCGCGTTTCTTCAGGTCAGACTCAAGGTAAGCGTCTTCCATCAGCTTATCGTACTCAGGATTGTCGTAGTTACCGTAGTTCAACGATTTGGAGGTGCTCTCCAGCAGGAACAGGAAGTTTTGCGGATCGTTGTAGTCAGCCACCCAGCCAGCGCGAGCGACTTCGAAGTTGCCTTGCTTCAGTTCAGCGTAGTGAACTTTAACTTCGCTGTTGAACAGTTCAGTTTCAACGCCGATCTTCTTCCACATTTGCGCAACAGCGATAGCGATACGCTTGTGGTTGTCGTCAGTGTTGTAGCGCAATTGCACTTTCAAATGTTTGTCGTCGCCGTAACCCGCTTCTTTCATCAGCTCTTTGGCTTTAGTGATGCGGTCCGCCATCGGCATGCTTTTCCAGGTGACGTAAGAAGGCTCTTTGTAGTTGCTGGTGCCAGGGGGAACCATGCTGTAGGCAGGCAGCTCGCCGGTTTTCAGCACTTTGTCCATGATGATTTCACGGTCGATAGCCATGGACAGGGCCTGACGAATGCGCTTGTCAGTGAACGGCGCGCGCTTGGTGTTGATCGGATAGTAGTAAGTGCCGAGGTAAGGCGCGATCTTGGTTTCCTCTGGCATGTTTTGACGCAGCCAATCGATCTGGCCGGAAGGAAATTTGTAGATGCAGTCGATCTCGCCGGCGCGCATACGCTTGATCAGCGCCGCAGCGTCTTCCTGTGGATAGAAAATGACGTTGTCGATTTTCACGTTCGCCGCGTCCCAGAACAGTTCGTTCTTGGTCACTTTGACGTGGGTGTTAGGCAGCCATTCCACCAGCTTGTAGGGGCCGTTGGTGGCGATATGTTCTTTCTTGGTCCAGTCCTTACCGTATTTTTCAACGATATGCTTGGGCACAGGGAAAGCGGTGTAGTGGGTCAGCATGCTGATCAGGAAAGGCGCAGGTCCTTTCAGCGTGATTTCCAGGGTTTTGTCGTCCAGCGCGTGTACGCCCAGGTCTTCAGGCTTGGCTTTGCCGGTGTTCAGCTCTTCGCCGTTTTTGATGATATACAGCAGTGAAGCGTATTCCGCCGCCGTTTCCGGCAACAGGATCCGGCGCATGGCGTATTCAAAATCCTGTGCGGTAACAGGTTGGCCATCGCTCCATTTGTGGTCGCGGATTTTAAATGTGTAAACCAGTCCGTCGTCGCTAACGGTCCAGCTCTCTGCGGCGCCGGGGATGGCGTTGCCTTCAGGGTCTTCGGTCGTCAGG
This sequence comes from Hahella sp. HN01, assembly GCF_018986435.1. Taxonomy (GTDB): domain Bacteria; phylum Pseudomonadota; class Gammaproteobacteria; order Pseudomonadales; family Oleiphilaceae; genus Hahella. Next base: position 20,939 of record NZ_JAHMIN010000026.1, on the reverse strand, counting down.
CCCATAAAAAGATCCCCAGCGATGCGGTTCTCCCAGTCACCGCTGAGGAAATGAGGGTCCAGTGACGCCGGCTCACCCTGGTTGCCGATTCTTAGTGTTGTGTCAGCTTGGGCGATGGGCGCTCCCAGCAGAGAAAGTGTCAGCGTTAAGGCGGAAAATATTTTCCCTGTGCGAGATTTAAAACTCATAAAATCCTCTCGTCTTAATGTTGATGTCCTCAATGGTTTTATTGTTTTTTCCATAGCGGACTGGTTACGAGGCTGACCCGTTTTCAGAGCGCACGAGGCCTCTGTGATGGTACAGCATCAGTTTTAAGTTATTGTTAATTACGCATCATGCCAGTCATTGGACAACGAGTGTGGAGAGAGGCGCTAACTTGGTCAATCGAAATGCCGTATACCTATATGTACTTTTTGTATATCTACGTATTGATGTGGGGCGCCGACCATGCTGGGCGTATCAAAACGGGGCGAAAGAGGGTATATGGCCATAACGCTTAATTTAAGTTCCCATTAAGGCGATAGTGTCCGGGGCGCCGACTACTGTTTTTTGTCCCCGGCGCAATTTACACTTTGCGCGATTTTTTAAGACGAAGATGACGCCCTGGCGTACTTTTTATGGCGATTCCCGGTAGAGAAATATTTCGCACCTATGACGAATTCGGGTGCATTCAGGTGTTTGACGACGGCCAGAAACGCTATCTGGGATTCGGCTCGAACGATGAACAAAGCTGTCTGCTGAAAGACAACCCCTCTTTGCTGGCGCACGGCTATACCCGCGCCATGCTGTTGTGTCTATTGCTGCATGAGCCGAGGCGGGCGGTCATGTTGGGCTTGGGCGGCGGCAGCCTGATCAACTGTCTGTATCATCGGCTTCCTGACCTGCAGTTGCAGGCGGTGGAGCTGCGGGCGGAAGTGATGCGGGTGGCGCAGCGCTTTTTCCAGTTGCCGCGGGACGAACGGGTTCAGGTTACCATTGCTGACTTTGCGTCCTATTTGGAGACGGCCCCGGCGCATTCCGCAGACCTGCTTCTGTGCGACGTATTTACCGGAGAGGGATTGGACGGCCGCCTGCTGCAACCGGACTTTCTTGAGCAGAGCGACCGCCTGTTGAGCGACGATGGCTGGCTGGTGATGAACTGCTGGGTGGATCATCGCCTGGAAAAAGTCATGCTGGCGGAGTTGGGGCGGCGCTTTCGCAGTGTCTATCTATGCGCCACCCAGGAAGGCAACTGGATTATCCTGGCGGGCAAGCCCGCTGTGGAGTTCACCGAAAAACAGCTGACCGCCGCTGCGAAAAAGCTGTCGCCGCAGCTGGGCTTCTCCCTGGCGCCCTTCATCAAACGCATGACCCGATATCAGGCCTAGGGAACCTCTGAAAAACGTTGGCGAGGCCGCCAGTGCAAGGAAAAAGTCGCTGAAAAAGCGCAGTTTATCGTGAATAAATGAGCATTTTGAGACGACTTTTGACGCAGCAATGGCAACGCAGGTAGTTTTTCAGAGGTTCCCTTGGGCCTGTTGGCGCTCCGGACGCTGATTATCGCTGGGCGTTTCTCTCCAGCAAGGCGCAGACATGATCAACATCGTCCCGCGTGGTGCGCCAGTTGCTGAATGCCGCCCGAATGGCGCTGCGTCCCCGCCATTGGCCCGGCGTCATAAAGACTTCCCCGGTGGCGTTGAGTCGCTGCAGGAAAGGGGCGACTTCTGCGTCATCTATTCCTTGAGGACGAAACACCACCACATTGAGTTTGGCCGGCTTGAGCAATTCGTAGTCAGGTGACTGTTCCAGCCATTGAGCCAGGCGTTCAGCCTGCGAACAATTGTCTTTAACTATCTGACGGATGCCTGCCTTGCCGTAAGCTAACAGGCTGATCCACAAGGGCAGAGCGCGAAAACGGCGCGAGTTCTCGATTCCCAGATTCATGAACGACGGCGTGACGCTGTTTACCGCCAGATAAGGCGCGGGCACTTCCAGGCAGGTCTGTAACACTGACATATGACGACAGAAGAAGATGCCGCAATCATAAGGCGTATTCAGCCATTTGTGCGCATCGGAGGTGATGGAGTCGGCGCGCTCCAGCCCCCTGGTCCAACCGCGTCGATCTTCCAGCAAGCGGGAGAACAAGCCGAAAGCGCAGTCCACATGCAGCCAGGCCCCATGTTGCTCACACAGGTCGGCGATGGCTTCAAGGTCGTCAAAATCCGTACCTGTCACCGTACCGGCGCTGGCGAGTACGACTTTCCCCGCACAGTCGCTGTTCTCCAGAGCAGTACGCAAGGCGTCCACATCCATAGCTTCACTGTCGGCGAGCCGCGCTACCTGAACCAGGCGCTTGCGCCCCAGTCCGGTGATCGCCATGCCTTTTAGAGCGCTGGCGTGAGGCGTGGCGGAGAACACTTCCACCGCAACGCCGGATAACCCGTCAGCGGCGATATCCACGCCTTGTCTTTGGCCTGCGAACTGACGACCGCAGAGAATCCCCAATAGATTGGAAGCGGTGGCGCCGGTGGTCAGGCAACCGGAAAAACTGTCCGGTAGATCGCAAAGGCTGAGCAGCCACTCAATGGTCTGTACCTCCAGGGCTGAGGCGATGGAGTCTCCCGGGGTGGACAGGTTCTGATCCACCGCTACTGCGATCCAGTCTCCCAGCAGCGCGGCTGGAGTCACTCCACCGGTAACGAAGCCCCAGTATCTGGGGCCTATGGCGGCGGCAAGATGGGGGCTGACCTCCTTGATGAAGCGCGTGACGGCTGCCTCCGCGCCCTCACCAAGCTCCGGCGCCGCTAATGCGGGGGGAGTGATGTCGGCGGTCATAGCCGCAGGACGATCGTCGGCGGAACGGATGAAGTCCAGACACCATTGGCGAACGTCAGTGGTCAATCTGTCCAGGTCGTGAAAATCGTCGTGTAGCTGCGACATGGCGGCGCTCCTGAGTAAGGTTGCTAAATATGCATTGCATTATCGGAGCAGGAGTGAAAGCATAACAGTGACAATTCACTTCCATAAAAAGAGTACAATTTGCCTGCGTTATATCAAACCCTGGCGGAAAGCCTGATGCAAGATATCCATAGCGGTCGCCTGCAACCCGGGGAGCGCCTGCCCTCGGTGCGGCGCTTCAGCCGTCAGCGTGAGGTCAGCCTGACAACGGCGCTGCAGTGCTACCGCCAGTTGGAGGCGGAGGGCTTTGTCCAGGCGCGGCCGCAATCTGGTTTTTACGTCAGGCATAAAGAAAAGCCTCCTGCGGGACCCGAGTTGCCGGTATTCACCGGGCGCTCTGCGCGGGTCGCCAACATTGGGGCGATCGAAGAAGTGCAGGCTGTGTCCAGCCGTCGGGGTTTTGCGCCTTTCGGGGTTTCCCTGTTAGCGCCTTCGCTAGTTCCTTCCGACTTGCTGCAGCGCAGCCTGATCCGCGCTTCCCGGCGCCTGGGCGAGCGTTTGTTTCATTACGGTCCCGCGCAAGGTGACGTGGGGCTGCGGGAGGCATTGGCGCGGCATTTCAAGGAAGACGGCATGGCGTTCTCGCCGGATGATCTGATGATCTGCAATGGCGGCATGGATGCGGTGAGTTTGGGGTTACAGTTGTGTACGCAACCGGGAGAAACGGTGGCGGTGTTGACCCCCTGTTTCAGTGGACTGTTGCAGGTGATAGAAAGCCTCGGACGCAAGGTGCTGGAGATTCCGTTGCATTACCGGGGCATATACCCGGAGCGTTTGCGTGCAGCGATGGCGCGGCCGGAGGTGAAGGCCTGTCTGTTGAGCGCCAATAACCATAACCCGCTTGGGTTTACGCTGTCAGCGCAGGAGAAAAAGGACATCGCCGCCTGGGCGGCGGCGTACCAATGCCCGGTGATTGAAGATGATATTTTCGGAGAGTGCGGCTATGGCCGCCAGCGACCGCTGCCCATTAAATCCTGGGATGACGAGGGCTGGGTGTTTTGGTGCGGCTCCGTATCGAAAACGCTGACGCCGGCATATCGCCTGGGTTGGTGCGCACCGGGTAAATGGCGACAGGCTGCGTTGCAGCATCGCCGGGCGCTCACGATCAGTATCAACCTGCCTTTGCAGGCGGCCTTGGCGGACTTCATGCACTGCGGAGAATATCGCAGCCACTTGCGCAAGTTGCGCCTGAGTCTGGCGCAACAGGTGGACGCCATGAGCCGGGCCATATTGCAGTCTTTTCCTGCCGGCTCCACCGTCACGGAACCGGAAGGCGGGTATGTGCTATGGGTGACCCTGCCGCCGCAATGCGACGGCTGGCGAGTGTTTCAACGGGCGGCGCAGGAAGGTCTGAGTATTTCTCCTGGGACGGTTTTTTCCATTACAGAACGCTATCGTCACTGCATCCGATTGAACGCGGGCTGGCCGTTTGATGAAATGATGCAGGCGGCGGTGCGCAGGCTGGGGGAAATCTGCCGGGAGGCAGTGAGGTAGCGCCTATTTTTTCTGAATGAAGTCGCCCATGCGGGACTTTTCAAACAGCGACTCCAGGCGTCCGCTTGCACGCATTTTCTTCAAGCCGCGATTGAACGCCTCGATTAACTCATTGGCGTCGGGAGTGCGACGGGACATCAAAAGATAGTGCTTCTCCTCGGACAACGGCTTCAAATGGCTGGTGACCATGCGGTCGACGCCGGGGGCGAATTCGCTGGATAAGATGAAGTAACCCACTTCGACATCTTCCGGCACCACATCCACCCGGTGTTTGAACATCATTTTGAAGCTACTGACGATGTCGCTGGCGTAGTCGTGGGCAATTTCCTCATTGCGCACCATGTCCATGAATTTGTCGTTGTAGTTGTAACCCAGGGTCAGTCCGAAACGGTATTTTTTCAGGTCGCTGAAATCTTTCCAGTCAAACTCGGCGTTGCGCAGATGAAAAAATACATACTGGGTGCTGGAGATCGGGTCGCTATAGATGAAGTACTGGGTGCGCTCTTCGCGATAGGCCCACAGGATGGAGCCGTCCCACTCGCCGTCCTGTGCGCTCTGCAGGGCGCGCTTCCAGGGCAGGAAGGTGAATTTGACTTCGTAACCTTCACTGGCGAAGGCCTCTTTGACGATCAGCGATACGACGCCATCGTACTTGAGTTCCTGAGAGACATAGGGCGGCCATTCGCCATTGGTGAGGCGGACGACGCGTTTGGCGTCGGCGGCGTGAGCGAAGGACATCAGGCTCAAAGCCCACCCAAGAAGCAAGAAGCGCCAGAGACAGGTATTCATGGTTAGACGGCCGCGCAAGTGAAAAACATATCCTGCGAAAGACTTTGAGTCTTTCCCGTTATGTCATCATGACAATCCGCTAATAGATTAAGTGTATGCGAATTGTCCCAGTTCGCAAACGCAAGCACGGAACGCAATGGCGGGCAGCGACCGAGACTATACTCAATAAAGCGTCGCCCGGTGCGGCTCAATTGCTATCTAAGGAACCCTGATGAGGCGCCTGACGGAAAGACTATTATTTACCCTTGCTCTTATCGCCATGATTGACGGCGCGATGGCGAAAGAAAAGATTTTGCTGGTGACCCAGGATTTTCCTCCATTGCAGGTGATGACGGGGCATGGCGAGTACACTGGCTTCGTGATCGACTTTATGAAGGAAGTGATGGCGGATGTCGCCAAAGAAAACGACATTGAGAGCAGCATTATGTTCGCGCCCTGGAAGCGGGCGATGCTGTTGGCGGAGAGTCAGCCGAACGTCATCTTCTTTTCCCTGTCGCGCACCCCTGAGCGTGAGACCAAATTCCACTGGTTGGGCTGGGTGGCGCCTTACGACGTCTATCTCTATAAACTCAGCTCCCGGGAAGACATTCAAGCGAAGGGCTGGGAGGATATCCTTGGCAAGGGCTACAGCATCAGCGTACAAAGCGGCAGTAACTTTGAAGAGCTGCTGAAACGCAAGGGCATTGGCTTCCCGCCGGACAATACGATGGTGGAGACGGTGGTGCATAACTCGCAGAACATCATGCGCGAGTATCGCGGCTTTACAGATCTCATGATGCAGGTCGAAGTCAGCTTTCCGATTCGTCTGAAAGAGGTGAATCTCAACCCGTCCAACTTCGAGAAACTGTTCAGAATCGAAGAACTGTCTGGACGCTTGTGGGCGGTGGTGAGTCCGAAAACGTCTGACGCCGTCAAACAGGCGTTGCAGAAAAGCTTTGATCGTTTGAAAGCGGCGGGACGGGATAAAGAACTGATGCGCCGCTACTTCGTGGAGCCGCCGGCGGACGCGCTATTGGAAGTGGAAAGAACTGTGGAGGGCGGCTCCGCTTGGCCAGGGTGAGACGGCAGTCAGATTGAGCCGGTCAGGATATGCGGACGCTGGCGACCACGCCCTCGCAGCGCAAAGAGCCCAGAGTGGAGCTGGAGGTGTAGATAAAGAAGCTGCCGCCATCCACATCAATCGCCGCCACTTCTATGGAGAACTGTTCGGACATGCGGTTCGCCTCGCTCAGCGCGTCATTCCCAGACTTCAGAAACACGGTAGCGCCGCTTTTAGGGCCTGCAATGTCGCCTTCCAGCGGCGCAGGATCATCGCAACCTGAATTGACGGCGATGTGGAACTGAGCGTCACACCCGCCTAACCAGGGCGATACGCATAGAGTCGCCAAAGCGACCCAGCTTATAAGTTTGTACATGAGCGGCCTCTATCCCATGGACTTCATCCGAGTATACGCCTTTGTGGCGGATGACGTCAGGACCTGGCTGCGCGCCGGCGGCTTTCCCAAATGGATAAGGTGTCCAGCAGGGTGCGGGCGCAGGCGGCGGGGTTGGCCTGGAGCAGAAAGTGAGGGCCCTGGATGCGCACCAGACGGTTGTCTGGGAAATGCTGTTGGATTTCCAGCGCTTTGCCGGCGACACTAAATAATCGTCGGTGGCTTGCAGGTAGATAGAGGGCGAAGAGACCGGCTCGTGACGCCAGTGCAGGTGTTGCAGCGTCTCCAGGCGCGCCTTGAGCGTCGCCGTCGGTATAGAGCGCACTGCGGCAGTGAAATGTTGCAGGAAGTCATCGCCGACATCCGGGCCCAGCAACAGGCGTCGCTGCGTCCAACTGGAAAAAGGCAGACGCATCACTCCTTGCAGCGGCAGCCGTCGACCGACGCATACTGCCCAAGGACTGGGTATCGATAAAAACGTGGCGACGAAGATGACGCCTTGCAGGCCCGGGACGCCATCCGCCGCCAACAGCGCGCCGATGGGGCCGGAGAAAGACTCCGCCAGCAGATAGAAGTCGCCGTCAGGAAGCTGTTCGCGAACGTAAGCGGCCAGCGAGTCATAGTCCTGGGCGCCAGTCTGCGGCAGCGGAATAATCTGCGTCTCAATCTGAGGGATACACTCCAGAAATGGCGCAAACAAATCCCCGGTCCCGTCCATGCCCGGCAACATCACTAATTTGGGTTGTGACTTCATTGCTGATGCGCATCCTTGCTGGCGGCCAGTATTTCGTCCTGCAGCTTTTCCAGGTCGTCCAGAATGCGGATGAACTTGCGCCCGAATGGGGTGATTTCATATTCCACACGCGGCGGGATTTCCGGGTAGGCGATGCGTTTGATAATGCCGAAGCTCTGGTTTTTGCGCAGGCAGTCGTTAAGCACTTTGGTCGTCAGGCCATCCACCCGACGCACCATCTCACCGGGGCGATTGACGCCGTTCGCCAGCAGACTGAAGACGGTCAGCGACCATTTGCAGCCATAAATGGTTTCCACCATACGGGCGCTTTCCAATGGGGGCGTTTTCAAGGGGACGGTATCTTCGGACATAGACTCGAAACCATAAACGGACGACGATGGCGTCAGGGCTGCAACGACCACAGATAATAAACAAAAAGACCCGCAAACCTAAATAAGATTTCCGGGTCTTCCGTCATCGGAAGGGATTATTCCGCCACTGCGTCAGCCTGTAGCGATTCCCCTGATTCGCCGAACAAACCACGCACCACCTGCCAGCCCATGGCGAAAGCGCCGACGATAAAGATGACGTCGCCGAAAGTGCGCGCCCAGCGTAGAGTTTCCATGATGTCCTGTTGCATGAAAAGCTCGCTGCGCGCGTACCACAAGCCCTGGCTGGCGCTGGCGTGGAATTGCAGCAGTCCGATTGGGGCCAGGCTGACGACGACCATCAACGCCAATCCTGCGTTCAGCCACCAGAAGCCGGTTTTCATCAAACGATCGCTAAAGACCATATGGGGACGGATATAACGCAGCACCAACAGAGTGAAGCCCAGGGCCAGGAAGCCGTAGACGCCAAACAGGGCCGAGTGAGCGTGTACGGGCGTGGTGTTCAACCCCTGGATGTAATACAGCGAAATCGGCGGGTTGATCAGGAAACCGAACACGCCTGCTCCCAGCATGTTCCAGAAGGCGACGGCGACAAAGCACAGTAGCGGCCATTTCAGGTTTTCCATCCATGGGGCTCGCGCTTTTAAACGCCAGTTCTCCCAGGCTTCGTAGCCCAGCACAATCAAAGGAACCACTTCCAGCGCGCTGAAGGTGGCGCCGACAGCCATCACGGGCGTCGTGGTGCCGGCGAAGTAGAGGTGGTGAAACGTTCCGGGAACGCCCCCAAGCATAAACAGTGAGGCCGAAGCCAGGCTGGCGGTGGTCGCCATGGGCCGCGACACCAGTCCCATGGTGGAGAAAATAAACGCCAGCGCGGTTGTGGCGAATACTTCGAAGAAGCCTTCCACCCATAAGTGCACCACCCACCAGCGCCAGTATTCCATGATGGAAAGATGCGTGCGTTCGCCGTAGAAAAAGGCGGAGCCGTAAAACAGACCAATAGCGATCACGGACGCGGTCAACAACGCTAGCAGATTTTTATCGCCGGGACGTCGCAGGCCATTGACGATGCCCCGCAGCATCAATACCAGCCAGAACGCGACACCGAGGAATTTACCGATCTGCCAGAGCCGTCCCAGATCCACATACTCATACCCTTGATGGCCGAGCCAGAAATTCAGCTCTGGCGGCATAATCTGTGCGATGGCCAGCCAGTTGCCGACAAAGGAACCGACCACCACCACGACTAGCGCCCAGAACAGGATGTCGACGCCCAGCTTCTGATATTTGGGGTCTTTGCCGCCGTTAATAATGGGCGCCAGAAACAAGCCTGCGGCAAGAAAGCCGGTGGCGATCCAGAACAGCGCGCTCTGAATATGCCAGGTGCGCACCAGCGAATAGGGAAACCACTGGGAGACATCAAGACCGTAAAAATGCTGGCCTTCAACGGTGTAGTGGGCGGTGAAGCCGCCGACCAGCACTTGAAAGGCGAACAGGGCGACAATCAGGAACAGGTATTTGCCCAGCGCCAGTTGAGAAGGCGTCAGCGCGAAACGGGTCAGTGGATCTGATTGCGGCGCCACGGGCTCCGCTTCATCATGTTTATGCAGGAACGCCCAGCCCCAAATCAGCAGGCCGACGCCGGCGATCAGCAGGGCGACGCTGACAATGGACCACATGATGTTTTCAGCGGTGGGACGGTTGTCTATCAAGGGTTCATGGGGCCAGTTGTTGGTGTAAGTGACGTCGCTGTCAGGTCTTTGCGTGGCGGCGGCCCAGGCGGTCCAGAAGAAAAAGGCGGCGAGTTTTTCTCTGCGTTGGGCGTCGGGCAGGGTATTTTCCTTCATGGCGTAACTTTCGCGAGTTCCCTGTAACTCCACTGCGTCGCTGAACAGACGGCTGTAGTAATCTGAGATATCCGCCATGGCCTGAGCGCGTCGAGGGCTCACTGTCGCCGCTCCACTGTCTGTGTTGTAGGTGTTGGTGCGGTATTCGTTTTTCAGGCGATGGCGCAGGATGTTTTGCCGTTCGTCATCCAGGTCCGTGTAAGTGGAGCCATAGACCTCCTGCGCCGCCAGCTCCAGCCAGCGCACCAGTTCGCGATGAAGCCAGTCTGCAGTCCAGTCCGGCGCCTGATAGGCGCCGTGCCCCCAGATTGAACCCAGTTGCATGCCGCCAACGGACTGCCAGGCGGTTTGCCCATCGAGGATATTTTCCTGGGTAAAAATGGTCTCTCCCGTAGTGGTGACATAACGCTCCGGAATCGGCGGCGCCTGCCGGTAAACCTCGCGGCCAAAGAAACCAAGCAAGCAGAAGGTGACGCCCAATACGGCGATGAGCAGCCACCAGAGTTTACGATAGTCAGACATGGGCGTTCTCCACGGCGTCGGCGAACAATATGTTGTTTTCCAGGTGGATGTGCTGCATCAGATCGTCGCGCAGTTGGGCGAGTCCGGCGTATAGCGCGCGCCAAGTGTTGCAGGCGCCTTTGGGGGGCGTGATGTTGTTAGTCAACGCCTCCAGATGCGCCAGTGCGTCGCCGTGCTGATCATGCTCCATACGCATGACGGAAATAGGGCCTTGCGCCTGCATCCCGCTCATTCCCGCCAGCAGTATCGGAAATAGAATGTTCTCCTCTTTCATCATGTGGCTTTCCAGCTCCTGGAGCATTTCCGTCAGGTGCTGGGCGAGTCCATTGGGACATTCCTCTCGTTCCCCATGAACATGCTCCACGCGGCGAGCGAGGTGTATCAGCTCCGGAAGCTGCTCGCGATGGCGGGCGTGGTAGCGGGTGAGGATATGGTCGATCAGTTCAGGACGACCGGCCTGGCTCCAAGTGTCCGCAGGCTCTTCCTGCAAGGCGTTGAGCCGCTGCAGCACAAGGTCCGGCTCTATTTCTTTTTCAGCCAGCGCATCACGTAACTTCTTCGCGCCTCCGCAACAAAAATCCAGTTGGTATTCACGAAAGAGGCGGGTGGAGCCGGGGAGGTTGCGAGCGATCCAGCCGACGGGGCGATCCAGTAAGGTCATGGCGGTTTTCCTTTGATAGTGATTAACTCGCCATAGCCATCGCAACCTTTGTGCCATTGATTAGGTTATTGATATTTATAGAGTAAAAATTACATATGGTGTTTTTTACCCAAATCGAATAGGGTGATAAAAACCCTTTTAAGGTGATTTATACCATGATTGAAGCCAGTCTATTGGCGGACCTGGTGACGGAGTTGCCCCATGCGGTGCGTTATCAGCGCTTAATGAACGCCATGCGGGAATATTTCCACTGCGGCGCGGTGGCGCTACTACGGCTTGATGGCGACAGTTTGCGGCCGCTGGCGGCGGAGGGGCTGGTGGTGGAAACCCTGGGACGCCGTTTTATTATCGCAAAGCATCCCCGGCTTGCGGCGATTCTGGCCAGTCGACGGCCAGTGTGTTTCCCCTGCGATTCGAGCTTGCCCGATCCTTACGACGGTCTGCTGGAGAGCTGCGTCGGCGAGCCTTTGCCCGTACATGACTGTATGGGCGTGAGCCTCTATGTGGATGGCGTCCTGTGGGGAGCGGTGACCCTGGATGCGTTGCAGGAAGGCACTTTTGACGCCCAGGCGCAGCAGGATCTGGCGCGTTTTACGCTGATCATCGAAGCGTCGGTAAGAGTGACCCGACTGGAGCAGGAGCGCAGAAATCTGGCGCTGATGCGGCAGGATGGCGATCGGCAGGGCGTAGCGCAGGAGGAAGGCGAAATTATTGGCTCCAGCGACAGCATCCGAAACCTGCTGCGGGAACTGGACGTGGTGGCGGACTCAGAACTACCGGTGCTGCTGATGGGGGAAACCGGGGTGGGTAAAGAGCTGTTTGCGCGGCGGCTGCACAGTCGCTCGCCGCGTCGGGAACGGCCGTTGATCCACGTGAATTGCGCGGCGCTGCCGGAATCGCTGGTGGAGAGTGAGCTGTTCGGTCATAGCAAAGGCGCCTTCTCGGGGGCTTCGGCGGATCGCGCAGGCCGTTTTGAGGCGGCGCAAGGCGGAGTGATCTTCCTGGATGAAGTGGGAGAGCTGCCGCTCAGCGTGCAGGCGAAGTTGTTGCGGACGCTGCAGAACGGCGAGATTCAACGCCTGGGCGAGGACAAACCCAGGCAGGTGGATGTGCGGGTCATCGCCGCGACCAACCGACAGTTGAAAGACAGCGTTCGCGCCGGCGACTTTCGGGCGGATCTGTATCACCGCCTGTCCGTCTATCCTGTATGGATTCCACCGTTGCGCGAGCGGGGCTCAGACGTGCTGGTGCTGGCGGGGCACTTCCTTGAACTTAACCGCTCCCGTCTGGGCGTACGCAGTCTGCGGCTGTCGCGTGCGGCGGAGCAGGCGCTGTGCGCATACTCCTGGCCGGGTAATGTGCGGGAGTTGGAACATGTCATCAGTCGCGCGGCGCTTAAGGCGATCAGTCGGGGCGCTAATAGAAATGACATTGTGACGCTGGATGCGGCGTTACTGGACCTGGATTATGGCGACGCGGTGTCGGCGCCCAGAGAAAGCGCGCCGTCGGAAAGCCTGAGTTATCCGCGTGTCCGCTCCCTGCGCGCCGCCGTGGAGGACTGTCAGCGCGAAGTTATCCGCGAGTCGGTGAATCGTCACGATGGCTCCTGGGCCGCCGCCGCTCGTGAGCTGGAGGTGGATTCGAGCAATCTGCATAAAATGGCCAAGAAACTGGGGCTGAAGTGAGCCAGTTTTCGGCGGCGTTTTTGCTGGTTAAGCCCAGACTGCCGCCGTCAGCGATAGTCAGCAAGATCAATCAGGCGAATCTGCGCCCGCGCTGCCACACTGCTCCTCGTTGAGGCGAATATGGCGAATGAGACGACTGTAACCAAGTATCAAAACAGACTGCGGCGCGTGCTGGCGCACATTGATCAGCATTTGTTGGATGACTTGAGCGTCGAAGAGTTGAGTCAGGTCGCTCACTTCTCCAAATTTCATTTCCACCGGCAGTTTTCTGCGAGCATGGGAATGGGCGTATACAAGTATGTGCAATGGCGACGGTTGAAAAAAGCCGCTCATGAGCTGGCTTATCGCAGTCGTTACAGCGTGACGGATATTGCGTTGAATACCGGGTTTGACAGCCTGGAAGCCTTTTCCCGAGCCTTCAAGAAAGCATGCGGACAAACGCCTTCCCAATTTCGGCGACAACCGCGGTGGGAGCCTTGGCGAGATCATGATGAATTTCTTTTCAAAGCAAGGGCGGACATTATGCAGACGGATAACTCGAACTATTCAGTCAATCTCCTGGAACAGGAGGCCATTCCTGTTGCGGCGCTGGAACATCACGGCGCTCCAGAGCGTCTCGGCGAGTCCATTCGACGCTTTATCGAATGGCGTAAAGCCAACAAACGGCCTCCCTCAGTCAGCGCCACTTATAACATTCTGCACAACGATCCTGAGTCTACGTCAGCGGAGGCGTTCCGCATGGACTTGTGCGCAGGCGTCAACTCAGCGGTTGAGGAAAATCCGTACGGCGTCATTGCTAAAACAATCCCGGCGGGACGTTATGCCGTGCTGCGTCATATTGGCCCCGACGCCGGCATGCGGGCGGCTTTCCACTTCTTATATGGCGAGTGGCTGCCTGGGAGTGGGGAAACATTACGCGACGCGCCTTGTTTTCTCCAACGCGTGACAATGTATCCAGACGTTCCTGAGCATGAAGCGATCATCGATATCTATTTGCCATTGGTTTGATCAGCGGCGCGCCGCCAAAAAGGTTCTTCTTCGGCCCAAATCCAGCAATAATGCGAGCCAACGTTGAGAACCAGTAATGAGAGATAAAGATGTTGCGTATTTTGGGGATTCTATTATTGCTGTCGCTGACCAGTTGCGGTTTTGTGGAAGGCGTTGATGACGCCAAGGCCGCCGCCGCGACTTTTTTTGACGACAGAATCAAAGAGGGCGGGCCCGGAGCGGACCGCTTCTACTCGCCGCACTTTATCGATTCCGTTGACCCTGAAGAGTGGGAGAGCATTCGTCGGTTGGTGCAAAAGGCCAATGGCGACTTGCGTAGCTACTCCCTTGATACATGGCGCGCGCAGGACAAAGTGCAGACAAATGGGCTGTCCGGTATGTTTGTGACGCTCACTTACAAGACGACCTATACAAACGGGGAGGGCGTGGAGACGCTGATTTTGTTCAGCAATGACGACAATCCAGAATATAAGGTGCTGTACCATCACTATAACAGTGAGTCGATCGACCGACTCGTCAAGCAAGGAATTGATGAGGTCGCCAGTAAGGCGGAAGCGATCAAACCCATCGCCGTCAAAGGCGCTGACAAGTAGCTGGGTGCGGCGCTCACATGAAATTGACGGCGAAACTGGCCGAGTGGCGTCTGGGGTGGAAACTTTATTTTTGCCTATGCGCGCTGATTGCAGTCGTGTTTGCGGTGATTGTCACGCAAACGTCTTTTGGCTGGCATGACTATGTGGATTTAGCGTTTTTCTACATCAACTTACTGGCGATTTATGGCTACGCCTTTCACAAAAGATTCGGGCGCGCCGGGTTCTGGAAATGCCTGCTCTGGGTTTACCCTGTCTGGTCGCTGTTATATCTGTTTGTTTTGCCATTTGGATATGACTTCCCGCAGATGGGCATGCGGGCTCACGCTAACTGGACAATGATATTCCCGTTGGGCGTTATCGCCGTCAGCTCCCGTTGTATTTATAACTATGGATTTAAGTCGCAACGTCTGTGGACGCGCCATCTCGATGGGGCGTCGGTAGCTTGAAGTGGGAAGAGATTAATTAAGGATCAATGATGAGTGATTTGTACGCTCCGCCGAAAAGTCAGGTGTCTGAAGACGTTATCTCGATAAAAGAGCCCAACGTCATATGGAAAATATTCTTTGTGGTTTATGTGTTGTTGAATTTGGTTACGGCGCCATTTCTGATTATGTCTTTCATTGGTGAAGATTATCTGGAAATAGACTTGAACGCTGGCTTACAGGACTACCTTGACTCGCTGATAGAGTGGGTGATGTTGATCGGAATGTTTGGGTATGCTTTCTCCAAGCGTATCGGCGGCCGGGTCCTATGGAAAATCGCTTTGGCGGGGTATGTGGTCTGGTTTGTCCTGTATGCCTTTATCCTGCCATTTGTATTTGGAGTGTTTCCGTTTAATGAGCCGCCTGCGCTGGACTGGACGCTGGCGATAGATCTGTTGTTTACCCTGGGGATAGCGCAAGCGTTATATCTCTACAGCTACTCCTCGCATCACCTTTGGCGCGAACAATAATCAGCTGCTTAATAGACAGTTAAGAGACGCTACTCAATGGGATACTCTCTGCCGTATTTCTCATAAAGCGGCAGGAGCTGATGGGTTTCAATGAGGTAAGAGACGCCTTCGTTATATTTCTCGCGTAGATATTCGCCACGTTCGTTTTTGGCGAAGGTCATGTACAAGAAGACCCGGGTTACCGGCTCAGTGCGAAACTGGGTTTTATCCACCAGAATATTGCTGAAAGTAATGTTGGTCTGGCGCAGGTTGTCGAAGTAGTAGTCCGCCCGCTTCAAATAGACTTTGGATAGCGCGCTTTCCCGGGAGTTCAGATCTTCTCCCTGTAGATACTGCTTCACCTTGTCGTCGATATAATCCGTATAACCGCGAATCCATACACCGTTTTTCCCCTCCAGCGACGCGACTCCTTTCCATTCGCCAAAGTGCTCCGGCAGAAAAGTGACCGCTTCAGTGATAACGGAAATAGGGTAGAGCGCTTGCGGGTACTCGTCAGTAGGATCGAGGCCGCCGTACATGTCGGCGTGTCCGTCTTTCACCATCAGCTCGGCCCGCTTCCACGGCACGATAATCTGATTTACCTCGATATTCACATGTTTGAAGGCGGCGAAAATGACTTCGTTGTACAGTCCTGTTCCGTCTTTTTCCACGCTGCCTTCCCACTCTGGAGTGGCCCAGGTCACGCGTTCCGGCCCCTCCGCACAGGCGAGGTGGCTGATTAAGCTGGTGAGAATAAGTAATGCGAGTGGTTTGAGCATCTTGCGTCCAATCAGATAATGCCCGGGATATCCGGCGGAATAATAGTACAAGCCAGGTCCAATGCGAAGGAGGAGATGCGCTATCTGTATGTCCCTAACTGGCGTTGTCGCGCAATAATATTTTTTTCTTGTCTGGAATCAACTATCTATACCGATAAGTGCCTACCTGACCAATTTGTGCTTACTTTTTTGACTCTCTCTGGAAGCCTACTCTGGGGCCTGTTTCGAATGACTTTAGAGAGGTGAGACATCATGCAATTGGTAAAAGGTTCCTGGGCGTTGATCGTGGGCGGCTCCAGTGGGATGGGGTTGGAAATTGCGCGCCGGATGGCGGCGGCGGGCGTGAATATCATGCTGGTTGGCAAGCGTCGGGAAAAACTGCAGCTGGCTGGCGACGCATTGCGGGACGTTGCGGAAATCAGGACGTTTAGCGTGGATCTTTATGACGACGAGCAAGTCACTGGTTTGATATCTCAACTGAACGATTTGGGGGAGCCCATTCGCTATTTGGTCAACGCCGCCGGGTATTTCAATCCCAAGCCGTTCCTGCAGCATACGCCAGCGGATTACGACGCCTACCTGGGGTTGAATAAGGCGCTGTTCTTTATCTCTCAGGCGGTCGCTGCGAACATGTGCAAACACGGCGGCGGCGCTGTGTTGAACATTGGGTCCATGTGGGCGAAACAGGCGGTTAAAGCCACACCTTCCTCAGCCTACTCCATGGCGAAGGCGGGCTTACACGCGCTGACTCAGCATATGGCGATGGAGCTGGCGGATGATGGCGTTCGCGTCAACGCCATCGCGCCGGCAGTGGTGAAAACGCCGATCTATGAAGCCTTTATCGCCCCTGAAGAGGTCGATGAGACCTTGGCGACGTTAAACGCATTCCACCCTATTGGTCGGATTGGCGACGTTGGGGATGTGGCGAATGCGGCGATATTTCTGCTGTCAGATCAGGCGGACTGGGTGACCGGCGCGATTTGGGACGTAGACGGCGGCGTGATGGCGGGGCGCAATTAGCCCGCCTCATGCAGGGCTCGCTCGCTGCGTGGTCGGCGAGAGCCCTGCTATACTGCCGCGCCATATCTCTTAATACGATATACAGGAGTAGCCGTGTAATGGATGAGGTGATGAGCAGGAGACCGCGCTGTGCGGTATTGGACGACTATCAGAATGTAGCTAAGTCCTATGCGGATTGGAGTGCGCTGGAAACGCGCATAGATCTGCAGGTGTTCAACCGCCATCTTGGCAATGAAGATGAGGTCGCCGCGCAACTGGCGGACTTCGACATGATTGTCATCATGCGTGAAAGGACCCCCTTTGCCGCCACGTTATTGAATCGTTTACCGAGGTTGAAGCTTCTGGTGACCTCCGGCCCCCGCAATGCCGCCATTGATCTTGCCGCCGCTGCCGCTAATGGCGTGACGGTATGCGGCACCCAGGCCTCGAAAGCGCCGCCGACAGAACTTACCTGGGCGCTGATACTGGGGCTGGCGCGGCACATAGCGATAGAAGACGCTGCATTCAAAGCCAACGGTCCATGGCAAAACACGGTAGGCGTTGATCTCGCAGGGAAAACGCTCGGCTTGCTGGGGTTTGGTCATATTGGCCAGAAAGTGGCGATGATTGGCCAGGCGTTTGGCATGAACGTCGTCGCCTGGAGCGCCAATCTTACTGGGGAACTGACCAGCTCAATGGGCGTGACGCTTGCGGATTCGAAAGATGCTCTGCTGGCGTGCAGCGATATCGTCTCCATTCATCTGGTGTTAGGTGAGCGCAGCCGGGGGCTGATTGATGCGGAGGCGTTGTTGCGGATGAAAAAGTCTGCGCTGTTGATAAATACTTCCCGCGCTCAAATCGTCGACCAGACGGCGCTGGTGGAAGCGCTGCAGCAGAAGCGCATCGCTGGGGCGGGGTTGGATGTATTTGAACAGGAGCCGCTGCCGGAAGGACATGTTCTGCGTACGCTGCCGAATGTGCTGGCGACTCCCCACCTGGGCTATGTCACAGAGAATAACTACCGCACTTACTACACTCAGATCGTCGAGGCGATTCAGGCTTATATGGACGGGGCGCCGATTCGGGTGATGGGTTGATCCCTGGCGGTTAGCGCCACTCGCAGTTACTTTCAATGCTGGCTGCGCCCAGATGTACATATCTTCGCTTCCGCGTCAGTTCGCAGGTAAAGCGCAGGGGGCGTCCCGCCAGCTCGTCATTGGGCTCTGAGCCGATTTTGATCGTGCTCCAGATCAGGTGTTCAGTGCCGTTTACATCGACGTAAATGGTTTGCGCCGCACGGAACGGGATCGGCAACAGCGTCGCCAGTAAAGAAATTTTATATAGAGCGGGCAGGCGGAAGCTCCCATCCTGAGCGGTGCGTACACTGTCGGAGGATTTTTGACGCCATTCGACCCAGCGGGTCACTGTGGCGCCTGATACAGGTTCGCCAGCGTAGGTAATCACGCCGTAAACTTCTGAAAATAGGCATACTTTGCCGATCATATCCAAGACTCCCATGTCTTGCGCAGACATCATGGCTAGCGTAGAGAATGATAGCATGTTTCCCTGTAAAGGTTATGTAAGGGGTTAATTTTAATATATATTTCATGCTGGCCTCCCAATAGGCGATAGCGCTCGGCGCAGGCCAGGGAGATGCATGCCTCAACAGAATCGGGACAGAACGGAGAGTGAAGAATGATTTTCAGGAGAGATGGATATAGGGATATCAAAAAAATTCTCGCCCTGGGGGCGATGCTTGCGCTAGGCGCATGCGCCCATCAGAGCGCCAAGCCTCCCATACAGAAAAACCTGAGCCAGGCGTATGCTGATGCGGTCAGGGATGCTGAAATAGTAGAGCCGAATGAGATATCCAAGAACCTGACGGCGATTACGCCGCTGAATCCCGCTCTGGAATGGAGTGGCGACCGGCAAAAAGTGTTGGTGACGACATGGACATCCTGGGACGGCTACGACAACTCAGTGGGCCAGACGCAGGCTCTGTCCAGAGAAGTATGGGTGACGGTGGTTCCTGAAGTGAAAAACTTCTGTCGCGCTCGTTATAAGTTTCCAGAACAGACCATTTTGCGACTGGAGCAATTACTGGGTTTGCCGCCAGGGGATAATAAAACCAAGTTCGTGGAAATGTGGGTGAGTCCGTCAGATTTGTTCCGCCCCTCTCCAGATCCAGAAATCAGCGACCATGAAGCGGAGTTGGACTACCCGGTTTCCGATCGGTTTGTCACCATAAGCAAAGAGCACAAGGAATGGTTCAAAAATCTGCGCAAAACGTCGTACGGCGAAAACGGTTATCCCTGGACCCGGTTGGGTTACACCTATGACTGGGGCAACCCGGAGTCGGAAGTGGGGTTGAGCGAGTTTGTCATACGCGCCGGAGCCAATGTCAAAGTGCACAGCGTGACCAAGACAATCAAATACTGCGAATAACCATGAACAGCGGCTCCGGGCGCGCCCGGAGCTTAGCTCAGGTAAATCTCCACGCGCTCTTTGCCCTTGCCGACATTCTTGCGTTTCATGGAAATGCGTCCGACTTCGCCAGTACGGGTCAGATGCGTACCGCCGCAAGGGACTTCTGCAAACCCCTCCACCCGCCAGTAGCGTCTTTCCGCGTCTGCGTCACTGAACGCGCTGATGATGTCGCGGTTTTCGTCGATGAGACGTTGCGCGTCAGCGTCGATGTCCGGCAACAGAGGAGAAATGCTTTGAGGCCAGGAAAAGTCGATACGCGCCTTTTCCTCCGCGATATGCGCGCCAACTTTATCCACGCCGCCCAGCTTGCGATAGAACAGTTCGAGCACCAGCTCGGCTGCAAAGTGCAGCCGCATAAGGCGATACCGTCTTTCCCAGTCAATGGTGATTTCCACTGGGTCGCCAACCTGAAGCGCATGATCTTGCGGCAGCTCGTAAAAAATTTCCTGCTCTTCCTTGCGCGCGCTGATCACTCTGAAGCCGCCAATGGTCCCATGATCGCTTTCCTGACCGCCGGAAAATGCGTAAAAGATAGTTTCCTCAACCGTTACTACCGCGCCCTGGACGCTGGTGACGTAAGTGCTGAGAGTCGTGAGATAGGGGTCTTCCCAGAATATTTTTCTTGTCATACTTCTGCCTGAAAAAGTCCTTTAAACAGATACGCGGAATCTTCGCCAACCATTGCAGCGTTTGCAAGAGGGGAGGCGCTCAATGATCAGCCTGACTATTGCTTTTGACCTGCTCCAGGATATTGCGCCAAAGCTGTAGTGGGGGGATGCTGGCGTAACCAGATTCCTGGGCGTCATTGCATTCGATGATGATCCAATGCCCTTGCCGGGTTTTGGCGATGTCGATAACCATAAAGGGGACCTTCAAGCGCTCCGCGGCTTCCTGAGCAAGTTGTAAGCCCTGCTTCAGGTCTGGGGCGCTGTAATCCGAGGGCCAATACCTGCCATAGCCGACGCACTCGCCATGCCACCAGAATGTCCTGTACTCCTGAGAGGGACTTATTTTCCCCGGAATACCACCAGAGACCGGCTCTAATGGGATGAACTCCCGTATCGCTATTTTCTGCCAATGCAGAATTTTATCCCGCTGGTAACTGTCCACGATGCGTTGATAATCGTCCGGCCCGTGGGCGATAGATAGCTCTGGGTTGTGTCGGCTGGTTTGACGTGACCCTTTGATAAATACAGGCCAGCCAAATAGCACTTCTATGCTCTCAGCTACTGGGAATTGTTCCACACAAAGTGTCTTGGGCGTCATGTCCTTTATATAAGGCAGCCAGTGGGACAGTTCACTGGCCCGCAGAAATTCGTCTGGAGAGTTTACAGGCTGCAATCCCATTGCGGCCAACTCAGAGTACTTCTCTGCGTAGTTTTCGACTGCGCCAACCCTCAATATGCACAGGGATGGCGACTCAAAAAAGCTGGGATGACTACACTGGAAAAACAGCTCGAAGTTAAAGTCATATATCGCTACATGGGTTTTGCTGTATATGACATTACTAACCCGTAAATAAGTATCCGATCACTAAGCCATAATATATTTAAGTTCTGGATGCCCAAATAAACTTTGAATCAATGATGGCGTTCTTTTCATGCTCCGAAGGATTTTTAAAGCCATCTTTCTTAATTGGTCTGGACCTGCAA
>NZ_JAHMIN010000025.1 GCF_018986435.1 Hahella sp. HN01 | reverse complement strand
GGTGTGGAAAGAGCTGCGGATATAGGGCGATAGGCCCACTTCCGCCCTGAAAGGGGCGAAAGTTGTTGGAAAAAGCAGTATATGGTTGGGCCAAATGCACAATGGAGAGGGATATTGGGATAACTATGGGTTATTCAGAGGTTCCCTAGGAGACTTTTAAAATGATTTTCACCTGGAAAGAGAAACGCTGGATAATACCTTGTGCGTCTATGGCTTTTCAGGTTTTTTCTTGATGTCGCAATATACGGAGTAGATTAAGAGAAGCGTATATGAATGATAAGTATTCTTTTTTTGATAAATTGACAATGGTGTTTGGCGGCGGCGTAGGAGTCTATTTTACCTTTTTTTTCTTCGATAAAGTTCTAGGTATAGAAATGAATACCGATATTCATGCAGTGCCGTGGTGGATGCTTCTAATTGCGTTCGTTGCGCCGATCGTCTTTGTTATCCTGTTTATGTTGGGCTTTCGAGCAATTAAAATTATGTTGTTCAATGCTTTTTTTAAGTAATTGAAGGTATGCCGAATCTTTTCCTTTTAAAGTCCCTGTTTTATTTCCGTTTCAGCATGACATGCGCAACTGGGCTGATGATGCTTCGGATTGGTTGTGGGATATCGAACTGACGCTCGCGGAGGCGGAGTTGTTATTCGCTGCGTCTCAAAGCAGGCAATTCAGACAAAGAACCAGGCATAAGCTGAGGCAGCAGGTAAACGCCTGGACTATTCAACGGGGATTTTGTTTTGTGCGTGGGAAATCATGAGGGGCGTGGCGTCCTCTCTCAAGACGCCACTGATTGTATTAGCCTACCTGATAGCGTCCAGGTTTGTGGTTGACTGTCAGCAACAGATTCAGCGCTACTGCGCCGAGCACTGAGTAAATCAGAACCATGGGAGTGACGATGAAGCAGGACGCCAGCACGATAATGCAGTCCACCATCATCTGAAACTTTCCGGCGCGCATGATATTGCGCTTTTGCAGGTATAGCGCGAGGATGCCGACGCCGCCCAGGCTGGATTTATGACGGAACAGAATCAGCATGCCCATGCCGATCAGAAAGCCGCCGAAAACCGCTGCGAACCAAGGCTCTATCGACTCAATGGAGACGACATCTCCGGTGTGATCCACAACCAGTGATACGATGGCGACGGAAATAAACGTATTGAGACAGAAACGCCATCCCATCTGCTTGAAAGCCAGCCAATAGAACGGCAGGTTAAGCAGGAAGAAAATCTTACCGAAGCTGATATGCAGCACATGCGTCAATAACAGCGCCAACCCCGCCGTACCGCCTGTCAGCAAGCCGGCTCCGTTGAACAGAAATACGCCGAAAGCCACAAACGCCGTGCCGCTGATCAGCGCAAACAGATCTTCAGGAAGTGAATGCGATTGTAGGGTAAGGGAACTATTAGTCATCGTGAATCCGTCAGAAGGGGAAAATACAGCCTGGAAGTCGCCCAGCGCGGCGATTTTAACGATGCAAAAGACAAAAGTCGCGGATCTTACAAAAAATAACGGGATATTTTAGGGATTTTTACAGAAAAATTGATTTGGGTATGGCTTTAATCTGTGGCTAAACGTAAATTTCCCGCCGTTTTCTTTTTGTTCCATTTGAATTGATAAAACGCCATGCAAGAACGCTCTCCCTATACTCCGCCAAGTGTCGAATTGGAGCCCCCTGTCACTCCGTCAGAAAATGAACGACTAAATCCCTGGTTCTCCATTTGGTTACGGCCTCGCGCAACCATGCAACAGCTTGCTCAAAGCGCGTCAGACAAGTCTGTATTTGTTATGGCTGGAATGGCGGGCATGATCAATATGCTCTATCGCATTAGTGACAATAAACTCTCCACTAAGGGGGATTTTGACGGTGTATGGCCCTGGGCGCTCCTGGCAGGTCTGGTTGAAGGGCTTTTGATTGTTTACCTGGGGAGTGAGCTGATTCGATGGACTGGCCGTTTGCTAAACGGAAGAGCGAGTTATTCAGACATACGTAAGGCCATGGCATGGTCGTATATTCCATTCTTCGCCACGGCTCTCTTCTTCCTGACTGGATGCCTGATCTTAGACATCGGTTTGTTTGATTTCTATCTGGCTATCGCTGACGGCGAACTGGAATTTTGGATTATATTTATCGCGGTCAGCGCTATTCGAATTGTTTTCGGTATATGGGGATTCGTCGTCTTTCTCAAATGCCTTGGCCAGGTTCAGGGCTTTTCCGCTTGGAAAGCATTAGCGAATTGGGTGATGGTTATTTTTGTTGCGACGATCTTTATCTATCTTCCTCTGGGATTAGGTTTTCTCTGGTATCGAGGGTTGCTGAACTTTTAAAGGAGAGGCTCAACGATAGTCATAAGCCATATTGCAAAAGGGCGTTCAACGGATTGTAACGTAGCCGCCGCACACTAAGCGGCTCCCTCATGGGAGTTTAAACACTACGTTATGCTATGAAAGGATTTCTGCAATGTTAAAAACAAAAGTATTGGCTTTGGCCGCTTCCTGCATGGTTTGCACTCTTTCTTTGAATCAGATCGCCAGCGCGAGTGATCGCGTCGCTCAGGTGGATGTGGCGCAAATGGCGGCGGCGGAGAGAAGTTTTTATTATCCGCAGCGTATGAATCAGTATGGCCGTACTGATTACATCTTTATCGACGCCACTAACGGAACCCAGTTCTGTAAAGAAGAGGGTTACAACAACTCGGTTGGCGGTTCTATCCTCTGCGGCGAGGATGAGAGTTCCTACATCACTTTCGACTGGTACCAGCAGCAGTGGGTGTCAAAAAGCACTGGCAGCAAAAATCAGTGCTACCCCTTGTATAGAACTATCACCTGCCGTTAACGGCGGCGCGGTCTAGATCGGGTTGGAAAAAGGGTGGACGGGCTTTCACCCTTTTTTCGCCATGCCGCTCGTTCGTTGAGGACTCATCCCTTCCTGTCTGCGTATTCGCCCTTTCGGAACCAGTCCGCGAAACTGACTGGCGTCGTTGTGCAAAAATACGCCAGTTGAGCTATAACTGAATCAAGGCAGCTTCGCTGCTTGCATGGACGTAAAGGAAGGAGGGAATCGTGCCGTCACCGGAAATTTTCGCTGCGCTCGGCGCGGCGCTGATTGGATTTTCCATCGCTCTTTGGGCTTTCCGAACCTATCGCGGAGATGTGAAGCTAGCCCAACCCAGCTATATCCTGCTTGACCAGGACACCACGTCCCAAGGTAAACGCATCAGCGAAGTGCGTTTGCGGACGGCTTTGTTCAGCGCATCCAAGCGCGGGGTGGTGATCGACTACCTGACCCTGTGGCTGCGTCGGGGCGAAGAGGAAGCCAACTTTAGCGTCTGGGCCTACCTTAACAAGCAATGCCTGCGGGAAAGCGGCGGCTTGCTGGCGCCGAAGGAAGGCGTCGTTCTTGAGCATCATTTCCTGACCGAAACGGAAGGACCTGAATTTGAGTTCAAGTCTGGGCCCTATGAGATGGTGATACTCGCCAAACCCGCAGGATCAGGACGACTACAAAAGCTTAGCAGCCTTTATTTCGTCATCAATGACTATCAGGCTCAGCAAATGCGTAAGTCCGCTATGGGCTTATGCCTGAGATGGGACCCCAAGCATCGTTGTTATCAATCTGATATAGAATCCAACCTCAAGCCCAGCGTGACGCCACTGGTGGAGGAACACGCCGGAGGACATTGAGATTTTCGTTTTACGCCTGGAAACTTCAATTAATCTAATAACTTGGAGTTAAGTAATTATCAGGCTATCCTTCATTAACGGTCGTTAATGGCGAGGAGTAGCTTATGGGGCGGACCCCAACTTATAACGTTGTAAGCAGCGGGGAAATCAATGCGGGCTTTGACGCTCAGCAAGTGGCGAATAGTTGTGCGAAATTATTCAAGACCACGCCAGAAAAGGCCCAGGCGCTGCTTAGTAAGAAACTCGTTTTAAAGAAAGGTCTGGACCTGGAAACGGCGCGCGCATACGTACGCAAGCTGGATAGCATCGGCATGGCGGCGACGGTGCAGGAGGTGAAACCGGAGCCCACTTTTAAAGGGCGTACTCTCTCGTTGGAACCAACAGAGGAAGAACTCCGGGCGAAGGAGGTGGAGGCAGTCAAACCTACTGACGAAAGGGTCACCTGCCCGAAATGTAACCTGGAGCAACCCAAAGCGGAGCAGTGCGCCGGCTGTGGCGTATACATGCACAAAGTCGCCCCTGCGCAGGAACCTACTGAAGCGGCGCCAACAACGGCGGCGGCAACAAGGCCCGGCGGCAATATCCGCAACTCTAGCGCCAAACCCGGCAAAGAGGACGAAGTCACCTACGCGACGGACGATGTTGAAGCGCTCAACCTCAAGGCCGTCGCAGCAGCAGCAGGCGCTGCGATAATCGGCGCTTTGCTATGGAAAGTGATCGTCTTGGCCACAGGTAGTGAGTATGGCCTGATCGCCTGGGGGATTGGCGGCGCAGTGGGATTCGCTGCGCTGGCGATGGGGGGAAGAGGCCTCGCTAATGGGATAGCCTGCGGCGTCCTGGCTTTTCTCGCCATCACTGGTGGTAAATACATGGCTATTCAGAGTATTCAGGATAACTGGTTTGAAATCCTGGCGGATTCGGGGGAAATCGAGTTGCAGGATTTTCGCCCGGTCTATGATTCGGTTATACAGGCCGCTCACAGCTATCAAACCGATGTGACCGATGACGACTCGCTGCGCAATTTCATGATTGAGTACGGCTACACCGAGGCCAGTGAACCCAGCGAAGTGGTGCAATTTGAAATTGATGACTTCAAACGGGAGTTCGAGCCGGAGTTACGCAAAGTGGCGCTGGAAAACCCTTCGTTTGAACAATGGGTGCAAGCCACATTCAGTCAGGAATTTCAGGAATACTCCACTTTTCAGCTGATGCGAGAAGATTTCGGTCTTCTGGATATCCTGTTTTTATTCCTGGGAGTGGGCACGGCGTTTCAAATGGGAAGCGGTTTAAGGCGTCACTGATCTGCGTGACGCCACGCGCAGATTTCCCTGTCTCTTCCCTTTATCGTCCCTTGCCCAGCGTCGCCTTCCGGCAGCCTGTTTCCCCCTTGTATTCCTTGATCAGGCTGTCAGTCGCGCCATTCCTCGCATGTCTCTCAATACAGTCTAAGCTGTAAAGGGGGAGAAGCGATCAAAACGAACGTTCAGGGGCCGCCTGAGTTCGTAGGGATAACCAGAAAACTTCTGGTGTTAAGGGAGGGGCTTTCATGGCGTCCGCCAGACTTTCTGATGCATCATTGCTCAGCATGCGAACCTTGCTGGCGGTTACGCTTGCTTTCTGCACGCTGGCGATTCCTTTCTATTATCTGGCCTATTTCTATCAACTCGATCAGGAACATCACAACTACGACCTCAGGCTGGCGGAACAGGCGGAGCTGAGATCGGAAGCCATACAGAGCAAGTTGGATCTATATCGTCGCGACGTGCGTTTCCTGTCCAACACGCCTCCTATTCAAGGCATCATCCGCGCCATTGATAATAATGGCCTTGACCCGCAAGAAGGGAACTCACTGCTTGTGTGGCAAAGGCGCTTGCAGGTCATTTTTTCCGAATTTATGAAAGAAAACCCCCGCTTTGCGCAAGTGCGCTATATCGGCGTGGCGGACAAGGGAAGGGAGCTGGTGCGTGTGGATCGCACGCCGGAAGGAGTGGTCGCCGTATCGGAGCGGGAATTGCAAAGCAAAGCGGGGCGAGACTACTTCCAGGAAACGCTCAAACTGCCTGCAGGAGAGACCTATGTTTCCGACATCAGCCTGAATCGGGAGCAGGATAATCAATTGGAGACGCCCCATCGGCCAGTGATTCGGGTTTCTGTCCCTATCTATGCGGAAGGCTATCTGTTCGGCATGGTGGTGATCAACGTGGAGTTCGCTGAAATCTTTACGGAGCTGGTCACCGATCTGGCGCCGGAATACACCACCTATTTGCTCAACAGCGATGGCGACTTTCTGGTGCATCCCGACCGCAGAAAAGTCTTTGGTTTTGATATCGGTAAGCGTCACCGCTGGACCGACTATTTCACCACCTCGGACGAATATGGCGCCTATGAGCACATGAAAGTATTTATGGGGCCAAAAGGTCTGATTCATGCTGTCATGGTCGATGTTCCGCTGGACAATAATAACCCGTCTCGACATCTGACGCTGGTGAAGTCAGTCAGCGACGAGTTTCTGAACACGCATGCGTCGCAAACCGGCAGAGTGGCGATTGGCGCGGTGTTGATAGTGGTGGCGATTTTGGGCGTGGTGCTTTATCTGTTTATGTTGAACCTGCGCCGCCGCATGCAGATCAGTCAGGAGCAGGCGCGGCTTGCGGCGATTGTCGATGGTTCTACCGACGCCATTATCAGTAAGTCACTGGAAGGGGTCATAACAAGCTGGAACCGGGCGGCGGAAGAAATGTTCGGCTACACAGCGGAGGAAGCTGTCGGGCAGACTATGGCGTCCCTGATCATGCCCGTGGAGCGCATGGCTGAGGAAGAATACATATTACAGCGATTGCGTCGCGGCGATCCGGTGAGTCATTTCGATACCACTCGTAAACGACGCGACGGTAGCGAGTTTGACGTGTCCATCACCGTATCGCCAGTGTGCGGCCCAAACTGCGCGGTACTGGGGGC
Source organism: Hahella sp. HN01 (assembly GCF_018986435.1). Taxonomy (GTDB): domain Bacteria; phylum Pseudomonadota; class Gammaproteobacteria; order Pseudomonadales; family Oleiphilaceae; genus Hahella. Next base: position 105,827 of record NZ_JAHMIN010000025.1, on the reverse strand, counting down.
CGCCACCACTATCCGCGATATCTCGGCGCAAAAAGCCATTGAAAAGCAAGTGATTGAGCTGAACACCAATCTTGAGCTGCAGGTCAGGGAACGTACGGGAGAGCTTAAAAAGGCTAAAGATGTGGCGGAAGCGGCGAGCATGGCGAAGTCCGAGTTTGTCGCCAACATGAGCCATGAAATCCGCACCCCGATGAACGCCATTCTGGGCATGTTGCAGCTGTTGCAGCGTACGGTGCTGACCAGCCGCCAGCATGACTACGCTGATAAACTCGACGCCGCCGCACGCACCTTGTTGAGCATCCTCAACGATATTCTCGACTTCTCCAAAGTGGAGGCGGGTAAGCTCAGTCTGGATATGCATCCCTTCAATATCGATCAGGTGTTTCGTGAAGTCGGCGTTATCATGTCCGCCAATCTGGGCGGCAAACCCGTAGAATTACTGTTCGATATCGACCCTGACATACCCTACGACATGCTGGGGGATGGTCTGAGGCTAAAACAAATACTCATTAATCTGGTCGGCAACGCCGTCAAGTTCACGGATGCTGGCGAAATCGTACTATCCGCCAGGCTGCTGAAGCGCACAGAACGTGAATTAGAGCTTTTTTTCAGCGTACGGGACACCGGCATCGGCATTTCTCCAGAGAACCTGCAGAACATCTTTGACGGATTCTCCCAGGCGGAGGCTTCCACCTCACGGCGTTTCGGCGGCACCGGCCTGGGCTTGGCTATCTGTCGTCGGCTGGTGGATTTAATGAAGGGCCAGATGAGCGTGGAGAGTACGCCAGGCGAAGGAAGCACCTTCAAATTCACGGTCAAGTTGGGAGTAGTGGGAGATACCCAGGACCTGCGGCGCACCATTCCCAACTTGCACAAGCTCAATGTGCTGGTGGTGGATGATAACGACACCGCCAGAGAAATCGTCGCCGGTATGGCGCAAGGGTTTGGCTGGCGCACGGATTTGGCGGCGTCGGGAGCGGAGGCGGTCGTCTATCTGGAAGCCAGTCGCGACAGTGCGCGTCCCTACGACGTGATATTCGTGGACTATTTGATGCCGGAAGAAAGCGGGCTGGAGGTTTGCCGGAAAGTCCGTTCCATGGACTTTGGCGATGTCCGGCCTATCCTGGTGATGATGTCCGCCCAGGGACGGGAAATACTGGAGCGCCACAGCCAGAGCGGCGACGAAGCCATGCTCGACAGCTTTATCGTCAAACCGATAACGGCCTCCGTATTACTGGATTCAGTGGCGGACGCCCGCGCGGCGGGGCGAAAAGGCTCTTCAACTTCTTACCATTGGCGCAGCTCCGGTCAGATGCTGAAAGGGCTGAAACTGTTGGTAGTGGAGGATAATCCGACCAATCAGCAGGTCGCCCAGGAGCTGTTAATCAGCGAAGGCGCGCAGGTGGAAATCGCCTGCAATGGGGCGGAGTGCCTGGAGATGGTCAAGCGGGCGCAACCGGGCTATGACCTGGTGTTGATAGATATTCAAATGCCGGTGATGGATGGTTATTGCGCCACAGGAGAAATACGCAATCGCCTGGGACTGGCGGATTTACCCATTGTCGCTATGACCGCCAACGCCATGTCCTCGGACAGGAATGCCTGTTTTTCCGTGGGCATGAACGATCATGTCAGCAAACCCTTTGAGCTGGGGCAATTGGTGGAAGTCATTCTCAAGCAGACCGGACTGGAAAGTCGGCTGCAAAAAGTCGCGTCGCTGCATACGACGACGTCTCTGTTTACGGAAGAAGAATTGCAATTCGCCAACAGTCTGCAGATTGACGTCGCTTCCGCGCTGGCTCGTTTTGGCGGCAGCCTGGGCACCTATCGAACGGCGGTGTCTGGTTATAAGAAGGAAGTGCAGGCCTTACTGGAGGAATGGAACGCTTACTTCGCGTCGAGCGGCGATCCTGAGCAGGCGGCGAATATCCTGCATACCCTGAAGGGCCTGGCTGGCTCCATCGGTTCAGGGGGGCATATGAATATTATCCAGGATGTGGAACTGGCGCTGCGTAATCACGAGCTGGATGAAAATCTGTTGGCGGCGTTGCGACGCGAACTGGAGCGAACCCCTCAGATCGTGGTGGAAATCGATAATCTGCTGGCGGTCAAACAAGCGATGGAGTCCCCGCCGGATATCGTTGGTCAGCCGGAGCGAAGTCTGCATCAGGATTTCAAAGAGCTGGCGTCGCTGGTGCGTGCGTCAAATATGGAGGCGATTTCGTTTTTTGAGAATCTCAAAAGGAAATACGGGTCGGAGTTGCCGGAAGCTGTCAACGAACTGGAAGAGTGCATCAACCAGCTCGATTTCAGCACGGCGCTGACTTTGTGTAACGACATGTTGAAACAGCTGGAGTCTTCGGACTGTATCGGTAACTGACATGCCAATGCAGATTGAAAAAAAACGGGCGCGTATTCTGGTGGTGGATGACCAGCCGATTAACATCCAGGCGATCTATCGATTATTCGCAGGCGAGCATGACGTCTTCATGGCGACTAACGGCGCGCAGGCGCTGGAATTCTGCAAGAAAGACATTCCTGACCTGATTCTGCTGGATGTCATTATGCCGGATACCGACGGGTTGGAGGTGTGCCGTCAATTGAAGCTCTCTCCAGAAACCAAAGACATCCCGATCATTTTCGTCACCGCCCACAACACGCCGGAAGAGCAGGACGCCTGCTGGGACGCCGGCGGCGTCGATTTCATCACCAAACCGATTAACCCCGCCACGGTGCGTAACCGGGTGCGCGCTCACCTGACGCTTAAGTTTCAGGCGGATCTTCTGCGGCAACTGGTGTTTCTGGATGGGCTGACCGGCGTCGCCAACCGACGCTTTTTTGATGAATGTCTGGAGCGAGAGTGGCGTCGCTGTAAACGCAATGGCCACCCATTAAGCCTGATGATGCTGGACGTAGACTATTTTAAAAAGTTCAACGACCGCTACGGTCATATCGCCGGCGATGAATGCCTGAGGATGGTGGCGGGCTGTATGAAACAGGTATTGCAGCGTCCTGACGATCTTCCTGCCCGCTATGGGGGCGAGGAGTTCGCCTGCATATTACCGGAAACCAAAATCGCCGGCGCATGTCAGTTGGGTCGCGAACTAGAGGCTTCCATCAGAGCGCTGGGCATCGAACACCAGGCTTCGGAAATCGCCGATGTGGTGACTGTCAGCATCGGCGTGGCGGAGATCTATCCGATCCGGCATATCGAGATTGTGGACTTGATCAAAGAGGCGGATCAGCAGCTGTACGCGGCGAAACAGGCGGGAAGAGGGCGTGTCCACTGCGCTGAAGATAACGCAGAGGAACAACGGATGCTTTAAATGGGGATTTGAAAAATAGAAGATGAAATGGTGAGGTGAGGCGCGAAAGTGAAGGATGGGATAAAGCCGAAACAAAGCACGTTGGACTACTCCAAGTTACTGCTGGCGGGTCAACAGGAAGGCTCTTTGGGTAATCATGTGCGTGAACTGGTGTGTCAGGTGTTAGGTCGCGGCAAACAACCGGTGACGAATATTCGCAAGGCCATGGCTGAAGGGAGCATGACGGAGGCGCTGCGTCTGGCGCATACGCTGCGGGGCTCCATGGGCACCCTGGGCGCTGAGAAGGTGGCGGAGTGCGCCGGCGAATTGGAGGAAAGCATACGGGCCGACCAGGATACGGACAAAAGCCGCCTGCTGAACGCGTTGGAGCGTCGGATGGACGCCATGCTGAAAGAGTTGATGGAGTGGTCGCAGCAGTTCCCGCCGTCCTCGGGCTGCCCGATTAATGTCGAGCTGGACCTGGATATGCTGCAACATTGGCGCGAGCTGCTGGAGGGCAGCAATATGGAAGCGCTGGATTATTTCGACCGTATTCGCTCCTCTTTGCAAACCTTGTGCAGCGCCGCTCAGTTTGAATCCATTCGTGAAAAAGTGGCTAATCTCCAGTTCGATGAAGTTCTGGAGGAACTGGACGGATTGATACAGGAGAACGGCCATGTCTGACGCAATAGAAGCCAGCCAGACTCGATAGCGAGCAGTACGGAGGGTGCGCATGGAGAGCACGATGCTTGGACGTATGAGATGGTTTCTTTGGGGGTTGCTGGCGGTAGGCGTGCTACTGGCCCTGGAAGAAGGCGTGCGCCGGGCCAAGATGAATCAGAGCGAGTCCAGAGCGCGACTGGATATGCTGGCTAATCGCGTCGCCAGCCAGGTGCAATTGCGGATGCAGATATACGAATACGGCCTGCGCGGCGCCCGCGGCGCCATCATCGGAGGCGGCCGTGAAAACATCAGCTATCGCAAATTCCTGGAATATTCCCACTCTCGTGAGCAGGAACGTGAGTTCCCTGGTTCCCGGGGGTATGGCCTGATCCAGCGGGTCACTCTGGAGCAGGAGGCGGACTTCGTCGCCATGGCGCGACGCGAACGGGGCGGCGACTTCGCCATAAAACAAATTAAGGTGAACGACACCGAGCGCTTTGTGGTGCGTTTTGTGGAGCCGGAGCAACATAATTTACAGGCGGTGGGCCTGGATATCGGTTCTGAAACCACTCGACGCGATGCGGCGCTGGCGGCGATGCGCAGCGGCAAGGCTACTCTGTCCGGACCTATTACCTTAGTGCAGGCGTCAGGAAAGAAGCAGCGCAGCTTTCTATTGCTGATTCCGATTTATCGCACTGATCTGTTTCCCGCCACGGTGGAGGAAAGAGAGCGGGAAACCTTCGGCTGGGCCTATACGCCTTTGGTGACGGACGAAGTGTTGCAGGATCTGAACTTTCATAGTGACGATTTTGCTTTTTCTTTGACCGATGTATCTGAATCCGGGGAGGAAGATGTTTTCTACACCTCCGCCGGTTTTGATCGACCCGCCGCAGACGGACTGGAGACCGTCATCAATCTGGATCTGTATCAACGCACCTGGCGCATGCGCATCAAGGCGTTGCCGGCGTTCGTCGACAGTCTGCATTTGCTGTCGCCAGTTCAGGTGGCGCTCACCCTGGCGCTGATCTCTGTGTTGATGACTGGTCTGTTCTATATCTTTTTGGTCAATCTGCAGCGCAAGATGCATATAGGTCTGGAGCGCTCGCGCATGGCGGCCATCGTGGAAAGCTCCAACGACGCCATTATCGGCGTTACTCTGGAAGGTGAAATTACGAACTGGAACCAGGGCGCGGAATCAATGCTGGGATACCCCGCGGCGGAGGCTATTGGTAAAACGCTGATGAGTCTGATCGTACCGCCCAATTGCCGCGAAGAAGAAAAAGACATTATGGAGCGGGTAACTCAGGGCGAAGTGGTGCCTAACTTTCATACGATTCGCAGTCGCGCGGACGGGAGCCATTTTGACGTGTCCGTTACCGTTTTTCCGATCAAAGGCGCCAATAACCGGATCGTCGGCGCCGCCACCACGATTCGCGACATCACCGAACAAAAAGCCATCGAAACCCAGGTGCAGCTGCTTAACGTTAACCTGGAGCGGAAGGTCGCCGAACGCACCGAGCAATTACGCCAGGCCAAGGAAGCGGCGGAATCCGCCAGTCGCGCCAAGTCGGATTTTGTCGCCAATATGAGCCATGAAATCCGCACTCCCATGAACGCCATTCTGGGCATGCTGCAGCTGGTGCAACAAACGGATCTGACCGTGCGGCAGTCCGACTACATTCACAAAACTGAATCCGCTGCGCGCACGTTGCTGGGCATTCTCAACGACATACTGGACTTTTCCAAGGTGGAGGCGGGCAAGCTGGAGTTGGATCTGCATCCGTTTTATCTGGAAAAACTGGTGCAGGAAGTGGGCGTGCTGTTGTCCGCCAGTCTCGGCAAGAAGAATGTAGAGGTGCTGTTCGATATCGATCCCGCGCTGCCGGAGCAGGTGGTGGGAGACTCCCTGCGTTTGAAGCAGATCCTTATCAATCTGGCGGGCAACGCCATCAAGTTCACGGAGTCCGGCGAGGTAGTGCTGACCATCAGATTACACAAGATGGAAGCCACACATCTGTGGCTTTATTTCAGCGTGCGCGACACCGGCATCGGTATTTCCGCAGCGCAACAAAAACATATCTTCGATGGCTTTTCTCAGGCGGAAGCCTCTACCTCCAGACGCTATGGCGGCTCCGGACTGGGATTGGCGATCTGCCAACGCCTCATTCGCATGATGGACGGCGAACTGCAACTGGAAAGCGCGCTCGGCGAGGGCAGTGAGTTCTATTTCACTGTGCGCCTGACCTGCTCTGACGAAGTGGCGCGGAAACCGGAGCCAGCGCTCCAGGGGCCGCTGAAGGTGCTGGTCGTCGATGACAATCAATGCGCGCGGGACATCCACTGCAATATCGTCAAACATCTCTCTTGGCATGGAGAAGGGGCTGCTTCCGGCGAAGAGGGGATCGCCATGGTGAAGGCCGCCAGGGAGACGAACGCCGACTATGATGTCGTGATGATGGACTGGCGCATGCCGGGATTGGACGGCTGGGAGAGCATTCGGCGCATTCGCCGGGTCCTGATGGGCGTTAAAATGCCGCTCATCATGATGGTGACGACCCAGGACAGGGAAATTTTATCCTACCCGCGTGAGGGGGAAGCGGGCCTGCTGGATGGCTATCTGGTGAAGCCCATCACCGCCGCCATGTTATCGGAAGCAGTGACTGACGCACGCGCCGGCTATCGACAACGGCTACAGATCAATCGCAGCTCCGCGCAGGCGGACGCTCAATTGAAGGGATTGCGTATCCTGGTGGTGGAGGACAATCTGACCAATCAACAGGTGGCGCGCGAGCTGTTGAGTGGTTGCGGCGCGCTGGTTGATATCGCAAACGGCGGCTTTGCTGGCGTAACTGCGGTGAAGAAAGCGTCGCCGCCTTACGATCTGGTGCTGATGGACATTCAAATGCCGGATATGGATGGCTACTCCGCCACGCGAGAGATTCGCGACCATGCTGTGTTCAAGGATCTGCCTATCGTCGCGATGACCGCCAACGCCATGCCTTCAGACCGGGAAAGCTGCCTGGCCGCCGGTATGAACGACCATGTCGGCAAGCCCTTCGATCTGAGCGAACTGGTGGCTGTGATTCTGAAACACACCCAGACTCGTGGTGGCGCAAAAGTGATCGCACCGCCTGTCTCTGCGGTGAGTCCAAAGACGGCTTCAACATCGGAGACGCCGCCGTATATACAGCCGGCGATAACGCTGGCGGAAGCGCAAGGTTTGAAACTGCGGGATGCGTTGCGTCGTTTTGGGCAGGATACCGTCGCCTACAGCAACGCCACGCAGGGCTTTATTCGCGATGTCAGCGCGATGCTGAAGGAGCTGCCTGACCTGTTGTCCCGAGGGGATACGCGGCGCGCAGCGGATATACTGCATACGATAAAAGGACTGGCGGGCGCGGTAGGCGCGCCAACATTGGCGGAAGCCGCCGGGGCGCAGGAGCGGGGATTGCGTGGAGGCGACGAATGGATGCCGGAGCAGAATGCCGTGGCGTATATCCGGGCGGAATTTGAGCGTACGTATCACCTGCTGAATCAAATCGTTCCCCTGCTGAACCCTAAGACGCCAGAGGATGAGCTTATCTCCGCCAATCAGACGCTTGATGGACTGAAAGCCGGGCTGAGGGAACTGGCGCAGTTGGTCAAGTTGTCCAATATGAATGCATTGAAGCTATTTACGGAGTTGAACGCCGTTTATCGCCAGCAACTGCCGGTGGCTTTTAGCGTATTGGAAGAAGATATCAATCAACTGGACTTTGACGCGGCCTACGGTCATTGCCTGGAAATGTTGCGGCAGGTAGAACAGGAGGCGTCTACCACTTTGTCGCCTTAGAGAGGGTGGTCGTAAGAGCAAGAACAAGAATAAGCGCAAGAGCAAGAAAGCGCCCACCAGAAAGGTTCTGATGGGCGTAAGACATTAAAGCGCCCGATCCTCAGACACTTCCAGTGATTTCAGCATAAAGCCCTTGGCTTGATCTACGCCGTAAATCACCGCTTGTACGTGAGTCAGGTCGTCCGGCATTTGCACCGCGGCTTCCAGTGTGGTCCAGTCGCTGGCGGTGACGGTTTGTCTGCTCACTTCAAACCATTCTTTCGCGCCGCTTAGGGTTTCGTAGTAGAGCCACAGGGTCGCTGCGCCGTCTTCCAGACCTTTGACTTTCGCCTTCAGTTGGTAAACGTCGCCAGGCTTCAGGTCGCAGGTCAGGTTAACGCCTGCCGTAGGAAGGTTGGCGGCGTTCTCCACTTGCAATACTTTGGTCATCTCGCCGTTAATGTCGACTTCGATTACAGAGAGCTCGTCCTCGCCCTCAATCCAGGGATAGACCGCCCCCGGCTTATTGTCTGAGAAGTCAATTTCAAGGTTGTCCAGGTGCCAGCCCGCTGTGGGTGCGCCCACGGCAAACTGCATCGGCGTCCCCTTGGCGTTGGCCAGCTGCTGGTCGTTCTTACAGAAATTGGCGACCTGCTGCGCCGCCAGATTCAACGCGAGGGCGTTGTTGGCTTGCAGGCCGTTCCCAAGGTCACCGCCGATTGCTACTTCATCGGATTCCTGGCAACTCGTAAGACCATATGCGCAGACCTTAATATCTGGCGTGGAGAAATAGGGAACCCAGGATGCGTAGCCGTGATCATGAGGGTAAGCCATAATGGTGGAAACTTCGCGGTTGGTTGGGCCGCCATAACCGAAAGCAAAAGCATGTTGCAGAGGATATACCTGCGCTTCGACGGCTTCCTCAAGTGTGGAAACCGTGGCGAACGGCAAGGCTGGTCGGCTGCTATAGAAACCTTCGCCATCCAGCATTTTGAATAACCCGTCCAGCATAGGTTGATTTTGGACAAACTCTGTTTGCTCTGTCGGCAAGCCGTGTCCCAATCCAAACAGGTGGCCCAATTCGTGCGCAAAATGATAGGGGGTGACGTTGTCGCCCCAAATATCAATGGCGCAACTTGGGTTCACGTCAACCAGTCCATAAGCACTGTCGATATTGTTGATAGAGAAAATGCCTTTATTGGCCAAAATTGAGCCTGGAGCGGTAATGCCGCAGGTGGCTGACGCAGGGTCATTTTGGTCGTACAGCATCATTACCAGGTCAGCCTGATAGCGGCCGCGTAGTTCACGGACGTAACGGTTTTGCTGCAAGGATGCCAGAGAATCGCTGATGTCCTGATTGTCCACGCTGAGGGTTGCGTCGGAGATCACCTCGCTGTGGACCAGATTCAGCTGGATATCCACCTTGCTGTTAATGAAAGCCTGATTGGTGAAAGCCACGTAGTCGGCGATCTTTTGCTGAATTTCTTCGTTGTTGCTGACGTACTGGTCTTGCGCTTGAGCGCTGTAAACCACCATAACGTCCACGCTGTGGGTGGGAGCCGCCCAGGTAAACTGGGATAAACAGGCGCCTATTGCGATAGCCAGTGTTTTTCTTAATTGAATCATTGTTTTAAAAGCACACAAGTAATAGTTGTATTTAAAAAGGGCGGGCAATATACGCAAACGATCTAAAACGTTTAAGTCCTCATATGTACTTACGACGAAGAGCGAACGCGGCTTAGGTTAAAAGGGAGATGCAAATGGCTGATTTTTATGAAATTTAAATGAAAAATAAGATAATTTGTTATCTTTAGGTTCTCAACAAGGACGTTAGCTCCTATGATATGGCCTGCTATTTCGAATCCGCATTATGGAAAATTAGAAAAATGAACAAAGAGGACTCCTGGAGTCTGAAAGACGCGAACCCTTATGGAAAAAGGGGCGTCAGCGCATTCACGCTCGTTTTATGCCTCGTTATGAGTTTCCTGACTGGACTGGGTCTCTGGTTAGTGAATGGGCCCGTTGAATATCCTTCGATGACATTCTGGATCGGCGCTGTATTGATGGGGTTGCCGCTGCTGGGAGCCATTGAGGCGAGTCATTGGATGTACGACAGAAAGTTCGTCAGCAAACTGCCTGGTTCGCTGCGCATACTGTACGGCGTCATTATCGGTCTGGCGGAGTTGCTGATTCTGGGCGTGATTGTATTCTTTCTGTCCTCACTGGTGGCTTTTTAAGGCTGGCCTGCGATCCTGAATTAGCCGCATATTCCGCCCCCTCCAGCAGTTGCCTATGTTGATATAAGACCTCCAGCCAGTCTGTTTCCTGCTGAGTTAACGACCACTCTGATTCATCCTTATCATGAAGGCGCGCATACAGGCTCTGGGCGATGTCGTTCAGGCGTCGACGCTGCGTCAGCCAATATGGATTAGCGTTTTGCAGCAGCCGCACAGGGCGAAATTCAAAGTACAAAGTCTTGCGTATGCGCTCGCTGACCACTGGCGGAGACGCGTGGGGCAACCTGACGTCATGGAGCAACAGGTCTCCCGGTCGGGTGGGGAGCCGTAGCGGCGTTATCATTGTGCCGGCTAGCATTGACGTTAATGTGGAAACGGAGACGTCGGATAGATGATGACCCGGCAAAACCTGCAACGCGTCCTCTTCCGCCAGCGCGGCGTCGAGATAAATTCCCAAGGTAAAGATCCGACCATTCTGCTGATGATTCATATCCCGATGCCAGTCAACCTGGGTGGCGTTGGCGGCCGAGCGCACCAACATCGACTCATACGTGCAGACCACTTAGGGTCTGAGTCAGGCGCTGCAGCGCAGGCATACCCAGAATGTATAGCGTATGCGCGCCGAAATAGCGCAGCAGCTCATTAACGCGAAACAGCGCCTGAGCGCCGCAGTACGCCACATGTTGTACCGGCGCCTGCGCGCAGTCCTGCATCACTTGCGTCAGTCTCGTGTTATAACGATGAATTAAATCGGACGTTAAGAAGGCGGGAATATGGACATAGCCGTCACGGTCAAATTGTGCGGTTATCTCCCTCATCGCGGCGTCTCCCTGTCAGTGAACGGTTACGGAAGGCTGACAACTCTTTACTGCGTGGACGGAAGCGGCGCGCCGAACCAGATTTTTTCGTACCACTCCCGATAGGGAATATCGCCGCCGAGGTTGTAGATATCGGTTTTATGCACGCTCTCATAGGTGATCAGCAGCGGCTCGGTCACATAGCCGCTGGGAGACGCGCCAGCGAAAGCGCGGTTCAGTTCATCCGCCAGTTGCCAGCCCTGCACGCCGGCGGGCTCCGCCACCGTCGCCACCTGGGTGGACAGGCCGCTACGAATGCGGTTCAACGCTTGAAAGGAGCCGTCTCCGGCGGAAATACTGCGAATATCCGTGCGATTGTGTTTGCGCAGCGGGAAGCTGATGGAGTCGAAATAAAGGTCGTTGATCGCCAGGCTGTGGGTCCAGGCGTCGCCAAACTCTTCCACCAGTCTGTCCACAGCTTTGGGAATTTCCGTCACTGTCTGGCCAAGGCTGATGTTCTCAATGGACAACACGCGGCAGCGATCGCATTGTGAGATGATCTTGCGCATATTCTCGGTTTTTGCGTTGGCCACCTCAAAGCGCGCATCATTGAAGATCACCACGCCCACTTTGCCTTCGCTATGCTGCACCACGTATTGCGCCGCCATTTGTGCGACAGCGAAGGACGGGGTGGCGATGTTGTTAAACAGCTCCTCAGTTGGCCCTGGTTCCGCCGCCGCATGCCAGCCCACCAGGATGATGCCTTTGCGCTTGACGATGCGCGCTTCATCCCGAAGGCTGGAGAGAGAAACCCCGCCCAGCACAATGGCGTCGGCATTGGCGTGGCCCGCCTGCAATAAGGCGGACTTGGCGCTATGTAAATTGTTCTTGCTGTCGATATATTCCAGCTTCCAACCGAGCTGTTGCGCCGCCAGCTGGAAATGCCGATATAGACTGGAAATGCCGCCGTTATTGGAATCCTGGGACACGAACACAATATTTTTGTTCCGCTGCGCTGCAGGACCCGTGGTTGGCCCGTTCCAGGTCACAGAGGAGGCGTTGGCCGCATGACTCTCCGCCTGAACGCAGCAGGTCGTCAGCAGCAAGGCGATAACTGGTAGCAAATAACGCATGGGTGTCCGTATTGCGGATTCACTGCAAAGTTTAGGGTTGTCCGAGAGTAAACGACTTCTCGATTAATTATATAGCAGAGGATGCGTAAAGAGCCTGAACGAAATGAGGTTGAGCCGCTGGCGTGAGCTACGCCAAGGCGTAGAACGGCTCGACTTTCATCATTGGGGACGTAAGAGGGGACGCTATGCCGCCTCAGGCGGAGCGTCGTTTGGGGGTGTCCTGCATAAATCTGACAAACTGGTCCGCCGGCATGGGCTTGGCGAAAAAGTACCCCTGACCGTAGGCGCATCCCAGATTGGTCAATAGATCCGCCAGTTCCTGGGTTTCAACGCCTTCTGCGACCGCCTGATAACCGAGGTTCGCGCACAAATCGAGCATCGTCTGGACGATGGCTTTATCGCAGGGATCGCTCAGCATGTTCAATACGAAGCTGCGGTCCAGCTTGATGCAGTCAAGCTCCAGATTCTTGATATAGGACAGCGAACTCATGCCTACGCCAAAGTCATCCAATGATAACTTCACGCCCAGCTCGCGGAAGGATTTGAACACAGCCTGTGTGGTCTGGATATCAATCATGGTGGCGGTTTCCGTGAGTTCGATTTCCAGCATCTCCGGCGTAACGCCATAGTGATCCAGTTGCTCGCGGATGAACGCCGTCATGCTGCGATCCAGCAGATTGTAGGGGGACAGATTCACGGCGACGGAGACTTCAAGGCCCTGGTCGCGCCACTTCTGAATCTGCTGAATGGCGTGGCTCAGCACGTACCGGCTGAAGGCGTGAATATAGTCGCTATGTTCTATCAGTTCGATGAACGCTCCGGGATAGATAAGGCCCTCCCGTGGATGGTTCCACCTGACCAGCGCCTCGGCGCCGGTGACCTGACAGGTCTGCAAATGCACTTTAGGCTGGTAATGGAGTACAAATTGCTCTTCGCTGAGCGCCTGGGTGACTTCCCCGGCTAGCCGCACGCGTATTTCGGTGTAGGGGTTGTCGGCGGCGGCGTACATTTCCAGCCGGGAGCGTTTTCTTTTCGCGTGATACATGGCGATGTCCGCATTCTTCATTAATTCTTCGATGGTGTCGCCATCTTTGGGGAAGTAGGCGGCGCCGATACTGACGTCCACGTTCAGCAACATGCCGCTGACTTCGAATGGACGTTCGCAGGCTTCAATGAGCGGAGCGGCGATTTTCGCCGCGTTGTCGGTTTTCAGGTTCGCTGTCCAGACCACGAATTCGTCGCCGCCGGTGCGGGCCAGGATATGGGAAGAGGGCAGCGCATCCCGCCAGCGACGACTTATTTTCTTCAATATCTCGTCGCCATAAGAGTGTCCAAGCGTGTCGTTGATCTCCTTGAACTGGTCCAGGTCCAACAGCAGCAGGGCGCCGCAGTGGCTGCAGTCGTCTGCGCCGCGGGCCTTTTCGATATGCGCCGACATCTGTTCAAACACATAGCGTCGGCTGGGCAGGTCCGTCAGGTAATCGTGCGACGCCATGTAGGCGAGGGCCTCATTGTGTTTCTCAATACGCTTGGTGATGATGCCGGATAGAATCAACGCGCCCCATACCGCCACCCAAAAGGTCAGAAACGACGTCACGGTCAAGCGTGTGGCTATATAGTGCAGAAGCGTGTCCAGAGAAGACGTTTCCTGCACCCACAGGGAGTAATTCTGCTTGTTATGATGGCTCTTGATCGCCGCCCACAGGTAGGTTTCCCCCTCCAGCTCGATCAGGCCTGAGCCGGTTGTTTCTTCGTCGAGCAGGGCGGTAACCGCTTCTATTGTGGATTGAGACACGCCGCTGGAAAAGACGACGAAGTCGGTGTCGTTTCTTACCAGAACCCCGATATTTTCTTTAACCTGCAGTTCTTCGATGTAATGCCCGCTCGGCGCCAACAGGGATTCAAGCTCGCTCTCACTATTGGCGAGGTCGGTTTGCGCGCTGAGTAAGGCGACATTGATTTCAGCGGCTTTCAGCTCGGAATTAACGCCGAGATCCGACGCGATGCGATAGGCGACCACCACAAAAACGGTGGAGACGAAAATGGCGAGACTCAAAGTGGCCAGCAGCAGATGGGATCTGAGTCTTGGGTCGATCTGGAGCGCCTGCGCGTCCATTGATAAATGCTCCCGGCGACGTCAGGACTGTTCCGCCGGTGGTTTCAGGGTGCTTATATGGGCGATTTGATAAACGACGCACCAACCGGTGGCGAGAGAGATCAGATTTAATACGCCAAAAGCAATCAGAATCGCCTGCACAATCGGCTCGCCGATATACTCTCCGCCAAACACGCCCGCCCCCGTTACGACAACGCCAATGACGCCACGCAGGGTGCGATCCAATGAGCTTAGGTTCTTCTTCAGCGCTTTCATGGCCGCCTCCCTTGATGCTGGTTGGTTGAACACAAAATGCCTATAAGGCCAAGTATAGCAGCCTGAATTTAGGGCAATGTCCCGAACAGCCTTGTCCTGCGCGCCCTGAGGAACATCGGAGAAATGGCCGTCTCCGCCTGAAATCTGTTGGGGCCTTTGTCAATCTGTTGTTTAATAACGCGAAGTTGAGTCAGCAGGATTGAGTAGATAGGGCGACAACATGACGATGCCGAAAAAGAAAAGCCGGATAATCATCGTGGATAACATAGCGTACCGCTGGAGAAGCAGCGGCAATGACGGCTGGTTGGACGTATATGTCGAGCTGGCGGAAGCGCCTTGCCAATTGTTGTATGAGCAGATTATCTATGGCTCTGATCTGAGCGACTTCAGCATCACCCCTGCGTACGTGGCGAAACTCATCAAAACTGCATTGGATCAAGGTTGGAGCCCAAGCCAATACGGCCCCAATTTCCGAATTACTACCTAAATAGAGGCGCTTAACACATGAAGATAGGAATAGTCTGTCTGGCGTTGTTGTTATGGGGCGATATCGCCCGCGCGGATGCTCAGGATGATGAATGGGTTGCGAAAATGGACGCCATCGCCAATCAGGTCTGCGTTGACATACCGGAAGAGTGCGTGGTGATTTACAGCGCCTATGGAGAAGACGCCAAAGGGATGCCGGTTAATAATCTGCACGAAGTGGCCGTAGAGGGACAAGTGATAGTCGTGCAGCCTCATGATGCGTTCTGGGGAGAGGGAACGGGCTACCAGAGCAAACCCTTGCAAAATCCAACCTGGCTGGATCTGGCCAAGTCAGCGAACCAGATGATTCACACCACCGGCGATTACCACCATGTCTATCTGGAAGACTTTGAAATAGTTGGAACAAAGGATGGGGTGAGCTATATCCAGTTGCTGATGGGCTCGTAATCGCCACCGGCGTATCAATAGTTAAAGATCAAGCAATCTTAAGTGGTTTGTTTGCTGCGGGCCAGGTTCCGGCGCGTTATGGTTCGCCATCGGTTGAGTGCGCTATCGCCCTAAGCTACTCTTAATCAACGAATAAAACTCTAGAGAATGTCGGCTGCATGTTTAAAACGATACTGTTGTTTCTGTTTGCCTGGGGGATCGCTTGTCAAAGCGCCTGGGCTGAAGAGAGGGCGTATCGTTTTGTCACCTTGGAGTTTCCTCCGCTGGAATTTACTGGGGAGAATGGCGAACCTACAGGCGTCGCCGTAGAAGTGGTGCATCGTATTATGGCGGCGTTAGGGTTGCAGGTGAGCATAGACGTGCATCCCTGGAGCCGCTCATTGGACCGGGTGCGTAAAGGGGATGCGGACGCCATATTCACCGCCTACAAAACCCCGGAGCGAGAGCAGTTTCTGGATTACTCCAATGTGGTGCTGATTCCCCAGGTTATCGCGTTGTACGCCAGGAAAGACTCCCCCATAAACTTCAATGGCGACTTGCTCGCGCTGCAGGACAAGCAATTCGGCGTGGTCTCCACCATCAGCTATGGCGCGGTGTTTGATCAAATGCGCAATCAACTGAGAGTGCAGCGAGTCGAAGATATCGAACAGAACTTCAAGAAACTGATGCTGGGTCGGATTGATATTCTGATCAGCAACATTTACGTCGCGGACTGGGAGTTGAAGAAGACCGGCTTCAACAAGCATATCTCCCGATTGCCGCTGGAAGTGGAGCGCCTGCCCAGCTTTATCGCCTTTTCCAAGGCGCGAGATTTGACGGCTTTGCGCGATCGTTTCGACAAGGAATTGCTAAGACTGAAGGAGAGCGGCGAGTTCGACGCCATTGTCGCCAAGTATGACCTGACGGTGCCGCCGGATATTCAATAACATAACCCCGCCAGCTGCAAAGAAGTGAAGAGGAAACAGAATGCATAGCGACTTCAGATTCAGATCAGCCAAGCTGAACCAATTGCTCGACAATGAAATCAGAGAGGGGAACAGCGTCTGGAATGTCACGCGGGGCGAGCAAGCGTACCTGGTGGAAGAGTTCAAAACCAGCGCCCGGGACCTCGGCTTGAAAAGCGAGAGAATGGCGGACCGCAATATCAGCTTTCTAAGATATGTCGATCCGGAAACCGGCGAATTCCTCCAATATGACTACTCCTGGTAATCCCAGAAATAGTCTCGGCTTGCGCATTCTCTCCTTGTGTTGGCCCGCCATTAAAGCCTGAGACCTCAGACACTGTTTTCCGCCATATCGGGCTGTGGCGTCGCCGCCCATGCGCATAGCAGCAGACAGCCCGTGGCGGCGCTCAGGAGTACGGCGCCAAGGTTTTGCAGCCATCCCGAAGCAATTAATCCAATACCCAGTAACAGATAATAAGCCAACCCAAACAGCGCTCCCGCCGCGCCGGCGTTCGCCCGATAACGCACCAGCGCCTGACTGAGAATGTTGGGGATAGCAATGCTGTAGCTCATCAGGGTCAAGGACATCGGCGCCAGGAACCAAAGGCTGTGTTGAGTCAGCAGGACGCCGAGGCCTCCCAGCATCGCCATGGCTATTCCAGCGCGGGTCAGTTGCGTCGGGGATATGCCGCGCTTTAATCCCGCCTGATTCAACAGGCTGCCCGTCAGCGAACCGATAGCCAGGATGACGCCGCTGTAGCCGAATTCGACGGAGGAATATCCCAGTGACTCGAATATAAACGGAGCCAGGGAGTAGTACGAAAACAGCATGAGGTTAAACAGGGCCACCAGAGCCATATGGCGCAACACGTATCCATCCCGCGCCAGCTGTGACGCCAGGATTTTCAATGCCACTGCGTTCAATGTAGACGGGCGGGTTTCCGGCAATTGTCTGGCGCTGAGTCCGAGCAGCGCAGTCGACATGACGAATAAGCCGATAAACACGCTCAGATAGCCGCCGAACGCCGTTAATAGTCCGCCGGCGAAAAATCCCAGCACAGGGCTGATCGCCATACCCAGTCCCATGACGGCGAACATCTTCGCCAGGTCGGCTCCACGGTAGGCGTCGCGCAACATGGTCTGCGTCACCACTGACCCGACCGCCGCGCCAAAGGCGCTCAAGGCGCGCACGAACAACAGCGTTTCGAACTGATCCACGATCAGCGCCGCCGCAGCGCTGAGGCTATACAGGCCCAGCCCGCAAAGCATGGCGGGGCGACGGCCGATACGATCAGCCATGCCGCCCCAGAATCCCACTCCCAGGGCGAAGGCGATAAAGTAAATGGAAAGCGTCTGCGCCGCGGCGTGTTCGGGCGTGGCGAAGTGATGGGCGATATCCGTCAGCGCCGGGCTATAAATGGTTTCCGCAATCTGTGGGAACATCAACAAGGTGAACAGCAGTCCTGTCGCCGGTTTGTGCGATGTCATACTTCCTCCAATGAGCACATAAAGGCGGCTATTTTAGGGACGGAAGTTGTGGTCAAATAACATAACCGGGTCATAAAACCACAAGATAGAGACAGATGGCGCTAATAGACGGAGAAGCCCAGTTCGACGCAGACCAGCTGCATAACGCCGTTATCGGTGTGGCGGCGGAGGTGGGCAGCCATGATTCGGGCATGCACCACCATAAAAAAGCGCAGTTGTTGTACGCTCCCAAGGGATGCATGAACATCACGCTGGATACTATGCACTGCGTGCTGCCGCCGACCCGCGCCGCCTGGATTCCCGCCAATACCCCGCACTGCGTCAGAATGACCAACGTGGTTGCTTATCGCTCGCTGTATTTCGACTTATCCCGCAATGGGCCGCTGCCCGGCCGTATCAGTATTTTTTGCGTCAGCGGACTCATGCGTGAGTTGATAGAACGAATGGCTTTCTGGCCCTGGGATATTTCCGAAGAGAAGCAGCGCAATACGCGCGCGTTGTTTTGCGAAGAACTCAGCCAGGCGAAAACAGAAGCGCTGCAACTGCCATTGCCGCGGGACAAACGCCTGTCCGGCTGGCTGGCGAGCCTGAATCACCCGGACGCATTGCCAGACCCCTTGAACCAGCTTGCGAACCGTGTCGGCGCCAGTAGTAAAACCATCACCCGACTTTTCAACAAAGAGACGGGCATGTCCTATCAGTCCTGGCGCCAGCAGTGGCGACTGCTCAAATCCATCGAAAAACTGTCGGAAGGCCTGAGCGTCAACGACGTCGCCTACGCCCTGGAATTCTCCAGCGACAGCGCCTTCATCAGCTTCTTCCGCCAACACACCGGGCAGACGCCCTATCAGTATGTGCGGCGGGGATAAGAACGATCAGCGTGAAAATTCTGCGTCGGAGTAGGGCTGTAGCTTTGTGCATACGAAGCGTTTCAGTTCCTCATTGGAACAGCCGTCGTAATACCCCAGCTCCGGCTCGAAATAATACAGGTCATTCAATATGGCGCGTGCGCAGCGCATTCTGACAGGCTGATCCGCGGCTTCCGCCATGCTGATTAGAAGGTCCAGCGCGGCAAGCACCGCAGGATAATAAACGCCCTGATGGTTATTCCCGAGGGTGTTCAATACTGTCTCGCTAACTGCTTTCGAGGCGTTTTGATCATGTAGCTCGATGAGAGCAAGCAATGACGCAATTACTTTGTCCGGCGCATAGAGGTCGGGACCGGAATATAGGAGCCAATCGATATTGCGAAGTATGGCTTCAAGGCTTTTGTCCGCCATGGATGCTTAGCCTTCCTGCGATCCGATAGTGGAGACAAACTTCCCGCTAACCATCGCCGCCAAGTGTAATGCGGTCTCAATACCGGGTTTGGGATGAATCTGCTGCAGCCCGAGGAACAGGCCGTAGGCGATTTGAGCGAGTTCCCCGGCGAGGCGGTCTTCGGCGCCCAGATCCAGATAGCACTGTTTAAGATATTGCTGTCGTTGGTTGTCGATCTTCACCAGGTGTTCAGCGATCTGGACGTCTTTCAACGCCCAGGCGCGGATATGCATTTCCGCTTCGATATTGTGTGCGGCGATGACCTGATCGAGTTTTTTTAGCCGCTCCAGAGGCGCCCCGGCGGCGTCCGCTTGTTTAATGAACTCCATGGTCATGCGCTCGTACCAGTGACTCATCAAGGCGTCGTTGAAGTCCTGGCGATTCTCGAAGTGGTGATAGAAAGAGCCCTTGGTGACCTTCAACGCCTCACACAACGGCATGATCTTCAGGCTGTCAGGGCCTTTGTTCACCAGTTGTTTAAGCGCAAACTCCAACCAATCGGTTTTCGACAACTGCTTGGATTTTGCGGGAAGCGGGGCTCTGACTTTCTTGCTGACCATGATTAGATGCGTCCATCTTTGACCGCGTTATGAATGACTACCCGGGCGATCAGCCAGTGAAAGGGCTTGATCAACGCCATATACAGGCGTCCCGTGAGCGTCTTCAGGTTCACCAGTGTGGAGACCACCACCTGTTCGCCTTGTTTGGAGACGGACAGATAAAACTGCATATGCTTGTCTTCCGTAAAGCTGACGACTTCGCTGGCGTCAGCATGGATAACGTGCATGAACGCCACGGCGTCGCCAACCTGGAGGTCGCGAGGAGGGAAGACGCTGCGGTCATCCGTAAATGTCCGCCCAACCTCAAACCCCAACACGCCGACAATTCTATTGCGCAGCGCCATTAACGCCTGTACCCACAGAGGCATCACCGTGAAAATAGCATTCTGCAATTGTCCGGGCGTCAACGACTTATTGGAGACAGGCGCGGCAAGCGCGTCGCGAAAATAGGGTCGAGCGGCGCGTTGGCCGAGATAGTCATCGGTAGGAATCGGTACAGCGGAAACGCGAAAAAGCTTAAAACCTGACATGACGTCCTCCTGAATTTTTAAAACATACCGTAAGGTATGGTATGGATGATATTGCGAAAAAGCAGTGGCGTAAATAGGGTGACGTAAAGAGGAGAGTGACGGCTGGATAACTTGGGGCGATAAATCAACCATGTCCTGCCTCTATCCACCGTTCGCCCTGAGCCTGTCGAAGGGCCTCCCAAAGAGTTAACGCAAAGACACTGGTCCTTATCCTTATCAACGGATAGTGTTGATGGGAAAGCTGTGCTCCTTTCAAACGCTCTGGAAAGCCCTTCGACAGGCTCAGGGCGAACGGAGTAGAAATAAGGGGCAAGTGAAGTGACTTCGTAACGCTATCGTTTTGCGCCCGTCATTCGTTTCACGTATGAAGTGAAAGAGCGTCTGTACTGGTCATGGATGCAACATTTGGACGATTCCAATATCATCCGCACTTGCTGACGCCAAAATACCCGCTATTGGCGTTCGAAATTTGAGTCTTGTAGTGTGGATTTGTAGGCGAGAAAACGAGGATGGATGTGAAACCTATCAGTGGCTATCAAATATGTGCTTTTCTTTCCGCAGGACTAATGTTGGGTGTCAGTATTGTAATTTTTGCGGTGGCTATACCCGAGCTTCTGCCATCTTCTGTTGCTCTGTTTATGGTCATAGTTTCCGTCTTGCTCACCGTTAGTGTAAGGAGAGCGGGCGCTACAGCTTTTACTCAGAAAATTCTTTTGTTTCTGCACATATTAATCCCGGTCGCGATTCTAATCCTGATTCAGAGTTATTCCCCTCATAGCTTCTTTTGGTTTTGGAGTCCATTGATGGCGCTGTCGGCGTTAGGAGGGTTGCTTCTCTTCCCAAAGCAACCAGGAACTGGCAAAGAGTAAGGCTGAGGCTAGGTATTTGATTATCTGGAGTCATCCAGGAACTGTTTAGTGATGTCAAAAAGATTAAGAAAAAAGAACGTGCTTAGACGAATCAACTCAGCCTTTTCTAATGTAACGCTTGAGGATGGGATTAGTCTGCGTGAAACCGTAGAGATTGACCATTACAGAACCGTCCCTAAGAGTTCAACAGCGAGAGATCAGGATGAAGTGAATGATTGGCGCAAGCTTCTGAGCTCTACGGTTATTCAAGAATTATGTTGGATTGGCGGCATACATTTTTTTGATCCGAAAGGTTTCAGGTTCCATATCCCTGCCTATCTCAGCCTTGCTGTTCGTCAAACGCTGAATGGCGATATTTTTCAAAGCATGATTTCCAGTTTGGTTAATCCGGCGGAATATAGACAAGACGGTTTTGTGGTATTTAATGATGCGCAGCGAAAAGCCATCTTCGAAGCCATTATGTATCTGCATGACTTCGAGCTTTATCCTTTGGATGAGCAGGAGATGGCTGGGGCGAAACGGTACTGGGGATAGTGGCTTGGATACTGGTCAGGCAAGTGACTTTGTAACGCCATCGTCATACCCACGCCTTTGACGTCATCAGTTAAATGTCGCTATCTTAGGCGCTGGACAGAGACGGCCACGCTAGCTTAACTGAGGGCGCTATATGCAAAACAAACATCCCTTCACCCTCCTTGAAAACGGAACTCTGGGTCTGGCCACGCTGGTGTTTGGCGTGATGGCGGGGTTTTTCTGGACTTATACTTTCAATGTGAATCTGGCGATGATGCAGGTGGATGGCGAGACTTATGCGCGGGTGCAGTCGCTGTTTAATCAGAATGTCCGGCATCCCATGTTTTTTGCTTTCTTTTTTGGCGGCGGCCTATTTTCAATCATCGCATTAGCGGCGAATCTTCGACAACGTAAAACTCTGTCGTTCTGGCTTATTATGCTGGCGGCTGCGACCTATATCGGAGGCGTCATCATATTCACCAAACAAGTCAATCTGCCTTTGAATTACTACACTGAATCCTGGAATCCCACCAGCTTGCCTGCCGACTGGATGGAGACCCGAAACAGCTGGAATGACGCCAACGCCATACGGGTGGCGACCTCTTTTCTGCCGTTCCTGTTCTGCATCTGCGCATTGGTGATGAGAACCTTCCAGCAAAGCGCAGTGGCGAAGTCCTCGTAATATCGATCAGCTTGAGGGGTTGCTTGAACAGCCATGTTTATAGATGCATGCGTCTTGGTCTGGTAATTTACTTAATGTTACATAGAATGATGATTTTTTAGAGCTATTACTAATCTTGGAAGAAGAATGAAAAAGTTACTGGTTATCTCTTTGCTGGCGCTGAGCTCGCTTTCACACGCGGAAGAAACGAAAGAAAATACAGTCACGGACGCAACCAAGTCCGTTGTGTCCGGTATCGTCAAATTTGGCAAGGATTTATTGGAAGGCGCGGACGAAGGCGTCGATGAGGGCAGAAAAACAGGGCAAAGCCAGGATGGGGCGATCATCGTTGATAACGGCGCAGATCTGGAGAAGAACCTGAGCGTTGAACTGCTGTCCGTCAACAAAGAAGGAGACAATGGTTCCTATATCGAACTCGGTTTCAAGAATGCCAACGACAACCCCGTACGCATTATCAATCTGAAAGACTCCGAAAACATTATCGCCATTGACGCCGATGGTTATGCCACCAATCTGGCCAGAGCGGGCGATAACCCCATGGACGTGACCATTCCCAGCAAAGCAGGCAGAAAGCAGCGTTTCCACTTCGATATACCGGCGGATTCGGTTAAAGAAGTAAGAATCATGGGTAAAGTGCTTTCACTCTAGGCAGTACATTTAGTCTTTCGAGCTTAGGCGACAACTTCTTTCCCGATTGAAGGCATTCAGCGGATATGAATCCGCTATTCCGACACATGATAATCATGGAAGATTTCTGTGGCCAACTTTCAACTGTGTGATGCCCTTATCCACCGTTCGCCCTGAGCCTGTCGAAGGGCCTCCCAGAGAGTTGACTCAATACCCGAAGGCGACAAACCCCTCACTGCTAATAATTTAAAGCTGCTATGGAAGAAGGTTATTATTTTTGCTACATGGTCTCATTGAGAATCATCGGAGATATTGAGCATTTCGATGAAATCACAAAGGTTGTAGGAGTAAAGCCAACTTACTCACATAAGAAAGGCGATAAACGCTCACCACGAAGTAAGCCGTTTGAACGGGACGTATGGATTTATAAGCCCGAGATTGATGAGCATAAACCACTTGCTGAACACCTGGACTCATTATGGGCGACAGTTAGCGCTAATGTTGAGAACATAAAAGCGCTTAAGGAAAAGCTAAAAGTGGATATTTTTTGCGGTTATCGCTCTGATTGCGATCATGCAGGTTTTGATGTGCCGTATCAGAGTCTCACGATCTTTCAGGCGCTGGAAGTTCCGTTTAGTGTCTCTGTCATTGTGATTCGTCCAGATTGAGGCGAGTCAGTATGCAGACAGACCGTTACTTTTCTCCCTTAGCTCTAGGCTCGCATAACTGCAGAATGACATCATGAATAAAATCGCCCTCATTCCAGTTATCGAAATTCTGTATCCAGCGGAAGTCAAAGAGGCGGAGGGGGCGGCGCCGAATGGTTCCTGGCAGGCGGAACCGGAAGCTTGGGATGCTTATCTGAGGCGGCTTAATCGGCGTATGGGCTTTAGCGATTTGCGCTCGTTTCCCCTTGGTTCACGAAGGTATCCCGTTGCCGTGACGCAGACGGATGTCGCTTTGGCGATTGATCTGCACCTCGGAGATACTCCGTTACAAGAGTCCTGTGGGCTGTTCGGCGGATTGGTTTTGATGGAAGGCTCCACGCCAATATTGATTCCTCAATGCTGCGGCATGCTTGCCGATATAACCTCCTGGGAGGCGCTTACGAGACCCGAGGCGTTTGCGGAGCCTTTTTGTCTGGAAGGGCATCCCTGTCCCCAGGCGATGTCGGATTCTGTCGAGGTGGAGATTCAATGTGTTGAGGATAGGGAGCCCTTCGAAATGCCCGCGCCCCTGAGTTGCAGAGTTTCCCGACAGTCTCTCTGCGACGCGCTGGAAGAGGCGAAGCGAGTTCTCAACAGCTTTGCCGCCAAGGTGGAAATTTGGGGACGCGAAAGGGGTTATCCCGAGGCGGCGGATGTATTAGTCTACGAAAAATGACTATGCAGTCTATGTGTTCGATAGCGCGTTGACGTGAAGGAAGTAACAGAACCTCCCTGGTGAGGCGTGGTCAGCGTGGCGGTTTTTCCCTCAAATATAACAAGGAGTTCCCATGAGCCTTAACGTTAAGCAAAGCAGTAATCCCAAGGTCGATAGTTTTCTGGATAGAACCGAACGCTGGAGCGATGAGTTGGCTTTGCTGCGGCGCATGGCCCTCGATTGTGAGCTGGTGGAAGAGTTGAAATGGGGGAAACCCTGCTATACCTCGCAGCAAAACAACATCGTCATTCTGCAGGGGTTCAAGGATTTCTGCGCCATACTGTTCCCCAAAGGCGCCTTACTGAAAGACCCCAGGTCCGTGCTGGAGAAACCGGGCGAAAATACCCAAAGCGCGCGCCGGATTCCCTTTACCAAAGCCGAGGACATCGCCGATATGGAGGCCGTGATCAAGGCGTATATCCACGAGGCGGTGGAAGTGGAGAACGCGGGCCTGAAAGTGGATTTCAAGACCATGGAAGACTACGTCATTCCCGAAGAGCTGCAGGCAAAACTGGATGAAATCCCCGCCTTTAAAGAGGCTTTCAATGCCCTGACGCCAGGACGGCAGCGAGGCTACCTCCTGCATTTTTCCGAACCCAAACAATCCAAAACCCGCGCCTCACGAGTCGCCAGGCACATGCAGCAGATTATGGACGGCAAAGGACTTAATGACCGCTAAGTCGTGAATGCATTGAATCGGCCGTCGCGTATTTCTGAATACTGCGGCGGCTAATGCTGTACCTTTAGAAATCCCCCCACAAATTCAATAGAGTAAAGCGCAAAAGACTGTGCTATTTAGCTCACGTCTACAGTTAGTTGAAGTGTGATAGGAGTAATAGTTCATGGCGCAGATATTTGAAACGGAAAGGCTGATTCTCAGACCCCGGGGACTGCAGGATGTTGAGGCCTGTATCGCCATGGATAAAGACCCGGAAGTCACTCGCTATATCCCGGGCGTTTATGACGGATCGAAAGCGCACGTAGACTTCCTTCTCTCGCGCATCAATGGCGACTTTGGCGAGCGCTGCGGTTATTGGTCAATCTTCGCCAAAGACAACCCTGATGAACTGCTGGGCTGGGTTTCCTACATCCCTCTCGACGCCGTTGGCCCTGAGCTGGAGATGGGCTGGCGTCTTGTGCGCAGAGCCTGGGGCAAAGGCTACGCAACCGAAGCAGCGATCAGGCTCGCTCAATACGCATTCGAAGACCCCGAACTGGACATGCTGACCGCAACCGCCCATATCGAAAACCAGGGTTCCATCAATGTGATGGAGAAACTGGGCTTTAAGTATATCCGCGACAGCGAATTTGAAGGCGTGGCCTGCAAATACTTCGAGCTGACAAAAGAGGAATTTTTGCGGCGTTGGGGATAAGCGCGTTCACTAAAAATCGTCGTTATTTCCCCATGGCTCCGGCTATACTGCTGAACTGAGTTTGCGCAGCTTCCCCAGCCTGGATGGGTTTCCTCTTTGTCGGCAAGTTGGGAGTGAATGGGCGCGTCGTTCAACACCTGTTTTGCAGTAAATGCTGTCTGTGGGTTCTATGAATATCGAACAAGCCTTGAACGCCTTCTACATAGAAAGCGGTTTTGAACTCGAAACCGGTAAACGGCCGGCTTTTGTTGAAGTTTTCGTAGGCTGTCTGCTGGTTCCTTTGCCGAACGTAGAGACGCGCCGCAAGTACATCAAGTACCACGATCTGCATCATGTGATTACCGGCTATGGCGCCTCGCAAGTCGGCGAAGGCGAGGTCAGCGCCTGGGAGTTAGGGACGGGCAGCATGCTGCATCCCATTCTGATGTTCATGAACCTGATCGCTATTTCCACCGCCTTGGCGGTCAGCCCGCGACGAGTGTTCAAGGCGTATCTGCTGGGCTGCAAAAGCCGCAATCTGTATTGCCCCAAAGTGCGTCGCCGTATTGATAACGGCGAGCTGAACGACATCGCGCAACTGCGCAGTGAGTTTGTTAACTGCCGCTGCAGCGACGGCTGGATTGCGTTGAAGATGATCCCCTTTGTCCTGTATGCGCTACTCTCTATTATCATTCACCTGATCCTCGTGATCCCCGCTTTGCTATACAAAAAAGTCTGGGGCAAACTTTTCAGCGCCAGACTGGTGAAGCTGGTGAAAGTGCGCAGCTAGATTGCCGCCCGGTTCCTCGCGACACAGAGAAGAATAACAATGGAAGACCTCAACTTTACTTATATTGTCAAAGACAACGAAGTCACTATCTATCATCACGGCAGGAAAGCCACGACCCTGCGTGGCGACAAAGCCCGCCAATTCGCCGAAGAGGCGGACAGCGCCTCATTCGGAGACATGCAACAACTGATGGCCAGACTCACCGGAAACTACAAACGCGGCAATGAGAAACACGCGAAGAAAATTCGGCGGGAAAAGTATGGTTATTAAACTGGCGCTAAACGGTTTCTGAAAAAAGGTAGATAAATGTCCGGTAAAAAAGACAGCAGTGGTGAAAGAGAGCGTTGTCCCTTTCATGGTCGCGGCCGACGTTTGTCTCGGGACAATATTTCCGAGATTCGACGGACGATCGATATCGCCAACTCGCAAGCCCGCAGAAAAGGCAAGACGCCTCAGAAGCCAAAGATTGTTATGTTTAGCTGCGCCTGTAATTGTTTCAGTGTTGATGTGACATAGCGGTTGCTGGAGGCATTCAGTAACACCCCTGTAAAAGACGATTTGAGTCAGGAATTATAAGGCTGACGGAAGAACATATGCTTGATATTGATATCTACAGACATAATGAAAAGCGTTGGAGCGACCTCGCATACGCGGAAGGGGCTTCTGCGGAAGGAGATTCTTACGACCTTAATGAGAAGCCAAGATACGCAGCCATGCTGGCGCTTCAATATGATCTTAAGAGTAGCGATGAGACGCTGGTTCGGTTTCTTTTCGAGCAAGAGATACTTGCGCGTGAGAATGATGATTATCAAGGAATAGGGGAAGCGCTGCCCTTGGGAGCCTATTTACTGGCCAGCTTCAAACGACCCGGCGACATTCCGCTTTTTTATGACGCTAAATTCGCTAACTTCGATACGGCTTGTGGATTCGATAGAGAATACATGTATGTGGCGCTTGGAGAAAATACAGAAAGTTATGTGCTTGAGCACTACCCTGACTTGCACGAAGAAATTATAGATTTCTTCGATAAAGGCAGAATGGAGAGCTGGTGGAACAGACAGGTGCTGGACCACCCTCAAAAACAATCTGATGAGCACCTGATGACACTGTTTCGTCGCAGTCTCTATTTTGAAGATCTCGCCGCCGCCAGAGAGTTTATCGATGAATGGCGTCGCGCAGAGCCGGAATCCTCATCAAAAGAAAGTACATTGAAATACGCGTACAAAGCGATCGCAGAATGCGAAAGCGCGACGTTTCACTCTCAGAATAACGGGGATGAGGACTGAAAGTTTCCCCTGACACCCATAGCTCAACGCAGGAAACCATTCCCTTACCATCTCTTCCAAGAGTCGCCGGTGGTACATGATGCTTGGCGTGGGACAGCGCCCGCTGTACGCGGCCTTCTCAAGGCATGTTTTAAGCGACGCTCTCAGTAATGGGCTTTTTGAATCTCTGCTAAATTATATGGGGATACACTACACGGGCTTAGTTTGTTATTTGGTGAAGGGAGGCTGGCAGAGTGGAAGACATTTACGAAGGTATTGATCAGGCTCAAAAGGCATTGCAAACAGATCATGCATGGAATGCTGAAGCCCTCGCCCTGGTGCAGGGGATCGAGGGTGTAATCAGAAGAAAGCTGCCATCAGAAATCGTTGCTTTGCTAATAAATGCTGATGGCTTGCCCGAAGACTCTGCATTGCTGTTTATGGGATACGATCCTATTCCCGTGAAAGCAATTTCTGACATGTATAAAAATCCTCAGACTAAACATGGCTGCCAGTTCTTAGCCAATTACGAGTTTAATAAGGAGTGGATCTTAGAGGAGGGAAGTGAGTTGTCGCTACTCAATGATCTCGAAGGAGAGGTGGATGATGAGGTCTTGGTGGACGACCTAAAGCGGCTTTTGCCTCTATTTGATGGGGATGGCTATTACATGGCGTTATTCTTCAAAGACAATCAGGAAACAGAGATCGTTATTGTGACGGAGGACTACGGCGTTAGCTCTTTCGCGCCGAGCCTCAGCGAGCACCTCAGTAACTTGAAATCAGGCTTGCAAAAAGGGGTTTTTAATTGCGAGTTGGATGATGAAGGGGGATTTGAAATAGAACTGCCAGAGTTCTGGAGCGAAAGAGTCGAGGCTGTCAGCTAGCCCTCCATGCCAGGCCTCACCCCCCCAAGATTAATGGAGATGAGGCCTGCAAACTAACCCCCCGTCACCCATAACTCAACGCAGAAAACAATTCCCTTCCCATGTCTTCCGATGGGCGGCGGCCGTGCATCATGCGTTTGTTGTTGAGGACGGCGATGTCGCCGTCGCGCCAGGGGATGTCGCGGGTGTGGAGGTCGTACAGGGATTTGAGTTCTCCCATCAGCCAGTGGGGGATGGGGGAGCCGTCTTCCATGGTGACGGTCTGGCCGGGGTAGGGGCCGGTGAGGCTGTTGGCCAGGGCGCGGTGGCCGCCGGGCAGTTGGTTGTAGACGTAGGTGGAGTAGCTGAAGTCGAGCTGGTTGTCTGCGTTAAGCTCGATTCGCACCCCTTCAAGGCCGTTGAATAATTTTTCCAGATGATCGCGGTTGATCTCCTCCACGGGAATGTCCTCGTCGATCATGAAAGCCACGAACACTTTCCAGAACATTTCCGGGAACAGGCGGTGATAGATAAAGCGGACGTTCTCGATGAAGGTGCGGCTGGTCTCGCTCAGGGAGCGCCAGATCTCCAGGCCGTCGCAATAGGTGGTCTGGCCGCGGTCGCCGGCGGCGCGGCGGCAGTAGAACCAGATGTAGTCCGGGGTGAATGGGCTGTTGCTGTGTTCGCTGTGCAGCTCGATGCCCGGCGTTCCCGACAGCACGCGCTGCACGCGGCGGTCGTAGGATTGCCGGGTGGGATCGAGTATCAGGCGTGAGCTGAACTTCTCCACGAAGTCGCCGAAACGCTCCGGCGTCGCTTCATAGCCGCGAAACAGCGCCACGCCTTTCTGCTCCATGGCGAAGTGAAAGTCGTCGGCGCTGACGCTGTCGAGCGTATCTCCTTCCTGCGCCTGCACCAGATAGCCGGTGAAGGCGAGCTGGCGCTCCGGCGCTTTGCGCGGGGCGGTAGGAATGCGGTGAGTGATGGGTGAGGTTGTGGTCATGCTGTCTGCTCCTTCCGTTCCGTCGTCATGGGAGTAAAGGATTCCGCCTGCTGCAGATGCACCAGCAGACGCGTGGCTAAGGTTTCAACATTGGGCGGTTGCACCATGGTCTGGTGCCGACCCGGAACGTACTCCACCTCCACGCCCCGTTGCGCCCACTTGGACCAGCCCAGACTGGGATCGTCCGGGCATACGGACTTCGCCAACTGTTCCTCCCCGAGAGGACGGAACAGGGTGATCTTGCCGTTGTAAGGCTGCGGTTGATAAGACTCCACCGCGTGATAGTTCAACTTACTGACCTGCAGAATGCGGCGCGCCTGCTCCAGGCTGAACCCCTGGGGCAGGGCCTGGGCTTCCCGGGTGGCTTGAATGGCCACCTGCAACTGATCTTCCGTGGACAGGCCGCGCAACGTATCCGGGTCCACATCCGCAATGCCGCCAAGCAGCGAACTGATGATCTCCGCATCGTCATGGGCTTCGAATCCGCCATCGAACACGTCCGGCGAGTAAGAGTCCAGCAGACCCAGGAAGGCGATTTCCCGGCCCCGCGCCTGCAACACGCGGGCGACCTCGAACACCGCCACGCCGCCGAATGACCATCCCGCCAGATAAAACGGACCGGTGGGCTGACGCTCACATAGCGCGTCGGCATAGTAGGCCGCCATCTCCGGGATGTTGTCGAAGGAGAGCTGCTCCGGCTCGATGCCTCGGGCCTGCACGCCGATGAACGGGCGTTCTTCGCCCAGACTGGCGGCCAGATGGTAGTAACAAAGCACCGTGGCGCCGGTAGGGTGTACGCAGAACAACGGCGGATGTTCGCCACGGGCGGTCAGCGTCACCAGGGGCGACCAGTCTTCAGGATGGGCTTTGCGTGCGCTGCGCACCTGTTCCGCCAGCTTCTCCACGGATGGATGCTGGAACAGAGTGGTCAGGGGCAGGGCGACATGAAACTCTTGCTGAATCGCGCTCATCAAGCGCACCGCCAACAGGGAGAAACCACCCAGGGCGAAAAAGTTGTCCGTCACGCCCACCGGGCTGCGCTCCAGCAAACGTTCCCAGATGCGCGCCACGCCTAACTCCACGTCGTCGCGAGGCGCGACGAATTCGTTTTGCGACGCGGCGGCGTGCATCCCCTCCAGGGCGGCGTAATCTGTCTTGCCGGAGGGCGTCAACGGCAGCGCGTCCAGCGGAACCAGCAGGTCAGGCAGCATATAAGGGGGCAGGCGCTCACGCAGATAGGCCAGAATGGCTTCCGTCTGCAACTCGCCTTTTTTGGCCGTGCGCGCCAGCACCACGTAGGCCAGCAGACGGCGATCCGCCTCTTCACCCTGGGCGACGACAGCCGCTTGCTGAATCTCCTCTCGGCTCAGCAACTGGGTTTCCAGTTCGCCGGCTTCGATACGGAAACCGCGCACTTTAAACTGGCGATCCGTCCTGCCGAGCAAATCCAATGCGCCGTCCGGACGCCAGCGCGCGCGGTCGCCGCTGCGGTAATAGCGCCTTGGCGCGGATAAACCGGGCAGCGCCAGCTCCACGAAACGGGCGTCGTTCAGATCTGGTCGGTTATAGTAGCCCAGGGCCAGGCCGACGCCGGAGATCAGCAGCTCGCCGGGCACGCCCACAGGGCAGGGACGGTCCAGAGCGTCGACCACATGACACTGCATATTCTGAATCGGCTGCCCCACATCCGGCGGCAGGCCGCTGTACACCACTTCGCCGAGGGTGGCGCAGACCGTCGCTTCTGTGGGACCGTAGGCGTTGATCATCAGACGCCCCTTGCTCCATTTCGGAACCAGATCCGCGGGACAGGGCTCCCCCGCCACCACCAGGGTTTGCAGGCCGGGAACGGCGTCTTCCGGCAACAGCGCCAGAGACGACGGCGTCAGGGTAATGTGGGTGATCTCAAACTCTTGCAGCGCCTGAGCCAGATCCGGTCCGGGCATGATGCGGTCGCGGGGCGCCAGCACCAGACGGGCTCCGGCGCACAGAGCGGTGAAAATTTCCGACACTGCGGCGTCGAAACTGAATGACGCCACCTGCAATACCCGGCTGTCGCTGCGTAATCTGAACGCCTTGATATGCGCCTCCAGCATGTTGATCAAGCCGCTGTGATGCAGCAAAGCGCCTTTGGGCGCGCCGGTGGAGCCGGAGGTATAGATCATGTAAGCGGCGGCGTCTGCCGCGGGCGCATAGTCCAGAGGCCGCGGCGACTGTTGGCGCCAGGAGGTGATGTCGTCGAGATAAATGACGGAGCCGCCGCGGTCCTCCAGCACCTCAATGAAGGGCGCATCCACCTCCGGGCTTTCCACCAGGAACAGGCGGCAGCCGGAGTCCTCCGCCATATAGCGCAGGCGCTCCGCCGGGTAATCCGGGTCCAGGGGCAGAAAGGCGCCGCCGGCCTTCAGCGCCGCCAGCAGCGCGATCACCATATCGCAGCCCGGGCGGCAGCAGACGCCGACCAGACCGCCTTTTTCCAGGCCGGAGACCTGCAGCTCTCGCGCCAGCTGATTGGATTGTTCGTCCAGCATGCGGTAGCACAACTGCACGCCCGGCGTTTGCAGCGCAATATGCCCACCGTAACGGGACACCACTTCGCGGAACTGGGTCAGCACATTGGCGTTGGCGGGCGTCGTCTGTTCAGTCAGATTGAAACTGGCCAGCAGACTCCAGTCGCGAGTGGTGAGCATGTCCAGTTGTTTCACCGGTAAATCCGGCTGCTCCAGCGCCATGGTCAACACTTGCTGCAGGTGCTCGGCGAACAGTTCGATGCGATGCAGATGAAAGCGCGACTCGTTGTAGGCGATGGAGAAACTGAGGCTGCCGGCCCGCTGCAGCAGACTCACCGTCACATCATTGTTGAGATTGGCGGGCAGCTCGCCGTGCAGGGCGTCGTAATGGGCCGCCACGTCGAACAGCGGGCAGTGGTGACGCCAGGACAGACCGAAGTCCTCCGCCATTTCCCGCCACTGATAATGCTGATGCTGATACGCGTCCAGCAGCTGCGAGCGGGTTTGCAGCAACAGCGTCTTGAACGACGCTTCAGGGTCAATGCTGTTGATGATGGGCAGAGCGTTGATAAAACCCGGCTCGGCGCCGTTCTCCTCTCGTCGCGCCGGCGAGCCGGTGACCAGGGTTTCCACGCCGCTGGCGTCGCCGTCGGCGCAGAAGGCCTGATTGTAGCGCTGCAGACATAACTGCACGCCGGCGGTGACGATCGTGTAAATAAGAAAGTGTCCGCCCTTGCTGACCTTCATGATGAGGTCGTAAAGGTGGCTGTCCAGCGCCAGACCGTATATCTGATAAGACTTGGGACCTTTATGGGGGAGGTCGTAATCTCGCGGCAGGTTGCTGGGGCTGATGGCCTTGGTCAGGGATTTGCGCCAGTAGTCCCTTGCCGCGAGTGAGTTTGCGTCAAGCAGAAAACCGCTTTCTTGTTGCGCCATGGTCTTTCCTTATTTTCCTTGTTCCGTTCATGAGAGTCTTATTGTTATGGTCGCCGACCGCGCAACCGCCCTAGAAAGCAAAGCTCTCCAGCGCGTCCTGGCTGACTGTCTCGTTACTTCTATGATGGATATTCGCCATAAAGGCGTCATCCGTGGTTTTTTCCAACAATAGAGTGCGCATGCGCTGCAGTATCGGCGCGGGAATCGCCTTCAACGTGGGATCGGCCATCTGCGCCTTGATGGCGGAATTGAACAAGGCCACGTAATCGATCACCTGTTTGCGGGAATAGCCGCGACGCTGCAGATAGAAAGTAGACCATTGTTCGAATCCGTGCTGGGGCAACCAGGTGGAATTGCGAATATCGA
The DNA here is from genome assembly GCF_018986435.1 of Hahella sp. HN01. Lineage (GTDB taxonomy): Bacteria > Pseudomonadota > Gammaproteobacteria > Pseudomonadales > Oleiphilaceae > Hahella. The sequence goes on along the minus strand of NZ_JAHMIN010000025.1, from coordinate 72,540 downwards.
AGAACAATCGTTCCACCCAGTCGCAGGCGGTTTCGCTGGTCATGGTGCGATGCCGCCAGGAAAATCCGTTGCCTTCCAAATCATACTCCTGGCGGTTTTTCCAGATCGGCGTCAGCGGATCGCAATACCACAACTGGGCGCGGTAGAAGTCCGGCTTGCTTTGCTCGATCAGGGATTGCGTCTCCCGAATGGTGTCTTCGGTTTCGCCGGGGAAGCCGACGATCAAGCTGGCGTGGGCGGAAATACCGGCTTCCTGCAATTGCGGAATGGCCTCGGCGAAATTGCGCCGGCGCGCGGTTTTGTTCATGTTTTTGAGCATGGTGTCGCTACCGGACTCAATGCCCAGGAACACGCCTTCGCAACCCGCTTCGCGCATTAATTGAATGGTTTCGTAATCTCCCTGATCGCTGCGATAGAACGAATTCCAGCGGAAGCCGTATTGCTTGCGGATCATCAGCCGCAGGATTTCCTTGAAGCGTTTTTTCGGCACGTTGAAGGTGTCGTCGAGAAAGGTGAGGGTGTCCACATTGCCCAGCGCGGCGATACGGTCCAGCTCCTGCTCCACCAGGTCCGGCGCCAGAGTCTTGTAAGCGCCCGCCCGTTGCGGAAAGCCGCAGAACGCGCAGCTGTAGGGACAGGATTTGGCGGTGCGCAGAGAAATAAACTGGGACAGCTGATCCGGCGGAAACAGGCCATAGTCGACGGGGTTCTCCTCCAGAGGGTTGTACTCCGTCTCCACCAGCGTGCGGGAAAACGGTCGCAGCAGACTTTTGGGATCGCGGATGGCCAGATTGGCGACGCCGTCCAACGGCTCTCCTTTTTGCAGCGCGCTGATGATATGCGCCAGCGCCTGTTCGCCCTCGGAGCTGATCACGTAGGTATCCGCCCCCAGGTATTCAAACAGACTGGCCAGCTCATCCGCGTTGCGCACCTCCGCCTGGCCGGAGATATAGGGCCCGCCGACGATGATATGGGCGTCGCTGTGCTCGCGTACGAACTTGATGACTTCGATCATGGGCTGAGGCGACACATACAGCGTGGTGGTGACCGCCACCGTGCGCACCTGACCGCTGCGCAGTATGCGGCGCATCTCGTCTTTTTCCTGTTGAAACAGGTTGACCCAGTCCACGGTGAAGCCGCGCCGCCTCAGGAATGACGCCAGATAGGTCACCGCCGGCCAGAGAAAGTCGAGGTTGTTGAACTGCCGATGGGACTGGCCGGCTTCGTCATAGATATGGTTAATCAGATCCAGCGCCGTATACGGCTGCCCCTGGTGCTCCACAAACGCCAGCCGCAGATCGCGCCAGGCTCCGCCGTGATTATCGACGGAACGCACCATCTCCACGTGTTCGGGAGTGGGCGGCATATTGGTTCCGACAATCAGGCAATCGATCATATCCGCTTTCCTTCCTTGTTAGCCCGCCGCGTCACCGCTGTTTGCAGGCGGCGGGTCTTTATTGTTATTGGCTCGCGCTGGACGACGCTCGTTCAGTCGCAGAGACCTGTTCAGGTCGCTTAGAAATCGTGCATAAATTTAAAAATCAAACTCCTCCGCCGCATCCGCTTCGCCGGTGGCGGGCTTGCCGTCCGCGCCGGCCAGAGACAGCAGACTGTCTCCGGGACGTTGCGCGGCGGCGTCCAGCAGATGCTGGTAGTGCTCCTGCAGCGCGGCGATTTCTTCCGCAGTGAAACGCTCCCGGTCATATTCGAAGACAATGCGCACCTGCTCCGCCTGGGCGTTGACGGACAACACCAGATCGTACTTGGCGGAGCCGCGCTGTCCCGGCAGATAAGACACTTCCAGATCGTCCAGGAAGCTCCCTTTGGGCGGCGCGGCGGACGCCGGCGCATCGCTGTTCTGGAAGTCGAACACCACCTGGAAGATAGGCTGACGGCCCGCCACTCTCGGTGATTGCAACGAACGCACCAGCAGATCGAAAGGCAGTTCCTGATGCGCCTGCGCCTGCAGGGTTTTGTCGCGGGCCTGGGTCAGCAGATCCAGGAAGCTGGCGCTGGCGTCCAGACGCAGCCGGATCGGCAGGGAGTTGACGAAGAAGCCGATCAGGCTCTCCAGCTCCTGGCGATTACGGTTGGCGACCGTGGTTCCCACCACAATGTCCGACTGCCCGCTGAGCCGCTGCAGCAGGGCGGCGAAGGCGGCGAGCATGGTCATATAGAGCGAGCTGCCCTGCTGACGGTTGAAATCCTGCAACGCGGTCACTGTCGATGCTGGCAGATCCTGCACCGCCAGGGCGCACAGACCCGCCGCCTCGCTGTGGGGACGACGGGGCAGATGGATGGCCTCCGGCGCGTCCTGCAGTTCCTGACGCCAATAGTCCAGATGCTGCTGCACCCGTTGCGGCGTGAGCAGGCGGCGCTGCCAGCAGGCGAAGTCCGCATATTGCAGCTGCATGGGCGGCAGGCCGGCGGCGGAGCCGGTGCGCCGGCTGTGGTAGAAAGCCTGCAGCTCCCGCACGAACACGCCGTTGGACCAGCCGTCGAAGATGATGTGATGCATGGTCGCCAGCAGCACATGGCGCTGATCCTCCAATTGCACCAGACGAATGCGCAACAGGCGGTCGCTTTCCAGATCGAACGCATAGTTGGCTTCCAGGCGCGCCAGTTCCCGAACCTGCTCGGCGCGCTCCGGCTCCGGCAGCGCGGACAGATCGAAAAAGCGCCAGTCCGGCGCAGTGTCGCTGTGGATCTCCTGCACCGGCGCGTCTCCCGCCATATGAAAACGGGTGCGCAGCACCTCATGGCGGGCGATGATGTCGCGGAAACTGTCGTGCAGCGCCTGGGCGTCCAGGGAGCCTTTCAGTTCCATGGCGAGAGGCATGTTATATCCCGCCGCCGCGCCTTCCAGTTGGTGCAGAAACCACAAGCGCTCCTGGGCGAAGGAAAGCGGCGGCGCGGCGGGCCGGGTCTGCGCGCATAAGCGTTCGCCGTCGTCCGTCGCCGCGGGAGCCAGCGCCGCCAGCCTCTCCGCCAGCTCGGCGATGCTGGGATTTTCGAAGACGTCTCTGACCGTGGCGTCCACGCCCAGACGTGCGCGAATGCGGTTCAGCAGACGGGTGACCAGCAGACTGTGGCCCCCCAGTTCAAAGAAGTTGGCGCGGATATCGATATGCGGCAGCGCCAGCAACTCGCTCCACATATCATGCAGACTGCGCTCCAAAGCGCTGCGCGGCTCCGCCAGCAGTTCCGGGACGTCGCTCAACGCGTCCGGCGCGGGCAGGGCGCGGCGGTTGATCTTGCCGCTGACGGTGACCGGCATTTTCTCCAGAGTCAGGATGCGGGCGGGCGCCATGTAGTCGGGCAGACGTTTGCGCAACCAGGCGCGTAGATCGGCGACATCAAATCCGACGGTCTGGCGGGGCTCCACATAAGCCAGCAGGCGCATGCCGGCGCCGTCGTCCCGGGCGATCACCGCGGCGGCCTTGACGTCGTCATGGCTGTTCAGCACCGCTTCCACTTCGCCGGGCTCCACCCGGAAGCCGCGTATTTTCACCTGCTCGTCAATGCGTCCCAGATACAGGAACTCGCCTTGCGCGGTGCGGCGGGCCAGATCGCCGGTGCGGTACAGGCGCTGACTGATCTCGCCGTGGGAGCTCATGAGCGTGGTGGTGATGAAACGTTCGGCGGTGAGGTCGTCGCGTCCGACATAGCCCTGGGCGAGACACACGCCGCCGATGTACAGCTCGCCGGGGGCGCCGGCGGGCACAGGTTGTCCCAGTGGGTTGAAAATATGCAGTTGCACGCCGCACAGGGGCGCGCCGATGCCGGGCAGGACGGGCCAGCGGTCAGGCTGATCATCCAGTTGCAGGGCGCTCACCACATGGGCCTCGGTGGGGCCGTAGTGGTTATGCAGGCGACAGTGCGGGCGCTCCCGGAAGAAACGACGCACCGGCGCGGAGATCTGTAACTGCTCGCCGGCGGTGATCACATCGCGCAGATTGTCGCTGACGATGGCGTTATTGCCGGGCTGGTCCTCAGTCAGGGTCTCCGCCAGTTGCTGCAAGGCGACGAAGGGCAGAAACAGACGCTCCACCCCTTGCGCGCGGATAAACGCCATCAAGGCGCGCGGGTCCTGCCGCAAGCGGGGCGGACATAACACCAGGGAGCCGCCGCAGGCCAGAGTGGCGGCGAACTCCTGAAAGCAGACGTCGAAGCCGACGGCGGCGAACTGCAGGGTGCGCGCCGGCGCGCTCAGACGGGGATGCTGACGATGCCAGACCACCAGATTGCTCAGGGCGCGCTGGGGCATGGCGACCCCTTTGGGAACGCCGGTGCTGCCGGAGGTGTACAAAATATAGGCGACGCAGTCCGGGTCCGGTAGCGGCGGCGGTTCCGCGCGGCGAAGGGACAGTTGCGCCCATAGTTGCGGCAGCGGCGCGATGGCGCAGGGCGTGTCCTCCCAGCCATGCTGCGCGTTCACTGTCACCAGCAGGCGCGGAGCGGCGCTTTCCACCATCTGCCGCACCCGGGGCAACGGGAACTCAGGATCGATGGGTGTGTAGGCGACGCCCATTTTCAGCGCCGCGTATTTGAGCACGAACAGCTCGGGACTGCGGGGCAGCCAGAGCGCAATCACATCGCCGCTCGCCACGCCTTGTTCCCGCAGCCAGTCCGCCGCCTGATTGGCGAGACGGGCGAATTCCCCGTAGCTGACGTGGGAGTTGAGCCGGGACCAATCCGTCAGCGCGCCGGCCTGGGGACTCCAGCTCAAGGCTTCCAGATCCGGAGTGCGTTCACATTGATCCTGAATCAGGGCGGGCAGCGGCGTCGCCCCCTGAGCCGGATGGGCGGGAATTTCCGCCGGCGCCGCCAGGGGCAGGCCCAGCACCGGTTCATCCGGGCGGTTGACGCAAAGCTCCAGCAGGCTCAGATATACCTCCAGCATGCGTTCGATGCTGGCGCGGTCGAACAGGGTGCGGTTGTAGACCGCCTCGCCGTGCATCTGTCCCTGGGATTCGGTCAGTGAGAACAACAGGTCGAAGGCGGCGCGCTGCTGCCGAATCGGGAACGGCGTGATTTCCAGTTCCGGCGTTTCCCGAGTCACCGTTGGGGCGTTCTGCAACACGAACATCACCTGGAACAACGGGTTGTGATTGAGGGCGCGGTCTAGCTCCAGTGACTCCACCACTTTGTTGAAAGGCGGGTCCTGATGCTCATAAGCGTCTAGAGAAACGGTTTTAACTTCCTTCAATAACTCATTGAAAGTAAAGTTTTCCTTGCTGCGGATGCGTAGCGCCAGGGTGTTCACGAAGAAGCCAATCAGCGGCTCCAGCTCGGGCCGGGTGCGGTTCGCCACCGGCGCGCCGATGACGATATCGCGCTGGCGGCTGTACACCTTCATCAGGGCGGCGAAGGCGGCGCAACTCACCATGAACAGGCTGGCGCCGGCGGCGTCGGCGAAACGGCGCAATGCCGCAGTGAGGCCGCTGTCGATATGAAAGGGCAAGGTGTCGCCAGCGAAATCCGCCTGCGTCGGGCGCGGACGGTCATGGGGCAATTCCAGCAGGGGCGGCGCGTCCGCCAGTTGCGTGCGCCAGTATTCCAGTTGCCGCTGCGCTTCCGGCCGCTCCAGACGCAAAATCTGCTCGGCGGCGTAGTCGGCGTATTGCAGGGACAGGGGTGGCAGGCTGAGCGTCGCGGCGGCGTCCAGGGTGAAGGTTTCCGGGTTGATGGCCTGATAGAACGCCTTCACTTCGTTAAACAGGACGCCAATGGACCAGCCGTCGGAAATGATGTGGTGCATCGCCAGCAACATGACGTGGCGACGCGGCGCCAGCCGCACCAGCAGTACCCGCACCAGGGGGCCGCGACTCAGGTCGAAAGGCGTCTGCGCCGCTTCCACGGCCAGCCGTTCCGCCTCGGCCTCCCGTCGATCGGACGGGTGGGATTCCACGCTGGCCCGGAGAAACTCGCAGGGAAGTTCCGGGTGAATGCGTTGATAGGGCGCGCCATCCGCCCCCAGGGCCTCGTCTTCATGGAAGGTGGTGCGCAGAATCTCATGGCGCGCCGAAGCGCAGGCGAAGGCCTCCTGCAAACGGTCCGCATGCAGCTCGCCATTGATGCGCACAGTCATGTGCAGGTTGTAGGCGCTGCTGCCGCCGTCGATTTTGCTGAGGAACCAGAGACGCATCTGCGCGGGCGCTAATGAAGCGCTGCGGGCGCCGCCGCTGGGGGCGCGACGGATGGCTTTCTCCGCGGGGGTCTCCATGGCGGCGGCGCTGCGTTCGCGCACCAGGGCGGCGAGTTCCGCCACATTGGGACATTCGAACAGGTTGCGCACGGTCAGGCCGGCGCCGAAGCGCTGGTTGAGGCGGGCGATAATCTGAGTCGCCAACAGGGAGTGGCCGCCCAGTTGAAAGAAGTTGTCACGTACTCCGATGACCTCTTGCTGCAGTACTTCCGCCCATACATCGGCCACCGCCTGCTCAAACCCATTGCCGGGCGCCACATACTCAGTTTCGCGGGCGCTGCGCTGGGGAATCGGCAGCGCCTTGCGGTCGGTCTTGCCGTTGGCGGTCAGGGGGATGGCGTCCAGCGTAATGATCGCCTCGGGAACCATGTAGCCGGGCAGGCGGCGCGCCAGCCGTCGTTTCAGATCATCCGCGTCGATGCTGCGCCCGGGCGCGCTTACGACGTAGGCGGCCAGGTAGGGACCCAGGCTGTCGTCCTTGATCACCGACACCACACAGTCTTTAACCAGTTTCTTACTATTGTCCCGTAACTCATTGATACAGGATTCAATTTCTCCCAGTTCTATACGAAATCCACGCACTTTCACCTGCTGGTCGATACGCCCCAGATACTCCAGTTGATCGTCGCTGTTCACCCGCACCAGATCTCCGGTGCGATACAGACGCTCGCTGAGATCGCCGGAAAACGGGTTAGCGATGAAGCGCTGGGCGGTCAGCTCCGGCTTGCCCAGGTAGCCCCGCGCCAGACCGCGGCCGCCGATCAATAATTCACCCGCCACGCCCCGGGGAACCAGTTGCAGGTTCTCGTCGATGATGTGAATCAGGGTATTGCTGATGGGGCGTCCGATGTTGGCTTTGCCGCCGGGGCGTCGCAGGGCGCAGGTGGAGTAGGTGGTGTCCTCGGACGGACCGTAGAGGTCATAGACGCGACGGATATGCGGCAATGCGTAGAGCTGCTCCACCAGTTCCTGCTTCAGGGGCTCGCCCGCCAGATTCACCGTGCGCACCTGGGGCGGCACGGCGTTGGCCCGCAACAGCGCCTGAATGGCGGATGGCACCGTATTGATGAGACTGACCCTGGAATAGACCTCCAGATCGCCGGCGCGCTCCGCCAGCGCGGTCATATTGTCCGCCAGATGGACGCGGCCGCCACTGCACAGGGTAACGAAAATCTCAAACACGGAGAGGTCGAAGCAAATGGACGTGGTGGCCAGCACCTCCTCCAATTCTTCAAGGTGATACTGGGTCTGCGCCCAGTGAATCAACGCCCCGACAGAGCGGTGCTCAATCGCCACGCCTTTGGGCAGACCGGTGGAGCCGGAGGTGTAGATCACATAGGCCAGATTGTCCGCCGCCATAGAACGCTGAGGATTGCTGTCCTCGCAGCCAGCGGTCAGGGTTTCCAGATCGTCCAGCATAAACGTGGCGACATGCTCCGGCAGACGCCCGCTGGCGGCCTGCTGGGTCAGCGTCAGACGCGCGCCGCTGTCTTCCAGCATGTAGGCGATGCGTTCCGTGGGGTAGGCCGGATCGAGAGGCGCGTAGCCGGCGCCGGCTTTGAAAACGGCGAGCAGGGCGACCACCATGTCCAGCGAGCGATCCAGGCAGACGCCGATGCGGTCCTCCAGCTTGATGCCGCGGGCGATCAGCAGATGGGCAAGGCGATTGGCGCGGCGGTTCAGCTCGCCATAGCTGAGAGAACGGCCGTCTCGCATGACCGCCGTCAGCTCCGGATGCAGCTCGGCGTGGCGCTCGAACAAATGATGAATGCAAAGCGTGTCGGGGTAAGGCTGCGCCTCCATAAACAAGCCGCGGCTGAGCTCGCCGTGTTGGTCGCGATCCAGCATGGGCAGTCCCATCACCGGTCGCTGCGGCTGGTTCAGCGCCGCCTCCAGCAGCGTCAGATACTGGCGCGCCATACGCTCTACGGAGTCCTTGTGCAGCAGCTGGGAGCGGAACCAGAAGTCCAGATGGAAGCCGTCGGCGTCTTCTTCGCCGTACACCTCCAGATCAAAGCGGATCTGGCCGGGCTGCGGCAGACGCAGCGGCGTCACCTGCACCCCTTCCAGTTCGAAGGCGTCCATGGGCGCGTTCTGCAGGACGAACAGCAACTGGATCAACGGCGGGAAGCTGAGATCCCGCTCCGGCTGCAGCGCCTCCACCATGCGCTCAAAGGGCAGGTCCTGGTGATTGTAAGCGCTGAGGGCGGTGTGTTTGACCCGGCGCACCAGATCGCGGAAGTTGGGATCATCGGCCAGATCGCAACGCAGAGGCAGGGTGTTGACGAAGAAGCCCACCAGCGTCTCCACATCCGCCTGATTGCGGTTGGCGATCAGGCTGCCCACCACCACGTCCTGCTGGCCGCTGAGACGACCGATCAGCACGTTGAAGGCCGCCAGCAGCACCATATACAGGCTGGCCCCGGAGGCGCCGGCGAAATGCCGGGCCTGATGCGCCAGACGCGCGGGCAGGTCGATGCGCACGTAGTCCGCATCCGGCGACGGCTGCTGGGTGCGGGGGTAGTCCAGAGGCAGATTCACCAGGGCTGGCGCACCCTGTAGCTGTTGACGCCAGAAGTCCAGCTCCTGTTGCAGCAGGTCGCCCTGCAGGCGCTCCCGCTGCCATACCGCGAAATCCGCATACTGCAGCGCCGGCGGCGGCAGTTCGCAGGGGCGATGGCGCAGGGCGGCGCGGTACAGGGCCGCCAGCTCCCGCACGATCACGCCCACGGACCAGGCGTCGGCGATGATGTGATGAATACACAGGTTCAACCAGCTCAGGCTGTGCGCGCGACTGCTGTCCAGCTCCACCAGAGTGGCGCGCAGCAGCGGCCCCTGAGTGAGATCGAAGGGACGGCGGTTCTTCTCCACGAAGTACGCCTGGGCGCGGGCTTTACGGGCTTCCAGGTCGCTGTCGGCGAACCACACGCGCTCGATGGCGATGTGCAGGGACGGTAATACCCGCTGGGTCGGCAGGCCGCCGTCGCTGACGAACAGGGTGCGCAGAATCTCATGGCGGGCGATCAGTGTATCCAGCGCCCGCTGCAGTGCGGCGTGGTCCAGGGGGCCTTCCAGTTGCAGGGCGGCGCTGATGTTGTAGGCGACATTGTCCCCCTCGAATTCGTGCAGGAACCACAAACGCTCCTGGGCGAAGGACAGGGGGAATTGATAAATCTGTACGGCGGTGGAAGCTTCGGTCATGGCGGCGTACTTGCTCGTTATTATGTTCTTTGGGTTGTCGTTATGGTTGTTGTCTGTTTTCTTCCGTCTTCAGGATGACTCCGCCGCGGCGGGGTCCTGCGTCTCCGGGGTCTGGGTTTCCGGTTTTGGCGCGCCCACCGCGTAGCGCGAGCGGTCGACGCGACGAATGCCGCTCTCGGACGCCGGCGTTGCGGCGGTCGCCAGCGCATCAATGGCGGCGGCCAGATCCTTGAGCGTTGGCTTGTCGAACAGCAGCGTCAGCGGCAGGTCACGCTGCAGGCGTCCGCGCAGCTGCGACAGGACGCGGGTGGCGCTCAGGGAATGCCCGCCCAGCTCCAGAAAATGATCGTTGCGGCCGATAGGGCGACGATCCAGCACCTGACTCCAGATCTCCGCCACCTGCTTCTCCGTTTCCGTCTGCGGGGCTTCGTAAGGCGCTTCCGCGCGCAGTTGCTCCGCTTCGCGCTCAAGGGCCTTGCGATCCAGTTTGCCGTTGGCGTTCAAAGGCAGGCGCTCCCGCTCCCTCAGAATGGCGGGAGTCATGTAAGCAGGCGCTTGCCGGGCCAGCCATTGGCGGATGTCGTCCAGGTCCAGGGGGGAATCTTCCGCGCTGCGTGGCGTGACGAAGGCCGCCAGCAGCGTGTGTCCGTCCGCACCCCGGGTCGCCGCCACCGCTGCTGCGCGCACGTGTTCATGACGGGACAGCAAGTGTTCGATTTCCGCCGGCTCCACGCGATGTCCGCGCACGGATAACTGGTCGTCGATGCGTCCGAGAAAGTCCAGATTGCCGTCCTCGCGCCAGCGGCCCTTGTCCCCGGTCAGGTACACCCGCTCGCCGGGCTTGTAAGGATGCGCCACGAAGCGCGCGGCGGTGAGATCCGCGCGTCCCCAGTAACCTCGCGCCAGAGAAGGTCCGCTCAAGGCGATTTCTCCCGCCGCGCCCAACGGCGCCAGGCGCTGCTGGTGGTCCAGAATCAACGCCTCGGCGTTGGCGATGGGCTTGCCGATGGGATAGGGGCTGGGCTCTTGGGGCGCCAGATAGCAGGACGTGGCGCACACGCTGAACTCGGAGGGTCCGTAATTATTCGAGACCTTGATGTGGTCGCTGGCGCCGCCGTTGCGGATGCCTTTCAGGGTGTCGCCGCCGGACTGCAGCACGATGTTCTGCAGCAGGTGCGGAAAGCTGACGCAGGCCTCCTCGCACAAGGCGGGAGGCAGAAAAGAGATATCAATGCGCTGCTCATGCAGAAATTGACACAGAGGACCTACATCCCGTCGTATTGCGTCCGGCGTGATCACAATGGTCGCCCCCGCGCACAGCGACGGCAGCGACTCCCAGACGGAAGCGTCGAACGCTGGCGACGCCAGCAGGGTGGTGCGTTTGTCCGCCTGGATGCCGAACTGTCGGCGGCTCCATTGGATCAGGTTGATCAGGCCCAGATGCTCCAGCATGACGCCCTTGGGCTCCCCCGTGGAGCCGGAGGTGAAGATCACGTAGGCCAGACTGCGCAACCCACAGGCGCGAACCGGCGCCTGGGCGCGACGGCTGTTGGGGGCGAGGGAGTCCAGGGGGATGAAGGGAATCTGGCTATGCTCGCGCCACAGCTTGTATTCGCCCCACAATGCGGCTTCCTCGGCGTCGCCGATCACCAGTTTGCATTGCGCCTGTTGGAAGGTGCGCAGGCGGCGCTCGGGCGGATAGTCCGGGTCTACCGGAACAAAGGCCGCGCCGGCTTTGCCCGCCGCCAGTTCGGCGATCAGCAGGGCGGCGCTGCGGGGTAGAGCGACGCCGATGCGGTCCTCCACACCCACGTCATAGCGCTCCTGCAGCAACGCGGCCAGGGCGTTGGCGCGTTCGTCCAGCTCGCGATAGCTGATGCGACGCTCGCCGTCTTCCACCGCTATGCTGTCCGGCGCGGCGGCGACGGCCTGCTCGAACAGATCCAGATAACTGTCGCAAGAGGGCAACGGATAAGTCTCGCCCTGAAAGGCGCGCAGGCGGTCGTACTCGGCTGCATCCAGCAGGTCTATTTGCTGCAGCGGCGGTGAGGTCACATCCCCGCTCGCGCCCAGTCCCTGGCGCAACAGGCGCTCATAGTGTCCGCTCAGACGCTCGACGAAGGCGCCTTCGAACTGCGCCGGGTTGTACAGGTAGCGCATCACCAGCGTCGTTCCCTGTGGGCCATGCTCCGGTGTGGCGGTGACGCCGAAATCGTAGGGAATGTCTTCGTGCTTGCTGATGCTTTCCACCTGAATGGCGTCGCGGAAAGCCCCGTCCGGTTGCGCCGGCGCGGGATAGTTCTCGAAGGCGAACAGATGGGTGATCAGATCTTTGCCGAGAGGGCTGAGCTGTTGCACCTCGCTTAACGGCAGATACTGGCGCGACTCCGCCTCCAGCAGACGCAATTGCGTGGCCTGGGCCAGTTCGCGCAGGGTGACGTCGGGACCGACGCGCAAACGCAACGGCAGGGTGTTGATGAAGACCCCCACCATTTCCATGGCCCCGGGAAGCTCCGCCGGACGCCCTGACACCAGGGTTCCGAACACTACGTCGTCGCAATCGTTGTAGCGGGCCAGCAATGCGCCCCAGGCGGCCTGCAGAATGGCCCCCGGCGTCATTCCCCAGTCTGCAGCGGCCTGTCGCACGCGCTCACTAAGCGTCTTGGGCAGCGCCTGAGTGAAGGTGCGTTTGCCGGCGCTGGCGGGCGCGAGGGTCTGCTGCCGTGGGACCTGGGCGGCCTGATGGTAGCCTTCCAGTTGCCCGCGCCAATAGTTTCGGGCCTGGGTCGCGTCCTGGCGCTCCAGCCATTGAATGTAACGGCTGTAGGGCGGCGGCGCGGGCAAGTCCAGCGGGCGCGCTTCGCCCAGGGCGTCATAAATCAGGGTGAAGTCCCGCAGCAGCAGGCTCAGGCACCAGCCATCCATGAGGATATGGTGCAGGCTCCATAACAGGGCGAGGCGGTCGTCCGCCAGTTGCAGCAGCCGCATGCGCATCAGCGGCTCCCGTTGCAGATCGAAACTGCGCTGGCGGTCTTCCGCCTGGGCCTGACGAATCAGTTCCTTCTGAAAATCCGGCGACGCCGTGCGCAAGTCGCTGTAATGAAACTCGCCGACCCGGTGATGCAGCACCGCCTGCAGAGGACGGGACACTTTCTCGGCGATGAACTGGACGCGCAGGATATCGTGACGCTGGAATAACCGCTCCCAGGCCTGCTCCAGCAGATCCACCCGCAGCTCGCCGCGCAGCCGGTACAGCGCCTGTTCGTGATACACCGGCGCGTCGGGATGCAGCAGGCTTTGATAGAGCATGCCTTCCTGCATGGGGGACAAGGGATACAGGTCCTTGAGGTTTTCCTTTTTTATCATGAAATGATTCCTTCCAGCTCATCCAGGCTGATATCAGAATAGGTCAAATCCGAGGGCGTGACGGTAGCTCCCGCGCAGCCCAGGCAGTGTTCAGCCAAATGCGCTAATTGTTCGCTCCAGCGGGTCAGCAGGACATCGGCGTCCAGCAGAGGCCGCGCCCGATCAATGCAAAGCTGCAGGCGCAGGCGTCCGCCCAGGGCCATGGCGCTGATCTCCAGGGCGCAGGGACGCGGCGCTTCGGGTGGAACGCAGTCGCCGCTGGGCTCATCACTGAAGCGCAGGCTGGCGTCAGCGAGAGGCGCGTCGAGCTGTCCCAGGTAGTTGAAGCTGATCTGCGGTTGCAGGTTGAAGCGCAACGCCGCGGCGGCGTCGCCGCCGAATTCCTGCAGCAGGGAGTAGCCCGCGCCCTTGCGGGGAACGCGGCGCAGGCTCTCTTTCACCGATTTGATCTGATAGGCCAGTTCTCGGTCGCCGGGCAAGGTCAGGGACAGCGGCCACAGACTGGTGAACCAGCCGGCGCAGCGGGACAGGTCCAGATCCGTCTCCAGCAGGTCGCGGCCGTGGCTCTCCATCAACAGGCACAGATTGACCGCCGCGCTGTCGGTGAGCGCCATGGCGCGGGCCAGGGCGGTCAGCAGCAGGTCTTCCGGCGTAGTGTTGTAAGCCTGATTGGCGGCGGTCAGCAGCGCCTGGGTCAGCTCCGGGTCTAATTCCCGGGTCAGAGTCAGGGCGTCGCCATAGCGACAAGGTTCGCTATCGGAGGCGTCGAGATCATGGGTTTCCTCCAGCGCCGCCCAATAGGGGATGTCCGCCTGCAGTTCGCGGCTGCCGCCGAAACGGGCCAGTTGCGCCGCACAGCGCGTAAAGCCGGGGGCTTCCGGCAAGTTCACGGACTGGCCGTCGCAAGCCTGGGCGTAGCCTTGCAGCAGGTCATCCAGCAGAATGCGCCAGGTCACGCCGTCCACCGCCAGATGGTGCGCCGCCAGCAGCAATCGGTCGCCGTCCGGGCGGCGCAACAGCGCGGCGGCGAACAGGCGTCCGTTTTCCGGGTACATCGCGGCATGCAGCTTTTCGCCCTCCTGAATCAACGCAGAGGGAAGGTCTTTGCTGTCCCTGAGATCGATGTCCCGTAGTCGCACTCCTGGCGCCTCGTCCAGGGGCAGGGCTTCCTGCATCCAGCGGTTGTCGTCGTCCCGTAAGAAGCGCAGACGCAGGGATTCGTGGGTGGCGTAAATCCCGTCCAGGGCCGCCTGTAGCGCCGAGGCGGACAAAGGCTGCTCGCTGCGCAGCAGGAGCGCGTGATTGAAGCGGCGCGGATTCTCGCTATGTTCCCGGAAGAAGCGACTCTGCGCCGGGGTGAGGGGAACCGGGCCTTGCGGAGCCGCCCAATCCTGATCCTGGCGTTGCTCCAGCGGCGTGACCCAGGGCGCCAGCGCCGCGATGGTCGGATTGGCGAAAAGATCTTTGATGGCTATTTTCCAGCCTTCCCGATGCAGCCGGGACGCCAGTTGGATGGCTTTGATGGAGTCGCCCCCCAGGGCGAAATAGTTGTCGTTGGCGCCGACCTGATCCCGTCCCAGAATCTCGCTCCACAGATGCGCCAGCAGCGTTTCCAGGGGACTTTGCGGCGCGGTGAAGGCGGTGGTCACGCCGAGGCGCTCGCCTTGCCGCAGCGACGCCAGCGCCTTGCGATCCAGCTTGCCGCTGGCGTTCAGGGGCAGCGCGTCCAGGGCGACATAGCCGCTGGGCAGCATGTATTTCGGCAAACGTTCTTGTAAGTATCTTCTTAAAGTATCTGCGCCAACTTCTTGTTTTAAAACAATGTAAGCGATTAGCTCAGCGCTGGCGGCTGTATTCTCCGAGTCAGGGGCGACGAGCAATGCCGCCGCCTGCTCTACATCGGGATGGCTGCGCAGATGGGACTCCACATCTCCTAATTCGATACGATGGCCGCGCACTTTCACCTGATCGTCCATGCGTCCCAGGAACTCCAGCGCGCCGTCCATGGTCCAGCGACCGCGGTCGCCGCTTTTGTAAAAGCGAACCGCACCGGAAGCGGAACAGGGAGAAGCGAGGAAGACGAACTTCTCTCCGTTCAGCTCCGGCCGGTTCAAATACCCTCGGCTGACCCCTGCGCCAGCCAGAACAATTTCGCCGGGAACCCCCGCCGGGACCGGCGCGCCATGGCGATCCAGCACCCAGGTGCGGGTATTGCGCAGGGGCTGGCCGATGGGAACATAAGGTGAATGCGGCAGGCGCTTGCTGTCGATGACGTAGGCGGTGGCGTCCACGCAGCATTCGGTCGGCCCATAAACGTTGATCAGGCGTACGGCGGGCAGGGCCTCGCCAACGGCCTGCGCCAACGCGCTGGGCAGGGCCTCGCCGCCCACCAGCAGAGTGTCCAGCGCCAGTTCGTCGCTGCGCCGCGCCAGCTCCGGCAGCCACAGCGCCAGTAAGGTGGGCGTGCAGTCGCTGAGCGTGATGCGCTGCTGGATGAACAGGTCGGTGAGACGGGCGGCGTCCTGCCGCGTGTCCTGATCCACCACCAGCAGTCTGTGTCCGTGCAGCAGGGCGGGAAACAGCTGTTGCACGCTGGCGTCGAACACGGCGTTGGCCAGCAGCGCCACGTTGACGGGGCGGCTGTAACGGCGGTAGGCGATATCCCAGAGCGCGTCGTTGAGGTTGACCACGTTGCGATGTTCGACGGCGACGCCTTTGGGGACGCCGGTGGAGCCAGACGTGTAAATCACATAGGCGAGCTGGTCGGGACGCAGGGTCCGTTGCAGCTCCAATTCCGGCGCGGCTTCCAGATGCTGGTCCGCATCCGGCAGCGCAAGGATCTGCACGGGGGCGCCGGCGTCAATGTCCCGTAGCGCCGCCAGGGTGGCGTTATCCGCCACGATGACGCGCAAGCCGCTGTCGACGATTTGCTGGCGCAGACGCGCTTCCGGCTGCGCGATATCCAGAGGCAGATAAGCCCCGCCGGCGCTCAGTATTCCCAGAGCCCCCACCGCCAGATTAACGGAGCGGCTGGTGCACAGGCCGACGGGCTCGTCGTCGGCGACGTTCTGTTCCGCCAGGCGGCGCGCGAGTCGGTTGGCGGCTTCGCGCAGGGCTTCATAACTCAGTTGCGCGTCGCTGTCGCTGTCGCTGACCGCAATGCGCTGAGGCGAGGCCTGGGCCTGACGCAGGAAACGGTCAATCAGGGTGTCGCTGTCCGGCCGCCAGGACAGCCCCTCGCAAACGTCCCGCAGCAGCTCCAGACTGGCTTCGGAAAGCAGGGGGATGGCGGCGATCTTAACCTCGATATTACTGCAGAAAGATTCGATAATAGTCTGAAATATAAGTGGAATAGACTCCACGTAAGCGGGTTCGTAGCGACTGCGGTTGTAGATCAGTTTGCCTTGCAGGCGCTCCCCGGGCATGAATTGCAGGTCGAAGTCGTAATGGGTTTTTTCGAAGCTGAACACGTCCTCCACGGTGAAACCCAGGTCGGACTGATCGGCGGCCCGTTTCACCAGGGCATCCACCGGATAGTTCTCCACCGCCATCACCAGATTGAACAGGCCCTGATCCTGACCGGCGAAACCGGCGGCGGCCTGAATTTTAGCCAGGGGATAGTAGTGATGGGGGGCGGACGCCAGATGACGCTGCTGCAGCGTCTGCGCCAGTTGCAGCAGGCTGTAATCGGGAGCGACACGAATCCGGCAGGGGACGGTGTTGATAAAAGGCCCCACCATGTTTTCCACGCCCGCCAGATCCGCCGGCCGGCCGGACACCACGGTTCCGAAGGCCACGTCTTCCTGATCGCAGCAACGCGCCAGCAGGGTCGCCACGGTCGCCTGCAACAGGGCGTTGAGGGTAATCCCATGTTGCGCGCACAGGCTTTGCAGGCGCTCGGTCTGGCCCCGGCTCAACTGGAAGCTCAGTTCGGCGCTTTCCGGCTGGGCGTCCGCGTGGTATTTGCGAAACGGCGGCTCCGTTGGCTCTGTGAAGCCTTCCATGTAGGTCCGCCAGTATTGCGCCGAGGCGTCCTGATCCTGGGCCGCCAGCCAGCGCGCATATCGGCTGAACGGGGGCGTCGGCGTGAGGTTGAGCTGCGCCTCAGCGTCCTCGTCCTTACACAGGCTGCGATAGGTCGCAAGCAGTTCGCTCAGCAGTAATCCATAGGACCATCCGTCCAGCAGGATGTGATGATGGCTCCACACCACTTCCCATAGATTATCTTCCAGGCGCAGCAGGCTGATGCGCCACAACGGCCCCTGGGTCAGGTCGAAACCCTGACGGCGTTCGTTGTCGCGAAAATGGCGGCAATAGGCGTCAGCGCGCAGGGAGTCGATATGGCGCAGGTCCTGGCGCTCGATGTGCGGAGGCAGCTGATGCAGCACGATTTGCAGGGGCTGGTCGCTCTGCTGATGGGAAAACAGGGTGCGCAGCAGATCGTGGCGCTGCGCCAGCAGACGCCAGGCCTGTTCAAAGGCGTCTGCGTCCAGTTCGCCCCGCAGCCGCCAGGCGGTCTGCTGGAAATAGGCGCTGGATTCGGGCTCCAGCAGCGCATGAAACAGCATGCCTTCCTGCACCGGCGTCAGGGGGTAGATGTTCTTGATGTCCTTCTTGGTAACTGTCATGGTCCTTGTCCGATTCTTGTTGTTCAGGGACTTCTGGATCTGACGCCTTCAGCGGCGCGGACTTTGCGACCGCTGAAGGCGTTTTCCCGCACGTCTTCCCATACGAGCGGAACGGGTTAACTCAACCGGTCTATGAACTCATCCAGTTCCTCCAGGTTGAAGCCGTCATAATCAATGTCCGCCGGGGTCAGCTCCGCTTCGGTTTTGCCGGCGGCGTGGCGGATGATGCGGCGCAGATCGTCCATCAGCGCTTCCGCGAACTTCACCAGATCGCCGGCGCTGAAACAGCCGGCGCAGCCGGTCAGACGCAACTGCAGGCAACCGTCCAGCACCAGCGCCACCACTTCCAGCGCCTGCAGGTTCAGCGCCTGCGGGTCCCGTGTTGGTCCGGCGTTTTCTTCCGCCAGCTGGAACAGGTCGCCGGTGAAAGTGCGGTCGAACTGGCCGAGATAGTTGAACGCCACCGCAGGCAAGGGCGCAAAGGCGATGGCGTCGTCGCTGTCGATATTCTTCTGGTCGCGCATGTAGCGGAGGATGCCGTAGCCCGCCCCCTGTTGCGGCGCGCTGCGCAAGGTCTCTTTCACCACCTTGATCTGGCGGTCGATCTCGTCTTCAGCGTTAATCGCGAAGGCGAGGGGGTACAGACTGGTGAACCAGCCCAGGGTGCGCGAGATATCGAGACCGGTGCCCAGGTCTTCGCGGCCATGTCCTTCCAGCAACAGGCTGGGCGCCGCCAGCTCTTGTCGCATCAGCGCCCGCAGGAGAGCGGTGATGAGCAGTTCGTCTCCCCGGGTGCGGTAGCCTTGATTGGCGTCGCGCAGCCATTGTTCGGTGGCGCCGCCGTCAAGATGGCTTTCCACGTAGTGGTAGGCCGCGTCACGGCGTTGCAGGCGCGCAGGCGTTGGCTGACTGGCGCGCAGGCTCTCCTGACGCCGCCAGTAATCCAGCTCTTTCTGGGAAAATACCGGCGCGCCGCTGTTGACGGCCTGCGCCCATTGCGCGAAATCCGTCACTGGCGTCAGGGTAATCTCCGATCCGTCGACGGCCTGTTCGTAGGCCTGGGTCAGGTCTTCCAGCAGCACGCGCCAGGACACCGCGTCCATGATCAGGTGATGGGCGGTCATAAACAGACGTTGCTCGCCGTCGCCCAGGCGATACAGCGCTGCTTTGAAGAGGCCGCCTTTGCGCAGGTTGAAGCGGGTCTGCAGGTCCGCCATATGGGCTTCCATTTGCGCCGTGAGGTCCGCGTTCGGGTCTGCTGTGGTATCTGTGGGGTCAGGCAAGGGATGCAGATCAACGACACTCAGTATGCTGTCAGGGTCCACTTCCACTCGCACCTGACGCAACTGGTCCGGCTCGCCCTGGAAGGCCAGTTGCAGCGCGCCGTGGCGGCGCAGCAGGGCGGCCAGACTGCGCTGCAGCGGCTCTATTTGCAGCGCCTGGGCCGGACGCAGCAATACCGCCTGATTGTAATGGTCGTGACGGCCTTCAAAGTGATTGAAGAACCAGCGCTGGATCGCCGTCAGCGGCGCTTCCGCCGGCGCGGCGTTGAGGGCGACGGTCTCTACGATGGCCTGCAGTTGCGGCGCCAGCTCGGCGATGCTGCGGTATTCGAAAATCTGTCTGACTTCCATGCGCCAGCCGATCTGGCGCAGACGCGCGGAGATCTGCAGCGCCTTGATGGAGTCGCCGCCGAGGGCGAAGTAGTCGTCCTGGGCGCTGATATCGGCGACATTCAGCACGCCGCCCCAGACCTCCGCCAACGCGGTTTCTCTGGCGCCCTCAGAGGCGCGGCGCGGGCGCTTCTCATGGTCAGGAGCGGTAGCTTCGCATTGCGGCAGGGCGCGACGGTCGATCTTGTTGCTGGCGGTGAGCGGCATCTGTTCCAGAAACGACCAGCGCGTCGGAATCATATAGTCCGGCACGCGATCCTGCAGAAAGCTGCGCAGCGCCTCCACCGCGGGCGCCTGCGCCTCTTCCCGCAGGGTGAGATAGGCCGCCAGTTCGTGGCGTCCCGGTTCGGTTTCCAGGGCGATCGCCGCGGCTTCCGCCAGCGCGGGATGCTGACGTAAGTGCGACTCAATTTCTCCCGGCTCCACCCGATGGCCGCGAATTTTGATCTGCTGATCCATGCGGCCGAGATATTGAATGGACCCGTCCGGAAGCCAGCGTCCACAGTCGCCGGTGGCGTACAGGCGGCGTTCGGAAATTTCGGGGTAATAGGAGAATTTTTCCCGGGTCAGGGCGGGTTGATTCAAATAGCCGCGGCCGACCGGGTCGCCGCCGATGAATATCTGGCCGGGGGCGCCCAGAGGAACCGGCTGACAGAACCTGTCCAGAATGAATGCCTGCGCGTTGGGCAGGGGCGTCCCGATGGGAACGATGGGAAAGTGATAGGGATTGTCCCGGGGAACCCGCAGCGCGGTCACGTCCACGGTGCACTCTGTAGGACCATAGACGTTGAACAGCGTGGCTCTGGGGTTTTGCTGATAAAACGACTGCGCCAGCTCCCGCGTCAGCGGCTCGCCGCCGGTAAGCAGGGCGTCCAGGCGCAAGCCGGGGGTCGCCGGCAATCTGTCCGCCGTCATGATCGACAGCAGGCTCGGCGTGCAGTCCGCCACCGCCACGTTGTGATCCAGAAAACACTGGGCCAGACGGGCGGGCTCCAGACGCTTCTCCGGCGACACGATCAGCAGTTTATGTCCCAGCAGCAGAGCGGCGAAGATCTGTTGCACCGAGGCGTCGAAAACGGGGTTGGCCAGCAGCGCCACGCACACCGGCTCCTGATAATTCTGATAAACCAGCTCCCGCAGCCCTTCCACCAGATTCAGCACATTGTGATGCTCCACCTGACTGCCTTTGGGGGCGCCGGTGGAGCCGGAGGTGTAGATGATGTACGCCAGTTGGCTGCGTTGTATGGCGAGTGGGCTGGTCGGCGCGGCCACGGGTTTGGTCAGGGCCTGCTCAATGCAGATCAGCTCGGCGGGATAAGGCGCCACGGTGGAGCGGGCGGGGTTCAGTGTGGCCTGGTCGACCACGATCAGGCTCAACTTGGCGTCGCGGATCTGATGGTGCAGGCGGGCGCGGGGGTGGGCGATGTCCATGGGCATATAGCCGGCGCCGCTTTTCAGGATGCCGAGGATGCCGATGATCAGATTGACGCTGGGTTGTACGCACAAACCCACCGGTTGGTCCGGCAACGCGCCCTGATGGCGCAGGCGCGCCGCCAGCGCGTCGCTGCGTTGGTCCAGCTCGGCGTAACTTAACTCGCCGTCGTCGGCGATGACGGCGGTCAACTGCGGATTGCGGACCGCCTGCTGACGAAAGCAACTGACGATGTCGTCTCCGAGAATGGGCTCCTCCACCGGGCGCGCCGCGGCGGGCGGCGAGCGCCAGTGTTCGTTGAAGGCGCGGAGCTGGCGCAGGTCTTCGGCGTCGATCATGGTCAGCTGATCCAGCTCGGCTTGCGGCGCCATGATCACGCTGTCCACCAGGGTGGCGAAGTACCGGGCCATGCGCTCGATGGTCCCTGACTCAAACAGGTCGAGGCTGTATTCAAACTCGCATTGCAGGGCCCCATCGGTCTCCGTGACCAGCAGCGACAGATCGAACTTGGCGCTGCCCCGGTTGATCGGCAGGGATTCAATCGTAAGGCGCGGCAGTCGCAGGCTCTCCATGGGCGCGCTTTGCAACAGGAACATGACCTGGGCGATGGGCTCGTAGCCGGGGCGGCGCTCCGGTTGCAATGCTTCCACCAGTTTATCGAAGGGCATTTCCTGATGTGCGAACGCGCCCAGGGTGGTTTCCCGCAACTGTTGCAGCAATTCGATGTAATTGGCGACCCGGCTGAGGTCGACCCGTAGCGCCAGGGTATTGACGAAGAAGCCCACCACGTTTTCCAGCTCGGGACGCTCCCGGTTGGCCACCTGGGTGCCCACCACCAGATCGCTGGCGCCGCTGTAGCGTTGCAGTAGTATGTTGAAAATCGCCAGCAGGGCCATGAACAGGCTGCACCCCTGTCGCTTGGCCAGGGCCTGCAGGGCGTCGCCCCGGTCCGCGGACAGGGTGATGAAATGGCTGGCGCCGCGATAGCTGCGTTGCCGGGGGCGCGGGTGATCATAGGGCAGATCAGGGGGCGGCGGCAGGTTCTGCAGGCGCGGCAGCCAGTATTCCCGCAGACGGGGCAGCTCTGCTGGCAAGAAGCTTTGCTGTTGCCAGCAGGCGTAATCCGGGTATTGGGTGGACAATGGCGGCAATTCGCCGGAACCGGCGTAAAGCGTCATCAGCTCACGAGTGAGAATGCCCTTGGACCAGCCGTCGGCGATGATGTGATGCAGGGTAAACAGCAGCACGTGGCGCTGCGGTCCCAGTTTCAACAGACGCGCCCGGGCCAGGGGCGCGCGTCCCAGATCGAAAGGGGCCAGGGCCTCCGTATCCGCGAGTCTGGCGGCGGCGCGCTCCGCCGCGCCGGGCTCCAGACTGCTCAGGTCCTCCTGGGTCATCGACAGGGTCGCCTGTTCGGCGATGTGCTGACGGGGCCCGTCCGGCCCTTCAATAAAGCTGACCCGCAGGGCTTCGTGGCGGTCCGCAATACGTTGCAGACAGCGACGCATCAGACTGACGTCGATGACGCCGTCCAGGCGCAACGCTTCGGGAATATTGTAGGCGGCGTCGCCAGGTATATCGTAGGCGGCATCGCCTACTGGGCCGGTCTGCGGCTCCGCCATGGCCATCACGAACCAGAGTCCCATCTGATTCAGAGTCAATGGCGCATTGTTGGCGTAAGCCGGGGCGCGCGGCGGAATGCCCCGGCGCGGAGCCACCGCCTGCAATCGCGGCGGCGCAGGCTGCCTGGGCAGCAGGGGCAGAATGGTCTCCTTCATGGTCTTGAGACGGGCGACCAGCTCCGGCGTCATGGCGTTTTTCGGAGCCCGGTAGCGCAGTTGCCCGTTATCATTCCAAAGCTGCACGCCGCTTTGTTCGACTTCCCGCAGAAAGGCGTACACTTCCATCACAGCACCCCTTCATCCATTTCTTCCGACAGGTCCGTGTCCACGGCTTCCGGACAGGCGCGCTGCAGCCATTCAGCGAAGGCGGCCACGCTGGGGTAGTCGAACAGGGCCTGCATGCTGATATCGGGCGAGAACCGGCTTTTCAGCCGCGACGCCATCTTGATGGCGATGAGGCTGTCGCCGCCCAGATCATGGAAATTGTCGTGTCGTCCCACCAGATTGACTCCCAGCACCTCGCGCCAGATGGCGGCGATGTCCCGTTCCAGCTCGGTGGCGGGCGCATCGGCGCCGGCTTGCTCGTCCTGAGCCGCGTTGCTGAGTCGGCTCTGCTCGACGATGCGCTGCAGGTTGACGTTGCGGGAGTCCTGCAACAGAACGTCGATATGGCGGCGGGACATCAGCACCTGACTGAGGCCGCGTTGGGACAGCATGCGCAGGAAGGCGTCGGCGCCGGTGGCGGGGTCCATGCCGCCCTCCGGGTCCTGGCCGGTTTTCTGGCGATACAGCGCTTCATAGGCGCAGGCCATGCCCACATGCCGCCAGCGTTCCCAGTTGATGGACAAGGCCGCTACGCCCTGGCTGCGGAGTTGATGGGCGAAGGCGTCCACGCAGGAGTTGGAGGCGCAGTATTCGGCGTCGCCGACCCCGGGAGCCACGGCGCTGGTGGAGGAGGACAGCGCTACAAAATCCAGCTCTTTGACCGCCAAGGTCGCCAGCAGATTGCGCACGCCGTGAGCCTTGGCGGCGAACTCGCCCGCGCCGGGATCAGGTTGTTTGAGCTGAATGGGGCCGCGGTTTTCGGAGGCCGCGCAATGAATCAGACCGTTGATGGGGCCGAAGCGTTGTTGCGCCTGCGCCAGTTGTTCCTGTAGCGCCGCCAGGTCGGCAATGTCCGTCTGCAAGGTCATCACCTGGGCGCCGAGGCTGCGCAGTCGGCGCAGTTTTGCGCTGCGGTCGCGGGCGCTCCGTTCCGCGTCGGGGCTGACCAGGGCGAACGGCTCCGCCACGTCGGCGTCGCCAGCGGCGGCCAGTATCAGGCCGCAGTCGACTTCTTCCGGCCGCATATCTGCGCCGGGGAAAGCGCGCACGTTCTGATAGCCCAGCTCTTCCAGCAACGCACGCCACTGCGGCAGGGACAGGAGCGGACAGTTCTCCCGCAGGCCGTCGGCGAAATACCACCATCCCGCCGCCAGCCCATAGGCCATGTTGGTCCAGCGCTCAGTGTGGGTGGACTCCAGCAGGCACAGCAGGCCTCCGGGGGCCAGCAGACGTTGGGTCTGGCGCATGGTGGCGGGCAGGTCCGCCGTGGCGTGCACCGCGTCCAGTTCTATCACCAGATCGAAACTGTGCGGGTCCAGCCCCTGTTTCTCCGGCGGCAGCGAGGCGTCGAATTTGGCGAAACGCATTTTGCCCGCCAGATCGGGATCTTGCTGAAAGCGTTCTTCCGCCGCCATCACGAAGCTGCGGCCGATATCGGTGAACCAGTACTCCACGTTCGCTTCACGCAGCGCGGGGGCGATCCAGTCGGTAAGGATGCCGGCCCCGGCGCCGATCTCCAGAATTCGCAAGGGTTTGGCGTCAGGCTGCGACGCTCGGGCCTGATGCAGTTCCCGCAGCAGGCGTTGCAGTAACAGGCCGTACAGACGGTGATGCGTATGCTCCACGGTTTCCGCCGCCGCTTTCTGCAGCTTGTCCCCCTGACCGGAGGGATACAGCACGCTGATGGCGTCGATTTCGCCGGTGAGCGCGGGGCGATAGTGGCTGATGCAGTGATCCAGAAACGCCAGCATGGGTGCGAAGCCCGGATGTCGCTGACTGACTTCCTCGCGCAGGGCGGCGGTGTCAGGCAGTTGCTGCAGCGCGGGCAGGCGGCGCAATTGCTCGCTGTCCAGTTGCAGCAACCCGTCTTCAGCCAGAATGGCGAACATCCAGCGGAAGAACTTGTCGAAGCGGGCGTCCAGACCGCAGACCTGGATGAATTCGTCCACGCTGACGACGTCTGTCTCGCCCAGATGGTCCCGCCACAGGGCGGCGATAAACTGGCCCAGATAGGCGGAGCACAGGCCGTGCAGATCGCTGCGCAGGCCCGGATGGGCGTCGACAGTCTGAATCCCCAGTTCGTCCTTCAGCTCGCTTTCCATGGCGGCGATGCGCTTGGGCTCAGGCAACTGCTTGATGAGGCCGCCCTGGTTGGCGTCGGCGTCTTCGCTCCAGGCGGGAGCGGGCTGACGACCGGCCAGAATCAGCTTGGCGCGGCATTGTTGCGCAACGCATTCCGCCAGTTGCAGGCCGATGCCGCCCAATCCGCCGGTGATCAGGTACACGCCGTCATCACGCAAGGGTAATTGCTGTGGGTCGCTGACCGCCGCGGTGGGCGTGGGCGTGAATTCGCAGACCCAGCGGTGATGGCGGGGCGGTTGCGTCAGATCCAGGCCGCGCAACGCCAGCAAGGGTTCATCGCTGGGGCGCTGGGCGAGATCGATCAGGTCGCGACAGAGCGCGTCCTGCTGGGTTTGTGATTGCGGCGGGATAACGTCAATGCACAGGCTGCGCAGGTCGGTGTATTCCAAGGGCGCGACCTTGATCGGCCCCATGACCGCCGCCAGCTCCGGCGTAATGGTTTCATCTCCGAGCACCGTTTGCGCCGTGGCGGTGACGGCGCACAGCATGGGCATAGGCGCAGTCAGGTTATCGAACTGCTGGATCAGCCGGATCAGACTGCTGTACCCCAGATTCAGCAGTTTCTCGCTGCGTTGCTGTTCGTTGGTGGCGTTTGTGGTGTTTGTGGTGTTTGTGGCGTCGATGTGGGGCGCGTAGGCCCAGGCGTGCAACACGACATCCGGGATCTGGTTGTCCGCCTGCAATTGCGCGAACAGAACCTGGAAATCTTCTTCCTTAGCGGGATCTATATGGAGTGCGTTCGCCGGGTGTGAATCTTGAGGCGCATAGGTTGAGCGCACCTGAGTCATACTGTCGCCGCGACGCTCAATTTCCGCCCGCAAGCCTTGGGCGAGCGAGGCGTCGTCCACCAACACCAGCCAGTGACGGGGCTTGGCGTCTGTATCTGACTTGTCTGTATCTGGCATAGCAGGAGACGGCTGACCTGAGAGGTCGGCGGTCATGGGCAGACGCCGCCATGACGGCGCATAGAACCAGTCCTGTAACGGCGGCTCCGCCTGATGGATACGGGCGCTCGGCGCGGCCGTCTGACCGCTGGGAGGATCTATCCAATGGCGCTGCCGGGCGAAGGAGTAGCCCGGCAAGTGCAGACGCTGGTAGCGACGGCGGGTCTCCGGCGCGGCGGCATTGATGACGTCGGCGTAATAGGCGCGCCAATCCAGGTCGCAGCCGCGACGCCAGAGTTCCCCCAGCGTTTCCAGCAGCAGTCGCTCTGGATGCTCGCGACGGGACGCCGCCGGAATCAACGATAAAGCGTCGTGACGCCAGCCCTGTTGATGAGCCAGGGCGGTGAGCGCGCGTCCCGCGCCCACTTCCACGCACACATCCACGCCTTCCCGCCGCAATGTCTGCAGGCCGGCGGAGAAGCGCACCGGCTCCAGCATATGGCGCACCCAGTAGTCCGGGTCCGTCGCCTGTTCCGGGCGCAGCAGGTCGCCGGTCAGGTTGCTGACAATGGGAATCTGCGGCGCCTGCAGGCGCATACCGCGCAAGAGCTCGCGCAAGGGGGCCGCCACCGGCTCCATGGCCGGAGAGTGGAAGGCGCCGCTGGTGTTGAGACGCTGGCAGGTGACGCCCTCGGCGATCAGGCGCGCCTGTAGCTGTTCGATCGCCGCCGGCGGGCCGGACAGGGTGCAGCATTCCGGGCTGTTGACCGCCGCCAGAGACAGACGCTCGCCCTGGCCTTTGTCGCCGGCGTGGGCGCGCAGATAGGGAATGACGCCCTCTTCGCCAAGGGAGACCACCAGCATGGCGCCGGCGGCGGTGTCCTGCATCAAACGACCGCGTTCGCTGAGCAGGCGCAGGGCGTCAGGCAGAGTAAACACCCCGGCGAGACAGGCGGCGACATATTCGCCCAGACTGTGACCCAGTAACGCATTGGGTTGCAGGCCCCAGCTTTGCAGCAGACGCGCCAGGGAATACTCCAGCGCGAAGTTCAGCGGTTGCGCCAGAGCGGTAGGCGTCAGGGCGCGGTCTTTTTCCTTGTCGTCGCAAAGCAGCGAGCGGATATCCCGGTTCAGCAACGGCCGCAGCAGGTCCGCGCATTGATCCAGATCCCGGCGAAAAGACGCGTAGCGACGATACAGGGAGCCGGCCATCCCCGCATATTGAGAACCCTGGCCGGTGAGCAGAAACGCCAGTTGGTGGATAGGGCGCTCTTCCTGATTTCCACCTTCGTGCTCTTTTTGACCTCCGCTTGCGCGGAATAGCGTCGCCTCCCCGTCGCTGACTGCATAGGCGCGTCGTTCCAGGCGTCGACGGCCGCAGGCCAGCGTGAAAGCGACGTCTGGCAGCGCCTGCGGCGGCAGGTTTCGCAGATGGCCGCTCAATTGTTCCTGTGCGCTTTTCAGCGCGGTTTCCGTGCGGGCCGAGAGCAGCAGCAGTTGCGGCAGGGCCGCCTCCGAATCCTGAAGGGCATTGGCGTCCGGGGCCTGCTCCAGCACCACATGGGAGTTGGTGCCGCCGACGCCGAATGAGCTGACGCCGGCGCGCCGGGGTAAATCGGCGGGCCAGTCGATGGCGTCGGCGTTGACGAAAAACGGGCTGTTCTCCAGATCCAGCTTTGGATTGGGGCGCTGGAAATGGCGGGTGGAGGGAATCTTGCCGTGCTTGATCGCCAGGGCGGCCTTGATCAAACCGGCCATGCCGGCGGCGGTGTCCAGATGGCCGAAATTGGTTTTCACCGATCCCAGGGCGCAGAAGCCTTTGCGCGCGGTGGTCAGCCGGA
The DNA here is from genome assembly GCF_018986435.1 of Hahella sp. HN01. Classification (GTDB taxonomy): domain Bacteria; phylum Pseudomonadota; class Gammaproteobacteria; order Pseudomonadales; family Oleiphilaceae; genus Hahella. The sequence goes on along the minus strand of NZ_JAHMIN010000025.1, from coordinate 45,219 downwards.
AGGCTTTGGTCAGCGCCGCCACTTCGATGGGGTCGCCCAGAGGCGTCCCGGTGCCGTGGGCCTCCACGTAGCTGATGGTGTCCGCAGAGATGTCCGCCAGGGCCTGCGCCTCCGCGATCACCGCCGCTTCGCCGTCCACGCTGGGCGCGGTGTAACCGATTTTATCGGCGCCGTCATTGTTAATGGCGCTGCCGCGAATCACCGCATAGATATCATCGCCGTCTTCCAGGGCGTCCTCCAGTCGGCGCAACAACACCACGCCCACGCCGCTGCCGCCCACCACGCCCTGGGCGTCGGCGTCAAAGGCGCGGCATTGGCCGTCGGGGGAGGGAATGCCGCCTTCCTGATACAGATAGCCTTCTTCCTGAGGCACGCGCAGGGTGGAGGCGCCGGCCAGGGCCATATCGCACTGGCAGGACAGCAGACTCTGGCAGGCAAGATGCACCGCCACCAGGGAGGTGGAGCAGGCGGTGTTGACGTTGAAGCTGGGGCCTTTCAGGTCCATTTTGTAGCTGACCCGGGTGGCGGCGAAGTCCTTGTCGTTGCCGATCAGCAGTTGATAATCCATGTCCGGCCCGGTGTATTGCGGGTGCGGAATGATATTGCGCAGGATATAGGTGGGCATGCCCACGCCGGCGAAGACGCCGATGCGGTTTTCCTCGCCCTGACCGGTGTGGCCGGCGTCTTCCAGCGCGCGCCAGCAACTTTCCAGAAACAGCCGATGCTGCGGGTCCATCATTTCCGCTTCCCGGGGCGTATAACCGAAGAAAGCGGCGTCGAACTTGTCGTAATCGTTGACCACGCCTTTGATGGGAACGTAGTCCGGGTGGTCGATCAACGCGGCGGGAATTCCCGCCTGCAGCAGTTGTTCACGGGTGAAGCGGGTGGTGGAGATCACGCCGTCGAGCAGGTTGCGCCAGAACCCCTCGATGTCGTCCGCGCCGGGAAAGCGGCACGCCATGCCGACAATGGCGATAGCGTCCGCTGGGATGTCTTGGGATAGGGTGTCCTTCATGGTTGTATTCTTTTTCTTCCGTTTATTGTTCTTGCATTTACTTGATTGGCAGCGATTGACTCACAGCGCGGGCGTCGGCCTGTCGGCGGCGCGCCTGTCGTTGCCGGTCCACGCGCTGGGCGACGCTGTCCCGCAATGCGGCGCGTTCGTTCTCCTCACCGCCGCCTTCTTGGTCCGCCAGATGGGCGGCGAGCTGGGCGATGGTGGGATAATTGAACAAGGCGGTCAGCGGCGTCCGGAACTCCAGGCGCAGCAGGCGTTCATAAACTCGCGTCAGCAGCAGGGAATAGCCGCCGATATCGAAAAAGTTGTCGTAGATACTGATGCGTTCCTGCCCAAGAACTTCGCGCCAGATCGCGGCGATTTCCTGTTCAAGACGATTGCGGGGCGCCTGGAACACGGCGGAGGAAACCCGGCTGGGCGTGGCCTGGGGCAGACGTTTGCGGTCGATCTTGCCGTTGCTGTTGAGGGGCAGCTCCGACAGGATCATATAGCTGGTGGGCGCCATGTACTCCGGCAGCTTGCTGCGGGCCAGCATGCGCAGTTCCTCGAACAGGCTGGCTGGATCGTCCGGCGCGCGGCGCGGCACCAGGAACGCGGCCAGATATTCGCCGCCGTCCTCCGCGTACTGCTTGCACACCACCGCCTGACTCACCAGCGCATGCTCGGTGAGCAGCGATTCGATTTCTCCCGGCTCGATGCGGAACCCGCGCAGTTTGATCTGGAAGTCGCTGCGTCCCAGATAATCGATAGCGCCGTCTGCGCGGCGTCTCACCAGATCGCCGGTTTTGTAGACGCGACCGCGGCACAGCGGATGCGTCATATTGACGAAGCGCTCCGCATTAAGCTCCGGCCGACCCAGATAACCCCGGGTAACGCCGGCGCCGCCGATGCACAGCTCACCGGCGACTCCCGCCGGCGCTGGCTCGCCAAAGGAGTCGATGACGTACAGTTGATAGTTGGCCAGGGGCGCGCCGATAGGCAGCGTCGCCAGCTCTGCGTCCGCGCCGGTGACCCGATGAATGGAGGACCACACGGTGGCTTCCGTCGGGCCGTAAAAATTCCATACCGGCAGGCCGAATTTTAATATCGGCGAAACCAAGCGGCCGGGAAACGCTTCGCCGCCGCAGCAGAAAGCGCGTAATTGATAGGGAAATGCGTCGTCCTCCCGGGTCGCCGCCAGCAGTTTCTCCATATTGCTCGGAGTCAGGTTCAGCACAGTGGCGTTCTCCCTGCGCAGCAGCCGGGCCAGAGCGTGGGGGTTATGACGCTCTTCCTCAGTGGTCACCAGCAGGGTGCCGCCATATAAAAGACAGCCCCAGATCTCCCACACGGAAAAGTCGAAAGCGTAGGAATGGAATAGCGTCCATACGTCGTCCGCTGAAAATTCCACGATGGGTTGCAGCGCCGCCAGCATGTTGAGCACGTTACGGTGCTCGATAGGCGTGGCTTTGGGTGCGCCAGTGGAGCCGGAGGTGAAAATGGCGTAGGCGAGATGATCCGGCCGCGCCGGGTTGCTCGGCGTTGGTATGCCGCAACGGCAGGGCTGGCGGCTCAACGCGTCGTCTGTATGCAGGTGGCGCAGGGGATCGCTGCACTCGGGATCATTGCGCAACAGGCGGTCCAGGCGCACCAGGGTGCAGCCCTCAGGCAGATCCAGCGCCAGATCCGAGTGGGTGACCACCAGCGCCGCGCCAGCGCTGGCGAGCATATGGGCGATGCGGTCGCGGGGGTTGGCCGGATCAATAGGCAGATAGGCGGCGCCGGATTTCAGCACGCCCGCCAGCGCCGCGATCATGTCGACGCTGCGTCCCAGGTAGACCGCCACCAGCGTGTCCGGGGCGACGCCAAGATGTTGCAACTGCAACGCCAGCAGGGTGGCGCGCCGGTCCAGCTCCAGATAGCTGATGCGCTGGTCGCCGCAGACCACGGCGGTTTTATGAGGATGAGCCAGCGTCGCTTCCCGCAACAGGTCGGTCATGCGGCGGTCGCTGGGCAGCGCTTTTGCCGTCGCGGCGGCGTCGTTCCATTGCTGGGTTTCCGCCGCGCTTAACATGGGCAGACGCAGCGGCGGCGTATTCAGGCCTCTCGGCAGCTCCGCCAGCAGTTTGCGATAGTGTCCGATCATGCGGCGGATCGTGGCGGTCTCGAACAGGCTGCTGTTGTAGACGAACTGACCTTGCAGCTCGCCATCCACCTCCCACAGATGCACTTCCAGGTCCACGCTGACGTTGCGGCGTTTCAGCGCCAGGGGCTCGATCAGCAGGCCGCGCAGGCTCAGCTCCGGGTGCGGCGTATGCCGTGGCGAGTTCTGCAGGGCGAAGATCACCTGCACCAGCGGATTATGGGAGAGATCCCGCTCCGGCCGCAGCGCTTCCACCAGTTTTTCAAAGGGAAGCTCCTGACGCTCCATGGCGCCCGCGCAGAAATCCCGCACCTGATCCAGGTATTCAGAAGTGGTGGCGCAAGCGCCGGGACGCAGCCGCAGGGGCAGGGTGTTGGCGAAATAGCCGAGCAGTCCTTCTACTTCGCGGCGATTGCGATTGGCCACCGGGGAGCCGATCAGCAGATCGTCCTGACCGCTGTGACGGGCCGTCAGCACGCCAAAGGCCGCCAGCGTGGCCATGTACAGCGTCAGGTTGTGACGGCGGCACAGGTCTTTAAGCGGTTGCAGCAAGGTGGCGGGAATCGTGAAATGCTCCACGTCGCCATGAAAGTTCTGCACCGGCGGGCGCGGATAATCCAGAGGCAGCTCCAGACGCAACGGCGCGCCCAGCAGCCGCGGCAGCCACCAGTCCAGTTCCGGCGGGCTGGCGTCGCGGGCGTAGCGTCGTTGTTGCCACGCCGCGTAATCGCCGTATTGAATGGGAAGCGCCGGCAACGCGGGCGGCCGGTTCTGGGATATGGCGTTATACAGGGCGGAGATTTCCTCCACCATGACGCCGATGGACCAGCCGTCGGTGACGATATGATGCAGGGTGATGAGCAGCACATGGTCCTGCGCGCTTTTACGCAGCAGCTGCATGCGCAGTATCGGCCCCAGCTTCAGATTAAAGGGTTCGAACGCCGCTGACGCCGCCAGCTCCTGGATGCGTCGATCCTGTTCCGCCGCGGGCAGGGCGGACAGATCCAGCTCCGCCAGCTCCACGCAGGGCAGCGGCTCCACAAACACCGCTTCGCTGTCCGGGTAGCGCGTGCGCAGCACTTCGTGGCGCACCATGAGGGCGCGCAGACTCTTGCGCAGCGCATCCACATCCAGCGGACCCTGCAAGCGCATGGCGGTGGGCATGTTATAGCCGTGACCGCCGCCCTCAAGCTGGTCGAGGAACCACAGGCGCTGTTGTCCGAATGACAGAGGCGGCGGTTGCTCGCGCCCGGCGGGCGCTACTGTGTCGCCTTCGGCGCGGCTCTGTCGTTGCAAAAAGCGGATCACTTCGTCCTTGCGGGACTTCAGTTCGTCAATCAGTCCGGCGACGACTGGATCTTGCAGCAGTTCGGCGGGCGCGTTCAGTTTCAACGCGCCCTGATCCAGTCGCAAGCGCACATCGCTTGCCGCCAGTTGGGCGAGAAAATTATGAATGCCTGACTCCATAGTCACCCAACACTCCCTTTGTCTGTCGTTGTCTTTATAGTTCTATTTCAACCCTCGTCGGCGCGTCCGCAGATGGCGCCTGACCGCTTTCGGCGCTGTTCCCGTCCGTTTTGTCACGGGTCAGCGCGGCCAGCTCCCGCACCGACGGACATTTGAAAAAATCCGCCAGGGACAGGTCCGCGCCGCAACGTTCGCGAATACGGGAAATCGCTTGCGTTGCGATCAGGGAATCGCCGCCGAGGTCAAAAAAATTGTCCTTTACGTTAAGGATCGGTACAGCCAGAAGTTCGCCCAGAATGTCGCACAGCATAAGCTCCGCGTGATCGCCGGGCGCAAGGTCACCGCTACTGCCGGGAGGTACTGAATGTGGCCGAGAACATGCTCCGGCGTCATGGCCGGGAGCTTTTCTCCGGGGATGGTAAAGTCGGTAGAACCGAGACTTCAGCGATAGTGTGGATATCGCAACCTGGTGCTCTTCTTCCATCTGCAGCACAGCGTCGGATAGCCGCAATGCATGCTCAAGCGCCAAAAACCCTTCCTTTGAATCTATAGCATTGGCGGCCAATGCGGATTTGTCAAAAAATTCCTGCGCAATTTTTGCGTTCGCGCCCATGCCCAGGCCGCTGGCGCTATGTGGACGCCAAGCATCCCAGTTAAGCGACAGCCATTTGGCGCTCTGATTTGCGTCACTGAGAGCGGCGCACTGTGCGACCTCCAGATCCATGACCAGATTGGCGGCGGCGTACGCCCCCATTTGATAGCCTCCCAACAGCGCCGCCAGGGAAGACATGCAAACCACGCGGCGCACCGGACGTTGCGCGACCAGTCCGGCCAGGGCGCGCACGCCCTCGACTTTGGCCTGGATCATGGTTTCCCAGGTTTGCGCCAGATCGGCGTTGATGGGCTGCTCCTGGGCCTGGGACATGTCGGCGGCGGCGTGAATAAGCGCGTCGATGGCGCCGTAGCGGTCGCACAATTCATCCAGCAACGCGCCCATAGCGTTGACGTCGGTGACGTCCGCCGCCGTGACGCTCACCGAAGCGCCCGCTTCGCGCAGGGCCAGCAGGGTGGCGATGGCGTGGCGTTGCCGGTCAGGCATTGATGGATCATCCAAATATTGCGGCCACTGCTTCGGTGACGGCAGAGGCGTGCGCGACACTAATCTGATATGACGCGCGCCGCGCTGCGCCAGACCTGTGGCGAGGGCGAACCCGATTTTGCCAAGGCCGCCAGTGATCAGATAAACGCCGCTGGCGGCGGGTTCCTCGGCGGTGGAGCCAGCCACGTTTGATTCGCCGTCTACCCGACAGGGTCGCCATTCGCAACGCCACGCATGACGTCCGCGCAGGGCGACGATGGGCGGTCCGGCGTTAAAGTCCGCCTCTTGGTCAGGATCGGCCAAAGTCAGTAACGCCGGGGCCTGTCGCGCCAGGGTGGCGACGGCGGAAGCGTCTTCCATATCAAGCAATAGCGTGCGCAACGCGGGAAACTCCTGCCTTGCGCTCAACAGCGGCCCCAGCAGCGCGCCCCGTGCGGGACGCAAGGATTCCGAACCCAGCACCGACTGGGTTCCGGTGGTCGCCACGGCGACGAGCACGTCGGCTCGTAATGCGCCCAATTGCTGTAATAAGGCGCTCAGCAGAGACAGGTCTTGAGACGCGGACTCATACTCTTCGCTGATTGAAGTCTGTGGACTCAGGTTGCGGGCGAACAGCACATGGTCCGGCAACAGGTCATTCTCCGCCAGCAAGGCGAACAGCGCGGCGGGATCTTTGGCGGCGTCAGCGGGCAGGGCGATGGTTTGGCGCTGGCCGGGATGCTCGGCGTGGGGCGCCAGTGCGGTGACGGCGGTGACGGCGGTGACGGCGGTGTCCGTGACGGTGACCAGCGTGTGCGGTTGATGATCTGACAGCCCCTGAATTAATGCGCCAGTAGTGGCGTCAGCGTCGCTCAGCAGCAGCCATTTGCCGCCGCTGGCGTTGACATTCGCCGTCCCGCTCAAACGGCTCCAGGAACGGGTGTAGAACCAGTCCTCCAGAGCCTGGCGTTCCTCGGAGAAGGCGTCGCCGGTGAGCTTGGGCGGATCAATCCAGTAGCGACGGCGATCAAAAGGATAAGTAGGCGTGGGGATGAATTGCCCGTCCAGGTTTGCAAACAGGGCTGGGCGGTTGATGGCGAATCCTTTGCTCCACAGACGGCCGACGCATTCAAGGGCGCTTTTGCGCGAGTCCTGGCCGGGACCGGCGGCGAAAGTGGCGATGGCTTCCCGACACATCTCCCCGGTTTGCGGCAGGGCACCGGCGAATGCGGTCAAGGCGCGTCCCGGACCCACTTCCAGCAAGGTATCCACATGGGTGTCCGCGCACAGGGTCTGCAATCCCTGATAGAACTGCACCGGGTGGCGCAGATGCTGACGCCAGTAGTCTGCGCTGACAGCCTGCTCGGCGCTGAGACGCGCGCCGCTCAGGTTGGAGTAAACCGGCAGCCGCGGCGCCTGCAGCGTCATGGCGTCGAGCTGCTCGGCGAAGGCGTCCAGCACGGGCTCCATCATGGGCGTGTGAAACGCATGAGAGGCCTGCAAACGGCGATAGCCGATCTGCGCTTCCTCCAGCGCGGCGGCGAAATCCTCCATGGGGCCGGGCGGACCGGCGAATACATTGGCTTGCGGGCCGTTGGCCACCGCCAGGGATACTCCCGCGCCGGCGTAGGCTTCCGCCTGCTGGCGGGGAATGCGCACGGCGATCATGGTTCCGGCGGGCATGCTCTGCATCAGGCGGCCTCTTTCCGCCACCAGACGCACGCCGTCTTCCGGGCTGAATACGCCCGCCACGCAGGCGGCCACGTATTCTCCCAGGCTGTGTCCGATCACCGCCTGCGGGGTCAGGCCCCAGCTTTGCAACAGCATGGCCATGGCGTAATCGACGATAAACAGCGCCGGCTGCGCCAGCGCGGTTTGTTTCAGGTCCTTGTCTCCCTGTTCCGCGTCCGCGTTGCGGGGGCGGGTCAGCAACGGCCGCAGCTTTTGCGCAATAAGAGGCGGCGCAGCTTGCAGGCACTGGTCCACAGTCTGGCGATAAACCGGTTCGGTCAGGTACAACTCCGCGCCCATGCCCGTATACTGCGCCCCTTGCCCGGGAAACATGAAGGCCGCCGTCGGCGCACTGTCCTGCACCCGTCGCCAGCTCAGGTCGTTGGGAAAACGCAGCTGCGCGATGGCTTCCGTGGGCGTCGCTGCCGCCAGGGTCGCGCGATAGGGCAAGGCTTTCTTGCTCAGCGCCAGGGTGTAGGCGAGGTCGCCGAGCGAAGTCTGGGGTCGCTCGTCCAGATGTTGCGCCAGACGCTCCGCCACCTGATCCGCCGATTGTTCGCCGGCGGCGGACAGCAACAGTAACTGACTGGGCGCCGATTCGTCTTGCTGACGTGACGCGCTGCGAGGGGCGCGGGTTGCGAGAGGGGCTTCCTCCAGAATGGCGTGCACGTTCGAGCCCCCCATGCCGAAGGCGCTGACCGCCGCCAGTCGCGGCACGTCTCCTCGGGGCCAGGATTCAGTTTCGCTGCAGACCCGGAAGGGCGTGCGCAGCCAGTCGATCTGGGGATTGGGTTGCTGGCAATGCAGGCTGGGAGGCAAGGTCTCGTAATGCAGGCACAGCACGGTCTTGATCAGACCAGCGACGCCGGCGGCGGCGTCCAGATGCCCGATATTGGTTTTCACCGAACCGATGGCGCAACGGCGACCGCTCCCCGGCGCGATGTCGAAAGCCCGCGCCAGCGCTTCGATCTCAATGGGGTCGCCCAGATGGGTGCCGGTGCCGTGGGCCTCCACATACTGGATCGAACGAGGATCGATATTGGCGGTGAGCTGCGCCTCCCGGATGACTTCCGCCTGTCCCTGCACACTGGGAGCGGTGAAGCCCACTTTCCGACGGCCGTCGTTATTGGCGGCGGTGGCGCGAATCACCGCCAACACGCGGTCACCGTTTTCCAGGGCGTCGTCAAGGCGTTTCAGCGCCACCAGTCCCGCGCCGCTGCCGACGGCGGTTCCGTCCGCTTCAGCGTCGAACGCCCGGCATTGGCCCCGCGGCGACAGAATCATGCCGCTCTGGCTGCGAAAACCGCCGTGTTGCGGCAGTTGCACTGACGCGCCGCCAGCCAGGGCCAGGTCGCAGTCCCCCGCCAGCAGACTCTGGCAGGCCAGATGCACCGCCATCAGGGAGGTGGAGCAGGCGGTCTGCACTCCCACGGCGGGACCGGTGAGGCCCAATTTATAGGCGATGCGGGTGCTGAGGAAATCCTTGTCGTTGAGCAGCATGGCCTGATACAGATCCGACACTCGGCGGGCGTCCGTATTCGGCAGCACATGGCGATAGAAATAGTTGGGCATGCCGCAACCGGCGAATACCCCGATGGGACCGGCGAACTCATCCGGATTGCAGCAGGCGCGCTCCAGGGCTTCCCAGGCGCATTCCAGCAGTAACCGGTGCTGCGGATCGAGCAATTGCGACTCTCTGGGGTTCATGTCGAACAGGGCGGCGTCGAATCCGCTCACGTCTCCCAGCGCCGCCACCCGGCGCACGTAGTCCGGGCGCTGGTATTCGCTTTTCGGCACGCCGGCGGCGTCCAGTTCCGCATCGGCCAGTTCGGCGACGTTCTCCACGCCGGCGACCAGATTGCGCCAGAACGCCTCCGGCGTGTCCGCGCCGGGAAAGCGGCAGGCCATGCCGACGATGGCGATAGCGCCGTCGGCGCCGGCTTCGGGATTGTCTTCAAAGCTGTTCATTGGAACGCAGACTCCTTTGCGCTTCTTTGGCGTTGCGACGGCCCGCCAGTCGGTTGTTTTTGCGACGAGGCGCCTGGGACAGAGCGTCTTCTTCCGGCTCGGCGCTGAGCAGACGCGCAGTCGCCGCCACGGTGGGATTGGCGAACAGGTCCACCATCGCCACCGGACGTCCGAAGGCGTCGCTCAATTGACGCTGGACCTGGGCCAGCAACAAGGAGTGGCCGCCAAGGTCGAAGAAATTGTCGTCACGGCCCACGCGGGACAGATTGAGGCAGTGTCGCCAGATATCCGCCACCCGTCGCTCCACTTCCGACACTGGCGCGCCTCCGTCCATGGCGGCGACGCCTTCCGGTTCCGGCAGGGCGCGGCGATCCAGTTTGCCGCTGGCGTTCATGGGCAGACGCGGCAACGTCAGGATATAGGCGGGGATCATGTATTCAGGAAGCCGATCCCGTAAATGGGTCTGCAGATCCTGAGCGCTGGGCGGCGGGGTCGCATCCTGGCGATACACCACATAGGCCGCTAGTTGCTGGCGTTGCGGGAACAGGGCGACGGCGCATTCGGCGATGGCGTCATGGGCGGCCAGCTGACTTTCGATATCGCCCAGCTCCACCCGGTGACCGCGGATTTTCACCTGCGCGTCCCGCCGTCCCAGATAGTGTAACTGGCCGTCGTCGAGCCAGCGGCCCAGGTCGCCGGTGCGATAGGCGCGGGAGGCGTTTAGCTCGGGCAGGGCGACGAATTTTTCCGTCTGCAATTCCGGGCGCTTGAGATAGCCGCGGCTGACGCCGGCGCCAGAGATCACGATTTCTCCTACGGCCCCTGTCGGCAAAGGCTGCCCCCAGGGATCAAGCACAAACAGACTGGCGCCGCGCAAAGGACGACCCAGCGGCGCGATAGCGGCTTCCGGCAGGGTGTTGCGTTGCAGGGCGCAGGCGCTGACGTCGACGCAGCATTCCGTCGGTCCGTACACATTGATCAGTGTGCTGTGGTGGTTGGCTTCATAAAAGGCGCGCACCAGCTCCATCGACAGGGCTTCGCCGCCCACCAGCAGGCTGTCCAGCGTCAGACGACTGGCCTGATCCGCGCCGGTGAGCATGCCTAGCAGGCTGGGGGTGCAGTCCGCGCAGCGCACCTGTTCGGCGTTCAGTAAATCGGCGAGGCGGGCGGGATCGCGACGGCTGTCGGCGTCCACGATCAGCAATCGATGACCCAGCAGCAGGGCGGCGAAAATCTGCTGCACTGAAGCGTCAAACACGGTATTGGCGCACAGGGCGACGGCGATGGGCTGGTCGTAACGATGATAGACCTGATCCCACAGGGCGTTGACCAGATTGATGACGCTATGGTGCTCCACCAGCGTTCCTTTTGGCGCGCCGGTGGAGCCGGAGGTGTAAATCAGGTACGCGAGGCTGTCCGGCCCAAGAGCGACCTGGGGTTCTTCGCTCGTGGCGGTGACGTCCTCCACACACAGCCATTGCGCGGCGCCGAGGCCTTCCAGCGCGGCCAAAGTCGGCATGATGGCGCGGTCGGTGACCAGGGCGGCGACGCCAGCGTCGGCCAGTTGCGCGCTCAAACGGGCGGGCGGGTGCGCCGGGTCCAGGGGCAGGTAACCGCAGCCGCTTTTCAGAATCCCCAGCAGACCGACTATGAGATCCACGCTGCGGGACACGCAAAGTCCCACGGCGGCGCCGGCGGGCGTCCCCTGTTCACGCAGGCAGGCGGCGACGCCATTGGCGCGCTGATTGAGTTCGGCGTAGCTGAGCTGGCGGGTCCCGTCGGATACGGCGATTCGTTCGGGATACGCCTGCGCCATGTCGAGAAATCCGCTGACCAGATCCGGCGCCGTGAGTCTGGCTTCCGTGGGCGCAGCCTCGCAGGCGTTTTGCTCCAGCTGACGGCGCTCATCCTGATCGTACCAGGGCAGGTCGGCCAACGGCTGAGCAAGCTGGCCGGCGGCGCTGAGCGAGGACAGAATATGGCGATAGCGTCGGAGCAAGCGCGCCACGCCGGTGCGGCTCCAGCGATTGGCGTCGTATTTCAGGAAACCCTGCAGACCATTGGCGCTATCGGCGATTTCCAGGGACAGCTCAAACTGGCCTTCCTGCTGCGGCATGGGATAGGGCGACAGTTGCAGATCGCCCCAGTTCACCCGCAGGTTGTCGTCGGTGGCCAGGAACAGGTCTAGGGTGGCGTTGTCGGTTTGCGGCTTCTGCATGATGAAAGTGGTTTTCACCAGAGACTGCCCCATGCCATTACGCTGCAAGCCCAGCCGTTCCACCAGCAGCGGCAGGGGATAGTCGCCGTGGGCGAGCGCGTCGAGCAAGGTGTTCTGCTGGTTGCGCAGGTAGTCGTCCAGGGACAGCTTGGGGTCGAAGCGGCTGCTTACCGGCGCGAGATTCACAAAGTCTCCCACCAGCGGCTGAAATTCAGGACGGCTGCGTCCGTGCACCGGCGTGGCCACGATAACGCGTTGCTGTCCGCACAGGCGGTGCAGCAGCAACTGGTACGCCGCCAGCATCAGGCTGAACAGCGTGGCTCCCCGTTGTTTCGCCAGGGTGCGCAGCGCTGTGTCCAGTTGCGGGGCGAGCTGAAAGTGGATGGATTCGCCCACCGCTTTTTGCGCCGCTCCCTGGCGGGGAAGGTCAGCCGGCAGATTCAGTTCGAAGTCGGCGTCCGCCAGAGCGTCGCGCCAGTAATGCCAGAGCTGCTCGCCGCGTTCCGTGTCCAGCATGGCGTTTTGCCAGCGCACGAAATCCACCTGGGAGTGCGTCAACGTCGGCAACGCGGCCTGTTCCGGAGCGACGCCAGCGCGGCGCGCCTCGTACAGCGCTTTGAGCTCATCCAGAATCACCCACAGCGACCAGCCGTCGCAGACCGCGTGATGGGCGGTCAGCAGCAGCACGCTGTCCTGAGCGGTGACGAACGCCCAGGCGCGCAGTAGGGGGGCGCGGGACAATTCGAACGGCGTTTGATAAGCGCGCCGCACTTCCTGATACAACGTGGAAGCGTCAAGGTCATGGGCGTTCACCACCTGTAAGGGGATCGCGATATCGTCCCGAGCCTGCTGGCGCGGTTTGCTGTCCACCTGAATCGCCGTGCGCAGCGCCGGATGGCGGCGGGCGATCTGATTCAGCGCGGCCTGCAGGAAGGCGTGATCCTGCTCTCCCGCAAAACCGGCGCGCAGGCGGGCGGCGAAGGAGACATGATAGGCCGGGCTGGTCGGGTCCAGTTGATGCAGGAACCATTGCGCCTGCTGGTTGTAGGACAGCTCCCAGGGCGCGCCGCAATCCAGGGGCGCGGGCAGGGTTTCCGGGGCAGTGGCGGCGCCTTTGTCCGCGTCACGCTCAGTAAGCCTGTCAGCGACGCTCTGCGTGAGTTCGGTCAAGCCATTACTTTTCAGGATGTCGACGATGCTGACGTTGGCGCTCAGATTTTTCTCGATGCGATTGCGCAACTCCACCGCCATCAGCGAATCCAGCCCGTATTGCGTTAAAGGCGCGGCAGGGTCGAGGTTGTCCGGGTTTAGTCGCAACACGGCGGCAGCCTGCTCGGTCAACCAGCGCAGCAGCGCCGTCTGGCGCTGTTCCTGGGGCTGGTCGAGCCAGTCCAGGGACGCTGGGTTTTCCTCTGCTGTGTTACTGGCGGGCGCGTCAACCTTTACGGGCTTGAGCCCTTGTAAGTACAGGCTGGCGTCGGCGTAAGCCGCTAAATTGGAATCTTCTGGCGTGACGCCGATGACGGCCTGGTTCGCCGCCAGCAGCGCAGGCGTCAGCGCCACGCAGACGTCTGGCGTCAGACCCACACTAGCGGTGTTGTTGTCTCTTTGCGCTCGCGCCATCAAGCCGATTTCACGGAATGCGCCCCATTGCACGGACAGCGCCAGCTCTCCCTGCGCGCGCCGTTGCGCGGCGAGTCCATCCAGCCAGGCGTTGGCGGCGGCGTAGGCCGCCAGACGGGGAGAGGGCAACGCAGCGGAGGTGGAGGAGAACAGCAGCAGAAAATCCAGAGAGCCGACTGGGAAGCAGCGGCGTAGCGTTTCGCCGCCGCAGATCTTGGCGGCGATTTCCCCGCGCAGCGCCTCCCGATCCAGCGTCTCGACAGCCATGGCGTGGGCGACGCCGGCGGCGTGTAACACGCCGCGAATGGCGGGTTGCTGTTGCTGATATTGATGCAGCCAGGAGGAGCAGGTTGCGCTGTCGCTGATATCTATGGCGGCGATGCTGACTTGCGCCCCCAGAGTTTCGATCTCCCGAAGCTCGGCGACGCGTCGTCCGTCGCGAGAGTCCGGCGACAATTGCGTCCAGTCGCAGCGTGGCGGCAGACCGTTACGTCCCATCAGCACCAGCCGTCGCGCCCCGTGCTCAGCCAGCCAGCGCGCCCAGCACAGACCCAAGTCTCCCAGGCCGCCGGTGATGAGATAACTGGCGTCGGCGCGCAGAGAAAAAGTCCGACTTTGGCCGGCGGTGAGATCGGTGCGACCCAATGTTGCGCGATAGATGGCGCGGTGGCGAATCGCGAACTGAGCGTCTGCGCCGCTGTCCTGATCCAGTATGGTCTCCAGCAACAGGCGCTGGTCTTTAGCGGACGTTTCTGTATCCAGGTCCACCATGCCGCCCCAATGATTGGCCTTCTCCACCGCCAGTGCGCGCCCAAAGCCCCACAGCGCCGCGGCGTAGGGACAGACCGCGGCGTCCGTCTCCGTCACCGCGTAGGCGCGACGGGTCAGCAGCCAAAGCCGGGGCGCGTCCTCGTCGTCTTCCTCTGCGGCGGCCAGGGCTTCAAGAATGGCCTCAAGCTGTTCCACCAGGTTGTCCAGCAATTCGTCTGGTTCGGCGGCGTCTTCAGGAATCTCCGGCGCGATGCAGAGCAGGACGGAGCCGTAGCGACGCAGCGCCAAGTGAGATGACTTGTTGGCGAAAACCGCGTCGGCGTCAAAATCTGTTTGGCGATCCTCCGTGAGAACTTTCTCCGGCGTCGCGGCGATCTCTGTCCGTTCCCAGGTCAGCTTGAAGGAGAACCCTTGGTCGGCCTCGGGGCTGTGTCTTGTGGCGGCGTCGAGGAAGCTGAAGCGTAAGCCTTCCACTTCCGCCAGCAGGTCGCCGTGATTGTCGAAAATGGCCAACGACCCGCTCAGCAGATGCTCGGACGACGTATTTTGCGGCGTCAGGCGGGCGCGCACCCAATAGCTATATTTGCTGAAATTGCGTAAAAATCGCAGATTTTGTACGGAATGTCCGACAAATGCGCCTTGCTCGTCGCCTCCCAGCGCCGCCAGGGTTTGTGCGCAGGCGTCCAGTACGGCGGGATGCGTGCGGTAGGCGTCGAGCTGTGCGGCGGTCTCTTCAGGCGCCTGAATCAGCGCCCAGGCTTCCTGTTGCGATGCCCAGATGCGTTGAATGCCCTGAAACTGGCCGGACCAGTCATTGCCCCGTTGGCGCCATTGCGCGTAGAACTGCTCCCCGGACAGGCTGCTTTCATATTGGGCAAGCGCGGCTTCAGTAGGGAGCTGGCGCAGTGGTTCCTGATGCTTGGCAATGTCCTGACGACTGACTTCGCAACTGGCGTGGAGTCGCCAGGGCGCTTCGTTCTGTTCACGCCCATCGCGACGAGCGAATATTCTGATCTGCGCGGCGTCCGCGCCTGTTTGAATAAACTGAGTCTGCAGCCGCCAGTGGTCCAGATCGTCGACGACCAGCGGCGCGTGGAATTGCATGTTGCGGCAGAGTGCGCCGGCCTCCGGCCAGTGTCGTCCTGCGGCGGACAGGGCCATGTCGATGTAAGCCGCGCCGGGGAATACGACGGCGCCGCTGACTTTGTGTCCCGCCAGAAAAGCATGCGCGCTGGCGTCGAGATGCTGGTCGTACAGGTCGCCCGTTGGCTCCGCCAGCGAGGTGGCGCGACCTAATAGCGGATGGCCATCGGCGACCCGGTCAGAGCTGGCGTGAGATTCCTGATAGTTCTGCGGCCAGTAACGATGGCGCTGGAAGGGATAGCTGGGCAGCGCGGCGTCCCGCAGACGGCGGCGTCCCGGCAGCGTGCGCCAGTCCGGCGCGCCGCCATGGCAATACACGCGGCCCAGTGCATTGAGCACCGACGCCTGCTCGTCTTCGCCATAGCGAATGCTGTGCACCCAGGCGGCTTTGCTGTCCGGCAGGCAGCGTTTGCCCATGCCGCACAGACTGGCGCCGGGGCCGATTTCCAGAAACAGATCCACATGGCGATCCGCAGCGGTGAGCATACTCTTGCGGAACTCCACCGGATTCATGGTGTGCCGCAACCAGTAATCGTGTTCGAAATCTTCCGCTTCGATGAAGTCGCCAGTGACGTTGGACAGCAGGGGAAATTGCAGATGTCCCAGCGGCGTCGATTCTGTCACCTTGCGCAGATCCGGCAGAATGGGAGCCATCATCGGCGAATGAAAGGCGTGGGAAACCTGCACGGACTGGAAGCGAATGTCCTGTTGGGACAACAGAGGGCGTATCTGCGCCATGGCTTCGCCGCGACCGCTGATCACGGTCAGGTCGGGTCCATTGTCCGCCGCTATGGCCAGGGCGACGCCGGAATCCTGCAGCAGCGCTTCGACTTTGTCCCGAGGCGCGAACACCGCCAGCATTTCTCCGGCGGGGAGGGACTGCATCAGCTCGCCGCGCCGCAACACCAGCTTCATACCCTGTTCCAGGCCGAACAGACCGGCGGCGTGGGCGGCGGCGTATTCGCCTACGCTGTGCCCCAACGCCAATTGCGGCTGCACGCCCCAGGACATCCATAGCCGCGCCAGCGCCGCTTCGCAGGCGAATAACGCGGGCTGGGTGAAACGGGTCTGGTGGATGCCGGAGTCCGGGTCGGCATTGAACATCAGCGTCAACAGCGATTGCCCCAGCAACGGCGCGGCCACCGCTTCGCAACGGTCCAGGGTTTCCCGCACCACCGGCTCGGTCTCATACAGACGCCGCATCATGCCGGGATACTGGGCGCCCTGACCGGAGAACAGGAACACAATCACCGGAGCGTGTCGGGCCACGCCGAGACTCAGATTCGGCGCTTCCTGTCCTTGAAACGTCTTGAGCGTCCCGGCGGCGTCCTGCGCGCTCTGTGCGCTGAGAGCCAGACGATAAGGCAAGGCCTCCCGGGCGTTGTTCAGCGTATGGCAATAGTCCGCCCAGCCTGCTCCGTTAGCCAGTTGGGCGTTGTCGTGCAAGGTCGTCAGATGTTCGCCGTGACGGCGCGCCAGCGCCTGTAGCGCCTGGGCGTCGGCGGCGGATAGCGTCAACAGGCGATAAGGCGCGTCATCCCCTTGCGGCACGGTGGCTGCAGCCACGGCGTCGGAAGCGGATTCGGCTGGCGCTTCCACGATGCCTTGCAGCACGACGTGGGCGTTGGAGCCGCTGAAACCGAAAGAGCTGACCCCCGCCAGCAATTCTCCGTCCCAGGGCTCGCTGCGCTGGGGTAAGCGAAACAGGCGCTCGTCGATATCAATCAGAGGATTGCGTTGACGCAGATGCAGGCTGCCGGGAATCACCCGGTGTTTGAGGGCGAGAGCGGTTTTGATCAGCCCGGCCACCCCCGCCGCCGCCTCCAGATGGCCAATATTGGTTTTGATGGAGCCGATGCTGCATGGGTGGTTCCCGTCGCGATTCTCTTCCAGCACGTCCCGCAGACTGTTCACCTCGATGGGGTCGCCCAACGCCGTGCCGGTGCCGTGGGCTTCCACATAGCGGATGCGACAGGGCTGCACTTCCGCCTTGAACAGCGCGGAACGGATCACGTCCTGCTGCGCCTGTCCATTGGGCGCGGTGAGGCCGTTGCTATGGCCGTCCTGATTCACGCTGGAGCCGCGGATCAACGCGTAGATTTCATCGCCGTCCCGGCGCGCGTCCGCCAGACGCTTCAGAATCACAACTCCGCAGCCTTCGCCGCGCACGTAACCGTCCGCCTCGGCGTCGAAAGTCTTGCAACGGCCGGTCGGCGACATCATGCGTCCCTGGGACAGGGAAATAGTGCCTCCGGGCAGCAGGATCAGGTTGACGCCCCCCGCCAGCGCCAGGCTGGATTCGTTGCGGCGCAGGGATTCACAGGCCTGATGAACCGCCACCAGGGAGGAGGAGCAGGCGGTGTCGATGGTCATGGCGGGACCGCGTAAGTCCCACAAATAAGATATGCGCCCAGACGCCACGCTGGCGGCGGCGCCGGTGCCGGTGTGCATGCGAATGGCGTTGCGGTCTGCGTAGCTGATGCGTTGAAACTCGGTATTGCAGACGCCCATAAATACACTGGCGTCGCTCCCGGCCAAAGCGCTGACCGCAATGCCTGCGTCTTCCAGCGCCTCCCAACAGACTTCCAGCAGCAGGCGTTGCTGAGGGTCCATGGTTTCCGCTTCCCGGGGCGCGATGCCGAAGAATTGCGGGTCGAACTGGTCAATGTCATCCAGAAAACCGCCCCAGCGGGTGTTCATGCGCCCGTCGACGCCGGCTTCCTGATGATAATAGGCGTCGCTGCTCCAGCGCTCCGGCGGCGTCTCGCGAATCGCGTCCACGCCCTCGTTCAACAAGCGCCACAACGCCTGCGGACTGTCCGCGCCGGGGAAACGGCAACCCATGCCGACAATGGCGATGGGGTCGTTGCTTTCAAATGGCGTGGCTTCCACATCCACCAGGCGCGCATTTTTGCGCTTCACTCTGGTCGCGCCGCCGTTGTCTTTGACGCCTGAAGCCCCGCTGGCCAACGCGGCGATAAATGCCGCCAGTCGCGCGATATTGGGATGCTGATAAAACAGGGTGGGCGGCGTGGCGACGCCTGCATAGCGCTCCAGCTCGCCGCTCAGTGCGACCACGTGGCGGGAAGCGAGTCCGAAGCTGGCGAAATCCGCGTTAGGGTCGATGTCGGCGGCGGGCAGGGCGGTGATCGCCGCCAATCGTTGGGTTAACCAGTCGGCAATGTCTTTGGCGTTAGGGCTTTCCGTCGCGATGACGGGCGTTGCGGCTTCAGTGGCGGCCTGTGTTTGAGCCAGTGTCGCAGCCTGCGTCGCTGTATCATTCTGGGCGCCGGCGCGCCATTGATAGATCGGCTGTAGCGAACCGTCCAGCCAGGCTTTGCGATTGGCCTGTCGCTGGATTTTACCGCTGGTGGTTTTGTAAGCCTGCAACGGCTTCAGCAGGGCGATGGCGTGCACCGGCAGCTCGTGCTCTTGAAACACCGCCTGACGAATGGCGCGCGCCACGGCGTCGCCGTCCAGCTGACGTACGGCGGTGCGTTTCACTTCCTGCACGATCACCAGACGCTCCTCGCCGTCGATATCCACGGAGAAGGCGGCGCCATTGTCGGCGGTCAGGTCAGGATGACTGGCGAAAACGGTCTTTTCGATGTCCTGCGGATAGTAGTTGACGCCGTCGATGATCAGCAGATCCTTACGGCGGCCGGTGATGAATAACTGCGCGCCATGAATGAATCCCAGGTCGCCTGTGCGCATGTAGGGGCCGGCATATCTGCCCTGCGGGTCGGCGAGATGCGCGTCGAAGATGTCTGAGGTGGCTTCCGGCCGCGCCCAGTAACCGCTGGCGATGGAAGGGCCGCGCACCCAGATTTCGCCGATTCTGTCCGGCAGACAGGGCGTCCGTGTCGCCGCATCCACAATCAGGCTCTTGGTGTCCATGTCCACCCGCCCGGACCCGACCAGGGGCGTGGAGCCCGGCGCGCCGGCGGCGACGATTTTCACTTCGCCCTGGGACAGCGCCTCCCGCTCCACATGCAGCACTGTGGGCGGCTCGGATATGGGAGTGATGGAAACTTTGACGGTGGCTTCCGCCAGACCGTAGCTGGGTGAGAGGGCCTGATAGTCGAAGCCGCAATCGCTGAAGGCGGCGGCGAAATCCCGCAGGGTTTCATAGCGCACCGGTTCCGCCGCGTTGCAGGCGGCTTGCCAGCAGGATAAGTCCAGATCCTGTTTTTGCTCGGCGCTGATTTTATCGATACAGAGCTGGTACGCAAAATTGGGCGCGGCGCTGTGTGTGGCGCGGAAGTCGGAGATCGCCTGCAGCCAGCGCACCGGGTTGCGGATGAAGGTCGCCGGCGCCATCAGGTAGCAGATCGAGCCTGCGTACAAGGGCGTCAGAATGGCGTAGATCAGCCCCAGATCATGGAAGTGCGGCAGCCAGCTCACCACAATGGAGTCGGCGCCATGGTCGTAGCAGCGATGCAGTTCGTCGAGATTCAGAATCAGGTTGCGATGGCTCACCATGACGCCTTTGGGGGCGGAGGTGGAGCCGGAGGTGTATTGCAGAAAAGCGAGATCGTCCGCGTGCAGCGATGCGGGTTCGCTATTCTCACTATTGTTTTCTCTGTTGCTCTTTTTGTTGTGTTCGCTGTTACTCTCTCTATCGTCGGCGCCGTTGTCTGTCGAGGCATCCGTCGGGTTTAACAGACTTGCGTCCACTGTGAGCCAGACCGCTTCCCGTAAACGTTTGTCGCCGGCGTCCGCATCCGCGATGGCGGCTGCGACGGAGTCATTGGCGAGGATGACGCGGGCGTCGGCGTCGTCGAGAATGCTGTCGAGACGCTCTGCGCTGCGGTTCTTTTTCGGCGGATGCATGGGGATTGCGGTGACGCCTGCGTACAGGCAGCCGAAGAAGGCGGCCAGAAATTCCAGTCCGGGATGAAACAGCAGCAGGGCCCGCTCTCCGGGCTGGGCGTGACGTCGCAACAAGGCGGCCACGCGTCGGGCCTGCCGGTCCAGTTCGGCATAGGTGAGCGGGAAACGGGCGTCGCGATCTTCGGTCAGGAAGACGAAAGCGTCGGCGTCTCCCTGAGTGATCGCATGAGACTGCAACGCGCGACTGATGTCGGCGTAAAACGGACGGCGAGCGGCGTCTGTAACGCGGCGAGTAGTATCTGTAACCATGATTCGATGTCGTAATTTATTATTTTTAACCGACGCATGGCGCACGCCTCCCTACCGCATAGAGGCCCACGGCCAAAACGCCACGGGACGACTTCAGGCTACTTCCGGTAAAGCCTTCTAATATTTCTTCATAACGACGGCGTGATTGCCTGGCGCGTTAACGCCACCGGGGTGAAAAAATATTGGAAAACACGACCATGAAGCCCATTGAGGGAATCACGGCGAGGTCTTGACGAGGTGCTTGTCCGCCTGGGCGAAGACGACGATCAGGCCGACGATGGGGGAGAATATAAAGGAAATAAAAAAGTTTAAGGTAAAGCCGAACTTCTTATTTTTGCCAAGGAACGCCACAAATAAGCATACAAGCAGATATAACAGGACGTGAAGCATAATTATTCTGATCCTTTTCCATGCCTTTCTCTCTCCCCGGCGGAGAGACGATTCAATCCTAAGTAACGGCTATAGCATGTAGGGCTAACTCCAGCTGCAGTCAAATGGTAGACCCAAATTATGACGATATCAATTAAGCAATTAAAAATAATGCCGCAGGCTTGGCGAAGGGCCTGGCGACCCATTTGCGCGACGGTTTGGCGGGCGTTATTCGAAAAATCGGGAGGCCGGCGTGAAAGCCTTATATGACAGGGGATTTGCAGAATTGAAATATAGCGACGGCGGCGCTGAAACAGGGCGCGAATGCACAAAAAAAGTACTTGCGGGCCTATAGGTATTGAACTAGTCTCAGTACGGACACTTCGGAGGTCCAGGACTTCTTTTTGTATATGTTGTTTGTTTTATTACTATCGCTATCAGCGGCGGAAAATAAAATAGTAACGATATATATAACCGCCCGTGAATTTGTATTTGATGTTTTACGGACGTATATACCCTGCGTAAGTCTAATAATCATCAATATGGGAACATCAGTATGGCTGCAACAGCAACTAAAGAAGACACAACAGAAACGGAAGTGAATGTAGAAGAGCGTTTGGCGGGCGTGCGCGCAATGACCAGAAAGTACGTGCTGGGGTCAATGGGCATAGGGCTGGTGCCGATTCCTGTAGTTGATTTCGCCGGTTTGACGGCGCTGCAGTTGAAAATGCTGCACAGCATGTCAAAGACTTATGAGATCAAATTCTCCCAGGACATCGGTAAGTCATTGATTGCTTCTCTGGTCGGCTCTGCGGCTCCCGTTCCTATTGGTATGAGCCTGGCCAGCCTGACCAAGGTGATTCCGGTTATCGGCACCGTGTTGGGCTCCACCAGCGTGGCGATTATGGCGGGCGCCTCCACTTATGCGCTGGCGCGGGTGTTCATCCAGCACTTTGAGTCAGGCGGCAACTTCCTGAACTTCGACCCTGAAGCGGTGCGCGCGTTCTACGCGGAAGAACTGGAGAAGGGCAAAGCCTACGCGGAAAATCTCGGCAAAGACGACAAGACCGCTAAAACGGCCACCGCCAAGGCGTAAGCCGGACGCTGATCGTTTTATCGAACTGACGCGTTCACTCTGACCGCATATTATCCCGGCGTGCATTCGCGCGCCGCGGACATGCCTGCGCGCGCCCGGCGCGCAGGTCTCCCTGGTATTCTCTGGAGCAAAGAAAAACAATGGAAAGTTCCTCCGGCGTCGCCTCTCTGTCTGTCTTTTTCCCAGTCTTCGCCCTGATGTTTTCGTCTTTTGTCGTCGCTGACGAGTCCGCCTCAACATCCACGACGACTGCAACAGCCCAGTCCGCTCAGGATAAAACCCAATCTGGCCAGGATAAAACCCAGTCCGTCCAGGACAAAACAAAGTCGCCCTTGAGGAAGATGCTGAATATGCCGGACGCCCTGACCATCGGCGCTTCCGCCAGCATTACGTCCAGTAAAGGGCAGACGGATTACGACAGCCGCACCTATGTGCTGGAAGCCAGTTGGACCACAACCAAGAACATCATCTCGACCTATAACCAGATCCAACGCAGCGAGACCGGTCCCCAGGTGTTATCGGACAAGAAAAGCAGCGACAACTTCTGGCAGTACAATTTCTCCGAGCGCTATTACCTGCTGGCGGGCTATCGTTATTCCACTGATGAAATACAACTGGTGGACAGAGAGCATGAGGTGTTTCTGGCGCCGGGATTTTATCCCTATCGCTCCAAGACCTGTCGGCTGAGCACGGCGGCGGGCGCGGTGTACCTGTCCCAGGACTACTCGCAAACCGCCATCCTGGCGGGTGAAGATGCGCACGAAGAAAGCTGGCGCTACGGCGCCTACGAAGCCTTTGACTGCGCGTTGATGGGTGGAGCGCTGAGTCTGTCCCAGAGCGTGATTTACTCGCAGAATAAAGAAGACAGCGACGACTATCGCTACCGCTCCATGATCGGCGCCGCCGTTCCCATGGCGTATGGACTCTCCGTCAGCATCAGCTACAACGTGAGTTACGACAACCAGCCCAAGTTTGGCGTGGATAAGAAACAGGCGGACCTCACCTCGGCGTTGTCTTATAAGTTTTGATGGCGGCGGCGCATTGAAACGGAGATGACGGACAGGACCTGATCTGCAATGACTTGCGCAGGTCCTGTTGCGCCAGGCAAGTAATCTGATGCGTCAGGTAGGTAGCTTGGTGCGCCAAGTAGGTAGCCTGATGCGTCAGGCAAGTAGCCTGTCGTGTCGTACAAATAGAACGTGATCAGCCGTCAGTGGAGCGCGTCAGCGATTCCCAGGCGTCGATGTCTCGCTGCAGCGCCTGCAGTTGCTCTCTCACCAGTTCCAGCGCATCGCTGCCTAACAGCAAATGCGCCGGCGGCTGCTCCGCGTCTATCACACGCAGTATCGCCGCCGCTGCTTTTATTGGATCTCCCAACTGCTTACCGCTTTTCTCCAGGCGCGCTTTTCTAATCGGATCAAAGGATGCGTCGTAATCCGCAATCGAGCGCGGAGTGCGCACCATTGAGCGACCGGCCCAGTCAGTCCGAAACGATCCCGGCGCCACGGACGTGACGAAGATATTGAATGGCCGCAGTTCTTTACCCAACGCTTCGGAGACGCCAACCATGGCAAACTTGCTGCCGCAGTAGTCGGTGATGCCAGGCATCGTAATATAACCGCCCATGGACGTGATATTCAGGATGCGCCCTTGACGACGTTGGCGCATAGCGGGCAGCACCGCCTTAATCATGGCGACGCCGCCAAATACGTTTACGTCGAACTGGCGACGGATGTCCGCCATGGAGGACTCCTCCAGCAACCCCTCATGGCCATAGCCGGCGTTATTAACCAGGACATCGATAGGGCCGACTGTCGATTCAATTTCCGCCACCACCGCGTCAATGGATGCCCACTCCGTCACGTCAAGCCTGCGGCCAAATGCGCGGCTTGCGTGCAGCGCTTCAAACGCCATCAGGTCGTCTGGCTGGCGTACCGTTCCCACCACTTTATGGCCCGCTTCCAGCGCCTGTTGCGCCAGGGCTCGCCCAAAGCCGCTGCTGACGCCGGTAATCAATAGGGTTTTTGAGGATGACATGGTTAAGCTCCTTAGATCTTTTGTTAGCGTGGATTGCCATATTAATGAGCCATCCAGATAGAAATTAGGCCTTATACTATGAAATCATTGCCTATTCTTATGAGTGGTGAGTAAATCATGGTGGAGTGGCAAAGCGATAAATGAATCAGGACGATGTCTACGAGCCCCCTCAAACTTTGCAACAACAGATAGTCGAGCGTCTTCAGACCTTGGCGCCTGATGAGGGCTATAATCTGACGCCGCTGCCCGATGTGCGTTTGCTGCGCTCCAATCGACCTTTGTCCCGCACGCCGGTGCTTTATGACCCGGGCGTCGTGGTGGTCTGTCAGGGATGCAAGCGGGGCTACTTCGGCGATCAATGCTATATCTACGACGCGCAACACTATCTCGCGGTGTCAGTGCCGGTGCCGTTCACCATGGAAACGGACGCTTCTCCGGAACATCCACTCCTGGCTATCTATATCCATCTTGATTTCAAAGTCGCCGCGGAACTCATGCTGCAAATCGAGCATCATGGAGCGGGGGAGAGTCGCGTCAGCGCCCCGGAAAGTATGATCTCCAGCCCCATGAACCATGCGTTGAAAGCGTCAGTATTACGATTCCTGCAGGCGCTTAGTCGCCCCCTCGACGCAGCGGTTCTGGGGCCGTCGCTACTCCGTGAACTTTACTTTCACTTCCTGACGGGAGAGCAGGGCGGAGTGATTCGCTCAGCCCTGGCCATGCAGGGACAATTTGGCAAGATCAGCCGGGTGCTAAAAAGCATTCATGGTAATTATGCGCAGTCGCTCAATCTGACGCAGCTTGCCGCTGAAGCAGGTATGAGCGCGCCCACCTTTCACAGCCACTTCAAAAACATGACGCGGCAATCCCCTATGCAGTACGTTAAATCCGTACGCCTGCACCAAGCCAGAATGCTGATGGTGCGCCAGGCGATGACCGCGTCAGCGGCGAGTTACGCGGTGGGCTACGAAAGCCCCTCGCAATTTAATCGCGAGTTCAAGCGACTGTTCGGCCTGCCGCCTGCAGAAGAAATAAAACGCATGAAAGCCCACTTCGCCATTCCACCCGCTCATCAGTCAGCGGATTACGTGTCGTCTCATTGATTCGCGCAGGCTGTTTATGGTGTCGCTGAGGCCAGCCTACTCAACAATACAAGACTCAAGGTTTTCCGGCGTGCAGTAGTGGTAGTCGAGATGATAAAACTCTTTTTCGGGCGCCTCTCCATGTTTGATATAGCGGTACAGAAGCTCTGCGCCCAGCCTGCCCATTTCAAACGGTCTTTGCCCGATATTCGCTGTAGACAGCCCTTCTGATAGGGCTTTGAGTTGTAACGGCTCGGTATCGGCGGAAATGATGACAACTTCATGGCTGGCTATTCTGGGCGCGTATTTTTTGATGCGGGGAATGTAGTCCTGGGAGAACTGTGCAAAGCCCGCGACGGCGATAATGACGGGGGGAGGTTTGTACGCCGTTATCATTTGCTCCAGTTGGAAGATGGCGGTATCTCTCTTGCCCTCCGAATAGAGAGGGCAGCGGCTGTTTTCCCTCCATCCCACAGTTTTGCTAGAGAAGTTTGCAGAGGTTGTTTCACTCAACGCCAGACGGACGCCCTCGATACGCTCATTCAGATTCGGCGTGGTCGGATGACCGCTTTGGATACAGAATTCCGTGATGCCTGTCGGACGTTTATATTTCTTGGCGTAGTCGCCCAGCGCTTTGCCAAAATTTACGTTGTCCGTGCCGACGTAAGCCATCCTGTAACTGCGGTGCTCCGGCAGCAAATCCGAATCAAACATAATCGTTGGGATGGATTTTGATTTGGCGATGGTCAGGGCTCTTTCTACCAGATGCTCTGAATCCGTGGTTGAGATCAGCAGCCCATCGACCCCCTGGCTGATAATTTTTTGCACCACCATGGCTTGCGACCTGGGGTCCTGGAAGTCGGCGGGGCCATCATAAATGCAGGTTACATCAGGATAGGCCGCCGCAAAGCGCTGGCATCCGTTAAAGGACGCGACATAAAAACTGTCGTTCTTGGTTTTCCCGATGACTGCGATCACCATAGCCTGCGCCGAACTGTCGGCGATAAACAGGAAGAAGGCCAGGGTGAGCGCAAGCTGTCTCGTCATAATGCTCCGCCCGAAAATTCAATGTTTGCGGTGAGGCTTGTTCTCACTCACTTTAACTCATTATAGAAGGCGTTAGCGAAACCGACGGGTGCAAGCTCAGATCGTCCCCGTTTTGAATAGCCGTTGAAATGCCGCTCTGATCGTGAAAGACTTGCCGGGAGTCATCGTTATCCGGATTTGGAGAAGGCTATGAAGTCGGAACAATCCTCAATTATTGACGATATTTACCGCTTGACCCTTGCCCTGGATGCGCAGCCGCCCGCTAATTACAAGGATAAGAAATTACGCGAGGAGCAATTACAATTGCTTCAGGAGCTGTGGCGCGAGCTTGACATGGTTATCAAGCATGAATGGCCGGATGGTAAGGCGTGATAGTTGAACCGCTTCACTTTGATAGCCATAAATTGTAGAAGCCCAGCGCCTGCCAACGAACACTCTCCCGCCTTCCTCATTAACGGGGCGGTCAAGCATTAGTGTTGAGGTTTTTCCGCCGCCTGACCGGTTTCTTCATATACCCTGTAGGTATTCCTCCCTGCTTCCTTCGCCGAGTACAACGCTTTATCCGCCATCCTGACCAGATCGTCCGCTGACACGTCGTGAGCGGGTAGTAGAGCGACGCCATTACTGGTTCCCACTTGGATGCTCAATTCATTGAGTTGAAACGCCTGCTTCATCGCCCAAAGTATTTTCTGCGCGATGTGTTCTGCGTCGCCCTGGTCGCCAATGTTCTCCACAATGATGACAAATTCATCTCCTCCCAGTCGGGCCAGCGTGTCGGATTCTCTGATAATTAGCTGGATGCGGCTGCTGAACGCGGTCAGCAGTTCGTCGCCGACGCCATGGCCGTGAGTGTCGTTGATCGACTTGAAGCGGTCGATATCCAGATACATGAGGGCGAACAGCGCTTCGTTGCGATGGGAGCGCGCGAGAGCCTGATTGAGGCGGTCATAGAATAAGGCGCGGTTAGGCAGGCTGGTGAGGCTGTCGTATTGAGCTAAATGACGTAGCTTTTGCTCTGTCTGTTTCCTTTCCGAGATATCATGCAGAAAGGCGTAAAACTGCCATTTTTCTCGTACCGAAATGGCGGAAATGGTGATTTCTACCGGTAACTTCTCGCCTTTTTTATTGAGAGCGAGCAGTTCAAGGCGCTTTCCTAAAACGATCCCCTGGCCGGTTTCAATGAATTTGCGCATGCCAAGCTCATGTCTTTCACGGAGCCCGGTCGGAATGATTAAGTCTGATAATTTACGCCCGATCGCCTCGGTCGCAGTCCAGACAAAGGTTTCCTCGGCTTTAAGATTCCAGTCTGTGATAAAGCCGCCTGCGTCCATTGCGACGAAGGCTTCATGAGAACTTTCTATGATGCGCCGGGTGCGCATTTCGTTGGCTTTGAGTCGCTCTTCAATCCGCTTCCGCTGCTCTACTTCTTGCTCCAACTGCATAAGCGTCAGAGACTTCGCCTGTAATAAATCCTCCTTTTCCTGCAGCCTGATTTTGCGGCCAATGGCTGAGCCGATGAGGCCCGCCATCATTTCCAACGTTTTCAAATCTTCATCGTCAAAGGCATAGGGCGTGTCGGAAATAATTTTTAGTACGCCCACCACGTTACCCTCTTCATAGAGGGGAGTGACCACCATTGAGGCCGCTCCGATTTTTTTGCACGCTTCATGGTTCACCCTGGGATCAGTGGCGGTGTCTTCGGCGATAAGGGCTTTGCGGTCAGTGATGCAGAGGCCGGACAGGCTATTGAGTAAATTCAGCCTCATGCCTTCGAATTGATGGGCCGCGCCGCTTGCGGCTTGATACACCATTTCATCGCCTTCCATTAACTCGATAATGGCCCCTGTCGCCGGAGTGACAGTCAGCATTTTGTCGGTCACAAGCTGGGTAAAGGCGGCCATGTCTATTTCTGCTTGAGACAGATGGGACTGGGTTTCAACGATTTGGTTTAGCTTTTCGGTTGCTTTTTCCAGCCTGATTTCTGTTTCGCGATATTCACGCAATACTTCGAGCAGATAGTCATTGGAGGTCGCCAGCACTTCTCTTTCACTTTGTAGCTTGGCGACGGAGGAGTGATCACCTTCTTGTTGCGATTTGCCGCCATGAATATCTGTGAAAGAGACGAGCCAGCCAGGAATTTCGCCTAGCTCATCGTCGAGAGGAACGATATGACAAACATGCCATCGATATGACGAGTCTGACGAACGTTGCAGGCGCATCGTCAGCTCGAAAGGGCTTTTTGCTTCGATACCGATTCGCCATCCTCTTTGAACCGCTGAGATATCGTCCTGGTGGATGACTTCGATCCATCTCATACCGGTAGAGCTGGCCGCAGAGAGTCCAGAGTACTGGCGCCATAATGTATTGCACTTGATCCAATCGCCGCTCTGATCCGCCTCGGCGAGAAGATGGGGAAGCGGCAGCTTCCATAAGTTGGCTAGTCGCATAGAAATACTGACTTTGGCGCATGAAGAGGATTCCACCATCAAGCCCCAAATTTTTGTAAGTCCGTGTAGGTAAAAGTATAGATGATATGAGCTATATGTCTGCTTTCATTTGAGGAAGTGCGAGGCGTATTGAACCTGACGGGATCACGTATTTGATGAGCTGGAGAGGCGTCCCTACCTCCCGCTGTCTGAGCAGATCTCAAAAGTTTTTTCACCGACTAAGCTAACCTTTGCTTGCGTCAACGTTGATGGTCAAAGAAAGGGGCCGCACTGCGCAGCCCCAAGGTATGCCATTTCGTTAACACGTACTTATCAGTACATATGAAAGCATAGAACAGTTCTGAAAAGTTGCTGAGCGCAGTGATGGAAAATTTGCGATGAGGCGTCCTTGCCTCCCCTTAGTTGGTGTAGTCGCACCCCAAGGGTCATATCTCGTAATACGTTGCGCTTGACGCTAGGCCGGGGTGTTTTTCAATACGAAAGAGGAGGCGTCCGGGCCTCCTAATGCTCAAGTAAAATGGCTTTCGAAACAGGGGGGGGACGTAAGCCCTACTTTAAGTATAGTCCAGGATCTCAAAACGTCACATTCAAGGCGATAAAGTAAAAAAGGAGGCTGAGAAAGCCTCCTATGCGGGCTACATGAGGTTATGTTGTCGTTATTACGGCTCTTTGCCGAGCGCGGGGGCGCAAACGAGGAGGTTAACAATGCGCTCGCGAGACCGCTTCACTTCACATACAGCTATAAGTATAGCGGAATAATCAGGTAGTAAATTTTTGAATGGTTATATTTTGTGCAGCTTCCTGATTGAGCCTATTATTCACTGTAAGTGGTGGTTGTAAGCGGTGCCTATGACCTGCTTTGTTACTCGAAGAAAAGGAGTCTTCTCTATGTATGACGCATTGGTCACAACCGTCGATGATTGGCTGGCTTTGCCGGAACTTGCAATACCAAGAGCTGACTACAGCCGGGGGATCAGTGGCGTTGTTCTCGATGTCGAGGAGGTATCGTTTTGTGCGGTCTCGAAATATGAGTGTGAGCAGGCAGGATTAAATGCTGAGTCCACTCCGGGAGGAAGGCGAGTGCTTCCTGTCATCACTGTCAGAGAGGCGGGGGACTACGAGGTGTATAGACTTCCATTGAGCCTTACTTCATGGGCGATAATGGTGGTTTCTCTGATAAAAATGGGAAGGAAAGTTCTTCCTTCAAAAGTTGAGTTCGGAGAAGTGCAGGAACAACTGATCGCTAAAGTTGAAAGCCTCACCAATCGGGATGCCGCCAAGAGAAGCGTACGAAAAAGCGCTTAATACGTCATTTGCAAATAGGGCTGAATAATTCTGAGGTCGACGTTTTTCAGAGGCTCCTTAGGAATAGCCGCACTGATAAACCTATATCCGAAGTTTAAAAAGCCTATATTTTTGTTTTCCCTAAAGTCCGTAAGGCTGGGGCTGAATAAGCAAAAGGCGCGCCCTTAACCCAATCGCAGGCTTTGTTATGCCATATCAATATAAACCCGGGCTCGCTGCCCCTTTAATATCAGCTAAATTTATAATTGTTGGCTAAATTCCGCTTGAAGAATATCGATAATGACTAAGCCTTATGTCGACTTTAATTGGGCCATAGCAGGAAGCGCCGACACTCCCCAGGAGCAAGTGGTCAACACGATTGTCAGCAAGTTGATCCAGTTATGTGAGCTCTCCGTTGCGGCGGAAGAGATGCCCGACATTATGTGTCAGATCCTGACATGTCAGAGCTGCCTGCATAATCTTAAGGGCCATATTGGAGAAGCTGACTTTACCCACTATTTCTCTCTGGCGGACGTTGAACTGGAAAAGCTGGATGGATTGCTTGAAACCGGGGAATCAGAACCAGGAAATGAGTCGGACGGCTTTTGCTTTGAATGACTTTCATTGGGTAATAACCAGACGTACAGACGCGCCTGCACGGCGACATTATGCCGGATTTTAAGATAAGAACTTCCGGCGAAGTCCTACTTGTCATTAGGGCTTAAGAAGTGCGGGGAAATGGGTATGGCCGAGATATTGGTTGACGCTGATTGGGGCCTGAGTCTAGGAGATGAAGCGACTCCCTCCGCAACAAAAGTCGGTCTGATTGAAGCCAAGCAACAGCAGCTGGCGCGGATGAAAAAGAAGTTAAAGCTGTCCAACAAACAAATATATTTGATAGACATAACGATTAACGAGCTGACTAATTTAAAAATACATCTCGAAGCCAGAGAGAGTAACTTGCTTTATGGGCGTGTGACCTATCTTTTGCAACAGATAGAAACTGAGTTGCAAGAAGGTCATGGTGAAGCAGGTTAGGCGTTGCTAAACAGGGGTGTATAAAAATAGACGGTGTGGATACGGAATGGTCTAAGGGAGAGGGATGAACTCATAAGGTGAACACATGCCGCAACGCTTTGTTGATGAAGAATGGAATCGAATCGGAAACAGAGAGGCGCCGTATAACGCGATCCTGGATTGTGTCGCCAATAAGCTTCTAAGTCTGAAAATGCTGCAGGAAGTAGCTTGCCATCAGGAAAACTTAACCTTTCAAGCAAAAAAGTGTGAATGGGCTATCCGTTTACTGCCTTCTTTGATTGGACGTGACGACTACCTGAACTTCCATCGCTATGTCGAGATTGAGCTGGAGAGGCTGGATGAATTGCTTGCTGATTATGGAGCGAAAACCGGGTAAGCCTTGCACGGCGACAACACCCATAAGGATATGAGCATATGCCGACAATCGATAGAAACCATAACGCCGACAGGTATGGTAAACCAGAAGAATACAGCACTCTGGCGCACTGAGATGGATAACCCTGTTCATCGGTCTCCCTATTCCCACCTGTATGGCTGGATACGCTTTCTGCAAGGGGAAGGCAATAGCCAGCAGGAAATCCTCAAGGCCTTTGAGATGTGCAGCTCTGTGCGTCTGGAGCCCTTTGATAAAGGGCAAATGGTGCTGGCGAAGACCATTATTCGACATGCTTTAGGGGAGTCGCCGATACTGGAGCTTGAGCGCTACTGTCCGCCCACGTGCGTGCTTGGTTTTGTAGCGGTGGTTAATTGCACCGAAGGATATATTTTCAAGGCCATGACCCCGGCGGAGGAAGAAGATTTTCTGTTTTGGGTGGGCCGCTCCGAAGTCAGCGGGAATCCTGGACTACGTGAATTACAAAACAGGTTGCTGGAACTCAATAAAGACATCCGCGAACTCCTGCTGTTCAAGGTCCATGCAGGAAAACGATACCGCATGGAGCGGCTGCCATACCGCCCCCTGGTGACGATATTAACAGCGAGGGACTTCGGCCTGCCCAAACCCTTTTCGTATAGCCCTGACTGTTATAGAGCACAGTGGGGCAGGGGTGGGTTGAGTCTGTGAAATAGATTAAGTTATTGCCTGCTCCTGCTCCCACTTTTCCTTTTTGCGATAGATCGTGGAGGCGCTGACGTCCAGCATTGCTGCGGCTTTGGGGATGTTGCCGCCGCAGTGTTCGATGGCTTGTTCGATGGCTTCTTTTTCGATGAGCCATAGTGGTTTGATGGGGGTGTCTTCCTGTCCTGGTTCGGCGGATAAGGGCTGTTCGAATTGTGGCGCGGAGGGGCGCTGCGGTGATGACGACGCCCTTGAGGCGGCGTGAAAGGGGATCATGTCCGGGGTGACGGCTTCATCGTTGTTGAGCACGACAATGTTGCGGATAACGTTCTGCAGCTCTCGGACATTGCCCGGCCAGTTGTGGGCCATCATGATATTGACTGCTTCTGGCGAGAAGCGGGTGAAGCGTTTGTTTTCCTGTTTGGCGTATTCCCGCAGAAAGCTTTCCATCAACAGTTTGATGTCGGTTTCCCGTTCTCTGAGCGGCGGCAGATAGATAGGGATGACGTGGAGCCGGTAGTACAGGTCCTCCCGGAAACGTCCCGCCTGCACCTCCTGTAAGGGGTCGCGGTTGGTGGCGCATACAAATCTGACGTCTACGGTTTCCTGTTGTGAGCCGCCAACCCGCTGAAACGTGCCGGTTTGAATAAAGCGCAGCAGTTTGGTCTGCAGTTCCAGATCCATCTCGCAGATTTCGTCCAGAAACAGGGTGCCGCGGTGGGCCTGAGTGGCGGCGCCGTCACGGTTGTTCAGAGCGCCGGTGTAGGCGCCTTTGACGTGGCCGAATATCTCGCTTTCCATCAGGTCTTTGGGAATGGCTCCGCAGTTCAAGGGGACGAACGGACCGGGTTTGCGCGGACTGCGATTATGGATCGCTTCGGCGCACACTTCTTTACCGACGCCGCTTTCGCCGGTGATAAACACCGTTGCGTTGCTGGGAGCGGCGCAGTCGATGATGCGATACACCCCTTGCATGGGCAATGATTCGCCGATGAAGCCTTCATAGTGACGGCGCGCGAACTGCTCCCGATAGCCTTGCACCTCCTTCACCAGATTATTGTTGGCCAGCGCGTTCTTCACGGTGACCTGCAGGCGGCGGGCGTCGAAAGGCTTCACCAGAAAATCGAAGGCCCCGTATTGCATGGCGTTGACGGCGATGTCGATGGAGCCGTGGGCGGTCATGACGATCACCGTACAGGGCAGGTCATCCTGCTGGATGCGCTTGAGGATATCCATGCCGTCCATGTCCGGCAGCTTGAGGTCCAGCAGCACCACGTCCGGCGGCTCTCGCAAAATTTGTACGATGGCGTCGCGACCGGTTTCCACCGTGACGATCATGTAGCCGCCCGCTTCCAGGTAGCTTTGATACAGGGACGCCAGGGACTGGCTGTCTTCGATCAACAATATCCGTTTCTTCACATCAGCTTCCATTGGGTCATGGGTGAATCCATCTCATCGCCACGAGTGAGCGTTCAAGGGCTGGCTCTGAGCAGCAACAGGGTCGCATCGTCCTCAAGCGTGGAGCCGGCGGCGCGTAAGGCTTCGTCCAACTGGGTCTGCGCCGGGGCCTGGGGAAATTGCTTCAGGTTGGCGGCGAGCAGCGTGCGGACGGCGTTCTCCCGGTCCTCCACTGCGCCTTCTCCATGCTCTGTTAATCCATCAGTGTAGCCAATGAATATGGAATCTTCCGGTAGTTCCAGCTCACATTCTTCATAAGAGTAATTATGCGCCAGGCCCAGCATCATGCCGCCACAGGCGATAGAGCGCAGTTCTCCATCCGCCAGCAACCAGGGCTCTGGATGGCCTGCGGAGGCGAAGGTGAGACGGTTGCTCCCCGGTCGCAACTGAATGACCAGGCAGGTAAGTCCGGTGCGGGCGAGCAGCGGCGAAGAGGCGACGAAGTGGGACAGCTGATTCAGCAGCTTTCCCGGTGAGGCGGACTGAGGCGCGGCGTGGCAGAGCCCATGCAGATAACCCGCCGCGGCGTGAGCGAAGAACTTGGCCTGCTCACCATGCCCCATGATATCCCCGAGAATCAGGGTGAAGGCGTCGCCGCTGTCGCGATGGAAGATGAAATCGCCCCCGCCTCTGGCGGCGATGCGGTAACCGGAAGAAATCCGCATTCGACTGAAGCGCTCGGGAATAGGCGACCACAGCAGGGAAGACACGCGGTTGTCCAGCTCGGCGTTGAGGGTATTTCTCACATCCTGAGAGCGTTTGATGACTTGGGCGACGGTTTGCTGCAGCCGCTGCTTGGTCATGGGCTTTTCGATAAAGCCGTCAATGGATAGATGCGCGGCGCTGCTTTGCACTTGTTGGGGCGCGCATCCGCTCATGAAAATAAACGGAATCATGCGAGTGGCCGCGCGTTCCGCCAGCCGTTTACGCAAATCCAGACCGTTGAGATGGGGCATGTTGATGTCGCAGAGAATCAGCTGTGGCGGTTGCTCGATGATCGCCTTTTCGGCTTCGCGGGGATCTTCCAGAGTCGTCACCTCGTATTCATCCGCCAGATAAGCCTGCAGCAGGTGAAGCTGAGTCAGATCGTCGTCGATCACGGCGATGCGAGGTTTTGCGCCAGTCAGTTTTACGCGCACGCAATAGCTGTTGAAGTCTCCGTCTTTGCCGAGGATGCGCTGGTAGCGCGCGTGGGGCGCAAGACTGCGAATCAGCGTCAGTCCCATGCCGTTCTCATGCAAAGGACTCTCCGATAACAAATCCTCGATATTGCGATCGGCGTCGAACAGGGAGGATTGATCCGCGCCATTATCCAGTAGCAGCAGATCGACAAACCCATCTCCGCTGCGTTTATCCAGCGCAATAAAATCCGCCTGGGCGTCATGTTTCACCACATTGGTGAAATACTCCGCGACCAGCAATTGCATGTCCTCGCAGGTCTGGTTGGCGACGCCTTTGCCCAGCAGAAAACGGGCCGCGCATTCCCGCGCCGCGCCCACGGCGGCGAGGTCCGGGCGGGATTGGTAGAACAGTCGGTCGTAGCCGGGATGGCTAGTTAAAAGGGTGGAGTTCATTCAACGCCTCTAAGGTCGAGTCGGTCAGTTGGCGCATGGAAAGGTATTCGTTCTCCGCCTCCGTGTAGTTATGCGCTTTGCAGGCTTCTTCAATGGCTTTGGCGTGCAGATGAATGCGCTGTGCGCCGAAAGTCTGCGAGCTGCTTTTCAGCGCATGGGCGCAGATTTCAAACTGCTCGTAATCCTGGTCGCCAAGGTGTTCCTGCATGGCGTCCACCCGCTTGGTCAGCTCAGTGGAGAAAATCCCCAGCATGCGTTTCAGGGTGTCCGCCGAGGTGTCGTTGAGCAGTTGCTCCAGGGCTTTGGGATTGACCAGCGCATTGTTGACGCCAGACTCGGCGGCTGGCGGCGTGCTTGTGGACGCTGGACCGGAAAGCGGCGTTGGATTGAAAAGTGACGCCGGACTGGAAAGCGGCGCTGGCGGAGACGCCTTTTTGCCGCTTTTCCTGATCCAGTGACTGGCCATTTCAATCAGGCGCGCGCGGTCCACTGGCTTGGTGAGGAAGTCCTGCATGCCGCCGGCCAGGCAGCTTTCCCGCTCAGAGGTCATGGCGTGGGCGGTGAGCGCCACGATGGGCGTGGTGAGTCCGCGTCGGCGCATGACTTCGACGGTTTCGTGACCGCTCAGGCCGGGCATACGCATGTCCATGAAGATCAGGTCATAAGCGCTGCTTTCGGTTTTCTCGATGGCCTCCTCGCCGCTGAGAGCAGTGTCGACATGGAAGCCGGCGTATTCCAGAAACGAACGGGCGATAAGCAAATTGGCGTCGCTATCGTCCACCACCAGAATCTCTCCCAGATTCGTCTCTGTGGACTGGGAAGACGAGGGCGCATAGAGATTATCGCGACGCGACTCAACCGCCTCGGCGCTTTCCGGCGCCTCAATGGGCCGTCCCAGGGCGCAGGCGAGCAGAGCCTGCAACGTTTGTTTGCGGGTCGCGGGCGTATGCAGGACGCCGTAGCAGCCTTCCACTTCCGTTCTGGGTTGGTTGGCGTGGCGATAGACGGCGATACGGGTCAGAGCCGGCGCCTGAAACGCAGCGTCGATCCAGGTCGGCGGGTTCTCCATGTCCAGCAATACGATAAGCTTGAGACCGCTGTCGAGATGCTTGGGCAGGTCTTCCTCATGCAGGCAGCAGACGCTGTCCAGGGTCCATAGATGCAATTGCCATTGGAAGGCCCGCCGCCACTCCCTGCTGTCGCTGGCGATGATAATGCGATGCCCGTGCAGCGGCGCGACCAGGGTGTCCAGATTGGCGTGATTGACGGTGGCCGGCGCGGCGTTAGTGAGTGGAAGCTGCAGGCTGAATGTGGAGCCGGAGCCGACTTTGCTGGCCAGGGTGATGTCGCCGTGAATGATGTTCG
Organism: Hahella sp. HN01; assembly: GCF_018986435.1. Lineage (GTDB taxonomy): Bacteria > Pseudomonadota > Gammaproteobacteria > Pseudomonadales > Oleiphilaceae > Hahella. The sequence continues at coordinate 9,084 of NZ_JAHMIN010000025.1, read as the reverse complement.
CCATATGGCGTGAAATCATTAGCCCCAATCCCGTACCGTCTCTGTGACTATGCTCTTGGAAAAACTCGGAAAAAATCTTCTTTTTAGCTTCCGCACTGATCCCCGGACCCGTGTCGCTGACATCAATGCAAATATGTTGGACTCCGTGCAGATGGGCGACGTATACCATGATATTGACGCCGCCGCGCTGAGTGAATTTGATGGCGTTGCCGATCAGGTTGACCAGAACCTGACGCACGAAACTGCTGTCGGTGACAATGCTGGCGGGTGTATTAGCGTCGATCACACTTTGAATGAACAGTCCTTTCTGGTGGGCTCTTTGCGACAGCAAGCGAGTAACATACTCGACCTTCGCGGCCAGGTTGCAGGGCTCCAGATGAGGCTCCAGTTTGCCTGCTTCAATTTTGGCCAGATCGAGCACGTCGTTGATGATTTCCAGCAGATTCTTTCCTGCGCTTTCCGCGGATTGCAGATAGTGGCGCTGATGCCGGGTGAGGGGCGTGTCTTTTAACAGCTCGACGGTGCCCAGCACTACGTTGAGAGGCGTGCGGATTTCGTGGCTCATGGAGGCGAGGAAATCCGACTTGGCGTGATTGGCGCGGTCCGCTTCCTCAATAGCGTTACGCAGGGACTCCTGTTCCTGACGGCGTTCGGAGATATCCTCCAGCATGGCGGTRAAAATGTAGCAACCCGCCAGTCTGGACACGGTGACGGATATCTCTATGGGGAAATTAACCCCGTCCCGGCGCTCGGCTTGCCCTTGCAGACGTTTATTCAAAAAGGGTGAGCGCCCCGTCGCCTTGAACTGATCCAACTGTTCCTGAAAGGAGCCTCGCAGGGCGGTCGGCACCAGATAATTGGCGACGGGCTGAAACATGACGTCGTCTCTGGAGTAGCCGAACATGTCTTCCGCAGCAGGGTTGAACTCAACGATTTTGCCGCCGTCGTTGACGGAAACAATGGCGTTGAGGGAGCACTCCAGCATAGCTTCTTTCACCGCCAGGTTGATGTCCGCCATTTCCTTCAGTTCTTTGATTTTGGATAAATCCCGGAAGGTCAGGATGGCGACCTGATCTCCGTCTATTTCGGCGGCGTTGATGATCAGGTCGATGGGGAAGCGGCCGCCGTCGCGGCGATAACCCCACTCGTCGGTCTGCCGCGTGACATGGGCCGGCGCGCGGTGATGGGACAGTTTGAGGAGGAAGCCCTCGATGCGATCCCGCTGCAATTGGTCGACGATAATAAGGTCGTACCGATGTCCCTCAAGCTCTTTCATCGCGTAGCCGAACATCGTTTCCGAGGCGTGGTTCATGTAGCGAATTTTGCCTTCGGCGTCCAAGGTGATCAGGCCATCCAGCATGTTGTCAGTAATGGCGCGCAATTGCGCCTCGCTGAAATGCAGCTTATGCGCCAGCGCCCGGGCTTGATCCAGGCTTTCACGCATGTCCTGATGCACGCTTTCCAGCTCCCGGCTCATCAAGTTAAAAGCGCTGATGGTTTCGCCGAGTTCATCCTGTCCGGGATTGGCCTCAATCAGACTGAAATCGCCTTCCTGCAGGCGACGCAGGGCGCTGCGCATCAATTGCAGCTGTCGGGTCAGGTAGGAGCCGAACATCATGGACACCAGCGCCACCAGCACTACGCCGATAATCGCAATGCGGATGCTCTGATCGCGTGCCTGCCGCCAGGCTTCATCCAGGGCGCTGGCGTCCAGTCCCAGCTCTACATTGCCGAACACCGCGTCGCCCACCTTGATGGGAATCTGTTGCAACGTGCCGCTGAGTTCGTCGTCGGGGGAAGGGCGCACGCCGCCGCTGCTGAGGACGCCGCTGTTGTCATGGATGGACACATAGGTGACATGGGGGCTGGTCAGAAGCTCGGCCACCATGCTGTTCAACGTGGCGATATCCGAAGACAACAGCGCATCGGTGGCGGCGGCGCTGAACAGCACGCCAAAACGGGCGGCTTCCTCTTGCGCCTGCTTCAGGTGGGACTGGTTCATGATCTGCAGAAAATTGAAGATCAGCACCGACATGAAGACCGCTTCGATCAGCGCGACGCCCAGTATGGTTTTCAATCGAAAGGACATAGTCTCAGCACTCTTTTTTACATCTGTCGCCGCTATAGCAAATCAATCTGTAAGGCGCGAATGTCATCCCAGTCGGCATTGGCGGCGGGAATGAAACCGCGCATATTCAAAGGCTCCAACAGTGCGCGCCCCTGGTCGCTGTCGCCCATACTGATCAGCGTTTCCGTCACCGCCTTAACCACCTGTGGCGGCACGCCGGGAGCGCTGGCGATGGCGTGAGGCGTGTACGCTGGCGTGGTCCAAAGAATGCGCAGGTTGCGGGTGACGTCATCCGGCATGGCGTTAAAGGTGCGCATCACGCCGCCGCCGGCGACAAAGCGCTTCTGCATTACGTTGAGATACACGGAATCGTGGGTCAGCACGTATTGCGGGTGAATACGGATACCCTGACGCGTCAGGATCGCCTGGGGCAGAACGCTGGCGGCGAACGCCGCCGGAGCGGGAAAAGCGAGCGTGGCGCCCTGCAGGCTCTGGAGATCCTGGACGGGACTGTCCGCAGCGACCACGATAATGCCTTTGATCATTTTGTCTTTCTCCCGGACCACCGCCTGGTAACCGGGATATTTGTTGTAGACGACAAAGTGGTAGGGATTCATGTAGGCGAAATGATATTGGCCGCGACCCAGGCGCGATTCGAATTCGGGAATATTGGGCGCGGTCTTGAACAGCAGGCGCACACCGCTGCTTTTTTCGATGTATTTGAGTACCGGTCCCCAGGCCCGCGCCAGTTTGTCGGCGCTTTGTTGCGGCACGATACCGAACTCGTATCCCTGTGTTTCGGCGGCGCTCAGGCTGACGCTGACGAGTGCGACGTAGATCAGGCAGAGGAAGGTGACGAGTGTCCGCATGCAAGTCTCCCTATAACGGCAGGTTCAAAAAACGGCTGGACTGAACCCAGCGGCGCAGTCTGGCGGCGAAGTTGGGAAAGCGGCGCGCCAATCGGCTGATTTCCCGTTTCAGTTCCGCAGCGAGACCGGGGTTTTCGATGTCGTTCATCACCGCGCCGAGAATGCGCGCATCATGGGATTTTAGTTTATGGCAGGCGTGTTCCAGATCCGCTTCTGTCGTAGCGCCGGATTTCACAATCAGAATGCACGCCTGACTGGCGGCGCAAATCAGCTCTGCTGGAATGTTTTGATGGTTCACCGCCTTTAACGGCGAGGTGTCGAAGACAATGGCGTCCACTTGGCTTTCCCAATCCTGAATGACTTTCCTGATGAGTCCTGTATCCCTGAAGCCGATCGATGAATTCAGTGTAGCAGTTAAAACCTGCATGTTTTGCCCGGCCTCAGCGATGGCGCTGTGGCTGGAGCCGTTGTCCAGCGACCAGGCGGCGCGCGGCAGTTGAAAGTGGATATCGGCTGAGGGGCGGAACAGGTTCATGTCCACCAGCAGGGTTTGCCGGCCTGAGGCGCTGTGGCGTCGGGCCAGGGCGTAGGCGAGGGTGGAGCAGCCGTCCCCGGAGTTGACGGCGGCGACCGCCAGAGTGCGCAATCCCTTGCCCAGGGTCTGCGCGTAAACATGTTCGATCTCGACAAAGTTTTCGATAGCGGGCATCACAGCGCTCCTATGATTCCAACCACGGAAATGATCTTGAACACGCCTTCCAGACTGCTGCTGAGCGTGGCCCAGTGGCTGTCGGACTTATCTGGAATATACAACGTGTCGCCAGGGCGCAGCACCGGCAGCTTGCTCATGTCCGGCTCCTTCACAAAGCTTTCCAGATCGAAGCTGCTGGCGCTGTCGGCGCAGCAGGAGGTATTCACCACCACAATGCGCTCGATATAGGCGCTGGCGGTGGCGCCGCCCGCCTGGGCCAGCAGGTCCAGCACGGTCATGTCGTCGCTGAAGCGGTAGCGTCCGGGTTTGTTGACGGAGCCCAGCACTCTCACGGTGTTCTCTTTGCTTTCCTCCAGCCAGTTACGGTCTTTTTCCGGCACGAAGATGGAGTCGCCAGGCTTAACCACGGGCAACAGGGTCTGATCGCCGGTTTCAAAGTAAAGCGCCAGGTTGAGCTTGGAAATGCGCGCCTGCGCGCCGTCCCGATGCACCACGCGAATGTTGTGGATGTCCGCGGAGCCATTGGGACCGTCCGCCGCGGAAAGAATGTCGAGAAAGGTCATCTCTTCATTGAACATGTAGCGGCCGGGAGCGCCCACCTGACCCATGATGTAGATGGAATTCTCTTTCGCCTGACGTACCCATTGCGCCTTGTTATCCGAAGGATCTTGCGGCAGTTCCGGAATGATCACGGAGGTTCCCGCGTCGAGTTGCGGAATCTCGCTCAGGTCGCCGCCGTATTTGATGAAGCGGTCCAGGTTGAAGGTGCTGGACAGGACTTTATCACCGCTGCGACGCATGATTTTGATGTTGGCGATATCGGCGCGGGCGGTAGGGCCCTGGGCGTGTCCCAACAGGTCCATCAGGGTCATTTCATCGGACCATTCAAAGCGGCCGGGATTGTAGACCTGTCCGATGATTTCCACGGCGCGATCTGGTGGCGTTTTCAACCAGGAGGCTTCGTTGACGTCGGTTTTTTCCGGCACGAAAACCGCGTCTCCCGGCGCCACTTCCGGCAGGGCGACGCGACTGACGCCTTCCGTATAGGCTTGCAGGTCGAAGGGAATCACCGCGCCGTCGGCCTTGAGGATGCGGATCTGCCGCGATTCGGCGAAACGAGTGGGACCGCCGGCGTTGGCCATGATGTCCAACAGCGTGGCGCCGGGCTTGCCTTCAAAGGCGCCGGGTTTGAACACCTCGCCCATCACGTAGACCACATTAGCGCCGGCTTTGATTTCGTCCTGCTGGATGGGCACGAAAATGGTGGAGTTGGGCTTCAGTTGCGGCAGCAGCGACGCGTCGCCGCTTTCCAGATAACGCTTGAGATTGAAGTTGTATGGAGCGCTGTCCGAGATGATTTTGATCTGTTCGACCGCGGCGTAGCGGGTCACGCCACCTGCGCGCATGATGGCGTCGATGACGCTGTAGTCCGGCTCGTAATTGAAGCGTCCCGGACTTTTCACTTCGCCGAAGATGCGCACCGCCTGACGGTCGTCGCTGGCGTCGCCGCTGGCCGCCAGGGTTTGCGCGTCAAAGTCGATCTGCACATTGCCAATCAGCGGCGAAGCGGGAATAAACAGGCGATCCAGAGAGCGCAGTGGCGGCAGGCTGGAGCGGTCGCCGGAGTCCAGGTACGCCTTGTAGCTGAAGTAGATGATGTCGTCGCCCCGTTGAATCTGCATGCGGTCCAGTTGCGCGCCGGGCAGCAGTCCGCCCGCCAGGGTAATGGCGGTTTGCACGTCGCCGGCGATGGGCGTCAGCACGCTGCCGGGGTTCTCCACATAGCCGGAAACGTCAATGATGAGATTGCGTTCCGCCAGAGTCACCTGCAGGCGCTCTACATCCCGATAAACCTGTCCCAGCGCCAGCTGGATCATCTGCGTCGCGGCGCTCAGCGATTGTCCGGCGATTTTCACCGGGCCGGCTTCCGGCAGCAGAATGCGTCCCTCGCGATCCACAGGGAAGTTACGATTGAACGCCTGCTCTCCCGTCAGTCCCAGATAGAGTTGATCGCCCGGTTGTAATGGAGCAGTCGTCTCTTCAGCGCTTACATGGCGGCAAGTCAGCAGTATTCCGATCAGCGCCGTCAGCCAAATAGTCAACCGCGTCAGGCGAGCGCCTTGCTCAGACGTTCTGATCGAATGAGGGATGATAGGGTGCGTTTGACTTGCCATAGTGATCCTAGTCCTGTTTTAGAGGTAGCGTCCCTGTAAATGGGACTCCCAATCGCGCTGGGGAATGGGCGTTGATACTGCGCCGCGTTGTTGCTGGCGATTGAGGTAGATTTCCACCCGACGATTGAAGCCATGGGAGTGGCTGTCCGCGTCCTGCAACAACGTCTGTTCTTCGCCCTCGGCACGGATCTGGATACGCGTCTGCGCCACCCCTTGTTGCGCCAGAAACGCCGCAACCGCCTTGGCGCGGGCCTGGGCCAGACGCTGGTTGGCGTCGTTTTCGCCACGCTGGTCCGTGTGTCCAATCAGTTCGATAGAGACAGAGTCGTCTCCCAGCAGGTAAGCGGATAAACGGGTGAGATAGCCCTGATATCCCTCTGACAATTCCGACTGGTTTACATCAAAATGCACCAGCATGGGAAAGCCGTTCAAGGTTGAGTCAGAGCCATCATGGTCGCCGGCGATCGCGCAGGTGGTGTGTTCGTTGAGGTAAGCCAGCTGGGCGTTGGCGCTTTTCGTCTCTTTGTGCAGAATCGCCAGACTGTTGTAAGCGTCCGGCAACAGCCCCGCATCCAGCTCTCTGAATGCGCGATTTAGGCGTTGTCTAAGCGTTTTAAGCTGGGCGGGAATGCAATAGTCTCCCCCCAGCAAAGTCAGCGCATCCAGCTCCAGCTTTTCCAACTGGGCCTGTTTGGCGAGACTGTCCTGATCCGGCTTGAAACTGATCTGATGATAACGCTGCACCTCGCCGCTGCGGATTTCCGCCGCGCCGCCTTTGCCTTCCTCCGGCCAGCTCTGACAGCCGGCGAGGGCGCACAGACCCGCTCCCAGGATCAGCAGACGGGCGCGTCTCATGCCCGCTGCTCCTGCGCAGGTTGCTGCAAGGCGATAAAGCTTTTCATGGTGTCAAAAGACAGAATGGTGCGGTCGATCCGCAACAACGTCGCCAACCGCTGCGGCTGCCCCTGCAACCCCACCAGCGCCATCTGCCGACGGTTGGCGTGCAGCTGCTTATAGATAAAAACCAACGCGCCGATGCCGGAAGAATCCATGAAAGACACATCGCTCAAATCAAAAGCGACTCCGCCAACATGATTCAAAGCCGACTCCTCCAACTGCTCGCGGCAATGCTGCACCGCATTAGCGTCAAAAGTCCCATCCAGCGCGATGACGAGATAATCGTTGCAAGAATATTCAGTGATGTTCATAACGTCCCCAGGTCGTAGTGATAAAACTCACAAGACTAGGAGCAACCCCTGTGCCAGATTATTTTTGCAATAAAAACAATTGGTTAATGGGTGGCATCAGAAGTGGGAACGAGCTAATTCGCTTTTTGCAGTTGCGGATTGCGAAGATTTTGGGGGCCTTGATACGGCGTTCGTTGTGACTTGAAACCAGAAAAAAGTACGCCTGAGTGGCTATGGTGCGCGGAACTTCGTTTCATGAGAAGTAGCTCGAAACTCACCCTGCGATTAAGATGAAACGTCCGAATGTGCTGAAAAAAGGCGGAACAAATGACCGACGAACTGGAGAAAAAGATACGCAGACTTTCTCCTCCTAAGCAGAAGGAGTTTATAGAACTCAGCCAGTTTCTAGACTATTTCAGCACGGTCTATGAAGATATTCCCCCCGAAGACCCCGTTCACCCGTCCCACGCGCTGGACAGCACCCTGGACGAGTTTGGCGCAGCTGCCGCACTAACGGGATTACGGGAAGCGATCAAGGACATCATAGAGGACACTTTGGACGTAGACGCAGAAACCTTGCAGCAGGTCGACGCCGACTTGAGTGCGAATGGCCTGATCACACTCTCTGCATTGCGTTACAGATACTGGACGAAAATAGCAGGCATACGTAAACGAGGCCGTATCCGCAACGAATTGGAATACCACATGATCTCTGGATTGCTTGCAGATACCGAAAACGAACTCAGTGAAGAAGATACAGAACTGTTTAATCAAATGCTGATGCATTACGAAAGCCGGTAGTTTTTGCTGCGGGCGAGGCGGTTTAACTGGTCACAAAATCATAGTGTGAAGCTGATGAATAATGCGCGGCTTAAAAGTAGGGTTGATGCCGTAAATAACGCCACGGCTAATTCCGTCTGGTTCGACTTCGAAGTTTTCAGCTTTAATGCTAACGAGTTGATAATTCTGGGTAGCAAGGACTTCTCTTATTATCATCAACTCGAGATTAAATTTTTAGATGTCGCATACTTTTCCGGGACGCCTTCCTGGGGCAGCGATCCTCACATTACCGCTGCTTTCTCCTTGGTCGAAGAAAGTAAGGCGCTGAGAGTACTGCAGGAAAAAAAGGTAAATGGATATTTTGAGGTATTTGAGTTTTCAACGGATGATGGTGCCTCCATCATCATCGCAGCGCTGGATATCGTGGTAAACATGGATACGGTTTACTATTACTTGAGAGAGAACCTGAAGGAAAATGAGCGCATTGCGGACTGGGTCGAAAGTGATGGTTAATGAATAGGCGGATAAATAAAAGTAGGCTCAGGGATCGTTGTAAGGTGGCTGAGTAGATGCAGTGGCCATGTAGGTATTTGAGATTTTAATGGAAGTGGTTTGTGCGTAAAAAGCTTGAAGATAATCCTGCTGTTGAAGCTGCAATAGAAAAATTCATTGGTGAATTCCTCCAGAAGCATCCCAAGAGCGATATTCCAGCCTGGTTTTTTGAAAAAACATACCCTGAAACTATAGATGACGGTGATTACTGGCGGATTGCGATAGTTGCTAAAAAAAATCCCAGAAGGCCCTTAGAGTCAAATGTCTTCATTGATGAGGAAAGCGGAGAAAAGAGGTACGTGATAGCAGACTCGTATGAAGAGGTAATCTTGTTTGAAATGAGTTTTAAAAAATCCGACTTATCTGGGACTATTTTAACTGACGTTGATCTACATGATATTAATGATGGTGAATTGGCTGTGGTGAGCTAAGGAAAAGTATTCCTGCCGTACTGCCTGCACAAGTCGGCAATGCTTTGTACATGTGAAATTTATGGGAACGTATACCCTGCCTTATATTAATCATTCAGCTCGTTCGCCAACAGAAGTTATGTCTGGGCCTGTTACAACTAGTGTGGCCATTCAGCTCTGCATGTCGGAAGGCGCTTCGCTTTTCCGTATATGGTCTCCTCCTGTTTTGCAAGGGCTTCAGACTTTGATAACAAGGTAGGTTGCTGCCGTATATCCGGCCTGTTTGCGAGTTGTAATACTCTGGCCTTGATGAGCTGTCCGCGCGTATCGTC
>NZ_JAHMIN010000024.1 GCF_018986435.1 Hahella sp. HN01 | reverse complement strand
TGTGGAAAGAGCTGCGGATATAGGGCGATAGGCCCACTTCCGCCCTGAAAGGGGCGAAAGTTGTTGGAAAAAGCAGTATATGGTTGGGCCAAATGCACAATGGAGAGGGATATTGGGATAACTATGGGTTATTCAGAGGTTCCCTAGATGCAGCCATACTGAGCTATATGTACGTAGTCTGGTATATTTCAGCCTTCATATCCTTATCCCAGAAACCTCTATCCAGGCCCGCCTTACGCTTTAATTGACCAATAAAGTCTTCAGGATCAGTGAGTTGCTCCCAAACAGATGGCAAAAATGTAGCCCGGCGCCCGCGCCAAGAAAGTATCAAACCATCCTCCCCCACCTTCAGTTTGCCCGCCAGATCCTGCTCAGAAGTAACTGGCAATAATTGTGGCTGAGTAAGCACAGAGATATGCAATGCGCATAGTGGCCATTCATCCGACTTCAAAGCAGTAAATCGGGGGTCCTCAAATGCTGCGCTGAAAGCATTATGCGACACATCCTGGACTAAAGGACGGATAGCCTCCAACACACCTATGCATCCGCGTAATTCGCCTTGTTTCAAGACGGTAACAAAAGTAGCCGCCGGCTGACACAGCGTATCTGAATACCCAGACAGATCAATAATTCGTCTTTCACCAGAAATAAGCCCCTGCTCGATAGCGAGGGAAGCCACTTCGTATAGCCGCTTCTTTTCTTCGTCCGAGAGATTAATACAGTGCATAGGAAGCATACCCTACAACTCGACGCTTATCGCCAGCGGTATCACCAGAGTTAGCCTGGGCCAAACAAGAAATATGCATTCCTTTACGGCCAGCCAACAGCAGAAGCCCGTTTACACCTTTGCAGCCGCAGGCCTGATCTCCCGTGAGACCATGGTGGAGAGCCAGAATTTCACGAGTTGTCGCCGCATCAATATCTAAAGCTGTTGCGTAATCATGATAGTGACTCAGATCCGTACTAATGACGAGCAGCGTCTCCTCTCCTCCCCACAAAAGCTCTAGAACTTCTGCGACTGATTCTGCGTCAGCATCGCCTATCACAAGGGGTGTGAGTGCAAAGCCATCAAGGCACCGCTGCAGGAACGGCAGGTGCACTTCCAAACTATGCTCCTGGGCATGCGCCGAATCCAAAGTAATAACCTGAGGGAGCAAGGCAAGCTTCGCCAGATTATCGAGATCGACCACAATGCTGCCAAGGGGTGTAGAGAATACATCGGAGGAAGGGACTGCGATTCCTCGAAAGGCAACGCGATGGCTTGGCCCCAGCAATACAACCTTGCTGATCCGTTTGGCTGAATTGCGCAGAGCGCTATAAGCCACTCCCGCTATTGGACCAGAGTAAATATAGCCTGCATGAGGGGCGATAATCGCCTTGGGGGCATAATCAAAGGAGGCCGACGCCGCGATATAGCGACTCACTGATTCAGAGAGATCTTTCGCGTTGGCGGGGTAGAATAGTCCACTGACTGCAGGCTTTCGAACAGACATTTATATCTCCCTTTTGACGCCTCACAACCAATATTGATTTCAAGATTGTGGACAATTAGAGAGGATTACTGAATGTCTATTCTGGACCCACCAGGAAAATTTGTCACCCCCGAAGTCTTACAGGGCAAGCCTTCGGGGAAGAAGGTACTACTTAAAAGCCCAGTGAAGAAATTGTTTCTTCTCTTCAGCCGACGCCTTTTCCCAAAGCACTTTTAATGCCTCAATACGGGAAATGCCAGCGTCTGATGGCAGTGCTGAAACATTATTCTGCACAGCGCTTTGCCCAGGCTGAACAGCTGCAACAGCAGGGCTCACTGTAGCTGTAGCCGCAGTAGCAGACGGTTGAGTAGCTGTAGGCTGAGTAGCAGCTACAACAACTGGCTGATATGCGCCCCCTACACCAATGGTCCTATTCGCACTATCAACTAGAGCGATTTTAGGGTTACGCACAAAGACTGCCGCTTCGCGTTTATTATCAGGCTTGTCATAACTGAACGTGTAAACCTGTCCGGGCTTCATATCCACCGTAACTTGAAGACGATCCGTAGCAACCGTATCAACATGTTCGGCATTTCCATCATCGCTTTGTCTTGGCTTAGCCCAGATGCTCGCGTAACGATAAACAAGCGTCCGTTGGCCAGGCAAAATATCGTAGGTTAAATCAATGTTTTCCAAGAGAAAGTTTTTTTGCGAGACGCCGTCGATTTCAAGCAGCTCTATTTCAGCGGGAGCCATGACTTTAGCCACTTGGCCATCGCCCAGGGTTTGACCATCATAGGTTTTAATCGCTCGCGTCGTTCCACACGCACTAATGGCGATTGCTAACGCCACTACAAGCGACGACCGGAGCCAGGACCAAATAACCTTCATATCATCCTCTTTAACTTTTATTTCGTAAGAAGCTTTAGGAGCTTTCATAAAACGGGCTCAATTGTCATACGGCGGAAGGGCTTATGCAACCTCGTAGCGCCACTTATTAAGCCAACAAAATAACGCATAGGCTAACCCATTTGCCTAATTTAATAAGTTGTGCCACTTTTTAATCAAACGATAACAACACTATATCTATGCAGAAGAGGGACTTTAATATGGATACTACCAACAGAAGAGGTGAAGACGGCTTGACGCCGTTTCGCAGCGACCGCTTCTTCGCTGTCGGCGACAAGTGGTATTTTTCTACACGGGAAGGCTTTGATAGCGGACCTTACGCCGCTAAAGAACGCGCAGAAGAGGGATTGCGCCGCTTCCTGAAAGTCGCCCAGCTCCTGCCTGGCGAAAGCCAAGCCGCCAGAGTGATGCGAGCGCATAGAATCTATTGAGGCGCTAAAACAACGCGGCGCAGTAGATCGTCAGTTGCGTCGCCGCCAACGCCATGACGCCAGCCAGCAGGTCGTCGAGCATAATTCCTTTCCCCCCATGGATATGACGATCGCACCATCGAATAGGCCACGGCTTCCAGATATCAAATAGCCGAAAATAAACAAAAGCCAGCAGGACGAATACACTATTCCAGGGTAACAGGAACAACGCTATCCATTGCCCGACAAACTCGTCCCACACAATAGCCTTGTGGTCGTGCACTCCCCAGTCGCTAGCGGTTCTACCACACAAGTAAACGCCCAAGATCGATGACACAAAGATAACCGACAATTGCAGCCATGGCCCCAAGTGCGCCAAAGAGGCCATGTAAATGAGCACCGCCAACGCGGAGCCAAAGGTTCCTGGAGCCCAGGGAGCCAAGCCAGACCCTAAACCAGCCGCTAGCAAATGAGTCGGCGACTTCAGCGTCGCTATAACGGACGGTGTAAAGGAAGATTCAGCGCGCGTAGTCAAAGTCACGTTACAGAGTTCTCTTTAAAGTGGTCATATCCGCCCCTCGGAGCCAGCTTTACCTCTTCTCCATGCCTTCGCAATGCGACCCCCGACTCCCTTCGCAAGCTTCCGATACAGCTCAACGCCACATCAACGGATAATGATTGAATAAGTTCACGCGCAGATTGTGGTGCGGTAAAGCAGAGTTCATAGTCATCCCCGCCCTGAAGGGCGAAGTTCAATGCGTCTTCTTTGGGGAAAGTCGCCAGTAAAGCGGAGGACAGCGGTATCGCATCTTCTTCTATCAGCGCGCCGCAATTTGAGACGGAACAGATATGCGCCAAGTCAGCTACCAGCCCGTCAGAAATATCAATGGCTGCGGTCGCAACACCTTGCAACTCGCTTCCCAGCTTTATACGGGGCTGCGGACTTTCATAGCGCTGGTATAGCTGGCGCTCCAAAGGCGTTAAAGAGGCATGCGGCCGCCCTAATAAAGACAAAGCGGCGGCGGCGTCACCGAGAGCCCCGGAAACCCAGACATCCTCTCCGGGCGAGGCTCCGTGACGATATAGGCAATGATCTTGAACACGCCCAAACACCGTTACAGTGACAGTAAGAGGGCCTTTCGTCGTATCCCCACCAATGAGAGGAATCTTCCAAGCCAAGGCGGACTCAAACAACTGAGAGCCAAACCCCTGCAGCCAGTCCTCATTGATAATTGGCAAAGTTAACGCCAGCGTAAACCCGACAGGCTCAGCGCCCATCGCAGCTAAGTCACTAACGCTGGAGCCAAGGCTGCGGGCGGCGACCATTTCCGCAGATGCATCCACCGGAAAGTGGACGCCAGATACGCAGGTATCAGTAGAAATCACGAGACGACCACTCAGAGGAGCTAAAACGGCGCAATCATCCCCAATTCCGGTCTCAATCCGCCGCTCAGCACCCGGGAAGTTCGCGAAAGGCGCATGAAAGTAGCGCGATATTAGTTCGAACTCACCCATTAGCCGCTCTACCTGACGTATCCGCTCAATTTACTTTTTCTTGTTTTTGGCGGCGGCCACTTCCGCCTGGCGTAATTGCGGGGCCAGCTTATCCAGAACGCTGTTGACGAACTTATGTCCATCCGTTCCGCCAAACTGCTTGGCAAGCTCAACGGCTTCATTTATCACCACTCGATAGGGCACTTCGATACGCGAGCGCAACTCGAAAGCTCCCATACGGATCAAGCTCAATTCTACCGGGTCCACATCCGTCAGTTTGCGGTCAACGAATGGCTGTAATAGCGCATCAAGCTCACTCACACTGGAGGGCACGCCATATAAAACCGCCTTGAACAAATCCCTGTCCACTTGTTGCAGATCGTTATCCACGGCGAATTCCGCTTCGATCTGAGAAATGGAGGCGCCGGCGACGCGCCATTGGTAAAGCGCCTGCAGCGCCAGTTTACGGGCGGCGCGGCGCTTCTCCATCGCCTTGGACATGGGGCGCCCTGAAGACGGTTGTTCGCTCACTTATTCACCTACCTGCTGAAGTAGTCCGACCATTTCCAACGCTGAAAGCGCGGCTTCCGCCCCTTTGTTGCCGGCTTTGGTGCCTGAGCGCTCGATGGCTTGCTCAATGCTGTCCACAGTCAGTACACCGAATGCGACAGGAATGCCCGCCTGCAGGGAGACCTGACCCAGCCCTTTGGCGCACTCACCTGCGACATACTCAAAATGAGGCGTACCGCCACGGATCACCGCGCCCAAAGCAATTACCGCATCCGGTTTGGTACGTGCGGCAACTTGCTGAGCCAGCAAAGGAATTTCAAAAGCGCCAGGCGCTCTATAAACAGTGATTTGACTTTCCGCAACGCCATGACGACGCAAAGCGTCCAGTGCGCCTTCCAGCAAGCTCTCCACTACAAAGCTGTTAAATCTCCCTACGACAATGGCGTATTTCGCGGACGCCCCTTGCAAGAAATCGCCTTCTACCACTTTGACCGTCATATCTTCTCTCCAAACTTAACTCTAATTCGTTGACTCGGCTTCGCCACAAAAGGGAACATATTCCACAACTTCGAGGTCAAAACCGGACAACGCGCTGAACTTCATCGGCGCGCTCATGACGCGCATTTTACCGACGCCAAGGTCCCTTAATATCTGGGACCCCGTACCTATAGTCAGATACGCTCCGGAAACCGGAGAAACATTGCCCGACCGCTTTTTCTTGGGCTTAAAGAAATCATGGACTCTTTCGCTGATATCCTGCTCGCCACTTTCACTGTCCAGCAGAATCACCACTCCCTCGCCTTCTTCAGCCACCTTCGCCAGCGCTTTACCAATGGGCCAGCTCTCAGAACCTGGGCGTATGGCGCCAAACAAATCTTTCAATACGTCGGCGAAGTGAACGCGAACCAGCACAGGTCTATCAGGACTTGGCTCGCCCATCACCAGCGCCAAATGAATATTTTCCTGAATCGTGTCTTTATATGTCACCAACTTGAAGGCGCCGTATTCTGTCGGCAGCTCGTTTTCCTCCAGACGCTCAATGGTCTGCTCTGTTGTGGCGCGATAATGTATCAGGTCAGCGATAGTGCCGATTTTAAGACCGTGCTCGCGAGCGAACGCCTCCAGCTCTGGGCGACGCGCCATAGTGCCGTCTTCATTCATGATCTCGACGATTACAGCCGCAGGTTCGCATCCGGCCAAACGCGCCAAATCACAGCCCGCCTCAGTATGACCCGCACGACTCAGCACGCCACCAGGCTGGGCGGTGAGAGGAAATATATGGCCTGGCTGCACCAAATCCGTCGGTTTGGTGTTACGTCCTACGGCGACTCTAATTGTATGCGCGCGATCTGCCGCGGAAATACCGGTAGTTACGCCCTCCGCCGCTTCGATGGACACAGTGAACGCTGTAGCGAATTGCGCATTATTGGCGTTCACCATGGGATTCAAGCCAAGATACTGACAACGTTCCCGGGTCATGGGGAGACAAATCAAACCCCGAGCGTGCTTCGCCATGAAGTTGATGTCTTCCGGACGCACCATCTCCGCAGCCATGATAAGATCGCCTTCGTTTTCGCGATCCTCATCATCCATCAAAATAACCATTTTGCCTTGACGGATGTCCTGAATCAGTTCTTCTACGCTGTTAAGCTGCATACTCAGCCTCAAATATCGTACTCACATCTGCTTTCAGCGCATGTGGCTTTTATGATTTATAAAAGCCATGTTGCGCCAGAAATTCTTTACTTATTGTAGACGTCTTCGCGTCGCTCTTTTCAGCGGAAGCGCAAAACAGTAGTCGCTCGGTATAACGGGCAAGGAGGTCCACTTCCAAGTGCACCAGACTTCCGGTCTTCAGCCCCCCCAGCGTTGTCGCATGCGCCGTGTGGGGCACAATATTCAGACTCATTTCAGACCCGGCGATATCATTAACAGTCAGGCTAACGCCATCGACAGTGATAGAGCCTTTGGCGGCGATATAGCGCAACAAATCTTCCGGCGCTCGGATTGATAAGCGTAGAGAGCGCGCATCTTCCTGTTTTGAAATCAGTTCACCAACGCCATCGACATGCCCCGACACCAGATGACCACCCAAGCGCGCGCTCAACTGCATGGCTTTTTCCAGATTCACCTTTACGCCTGAACGCCATGCAGCAATAGACGTATGCGCAGATGTTTCCCGCGACACATCTGCGCGGAAGCCTTTGCCGCTCATTGACGTCAGCGTCAGGCACACTCCGTTTACCGCGATACTATCGCCCAGACGAACGTCCTCCATGAAACCTCCGGTGGCGCCGATTTCCAGCACCCAATCGCCGCTCTGTTGGCGGATCGCGTTCACTACGCCCACTTCTTCTACCAATCCGGTAAACATGTCACTCCTTCCTCCAGATCATGCGCACATCGTCGCCGACCTGACGGACTTCGTTTAACTTCAAAGATATAACCTGATCCATTTGATCGAAACACGGCAAAGCGAATGCTGAACGCCCCTCCCCCATTAACTTGGGAGCGATATAAGTCCAAATCTCATCCGCAAGCCCTTGTGCGACAAAAGCGCCCGCCAGGTTGGCGCCCGCTTCAACCAGCACTTCATTGCACTCTCTGGCCGCCAAAGCAGAGAGCAAAGCGGTAAGATCAACCCGCCCATTCTCGCCCGTGAGCTTCAGCACCTCAAAGTCAGCCTCGCAATTCCGCCGCTGCGCGAGCCAACTTTCAGGAACGTCAGCGCATGTAACCAGCAATATTTTTCCTGGCAGTTTGAGCATTTTGCTATCGGCTGGAAATCTCAACTGGGAGTCCAACACCACTCGCAAAGGCTGCCTCAACTTACCATTACAGATCCGCTCCAGCTCCTGACTACGGACATTCAGCGAGGGATCATCCGCGATCACTGTGCCGATCCCCGTAATAATTGCAGAGCTGCGGGCGCGCAGTTTTTGCACGTCTTCTCTCGCGGCGCCGCCAGTAATCCATTTACTGACGCCATTAAGCAACGCAGACCTTCCATCCAGACTGCTTGCGACTTTTACCCGCACCCAGGGACGACCTGCGCGCATACGCTGAAAGAAGCCAATATTAAGCTCATCCGCTTCCGCCGCCATACATCCGGCATGGGCTTCAATACCTGCATTTCGCAGTAGAGCCAGTCCTTTGCCGGCAACGCTTGGATTAGGATCTTCCATGGCCGCGACAACCCGCCGTACGCCTGCCTTAACCAGCGCCTCAGCGCAAGGCGGCGTACGCCCATGGTGGCTGCATGGCTCCAGCGTCACATAACAGTCAGCGCCTCTTGCAGAGTCGCCAGCTGCCCGCAATGCATTGACCTCCGCGTGCCCTTCACCGGCGCGTTCATGCCAACCTTCGCCGACAATCTCGCCATTTTTCACCAAGACACAGCCCACTCTGGGATTGGGATCTGTGGTGTATAAACCACGCTCGGCCAATCGCAGCGCGCGCGCCATGAATGCATAGTCTTGCGAGGAAATAGCCATTACTTGGAAGTGACGTCGTCTTTATTAGACGCTTTTTCCGACATCATGGGTGTGGCTGCATCTCTGGAGAGTTTGTCAATCTCAGCGCGAAACTCATCCAAGTCCTGGAACCTGCGATAGACCGAAGCAAAACGGACGAAAGCGACCTGATCCAGTTCACGCAGCTCCGCCATAACTTCTTCCCCAATGACTCTGGAGTTCAGTTCCCGTTCTCCGGTGGCGCGCAGACGGAATTTAATACGGTCTACAGCCGCTTCTATTTCCTCCATGCTCACCGGGCGCTTTTCCAATGCTTTCAGGAAGCCCGCCCGCAGCTTATCTTCGTCAAAAGGCTCACGGGTGCCGTCTTGTTTCACGACTCTGGGCATCACCAACTCCGCCGCTTCGTAGGTAGTAAAGCGTTCAGAGCAAGAGACGCACTCGCGGCGGCGGCGCACCTGGCTGCCATCGGCGACCAAGCGGGAGTCAATTACCTTTGTGTCCGCAGCGCTGCAAAACGGGCAATGCATATATCACCAAAATCCTGTGTCCAGAAAAGCAAATGCTCCCCGCAGGGAGCGCTTTATTTATCCTTTGTATACCGGGAAACGTTTGCACAGCTCCAGTACTTGCTGCTTAACGCGCTGGATAGTATCTTCGTTTTCGATATCGTCCAGAACGTCGCAGATCCAGCCAGTCAGCTCTTTGGCTTCCGCTTCGCCCATGCCGCGACGGGTGATGGCAGGCGTACCGATGCGTAAGCCGCTGGTGACGAATGGAGAGCGAGGATCATTAGGCACCGCGTTTTTATTCACTGTGATGTTGGCGCGCCCCAATGCCGCGTCAGCATCTTTCCCGGTGATATCTTTCTTGATCAGGTCAACCAGGAACAAATGGTCGTCCGTACCGCCGGAAACAATGTCATATCCGCGCTGAATAAAAGTTTCCGCCATAACTTGGGCGTTTTTAACTACTTGCGCCTGATATTGCTTGAATTCATCAGTCATCGCTTCTTTGAAGCAAACCGCTTTCGCAGCAATGACATGCATCAAAGGGCCGCCCTGGCTCTCAGGGAAGACAGCAAAGTTCAGTTTCTTTTCCAGCTCTTCGTTGGCTTTGGCGAGAATCAGACCGCCGCGGGGACCGCCTAATGTTTTGTGAGTCGTGGTCGTAGTGACGTCGGCGATCTGCACTGGGCTGGGATATACGCCCGCAGCCACTAAACCGGCGATGTGGGCCATGTCGACAAACAAGTATGCGCCGATTTCGTCCGCGATAGCGCGGAAGCGCCCCCAATCAATCACTCGGGAATACGCGGAGAAGCCAGCCACGATCATCTTGGGCTTATTCTCACGCGCCAGCTTGGCGACTTCTTCGTAGTCAATCTCACCGGTTTCTGGATTCAAGCCGTACTGCACTGCTTTGTAAATACGACCTGAGAAGCTGACGGAGGCGCCGTGAGTCAGGTGACCGCCGTGGGCCAGGCTCATACCGAGGATCACATCGCCAGGTTTACACAGGGCCATGTATACCGCTGCGTTCGCCTGAGAGCCAGAGTGAGGCTGCACGTTGGCGTAATCTGCGCCGAACAGCGCTTTAGCGCGGTCGATAGCCAGTTGCTCAACCACGTCGACATATTCACAACCACCGTAATAGCGCTTGTTGGGATAACCTTCCGCATACTTGTTGGTAAGCGCAGAGCCCTGGGCTTCCATAACGCGTGGACTGGTGTAGTTTTCAGATGCAATCAGTTCTATGTGCTCTTCCTGACGCTGGGTTTCACCTTGCATGGCGGTCCAAAGATCAGGATCAAAACTTGCAATGGTCATGTCACGCGTAAACATCTGTCGCCTCTATCTCTAGGAAGTGAGTACCGTAGTTTCGTGAAGTCAGCGTACGGCGGTGAGAAAAGCCGCTATTTTAATCGATTATCCCCTGCTCTTCACCCCATTTTACTGCGCGCCGGAGAAGGCGGGTCAAAGCTCTAGCAAAACCGCCGCCCGTTTGCCAAAGACAACGATTTCAGCTAACTTAAACGGCCATTCACAGTACCATTCCATTCGCCCAGACGCTTGCGGCCGGACTTTACGCCAATGTCCAGACAGGCCCGCGTAGTTTCCAGCCGTCACTCGTTAGGACAGATGGAGTCTCAGAATTTTTTCCATAAACGGCTTAACGCGGGCGAACGCTTTCGTTTTCACTATCAAATCAAAGATATAGGTTTCAATCTCATGGCACAGTACGTGTACACCATGAATCGGGTGGGCAAAGTGGTCCCCCCGAAGCGAGAAATTCTTAAGGACATCTCTCTCAGCTTCTTCCCTGGCGCCAAAATCGGCGTTCTGGGTCTGAACGGCTCAGGTAAGTCTACGCTATTGCGCATTATGGCTGGCGTGGACACCGACATTATCGGCGAAGCCCGTCCGCAGCCTGGCATTAATGTCGGCTACCTGCCGCAGGAACCGCAGCTGGATGAAAGCAAAGATGTTCGCGGCAACGTCGAAGAAGCCGTAGCAGAAATCAAAAACGCAATGACGCGCCTGGATGAAGTATACGCAGCCTATGCGGAGCCTGACGCCGACTTTGACGCCCTGGCCGCAGAGCAGGCCAAGCTGGAAGCGCTGTTGCAGACTACAGACGGCCATAATCTTGAGCGCACGCTGGAAGTCGCCGCCGACGCGCTGCGCCTCCCCCCCTGGGACGCCCAGGTAAGCACCCTGTCCGGAGGCGAGCGCCGCCGCGTTGCTCTGTGTAAGCTGCTGCTATCCAAGCCAGACATGCTGCTGCTGGACGAACCTACCAACCATTTGGACGCAGAAAGCGTTGCCTGGCTGGAGCGCTTCCTGCACGAATATCCCGGCACCGTCGTAGCGATTACCCACGATCGATACTTCCTCGACAATGTCGCCGGCTGGATACTGGAACTGGACCGCGGTCGCGGCATTCCTTTCGAGGGCAACTACAGCCAGTGGCTGGAAGCCAAGGAAAAACGCCTTGAGCAGGAAGAGAGAACTGAAGCCGCTCGCCAGAAGACCATCAAGTCAGAGCTGGACTGGGTGCGCAGCAACCCCAAAGGCCGCCACGCCAAGAGTAAAGCGCGTCTGGCCCGCTTTGAAGAGCTATCGTCTCAAGACTTCCAGTCCCGTAACGAAACCAACGAGATTTACATTCCGCCCGGACCACGCTTGGGGGATATCGTCATTGAAGTCAATGACGTCAAGAAACGTTTCGGCGACAAACTGCTATTCGATAACCTTAACTTCAATGTGCCCCCGGGTAGCATTGTCGGCGTCATCGGCGGCAACGGCGCAGGTAAGTCTACGTTATTCAAGCTGATCGCAGGCATGGAGCAACCAGAGTCTGGCGCTATCCGCCTTGGCGACACAGTGCAGCTTTCCTACGTTGGACAAATGCGGGAGCTGGACGACAGCAAAACTGTATGGGAAGAAGTCAGCGACGGTCAGGACATGATTGAAGTGGGTTCTTATCGCACCCCTTCCCGCGCTTATCTATCCCGCTTCAACTTCCGCGGCGGCGAACAGCAAAAGCGGGTCAAGGAGCTGTCCGGCGGTGAACGCAACCGTTTATTCCTGGCCAAGCTGCTAAAACAAGGCGGCAACGTATTGCTGCTAGACGAACCTACCAACGATCTGGACGTTGAGACCTTACGAGCGCTTGAGGAAGCCTTGCTGGCGTTCCCTGGCTGCGCCATTGTCATCTCGCACGATCGCTGGTTCCTTGACCGTATCGCCACCCACATCCTGGCTTTCGAAGGCGACAGTGAAGTGGTTTGGTTCGAAGGCAACTTCTCCGAATACGACGAAGACTACAAGAAACGCGTCGGCGAAAGCGCCGCCGTGCCCCAGCGCATGAAATACAAGCGCTTGGCCTGATAGCCTTTCTTTCCGGACGGGGTCAACGCCCCGTCCGCTTCTCTCAACGTGAAGTTCTCCCATGTAGCGACTATAGTTTAGGTATCGCTACAGGGAATAAAAACTATGTCGCCCACGACTTCTTCCGATCGCCGCCGTTTTCAGCGTATATCATTCGATGCGGAGGTGACCATTCAACAAAGCAACCGCAGCTGGATCAGTCAGTTATTGGATATCTCTTTTCGCGGCGCACTGGTGCATGAGCCTGCAGACTGGGGTGATGCTGACGCCAACGCTCCGTTTGAGCTTCGCGTCAACCTGGGAGCGGAGCATCTAATCAGTTTCAACGGACATTTGCGCCACGCAGAAAAAGGCCACCTGGGGTTTTCCTGCGAGCACATGGATCTGGATAGCGCCTCCACGCTGAGACGCCTAGTGGAGTTGAATCTGGGAAGTTCCGATCTGTTGGAAAGAGAACTCGCCGCACTGATTGAAACAGTGTAACGCCCCTCGCGTTACAGCAGCTCCAGCGCCTCCTGCAGACGGGAAACGCCAATCACCTGCATGCCTTCAGGGGCTTTCTTGGGTGCGTTTGATTTGGGAACAATCGCCTTGGTGAAGCCGTGCTTGGCCGCCTCGACAATACGCTCCTGCCCACTGCTGACGGGCCGGATCTCTCCTGACAGACCCACCTCGCCAAACACCACCCAATCACTTGGCGCCGCTCGGTCCTTGAAGCTTGAGGATATCGCCATCAATACTGCCAAATCCGCACTGGTTTCGGCGATTTTCACACCGCCCACCACGTTAATGAACACATCCTGATCCCCCACGTGTAAGCCCCCGTGGCGATGCAAGACCGCCAATAGCAGAGCCAGACGCTGGGGGTCTGAACCTATCGCCAAACGTCTGGGGGCCGCGCCGAAGCCTTGATCCACCAACGCCTGAATTTCCACCAGCAGTGGTCGGGTGCCTTCCCAGGCGACGGTCACAATACTGCCCGCAGCGGTGTGTCCCTCGCGATTAAGAAAAATAGCACTGGGATTTTTAACGTCCTTTAGCCCCGTCTCCATCATGGCGAAAACGCCTAACTCATTCACGGCTCCAAAACGATTCTTGATCGCGCGCAACGTCCGGAAACGGCTATCTTCGTTACCTTCCAGCATGATAGAGGCGTCGATCATATGCTCAAGCACTTTGGGCCCCGCCAAAGAGCCGTCTTTCGTGACATGGCCGACGATCAACAAGGCGACGCCGGACTGCTTGGCGTAACGGGTAAGCGCCGCAGCGGCTTCGCGCACCTGCGCCACACTGCCGGGCGCGGATTGCAGCTCCGCCATATGCATGACCTGAATACTATCAATCACAAGAATATTCGGCTGCTGCTCGCGCGCGGTATCGAGAACGCTTTCGACGTCCGTCTCCGACATCACCTGCATACCGTGACTGTTAAGCTGCAGCCGGCGTGCGCGCATGGCGATCTGTTGAATGGACTCTTCCCCGGTCACATAGAGGATTTTGTGTCGCTCCGCCAGTCGACAGGTCGTCTGCAGCAACAGCGTACTTTTGCCTGCGCCGGGATGACCACCGATCAGCACAACCGATCCGGGAACAATACCGCCTCCAAGCACACGGTCAAACTCGGGACTCAGAGTGGATGTGCGGGGAAGATCGACAAGTTCGACCTCTTCCAGAGACTGTAATTGCGCCCGCTGCCCAGTAAATCCGCTGCGGGCGGCGCTCTTGACAGGCGCCCGGCTTTCACGAAACTCGCTGACCGTATTCCAGGCGCCGCATTGAATACACTGCCCCATCCATTTGCGGTAATCCGCGCCACACTCCGTGCAGACGTAACTGGTCTGTTTCTTCGCCATTCCTACAAATACTCCACTAACGCCAATCGCAATCAGGCATTCTGATGATAAGGCGCGCTCAACTCATGGACGGCGTCGATAAAGACTTTCGCGTGCTCTGGGTCTACATCCGGCGTGATCCCGTGACCCAGATTAAAGACATGCCCCTCGCCAGAACCAAAGCTCGCCAGAATGCGTGAGACCTGATCCCGAATCGCAGCAGGAGGCGCATATAATGCAGCCGGGTCCATATTGCCTTGCAAAGCAACCCGATCACCCACTCGCCTTCTGGCCTCGCTGATTTCCGTCGTCCAGTCGAGTCCTAGCGCGTCGGCGCCTGCATCTGCAATATGCTCCAGCCATTGGCCGCCATTTTTGGTGAACAGAATCACCGGTACAGGACGCCCCTCCGCCTCACGCTGCAGCTTCGACACGATCTTTTTCATATAAGCCAGGGAAAATTCAAGGTATCCCGCAGCAGTCAGAGCGCCGCCCCAGGTATCAAAAATCTGCACAGCCTGCGCACCCGCACGAATTTGCGCATTCAGGTAATCTGCTACGGAATCAGCCAGTTTATCCAGCAACAAATGCAACAATTCCGGTTGTCCGTATGCGAGCTTCTTGATTTCACGGAAGTCCTTGCTTGAACCGCCTTCCACCATATAAGTAGCCAGAGTCCAAGGGCTGCCGGAAAAGCCGATCAGGGGAACGCGACCGTTCAACTCCCGGCGAATGGTGCGTACGGCGTTCATGACATAGCCGAGATCTGTGTCCGCGTCTGGCATATGCAGCGCGTTGACGTCCGCTTCCGTTCTTACCGTCTTTTTGAAACGGGGGCCTTCTCCAGTTTCGAAGTACAGGCCCAGCCCCATCGCGTCAGGAATAGTGAGGATGTCAGAGAAAAGAATCGCCGCATCAAGCTCAAAACGCTCCAGTGGCTGAAGCGTGACTTCACAGGCGAATTCCGCATTTTTACACAGGTCCATGAAGCTGCCTGCACGAGCCCTGGAAGCCCGATATTCAGGCAAGTAACGTCCGGCCTGGCGCATCATCCACACCGGCGTCACGTCCACCGGCTGCCTCATTAATGCGCGTAAAAATCGATCATTCTTCAGTTCTGACATGACGTCTCCAGGGTTCCAGAATTTGAGAGCAGCACATATACCACGTTCGCCCCCAACAAAAAAGGCATGGAAAACCATGCCTTTTTATACGTCTGAAGCTTTTTGATTGTTAATCAATCACTTCACAACGTCATACTTCCAGATAATCGAGAATGCCTTCTCCCGCCTGTCTGCCTTCCCAGATAGCCGTGACCACCAGGTCGGAGCCGCGCACCATGTCTCCGCCGGAGAACACCTTCGGGTTAGTCGTCTGGAATTTGTATTGCTGCTGTTCCGGCGCAATGACTCGTCCGCCGTTATCGACATCAATACCAAACTCCTGGAACCAGGGTGAAGGGCTGGGACGGAAACCAAATGCGATCAGCACCGCGTCCGCCGGCAGAATCTCTTCGCTTCCCGCCACCACTTCAGGACGACGACGGCCATTTTCGTCCGGCTCGCCCAGGCGAGTCTGCACCACTTTCACGCCCTCTACCCGCTCATCGCCGATGATGGCGACGGGCTGACGGTTGAACAGGAATTTGACGCCCTCTTCTTTCGCGTTGGCGACTTCCTTACGTGAACCAGGCATGTTGGCCTCGTCGCGACGGTAAGCGCAGGTTACTGATTTAGCCTTCTGACGAATCGCCGTCCGGTTACAATCCATTGCAGTATCGCCGCCGCCAAGGACGACAACTCGCTTGCCCTGCATGTCGACAAAGTCTTCCGGCGCTTTTTCATACCCCAGGCAACGGTTGACGTTGGATATCAGATACGGCAGCGCGTCATAAACGCCAGGCAATTCCTCGCCTGGGAAACCGCCTTTCATATAATTGTAGGTTCCCATTCCCAGGAAGACGGCGTCGAATTCATTCAACAAATCCGCAAACGCCACGTCTTTCCCTACATCCGTGTTCAGACGGAACTCGATGCCCATCTCTTCAAACAGTTTGCGGCGGCGCACCATAACCTCTTTTTCCAGTTTGAACTCTGGAATACCGAAGGTCAGCAACCCGCCAATTTCCGGGTAGCGGTCGAACACGACAGGCTTCACGCCATTGCGGATCAATACGTCCGCGCATCCTAAACCGGCGGGACCCGCGCCGATAATGGCGACCCGTTTATCGGTCATGGCCACCTTGGACATATCCGGCTTCCAGCCCAGAGCCAGCGCCGTATCCGTAATATATTTCTCGGTCGAACCAATCGTCACGGCGCCGAAGCCATCATTCAGCGTACAGGCGCCTTCGCATAGTCTGTCCTGCGGGCACACCCGGCCACAGACTTCAGGGAGCGTGTTGGTCTGATGGCTGAGCTCGACTGCCGCCATGATGTTGCCTTCCGACGCCAACTTTAGCCAATTGGGAATGTAGTTATGCACTGGGCATTTCCATTCGCAATAGGGGTTGCCGCACTCCAGACAGCGGTGCGCCTGGTTTTTGACTTCCTCTTCCTTAAAGGGCTTGTAGATTTCTCTAAACTGCTTCTTACGACGCCCAACCGGAACCTTTTCAGGATCTTGCCGTCCCACATCGAGGAACTGAAAGTTATTGCTCAGTCTCTCCGCCATTGCGTCTAAACCTCTAAACTGTATACAAAAAATCTGTTTCTGGACCCGGCGCGGCGCGTACGCCCGAGGCGTAGTCTCGCCACCCTCTTACGCCGGGAACTCCGAATAAACTTAAACAGCTCCGATTTATTACTCAGGCCTTGCCCGCGTGCTGTCCATCAACGAGGCAAGGCTGGCGGCTTTGGGTTTCACCAGCCAGAAGCGCCCTACATAGTCATCGAAGTTATCCAGCATGTTTTCCGCCCAGGCGCTGCTGGTTTCCCGAACGTGCTCGTCAATCACGTCGCGCAGATAGTTGCGGTAAGCTTCCATCGCTTCGCTGGTAATACGGTGAATCTCCACCAGCTCATGGTTATAGCGGTCGACGAAGCGATTCTCCAGGTCAAGAACATAAGCAAAGCCGCCGGTCATGCCCGCACCGAAGTTGTAGCCGGTTTTCCCCAGCACAGCCACCATGCCGCCCGTCATATATTCACAGCAGTGATCGCCCACGCCTTCAACCACCGCATAGGCACCGGAGTTACGCACGCCAAAGCGTTCGCCCGCCACGCCCGCGGCAAAAAGCTTGCCGCCAGTGGCGCCATACAGGCAGGTGTTACCGATGATGGAAGTTTCCTGCGATGCAAAAGAGCTGTTCTGGGGAGGACGTATGGTCAACTTACCGCCAGTCATGCCTTTGCCCACGTAATCGTTGGCGTCGCCTTCAAGATACATGTGCAGACCACCAGCGTTCCACACGCCGAAGCTTTGCCCAGCGGTGCCGGTCAAACGGAATACCAGCGGGTTTTCCGCCATGCCCTGATTGCCGTGTCGCTTGGCGATCTCGCCAGACAAGCGAGCTCCGATAGAGCGATCACAGTTGGTGACGCGAAACTCAAACTCACCGCCACTCTTGGCTTCGATGGTTGGCAGCGCAGCCTGCACCATTTCTTCCGCCAAACGGCCTTTGTCGTATGGGGCATTTCGAGCGGACTGACAGGTATGCGGCTTGTCCGCAGGAATCGCGTCGTTGCTCAGCATCGGCGTCAAATCTAGATTACGCTGCTTGGCCGTCGCGCCCGGTAAAATCTTCAGCAAGTCCGTACGGCCAACCAGTTCTTCCAGAGAACGAACGCCCAGCTTCGCCATCCACTCACGGGTCTCCGTCGCGACGAACTTAAAGTAGTTGATCGCCATTTCCACCGTGCCCTGGAAATGCTTATCGCGCAGATCTTTATTTTGCGTCGCAACACCGGTGGCGCAGTTGTTCAAGTGGCAGATACGCAGATACTTACAGCCCAACGCCACCATTGGCCCAGTGCCGAAGCCGAAACTTTCCGCGCCCAGAATGGCGGCTTTCACCACATCCAGACCGGTCTTCAGACCACCGTCCGTCTGCAGGCGCACGTTGCCGCGCAGATCATTCGCGCGCAACGCCTGATGCGCTTCTGATAGGCCCAATTCCCAGGGAGAGCCGGCATACTTGATAGAGGTCAGCGGACTGGCGCCAGTGCCGCCGTCATACCCCGAAATCGTGATCAGGTCAGCGTAGGCCTTGGCCACACCTGCGGCGATAGTGCCAACGCCCGGTTCAGACACCAGCTTGACCGACACCAGCGCCTCAGGATTCACCTGTTTCAAATCGAAAATCAGCTGCGCTAAATCTTCGATCGAGTAGATATCATGATGCGGCGGTGGAGAAATCAGCGTCACGCCTGGGACGGCATAACGCAGACGCGCGATTAACTGGTTAACCTTACCGCCAGGAAGCTGCCCGCCTTCGCCTGGCTTCGCGCCTTGCGCCACTTTAATCTGCAGCACATCCGCGCTGACCAGATAGTGCGGCGTCACGCCAAAGCGACCTGAAGCCACCTGTTTGATCTTGGAGCGCTTCTCCGTCCCATAGCGAGCCGGATCTTCACCACCTTCGCCTGAGTTGGAGCGACCGCCCAAGCGGTTCATCGCGACCGCCAGCGCTTCGTGCGCCTCAGGAGACAGCGCGCCAATGGACATAGCGGCGGAGTCAAACCGGGGAAGAATGTTTTCCAGCGGTTCGACTTCGTCTATCGAAATCGGCTTGACCTTATCAGAGATTTTAAAGAGGTCGCGCAGCGTCATCGGCGCTCGGCCGTTTACATAGGAGGCATATTCCTGATAAACGCCATAGTCGCCTTCGCGCACCGCCTTCTGCAGCGCGCCGACTACATCCGGGTTATAGGCGTGATATTCGCCGCCATGGACGAACTTCAGCAGACCGCCCTGCAATATCGGCTTGCGTTTGGCCCAGGCCATTTTAGCCAGCTCCGCCTGCTCCGCCTGGAAGTCATAAAATGAGGCTCCCTGGATGCGGCTGGGAACGCCGCAGAAGCACAAATCAACAATATCATCCGCCAGCCCCACGGCCTCGAATAACTGCGCGCCGCGATAAGAGGCGATTGTTGATATCCCCATCTTGGAGAGTATTTTCAACAGGCCTTTGTTAATGCCTTTCCGATAGTTATTTTTGGCTTCGATAGGATCGATCAATACTTCGCCGGTACTAATCAGGTCATTAAGCACTTGATAAGACAGGTATGGATAAACCGCAGTGGCGCCGAAACCAAACAACACTGCGAAATGATGCGGATCTCTCGCCCAAGCGGTTTCCACGATGATATTGGCGTCGCAACGCAGACCTTTGTTCACCAAACGGTGATGCACCGCGCCTGTCGCCATAAAGGCGTTGATTGGCAGCTCGCCCTGATTAATGCAGTTGTCGCTCAGTATCACCAGCACTCTGCCGTTACGCGCCGCGTTTTCCGCTTGGTCCGCCACGGCTTCAATCGCTTGCTTGAGCCCTAACTCCGGACGGTACGACAACTTGATTTTCTCTACAGAGAAACCTTCACGCTGCAGGTTGGCGATTCGGAAGAACTTGGCTGGCGACAGCACCGGCGTACTCAGGATAATCCGGTTAGCATGCTGAGCCGTTTCCTGGAATACATTGCGTTCCGCGCCCAAACAGGTCTCCAGAGACATGACGATGGTTTCCCGCAACGGGTCGATCGGCGGGTTGGTCACCTGAGCAAATTTCTGGCGGAAATAGTCCGCAACGGAACGGATGCGGGTCGACAGCACCGCCATTGGCGCATCGTCCCCCATTGAACCCACTGCCTCCTGGCCGGATTCAGCCAGAGGACGTAGCACCTGGTCGCGCTCTTCAAAGGAAATCATGAACATTTTCATGTATTCATGCAGGTTTTCCTTTTCCATCAGCGTGAATTCAGGCGTTTGCTGATTAAGTTTGGTTTCCACACGCAGTGCGTTTTCACGCAGCCACTTCTTGTAGGGGTGCGCCGATTTCAGACGGTTATCCACATCCTGAGTATGCAGCACTTCGCCGGTATGGGTGTCCACCGCCAAAATCTGACCCGGACCAACACGGCCCTTGGCGACGACATCCTCAGACTTGTAGCCATAAGTGCCCACTTCCGAGGCCAGCGTAATGTAGCCGTTTTTGGTGATAACCCAGCGCGCAGGACGCAATCCATTACGATCCAGCAGACACACCGCGTAGCGACCGTCAGTCAATACCACGCCAGCGGGGCCATCCCAAGGCTCCATGTGCATGGAGTTGTATTCATAAAACGCGCGCAAATCCGGGTCCATGGTGTCCACGTTCTGCCATGCAGGCGGGATCATCATACGCACGGCGCGGAATAGATTAACGCCGCCCGCCAGCAAGACTTCCAGCATGTTGTCCATGGAAGAGGAGTCTGAGCCAGTGCGATTTACAATCGGCTGCAGCGCTTCCAGGTCAGGCAGGTGTGGGGATTTAAATTTGCTTGCGCGAGCCATCGCCCAGTTACGGTTGCCGTCGATAGTGTTGATCTCACCATTGTGAGCCAGATACCGGAAAGGCTGCGCCAACGGCCAACGCGGCGCCGTATTAGTGGAAAAGCGCTGGTGGAACACGCAAATAGCGGTTTCCAGGCGCGCATCGCCAAGGTCCAGATAAAAATTTGGCAGGTCGACGGGCATCATCAACCCTTTATAAGAAAGCACCTGGCTGGACAAGCTACAGATATAGAACTCTTTATCTTCCGCCAAGACGTTCTCGGCCATCCTGCGGGCAATATACAGTTTGACCGCAAACTCGTGCTCATTAATGCCCTTCGGGGCTTCAACGAATATTTGTTCTATAACGGGAAGGCAATCCAGAGCCATGGGCCCCAGGCATTCCGTATTCGTAGGAACCAGGCGCCACCCGACGGTTTTCACGCCTTGTTCGGCCAGCGCGGACTCCAAGCGCTCACGGGCGGCTTTCGCCATGGCTTCGTCCTGATTCAGGAACAGCATGCCCACCGCGTAATTCGCGCCCAACTCAATATTAAAGCTTTCTTTGGCTATCGCCCTAAGAAAGGAATCAGGCTTTTGTATCAGTAACCCACAACCGTCGCCGGTTTTGCCATCCGCAGCGATACCACCTCGATGAGTCATGCATGTGAGGGACTCAATAGCGGTGCGCAGCAGATCATGGCTGGCTTGCCCATTCATATGGGCGATCAAACCAAAACCACAGTTATCTTTGAACTCACCTGGTTGATACAGACCTGTCTTCATATGCTTTCTCTCACTTAAATCCTTACGAATCAAAAGCTTGCCTGAAAGAAATCAAAACCAAGCAGCTTTTGATAGGCAAAAATGGGCCGCCCATAATACACACGGACACGCCTTAGCTCAAATCTAAAGAGATTTGTTAATTAGTAAAAATACCTAAAGGTTTGTGCTTATAACAGAGGTAAGAGAGAAAAAGTCTCGATCCTTATTTGACCAAGCCCTGCAAACCGGAAATGCTGCGCACCCACGCCCCCTGCTCAACCAACGGCTGAGGAAGCTGGGCAAGCGCTTCTTTGGCTTGCTCGACGGAAGGGTAAACGCCGCGTAATACGACGAACCAGTCTTTCCCTTGATACAGGGATTTGACGTAGAAATCCCGGGTGTCTCCCTCCCGTCGCAGGAAGGTCTGCACCGACTCTTTGTGTAGACTGCCCAACAGCTGGATCGTCCAAGCTGAGGACGCTTGCGACTGCAACCACTCATTGGTGCGGAAGTAGTGATCCAGGTCATCCACAACTTCAGCAGTTGGGACGTTTTTTCCCACTGCTTTGGTTCTAGGGGGGTCTGCCTTCGCAACAGTTTGAGTGGAAGATGCTGACTCACCAGCCACTGCAGCCGGCTTTTTATGAGCAACAATCGGCGGCGCCTGATCAGAAGTCGTGGTCTCGGCAACCTCATCCGGCTTCGCGACTGGCGCTTTTTCAGATGGTTCAGCAGCCGCCGTCTTTTGATTCGCTTCTTTCTCGACTTTCTGAATCGGAGCCGATGCGCTTTCTGTTTGCGCATCGTTCATCGAATCGGGTGATGGCAGCTCATCGGACGTATCAGCAACCGACTCGACGGGTATTTCAGGTTGAGGAGCAATCGCCTCCGCTTCCGGTTCTGGCGCAGGGAGTTTTATCGTCACCCGGGAAGAGTTCGCAGAGGCGCCTTCCACCTTGGGCGTCGCCTCATAACGCCACGCAATAAAGCCGACACCCCCAATAAAAATCGCCAACAAAAAGCCGGAAACCAGCTGATATAGCTTCGTGGAAGGATTAAAACTTTTGGACTTCGACGCCTCCACGGAAAGAAGCAGAGACCCCGCCAAGCGATCAATTCGCCCCGGTATCCCCTTACTTAGCTGGTATAGTTTCCCCACTACCGCAGGTGGTATTTCTCCCTCACCACCACTCCACCCGGCCGCCCGAAGCTTTTCTTTTAAATAACGGGATGTATCGCTAAGATCCAGCGGAGGAATACCAACATACTGAACAGAAGTCCCACGCGCGCCACAGGCGCGGGCAAGCTGCTGAGTGATCTGCAGCTGCCCCACCAGCAATAAGCCGAAGGCCCCTGACTGTTCGGGATTAAAGCGAGTGACCAGCAGCTCAAGTGATTCGTCTGACAGCTCGTGAGCGTCGTCAATGATGAAAAGCGTACGTAGGCCTGATGCGAAACTTCGTTCGCAGCTTTGCATTATTTCCGCCAACAGCACCTTGGTGGACAGATTGCTTTCCACTGCCGGCAACGCAAGCCCCGTCGCCAGTTGAATAACGAGCGCTTCCGCCCCTTCCAACAGACCCGGCTTCAGTAGCACGATTCTGAGCGCTTCGCCTTCCAATTCAATCAAACGCTTTAGAAGCAAAGACTTACCGCCGCCTTTCGGAGCGGTCAGAGCCACTATACGCTCTGAAAAATGAATCAGGTGACGCAGGTTTTCAATAACCTCGCCATAACGCCCTACTTGCAGCAGATCAGCGCGACGGCCATCAAAAGGATCGCCGTCTACGCCATAGACTTCTCGCCATGCGTCTAACGCAAACGCTGGCTCCTGCTGTACGACTGTTTCTTGCATCAAATTTCGAACAACTAATGAGTGGTGAAAAGCGCCAGAGTTTCCTGCAGCATGTCCGCAGGGAAGTCAGCAGTCACATCAGCCCGTCCCAGCGATTCCAACAACACCAGGCGCAACTGCCCATCCAGCACTTTCTTATCGATCGCCATGTAACGGATGAAGTCATCTTTCGTCATACTGACAGGGGGACGGACCGGCAAATCCGCTCGGCTAATCAGTTTCGTAATCCTCTCACAGTCCTGCTCGCTCAGCCTTCCCATACGACGGGACAAATCCGCCGCCATCAACATCCCTACAGCCACCGCCTCGCCATGCAACCACTCTTTGTAGTGCGTATACGCTTCAATGGCGTGACCGAAGGTATGACCGAGATTCAAAATGGCGCGCAGCCCTTGCTCCGTCTCATCCGCAGCGACCACTTCCGCTTTGATTTCGCAGGAGCGCTTGATAGCGTAGGTTATGGCGGCCGAATCAAGTTCTTTAATCTTATCGATATTTTCTTCCAACCAGCTGAAAAACGCCTGATCGTAAATAAGACCGTACTTAATAACTTCCGCCAAGCCTGCCGACACTTCCGACGCAGGAAGGGTTTTCAGCGTGTCCGTATCTATTACCACTGCTTTCGGCTGATAAAAAGCGCCAATCATATTTTTGCCCAGCGGATGATTCACGCCGGTTTTGCCGCCGACCGATGAGTCCACCTGCGATAACAGCGTGGTCGGGACCTGAATAAAGTCCACTCCCCGCTGATAGCATGCGGCGGCGAAGCCGGTCATGTCGCCAACTACGCCGCCACCGAGGGCAACAAGCGTCGTAGTGCGGTTATGCTTTTGGGTTAGCAGATGGTCAAAGATGTTATTCAGTGAGTCCAAATTCTTGAACTGCTCACCATCTTCCAGAATGGTTTTATCAACTTGAAAGCCTTCAAGACTGGCTTCAAGCTGCTCCAAATAAAGAGGAGCAATGGTTTCATTGGTGACGATCATCACCTGCTTGTGTCTAATGGCGTCCGCAAAATAACTGGATGCCTTCATCAAGCCTGCTCCGATATAGATTGGGTAGCTACGGTCGCCTAATTCGACCTGAAGGGTTTCCATAGTCATCTGTTTCATCGCTCGACAGTTTCCTCACGTGATGCCCGAAGTGTTTTCACTATATCCCGCACGACTCCTTTGGGACGCTTAGTATCGGTACTGATAATCAGGTCGGCTATGGATCTGTATATGGGCTCGCGCACTGACATGAGTTTCTTCAGCACACTGAGAGGGTCTTCGCTACGCAGCAAAGGTCTTTTGCGGTCTTTACGGGTGCGCTGATATTGTTGCTCTACGGAGGTATGAAGATAAACGATGAAGCCGTATTCTTTCAATGCGCGCTGATTATCAGGATCTACAACGGCGCCACCGCCAGTCGCAATAACCACCGCATCACGTTGCGAAAGGTCGGCGATAACGCTCTTTTCACGCCCTCGAAAACCAACCTCGCCTTCCACATCGAATATCCAGGGAATATCAGCGCCGCAACGGGCCTCGATTTCACGATCAGTGTCTACAAACTCAAATTGCAGCTCTTTCGCAAGCAACTTGCCGATTGTAGTTTTACCGGTCCCCATGGGGCCCACCAGAACGACATTCTTCTTCGCTTTCACCCGAACAGTCCATATTGATACGCCACGGTAGCGGAGCATATCACGCCAGTCCCTCGCCCCTCCACTTTTGCTGGTGCACAGGCACAAAAAAGCCGCCTTGCGGCGGCTTTAAGATCAAGTCAACTAGATTTAATTATCAATCAGCCCATTTGTGATTAGCTTAGGCGTGATAAACACTAGCAACTCTGAGCGCTCATTCACATTTTCAGTCTTTCTAAACAACCTACCAAGATAGGGAATATCCCCCAAGAAAGGAGTCTTTGTAACAGTAGAAGACTGCTCAGATGTAAAAATCCCACCCAAAACTATTGTTTCGCCGTTGCCAACCAAAACCTGGGTTTCTATCTCATTTGTGTCGATACTTGGAATATTAGCAGTTACAACACCCCGCGAATCCTGGTTAATAACCAAGTCCATAATAATTTTATCATCCGGCGTAATCTGCGGAGTTACTTCTAACGACAGCACAGCCTTTTTGAAAGATACAGAGGTTGC
Organism: Hahella sp. HN01; assembly: GCF_018986435.1. GTDB lineage: Bacteria > Pseudomonadota > Gammaproteobacteria > Pseudomonadales > Oleiphilaceae > Hahella. Next base: position 87,335 of record NZ_JAHMIN010000024.1, on the reverse strand, counting down.
CCCACTAGATGACGCCTCCTGATAAGGAATTTCTTCACCAGACTCGATCCTGGCGGTTTGACGGTCCGCTGTTACAATTTTAGGCTGTGCGACAATTTCACCTTTACCATCTGACTCGAATGCAGAAAGCTCCAACTGCAACAATGTAGAACCCTTGCTAAATCCAATAGCCAAGCCACTGGTATTAGTTCTAGTAACTCCCAAATCGATACCTAATGCATTAGGAAATGTAGCCAAAGTTGGGGCGTCAGGGAGTGAGTCATTCCCATTAATGATGTTATTGATCCGCTCTGTGTTATAACGATTGATTTCGTTGTGAGCCTCAATGTTCGAATCCATTCCGCCACCAATAATGATCTGACCAGAGTCATCGTTGCCAGCGACACGAGTCCCCCCCCACTGAACACCCAACTCCTCGACCGCGTCGGATCTAGCTCGAACAATTCTTGCCTCGATAAGCACCTGACTGACAGGGATATCCCATGTCTGGATTAGCCTACGAACTTGACTAATCTTCTCCGCTGTCTCACGAATACTAATTGTATTCGTTCTTTCGTCAGAAGAAATGAACCCTCTGGCAGAAATTAGGTCTTTATCTTCTTTCAATAAGTCAACAATATCTTTTGCCTTCGCATAATTAATCTGCACAACCTCTAAGCGAACAGGGGCCAACTCCTTGACCTGCTTGCTAGCTTCAAGCTCAAGCTTTTCGCGTGCAGCAATCTCCTCTGCAGGTGCAACTAAGAGAACATTACCAACTTTCCGCTGGTCAAGGCCTTTCGTTTTTAAAATCAACTCCAATGCCTGATCCCATGGAACATTCTGCAACCTTAACGTAATACGCCCACCAACGGTGTCACTAGCAACCAAGTTTAACCCAGTAAAATCTGCTATTAACTGAAGAACGGAACGCACCTCAATATCTTGGAAGTTAAGTGATAGTTTTTCACCAGTATAAGGAAATTTCTCCTTCCGACGCTGCTCTGACTCTTCTTCAGTTAAGGGCTCTACGGCTAGCGTAAACTGGTTATCCGCTTGGTAAGCCAAGTAGTCATAATCCCCTGTTGGCTTAATAATTAAAACCGTATCACCCCCTTCCATGTAAGAGTCCACAATTCTCACCGGTGTAGCAAAATCAGTAACGTCTAGTCTTCTCTGCAGGTTTGCAGGCAAAGTCACCCCAGAGAACTGGAGCCTAATATTGCCTGCCTCCTCCGACATATCCACACTTACTTTTGCGTTAGTAAGAGTAACTAAGACTCGGCCATCACCTTTCTCTCCCCTCAAAAAATCAATCTCAGATATTGAGGGCTTACCAGAGAAACTATTCTGTACTGGCTTCGCAGCAGAGTTAGAGTTAGAGGCAGGAGCAGACAGACTTTGAGAATCTGATTTTGCTGTATTTGCGCCAGTAGTCGCCGCAGTACCCAACTGCAAAACCAGAGTATTACCGTTAATTCCAGTTGTGTAGGGGACTAACTCAATCAGGTTTACAATAACACGTGTCCGCCCTGTGGCTTCCAACACGGTAACGCTTTGCGTATTGCCTTTTGATAGCTGGTGATTTCTTTCTGACAATCCATTCGTGACTCCTTCCAGATCCAATGCAATCCGGGCAGGTTGCTCAATTGTGTACCCTTTGGGTTCTGGAGGGACGGAGTCGAAGTGCAATTTGACCTCAGTCCTGTCCCCAGGAAGGGCGGCGAAATCAATACCAGTCAAACTGGTAGCTTCGCTCAAACCGCTTATGCCTAGCGCTAGTAACGACAACCAGACTTTAAAAATGCGCGCTGTCATTGTTTTCTCCACAAGATTCTCAAATGGCCTAAGGTATACCTTCATTAATTTACTTCCTTCAACCCGAGGGTCCTCGGCCGTTCAAACCAACCGCCCTGCCCATCAGAAACTATTTCTACAATATCAACACCAGTGTCAGATATTGAAACAACTCTTCCGTGATTCTTCCCCATATATTGTCCTTTTCTTACTCGGTGAATACCTCCTTGCCCATCATTCACCAAAGCATACAGGGTAGTTTCGCCGTCTTTATTTATTGTTCCAACCATACTCATGGAACCAATAGGGAAGCTCTCAAGCAACTCAGGAGGTCTATCAAAGTCGGGCTTCACGTTACTCTTAGGCTTATCTTCAATCTGCGCCAGCTTCAACTCCTGAGGAGGAGCAAAAGGAGACCTACGATTTGCCGTACTGTAGGAAAATGCTTGATATGCTTTTGGCTCAGGCAGTGGCTCGATACGCTTCTTGGGCCTCGCTTTTACCTCTTTAACAAAGGCCTGCAAATCGTCAAATCCGGCATTCGACGAACACCCTCCTACTCCCCCAAAAAGCACAACTAAAGCGGTAGTAAATATAATCCTCTTCATTATTTAGCCCCGCCAGCATTATAACGATAAGTTTTAGCCTGAATATCCATAGACAAGGCCTCACCTTCTTTACCACTCTTAATGGTAAAGTCATGAAGAGTAACAATCCTGGATAGGCCTGCAACACCACTTACAAAAGAGGCCAAATCGTGATATCCGCCTTGCACTTTAATATCAATCGGCAGCTCTACATAGAACTCTTTGGAAACCTCAGGCCTTAAGTCAATAGAGGAAAGTTCCAAACCGCTTAAGGATCCTATTGACGAGATATCCTCCAAAAGCCCTGGCACTTCGGTATCACTTGGCAATTGCTTAAGCAAGTCGCCGAATGTTTTTTCCATCTCGACCATTTGGGCTTTATATTCTTCCAAGTTAGAAACTTGAGCAGCTTTCCCTTCAAACTGCTTCCTTAAATCCACTTCCTCTGTTTGCTTGGTTTCTAAGTCTAAGTTTAGGTCTTTTATATCAAACCAATATACGGCGCCCAGAACTATGCCTACGACAATAATGCAACAAATAAACTTAATAGGCGCCGGCCATGAACCAGCATTATTGAAGTCCAGGTCGTTTAAATCAAAACCCTTCATACTCTCAAGAGAGTCAGCAAAGCTCATATTAAGCTCCTCCCTTCTTACTATCTTCTTTTGGAGCTTCCTGCTTCACTGTCATATTAAAAGCACTCTTAGCTTCATCGTCCCTAAGCGCCTTAACTGAAGTCAAGTTTGGCTCTTTAAACCAGTCTGATTCATCGAGTCTACGCATCAAACTAGAGATTCGGCTGTTCGATTCGCCTACGCCTTTTATCTCTAGCGTTTCTCCCTTCTTAACAAGATTGGTAAAGTAAACTCCATCAGGGTTTGTTTTGACCAGCTCATCAAAAACGCGCACAATAATAGGCCGCTTACCTTGAAGGTCCTGAATAACCTTCATACGCTCGATCAAGGCATCACGTTTCTTCTTGAGCTCTCGTATCTCTTTTATCTGCTTCTCTAATTGAGCGATTTCATTACGGACGAAGTTATTACGCTGAACCTGATATTCGATGGAGCCCTCAACGTAACGATGCCAAAGAAAGCCCGCCCCAGCGCTAATAATCAACATACCCAGCAGCACTGTAATAAATTGCTTCTGTCGCTCAGCTCGGAGCTCTTCCCGCCAGGGACGGAGGTTAATACGCGCCATTAGTCAAAACTCCTCATTGCCAATCCGCACGCGATCATGAGGGAGGGAGCGTCATTACTTAATGCTGACGCATTAACCTTTGACGACACTGTCATGTCTGCAAATGGGTTCGCCACCAGCGTTGTGGTCCCGACCCGCTCCTGAACCAATTCAGCGACACCAGGAATTGAGGCGGTTCCCCCCGCCAAAATGATGTAATCAACTTCGTTGAATTGAGTGGACGAGAAGAAGAATTGCAGCGATCTGGCCACCTGCTGTACAACCGCTTCTTTAAAAGGATGCAAAACTTCCTGTTCGTAGTCATCAGGTAAGCCGCCTTGTTTTTTGGCTAATCCTGCTTCCTCTTGCGACAAGCCATATCGGCGCTGTATTTCTTCCGTTAACTGCTTGCCGCCAAATAACTGTTCGCGCGTATAGATAGTCTTGCCGTCAGACAGCACACTCAGCGTGGTCATTGTCGCGCCGATATCAACAACAGCTACGGTTTGAGACTCATCACCCGTACCAAGCTGCGCTTCTATAAGCCCCATGGCTCGTTCCATTGCGTACGCTTCGACGTCCACCACTTTCGTGGTGAGACCGCCGATTTCCAGAGCATCTTCACGAAGCTCAACGTTCTCCCGTCTACACGCAGCCAAGAGAACATCCATCATTTCTGCGTTGACTTCGTTTGGACCCACCACCTCAAAATCCAGAGCGACTTCGTCTAGTGGATAGGGGATGTACTGGTCCGCTTCGATTTGAATTTGTGACTCCAGATCCTGCTCTCGAATTGAAGAACTCATCTGAATGACTTTGGTGATAACCGCTGAACCTGCGACTGCAACCGCAGCCTGCTTGGTGTTGACCCGAGCTTTGCTTACAACTCTTGAGATCACTTCACCTACTGCTTCTGCATCATTGATATTCTTTTCAACGACTGCGTTCGGCGGCAAAGGCTCCACGGCATAACTATCCACTCGATATCGACTGCCCTGCTGACTGAGTTCAATCAGCTTGACCGATGTAGAACTGATATCAAGCCCTAAAACCGGCTGTTTTTTCTTTCCAAATAGTCCAAACACAAAGTTGCCTTCTTATCGCACTACGGTTAAAAGGTTAAAGTCTGCTCTGAAAGCATAGCCAACATTCGAAGATTACTAAAATCTCCAGCGCAAAAAGCGTATAATCTGACTGTGTTATCCAAACCTAAAGAAATTTCTTAAATAATAGACATAGATTGTAAAGATGTCAGGAAAAACATGCGAAATTTTGTGAGGCTCTTACGATTTTTAAGTTGGATGTTCGCGGCGGGCCTCGCCGCCGGTATCGTTATTGCATCCAGCTTCTATCTTTTCTTATCACCCAACCTGCCGGATGTGGAGCAGTTAAGGTCCGTCCAACTCCAGACACCACTGCGAATCTATACCCGCGACCAGCAACTGTTAGGTGAATTCGGCGAAAAGCGAAGAACGCCCGTTTCCTACAATCAAATACCTACAAATCTTGTCAACGCCTTCCTTGCTGCGGAAGACTCCGCTTTCTTCGAACACCAAGGCGTTAATGTAAAAAGCTTGGCGCGCGCTTCTTTGCAACTTGCCAGTACTGGTCGCATTCAGTCCGGCGGCAGCACGATTACAATGCAAGTCGCAAAAAACTTCTTTCTCAGCCAGGAACGCACTTTCGACCGAAAATTCAATGAGATACTTTTGGCTTTAAAGATTGAGCGCGAACTTGGAAAACCGGAAATCCTTGAACTTTACCTAAACAAAATCTATCTGGGGAATAGGGCATATGGCATAGAGGCGGCAGCAAATGCTTATTATGGGAAGAGCATCAAAGAACTGACACTTGCTCAGGCTGCGATGATCGCAGGTCTTCCAAAAGCTCCATCCAAATATAACCCTATCGCCTCACCGGATCGGGCGCTAATCCGCAGAAACTGGATACTAGGCCGTATGCAGGAGCTGGGTATGATTACTCCAGAGCAGCAGGCCGAGGCGCGCAAAGCGCCAGTTACAGCCAGTTACCATGGAGCACAACCTGAGGCTGATGCGCCTTACGTAGCGGAGATGGCGCGCCAGGAAATTGTCAACCGGTTTGGCGTCGATGCCTATACCGATGGTTACAATGTCATTCTGACGATAGATAGCAAATTGCAGAAAGAAGCGGACGCAGCCTTAAAGCGGGGGCTCGTCGAGTATAGCGAGCGTCATGGCTACAAAGGCCCCGCCGGACACATTGATGCGCCAGAGGGAGAAGACGCACTTAATATTGTTGCGGAGCGCTTAAAAGAATTCCCTTCTGTTGGAGAACTCAAGCCCGCATGGGTTATCGCCGTCACAGAGAAGAAAGCGACTCTCCTAATGTCTTCTGGCGACACCGCCACACTACTCTGGGAAGGCATGGCATGGGCGCGCAAGTATGTTCATGTTAATGAACGCGGCGGCTCTCCCAAAAAAGCGGAGGATATATTCAAGCAAGGCGATGTCATTTATGTGAAGTCGCACGAAGACAAACTGTTCCTCAGCCAAATCCCCAACGTTCAAGGCGCCGTAGTTTCACTAGCACCGGAGGATGGAGCCATTTTGGCGCTTACTGGCGGCTTTGATTTCTTCTTGAGCAAATTCAACCGCGCGACTCAAGCATTGAGACAACCCGGCTCAAACTTCAAACCCTTTGTTTATCTGGCGGCGCTGGAGAATGGCGCCACCGCTTCGACAACAATAAATGACGCCCCCGTTGTTTTCGAAGACGCCAATCTGGAGGACTCGTGGCGGCCGCAAAACTCATCGTTGAACTTTAACGGCCCAATGAGATTGAGAAAGGCGCTTTATCAGTCCCGCAACCTTGTATCCATACGCCTTCTGCAAAAGATAGGCATAGATACCACCGTCAATTTCCTCTCACAAGCTGGATTTGAAGAAAGCCGCATTCCTCGCAACCTCTCACTTGCTTTGGGCTCGGTTGAGTACACGCCAATGAATGTCGTGTCAGGCTATGCCGCCATTGCCAACGGCGGGTACAAAGTAAGCCCTTACCTTATCGATAAAGTCATCGACTATAACGGCAAAGTGGTTTATCAAAGCAATCCAGCAGTGGCATGCACCCAATGTGACAACAATCGCAAGACTGCATCTAGCAATGACCAACATCAGGCCAATATTGCTCCCCCTATTGCCGACCCGAGATCGGTTTACATTTTGAACAGCATTCTGCAGGACGTTATTAAACGCGGCACAGGAACTAAAGCCATGTCCCTTGGCAGAAACGACCTGGCAGGCAAAACCGGCACAACCAATGATCAGGTCGACGCCTGGTTCTCCGGCTACAACGCCAATATCGCGACAACTGTTTGGGTAGGCTTTGACCAGCCTTCGACATTGGGCCGTCGTGAATATGGTAGTCGCGCAGCGCTCCCCATATGGATAGACTTCATGGAAGACGCACTTAAGGACATGCCGGAAGCGCAGCTAAAACAGCCCCCAGGCATAGTCACCGTAAAAATTGACCCAGATACGGGCGAGCGCGCCGCGCCCGGACAGGAAAATGCGATTTTCGAAATGTTTAAAGCGGAAACAGTACCACAGGTAGTAAGACAAGACTCACCCACCTATGATGGCGGAAGCAGTGGCTCAAGCGATACGCCGCTAATGGAGATGATTTTTAATTAGCCCGCCCCTTCGCGAGCCTAGTCCTGGAGTAAGCACCAATTCTATTCAGGACGGGTCAGCGCCATAAAAAGCCGCGCAATTGCGCGGCTTTTTATTCGTCAACTCAAATCACACGATTTTAATATCATCGATTGAGTTCAATGGGTAGTGCTCGGGGTAAGGCAAACGAGCCACACCTGAGTCAACCGCCGCTCTGGCGACAGCCGCACATACTTCGGTCAACAGACGAACGTCCATCGGTTTGGGGATAATATAGTTCTTACCAAACTCAAACTTTTCGCCGCCATAAGCGTCAACAACATCTTGTGGCACAGGTTGTTTGGCCAGTTCACGGATAGCGTTCACTGCCGCGACCTTCATCTCTTCATTGATAGCAGTCGCACGAACATCAAGAGCGCCACGGAAAATGAAGGGGAAACCCAGTACGTTATTAACCTGGTTCGGATAATCAGAACGTCCTGTCGCCATAATCAAGTCATCACGAGCCGCCAACGCCAGCTCAGGCTTGATTTCAGGATCAGGATTAGAGCAAGCGAAAATCACCGGATTCGGAGCCATGCTCTTCAACATATCGACTGAAAGCAGATCCGGCCCTGAAAGCCCCACAAATACGTCAGCACCTTCGCAAGCGTCAGCCAGGGTACGCTTATCGGTATCCAGAGCAAACATAGCCTTATATTGGTTAAGGTCGTCACGACCACTATGAATAACGCCTTTACGGTCAATCATATAGATATTTTCCGATTTCGCGCCGCAGCTAATTAAAAGCTTCATACAGGCCACCGCCGCAGCGCCCGCGCCCAGACACACAATCTTGGCTTCGCCAATTTGTTTGCCTTGCAGCTCCAGGGCATTCAGCATACCCGCCGCCGTAACAATAGCCGTGCCATGCTGGTCGTCATGGAATACTGGAATAGAGCACTGCTCAATAAGCACTCTCTCTATCTCAAAGCACTCCGGCGCTTTGATGTCTTCAAGGTTAATGCCCCCAAAGGTATCCGCAATACGAGCGACTGTGTCGATAAACGCCTGTGGGCTCTCCGCTTTGACTTCGATATCAAAAACGTCGATCCCGGCAAAACGCTTGAACAGTACGCCTTTGCCTTCCATGACCGGCTTACTGGCCAAAGGCCCCAAGTTACCCAGCCCAAGAATGGCCGTCCCATCAGATATCACTGCGACCAAATTCCCCTTATTGGTGTAGCGATATGCATTTTCCGCATCTTTGGCGATTTCGCGAACAGGCTCAGCTACGCCCGGGCTATAAGCCAGGGACAGATCACGAGAAGTCGCCGTAGGTTTGGTAATCTCAACACTCAACTTACCCGGGCGCGGTTGTGCATGATACTCCAGCGCCGCTTTTTTCAACTCGTCTGACATTGCTTTTATCCTACTCTCTAATGATGGGATTACCGTCGCCTCCAAAGGCTAAACGAACCTCCACTTTTTTATATATTTTATATTGCCCGAAAGAACCGGAGGCACATTATTACTTGTTTAATTTCTGCACTCAAGGGAAACCACGGCGGTTTCAGCGACTTAAGCTAAACTTGGGGCGATGCTGGTCCAGAAAATAAAAAAGGCGCCAGAGGCGCCTTTTTTATTATTGGGTGTTCTGCGATTAGCTGGAACGACCCATGCGACCACCGAAACGCTTCTTAAAGCGATCGATACGTCCACCAGTATCCAGAACCTTCTGCTTACCAGTATAGAAAGGGTGGCAGCTGGAGCATACGTCGATGTGAATATTTTCACACAGAGTAGACTTGGTCTTGATAACATTACCGCAACTGCAAGTTGCAGTAATTTCTTTATATTCCGGGTGAATACCTTGCTTCATAACCTTACCTCGCTTAAAAACTGCCGCTACCCGAACCCTGAACTTGTCGGGCACCGCAATGTTAGGCAAACTAGCGCACAACCAATTTGGCCTGTGGAAAAGACGCGTGATCATACCAGATTGTGAACAATTCACAAGCATTAGATTCCTATAATCTGAAATGTCAACCTCTTTCGTAGTAAGCGTAGCGCTGCCAGTCCCTCTCCGCAGGCAATTTGACTATCTTCCGTCACAGCCCTCAGACCAAAGGGAAGAGTACTCACCGGGCACGCGAGTACAAGTACCTTTTGGACGCAGGAGCCTGACTGGCGTCGTCCTCGCCACACCCAGCGAGTCGGAACTGCCAGTGTCACGACTCAAACCCGTTGCAAAGATACTTGATCGTGCGCCATTGATTCCGCCCGTCATCCTCCAGCTATGTCAGTGGGTCGCCGATTATTATCATGCCCCGATAGGCGAGGTTGCGTTCGCCGCCCTCCCTCCACCTCTGCGCACGGCAAGTATTGATGCAGATATCATCAATTCATTGCAGGAGACTTACTGGACGGTATCTTCGTTGGGTCTCTCAGCAGGCAATGCAGACCACCTGATACGAGGAGCCAAGCAAAAGCAGTTGTGGAGCGTGCTCTCACAAAAAAAGTCCATGCTCCAAAACGATATCACCGCCCAAGGGTACTCTCTCACCCAATTGCGCGCCCTTAACGAAAAAGGACTGATTCAGTCCCATTCTTATATTCCTGGGAATAACGCCGCCACAACTCAGGTTGTTGCGCCGCCGCTCAACCAAGAGCAACAGGACGCTCTCAACACGATCACCTCTAATCCAGGCAGCTTCCGCACTATATTATTGAACGGAGTCACCGGCAGCGGAAAAACAGAAGTCTATTTAGCCTGGATCGCATTCGCTCTTGCCCAACATCCTGACAGCCAGTTTCTTGCTCTTGCGCCAGAGATATCACTCACGCCCCAGCTGAGACAGCGCTTCGCTTCTCGTTTTGGCGACAAGGTGGCCGCATACCACAGCGCTCTCACGGATAAAGAACGCATGCGTGTTTGGATAAATGTTCTGGAAGGACGTACACAGATTGTCATTGGAACTCGTTCTGCGGTGTTTCTCCCCTTCAATAATCTGGCTGGGATTATTGTGGATGAAGAGCACGACAGCTCATTTAAGCAGCAGGACGGCGCTCGTTATAACGCAAGAGACCTCGCCATTTTGCGCGCCAAGGAGCATAACTGCCCTATCGTACTGGGCTCCGCCACCCCCTCGCTGGAATCTCTCATGAATGCCAGCGCTGGGCGTTATGAGTCTATTTTGTTGCGACAACGAGCCGTCAACGCCAGCACTCCAAGTATCAGACTGCTGGATATTAAAAGCCGCCCTCTGTATGGCGGGATCTCCCCTCCTTTATTAGAGGAGATAAAGCAACACTTGGCTGAGCAGCGCCAAGTCATGTTGTTCATCAATCGCCGAGGGTTCTCTCCCACATTAATGTGCGTCGAATGCGGGTGGCTGGCGGAGTGCCGAAACTGCGACGCTCGCCTGACCTATCACATGAAAGCCGCCCAACTCCGCTGCCATCATTGTGATAGCACATACTCACTCCCCACCTGCTGTCCAAAGTGCAAACAAGACTCTCTCAAAGCAGTCGGCGCCGGCACGGAGCGCACCGAGGAGTTCTTGGAAACGACATTTCCCGATACGCCCGTCATCCGTATCGATCGCGACACGACCCAAACAAAAGGCAGCCTGCAGGATAAGCTACACCAAATTCGCAGCAACGAGCCCTGTATTATTGTCGGCACTCAAATGTTGGCGAAGGGGCATGATTTTCCCAACCTGGCATTGGTTGGAATAATTAACGCTGACAGTGGATTATTCAGCAGCGACTTCAGAGCGGCGGAAAAAACGGCGCAGTTGCTACTGCAAGTGGCCGGAAGAGCAGGACGCTCCACGGTGGAAGGCAAAGTCGTTATTCAGACCTTATTTCCAAGCCACCCCTTACTTCAAGCTATCGCCGCCCAGGACTACAACGCTATTTGTGAAGAAGAGCTGCACATTCGCGAAGCAGGGAGGCTCCCTCCCTATACAAGCATGGCCCTGATTCGGGCGGAGGCGCCTACGCTGGAAGCGGCACTCGGCGGACTCTGGACACTAAGAGAGTCTCTAACGGAGCTGCTGAAATTTAACAGCAATCTGCAGATAGAGGCGCACGGCCCCTTCCCTAGTGTGATGCAGCGAAAACAAAACCGCTTCCATGCAATCCTGTGGCTATTTGCTCCTCAAAAAGCAGAGTTGCGCCAGTTTCTGAAGCATTGGCTACGATATAGTGAAGGCATCGCAACCCCCTCAAGCTTTAAATGGCTGATTGACGTTGATCCGCTGGAAACCCTCTAGCATGCGGTTGCGAGTTGATTCTACGACATGGATAATGGCGAGCTTGACGAAGGTTGCGCCGAGAGAGCGGCTATCTCAGGATTATGCGCTGGAAAGCAAAACCTGCCTTTGTCGAACCTTTCACTGTAATAACCGACTGATAAAATCTTAGGTAAATGAGTAAGAAAGCCGCTACAAAGCAACCTGAAAAGAAAATTTCACCTTGGGTCTGGTTTATCAACCTGGGTTTGGCCGCCGCCTTCCTGTATTTTCTGTTCTACTTGAACTCCGTGCCTTCAACCAAATTAAACACAGGAATCCCCTCTTCCGCGACGGCGCAGACATCCAAGCCCAACTCATCCGCCAATGTCGCCAAGACAGAAACCAAAGAATCGGATGAGCCGCGTTTCAAGTTCTACGACATGCTTCCGGAAACGGAAGTCGTGGCCCCCAAAGTGGAGGCCTATACGCCTAAAAAGTCCAATGAGGCGATCATCTATATGCTGCAAACTGGCTCATTCAGAGAGTTTGACGATGCGGAAAAACAGCGGGCGACCATTGGCTTTCAGGGTCTAAAAGCCCAAGTAGAAGAAGTTAAGCTTTCCAGTGAGAATGTTTGGTATCGAGTGCAGGTTGGCCCATTTTCGTCACGCTCAAAGATGAACAGCGCCATGGACCGCTTGGTCGCCATTAACATTCAACCTCTGGTGAAGAAGCAAAAGCGGGAGAATTAATCCCGCTTCCTATCCCCATTGCGCCGTGCTACTCCGGCAATAGGCGCATCGCCTTGCGCTACGACTATTTTCTACTCTCCCACTTCCTTGAAATAGCCGTCATCGGCTCCATATACCTTTCCTTACGGTTATTCATTCAATCGCCTGGAGAAAGGCATGACCACCATTGTTTCAGTCCGTAGAGACGGTAAGGTCGCCATGGGCGGCGACGGCCAGGTATCCCTGGGCAATACAGTTATGAAGGGGAACGCCCGCAAAGTGCGCCGCCTCTACCACAATAAAGTCATCGCCGGTTTCGCTGGCGGCACCGCTGACGCATTTACATTGTTTGAACGTTTTGAAGCCCAGTTGGAAAAGCATCAGGGCAATCTCGTCAGAGCCGCCGTTGAACTCGCTAAAGACTGGCGAACCGATCGCGCCTTGCGCCGCCTGGAAGCTCTGCTGGCGGTCGCAGACAGCAAAGCTTCATTGATCATTACCGGCAACGGCGACGTAATAGAGCCGGAGAACAGCTTGATCGCGATTGGTTCAGGCGGCCCCTATGCTCAGGCTGCGGCGCGCGCGCTACTCGAAAATACCGAGCTTGAAGCGACTGATATCGTTAAGAAGAGCCTGGAAATAGCGGGGGACATCTGCGTTTTCACCAACCAGAACCTGACGCTGGAAGAAATTGACGGGACTCAGACTCCCCCCACTGTGTAAGAGAAGGTTTAAACAATGTCGTCCATGACTCCCCGTGAAATAGTTCAGGAGCTAGACAAGCACATCATAGGACAAGACTCCGCCAAACGTGCGGTTGCAATCGCACTGCGCAATCGCTGGCGGCGTATGCAGATTGATGAAAGTCTGCGTGACGAAGTCACTCCCAAAAATATCCTGATGATCGGCCCTACCGGCGTAGGGAAAACTGAAATCGCCCGGCGTCTGGCCAAACTGGCTGATGCGCCGTTTATTAAAGTAGAAGCCACTAAGTTTACAGAGGTGGGCTATGTCGGCCGTGACGTGGAGTCCATCATCCGTGACTTAGCGGATATGGCCATCAAGCTTCTACGCGAGAAAGAAATGGCGAAAGTGGAGAACCGCGCGCTGGACGCCGCCGAAGAACGCATTCTAGACGCCCTGCTTCCTCCCGCACGCTCATTCAACAGTGATGCGCCAGTCGAGAAAGAATCCGCCGCCCGTCAGGTGTTTCGCAAGAAGCTGCGCGAGGGCACGCTGGATGACAAGGAAATAGACATCGAGATCAAGGCCACACCGGTTGGCGTAGAGATCATGGCGCCTCCCGGCATGGAGGAGATGACCAGCCAGTTGCAAAGCATGTTCTCCAACATGAGCGGAGACCGCAAGCGCACCAAGCGCATGAAAGTGGCGGAAGCCATGAAAAAGGTCAAAGATGAGGAAGCCGCCAAACTGGTCAACGAGGAAGAGATCAAGCAACGCGCCCTGCGTGCGGTTGAGGAGAATGGGATTGTCTTCATTGATGAAATCGATAAAGTCGCCAAACGCTCCGAAACTAGCTCCGCCGACGTATCCCGGGAAGGCGTGCAGAGAGACCTGTTGCCGCTGATCGAAGGCTGCACCGTCAGCACAAAATTCGGCATGCTGAAAACGGACCATATCCTTTTCATCGCTTCAGGCGCGTTCCATCTCGCCAAGCCTTCCGACCTGATTCCAGAGCTTCAGGGGCGTCTGCCCATTCGCGTAGAACTGGATGCACTGTCGCCCAGCGACTTCCAACGCATTCTGACCGAACCGAATGCTTCACTCACTGAACAGTATGTCGCTCTGATGAAAACCGAAGGCGTGGACATCAGCTTCAGTGAAGGGGCCATCCAGCGCATCGCAGAGATTGCCTGGAAGGTGAATGAGAAGACTGAGAATATCGGCGCCAGAAGGCTGCACACAGTTATGGAAAAGCTGCTTGAAGAAGTCTCTTTCGCGGCTGGCGATAAGATCAGAGACAACTTTGAGGTCACTGCTGAATATGTCGATAAATGCCTGGGGGAACTGTCGGAAGACGAAGACCTCAGCCGATATATTCTTTAAACTTCCATAGGAAACAGTATAAATGTCTGCATCCCAGGCCCCTATTCCACGCCAAATCCAACTCCATCAACGCTCGGCCACACTTGAGCTGAGCTATGGCGAAACGGAAACCTATGTGTTGGAAGCGGAATTTTTGCGTGTGCTCTCGCCTTCTGCGGAAGTGCGAGGGCATGGGGGCAAGGGCGCGGTGCTGCAGACCGGCAAACGCCTTGTGCGCATTGATGGCGTAGAGCCCGCAGGCAATTACGCATTAAAGCTGACATTCAGCGACGGCCATGATAGCGGCATTTACTCTTGGCCGTATCTATATGACTTGTGCCAAAACAAAGAGCGCTACTGGGAAGGCTATCTCGCCCAACTAGATGCCGCCAACGCTTCAAGAGATTAACCCCGAGGCCCCTCTTCATACTGTCAGACAAATAGCGCCCTTCTATTTATCTGCAAAAGAAAAAACCCTTCGTCCAAATGGGGTTTGATAGGAGGGGGAAATCGGACGAAGGGTAAAACCTCAAATTATGTTCTTAGCGCTTTGCAATAAATCAGCCACCCCTTCAAGGCTATTACCGATCCGGCTTAAGTAGCTGACATTGCTGCGCTTTTCATTCGCCACATAGACTGGCAGCATTTCACCATAAAGGCTCGTACTGATAGTCCTCTGCTCATCTTCGAGAATATCTCTGCGAATAGTGACGCCGTAGGGCGCAAACTGCTCCGACAATGCGTCATATCTGTGCAGCAGATCCTGTCTGGTCATCTGGTATGCGTGTTCGCAGACAATGCGGCGCGACTGGAAACTGAAGACATTAGAGAAAAACAGTTTAGCGTCATAGCGGGCCGGCTCAAACAGCACAATGTCCGCATCGGGATACTCGCTTTCGTACATCGCCATGCCAGCGCGCATGCGGGAGTAAACCATGGTTCTATAGGTCTGCGACCAGATGTTCGGCATCCCTTTGTTGAGCAAGGCGCCCTGCGCCATGGTTCCGGCCTCCACCGCCTGCTGGACGTCTATAGGCACGACCGGGTTTATCGCCAGCACCAAGTCCGCGCCATCCTCCAGTGCAACGGAAGCGTGCATTCCTTTCCGTAAGATACCGTCGACATAGTGACGACCGTCAATCTCCACAGGCGTATAAATACCCGGAGCAGCGACGCTGGCCTGTACTGCTTTGGAGATTGGAACGTGATCAAAACCGGGCGAGCCGAAGCGAACGGCATCGCTGCTTTCGAGATCCGCCGCGATCAAATATAAACGGCGACTGAGTTTTCTGAAGTCATTGGTGCGTCCCAGTAGGCTGTAGGAACGCTCAAGGTATTCATGTAAACCCTCGTTTTCAAATAAGCCGGAGGGGGCCGCCTGCGCAAGAATCGTCATGGCTTCCAGCAGGCTTTGGTCGCGAGGGTTTTCAATGAATTTTGCGCAGGCTTCCATCACCAGTCCAGGGATGGAAACAGCTCGACGTAGATATTCACGTAAGGCGGGTCGATAAAATACGCCGGGGTGAAAAGGGTGCACATCCGCTTCGTTTTTGACAAATATCCGGCACATCTGCGCCGTGGTCATCTGATTGGCCAAATTCGCTGCGACGAATGCGCCTGCGCTAACGCCGACATAGACGTACAGGTCGTTGAAATCCAGTCCATCTAATGCCTCGTCCAGAGCCCGCAAAGCGCCAATTTCATAGATGCCGCCCAGCGCGCCGCCGCCTCCCAATACCAACCCGATCTTGGGGCCAGCCTTATTTTTCTCAGGGATTGCCGCCATTAGTTCTCCAACCTTTTAATTTCAGCTCATGCTTGATAGTGCGCGTAATCACTGCGCAGATGGCTTTTCTTGTTATGTGACTTAATTCAAACGCTAGCAGACGGAATTAGAATATTCATACTAAATAAACGTCGTCACGAAAAGCCTCACATGGCGTTATAACGACGCATTTTCCTTTATTCTATCGACACTTTGACGCGTTTAACGCCCAGGCTCATTAAAGCGCCTTTCAGAGTGGTTCGTCACTGAGACTTTGGTTTAGCCGATTAGTTTTGCCGCACCGGACGCGTAAGATGCTCAAACCCGACTTCTTTCAGCGCAAATTCCAGCGTGCTTTTAATTACCTGGGGGCTATCCATTATCAGCAGCCTGCGCAGCAGGTCTTCCGCCCAGCGCAGTGAGATCGAGCGCAGTACGGATTTTACTTTCGGCAGGTTCACCGCATTCATAGACAGCACATCATATCCCATCGCCGTCAGCAGAATGGCGCCGCCGGGGTCTCCCGCCAGCTCTCCGCATATGCTCGCCTGTTTTCCGACGGCATGGGCGTCGCAGGCAATCTTATACAGCGCCTGTAATACGGAGGGATGGAAAGAGTGATACAAAGACGCAACGCGCGGATTATTGCGATCCACCGCCAACATATACTGAGTCAGGTCATTGCTGCCTACGGAAATAAAGTCCACCCGCTCCGCAATTTCTTTGACCTGAAAAATTGCGCTGGGCACTTCAATCATTACGCCCACTGGCGGCATGCGCACATTAGCGCCTTCTTCTCTGACCTCATGGTAAACACGATAGATCAGGTGCAACGCTTCCTCTATCTCCGAGATATTGGAAATCATGGGAAGCATGATGCGCAGATTATCCAGGCCTTCGCTGGCTTTCAGCATCGCCCGCACCTGCACCAGGAAAATTTCCGGGTGATCCAGCGTCACGCGAATGCCGCGCCAGCCCAGGAAAGGATTCTCTTCACTTATAGGGAAATAACTCAACGCCTTATCGCCACCCACATCCAGCGTACGCATGGTGACCATGCTGGGCGCGAAAGCCTCTAACTGCTCGCGATAGCAATCCCGTTGTTCCTGCTCACTGGGAAAACGGTCGTTGATCATAAAGGGAACTTCCGTGCGATAAAGCCCAACCCCTTCTGCGCCATGATTCAAAGAGCGCACGACGTCAGTCATCAAGCCTGTGTTGACCCATAACGTCATGTGATGGCCGTCTTTGGTGACGCAGGGAAGATCACGCAGCTCTTCCAGGCCCTTTGAAATTTGCTGCTCTTCCTCAACGATTGAGTTGTAGTAGCTCAACAGCTCTGGAGATGGATGGCTGTATATCTCGCCATTGTAACCATCAATAATGATGTCTCTGTCATCCAGCTTGTTGATGGGCATATCTATAACGCCCATTACACACGGCAATCCCATCGCTCTGGCGAGAATCGCCACGTGGGAGTTACCTGAACCCTGCACCGACACCAATCCCAACAACTTCTCGCGAGGCACCTCGCCCAACATGGAAGGCGTCAGCTCTTCACTGACCAGGATGGTGTTTTCCGGATAGTCGCGCTGCTCATCAATATGCTGTTTTTGCAGATAAGCCAGAACTCTCTGGCCCAGATCTTTGATATCGACCGCTCGCTCCCGCAGGTAAGCGTCGTTGATCGCCTCGAAGTGGCGCACGTATTCCTGCACGACGACTTTAAGACTGCCCTGAGCCCAGTTACCTTCGCGAATGAAGTTCTTCACTTCGCCACTCAGCGCATTGTCATCCAGCATGCCCAGATAAACATCAAATAAAGCCTGCTCCTCCGGCCGCAACTGCGTTGACAGACGCTCGCCCACCTCTTTGATATCTTGCCGCACCGCCGCAACCGCGGCGTCAAACAGCGACATCTCTGCTTCAATATCGGTGCAGGGCTTTTCCGGTACGGCTTTCAGGTCAGCGTGAGGAAATTTGACGACGCATTTACCGATGGCGACGCCTGATGCGCCAGCGACGCCTTTAAAACAAATGTCCCGGGCTTTCTGTCCAGTAAAGTTTAATCCGGAGATGATTCCCGTCGCTTCTCCATGGGCGATAACTGCGGCGAGCTGAGCGGAGATAGTTACCAGGAAAGCTTCTTCACTCTCATCAAACAGACGACTGGCCTGCTGCTGAACAACCAATACGCCAAGTACTTTACGGTGATGAATAATAGGAACGCCGAGAAAGGACTTATACTTTTCTTCGCCGGTTTCAGGGAAATAACGATAACGGGGGTGGGCTGGCGCATTATGCAGGTTAAGAGGCTCTTCACGCACCCCCACCAACCCAACCAGACCCTCTGAGTGCCCCAGCTTAACCTTACCAATGGACTCGGGATTAAGCCCCTGGGTGGCCATCAAAATATAATGATTGGTCTCTGGATCCAGCAAATAGATGGAGCACACCTCCGTGTCCATCGACTCATGTACGCGTTTGACAATAAGCTCCAACGCCTCTCCCAGATTCGGAGCGGCGTTGACTTCTTGTACAATACTACGCAATACACTCAGCATAGGCGGGACGCTTCAACTTTCCTCACGCTTGAACAAGACCGGAGCGAACTCCCTCATCGCCCGTCGATACACCTCTCGTTTGAAGGATACTACCTGCCCGAGGGGATACCAATAGCTGACCCAGCGCCAGCCGTCAAATTCAGGTTTGTCCGTGTAATTCGTGCAGATCTCCGATTCATCCGCCAATAACTGCAGCATGAACCACTTTTGCTTTTGCCCCACGCACACGGGATGAGAGTCATAGCGAATCATTTTCTTCGGCAGCCGGTAACGCAGCCAGCCGCGGGTGCCAGCGACAATCTCAACAGCCTCAGGCGGCAGCCCTACCTCTTCTTTTAGCTCTCTGAACAGAGCCTCTTCAGGCGATTCGTCTTTCTTAATGCCGCCTTGGGGAAACTGCCAGGAGTCTTGTCCAATACGTCTGGCCCAGAACACTTCACCGCGAGGGTTGCACAGTATGATGCCGACGTTGGGACGGTAACCTTCAGCGTCTATCACGAACTGCCATCCTTATAATTTTTTTCAACATTGTTCCACAATTGAACAGCTGTATACAAATTAGCTTTACTTTAAGGGCTTTTAGCTAACTCTTCTAATAATATATTAGGATTTAGTCAATAAATAACAGAATGTCACCCTGACCGCCCGTCACGCCTCGTTCCCGCTACAGTTGGCCGCTACAGATCGATTTCCTTTATAGTGTACAATTCCCACGCCCATCACAGAGGAGTTTAAGCATTGGCTCTAGCTATTTTTGATCTGGACAATACTCTCATCGCCGGCGACAGCGACCACGCCTGGGGCGATTTTCTGGTTCACAGAGGAATTGTCGATCAGGAAGACTTCAAACGCGTAAATGACGAGTTCTATCAGGACTACCTTAAAGGTCAGCTGGATATCTTCAAATATCTGGGATTCGCCCTAAGCTCTCTGACTCAGCATCCGCTGGAGCAATTGCATCAGTGGCGAAAAGAATTTGTCGAAGAGTCGATCCGCCCTCTCCTGCTTCCCAAAGCGCTTGAGCTGCTCCGCAGCCACCGCGACAAAGGCGATTACCTGCTTATCATCACCGCCACCAATCGCTTCGTCACGCAACCTATCGCCGACCTGCTGGAAGTCGATGAGCTGATCGCCACCGAGCCTGAGTTCATCAACAACCGTTATACAGGCAAAGTCAGCGGCATACCGAGCTATCAGGCCGGGAAAGTGACACGTCTGCGTGAGTGGCTGCAACACAACCCTTACGATCTGTCAGACGCCTACTTCTATAGTGATTCCCACAACGACATTCCCCTTTTGGAGCATGTCGGTAACCCTGTTGTGGTCGACGGCGATGAGCGTCTGTTGCAAACTGCTCGCGAGCGCGGCTGGGAAATCATGAGTCTGCGCCCATGAGAGTAGGCGGACGTCATATTGCGATCCAGCTGCTCTTGCTGTGCGTCGCATTAGCTGCCTGCGATAAAAGCGCGGAGCGAAATTCTTCCAGTGAATCGCCAGCGCCGCAGCAGCCCGCCACGCCACTCCCCGCAAAGGAGCAGGTTGACGCCAAAGTGACGGACGCAACAGTCGTGTCGCCACTTTGGAGCGCGGCAACGGAAAAACATGACGCCGCCCTGCACGCAGTAGAAAAGCTGAATCGCGGCCTACAAGAATTTATCAGTACGCCAACGCCAGAGTCTCTCAACGAAGCCAGGGAAGATTGGCTGCAAGCGCATACGGCATTACAAGAGCTCAAAGTGTGGAGTCAGTTACCAGCGGCGAAAAACTACCTCAAGCACAAAGCGCCTGGAGCGCCATATAACCGCGCGTCGCTTTTGGACGCTGCGCCGCTGCTGGGCGGCTACCTTGACGAAGTGCCCGGCTATCCGAAAAGTGGACTGACCTATGCGGAAGACCTTGAGATCGACAACGCAACATTGAGTGAGCAGCATCAGTTTGCGGACGAATACTATCTGGTTTACGGAATGCATCCGATTGAGTTCATGCTCTGGTCGCATAACGATCCTGCGCAACAGTCAGCTCGTTTTATCGTGAATGCCGACACTCCTGATACAGAGCGCCGGCGCGAGCTTCTGCGCTTGCAAGGCGAGCGTCTGGTGCAAGACATGACGGAATTCTCCGCCGCCTGGCGGCCGCCTTCCGGGAGCATCTTCCTGAAAGGAAAAAGCATGAGCCAGATGGAAGCAGTGCGAGAAGCCAACCCCTGGCTTATCGCACTGATCGACTTTATTGACCGTGAAGTGGTCGGTGCCTTGAAACCTAAGGACGGCGAACCCGGCTGGCGATTTCAGGAGCACTTGGAGTTCAGTCAGGACGCGGCCCATTTTTGGCGCGGACGAATGAGGGCCATGCAGCCTTTTCTGACAGAGCCAGCGCTGTTTACAGACGCCCAGACTCGCAGCAGTCTTAAGGAGCTTCGACTTAAACTGGAGGGCTGCCTGACGGCATTGAGCGCCACCGCCGAGGATAACGAAGAACAGATCGCCATCTGCGAAAATCAGGCGCTGCAACTTCGGGAGCAAATCATTATCCGGTTCGCCGGAAACTAAGACTGCATTCTCATGGCCGGATGACTCCGGCCATCACTCCTTCCAGGCAACCTTTACAAAGTCGGCGTAACGCGCAGCAGCATGGCCTTGATGTAGTCCGTCTCAGGTATCGCCGGGAGAATCGGATGATCCGCGCCCTGCCCGCCTTGGAATATCAATTGCGCCGTACGATCGACTTCTCGCGCCGATGCTCGCAGGATATCTCTCAGGCGCTCAGAAGAAAGATGCATGGAACAAGAAGCTGACATCAGCATGCCGCCAGGAGCCGTCAATCGCAGCGCCATCTGATTCAAACGCTGATAAGCCCGCTCGCCTTGCTTTTGATCTTTGCGACGAGGTATCAGCGCAGGCGGATCGACAATCACCACATCAAACTTTTCTTTTTCCTGACACAGATTTTCCAATGCATTGAAAGCATCTTCACGGATAAAACGGCATGGCGGATTTTCCATCTGCAGGCGGCAGTTTCGCTGGGCCCATTCCAATGCGCTTTCAGATGAGTCGACGAAGGTGACGGATTCCGCGCCATTGGCCAGGGTCTGCACACCCCAACCGCCCACGTAACTGAACAAGTCCAGTACGCGCTTGCCTTTCACCCAGGGAAACAGAGCGGCGCGATTGGGGCGATGATCATAGAACCATCCCGTTTTTTGGCCACCCTGGGCAGGCGCAGACATAGTTACGCCGTTTTCAATCACTTCCAGCGTTTCAATCTCATCTCCAAAACACTGGGTATAGCGCTCCAGTCCTTCCACTTCACGCATCTTGCCGTCATTTTTCAGGATCACAGTGCGAGCGGAAAAATTATTTTTGAGGATATCGACGACATCGTCCTTGAACAGCTCCATTCCCGCTGTGGAGATTTGCGCTACAAAGTCAGCGCCGAAACGGTCAATCACCAAACCTGGCAGCCCATCGCTGTCGCCAAACACCATCCGATAATGCGGGGTTCCGAACAAATGACTACGCCATTCGTCCGCCGCCTGCATCCGCTTTTTCAGCAAGGAGCGAGAGAGAAACAATTTGGGGCTGCGGCTGACTATGCGTGCGCAAATCAACGCGTGAGGATTAGCAAAGGCCGCCGCCAGCGGTTTTCCCTTTGCGTTTTCGATAACGACAGGTTGCCCCGCAGCCAATTCAGTCAGTGGCGTTTTCTGAATATCGATTTCGTTGCTGTATACCCACAAATGCCCGCTACGAAGCCGCTTGTCGGCATTTTCCCGTAAACGCAGTACGCCCGCATCCATATTCGCCCCTCATTAGTTGCTGCGCCGCTGGCGCTGGTGATTCGATAAAACGGCGCGGATTATAACTGATAAAGCCCTCTCAAAGCCGCTTAATATCGGTCAGGCTCGCCATCATCAACACCCCGGACTTTATCAGTTGGACTAAACTTAAATTTGCGGCGTCGCATCCGCTGTATTCACATAGGAGTCCTCATGAGCACCGAACTCAACGAAGAGCAAATCCAGCATATTCTGCAGGGAATAAAAATACCGCCGCAGCCGCAAATACTGGTGGATATTCAAATGGAACAGGTGATGCCCGACCCGGATATCAGCCGTATCGCCCAGCTTATCAGTCAGGATGTGGGGCTCGCCGGCACAGTGTTGAAGTTCGTTAATTCCCCCATGTTCGGCCTGTCCAACAAGATTGCGTCTATCGCCCAGGCGGTTTCTCTTTTAGGACTAAAGAGTGTGGTCAACATCATCAACGGCATTTCCATCAAGGGCGAGATGTCCGATGAGCATATCGTGGAGCTCACTCGCTTCTGGGATACCGCTAACGATATTTCCAGCATCTCGGCCAATATCGCCAAGAAAATCGGTTACCAGTCCCCGGATGAGGCTTATCTGTTAGGGCTGTTTCATAACTGCGGCATTCCTCTGATGATTCAGCGTTTCCCCAACTATCTGCAGGTGGTTGAAGAAGCATACAGTCACGCGGATATACGCATCACGGAAACTGAGAACGAGCGCCTGAACACTAATCATGCGGTAGTCGGCTACTACACCGCCAAATCCTGGAATCTGCCCAAACACCTCTGCGAAGCCATTGCAGAGCATCACAGCGCAGAGAGGATCTTTGGCGACCGGGAAAGCCGCAATCCGGAGAAAAAAACCATATTGGCGGTACTGAAGATATCCGAACACATCTGCGGAAATTTCCACGTGCTTGGCAGGCAATCGGAGGACCATGAATGGAACCGTATCCAAAAAGATGTTTTGGAGTTCGTGGGGTTAACCAACTACGACGTGGATGAGATGAAGGAGTCGTTTTCAGAAATGGGCGTCAGCGTCAGCAACTACCGCTAAACATTCGAGAATCAAGCAGCGCCCGGGGGCATCCCGGACGCATGCATTGTAAATCAAGCCGGCGAATCAGCCTTCTTCCGCTTCACACTGTGCTGTGTAAGCTTCGGCATCCATCATGCCTTCCAGCTCTTTAACGTCGGCGATCTTGATTTTGAAGAGCCAGCCATCGTTGTAAGGGTCGCTGTTGACCAGCTCTGGAGACTCTTGCAGCGCCTCATTAACTTCCACCACTTCCCCGGTGACCGGCGAGTAGATGTCAGATGCGGCCTTGACGGACTCTACGACACCAGCGTTGTCGCCTGCGCCCAGTTCCGCTCCGACTTCAGGCAGCTCGACAAACACGATGTCACCCAATAAATCCTGAGCGTGATCGGTAATGCCTACAGTCACCACGCCGTTGTCTTCCAACAACACCCATTCGTGAGTGGGGCTGTATTTCAGTTCACTTGGAACGCTGCTCATCTTTTGACCCTTCTTTGTCAATTCATTAGGTTAATATTCGGGTATTTTATACGGACATACGTAGGTTTGCGTTATTAAAATCCTTTTATCGTCATTTCTGGATTGTAGACGATAGAAAAAAATTTACGATACTGGGCAAAACCCGCTCGAAATCCTCGAACTCATGCGACCCGCCGGGTTGCACCCAGAGCGCGCAGGCGGAGAACTTCAGCGCCGCCTCACGGTAGTTCAAAGTGGCGTCGCCGGTCTGCAGTAAGGTATAAACACGCTCTCCTGTAGCCGGAGGAGGAGAATCCAGCGCCAGCAACTCATCCATGTGGTGAGGCTCCAGCAAGTACTCTTCGCCCGTATAGAGATTTTTATTCACCCCCAAGTATCCTTCCAGCAGATCATAGGGTCTGACCGCGGGATTAATCAATGCCGCGGAAACACCATATTTATGGTGCAGATAAGCCGCGTAGTAGCCCCCCAGCGAGCTGCCGATGACTCCCAGAGGCCTATCGTTTCCTGCGAAATACTCTCTCTCCAATCGCTCCATCGCCGCTAAAGGCGAATAATGCAGATCGGGAATAGCAAGCTCTAAGCTCGGATGAGTTTGGGAAAGCCATTGTTTGGCGCACTGCGCTTTAAAAGACTGCGGAGAGCTGTTAAAGCCATGTAAATAAAGAATACAGGAATGATTCATCAATACTCGCAAACTAGAGGAAAGTCGTCATGACGGCGGCAAGAGCCCACGCTCAATAGCCTTTACTGGAGAGGTCCACCTCGAACTCAATATGACTGGCCCGCACGACGGAAGTGTCTACCCGTCCATCAGGATACAGCTTCAACCAACGATATCCCGGCGCCAGATTGTCCACCGCGAAATCCTCGCTGTAAGGCTTGAATTGCACGCAGGTGGACGGCGTCGCCAGAAGCCGCACGCCATTGCGCATCTGGTCATATTCCTGGTGAATGTGCCCCCAAAGTATCAGCCGGACATGATCATAAGCGTCGATCACAGAGAAGAAATCATCCCGATTATGCAACCCAATGGTGTCCAGCCAAGCGCAGTTCACATCGACAGGGTGATGATGGAAACAGATGATCACGTGTTTGTCCTGATCTTTCTCCAGCTCCGCTTTCAATAACTGCAACTCTTTTTTGGCCAACTTGCCATATACCTTGCGTCGAACAGAGGAGTCGAGAAAGATCAGTTTCCAGGGACCGAAAATTTTCACCTTGGCCAGACACTCGGGATTTCGCACCGCTTTGGCCATGACGCCCGGGTCATCATGATTGCCTGAAAACCAGTAAATCGGACACTGAAACGGCAGCATTTTCTCGTGGAAGCATTCATACGCCTCTGTTGACCCATCCTGCGCAATGTCGCCGGTGGCGAGCACAAAATCCGGGTTCTCGTGATTGGCGCGCACAAGCGACAACACCGCGTCCAGACTACGCCGGGTGTTCATACCCAATAGAGTGCCGTCCGGTTCCCGCCGCAGATGGGAATCAGTTACCTGAATAACGGTTAACGCTTGGTTGTTGTCTGACGCCACCTCATCATCCGCCGCAGTCTGAGTGAGTTGTTACGGGAAAATCCTTTTGCTTACTTATAAAAAATATATGCCGGATATGGACATTTTCCAGTTAGTCAGTCACATAATCATTGAAATTTGTGTTATTTCACAACAATCAGACACTTTTGGCCCGTCACCGGCTGTTTACTCGTCCCTGAATCAGCCGGCTAACATTGAGCCGGAGGGATTATAAGTCTCTCAGCTCTTCCGTCGAATGGCCATGGTGAAGACAATAATTCAGCCACTCGGAAAGAAACTGGTTTAGCTGCAGTTTTTCATCAGGCAAATGCATTTTGCCGTTAGGATAATCGTTCACCGCCTCTACTCGCGCATGATTCACCGCGCTGATGACTTCCGCCATACGCGCGTCGTGATATATCCGAACGGTTAACTGAGGGTTATTCACCCATCGACCAATTGCGTGAACCTGTTCCAAAAACAAGAGGTTAGTATAACGACTGGCTTCCAGTACCTTTATACGGATTAACCCCAGATAGGCTGCATGATTATGCAGCGAATAGGTGACCTCCGAGCCGGCTTCCCTATCGGCGACGAGCTTGCTCAGGCGAAAGTAATTCGCCTCGCAGATAGCTCCGAATTGGGCGATGTCTGGCACGTACCGTTGTTTCACGCATTCTCCTTCGTAATTGAAGTCTTAAATCATCATCTCATAAAAACTCACGCCACTCCGCCAGCAATTGCTCGCGGTTCAATTGTAGCCACTGTAACGCAATGATTCCCGCTGCATCCTTGATGCGCCCACTTTCCACCCATGCATAAGCCTGCTCGCGGCTCACCACGTGTACGCGAATATCCTCTCCTTCATGGGGCAATCCATACAGCCCCTCAACCCCTTCCGCATTCACCAAGCCACAAAACAGATCAATGGATTCCGAGCTTCCGCCGGGAGACGGCAGGTAATGGCGAATTTTACGCAGAGCCTTCACTTCCAGTCCCGCCTCTTCCTGAGCTTCACGACACGCAACGCTTTCAGGCGTTTCGCCTTCCTCATTGATTCCCGCCACCAGCTCCATCAACCAGGGCGATGAGCCTTCATATAGAGCGCCAATACGAAACTGCTCACACAGCACCACCTGATCACGCACCGGGTCATAAGGAAGCATGCAAGTGGCGCCGCCGCGCACAAACAGCTCCCGGCGAATCGGCTCAGACCAGGCGCCCGCGAACAACTTGTGTCTGAGTTCGAGTTTCTGGATAGAAAAGAATCCCTGATAGCCAGTCTGCCTGGAAATCACTTCCACATCGTCCTTACCAAATTGACTGTCCGCTGGCAGTTTCTGGGTATCCTGCTTCACCTTTCACCTCTCGCTCATAGTATCCGGATTTTGTATCGCCTTTTCCGACGCGGGTTTTCGCTCAGATAAGCGCAATTATTTCATGTTAAACCATTTTCGATTGCAATGGCTTTACCGCTTCTAATCCGGACTTAAGGCCGCCAAGTTTTGAGTTCAAAGCGAGTTAGCAGTGTAGACCATGCCGCGCCACCTCACCTGAGCGCTATTGCGCGGAGCCTATAAATAACCGAAGATACCGCCCCATGTAATCACCGTATACATACGTAATGTTTTATTTCCACACTTCGTGATCTAATGAGACGCATTCTGCGTTAAACTGTGCGGCATTTTTAATTCATACGAATTTTCAAGTGTTTACTCCACACAACCCGGACTGTTAAAGAGGGGTGCCCGACGTTATGTTCCGACCAAGCAAATTGCTTATCTCAATCGGGGCGCTATGCCTTAGCGCCTCCACTCAAGCCATGGATCTCGCCACCGCCTACAATAAAGCCCTGCAATATGATTCTGAGCTGGCGGCCGCTCTGGCGGGAAGGAATGCGGAAGCAGAAAGTGTCATCCAAACCCGTGCGGGATTGATGCCCAGTGTCGGCGCTGGCGCCAGCGTCGCCCACCATGACGTGGACACTCGGCTCACCCCGGATGACAGTTACGTCAGCCAGGGCGGCGAAGTCACATTGACCCAACCGTTATTGAAGCTAGACACATACTACAGTTATCAAGCCAGCAAATACTCCCGTAACCGCGCCGATGAAGACCTGCGCAGCGCAGAGCAGGATTTACTGTTCCGCACCGCTGACGCCTATTTCGGCGTACTACGCGCCTGGGACAACCTGACTACCGCCAAGCGCGCGGAAGAAGCTTTTCAGCGCCAGTGGGAGCAAGCGAAAGAGCGCTTTGAAGTTGGATTGATCGCCATTACTGAGGTGCATGAGTCCAAAGCGACCTATGACTCAGGCAAAGTCTCGCGCATCAACGCTCAAGGACAGCTGGACGTTGCATTAGAAAGCCTGCAGCGCATCACCGGAGACTACACCGATACCGTGCAGGTGCTCAGCGAAAGCCTACCTGTTGTGCAGGTATCGCCCGACTCTGCGGTGAAATGGGAAGAAACAGCGTTCGCCAACAACCCTCAGGTTTTGGCGGCCAGTTGGAGCGTGCAAAGCGCGCAAAGCAGCGTTTCCGCCCAAAAAGCCGGTCATTACCCGACCCTCGACGCTAAAGCGAGCTATGGCTTCAGTGAGTCCGATGGCCGTGGCGCAGCGGATGAACGCAGCAATGATTTGTCAGTATCTTTAAATCTTTCCGTTCCAATCTATACCGGCGGAGCGACCCAGTCCGGCGTGCGTCAAGCAAGCTATCGTCTGGAACAAGCGGAGCAGTCGTTGAATACCGCTCAGCGTAATATTCGTCTGCAACTGCGCAGTCTTTATCGGACGCTGCAGACCAATATTGAGTCGATCCAAGCTCGCAAACAGGAAATCATTTCTTCCGAGAGCGCGCTGCAGGCGACTCGCGCCGGCTATGATGTGGGTACGCGCAATATCGTCGAAGTTCTGGATTCAGAACGCCGCTATTACGCATCCCTCAGCAACTACGCCAACGCGCGTTACGACTTCGTTCTGAATACGCTGTCGTTCAAGCAAACCGCTGGCGTCTTGTCGGTCAACGACATCAATGAGCTGAACAAGTGGTTGGCGGAGCCAGTCAACGTATTGACCCGTTAACCCTCTGCAAGCATTAAAAAAGCCGCACTAAGTTGCGGCTTTTTAGTTTACCTGATGATCAACGCTGAGGCGCTTGCTGTAGAACGCCTTCCAGTAGTCGATCCAGGGCCCCACGATTATCATTGACGACTTTAGACGCCGCCTCGCCCATACGGAGCCTAGCTGCATCATCGTCACACAACGCCAATAAAACGTCTTCCAGCGTTCCCCGTTCAACAAAACGTAGACCTTGCGCCTGCTCCAGTTGCGCGCAGATATCCGCAAAATTGAACACGGCCGGCCCCATCAATACAGGTTTACCCACTGCCGCGGGCTCCAAGGGGTTATGCCCTCCCGTATCGACCAGGCTTCCGCCGACAAAAGCCAAGTCCGCTGCGGCGTAAAAGCGCAGCAGTTCCCCCATGGTGTCGCCGAGTAAAACCTGCGTATCCGGGGTTACTGTTGCATTACTGCTGCGCCTGACCATACGTAGCCCCGCCCGCAGGATATCCTCGCCCACTTTATCGAAGCGCTCAGGATGTCTGGGAACAATCACCAGGAGCGCATCAGGACGATGCGCCAACAGTTGTTGATGCGCCGCCAGAATCACAGCGTCTTCGCCTTCATGAGTGCTTCCGGCCACCCAAACGAAGCGTTTGGGTCCACCCCAAGCGTCTCGAAGCGCCAGGCTCTGCGCACGCAGCTCTTCGCTCACGCTGATATCGAATTTAATGCTTCCGGTGACGCTGAGACGCTCCTGAGGCAAGCCCAAGGCCACAAAACGACCGCCATCCACAGCATTTTGCGCCGCCACCCAGGACAGCTTTTGCAGCATCGGTCGCGTTATGGCGGAGACTTTGCCATACCCCTTGGCGGAACGCTCTGAAAGCCGCGCATTGGCCACCACTGTGGGAACGCCTTGCGCCGCGCATAGAGCTATCCAGTTGGGCCATAGCTCCGTTTCCATAATGATTAGAGCGCTGGGATTCAGGCGGCGCAAAAAACGCATAATAGGACCGGGAAGATCATAAGGGGCGTAGACATGAAATACGCGATCGCCAAATAACGCCTTCACCCTCTCCGAGCCAGTGGGCGTCATGGTGGTCACGACAATAGGACGTTCCGGATGCTCCTTCAGAAGACGATTCACCAACAGCGCCGCCGCAACCGTTTCACCAACAGAGACACTATGAACCCAGAGCGGCCGTTGTGCGAACCCCGGCGCCTTGAACCATCCTAAACGCTCCCGCCAACGTAACCGATAAGCGGGCGCCGCGCGACCTCGCCAGTAAAGACGGGCTAGAATTAGAGGAAGAATCAAGTAGTAAATGAGTGTGTAAAGGAATCTCGCCATATCGCCGCTCTTTCAAACCGGAGGCGAGTTTAGCACAGCGCCGGAAGAGCAATCAGGCTTTTAAATCTTGTTCATGATGCTCGCGGCGGGTTTGGGTTCGGTCTGACGAACGGCTATAATGGCGCGCATTTTTCGTAATGGAGCCACCGAATGGCAGAAACTCTAGAGACAGATGTCGTCATTATCGGCGGGGGAATCGCTGGGCTATGGCTGAACTATCGGCTGCGCAAAGCGGGCTATAGCACGCTGCTATTGGAGAAGAAAACCCTGGGCGGCGGACAAAGCGTTCGTTCACAGGGCATTATTCATGGCGGAGCCAAATACACCCTCAACGGGGCGCTAACCACCGCCGCTAACGCCATTTCGGAAATGCCGGATCGCTGGCGCGCCTGCCTGAAAGGCGAGGGAGACGTAGACCTCAGCTCCGCCCGTGTGCTCTCCGAGTATCACTACATGTGGTCCCGCGATCGCCTGGTTTCCAAGCTGACGGCGTTCTTCGCCAGTAAGGCCGTGCGCGGCAAAGTTTCTGGAGACGCCTCCACAGAACGCCCCGCCGCATTCAATACGCCAGACTTCCATGGCAACTTCTACGCACTGAATGAATTAGTGCTGGACGTCCCCTCAGTGATCAATGCGCTGATCTCCCCATTCAGCGATGGCATTCTCCAGTATGACTGCACCCAGCCCGGCACATTAGTGCAGGATCAAGGGGAAATCGTGGAGATGCACCTGGTAGGCAAAAACAAGCGTGTGCGCGTCAAGGCCAAGCGCTTCATCCTCGCAGCGGGAGAAGGCAATGAAAGCGTCCTGCACGGAGCCCAGCTGCATCGTCCCGCCATGCAACGCAGACCCCTGCACATGGTGATCGTGCGCCATCAGTATCCGCACCCGGTTTATGCACATTGCATTGGCGCCGGCTCCAAGCCGTTGCTGACCATCACTACCCACTACATGAAGGACGGCCAGCCCGTCTGGTACTTGGGCGGCAATCTGGCGGAAACTGGGGTCGAGCTCGACCGCGAAACGCAGATCAATTCCGCCAAAACCCTGGTGAAAGATCTTCTCCCCTGGATTGACCTCGGCGAATCCCGCTGGTCCAGCTTCCTGATCCATCGCGCAGAGCCTCAGCAAAAAGGCATGTTGCGACCAGATACGGCGTTCGTTCACAGTGAAAAGAATATTCTGACCTGCTGGCCAACCAAACTGGCGCTGACGCCTAATCTGGTCGACACCGTCATGGCGCAGCTGCAGGCGGACGGCGTCGAGCCAGGAGCGGCAAGCGACCTGGGAGCGTTGAGTTTCCTTCCCCGCCCCGGCATCAGCGCGCCAGTGTGGCAGGAGATGCTGTCATGAAATACCGTCCGCTTGGCGACACCGGCATCGAAGTCAGCCTGCTAGGTTTAGGTACGGTTAAACTGGGACGCGATCAAGGCGTAAAGTACCCCACCGCCTTCAAAATTCCCGATGATCAGCAAGCTCTGGCGTTGATCGGTTTGGCGGAAGATCTGGGGGTGAATCTGATCGATACAGCGCCAGCCTACGGCTCCAGCGAGACCCGCCTGGGCGAACTACTGCAAGGCCGTCGCCAGCGCTGGGTGATTTGCAGCAAAGTGGGTGAAGAGTTCGTTGACGGACAGTCCTATTTCAACTTCACGCCGGAACATACCCGAATGAGCGTCGAGCGTAGCCTGCAACGGCTGCGCACCGACTATATCGACATCGTGCTAATTCATTCCGATGGCGACGATATGGCGATTCTGCAGAAAGAAGGCACGCTGCAAGCCCTGGCGGAACTAAAGGCCAAAGGAATGATTCGCGCCATTGGGCTCTCCGGCAAGACGGTGGAGGGCGGCATTGCCGCTCTGCAACAAGGCGATGTCGCCATGGTCACTTA
This sequence comes from Hahella sp. HN01, assembly GCF_018986435.1. GTDB lineage: Bacteria > Pseudomonadota > Gammaproteobacteria > Pseudomonadales > Oleiphilaceae > Hahella. Next base: position 55,653 of record NZ_JAHMIN010000024.1, on the reverse strand, counting down.
CAATCTGGAGCATCAGGAAGAAAAGCCCGTACTGGACTACGCGCAAGCGCATCAAAAGGGGGTTTTGATCAAAAAGGCGCTGGCCAGCGGCCATATCTGCGTCGGCCCCCATGAAGATCCCTTGCGGAAAAGCATGGAGTTCGTATTCGCCCATCCCGGCGTATCCAGCGCCATTATCGGCACCATCAATCCTGAGCACTTCAAAGAGAATGTCCGCGCGCTACCTGTGTAACGATAGCGCGCGTCGTCGCCAATCGAATTTCCTTACCCCTGGGCCAGCAGGCTGCGTAAATCGATAATCGCCGCATTCGCTCTGGAGATGAACGACGCCATGGTCAGCGAGTGGTTGGCGAGTACGCCAAAGCCGCTGCCGTTCAGAATGACCGGGCTCCACACTGATTCCTGAGTCGCCTCCAGCTCCACGATAATTTGACGCAGACTGACAACCGCGTTCTTATCCCGCAGCACATCGCCAAAGTCGACTTCAATGGCTTTGAGTATGTGAATCAGCGCCCAAGCAGTGCCGCGCGCCTCATAAAAGACATCGTCGATCTCCAGCCAGGAAGTCTTCAATTCCACTTCACCCTGCCCCGGCGTAGACTGCTTCGCCGACTTGTCGCCAGCCAGCGCCATATCCAACTGCCGTTTGCCGACGCTTTCACTCAAGCGTTGCGACAAGCTGCCAAGACGCGTTTCCACATCAGACAACCAGTTGCGCAGGTTATCCGCACGGGCGTAAAACTGAGCGTCAGGCTTGTTTGGATCAGACAAGCGGTTCAGATAACTGCGCAGCGCTTTCAATCCGCGGCGGTATTCATCCTCAGTAGAAGGAATCACCCAGGAGCGGCTGTCAAAGTTAAACTGAGGCTCCGCCACTGTAAGGTCGCGATCTTCCGTCGACTGACTTTGAGAACGGCTGATATCTTTACGCAAGGCGCGGCTCAGGTCTCTGACTTGCACCAGCACACCATATTCCCAATGGGAAATGTTGTCCAACCATAGGCCGGGAGGGAATACGTCGTTGGAAATATAACCGCCAGGCTTTTCCAACAAGGTGTCGACCAGGGTGATAAGCGTCGCCGTAGTCGTACTGCCAACGACCAGCGGGCGGTTCTGATCCGTCACCACGCTCCTGGCTTTGGGGCCCACCTCAAATAGCTCTGGTTCAGAGCTCCAGTACCAACCCACAAATAATGCGGCGATTAAATATACGCCCAGAGCGCCGCCAATCAATTTAGCCAAAAAACCACCTCCCACGTAATCGCCGAGTTCTTCTCCGCGTTCATTAAAAAAGTCTTTTATCGCCTGCCACATAGATATTGCCGCTCCTCGCAATCTTCAAGCTCCGCCGCTCACGGCGCCGCCATATGTGGCGGGCTCTCCTGAGGCCGAAAGAGATAATATCCCATTGCGCCGTCCACCCCGAGCTGCACCAGACTGTCCCAGTCGTCCTGGGACTCGACGCCCACACCAATGACTTTAATGGCCTGTGAGTGCGCAATCTGCACGATGGAGCGCAAATAAAACTGATGCCCCTGATCTTTGTGAATATTTTTCACCAGACCGGGGTCGATTTTGATCATGTCCACCGGACAACTTTTCAAATATCCGAACGGCATACCGGTGGATCCGAATCGGCTGATGACGATACGGAAAGCCAGTTCATTACGCAACTGTAACAGACGATCAAACCCCGCCCAGGCCGCCTGCAAGGCGTGCTCGGAAACCTCCAGCAGCAAGCGCGGACATTGCGCGGAAAAACGATGCAATATCGCGCTAGCCAGACCAGCGAACTCAGCCGACTGCATACTGGATACCGCCAGACTGACGCAAAATGCAGCATCCTCATGATGCTCCGCCAGCCTTGTCAGTGCATCTTCCAGCACTTGCGCATCCACTTTCAGCGCCAGGTTAAAGCGATCCGCCATAGGAAGAAATTCCGCCGCCGCCAACACTCTGCCCTCCATGTTCATGCGCACCAGCGCCTGATGGAACAGGAAGCTCCGAGAGTCGTCGCTCAGAACAGGCTGAAAGTGTAAATAAAACCCTTTGTCCGCCAGCGTCGACAACAAGAGGGATTGCCACTCCGTCGCCGTAAGCGGCTTCTGACCCGCTTCTCGCCCGCTACTGCGCCCTTTGCGCCACGCATTCGTGCAGGATTTTTGCGCCACCCTCATCGCGAAGTCCGCCACCGACAGCACCTGCGCCAAGGGCGTTCGCCCCTCTGTATTGACTACGCCAATGTGCAGACGATTGGAGCCGCCCCAATTCTTAATCAACGGCAGCGATGTCAATCTTTCCAGCAAGCGCTCCGCCACAGCTTCCGCACGACTATCCGTCAGACCACTGAGAAATACGGTGAAGCAACCGCCGCCACGGCGGCCCACATAACTGCCGATATGCGACAGGCATTCGTCATGGATGACTTCCGCCATCTGCTTGAGCAGCGCATCCCCCTGCTCTCTTCCAAACTGATCGTTGTACTCAGACAAGCCTGACAGCTGCGCCAACAGCAGCGCGCCGACACTGTCACCATCATCTCCCGCCAGAGCCGCCTGTAAGCGATTATCAAAGGACTGTCGGTTCAGCACGCCAGTGACGGAATCCAACAACGCCAGTTTGCGCAGCGACTCAATGGTGGCCACCTGCTCTTCGAATGAGCGTCGCAAATGGTCCGCCATGCTGTTTACCGCCAACGTGACTTTCGCCAATTCCCGAGTGCCCGGAATCGGCAGTGAGACATCGAAATGCTTATCTTCAATTCGATGCGCCGCTTGCTCCAGCCGCTGCAAAGGGCGCAGCAGACTGCTCAACAGTAAATGGAAAGCCGCAAATGCAAAGACGGTGACTACCGCAAACCAGGCCAGTTGATTACGCAGCGTCGCCCATAGTTCTCGATAGGCGATGCCCGGATCGCTTTGCACCATCAAACGCCCAACCGGGCGCCAACCAGCGATCACTTCCGCCTCACCTACCGGCGCCTGCAGATCGAGCCAGCGCACAAACCATTTGGGCACGCCTTCCAGATCCTTGGAGCTGGTTCGCGCCACGACCGAGCGTCCTTCTTGATCTATAATACGAATACCCTGATAAGCGCCTGAGTCAAAGATAGCGTCCACCATGGAAGACGCAACCACCCAGTCCTGCGGGTCCGCCACATGAGAAACGGATAAACCCAACGAGGTGGCGGAATCTCTGGCGTGAGACTGTAGCTGATCCTGCAGATACAACTTCTTCTGCCACAAATTAAGGCCGAACACGCCCCCTAACAAAATCAACAACATCGTGGAGATCAGGCCCAGCATCAGCACTTTGATCGATCGTTTGTCACGCAATGCTTTATTATTATCAATCATGGCGACTCCGTCGGATTTGATCACAGATTCAGCGCTTTCCGCCCAAACCACCCGCAGTTGACGCTTAAAGGTTTGCGCTACTACACAAATGCACAAGAATTTACATACACATACAGTTTACGACTATATTTAAATAAAATTGCCAAACTATACTGAAACTTATATCAATACGTCCTGGCTTGAATTTTGTACTTGTAAATCAGGCGCATAGAAGAAAGAAAAACTGGTTGCAACCACTAATGGAAGCGGATTTACCCTCTCTATGACCATAGAAAGTCAACGGGACAAACTCAAGCAGCACTTCGCCGGTCGCGTCACGACACAGGCGCGTATTGTCCTGGAAGCATGGCAACAGCTGAAGCAAAGGAACTGGCAGGACAAACAGTGGTTTTCCGATTTCCAACTTGCAACCGATAAATTAGGTCGTTACGCAGCCCGTTTCGACATGACGGATCATCTGTGTATCGCACAGTCGATCAACACCAGTCTCAAGAGCATCAGTCTGCGTAAAACCCCTGTTACTACCGCAGATATTCTCGCAGTGGAGCAGCAGGTCATGCAGCTGGCGACCGTCACCCAGCGCAAAACCGATCGCAAAGACAGCAGCGCCAACCGAACCTATCTACGATCACCGATCTATCTGGCCCTGAATCAGAAAGACCTGGCGCAGCGCATTGCTCAACAAATGCAGTTTTTTGGTTTTCGCGGCGAATTGTATTCAACTCACGATACCCTGCAGGCGGCGACCCAGAAAAACAAACCTGAAACCATGATTGTCGACGTGGACTTTGGCGGCGAGAAAAACGCCGGCATCGAGCTGATCAAGCGTATCCAGGGCAATCATGAGACGCCTATTCCGGTCATGTTCATCTGTCCTCGCGAGGGCGACATCAAGACTCGCCTCGAAGCAGCGCGTTGCGGAGGCGAAGAGTTTGTAGAACGGACCCTTGACGCGGCGCAGCTTATCGAGAAAGTGGAGACTTACACTCGCTCCAGCGCCCATGATCCCTACCGCATCATGGTGGTGGACGACTCCAGAGCCCAGGCCGCGTTTATGGAAAGTACCCTACGCAAAGCGGGCATGACCGCCAAGATCATCACCGACCCGATGCAGGTTTTGATCGCCCTGGAAGAGTTCTCTCCTGAAATCATCATCATGGACATGTACATGCCGGGCTGCACCGGAACGGAGCTGGCCAAAGTGATTCGGCAACAGGACAAGTTCGTCAGCGTCCCTATTATTTATCTGTCCGCGGAAGACGACATCAACAAGCAGTTGCACGCGATGAGCCTTGGCGGCGACGACTTCCTGGTGAAACCGATCAATCCTCGACACCTGATCGCCACCATTCACAACCGCGGGCGGCGCGCGCGCACCTTGCACGCCATGATGATCCGCGACAGCCTGACTGGACTCTATAACCATACCCATACGCTGAATCTGCTCAGCATGGAGATCAACAAGGCCAATCAGACCGGCGAGCCTCTCAGCTTCGCCATGATGGACATCGACTACTTCAAGCGCATCAACGACACCCATGGCCACCCCGTTGGCGACAGAGTGTTGAAGAGCATGTCGCTATTCCTCAAGCAGCGGCTGCGCAAGACCGACCATATTGGCCGTTACGGCGGAGAAGAATTTGCTGTCGTGCTCCCTAATACCGATGAGTGCGACGCCAAGAATATGATGAACGACATTCGCGAACGTTTTGGAGAACTGATGCACCCCACCGAGGAGGACACATTCAAAGTGACGTTCAGCTGCGGTATCGCCGCCTATCAGGCTGGCAACACCCAACAGGTGCTGGCGCAAAAGGCGGATAAAGCGTTGTATGAAGCCAAACACGCAGGCCGAAACTGCGTGAAGGTGTTCAGATAGGTTCAGAGGCCCGGAATTGGCCGGTTTCCAGCCATCGTGGAAACCGCCTACAACAATGCGCTTATTGTGTTTTAAACCGAAGTATCAAAAATAGTTCACAGGACCGGGTTAATTGCCATTGTCGCCGTTATCATGACGGTGACGTAAAAGCTCCCACCAAGTCTGCGAAACGCCCTGTTTTTTCTGGGAAAATCGCACCTATTCCCACAGCTCCAGCGCTACTACCAAAGTATGACCGCAAACTGCGGCAATCTGCTTGAATATAGTAGACAAAAGAGTCAAACTTCCGAAATCTTGCTTTAATTACACCTTAAATATCCGACATATAAGGACAAGACGCCATGGCAAGCATTCTAGTGTTGCACGGCCCTAATTTGAACTTATTGGGAACGCGCGAACCGGAAATTTATGGCGCAGAAACCTTGGACGATATTAATTTCCGCCTGACGGAAATCGCCAGGCAGGCAGGCCACCATCTGCTGACGCTGCAAAGCAATGCAGAGTACGAACTGATTGATCGCATCCATGAAGCCAAGAAAGAAGGCGTGGACTTCATCATTATCAATCCAGCGGCCTTTACCCATACCAGCGTGGCGCTACGCGACGCCCTTCTTGGTGTCGGCATTCCTTTTATTGAGACGCATTTGTCCAATGTGCACGCCCGCGAGGCGTTCCGCCACCATTCCTATTTCTCCGATGTCGCCGTCGGTGTGATATGCGGATTCGGCAGCCAGAGTTACGAACTCGCTTTACAGGCCGCCTTTTCAAAGATTACCGGAAAATAAATTACGAGAGCCTATGATGGATATCAGAAAAGTAAAAAAACTTATTGAACTGATTGAAGAATCAGACATCGCCGAAATCGAAATTAAAGAAGGCGATGATTCCGTACGCATCAGCCGCCGTCTGGCTGGCGCCGAGCCTGTGTACGTCACTTCTGCGGCAGTAGAAGCGCGCCCTGCGGCGGCTCCCTTGGCTGCGACCGCTCCTGCTGCGGAAGCAGACGCCGGACCACAATATAACGGCCATCTGGTCAAGTCCCCCATGGTTGGCACCTTCTACCGTGCGCCATCGCCCTCCGCGCCAGTGTTCGCTGAAGTTGGACAAACCGTCAAAGCCGGCGACGTACTGTGCATTGTCGAAGCAATGAAGATGATGAACCAGATTGAAGCGGACAAGTCCGGCACAGTTGAAGCCATTCTGGTGGAAAACGGACAACCGGTGGAGTTCGACCAGCCGCTGTTCTCGATTGTTTAAGAGTCACTATCCGGACTCTTCCCGCCCAGCGGGACATCCTGATCATTCCGGCGCAAGCCGGACGGCAATGTTTTTTTAGGGTACTCCTACCATGTTGGAAAAAGTGCTTATCGCCAACCGAGGCGAAATTGCGTTACGCATCCTGCGCGCCTGCAAAGAGTTAGGCATTAATACCGTAGCGGTGCACTCAAGCGTGGATCGCGACCTGATGCATGTACGGCTGGCGGACGAGTCAGTCTGTATCGGCCCGAACAGCCCCACAGACAGCTACCTGAACATCCCCGCCATTATCAGCGCAGCGGAAGTGACGGACAGCGTGGGCATTCACCCAGGCTACGGTTTTCTGGCGGAAAACGCCGATTTCGCCGAGCAGGTGGAAAAAAGCGGCTTCGTCTTTATCGGTCCCAAACCGGACACCATCCGCCTGATGGGCAACAAAGTCTCCGCTATCCAGGCCATGCGCAAAGCGGGCGTGCCGACAGTACCGGGCTCTGACGGCCCTATCACTGAAGACAAAGAACGCACGCTGGAAGTTGCTCGCAAAATCGGCTACCCAGTCATCATCAAGGCCGCTTCCGGCGGTGGAGGACGCGGTATGCAGGTGGTCAACAGCGAAGCTGCGCTGCTCAACGCCATCCAATTGACGCAAAGCGAAGCCAAGGCCGCTTTTGGCGACCCCACTGTTTATTTGGAAAAGTTCCTCGACCGTCCCCGCCACATTGAAGTACAGGTGCTGGCCGACGGACAGGGCAACGTTATCCACCTGGGCGACCGCGACTGCTCCCTGCAGCGCCGCCACCAGAAAGTTCTGGAGGAAGCCCCAGCGCCGGACGTTGATCCTGAAGCCCGCGCCGCCACACTGAACTCCTGTGTGCAGGCTTGTCTGGACATCGGTTACCGTGGCGCAGGTACATTCGAGTTCCTGTACCAGGACGGGCGTTTTTACTTCATTGAGATGAACACGCGCGTTCAGGTTGAGCATCCTGTATCAGAGATGATCACTGGCGTAGATATCGTGAAAGAGCAGTTACGCATCGCCGCTGGCATGCCTCTGTCCATCAAGCAGGAAGACATCCAGTTCCGCGGTCACGCCATCGAGTGTCGCATCAACGCGGAAGATCCACGCACCTTCGCTCCCAGTCCCGGGACCGTCACGCATTACCACGCGCCAGGCGGCAACGGCGTGCGTGTTGACTCCCATTTATATAGCGGATATAAGGTTCCCCCTTATTACGACTCACTGATCGGCAAGGTGATTTGCTGGGGCTCCAACCGCAACAACGCGCTGGATCGCATGAACAATGCTCTGGACGAAATGCTGGTGGAAGGCATCAAAACCAATATTCCTCTGCACCGCCGGTTAGTGACCGACGCAGGCGTACGCCGTATGGAGTACACCATTCACTATCTGGAAAAGCTGTTAAAAGCTTGATTTGAGGAACACAGGTGTCCTGGTTACAAGTAAAAGTCTTAACTGATGAAGCCGGGGCGGTCGCTCTGGAGCAGATTTTCGAGGGCCTTGGCACCCTCTCCGTCACCATGCTCGACGCCGCCGACGATCCCGTCCTTGAGCCTGACCTTGGAACCACGCCCCTGTGGCGCAACACTCAGGTCGTCGCGCTTTTCAGCGCGGACACCAGCGCAGAAATGGTCCGTGAGCAATTGGAGCGTAATCAGATTGCGGCGGCGGACATTGAGTGCGAAGTCATTGAAGACCGCGACTGGGAAAGGGAGTGGATGACCCACTTCCACCCCATGCGCTTTGGCTCCCGGCTTTGGATTTGTCCAAGCTGGGGAGAGCCCGAAGATCCAAACGGCGTCAACCTATTGCTCGACCCCGGATTGGCTTTTGGAACCGGTACTCACCCCACAACCGCGCTTTGCCTCACATGGCTGGATAGCCAGAAGCTGCAAGGCAAGCAGGTTATCGACTTTGGCTGCGGCTCCGGCGTACTCGCCATCGCCGCCTTATTGTTGGGAGCGGATCACGCCACCGGCACGGATATCGACCCTCAGGCTCTGGAGGCCAGTCGCGACAACGCCGAGCGCAATAGCGTCAGCGAAGGTCTGACTCTGCACTTCCCAGAAAAAATGCCGGAGATGCAGGCGGAAGTCGTTATCGCCAATATCCTGGCGAATCCCCTGATAAGTCTGGCGCCCAAACTGGCGGCGCTTACCCTGCCCGGCGGCTCCATCGCTCTGTCCGGCATACTGAAAGATCAGGAAGAAGCTGTGGCGGAAGCGTACCGCAATTACTTCGAACTGGACCCCACCGAGTACAAAGAGGACTGGGTCCTGATCAGTGGTAGACGCCTGCCTTATTGATCGCCAATCCGGCGTCTTTTTCAAGGCGCCGGTTAGCCACTCCCGCGATAGACAGCCCCCCTCCGCTAGGCGACAATGGAGCGCAAAGTTGCTCTTGCAAATAGGGAACAATTCATTCATTTTTAAACAACTTTGTGAATGTGCGACGATCTCGGCGCCCCATTTGCAGGAACACCCCTAACATAGAGTTGGTCTACATTTAACTACTGACGCAGTTTTTTTCCAGGAGGCGTTTTGCTCACTCGCTGCCCACATTGCGCTGCAAGTTTCAGGGTTACTGATAAACAGCTGCAAGCCGCCCATGGCAAAGTAAGATGCGGCGCTTGTATGAAGGTATTCAACGCAGCGGAGCATTTAATGTCTGACAGCGCTCCAGCGCATGTGGACCCGACTCCCGTTAAAGCGCCGCCTCCCAGACCAGCCCGACAAGCGACAGCAGCAGCTCCCGCGCCTAAAGCAGCGGCGAAGCCCAAAGTTGAGCCCAGCGTAAAAGAAAGCGCAGTAAAAGCCTCTTCTTCAATTATCACTCCGCTCACAGCGATGGACCCAGACGACGATCTTGGCGATCTGACTGACGCGTTAGTCGCCGCCGGGGACGACGATGATGAATTCCTATTTCAGGATAATCCGGAAGAGGACAAAGATGACGAAGGCTACTCCGGCGGCATGTTCGACCAGAGTGAGTTGAGCGACAGCTTCAGGGAGCTTGATCGAGGCGGCCCCAGCGCTAAACGCGAATTTGAAACGCCGGATGAGCCGGAAGAAGAGGAAGCCACTGACGAAAGCTGGGCCGAACAGATGCTGCGTGAGCTGGAGCGTCCCGGACAAGCTGCGCCCCCTCCTCCGCCCGTTCAGGAAACAAAGCAGGACGTTAAAAAAGCAGCGCCTAAAGAGGCGTTGAAAGTCGAGCCTCCGCCGCCGCCCAAACCAGAGCCCGTTCCGGCGCCTGCTGCGCCGGAACCAGAACCGGAATACGAAAGCTATCCTGAGTTTGAAGCGCCCATGCACGCGGAGCCTCCCTCCCAGTTCCATGGGTTACGCGCAGAACCGATCAGTATCGATCACGCATATGAGCAGAAAGCGTCACCCGGAGTATTAAGTAAAATCATGTGGACCTTCGCCAACCTGCTGTTGGTGGTGTTCCTGGTTTCACAGTTGGCGTGGTTCCATTTCGATAAGCTGGCCCGCTACGACCAACTGCGCCCCTGGTACGCCAAGGCATGCGAAGTTATCGGCTGCACCCTGCCTTCTTTATATGACGTGGGCCAGATTCGTAGTCAGAACCTGGTGGTGCGCAGTCACCCATTGGTTAACAAGGCGCTGATCATTGACGCCATCATCACCAATCAAGCCAGCTTTGCGCAGCCCTTCCCAAATATTTCGCTGAACTTTTCAGACATTAATAACAACGTCATTGCGCATCGCATCTTTGCGCCGCTGGAGTACCTGTCCGGCGAAGCCAAGGACATGACGCAAATGCCGCCGGGCGCGCCTGTGCATATCACCCTGGAAATCCTCGACCCAGGTAAACAGGCGGTCAATTACACACTCGACTTCATCTCTGCATTATCCGGCCCGGCGCCCACCCAATAGAAAAGCGCCGGAAGCTACACGCCACTGTGACAAAGCTGATGTAAACAAGCGCGATTTGGACTTGACTCAGTGGCCAAGTTCTAGAAATAGGCCATTTAACCTATACGCCTCGTCGTTATGATTAACGAATGATCAACATATTGAGATTTGGGATAAAAAATACTCTATTTTTAAAATTTCAAGTCTTTCCCGTCATTAATCATCTGAGTATCATAGGCACCCCTATCCAGGGCGAACACTTTTTAGTCATTTCTTATGACCAGAGCGGAAGCGGCCGTGAAAATTGGACCCTATGAGTTGCGTAACAATTTGATACTGGCCCCGATGGCTGGAGTGACCGACCGCCCCTTCAGGCTGCTGTGCCGTAGTCTGGGCGCAGGCCTCGCAGTATCGGAAATGATGGCTGCGAATCCGGATCTGCGAGATACCCGAAAATCCAGATTACGTATGGATCACGACGGCGAAGGCGAGCCCATTGCAGTGCAAATCGCTGGCGCTGAGCCAGAGATGTTGGCCGAAGCGGCGAGATACAACGTCGAACATGGCGCGCAAATCATCGATATCAACATGGGTTGTCCCGCTAAAAAGGTCTGTAACAAAGCGGCGGGCTCCGCTTTGTTAAGAGATGAAGCCCTGGTGAAAGATATATTGACGGCTGTGGTAAGCGCTGTCTCTGTGCCGGTGACATTGAAAATACGCACCGGATGGAGCCGGCAGAGCCGGAACGGGGTGACTGTCGCCCGCATTGCGGAAGATTGCGGCATACAATCGCTCGCTGTGCACGGCAGAACCCGCGAGTGCAAATACGAGGGAACGGCGGAGTACGACACTATAGCTGAAATCAAACAAAGCGTTTCCATTCCGGTGGTTGCCAACGGCGATATTACCTGTGTTGAGCAAGCCAGGCATGTGCTGGATTACACCGGCGTCGACGCTTTGATGATCGGCAGAGGAGCCCAGGGGCGTCCCTGGATTTTCCGTGAAATCGAACACTTTATCGCTACCGGAGAGCGCTTACCGGAACCGCCAATGGATGAGATTAAGCAGATACTCATCGGTCATATTAAAGCGTTACACGAGTTTTATGGTGACTACCAAGGCGTCCGCATCGCACGCAAGCATGCGGGCTGGTATCTGCAAACCGCAAATATTGGGGCCATTTTCAAGTCACAATTTAATCGTTTAAACGATGCTCAAGCGCAGCTGGATGAACTCCATCACTTTTTTGAGCATCTGAGTATTGAAGGAGAGGAAAAAGCCGCATGACTACAGAATCTATCGTTACAACAGAAACCGGTTCTGGAGCTAATAATTTACTGACCGTGGAGCAGTCGGCCACTCAAACCATGACTTTGCGCGATAGCGTTGATCAAGCGCTGGCGAACTACTTCGCGCAACTGGACGGAGCTCCCGTCAAAGACGTCTATCAAATGGTGCTTTCCGAAGTTGAAGCTCCCCTGCTTGAGCAGGTGCTGAAATACACCCGCAACAACCAAACCAAGGCTTCTGTCCTGCTGGGCTTGAACCGCGGCACGCTGCGCAAGAAGCTGAAGCAGTACGATCTGCTGTAATCGCTGAATCACACATCTTTTAAAAGAGGGCTCGCCGACATTTCTCATCCAACTCTGAAATGTCCGGTACAAGAGCCCTCTTTTGTTTTTTGCGCAACAGGCTAAGCTTTTTTACGCTAGGGTCTGTTGGCGTTTCGGTAACTGACCCTGATAATTCTGCACTAAGGCAAGAGATCAACTTATCATGTCCAGCCCAGATAATGTGAAGATCAAACGAGCGCTCATCAGCGTTTCCGATAAATCCGGCATCGTCGAATTCGCCAAATCCCTGGCTGATCTCGGCGTGGAAATCCTGTCCACCGGCGGTACGTATAAATTATTGCAGCAGGAATCCGTCCCGGTGCGTGAAGTCTCTGACTACACCGGCTTCCCGGAAATGATGGACGGGCGGGTGAAAACGCTGCACCCCAAAGTACATGGCGGCATTCTGGGCCGTCGCGGTCACGACGACGCCGTCATGGCGGAGCACGACATCGCGCAAATCGATCTGGTGGTCGTCAATCTCTATCCTTTTGAAGCCACCATCGCCCGCCCCAATTGCTCACTGGTGGATGCGATTGAAAATATCGACATCGGCGGTCCGACAATGGTGCGTTCTGCGGCGAAAAACCATAAAGATGTAGCGATTGTGGTTAATCCTTCCGATTACGACGGCATTGTCGCCGAGTTGCAGGCAAATGGCGGCGCGCTGGCTTTCTCTCGTCGTTTTGATCTCGCCGTCAAAGCGTTTGAACACACTTCCGCCTACGATGGCGCCATCGCCAATTATCTCGGCCTGAAGGTTCAGACTGAAGAAAGCGCTTATCCGCGCACGCTTAACCAGCAGTTCATTAAAAAGCAGGATCTCCGTTACGGTGAGAACCCTCACCAAAGCGCCGCCTTTTATGTTGAAGCAAACGCTCGTGAGGCCTCTGTCTCCACCGCCACGCAGTTGCAGGGCAAGGAACTGTCCTATAACAACATCGCCGATACAGACGCGGCGCTGGAGTGCGTGAAACCATTCGCCGACGCCGCCTGCGTTATCGTCAAACACGCCAATCCATGCGGCGTCGCCATTGGCGTAGACATCAAACAAGCCTATGAACTGGCCTATGCGACGGACCCCACCTCCGCTTTCGGCGGCATCATCGCCTTTAATCGCGAGCTGGACGCCGACACGGCGCAGGCGATTATTTCCCGTCAGTTCGTGGAAGTGATCATCGCGCCAAAAGTCAGCGAAGGCGCTCGCGCCGCACTGTCCGCCAAAACCAACGTCCGCGTGCTGGAATGCGGAGAATTCCAGGGCGAACGCCTCAGCGCGTTCGACTTCAAGCGCGTTACTGGCGGCTTGCTGGTGCAGGACCGCGATCTGGGCATGGTGAATATGGATGCGCTGAAAATGGTGACGGATCGCGCGCCGACGGAACAGGAGCTGAACGACCTGCTGTTCGCCTGGGAAGTCGCCAAGTTCGTGAAGTCCAACGCAATTGTTTACGCCAAGAGCGGACGCACTATCGGCATCGGCGCCGGCCAGATGAGCCGTGTCTACAGCGCCAAGATCGCGGGTATCAAAGCAGCGGATGAGAACCTGGAAGTCAAAGGTTCGGTCATGGCTTCAGACGCTTTCTTCCCTTTCAGGGACAGTGTTGACGCAGCGGCGGCGGCCGGCATTACAGCGATCATTCAGCCCGGCGGCTCAATGCGCGACCAAGAAGTGATCGACGCGGCCAATGAACACGGCATCGCCATGGTGTTCACCGGCATGCGCCATTTCCGACACTAATTCCGCACCAGCGGCTACCAGCGTCCGAGTAGCCGCTAAACCCCAATTACCGCGGAGCGTCAGGCTCCGCTCGCAAATGTGGAGCAAACAGATGAATGTTTTGGTCATCGGCAGCGGCGGTCGGGAACACGCCCTGGCCTGGAAAGCGGCGCAGGCGGATTATGTAAACACCGTATTTGTCGCGCCCGGCAACGCCGGCACAGCTCTGGAGCCCAAACTGGAAAACGTGGCGATTGATGTGCTCGACTTCGATGCGCTGATCGCCTTCGCGAAAGACAACCAGGTGGAGCTCACTATCGTCGGCCCGGAAGCCCCCTTGGTGGCGGGCGTTGTAAACCGCTTCCAGGCGGAAGGTTTGCGAATCTTCGGCCCCTCTCAGGGCGCCGCGCAACTGGAAGGCTCGAAGGCCTTCACGAAAGATTTTCTGGCCCGCCACAACATTCCTACCGCCGCCTATCAGAGCTTCACTGAGATTGAGCCCGCCCTCGCCTACCTGCGCGAACAAGGCGCTCCGATTGTAGTGAAAGCAGACGGACTTGCCGCAGGCAAAGGCGTTATCGTTGCGATGACGCTGGAAGAAGCGGAAGACGCCGTGCGTGATATGCTGGCTGACGCCAAGTTCGGCGACGCGGGGCACCGCGTGGTGATTGAAGAATTTCTGGAAGGCGAAGAAGCCAGCTTCATCGTGCTGGTGGACGGCAAGAACGTGTTGCCCATGGCCACCAGCCAGGATCACAAACGCGTAGGCGATGGCGACACCGGTCCCAACACTGGCGGCATGGGCGCTTACTCCCCTGCCCCGGTTGTTACCGATAGCGTCCATGAGCGCATCATGCGCGAAGTGATTTATCCCACCGTGCAAGGCATGGCGCAGGAAGGCAACGACTATGTGGGCTTCCTGTACGCTGGCTTGATGATCAGCGCTGACGGCGCACCGAAGGTCATTGAGTACAACTGCCGTTTCGGCGACCCGGAAACCCAACCCATCATGATGCGCATGCAGTCGGATCTGGTTGAGCTATGCATCGCCGCCACACAAGGCGAGCTGGACAGCAAAACATCGGACTGGGACGCGCGCGCCGCCGTGGGCGTAGTATTAGCCGCCGGCGGATATCCGGACAGCTATGCTAAAGGCGCCGTTATTTCCGGGCTGGAAAACGCAGACCGGGCTGACGCCAAGGTGTTCCACGCCGGCACGACCATGCAAGACGGCCATGTGGTCACTCAGGGCGGACGCGTTCTGTGCGCTACCGCGTTGGGCGCGGACGTCACCGAAGCGCAACAAAAAGCCTATGAGCAGGTCGCCCGCATCGACTGGCAGGATATGTACTACCGCAAAGATATCGCGTACCGCGCTATCGCCCGGGAACAGGCGAGTAAAAACGCCTGATTCTGCTTTTTTCGGCGGCGGTAATTCGCCGCCGAATCCCACCTTTTATAAATCCGTCGCGATTTCCGACACTTAACGCCTCCTCCCCCCTGCGTTCGCATATCCACGGGGCCGCCTGCTCATTTTTCGCGCCCGTGAGCCTTGGATATATTGAGTAAGCTGACCTATTCTTTTGAGACCGACTGAGAGATTTCAGGGCTTATAAGGACTAAGATGGATGCCGAAGAATACAAGGAACAGCGGACGTCTGCGCCAGCCGCAGGCCCACGCCGGGCCCAGGTCTGACAAAGTCCTTCCCAGCGGACGGCGCGCCGTAAAAGGTCCTTTTCTCGCCGTTCCTCATGAAGCCCGTTTTCAGTACATCCTCGACGATATTCCTGAATTGATCTGCCGCTGGAAGCCGGATGGCGCTATCACTTATGTGAACTCGCAATACTGCCGTTACTTTGGATCTTCCAGAAACGCATTGATTGGAAAATCGA
The DNA here is from genome assembly GCF_018986435.1 of Hahella sp. HN01. Classification (GTDB taxonomy): domain Bacteria; phylum Pseudomonadota; class Gammaproteobacteria; order Pseudomonadales; family Oleiphilaceae; genus Hahella. Next base: position 40,038 of record NZ_JAHMIN010000024.1, on the reverse strand, counting down.
TCTTCACTCTGTCGCCGGCTGAAGAGCGCAATGTGATTCATGAACAAATGCGCCGGATAACGCAATCCTCCCCTGTCAGTCAGCAAGAACGCAAAGTTATTGACGGAAATGGAGCCCAGCGCTGGTTGCTATGGACGGATCGCGGAATATTTGACTCACAAGGACGGCTGCTGGAGTTCCAATCCATCGGTCGCGATATCACGGACAGCCGGGAAACCAATGAACAAATCGGCTCCATGGCCAGTCTGGCGACCTTGAGCCCTCACCCCATCATGCGCGCGACCCGCGACGGAGCCATTATCTACGTCAATTACGCGGCGGCGGAATTTCTCAAGTTATGGGGAACCGCCATTGGCGACCACATTCCTTCAACCTGGGCTGCCACACTGAAAAAAGTGATGGGCTCAGGAAAGACAGCGATGCTGGAGTTAGAGCGCAACGGCCGGCATTTTCTACTGACTCTCTCCTGTGACCGCTCAGCGTCTTCTCAAGAAAAAGTCGCCAACCTCTATGTCACCGACATCAGTAAGCAGAAGCAAAATGAGGATGCATTGCGTCGCAGCGAAAACCGCCTCGGCGCCCTAGTTTCAGCCGAAGCAGACAGTATTCTGGTGATTGACGATGCAGGCGTCATCCGCTTCGCCAACCCCGCGGCTGAGCGGATTTTCGGCAAGCCCAAAGAGATGCTGATCGGCCAGTCATTCGGCGCTCCCTGCCTGATTGGCGACTATGCGGAAGTAGAGTTTCCCAGAGGCGGCAAACGCATCGCGGAAATGCGCGCGCAGCCGGTGCCCTGGAACGACATCCAGGCCCATCTGATCACGTTGCATGACGTGACGGACCACCGCAAGCGCGAACATTTGCTGCAGCGACGCAATCGCACGTTGGCGGTGCTCACCGCCTGCGACCATCACTTGGTGAGAGAGAGCGATGAGCGACGTTTAATTGATTCTTTCTGTCGTCAGCTGGTTGGCGTCGGCCGCCACCAAACCGCCTGGTTCGGGTGGGTGGACGACGGTCGTCTGGATACCTCCAGCAAAGTCATTCTGGCTGGAGACGAGACGCCGTTCACGCTAATGAAAGAGCGCCATCGTCTGGCCCTGGATGAGAATGATCCAGTGATCCGGGCGCTTCGCGAAGACTGCTCCGTAACACAACACGATCTGTCAGAGCTCTACGGGCTTCCGCCAAACTCGAACAGCCAGCCTTTGAGTCAGTGTATGATCGCCTTACCCGTGGGCAAGTCTCCTGAGACGCTGGGAATCATGGTCATTTATTCGGAGTACGCGGAGGCTTTCGACCACGAAGAGATCGAGTTGCTTGAGCAGCTCGCTGATGATCTTTACTACGGCGTAGTCTCCCTGCGCACCCGGCATGCCCGGGAAAAAGCGGAGGAATCGCTGCGCTTGCGCGATCGCGCCGTGGAGTCGACCCCCAATGGCATACTGATTCTCAATGCGCGCCGCCCCGACCTGCCGCTGGTTTACGTCAATCCCGCATTCGAACGCATTACGGGGTATAGCAGCGGTGAGGTGGTAGGGAAAGGGCCGTTTTTTCTGCAAAGCGACATTGATGAAGACCGCCGCAGAGAGTCCCTGCACTTTTTGATTCGCAACCGGGAGGAAGGCTGCGTTCTATTGCGCAACCAGCGCAAGGACGGATCGCAGTTCTGGAATGAGCTGCACATCGCTCCGGTTTACGATGACCGTCGCATGCTCACCCATTTTGTCGCCGTGATCAACGATGTCACTGAGAGCCGACATTATCAGGAACAATTGGAATACCAAGCCTCCCACGACGATCTGACCGGCCTGCCCAATCGCAACATGATGCGCGACCGCCTGGGTCAGGAGCTGTGGCGCGCCGCCCGCAACAAACACAAAGTGGCGATCGTGTTTCTGGATGTCGATCAGTTCAAGTTGATCAATGACAGCCTCGGCCATAACGCCGGCGACGCCATGTTGAAGGTGATCGCCAAACGGCTCACTGGCATGGCCCGCGCCAGCGACACTGTCGTGCGCTACGGCGGCGACGAGTTCGTCATCATTCTTCCGGATATTTCACCGCCGGAGAAAGTCGCCAGTTTCATTTCCCGCCTGATGGACGTGATCGCGCAGCCCATTCAACTGGATCATCGCGACATTCGGGTTTCCGCCAGTATCGGCGTCAGCATCTACCCTCAGGATGGCGACCACCCCGAAGTCCTGATTAAAAACGCGGATATCGCCATGTATCTGGCCAAAGAAGAGGGTCGCAACCGCTTCCACTTCTTTACCGAAGACCTCAACAAAACCGCGATGGAGCGCCTGGATCTGGAAGTGCGGCTGCGCGCCGCCCTGGAAAAACAGCAGTTTCATCTGGAGTACCAACCGCAAGTGGATCTGCGCAGCGGCGTCATCACCGGCGTCGAGGCGCTGTTGCGCTGGCATGAACCGGAGCTGGGCGACATTCCTCCCGGTAAATTCATCCCCATTGCGGAGGAAACAGGGCTTATCGGCGCCATTGGCGAGTGGGTCCTGCACGCCGCATGCGTCCAGGCGAAAGCCTGGACTGATCTGGTCCCGCATCCGTTGACCATGTCCATTAATCTGTCAGCGAAACAACTGACCATGGCGCGTTTTGACAGCGCCCTGCACAGCATTCTCACCGACACCGGCGTGGACTGCCGTCATATCGAAATCGAGTTGACGGAAAGCGCCATCATGCGCAACGTCGACGAAATGCGCGAGCGTCTGAACCTTTTGAAGGAACAGAGACTCAAACTGGCGGTGGACGACTTCGGCGTGGGTTATTCCAGTTTCAGCCATCTGCGCAGTTTCTCCTTCGATCGGCTCAAGCTTGATATCACGTTCGTGCGCGATATAACTACCGACCCCAATACCGCTTCCATCGCCCGCACGGTCATGTCCATGGCGAGAAGCATGCATATGCAAGTGGTGGCGGAAGGCATCGAAACGGAAGCTCAGTTGCGCTATCTGCAACGACTGGGGTGTGACGTCGGCCAAGGCTTTTTCCTGGGACGACCGGCCTGTGCGCAGAACATCGAGGCGCTGCTCGCCAGCCCACGTATTCGCTCCGTGCGTCCTCCCCCCTCCACCGCCGCCCGCAACCTGCTGGTGCTGGATGACGAAATGAACGTGGGCAGCGCTATCAAACGACTGCTGCGTCATCAGTTCAACGTGTTCCACGCCACCACATCGCGGCAGGCGTTCGACATCATGGCGCGCACGCCGATTCAGGTGGTTATCTCTGATCAGCGCATGCCGGACATGTCGGGAACGGAGTTTTTGAATCGGGTGAAAGAACTGCACCCTAACGCAATTCGCCTGATCCTCACCGGTTATGTAGATATGGAGACCATCACAGAAGCCGTGAACAAAGGCTGGATATTCAAGTTCCTGACTAAGCCCTGGCAGGATGACAAGCTGCTGCAGGTCGTGACGGAAGCCTTTGAGCAGTACGAGAAAGAACACCAGACGCGACTGCTGGATACAGCGAGCGGAGTCAGTGATGCAGCCCGGGCATGAGCCGTCGCCGGTAGAGCTGACGCTCTATGTGCAGTCCGCCTCAAAAGTATCGCTGAATGCAGTTCGCGCAGCCCGCCACCTTTGCGAGAATGTGCTGGCGGGGCGCTGCACGCTTAACATCGTCGATCTCGATCAGAGCCCCCAGACCGCCGAGCGCGACGCCGTGCTGGCGACGCCGACCCTGGCCTGTGGGAGTCGACGCATTATCGGCGATCTGTCCGACAGCGCCAGAGTATTGGAACTGCTGGAGCTAACGGCGCTCTGATCGCCGCATCGGGAATTACTCGTCCTCCAGCGCGTCCATCTGCTCCTGATAAGCTTTACGTTCTTTGATCTCCTCCAGCAGATAAGCGATGACGCAGTCATGAGTGCCAGGAAACTCTTCCTTGATCGTCAGCAGGTAACCTTTGGCCAGATCCAGATTGCTCTCCCGGCGACGCATATAGGCCACGGAGACATGATATAAGGCGTGAGAGCGAACTTCCGCCGTCTGGGTCTTGTCGTTGTAGATATCCAACAGCAGCTCAATAGCCTGATCCAGGCCATGAGGCGGCCGGTTTTTCACAAACTCAATGATTTCCGGGCTGATACGATATTGCTGGCGCGGGCAGTCGATACCTTCAAAATCTTCCTGATATTTGGCGTATCCCTCTTTCACCGCATGAACGAAGTCATGTTTTTGCTCCGTACGTTTGACGATGGCCACATCCGTCGCCACCGCCGCAGCGCCAGCCCAACACCCCGCCAGTCCCAGACAGGTCAGCGCAAGCGCCAGTCCCGAAAGCAGTTGTCTCAGCATAATATCCCTCGCAGTCTTTGTAGGCAGTTCTTCTAGATAATTCTTATGCGCCGTTTTAAGGGCGGCTATTCCGCACGAACAGCCACCGGCAGGCGTTTTTCGCGATCATACTGAATTCCGCGACGATTTCAGTGACATTCCGCTACTTATCTGATTTCGGGCAATTTTCTCCAGCGTCGGCGCCGGAGTTTATCTGCTTTGCAAACGCACTGGAGCTATGGCCAAGCCGCCGACGCAACCGCTATGATAGTGAGCGTTTTTATTCAGGGAACGCACAACCATGTATGACAGCCTGCCTTTATTGAGCTCCGAGGAAGAAAAGTCCGCTCACTACCAACACACCCTGCGGGCGATCCGTCACGCTATCGAGGGAGAAACGGACTGGACGGCGATTCTCTCCACTGTCGTCTGCGAGCTTCATCATCGCTTCGAGTATTTTCACTGGACCGGTTTTTACCGCGTCGTGGCCCATGAATTAATGAAAGTAGGCCCCTATCAGGGCGGCCACGGTTGTCTAACTATTCCGTTCAATCGCGGCGTTTGCGGCGCTGCCGCCCGTGAGCAAAAAGTGCAGCTGGTGCCTGACGTTAACAAGTTTCCCGGCCATATCGCCTGCTCCGGCACAACGCAAAGCGAGATTGTTCTGCCGCTGTTCAACGCCAATGGCGACGTCGCCGCCGTGCTCGATATCGATTCCGATCACATTGACGCGTTCGATACCGTAGATGAACGTTTCCTAGCGGAACTGCTGACCGATCTGATCCCCCTGGCTCCCTCCCCCTTGTTCTGAGCCCGCGAATCACATGGCCTTCGGGGTTAAACCGAGGGCTGCTTAAAGCCTTATCTGTACTCCTCACTGCCGTCATAACAGACTCTGTGCCGTCAATCTGTATCCCTGCAAACGACAACAATCTGTGGCTTATCGTAGATTTAACGCTCCCCTTACAATAAAGATCCTCAATTCAGTAAATTAATGCCGTTGCGGCGATAGAGACAGTATGCAGGCCACCTATATCCCTTATCTTTTTGTCTTGTTGTGGGCGACCGGGTTCGTCAGCGCCAAATGGGGCCTGCCTTACGCCGAGCCCTTCACCTTTCTTAGCCTGCGCATGCTGCTGGTCGTGCCTCTATTCGCGCTCCTGGCGATCACTATGAAGCGCCCGCGGCTTAACGCCGAGCAGCGCCGCCAGCAGATGATTACCGGCATTGGAACTCATGGTCTCTACCTCGGCGGCGTGTTCTACGCCATTGCGGCGGGTATGCCGGCAGGCATCGTCGCTCTGATTGTCGGCGTGCAGCCTTTGCTGACCGCGCTAGTCAGTTGGCCTTTGGGAATTGGCTCGCCCTTACGTCCCTTGCAATGGATTGGCGTGATGCTGGGACTGGCGGGATTAGGCGTTGTGGTGCTGCAGGGCGGAAAACTATCTGGACATATTACCGGCGCAGGCCTGACCGCCAGCATTATCGCCTTGCTGGGCATATCCGGAGCAACGCTTTGGCAATCGGTTAAGGGGGGCAAGACGGACTTGATCTCTGGCGGCTTATGGCAATACATCGCTGCGCTGATCATGTTCCTGATCGCCGCTTTCACGCTGGAAACCCGTGAGGTGCAGTGGAACCCCAACTTTATCGGCGCCTGGATGTGGTCTGTGTTCGTGCTTTCACTGGCGGCGGTGTTGTTGTGGCTGTATATGCTGAAAATCGGCGAAGCCACCAAAGTGACGCAGTATCTGTATCTAACGCCTCCGACTACGGCAGTTATGGCTTACCTGTTGTTTGACGAGCCTTTGACCCTGCAAACCGGTTTGGGCGTCGCACTGGTAGTGGCCGGGCTATACTTGGCGCGACGCGGCGCCATTGCTCGCAAGCCGGCGCTGTCAAAGGCCTGAGAACGCTCAGAGAGATTAAATATCTTCATCTGTCGTGAGGCGGTTACGTCCGTTGTCCTTGGACTCGTACAACAGGACGTCCGCCCGCCGGATCAGATTGTCCAGCGAATCCCCCAAAACATCCGTGGCGCCGATGCTGACCGTCAGGCGTAGATGATCGGAAAGAAATGGGATAGGGGTCTGCTCCACTTTGTGCCGGAACGACTCCAGCATTGGCGAGACCTTCTCAATGCTCATGCCGGGAAACAGCACACAGAATTCCTCGCCGCCAAAACGGGCCGCGAGATAATCCCCAAAAGCTTCCCCTATCATCTCGGCGAAAGCGCAGATAGCGCGGTCTCCCGCCTCGTGTCCATAGGTGTCGTTGATGCGTTTGAAGTGGTCCACATCAATCATCGCCGCAGTCAGCGGATCACCATTCTCCTTGGCGACCCGATACAGCTCCTTGGCCGCGCTGAACAAGTAACGCCGGTTATACATTCCGGTCAGATAATCCCGATTGGCCGCATCGTTCAACGCCTGAATATTCTCCATGGCTTCGATGTTGTGCATGATGCGGCAGTGAAATTCCTCGTGAAAAAACGGCTTCATCAGAAAGTCATTGGCGCCGTTCTTGATGAATTTGGCGGACAGCGTGGCGCTGCCATATCCAGACAGACCAATGATGACCAGGTCTTTCTTGTCATACTCCCTGCGCAACGCCCGGGTCAGTTCGAAGCCATCCATTTCCGGCATGTTGTAATCGGAAATCAGCATTTTGATATCCGGGTCCGCCTTGATCATTTCCAAGGCTTCACGCCCATGCTTCGCCAGTTGCACCTGATACAGATGCGTGCCCAGCAATTGCCGCACGTAGTGTCGTGAGGTGTCGGAGTCATCCGCCACCACCACTTTGATGCTGCGATTACGCAGGAGACGACGAATCAGACGGGTGACGTACTCATAGGAATAACGGCTTTCTTTGACGACGTAATCGACTATGGGTTTCTGCAGTATGGTCTCGCGTTTACCTTCGTCATAGGTGGCTGTGAGAACAATGCAGGGCAGCTTTTTCGACAGCACGTAATCGAGCACTTCGCCATTGGGCGCGTCCGGCAGATGCAAATCCACCACCGTCACGAAATAAGCGCCGGGATCTTTTTCCAGAAACTCCTGCGTCTCCTGCAGCGTTCCTGCGCTATCGCAAGGCAGGCCAAGCTCGGTCTTGATCAGGTGACGCAACACTTTCGTGATCATCACACTGTCTTCAATCAGAAGAATTCGTTCATTCATGCCAGATTATATCTTTGCGGCAGTTCGCCAAGAGAGTCGGGTGAGTCTAGTCTACATCCTATCTTTTAAGATTAGTTGAAGCGCACCGCGCGGCAAGTAATTATGACATCCTGGCTCATTCCGCCTGCGAGGCATTGGCGCCTTCCCATCCGCGATGAGCCCGGGGCTCACCAGAATCTAATAGAACATCCGGCCAATTGGCGTTAAAAAATGCTTCTGCTAGCCTGCCCCGACTTACAATAATCCTATTGATCTGCTTGGCAAAAAATCAACAATCCGGCATAGGACGTCCATGCGAACCCATACTCAAATCATCTGTCTGGCTGCGGCCGTTATCGGTCTACAGGGATGCGCCGGTCTTTCCGGCCCTGCGACATCAAACGCACCCTCGTTGGCCTTTTCCGCCCCCGCAGCAGGCGAGACCAAAGCCGCCGCCATCCCTGTCATCACCCTTTTCTTTAACGAAGCGCTGGACCCCGCCAGCGTCGACGCCAGCGCCATCGAGCTGAAACTCGATCCCACGCGAATTATCGATATTGCGGAGCGGGAGTACGACGCCCAGGCCAACGTATTGACGTTGCGCCTCGCCATGCCTCTACCGCTGTCCACAAATGTCGCGCTGAATGTGAGCGGCCTGAAAAGCGAAAAAGGACAATCCGTCAGCACTATCAACCTGAGCTTCACCACCGACGACACTTATCGCTATCGCGGCATCGAATTCCAGGATGGCCGTATCAGTGGGTATTTCGAGGAGTGGAGAGATTCTCGCGAAGGCGAGGAGGTTAGCTACAACGTTAATTACATAAACTCAGGTTCAGATCAGGTTTGGTTCACCGGCGATGATGAGATCAGCCGCTATGTTCGCACCCGTTCGACTGCGGAAGGAACACTGGAGGCGACCTTTGTCGCGCCGGGCGCCGACGGAGTCTGGCTCACCGACGATGACGTTCCGGAAAGCTACACCCGTCTTCGTTCTTCCGACACGCTATACCAGTCTGCGCAGTACCAGGGCCCTGGTCCTGATGGAGTCTGGTTCACCGACGACGACGCTTCCGATAATTGCGCGCTGCAAAGCTCCGAAGGCGACGAGGAACAATCCGTCACTGTTTACAAGCGCAGTCGCCAGGGCGCAGACAACCAATGCTTCACCGCCGACGACGTCATCCTTGAAGTCAATCGCGACGAGCAGAAATCCCAGGGCGACAAGGTACGCGCCGCCAGCTGGGTATACAGCCATCCCGGCGCCGATGGCGTGTGGGAGACGGCGGACGACCAAGTCAGCGCTTTCAGCGTGTCCGACTATGACGACGAAACCAGCGCCGTCGCCAATTACGCTTCCCCTGGCAAGGACGGCGCCTGGCTCACCCAGGATGACCGCCTGAGCGACTACAGCATCACCACCACCAAAGAGGGACTTACCCGCACGGTGTTCTACCGCGACCCCGGTTATGACGGACTGTGGCGCACCGCTGACGATATTCCTTTCGGCTACTCCGAGGAGCGCAGCGATGCGGACGGGCATAACATCTTCAGCAAAGAAGTGAACAATCCCGGGCCTGACGGCGTCTGGTTCACTCAGGATGATTTACTGGCCAGTCACGCCAAGAGTGAAACGGATGAGAACGGCAATTTCAGCCGCTGGATCAACTACAGCTCCACGGGTCCTGATCGAGAGCCCTTCACCGACGACGACTTGGTTAACGAGTACTACACCTCCAGTATCAGCGCCGACCGGGAAAGCATCGAAGAAGCCGGCTTTCGCGCGCCGGGAGCGGATGGCGTCTGGTTTACCGAAGACGATACGCCAACAACATTGTCGAGGCGTTGGGAGCGGCAGGATGAAGAGACCCAGCGCAGCCTCAGCGCCACCTACAATACGCAAACCGCCGCCACCGTAGGACAAATCAGCGATGACGCCATTACCTACTACAGCGTCAGCGAATCGCAGGCGGGGTATTACATGGACGCCAGCTATCAGTCCCCTGGTCCGGACGGACTGTGGCTGACCGCCGACGATACGCCAGCCACCATGACGTTGAACTACTCCGATCCGCAAGAGTAACGATGCTCGCTCCGGCGGCCAACGCCGCCGGATAATTTCAGATTGATGTCGCCGCGCGACCGCATTAAAGTAGTCCGGTGTCAGATTTACTTAGCGTTTTATACTCGTGCCGAATTTTGCATTCCTGCTCAAACGAAAGACTGGGAAACCGGGGTTCCACCTTGCGGCCGGGATTTGCGCATGCAAATAAAATAATTCCTGGGGAATCCATGAAAAAAAACCGGTCGCGATTGCTTCGCCGCCGGTTTTTTTTTGCCCGTAACCCAGGTACGTCAATTCTATTGCCAAGGAGTTAATTTATGTTTCGTGGTTCCTTAATCGCCATGATAACGCCATTCATCAACGGCCAAGTGGATGAGAAAGCGCTTGCCGGTCTCGTCGACTGGCAAATCCAACATGGCGCTCACGGCCTGGTTCCGGTGGGCACGACAGGCGAGTCCCCCACGTTGACGGAAGAGGAACACAAACGGGTGGTGGCGCTGGTGGCGGAGCAGGCGCATGGCCGAGTCCCGGTAATCGCCGGGGCTGGCTCCAACAACCCGGTGGAGGCGGTGCGTTATGCGCAACACGCTCAGCAGGCGGGCGCGGATGCGGTGCTTTGCGTCGCCGGATATTACAACCGTCCGTCCCAGGAAGGTTTGTACCAGCATTTCAAAATGGTTCATGACGCCATAGATATTCCCATCATTGTCTACAACATCCCTCCTCGGGCGGTGGTGGATATCAAGCCGGAAACCATGGCGAGACTGGCGGAATTGCCGCGCATCGTCGGAGTGAAAGACGCCACCACCGATTTGGCCCGTATCAGTCGTGAGCGCATGCTGATCAACAAGCCTTTCAGCTTTCTTTCCGGCGACGATATGACCGCCATCGCGTATAACGCCAGTGGGGGGCAAGGCTGCATCTCAGTTTCCGCCAATATAGCGCCGGACCTGTACGGTMAAATGCAAACCGCCACTCTGCAAGGCGATTTCCGCGAAGCCCTACGTATTCACGACTTGCTGGCGCCTCTACACGAAGCGTTATTTCGCGAACCCAGCCCTGCGGGCGCCAAGTACGCCGCCTCGTTGTTAGGCCTTTGCAAGGAGGAATGCCGCTTACCCATCGTTCCGTTAAGCGAGCAAGCAAAATCGGATATCAAGAATATAATCAATGAGTTATACAAATAGCTCAATAATCGTACAATTAAGCGTCTAATACCAAATGGTAATATCGTCGAGGAAATATTCGCGATAAGAATATCCCTACTGATACGGATAAAAAATACAAGCAGTAAACTCCTACCGTCTCAATATCAGGGCTAACGCGCCGCGAGACGACAAAGTTTAAAATGAAATATTTATTTCAATGATTGTGTTTTGGAATGGCAGTGGTATTTTAAACTTCTCCTACCGCCTCTCCAGCAGGTCCCGGAAGTACTGACCTGCATGTATTAGTGGGTATTATCGAGAATAAGGACGCCCATCGTTACGGAGTCGTAACCTGGGCCCGCCGCTGCGGAGTGTTCCGTTGCGGCTTTCAGAGATCTATGGAAATCCTGAAAGAAGGACTTTGTAATGGACTTTCGACTCGATGATGAGCAGCTCGCTCGTGTCTCCCACGTGCGTGAATTCGCTCAACAAGTACTTTCGGAGTCGGCTCGGCGACGTATAGCAGAATCCGCGTTTGATCGCGAACTCTGGAACCGGGCTGCGGATTTGGGACTCTCTGGGCTCCCTATCCCCGAGCAATGGAGCGGCTCCGGTTTCGGCGCCCTGGACACCATGCTGACAGTGGAAGCGCTCGGTTTCGGCTGCACTGACATGGGACTTGTCTTCTCACTCTGCGCGCATATGTTCGCCTGCGCAGTTCCTATCTGGCGTTACGGCGACGACGCGCAACGCCAACACTACTTACATCGCATCTCCAAGGGCGAGCTTATCGCCGCCAACGCCATCACCGAACCGGAATCCGGCTCAGACGCTTTCGCCATGCGCGCCAGCGCCACCCGGGACGGCGACACTTACATCCTGCGTGGTGAAAAGTGCTTCGTCACCAATGCGCCAGTGGCCGATCTGTTCCTGATATACGCCAAGACGGACCCCAATCAGAGCTTTTTCGGGGTCAGCGGCTTCCTGGTTCCCCGGGATACGCCAGGGCTTTCAGTGACCGATGGCGGCTCCAAAACCGGCTTGTGCACCAGTCCATGGGGCTCACTGTATATGGACGACTGTCGCATCCCTGCTTCCGCCCTGCTGGGTGAAGAAGGCGGCGGCGCGCCGATGTTCCATGACTCCATGATCTGGGAACGCGGCTGTCTGTTCGCCGCCTATGTCGGCGCTATGGAGCGCGCATTGCAGCAAAGTATCGACCACGCCCGCAACAGAAAGCAGTTCGGCCAGCCCATCGGCCGCAACCAATCTGTCTCGGGTCGGCTGGTGGATATGAAGTTGCGCCTGGAAACCTCCCGACTCCTGCTGTATCGGGCTGGCTGGCTATACGACCAGGGCGAACCCTACGAGGAAGCCATCGCCCTCAGCAAACTCTGGATCTCCGAGTGTTCCGTGTTAAGCGGACTGGACGCCATGCAGGTCTTCGGCGGAACCGGCGTTTCCAGCGCCGCTGGCGTCGACCGGCTGCTCCTGGATTCCCTGCCGTCGAGGATATTCTCGGGCACCTCTGAGATTCAGAAAGAGCTGATAGCCAGGCATATGGGATTGCGCTGACGCGATATTTCATACGGTCTAAAAAAGGAAAATACGGGAAAGGAAGTCTGTAGCAGCCTGTTCGGCTGATTTGCCTGCATTACCCCGTCACCTGAGTTTTGAAAGCCTTCACCGGCTTTCAGGGGCTGCTTTTGCCTTGTGAAAAGTACAAGCGCTTCAACGCCCCTCGCGACACTAATAACCAAGAGCCCGCACACATACGGGTCATACGACAGCGAGCAGAGCAGATCCAATGAAAATAGTTAAGATTATCAGATACTTATTCGGCGCCCTCTATGTCATGGCGGGCATCGCCAAGGCGTTTCCTCAAATTGAAGATGTCGGCGTCACCCTTCAAAAAGCCGCCGCCGCCAACCAGGGAACCTGGCTGGCCGGTCTCAGCGAATGGCTGGCGGCTCATGCCCAGTTAATGGCCTGGGTCAGTGGCTTCGCGCTGCTCGCATCCGGTCTTTGCTATTTATTCAATCGCCTGCTGGTTCCCGCGGTTATCGGCCAGTGCGTCATGCTGGCGGGCTTCGTCACCATACTCCACCGGGCTTTTCCACAGATTGTGTTCGTGGATTTGGTCTTCCTGATTGTCGCCCTGCTTGTCCTGTGGGAATCCGCTAATCAGAAGAGGTCTCTGTACGCCCTGTCCCACTATTAATCCGACGAACAAATAGCGCCCCCTATTTGTCTGTAGTCGACTGGGCCTGGCAAGTCAGGCCGCGATTGGACTCATTGCCTCTATAACAACGGAAAGGTAGGAACAGATGGAATCACAAGACAACTCACAGTATGCGGGCGAAGCGCCCGTATTTCCCAGCAGGGACTTTGAACGCAATCAAGGTTCCTTTGACGAGACGGACGCATCGCCCCCGCAACACGTTGGCGATTTTGACGTGATAATTGTTGGCGGCGGCATATCTGGACTGTCTTCCGCCTGGAAGCTGCGCGAGCGCAAGCTATTGGTGCTGGATCAACGGGACCGCTTCGGCGGCGCGGCGCGTCTGGAGCAGCGGGATGGCCTGTTATACGCCAGCGGCGCTTCCTGCTTTCAATTGCCCACAGGCGACAACGAAGTGTCCCATCTGCTGCAGGACCTGGACTTGTGGAACCAATGGCGCTCCACTGCGGAAGATACCCTGGTCATCTTTGACACCAAGCGCCTGATGAAGGGCCTGGGTGAAGTTACCGCCGCTTTATTGAAACAGCCCAAAGAATTACTGAAGCCCGCTGTCTGGGGACTGACCGCCAACCTGCTGTACAGCGCCATGTCAGGCAAACCCTTCATTTCTGCGGAGAAGAAGTTAGGCGACCCCATGTTCGCCGACTTGTTTCAATATCTTAATCGTTTCACTCCTGATTCCGGCAAACACCCCGCCATGCCTTGGCGGGAAGGCTGCGACTGGACGCGTGAGGAAATGGAGCTGTTTGATTCCGTATCCCTGCATGACTTGCTGTTCGACCCCGCGACACGACGCTCCCTGCCGCAGCATCTGGTTCCCAGGCATCGTTTTGGCTCATTAGTGAAAGACGCAGTGGAAACCACACTACGCGTAGAGTGCCTTTCTATAAAGGACGTCTCCGCCTACGTCGGCCTGCATTTCCTGGTGGGATACCTCTATCGACCACTGGTGACCTTTCCCGGCGGGAACGGCTACATCGCGGATCGCATACGCCAGCGCCTGATGAGCACTGGCTCCTGCAAATTCAAGGCGGGCTCCAAAGCCTATTCCATCACCCAGAATCAGGAAGGCGTAAAAGTCTGCTTCCAGCAGGAAGGCAAAAACTATTACGCGAACGCCAAGGCGCTGATCTGGGCCGGCGCCAAGCACGCCGCCGTACCAGTGGTGGACGGATTACCGCCACAGCAAAAAGCGGCCATCGCGGAAATTGAACACAGGGACTACGCCATCGCCGGGGTGTATCTGAAAAAAGCGGCGCTGACCAATTACTTCGGCGGCTACGTCATTGAAGGCGATATTGGCGGTCGCTATCCGAATAGCTGGTGCCGCAGCGGCGTCTGCCTGGCGGCGAACTGGAAAGACCCGTCCTACGCCGGCGACCTAGGCGTCCTGACGCTGCTTAAGCCCATTTCCGGCGCCGCCGATCAGGGCAAGCTGGACAAAGCGAGTTTCCGCAACCTGCAACAAACCGCCTATGGCGAAGTGCGCGACATGCTGATCGCCACCGGTCACTCCCCTGAGCTGATTGAAGACATCAAATTATGGCGCTGGCCCGGCGGCCTGGTGGTGTCCAAGGTAGGCCAAATGAAACATGACGTCTTCGCCAACGCCTCTCGGCCCGTCGGCGCAGTGTTCTTCGCCAATCAGGACAGCGTCGGCATGGGCAATATGGAAAGCGCTATCTGGGCCGGCTGCCACGCCGCGGATCAGGTGCGCCAACACATCCGCTCTCACAGCAGCGTCGTTTCCCATATCGGCGACTATGCCGCGACCCAGAGCTAAGACGCCAATCAAGGAAAGGGAACTGACATGACTTACGATTCGCACATTGTAGAAGTCTCCGGACAACAAAAGTCCAACACGCAAAGTCTTGGAGGCAAGGCCAGCTCGCTTAATACGCTGGCGGCGGCGGGATTTCCCGTACCCAGGGCCTACTGTCTGACCGTGGACGCTTACGCATCCTTCCTGCAGGAGTCAGGACTGGATCAATGGATCAGCGGCCTGGAGCAATGGGACGCCAGTGCGTTTACGCAAATCCGCCAGCGTATTGAAGAGACGCAACTGCCCTCTTCGTTACGTCAGGCGATCGTCAGCGCATACAAGGACATCGGCGCCGAACGCGTGGCGGTGCGTTCTTCCGCCATCAGCGAAGACAGTGAAGAACACTCGTTTGCAGGCCAGTACGACACCTATCTGCATGTAGAAAATGAAGAAACGCTGGTGGACTGCGTAAAGCGTTGCTGGGGGTCTTTCTGGACAGAACGCGCCCACGCTTACGAAGGCCGTCAGGATCAACGCCGCAGCAACGACGCAGAGGCGCCCAAACAAGGCATCGCTGTAGTGATTCAAGCCATGATAGACGCAGACGTCGCGGGGGTTCTGTTCACCGCCGACCCACTGAACGGCGATCCGCAGCGTACGGTGATTGAGTCATGCTGGGGGCTGGGCGAAGGCGTCGTTTCGGGTCAAGTAACCACCGACACCTTCGTCGTCGACAATCAGAAAATGGAGCTGCTGGAGCAAACCCTGCGGGAAAAACCGGTGATGTCCACCCGCGCGGAGAACGGCGGCGTCTGCCTGCGCAAAACCGCGTCCGATAAAATCAACGCCCCCACCCTCAACGAAAATGAAGCCCTGGCCCTGGCGGGTTACGCCAACGCCATCCGCAGTCACTATGGGCGGGAGATGGACATTGAGTGGGCGCTGAAGGACGGCAAGATCTGGATTCTGCAGGCCCGCCCCATCACCGTCACGCCGACCCGCGGCGACAATCGCCTGTTTGCGGACGCCGATGAAAGCAATGGCTATATACGCGATAACGCGCTGTTCTCACGCATGGATACCGGCGAAATCGTCACCGGACTGATGACGCCTCTGGGGTTGTCGTTCTGCCGCTTCTACCAGCACAACGTACACGGCCCTGCAGTCAAAACCATGGGGCTGTTGGATATCGGTGATTCACAACATTACATGGGTTATTTACAAGGGCATGTGTATCTCAATATTTCCGCGTCGGCGATGCTGCTTACCCAGTGCCCTCCAACCCGGGACCCGTTGAAGTTCACCAAGCGTTACTCTACGGAGGAAGTGGACCTGAACTTCTACACCAACCCCTACGGCAAAGCGCCGCAAGGGCTGCAATATCTCAAGAGCGTGGGCTACTGGACGCTGTATCAAGTGCGCAACCTGGCGACTGCGGAGCGCACCGTGCGCGACATGATCACATTGCGCAAGCGGGAAACCGAGCGCTTTCTGAAGCTGGATCTCAGCACGATGTCGCTGAGCGAGCTGGATGCGGAACTGCAACGTATCGACCGTTACTTCCTGGAATCCTGCGCCGCCTATATGCCATTCTTTCTGCAATCGTTCGCACTGTACGACGCCCTCGCCGAACTCTGTGAGAAGTGGCTGGGCGACAGCGGCAAAGGTTTGCAGAATCGCATCAAAGCGTCTCTCAGCAACCTGCGCACCATCGAAGTCACCCGCGGCGTGTGTGATCTGGCGGCCTCCGTCCAACGTTCCAGCCACCTGCGTCAACTGGTGCTGGAGACGCCGTTGGAGCAGTTGGCGCAGACGCTACAGAACGACGACGAAGGCGCACGCTTCTGGAACAATGATTTCATGGCGTTCCTGCGCGACTATGGCGCCCGCGGTCGTCAGGAGTTTGAACTCAGCATCCCCCGCTGGGCCGACGATCCCAGTTATCTGCTGCAGGTGATTCGTATGTACCTGACCAGCGACGTGCAGTTGGAGTCGCGGCTGGAGGAAATCGACCGCAAACGAGACGACGACACCCGCGCCCTGCTGTCCGGTCTGCCATTGCGCATTCGCCTGCTGTTCAAGTTCGTTATCTCCACCTACGCCAAAATGGCGGAGCGACGCGAAGCCACCCGGCCCACCTACATCGCGCAAACCTGGTTCTATCGCAAAATCATCGTCGAAGTGATGCGTCGCCTCAGCGCGGAGAAAGTACTGAAAATGGAGGACTTGCCTTACATCGACTTCAACGAGCTGCGCGATTACGTGGCGGGAAGAAAACCTGCTCAGCAGGCTTTCTCCGCAGAGCTGATTGAGCGCAATCGCCGCAGTCATTTGTTGAACCAGCGTCTGCAGGAGCCGCCCATGGCGATTGTCGGCGGACATACCCCCAGGCGCGAAACCGCAGAAACGGAGCCGATGGATGGCGTCCCCGTGTTCCAGGGCATCGGCGCCAGTCCCGGCGTCGCGATGGGGCGCGCCCGCGTCATCACGGATCTGCCGCGGCAGGCGGAAGAGTTTCAGCAAGGCGAAATACTGGTGGCCCGTTTCACCGACGCCTCCTGGACGCCGCTGTTCGTGCTCGCCGCCGGCGTCGTCGCCGACGTGGGGTCGATGTTATCGCACAGCTCAATCGTATCCCGGGAATTCGGCATCCCCGCCATCGTCAACACTAAAACCACCACTCGCCGCATCCGCACCGGAGATATGCTCTATCTCGACGGAGACGCAGGCATCGTGCGCATAGAAGAACGCAAGGAGGACGCCAGCCAGTAGATATCCGCCTGACAATAAAAAATGCAATGAGCGCAGCGGCCCGCCACAGACAGAAAAATAAGCCGCTCTGATTTTACGTTAATTAAACATCGACCTCAGCCAAGTTGTAGTCCGGCTGCAGACAGATTCCAGCTAGCAGGGATCAGGGGTTTCTTTGCGCCTGAAAAAGTCCCTGGAACAGTGACGAGAATAGAGGGAGATTAGTTATGGAAATTACGATAGGGGTCATCGTCGTCACCCGCAGTCGCGGTTTTTTCGAAACCGGACTCAGCGTTTTGAGCGACATTCGCGGTGAAGTATTCCAGCAAGTATCTCTGGATGCGGATATCGAATTCGAAGAAAAGCTGCCCAGCACGCACCCCGTTTATGAAGAAGCCCGCGACAAAGCGGTGCGTTTCCTTGGCAAGCGCAAGGAACGAATCTCCATGCGGGTGATCCAGGCGGACAGCCTTGAGCGGGCGCAGGCGAAAATCCTGCAAACGCCCCTGCTCGGCGTCAACTTTCAAGTGGGCATGGTGTACGTCGACTACGCCGATCCCCAGTTTGAAGACCTGGCGCCACAGCAGATCGACACGCAATTACAGGCTTTCTACGCAGCGCTGCGGCAGGCGGATATTCCCGTCTTCCAGTCCTCATTTTCGACCGTGGTGTACACCCTGCCGCAACGCCCGCGCATACGGCACCAGCCAATGGAATACATTGAGCGCCAGCTACCGGACGACCGCTCTCTGCTGCAGGCGGATCTGCTGTGTCTGTGGATGGATTTCTTTGAAATGAGTTACGCCAACCGCCGCGTCAAGCCCGCCGCCCGGGTCCTGCCGCACAACACTCTGGGAGAGCATCTGATCAACTTCCTCAGTGCGCGCGCGGGATCGGAATGGCTGGGCTTCTATTTCACCGGCTCGCTGGTCTCCAACATGATCAACCATCTGGAGCAGGAGGCAGAGCGCCGCAATGTGTTACTGCTGCGCGGTCCCAGCGAGCACAGTCTGGCCTGCGGCGCGATGGCCAACTGGCAGTTGTACCGCCGCCCCTTCCTGATCGTGGTCACCAGCGGCATGATCGACGAATTCAAGGGCACCATCGCCAACCTGCGGGAAGCGCGGGCGCAAGGTTTCATCGTCTGCGCGGAAAACCGTCATGATCAATGGTTCGCCTTTCAGGGCACGGTGTCTGCAGAAGAGGATTCACGGGAGGTGATTAAAGCCCGCGGGCTGCCCTGTCTGTACCTCAACGATGTCGATCGCCTGCAGGAAGACCTGCAGAAAGCGATGGAACTATACGACGCCAAGCGCGGTCCGGTGGTGCTGCTGGCCACCCAGGCGGTGTTGGAAGCCTGCAGTCGCTTCGACATTGCTTATCCGCCCGCCCCGCAAGCGCCGGCGGACGCCATACCGGAATCGGTCCAACCGGTGCTGGATCAAGTCATGTCGTTGCTGAATGAGGGCCCGGACAAGCTGGTCTGGCAGTGCGGCGCCATGGATGAAGAAGAACTGGAGCTGACCCTGTCCATCGCAGATCGCGCGGGGATTGCGTTGGTGGATTCACTGACCTATCCCGGTTCCGTGCCCAAGTTCCGTCATTGCCAGCGCAATCGCAATTACCTTGGCACCCTGGCGGTCTATGGCTACAGCCCACGGGTGTACAACTTCCTGCACACCAACGACAAAATGAACCCACAGTCCGAGCAGTGCCTGTTTTTCATAAAGAGCAAGCTGCATCAAGTATGCACGCCTTTCTCCGATGGCCGTTTGCAGCGCAAGCTGCAGATTGTGCAGCTGACCGAAAATCCTGAGCATATTTCGCCTTACACCGACTTCCCGCTGGTGTTGGAGCATAAGCAGTTTCTCCGTTACGTGGATAAGCATCTAGCCCCGTCTCCAGAGCTGGTGGCGCGACGTTATCAAGCCATTGCGTCTGTGCCTGACACCCCCTCGGATATGGCGAGCCGCCTGCCGACTACCCCCATGACGCCGAACTATTTCTTCGCCCGCCTCAACAAGCTGATGGAGAAACTGATCGTCGAGCATGGTTACGACTACACCGGTCTCTATGACGTCGGGCGCTGCGGTATTTCAGCCGTGCGCAATCTGGCGCGCACGCGCCGCGGCTTTTCCGGCTGGTACGGACGCGCCCTGATGGGCGACGCCCTCATGGCCAGCATCAGCCTCGCGTTCACCAGCCCTTCCAACGTAGTGGCGTTCATCGGAGACGGCGCCAAAGGCCTCACTCCCGACGTGCTCCCCTCGCTGTTGGAGAACGCCCTGAGCTATCCCGGACGCATGAACCGCAACCTCACCATTTTCTATTTCTGCAATGGCGGACATTCGGTCATTAACACTTACCAGGAGCGCATTCTGTTCAATTACACCTCGCGACAAATGCGACTGGTCAATGTCACCGATCAGGATTGGGAGGACGAGCTGGGCGGTCTGCGTTTCACCTCGCGCACGTTAACCACATTCGATCCGGCGGCGCTCACGTCCGCGCTATTGCGCCCGGGTTGCGTCAATTTGTTCTCGGTGATGGTCTCCCACAACAACGAGGGCGACGGCATCAGTCTAGCCACCGCCACCGGCTGGCAGCGCGATCCAGCCGTTCAGACGCAAGCTGAAGCGAAAGCAGAAACAGCAACGGGGACGGATACAGAAACGGATAAAGAAAGCGCGCAGCCTGTCGTTTAGACGCTGGCGAATAGCAGTTCAGTAAAGGATATCACTGTTATGAAATTCGGATTTATCGGACACCCGACCTCCATCGGGCTGAAACGCTACGTAAAAATGCTCGACTTGCTCGACCGCAGTTCGCGGGACCTGCAAGTGGGCTATCAGCGGGACATTTGGAGCCATCGCAATCTGGTGCCCTTCGTCGATTTCTGCCGCATTCAGTCCCCCGCCGGAGTGAGTTGCGAAGGCATCGTGCATTACCTTCCGCTCACCGCGGAGGAAATGCTGTCCACGCCCCGGGCGGTGCAACAGCGTATTTTCGAAGGCATCGAATCGTTGCAGGCGCAGGGCGCTCAGCTTGTAGGTCTGGGCGGCTTTACCTCCATTATCGGCAAGCGCGGGCTGGTGACGGCGGAGCGCGCCGGCATCCCCGTGACCAGCGGCAATTCTCTCACCACTTACGCGGGCTACACCGTGCTACTGCAGACGCTGGAGCGTTTGCAGCTCGATCCGGCGGACGCGCAGGTGGCGATTGTCGGCTATCCCGGCTCCATCTGTCTGGCGCTGGCCAAACTGTTGCTGCAGCTGGGTTGTCGTCTGGATTTAGTTCACCGGGGTACAGCGGATGATGCGCAACTGCTGGAGCATCTGCCCGAGCATTGGCGCGGCCGGGTCACCTTGTTGAACTCCATGGATGCGGCGTATGAGCGCAATCGTCTGTTCGCCGCCGCCACTTCGTCCGGCGGCGTGATCGATGTATCCCGCCTGTCGCCCGGCTCCATTGTCGTAGACATCGCCCTGCCCCGTGACGCGGAACGTCCACCTACGCCCCGCACCGACGTACTGGTGCTGGACGGCGGTTGCGTCACGGCTTCGCCGGATACCAGGCTGGGCGGCGAATCCATGAATATGTCGATCAAGCAGCAGATCAACGGTTGTCTGGCGGAAACCATGGTGCTGGCTCTGGAAGGCCGTGCGGAATGCTTCTCCATCGGACGCGACCTGCCCCCGGAAAAAGTGCTGGAGATTGGTGCGATGGCGGAACGTCATGGCTTCCGCGCCTTCCCTCTGGCGTCCTTTGGCG
Source organism: Hahella sp. HN01 (assembly GCF_018986435.1). Taxonomy (GTDB): domain Bacteria; phylum Pseudomonadota; class Gammaproteobacteria; order Pseudomonadales; family Oleiphilaceae; genus Hahella. Next base: position 18,833 of record NZ_JAHMIN010000024.1, on the reverse strand, counting down.
AGCGCATCAACATCGAACTGATCAACGGCCTGCGTCGTTTTCACCATAGCGGTAAAGCTCAGGCGCCAGGGTATACCCCTTCGGATCTGGCGGCGACAGAGCCGGATTCAGGCGAAGCGCGCCGCTCGCAAACAGTGCAGCGTTTCCGCAGTTATATCAATCCGATGCTGGCGGATTTCCTGCAGATGCAGCGCTGCGACAAGGTCTTCGAACGCGCGGAAGGATGCACCCTGACCGATACGGACGGCGAGCGTTTTCTGGATATGGTGTCCGGTTACGGCTGTCTCAATCTGGGCCATAACCCGCAAGTGGTGACCGAAGCAATTCAGAAATACGTCGCCAATATGGGGCCCAACTTCGTGCAGTACGTCTCCCTGCCGGAAGAAACCTCCAAGCTGGCGGAACGGCTCTGCGCCGTGGCGCCGGGACGCTTCGAACGTGTCTTCTTCAGCAACTCCGGCACGGAAGCGGTGGAGGCCGCGCTGAAACTGGCGAAAGCGGCCAGCCGCCGCTCCCGTTTTGTCTTCGCCAACAACAGTTACCACGGCAAGACACTGGGCGCGCTGTCCGTCACCGGACGCGAAAAGCATCAGAAGCACTTCCGCCCTCTGCTGCCCGGTTGTACGGGCGTACCGTTTGGCGATCTGGATGCGCTGCGCGTTGAACTGGAGCAAGGCGACGTGTGCGCGTTCATCATAGAGCCAATCCAGGGAGAAGGCGGCGTCTATCTGCCGCCGGACGGCTATCTGAAGGCCGCCCAGGAACTGTGTCGGCGCACAGGAACCCTGCTGATCGTGGATGAAATCCAGACCGGCCTGGGACGCACAGGACGCCTGTTCGCCTGTGAATGGGAAGGCGTGGAGCCTGACATCATGGTGCTGTCGAAGTCCCTCTCCGGCGGGCTGATACCCATTGGCGCCACGCTCAGCTCCGCGCGGATCTGGGACGCCGCCTACGCCTCCACCGGACGCTTCCTGTTGCACACCTCCACCTTCGGCGGCTGCAACCTGGCTGGCGTCGCCGGACTCGCCGCGCTGGAAGGCGTGATAGAGCAGGATCTGCCCCGCCGCTCGCAAGAGATGGGCGACTACTTCAAAGCCGAGCTGCAGCAAGCCGTGCAAGCCTATCCCTTTATCAAGGAGGTGCGCGGCCGCGGCCTGATGCTGGGCATCCAGTTCAACAATGACTTCAGCGGCGCCGTGGAAGCCTGCGCCCGGGAATTCGGCACGCGTCTGCCGGGAGACTGGCATCTGGCGTATCGCTTTTTCCCTGACGAAGTTCGCGAGCACCTGGCGGCGGCGGTGGACAAGATGGAGGAATCGTTAGCGGAAATGTTCTGCATGCGCTTCGTCACCAAGCTCAGTAACGATCACCGCATTCTGACGTTCGTCACCGCCAACAGCTCCACCGTGATCCGTATCCAGCCACCGCTGATCATCAGCAAAGAGGAGGTCGATCACTTCGTGAAATCCTTCGCCACCGTATGCGAAGAAATGTCCACTTTTATGAACTAAACAACGCCTTTTTTGAACGCATGGAGAGATAGCGATGGAAATTAGCAAAGATCAAATTGTTGACCTGATGATGGGCTTCTTCAAAACCAAAACCCTGACCGCCGCCTTCGACCTGGGGCTGTTCGACGCCATGGCGGAGGGCCCCGCCTCTCTGGAGGACATTTGCGCACGGGCCAATGCGCCAGTCGCTTCAGGCAAGCGCATGCTGATCGCGCTGCAGGCCATGGGATTGCTGCAACGCGAGGGGGACGCCTATTCCCTGGCTCCGGGCGCCGCGCCCTATCTGGTCAGCCAGTCGCCGCAGTGGCTGGGCTGGCTGGGTCGCCATATCGATGCATTCCTGTATCCGCTGTGGTCCAACACCACCCAGGCAGTGCGTGACGACAAAGATCAACGGGAGGCGGTATTCGGCGACAAACGCAGCTGGTTCGACATTCTGTATCAGAACCCGTCCGACGTGACGGACTTTCAGGAGTTCCTGGGCATCTTCGCCAAGCCCTTTATTGACGGCATGGTGGAAGGCGTGGACTTTTCCGCTTATAGCCGCTTCATGGACATCGGCAGCGGCGTCGGCAGCTTGCCGGTCGCCGTGGCGGAAGCCTGCCCTCATCTGGAGATCGCCATTTGTGAATTACCCAAGGCGGCCTGCTACGTGCGCGACAAAATCATGTCCGGCGACTTCGCTGATCGCATCAAGGTAGTTGAAGGCGACGTCATCACCGGAACCATTCCGCAACAGGAGTACGACCTGATTCACCTGGGCTGGATGCTGCACGACTACGCCCCTGACACGCAGTTGCAGATTCTGCGCAACATCTACGACGCCCTGCCGACCGGCGGCGTCTTCATGGCCAGCGAAACGCCACTGGACGAGGACGAAAGCGGCCCGCTGTTCACCTCCCTGCTCTCCATCAACATGCTGGTGTCCACGGACGGCGGCGTGGAATCCACGGCGCAGCAGTACATGCAGCGCTTTGAAGAGGCCGGGTTCAGCAACGTGAGAGTGCTGCGCATCAACGGACCGCGCACGTTATTCGTCGGAGAAAAGGCCTGACCAACGGGCTTCGGCCCGTCTTCCAGTCCCCCCTCAAAAAGGAAGATGCACAATGCTAGAGAACACATTATTAACCTACATTTCCGAGAATTATCTGGGCTCGGACGATCAGGGGTTCAACGCGGACACCCCGATTCTGGAACTCAACATTATTGACTCCGGCTCCCTGTTCGATCTGGTGGATTTACTGCGGCGGGAAACCGGCGCATCAATCCCCCTTAATCAGGTTACCCCCGGCAACTTCGCCTCCGTGCGCAAGATGGTGGATCTGGTCACGCGCCTGCAACAACACTAGCCCCGAATATTCAAGGAATGAGGTAACACCATGACAGAACAAGTATTTGCCGATACGCAACAGGCGGAAGAGTCTCTGCGGGAACTGGTGCTAAGCGCCTTGCAACGCCACACGGAATACGCGCAGGAAGACTTTGACGACGACGCGGATTTCGAGGGCGACCTGGGCGTCGATTCCATCACCCTGGCTTCCGTGCAGGCGGAAATTTATCAAACCCTGGGGCTGCAGAATAAAGCCGTGCAAGCAGGCCTGGACAACGTCGGGCAACTGCTGCGCCATATCGGTCAACGCCTGCAGAAAGAAGGCCTCAGCGCCGCCACGGTTGCGCAGCAAACGGCGCCTGCCCGCCTCGCTGACGCACAGGACGACGCACTGAGCGCAAATGTGCTCGACGTGTATCAGGCTCACACTGGCTACCGTCGTAGCGAGCTGGATCTGCAAGCGGATCTGGAAGGCGATCTGGGCGTCGACTCGGTGACTCAGGCCGCCGTGCTGGCGGAGATCGCCAAGCTCATGCACATGGAGAAAGCCGGTTTTCCCGCCGGACTAAGCACCATCGCGCAAGTCATCGCCTACCTGCGCGAGATCGGCGCCGACGCCGCTCTGGCCCGTCCCGCCAAAGAAATTGGCGCCGCTCCGGCGCCACAACCGGCTTCCAAGCTATCTGCTTCCAAGCTATCTGCTTCAAAACTACCTGCTTTCAAACCATCTGCTTCCAAACAAATAGCGGAAGGCCGCGCCAGTGGTGATGGCATGTGGACGGATTTTATCGACCGTCTTAATCAGGACAACGTGAAGGAACCCAGCGACGCGGCGACAGAACTGGCGGACCAGTTCAAGCTGAGCTTCCTCGCCAGCGGTTTTGGACAGAAGGACATATCCGCCCTGCATGACCGTCTGCGCAGTGAGCACGGCATGCCCGCTCACCTGAGTCTGGCGGACTGCGATACCCCCGAGAAGCTGCTGCAATACATCCGCGCCAGCCGTCCGCATCAGGTTGAAGCTCTGGGAACGGAGCATCTGGAAGCGAGCTACGACGCCAACGCAGCGGCGGAAAACGACCCCCGCACCATGAAGGATTTCGTCAATCTGCCCGATCGGGATCTGTTTCATAAGACCCGGGAGTTCCGCAAATTTTATGTGGCGAAGCAACAGGCGCAGCTGTACTGGTACGGCATGCCTCTGGAGTCCCAATGCCGTAACCGCGCGGTGATCTACGACGAAGTCACCGGACGCCGCCGTGAGTTTCTGATGTTCGCCTCCAACAACTATCTTGGACTGGCCAATCATCCCGAAGTCATTGAAGCCATCGCCGAAGGCGCTCGTCGTTACGGCGCCACCAACACCGGCTGTCGTCTGATCGGCGGCAGCAATGTCTTGCACAAGGAACTGGAGCGTCGCCTGGCTAAATTGAAGGGACGTGAGGCCTGCATCGTTTATCCGTCCGGCTATTCCGCCAACCTGGGCTGTATTTCGGCGCTGGCGGGACGCAACGATCTGGTGTTCACCGACTCCATCAATCACATGAGCATTCAGGACGGCTGCAAACTCTCCGGGGCTTCCCGCAAGATCTATCAGCACAGCATGGAAAGCCTGGAAACCACGCTGAAAAAATACGCCGAGCACGACGGCGGCAAGCTGATCGTCACGGACGGCGTGTTCTCAATGCATGGCGACATCGTCGACCTACCGCGTCTGGTGGAGTTGGGGCAGCAATACGGCGCCCGCGTACTGGTGGATGACGCTCACTCCACCGGCGTTCTCGGCAAAACCGGCTCCGGCACCACCGAGCACTTCAACATGAAGGGCATGGCTGATCTGGAGCTGGGCACCATGAGCAAGGCGCTGGCTGGCGTCGGCGGTTTCGTATGCGCGGATGAGGACGTGGTGGAGTACCTGCGCTTCTATTCCAACTCTTACGTGTTCGCAGCCACGATTCCCGCCGCCGTGGCGGCAGGCGTGATCGCCTCTATCGACGTGATGGAGCGTGAGCCGCAACGTTTGAGCAAACTCTGGAGCAACATCCATCGTCTGCGCGGTCACCTGCTGGGCGCCGGGTTCGATCTGGAGCATTCCAACAGCGCCATTATTCCGGTGGTAGTGGGTGACGACCGCAAAACCCTGGAGCTGGGACGCGCCGTCCGCGCTCGCGGTATGTACTGCCAGACCGTGGTGTTCCCCGGCGTGGCGGTGGGCGACGCGCGCCTGCGCATCAGCGTCACCAGCGAACACACCGAAGAAGACCTGGATCTGGCGGCGCAGATCATCATCGACGCAGCGAAAGAAGTGAATATTCCCGTCACGCTGTGATCCGATCAACCCGGATGGCGCACCGCCAGCCATCCGGGTTGATGACGTCACTGCGCCAGCTTAATGCAGGATTGGAGGAGAGCAGGCATGAAAGTACAAGAAACGGAAAACGGATTTGTCCCTGTCATCGACTATTTACGACGCTCCGCCGCCAAATTTCCCCAGCGACCGGCGTTTGTCGGCCCGGAGGAAATGAGCTACGAGCAGTTCTACGCCAGGGTGCGTCGGTGGGCCGGCTATTTCCGCTATGCCGGTCTGCAGCCAGGGGATCGCGTGGCCATCTGGCTGCCCAAACAAATCGACTATGTCGTCGCCCTCTACGCCACCATGGAATGCGGCGGCGTGTATGTTCCCATGGATGGCATGCAGCCGGTGGACCGTGCGCAAAAAATTCTCGCAGGCGCGGAGCCCGCCATTCTAGTCACGGACAGCGCCCGTTTTGAACAACTGGGCGCTATGACTTACACGTCATTACGGCTGGCGCTGGTCACCGACTTCCACAAAGTTCCCGATGCGGCGGCGCCCGGCCGTTTCGCGGTCGCGTCACGGGCGTCGGCGGACGCCTTCGAACCTCAGCCGGAGCAAACGCCGCATCATCTCGGCCCACAGGATCTGGCGGCGATTCTATTCACCTCCGGCTCCACCGGCATGCCCAAGGGCGTACAGATCAGCTATGGCAATCTGCACGCCTTTATTGGCTGGGCGCTGCAAGAACTTTCCCTGAGTGAACGGGACGTCTTTTCCAACCACGCCGGCTTCCATTTCGATCTCAGCACCTTCGATCTGTTCGCCGCAGCAGCGGCGGGCGCGGCGGTCTGGGTTATCGGCGAAGAACAACAACGGGATGTCGCCGCGCTGGCGGAAGGCGTTCGGCGCTATGGGATCAGCGTGTGGTACAGCGTTCCCTCCATCCTGTCACTGATGGTGAACGCAGGCGCTTTGGATACTGACGTCACCGCCTCGCTACGCTATCTGATTTTCGCCGGCGAAGTCTTTCCGATTCGCCCTTTACGGGAGCTAAGCCAGCGTCTGCCCAGTGATTGCGCGCTCTATAACTTCTATGGCCCAACCGAAACCAATGTCTGTCTTTACTATCGAGTGACGAAGGAAGACCTGCAACGGGATATGCCGGTGTATATCGGCGTTCCGCTGCCCGGACAAACCGCCCTTGTACTGGACGAGCAAGGCCAGCCTGTCAGCGCTCCCGGCGCAATCGGCGAACTGATCATCGAGGGTTCCTGCGTCACGCCGGGTTACCGCAATCGCATCGATCCCGCCAACTCCGACAACCATCTACAGGGACGCCATGCGACCGGCGATCTGGTGGGTTACGAAAATGGTTACTTGTACTACCACGGACGTAAGGACCGCATGCTGAAAATCAATGGCTACCGGGTGGAGCTGGGAGAGATCGAGGCGGCATTGTCGACCATGCCGGGCATCCGGGAAATCGCCGTGGTGGCGGAAATCACCGAGCAGGCGCAAAACCTCATCGCTTATTTCAGTGCGGTTGACCCGGCCTCTGCGCCCAGTGTCCTCGCCATCAAGCAATACTGTCAGACGCGGTTGCCCCGTTACATGATACCCAAGCTGGTGCGCAGGCTGGACGAACTGCCGAAAAGCCGCAACGGCAAAATTGATTATCTGGCGTTAAAAGCGTTGGCGCTCAAGCCGACCGTTGCGTCAAAGACTCACACGGACCCGGTTGCCTGATATGACTGACGCCAGCTTATTTTCCACCGCCTCACCCGGCTCTCATGACCAGACGTTGCGCGAGCCTGTGGCTATCGTCGGCATCGCCTGCATTACCCCCTCCGCCCAGGATAAGGAATCGTTCTGGAGACTGCTTGAGCAGGGCGAACACGCGCCCCTGCGGGCCATGCCTGCGCACCGGATACCGCAAACCAGCGCAGCGGCCAGGGCGCATCTGGACGCTTGGCGCGGTTCATTCTTTGCAGAGGCGGAGAGCGACTTCAAACGCTTCCGCATCCCTCCCGCCTACCGCAAATCCGTTTCCCAGATGATGCTGTTGCAGCTGCGCGCAGCGGAGCAATGTCTGCGTGACGCAGGCTATCCCGACAAGCTGCCGTCACTGGACGACACGGATGTGTACAGCGGCTCCTGCTTTTGCTTCGACAGCGCGCTTAATAACGCCTTGAAAGTGGAAGGCGTGCGGCTCGCTTATGAGGCCGCAGAGCAACGCTCAGGAGATTGCGAAGCTGACCTGGACGCTATCCGCGAACGTCTGCGTGAGCACTTCGGCTTGTCCTCTCATGATCGCGTCGGCGAAATGGCGAGCAGCATCCCCGCCCGCATCGCCTCGCATTTCGGTTTTCGCGGGCGCGCCCAGGCGCTTGAGTCCGCCGACGCCACCAGTTATGTGGTGTTGGAGGCCGCCCTGCTGGCGCTGTCAGGAGGCCAGACCAAAGCGGCGCTGGTCATCGCCGGACAGCGCTATGACAGTCTGCTGCCCGCCCTCGCTCTGGAGAAAAAAGGCTTTGCGTCCGGCGCGCCTTTCACCGCCAATTCTCCCGGTGCGCCGTTAGCGGAAGGGGCCACGGCGTTGTTATTGAAGAAGCTCAGCGATGCGCGCCGGGATGGCGATCGTATCTACAGCGTCATTCGCGGCGCCGCCAGCGCTCGCCGCGATTCCCCCTCAGGCTACCGCTACGGCGGCGATGCCGCATTGAAGTATCAGGCTGCTGCGGAAGCCTGCCGTCAGGCCAATATCGATCCCGCCAGACAAGGCTACATTGAGTGCGCCTTGCCGGGTCATGTGGAGGAAAGCAAAGCCCTGTTGACCGCGCTGGCGGATTTGCGCCATGACGATAAGGTCTCTCTGCGTCTGCGCTCCTGCGTCGCCAACCTGGGGTACGCTTTCGCCAACGCCGGACTTAACGCCATCGCCGCCGCCAGTCTGGCTCTGCGCCACAGTCGCCTGCCCGCCATGCCGCAAGTGGACGGCCAGGCGTTATTGCTACGCCAGAACATCGACTACGGCGCCGGACGCAGCGAGCCCTGGCCGCAAACGGACGAGCGTATCGCCGGCGTGTGCGGCGGCGGACTGAGCGGCGTCAGCTGGCATTTGGTGCTGTCCAGTCCGGATGCTGTCCCGGCGGACATTGAAACAACTCCGGCGTCCCAGGAACCCATCGCCATTGTAGGTGTCGGAGGTTCTTTCGGTCCCTGGCGAGACGTCGCAGCAATACGCGCAGGCCTGTGGGATAGCGCTGATGCCGTTCAGCTATTGCCGGAATCAGTACTGCCCCGTCGCGCCGTCTTCAGCGCGGACGCATCGCGACCGTTGAGCTGTTACGCGCAATATGGCGCGGCGCTGGAGCAAAGCGAGTTTGACTTATCCCCTTACAAAATTTTTCCGCGCCGCGCCGCCGGTATGGACAAAGCACAAAAGCTGGGACTACAAAGCGCAGCAGAGGCATTGGCTGACTACGGCCTGTCACGCAAACGTCAGCGCCAGGAGGCAGCGGCGGTGTTTATCGCCAGCAACCTGAATCTGGGACGGGAACGCGCACTCTCAGCGGCGCTGCATTATGCCCAGTTGCAGACGCTGTTCGCCGGCTCGCCGCTGGCGGCGTACTTTCAGGACGCCTCAGAAAAACAGCGGCTCTCCCCTGAAGAGGTCGATCACTTCACGCTCGACAGCTTTTCCGCCAGCGGCATCGCAGCGCTGATCTCCAATTGCTTTCAGCTCAACGCCGCCCCCGCCGCCGTTGAAGCGGCCTGCGCCTCTTCCCTGGCGGCGCTGCATAACGCCGTGCTGGCGCTGCGCAGTCATCGCTACGACCTGGTGCTGGCGGGAGGCGTGGAGTTACCGGTGAACATTCGCGATCTGACGCTGTGCTCCGCGCAAATGATGCTGTCGCAACACAAAATCGCGCCTTTCGCGATAGACGCCGACGGATTTTCACCCGGAGACGGCGCCGGCATGTTCGTCCTCAAGCGTCTGAGTGACGCATTGCGGGATGGCGATAGTATTTACGCGGCCATCACCGGCGTCGGCGCCTCCTGCGACGCCCGCTCCATGACAGCGCCGGACCCGCAGGGACAGGCGCTGGCCATGCGTAAAGCCTTCGTTCAGGCCGGTTATTCTCCCGCTCGCGTGGAATATGTGGAAACCCATGGCACAGGCACGCGGCTGGGAGATATTGCGGAGCTGACCGCACTGAACGAGGTGTACCGGACACAAGAACGACGCGGTTCGCTTAAGGTCGGTTCGATCAAATCCAATATCGGACATACCTTCGCTGCAGCTGGGTCAGCCGGCCTATTGAAAACCCTGCTGGCGATCCGTTACGGTGATATCCCCGCCACGCTGTTAAGACGGGAGATGAATCCGGAGCTGCCCCTGGCGGAGATTCCCACGGAGCCTGTCACCGCCCTGCAACCCTGGCCATTGGGCGAAGACGCCCGATACGCCGCCGTTAGTTCATTCGGCACCGGCGGCGTTAACTATCATCTGCTCTTAAAGTCCGTAACCGATACCCATGCGGCGTCGGACGACTCTCAATACACTGCAAATTAAGGAAAGGGAACGAAATGGAAACCATCATTCACAAAATCCGCCTGTTCGATATTGCACAAGCCGACGCCTTCGAGTCCTGGGTGCAAAACGTCGACTACGCCACCTGCCCCGACCTGCCCAGCGTCGTGCGCTTTGACGTGCATCGCGCTTCTCAGGACCCCGCCGCGCCTTATCACTATCTGGAGGTGATAAAGATAACCGACCGCGCCGCCTTTGATGCCGATATGGAAACATCAACCTTCGCCGGACTGGTGCAGGCCTTCTCACGCATGGCGGAAGTGGTGGAGGAGCTGGCGGGCGAGCAATTGGGCTCGGGCTATGCCGCAGGCTGAGCCTGCCGCGTCCCACCCCCGGCTGCATTCAGGGAAATTACCGACTTCAGACTGGAATCGTTCGCTGATGGTCGGCCCCTGGCGTCTGCATGCTGTGTCGGTGAAGAACTGGCGCAACCACTTTGAGACCGAAGCGGATCTGCGGCGGGCTTTTGACCTGCGTGAACGACGCCATCTGCGCCAGATTCGTTTCGCCAAGCGTAAGCTGGAATGGGGTGCGGGAAGACTGGCCGGAAAACAGGCGCTCCAGCGTTTGCAGGCAGAGTTGGGGCAACCGCAGCGCGCCTTACGGGACATCATTATCAGCAATTGCAAAACTGATCCCCATCAAGGCCGCCCGGAAGCCAACATGGAAGGCTACATCAGCATCAGTCACGCTGGCGACTGGGCGGTGGCGACAGCGGGGCGCTGCCCGGTCGGCGTCGATATCGAGCCCGTTCGCACCTTCTGCGGCTCGGTCTGGGAAATGGCGTTCACCCCGGAGGAGCAGCGCTGGTTGTTACGCCGAGGGCGCAACGAACGCGACGCTTCCGCCACCATGACGTGGGCGTTCAAAGAGGCGCTGCTGAAATGCTACGGACGCAGTATTTTTGGCTGGTTCGCTGATGTAGAACTGCATTCGCCGGGAGACACAGGCGCATTGTCCTGGACGCTATCACGACGGCTCAGCCGGGAACTCGGCGCTGTCGCCAATACGCCTCTGGTGGCGATAGCGGACCGATTTCAGGGATGCGCCCTGGTGGTTGTCGGCAGTCCTCCGGAAGTCTGCGACCTGCTTAGGGGTTCTTAATTCGCAAGGAATTTATTAAAAGATTGGAGCTTTATTTATGCCGTCGGATTTCACCCATGAACTTCAGGAAACTGTGGATTTGGCGCGCTGGGCGCCCTCATCCCACAACTCGCAACCCTGGACGTTGATCCATATTCAGGAGCGCGAGCGGGCTAACGCACTCCTCGGGGACCCCCTTCAGGAAGGAGAACAATGCGTCGTCCTGGCGTTGAACAGCGCTCGTAAACTCAAAGCCCTGGAAAGTCTGGAAATCGAAATGCTGATGAGCTGCGGATTATTTCTGGGCTTGTTTTGCATGACGCTGGGCGTCAAAGGCCATGACTGGCGTCTGCGCTGGCTCTGCGAGGACGAAAAAGACGCCGCCCTCACAGCACTGGAGCAGGAACACGGCTGCCTTGCGCTGACGGCGGTGCGTATAACGCCCGACTGCATTAAGCCCGTCATTGATGCTGAAGCGTGGCGGCGACTGGTTCTGCAGCGACGCACCCACCGCGGACCTTTTAACCCATTGCGCATTAGCGACGACGGGTTGCAGAAATTGCTGGCGCGGCGCTGGCCGTTGTCCTTGACTGGCGAGCATTTGCTGATGCGGGTTGAACGCGATCCCGCTACGATCCGTCGCGCGGCGCAACTGGTGAAACAATACGCGGTGCTGGACTTCGCCAACTATAAAGCCTGGCGCGAGACCTATCGCTACATCCATTTTTCCCTGGAAGAAGATGCGGAAGACGGATTCTATCTGCAAAGCCTGCTCGGCCCGCAAAGCAAATGGAGCAGTCTTTTCTACCGCTGCCTCCTGGCGCCGCCGGTCATGCAGGCGCTAAGGCCTTTCGGCGCGCCGCAACGTATGGCCGATCAGCTTGGCGCGCTGGTGGAGGACTCATCGCAGTTGCTGTTCTGTCACCTTGGAAACGAGCATATGACGCCCAAAGCGCTGACTCAGGCTGGCGCGCGTTTGATGGAGGTCTGGCTTAACGCTCAGGAGCAGAAGCTGGCGATACACCCGGCCAGCGTCATGCTGCAGCATGATCAGGCGCGCATTGAGATCGAGCGTCTGCGGGACGAAAACGGGCGCATGATTTTCTTCGCCAGGCTGGGCGCCATCAAAGAAGTTTTCGATAAAAGTCCCAGAAGAAAAACCAACGGCATCATCGCCGCCGGATGACGCACGGAGCCGAAAAGAACAACTCACTCAACGGAACCGTCAATACCACCTAACCCGTCGCCAGACGGCCTACTCAAGTTCGATAGAAAAAGGAAAAGGAAATATGGAGCAACAATGGATAATCATGATCATTGTGATCGAGGCCATGGCCGTCGCTGGCGTCATCGCCGCCTTGATCACCAAGGATACCAAAGCGCCGTTTATCTTTGGGTTTAACACCCTGCTGCCGGTCACGCTGGTGTATTGCTGGTACGGGGAGGCAGATCTGGTGCGCAAAGCCCTGCTGCTCGGCATGGTGATTATTTACCAATTGCGTATGAACGTCGTGCTCACGCTCTGGTACAACAACACCGCCGCCGCCAAGCTCAAGGAAGTCATGCCGCTGTCGGCCATCTACTTTTTACCCATCATCCTCGCCAACGTATTTGGCTGGCTCTACTGCCTGCCGTTCCAATGGGCGGCGGACCGTGTCGGCCCACTGAACTGGATCGATTACAGCGCCGTCACCGTCTATCTGGTCGGCACCATTTTCCATTTCGGCAGCGATTATCAGAAGCACTTATTCAAGCAGCAACCCAATTCACGCGGCCAGATCCTGGACACCGGCTTCTGGCGCTATTCCCGCCATCCCAACTACTTCGGAGACTTCCTGATTTACGTCGCCTTCGGCCTCACCGCCGGCAATCCCTGGGGCGTCATTGCGCCATTGGCCAATATTGCTCAGTACATGACGGACGCTATTCCCAAAAGCGAAAAAATGGCGGAAGAGCGCTACGGCGAAGCCTGGCGGAACTATAAGAAAAAAGCCAAGTGCCTGATTCCGTTTGTGATCTAAACCAAACTTGGCTTTCCTGAAGCCAAATTGCTGGAACGTACATAACGGCCGTCCGCCACGAAAGACAGGGCCAGGCACACCGCAGGCCCTGTTACTTTCAGTCATCTAATCCCTCATATTGCTAATACGCGCTTTAATCCATTGATATGCCTTTGGTATTCCAACCCAAAGGAAAGCCGAGACAAAGATGACGAACGTAAGGATAATCGCCATCACATTCATCGCCGTGTAACGATCGCCGTATACGCTCAACGTGTATTCATAAAGCGACCACATCAAAAAACCCAATACACACAGCCCTAAAATCAGCAAAAATCTCATAAGCTCAATCTAAATTAGTCAATAAACTGCAAATACATGGATGGATAGATGGGCGCTTACACGCAAGCCGCGCCCAAGCTGTGGAGATAAGAGCGAAGCAGACTCTTCCCTTCCTCAACGTTCTTGAAGCGAGAGCGACTGTATTCACAGCAAACAACAGTGTTTGTCGGCGCATGGGTTAAACAAACGTTACTGCTGGTTTGACGAACCAGCGGAGAATCGGGAGTATCTTTGGCGTAAAACTGTATGGATAGATCCTGTTCCGCCATTGCTGGTTTGGCTTGCTCATCCCATTGTGGATAGAGCCTCGCCAAGCGACCTCCCTGCGTAAGTATCGACGAGGCCTCTTGCATCATTTCGTATGCGTGTGGCCCATGGAACTTTACGATGAAGAAATCCGGTCCGCCACAACGCTTGGCGGAAGCACTCGGCTCATAGAGAAGTTCAGGCGCAAGCGCGTTTTGTTCTCCAAACAACAGACAGGCCCTCAGCAGGTCGGGAAACCTATCTGTATCGGATTGAGGGGAGATATTGAGATATGCGTTCATCAGCGCCGGCCTTAACTCGATAAAGCCGGTCAGTGTAGCTTACTGGCCGCAGTTTAGAAAAAGACCCCAAATCCCTTTGGGTCAAGCGCTATTCCGTGCGCGCAAGGACATCAACTCAGTGGGGTGAGAAATCCCTATCTCTTACGCCTTCCATTACCACATAGACAGCACAGCGGCAGTGGCTTCCCTGCGGTGAAACGATCACACCTTCGACCAGCGCCGCTTTACAAGAGACATATTACGTAGCGCAGCGACAGAGGCTGTCGCCGTATGCATTTATTTGAAAAATTTTGCGTAATCCGACCACCTGGTTTGACCGTCATTGATAACTGGCGTTACCATGCCGCCTCTCTTCATGGAGCCGGACGGGACTCGAAATCCGTTTAACCTTCATAGGAGAAAAAACATGAAAAAGATCAAGACGTTATTCGCCATCGATCGCCGTAGTCATCTGGCGACGGAGCAAGTGGTTCCAGAGTCCGCCTGGGTGTTGCAAGGCACAGGGCTCGCCACCGAGAAATTCGACGGCAGCGCCTGTCTGTTCAGAGAAGGCCGTTTGTGGAAACGCTACGATCGCAAACTGCGTAAGCCGTTCGCCGCCAAACTCCGCGCCGGACGTCTCGCAACGCTGGACCACGCCATGTTCAAATCGGCGCCGGACGGGTTTGCGCCTTGCGAAGCGGAGCCTGACGCCATCACCGGACATTGGCCCGGCTGGCTGCCGGTTTCCGAGGCCAGCCCGGAAGATCGCTGGCATTGCGAAGCCCTTGAGCAGACCGCTGGCGCACTGATCGAAGGCCAGACCTACGAACTGGTCGGCCCTAAAGTTCAGGGTAACCGCTACCAGCTGCAGCGCCACGCGTTGTGGGCGCATGGCGGCAAGATCCTGACGCCGCCGGAGCGCTTGGACTTCCACTCTCTACGAGACTGGATGGCGGCGCAAAACATGGAAGGCGTTGTTTGGCATGCGCCGGATGGACGCATGGCCAAACTGAGACGAAAAGACTTCGGTTTTTCATGGTGAATACAGGCCTGGGATTTTCCCCAGGCTTTTATTTTCTCCCTCCCATCTCTCCCTTTCTTCACTCTAACCGCTAGCCTACGACTACTAACTCGCGGTTTTAGAAACGCTTTTTTACCAACGCAAAAGCAATATTTTTTACCGGGTAATATTGACTTCATTTTTTACCCGGGTATTATTGGCGGCATATTTCCAGGGTAGTCGTGGTTACCGGCTATCCGAGCGAGCACAGGAGTGAAACAGATGAGCGCAAAAGAAACTCAAAGTTATACCGGCTTTCACGGCCACCAGCTTTTCGCCGCTGGCGACTTACCGGAAGTGGCGTTGAAGGCCAAATCCTTACTGGAACAAGACGCCAATGCCCCCGTCGCCATTTACGACAACGCCACCGGACGGATTGTAGAGGTCGATTATCGCGGCGCGGCTGAAGACGTCCTCGCCAGGATCGCAGCAAGCAGCGAAGACGGCGCCCCCAAACCTAAAGCAGGACCTGGACGTCCCAAACTGGGAGTGGTGTCGCGAGAAGTCACGCTGCTGCCCCGTCACTGGGACTGGTTAAGAGCGCAACCCGGCGGCGCGTCTGTGGCGCTGCGCAAGCTGGTCGAAGCGGCCAGACGCGACAATGTGGACAAAGACCGGTCACGCCTGGCGCTGGAAGCCGTGTATCGCTTCATGTCCACCGTCGCCGGCGACTTCCCCGGCTTTGAAGAGGCCTGTCGCGCCTTCTTCGCCAAAGACTATGAAACCTTTGATGACATGATTTCGCTATGGCCTGACGACATTCAGGACTATATCCGGCATCAGACTGAGAAAGCGTTGGAGATGGAAAAGCTGGCGGAGGCCCAGGACTGAGCCCCGCTATTAAGCTCGGCGATACGCGCCCTTTTATAGCGCGTGTCGCCGTTTTCGCGCGGAAAGACTAAAACTGATAGGTCACCGCCACAGACAGGAATCCCTGCGCGCCGCCCAGATCATCTTCTATATCGCGACGCTCGCGCTCCAGATTATCCGCAGACAGAACGCCTCCAGGATCTCTGGCGCTCAGCTTCACATCAGGATCGCTTAACGGCGTCATCACCCCAAACTCGGCCTGGAAAGAGAAGCCGGATTCGCTGCGAATGCGATTCCCCCACCCCAGACTCAGATAAGGCGCCCAGGAAGACTGATCGATTTCCGCATTCAAACGCACATTATCGCTGCTGCTGACATGCGCGCCGCCAACGTCGAAAGATTGATCCGCCTTGGTGGTCCCTTTGATATCGTGATCAAAATAGACCAGACCGCCAGAGAAAAAGATGTTATCCACATACTTACCGGAGAATGGATACCAGTCCACGCCGCCGGTCAGCGTCCCAGTGCGGAGATCCGCTTTGTATTTGGTCCCGCTCAGCTCAAGATCATCGACGTCGTCCACATCCAGCCCGCCGAAGGTAAAACGCAGCTGCAGTTGATCTTCATCCACCAGACTCCAGTCCGTCCGTTTGGCGGCGGTGACGCCAACGCCCTGCGTCCCCAGCATGCCGCCGACAGAGTAATCCGCCGCCTGCGCCGAAGTCGTGTAAGCCGCAGCCAAAATAAGTGTCGCCCCCAGGCGAACGATAGAATTGCCAGCCATTGCCCGGCCTCCCTCTTTTTCAAATATTTAAATCTAACTACACAAAAGGAGATGTGATCTTAAGAGGCCAAACGAAAAAGGTATGTGGCTGATTTGGGACAGAATGTGACGATGCCAAAAGCGACAAGAATGCCCCGATTAGGCATAGACAAAGCAAGCAAAAACTCCCGTAGAAATGATTATTTATCGCAATCAGTTATAAACAACCAAATTACAAATAAACTGCTATAGTTAAATGATTTCTTAGTAAGAATATCGGAACGAACAACATACTTTAAATTTCAAATAAGATATTCACACAAACACCAAACAACAGCCATTTATGTAACTTTCCATTTCACTCTATGAGGTTTATGTAATGAGCACAAAAAGAAGTGAATCAAATAAAAATCAATACTTCATTCAATCTGAAGTTGTAGAACAATCACAAAGACTATTTTCAATGGGTGGAAAGTTTCAAAAGGCAGCAAATGAAATAAGCAATATAATTTTTAAAATTTCCTCAGGAGACGCCAACCCACTACAAGGTATAAAACTAACAAATCATGGTGAGTCGAGAATAAAACATTGTATTAAATATCAACTAGCTGGAGCATGCCGCCTCGTTACGATACAGAATTCCAATAAAATCTTCCTCGTATTTTTTGGCAAGCATGAAGAAACAGACTCCTGGTTAGATAGGAATAGAGGAGTAAAGTTTGTTGCGGATGATGAAAGAAACGTAACGCTAATACGAGCAATTTCAGAAACTAGAGAAGATGGCGATAGTATTTATATTCCCCCAAAAAACTCGCAAGGATATTTGCATGAAAAACTAAAAGAGTATGAATATGACTTTTTGGTTGATGGAATACCTAGAAGCCAAATGGTTGAGTTAGAGAAGTTGACATCTTTTTCAACTGATGATGAAATCCAGCATGTTATCGAAAAAATAGATATTATCAGCAAACAATGCCTAATATTTGATGTAATACTTTCCTTAAGGGCGGGAGAAGTAGAAGCTGCTCGCTCCCGAATAGCTTTTGAAAAAGGAGACCTTACAGAAGTATGTGAAGCCCCCATCAAAGAGAGCGAAACAATTCAAGAGATCCCTCGAGATGACCTAGCTTACGCAGAATTATTTTCTCACTTTATTAAAACTGCAGATTATAGGAAGTGGATGCTATTCATGCACCCAGACCAAAGGAAAGCAGTAGAGGAAGATTTCCCTTCATCAGCAAAGTTATTAGGAATTTCTGGATCAGGAAAGACTTGTATCGTAGTTAAGAGAGCTATTCGTCTCGCCGAGAGATACACCGGAAAAAAGATATTAATTGTTACTTTAAATCGCTCTTTAGCAAAGCTAATCTCTGAGCTTGTAGACACTGTCATTTCTAAAGACATAAGAAATAGAATTCATGTTCTACCTTTTTTCAAGCTTTGCCAGCAATACCTTATGATTTTTGAGCCAGGTAATGACAAACTTTATGACGACAAGACCTGGAAAAGCGAGGAGCATATTGATGAAATTTGGACGGAGTTTTATCGATGTGAACTAAACAACAGAGATGCTCATATACTTCAGCCAGTTCATGATTACCTATTAACATGCAAAGTTAACCCTGAAACCTATATCAGAGCAGAGTTCGATTGGATTCGGAGTGCCTTTGGTCGATGCAATAGAAATGAGTACTTTGATGCTGACCGAAAAGGAAGGTCTATACCTATGAAGAGTAGCTATCGCCAGGTGCTACTCGAAGGGCTTAGTGCTTGGGAAAAGAAAATGAAAGATATTGGAGTTACAGACTATTTGGGCGTAGCAACTGCCCTATATTGCTATATCCCTAACCTAACCCCTGACTACAGATGTACATTGATAGATGAGTATCAAGACTTTGGTACGACTGAGATGGCGATTCTTCGAAAGATTACAGATGTAGGAGATAATGACTTATTTATCTGTGGAGATGCAGCTCAAAGGGTATCTACAAAGTTTCAGTCCTTATTAAAAGCAAATATTAACATACCTTTAAATTCATCTAAAAAGATATTCAAGAACTATAGGAATAGCAAGGAAATATTATCTGTATCTCATAAGATTCTTACTAACGGTTTAACTGCGGATTTTTTCGACAGTGAAGACCTTGAATTCCTAGACCCAGAGTACTCCACATTCTCTGGTTCATCACCTTTGCTACTTGAAGCTGACTCATTAGAAGAAGAGATATCTTATGCACTGGAGTTTCTTAGGTCAGAATTAGAGAAAGAGCAAAAAGGATGTATAGCCATATGTGGTTACAGCCTTTATGAAGTCCAAAAATACGGAGTGCATTTAAATATTCCTGTATTAGAGGGAGATAGAAGCCAGGCAAATCGCACTATGTGGTTGAATAGTAGACAGTAAATCCATAGAGTACGCCCATTTTTCTCCCCTAATAAGGACTGTTATGGGTTCTTCTTTAATTGACGGCGTTAAACACCATTTCTCCAGCCTTTCTGATCCTCGTCGAG
>NZ_JAHMIN010000023.1 GCF_018986435.1 Hahella sp. HN01 | reverse complement strand
TGCCGGGGGTGTGAATTGCTAAGCTCTTTGCTGGCGTGGATTTTCTTGGGCTAGAAAAGAAAAAAGCCCGCATATAAATGCAGGCTTTTAGAATGGTGGTGCCCAGAGGCGGAATCGAACCACCGACACGGGGATTTTCAATCCCCTGCTCTACCGACTGAGCTATCTGGGCGACGGCGCGTATTTAAACCTCTGGGAGAAAAAAGGTCAAGCATATTTTTTTAATTTTTTAGTCTTTAGGAACAAAGCCTTCCGCAGCGTCGAAATTTTCGTTGTTGAGGAACTTCTCCATCTGCTCGGTGAGGTAGGTGCGAGCGTCCGGGTCCATCAGGTTTAAACGCTTTTCGTTGATGAGCATGGTCTGGTGTTGCAGCCACTCCTGCCATGCTTTCTTGGAAACAGTCTCGAACAATTCCTTGCCGCGGGCGCCCGGCATGGGGGGCAGGGCGAGGCCTTCGAGTTCTTGCTGATACTTTTTGCAGAATACCATTCGCGCCATGTTGCTTATCCTTTATTGGGTTTCGTGTAGTTTCAATTATCTGAGTGTGATTAGGTTCGATTATAACAAAGCTGTCAGAGCAGGCGCTTTTGCCTGTTCAGCGACTTCTGGCTGAGCCACTTCTCTATAGGGGCGGGCAGGCCGGGTAATTCCTGCTCCGGATCGAACCACTGGCTGTTGGGTTCGCCGACGATGGACGCAGCGTCCTCCCGCCGCTCAATATCGGCTGTAGAAGCGATGATGGGCTTCAGTATCAAATGATAGTGAGAAAAGGTGTGGCGGAACGGTGAGGCCAGCTCATATTGCTTCAACTGTAGGTGCATCTGCTCTTTCCAACTTTGCAGGGCGTCCGGCAGGTCCATGTTCTTATCGCTTTCGGGCAGAGACCAGAGTCCACCCCAAATGCCTGTCGGCGGTCTGCGCTCCAGCAGGATATGCCCGTCCTCATTTTGCAGCACCAGGACAAAGCGTTCATGAGTGGGGATCTTCTTGCCGGCTTTGGGCGTTGGCAACTGGTCCGTCATGTCCTGCGCCAACCCTCGGCAAGTGTCCTCCATTGGGCATCGACTACAGGCGGGTTTGCTGCGGGTGCATAAGGTGGCGCCGAGATCCATGATCGCCTGAGTGTAATCGGTGACTCGCTCGACAGGTGTGTAAGCGTCCGCTAACTCCCACAGGCGGGTTTCAATTTCCCTTTTCCCCGGCCAGCCTTCTACGGCGTCATGACGACAGAGTACACGTTTGACGTTGCCGTCCAGAATTGGCGCGCGAATGCCAAAGCCCATAGACAGAATCGCGCCGGCGGTGGAGCGCCCGATGCCAGGTAATTCCTGAATTGTTTCCAGCGTGTTGGGAAACTCTCCGTTGAATTTCTCCACTATAGTCTTGGCGGCTTTATGTAAGTTGCGCGCCCGGGCGTAATACCCCAGACCGGCCCAGTGAGACAGCACCGTATCCTGATCCGCCTCTGCTAACGCCGCGACAGTGGGAAAGCTCTCCATGAATTTGATGAAGTAGGGAATCACTGTGCTGACTTGGGTTTGCTGCAGCATGATCTCCGATATCCACACGTGATAAGGCGTGCGTGGATCTTGCCAGGGCAGGTCATGGCGCCCATGTTGGTCGAACCATGTCAGCAGGCGCGCAGCGAAGCTGTTTGTCACCGTGGCGGCGTCCTGCTCGCCGGCGGAATCATGGGATAGAGTAACAGGCTGTTTTTTTTGGGGATTCGACGGATTGTTCATGTAAGTAGATAGACTTGTGGCAATTAGCGTAGCAAACTATGGGTCCTGAAGGATCGATTTGTCGGGCGTACTCCGGCGGATAGCGCGTCCCGCCCGCTGTTGCAGCGGCCGCTTAGATAGCGCGTCCGTATATAAAAGACGTGTCCGTATATATAGAACAGTACTTCGCGGAGTGTACAGGATTACGCCTGATAAACCACACCAATGAAAACCCGCCGATAATAAAGTGTGCAGTCTTAAGGAGATAGCTTGTGTCTGTAAACATCACAATTGAAATCAGCCGAACCTTCGAAACATCCGCCAGTTACGACAGGGTGTTCGATTTGCTGGCCGACGTGCCGGCTTCCGTATCCCACTTTCCGAAAGTGGAGCAGTTGGTGGACCTGGGCGATAACGCCTATCGCTGGGAAATGAAGAAGATCGGCGTCGACAAGCATGCTATCCAGACTGTTTACGCCTGCCAGTACAGTGCCGATAAAGAACGCGGCAGCATCACCTGGGCGCCTATAAAAGGAGAAGGGAACAGCGAAGTGCAGGGTTCCTGGACCGTGGTGGATAAAGGCGGTCGCGTGGAAGCGCGCTTCCAGACCAAAGGCTCACTGACTTTGCCTCTGCCAAGCCTGCTGAAACTGGCCATCAGCCCCGTGGTTAAACACGAGTTCAACTCCCTTGTCGACGTCTATATGGACAACCTGCAAAAAGAATTCGCCTCCTGATACCTGCGCGGATGCGCTGGGACCGGACGGATTATCCGCGACGGTCCCCGGCGCTGTAGGCTAAGCGGAGATTACACGCTATAATGCGCGTTTTCTGCATTGGCTGGAGTAACGCATGGCGGAGCGCAAGGCGGAAGTCACCCGCAATACGCTGGAAACCCAAATCACCTGCAAGATTAACCTCGACGGCAGCGGTCAGGCCCGTTTCGAAACCGGCGTGCCGTTTCTCGACCATATGCTGGATCAGGTCGCCAGACATGGCCTGATTGATATGGATATCGTCGCCAAAGGCGATCTGCATATCGACGCCCACCACACCGTGGAAGACATCGGCATCACTTTAGGACAAGCCGTCGCCAAAGCCCTTGGCGATAAAAAAGGCATCCGTCGTTATGGTCACTCCTATGTGCCTCTGGACGAAGCCCTGTCCCGCGTAGTGATCGACTTCTCCGGCCGCCCCGGCCTGGAAATGCACGTCGAGTTCACCCGCTCCATGATTGGCCAGTTCGATGTCGATCTGTTCTACGAATTCTTCCAGGGCTTTGTGAATCACGCTCAGGTAACCCTGCATATCGATAACCTGCGTGGACGCAATTCTCACCACCAGATTGAAACAGTGTTCAAAGCTTTCGGTCGCGCGCTGCGCATGGCGCTGGAGCTGGACCCTCGCATGGCCGGCATTATGCCGTCCACCAAGGGCGCGCTGTAACTCCGTAACCAGGGGCCGTCTATGAAAGCGGCCTTTTTTACGTTTAGCGAATAAAACAGGAACGGTCATACCAAGCATGAATACGATCGCGGTCATTGATTATGGAATGGGTAACCTGCACTCGGTGTCGAAGGCGTTGCAGCATGTAGCGCCGGATGCGAAGGTGTTGGTGACCGCCGACCCGAAGATCATCGCTGAGGCGGATCGCGTACTGGTGCCCGGCGTGGGCGCAATGCGTGACTGCATGGGCGAAATCGTGCGCCTTGGCTTCGACAGGATCATCCTCGATGCAGTCGCCTCCGGCCGCCCTATGCTGGGCGTATGCGTGGGCATGCAGGTGTTGCTGCAACGCAGCGAGGAAAACAACGGCGTCGACTGCCTTAAAGTCTTTCCCGGCGACGTAAAATTTTTCGGCCACGATTTGACCGAAAATGGCCAACGCCTGAAAGTGCCGCACATGGGCTGGAACGAAGTCAAACAAACCGTTGACCACCCCATGTGGGACGGCATCGCCGACAATGATCGCTTCTATTTTGTGCATTCCTATTATGCGGCGGGCGACCACCCGGAAGTCGTGGCGGGAACCTGCCGTTATGGCGTGGACTTCGCCGCCGCCATCGCGCGCGACAATATCTTCGCCGCGCAATTCCACCCGGAAAAGAGCCAGCACGCCGGGCTGCAGTTACTGAAAAACTTCACCCGTTGGAACGGCCGTCCTTGATCGTGGCGGCTGCAACATTCCCTACAGCCAGACATCCGAACGACTGAGAACCACAATGCTTATAATCCCCGCGATAGACTTGAAAGATGGTAAGTGCGTGCGCCTGAAGCAGGGCCGCATGGACGACTCCACCGTATTCTCCGATGATCCCGTGGCCATGGCCGCGCAATGGGTCGACGCAGGCGCTCGCAGACTGCATCTGGTGGACCTGAACGGCGCTTTCGCCGGCAAACCGGTGAACGGTGAAATCGTCTCCGCTATCGCCAAAGCGTACCCGGATCTGCCCATTCAGATCGGTGGCGGCATTCGCGAATTGGACATCATCGAACAGTATCTGGATGCGGGCGTGAAGTACGTCATCATCGGCACCAAAGCGGTGAAAGAGCCGGCTTTCGTCGAAGAAGCCTGTCGCGCCTTCCCGGGCGCCGTCATCGTCGGCATTGACGCCAAAGACGGCATGGTCGCGACGGAAGGTTGGGCGGAAGTCAGTTCCGTCAGCGCTGTGGATCTGGCGAAACAGTTCCGCGACGCGGGCGTTTCCTCCATCGTTTACACGGACATCGCCCGCGACGGCATGATGCAAGGCGTGAACGTGGAAGCTACTGCGGCGCTGGCGCGGGAGTCAGGTTTACCGGTTATCGCATCTGGCGGCGTCACCAACATGGACGACATTCGTCGTTTGGCGACAGTGGCGGACAGCGGCGTTATCGGCGCAATTACCGGGCGAGCCATTTATGAAGGCGCGCTGGATCTGCGCGAAGCGCAAACGTACTGTGACTCCATTGGCTGATCGGTATAGAAAGGCCAAACAACTCACGAACACCCGTATCAGACAGACACATAGGTAACAACATGGGCTTGGCGAAACGCATTATTCCTTGCTTGGACGTAGATAAAGGAAGAGTGGTCAAAGGCGTTCAGTTTGTGGATATCCGCGACGCAGGCGACCCAGTGGAAGTGGCGAAGCGCTACGACGAGCAGGGCGCGGATGAAATCACTTTTCTGGACATCACCGCCAGCCATGAAGGCCGCGACACCACTGTGCATACGGTGGAGCGCATGGCCAGCCAAGTGTTTATTCCCCTGACTGTCGGCGGCGGCATTCGCAAGCTGGAGGATATCCGCACCATGCTGAATGCCGGTGCGGATAAAGTCAGCATTAATACTGCCGCTGTTTTCACCCCTGAGTTTGTGGGCGAAGCCGCCGCCAAGTTCGGTAGTCAGTGCATTGTCGTGGCGATCGACGCCAAGAAAGTCTCCGCGCCCGGCGAAGCTGAGCGCTGGGAGATATTCACCCACGGCGGTCGCAAGCCAACCGGGTTGGACGCTATTGTGTGGGCCAGAAAAATGGTGGAGTTCGGCGCGGGAGAGATCCTGTTGACCAGCATGGATCGCGATGGCGCCAAAAACGGTTTTGACCTGGCGCTGACCCGTGCGGTGAGCGACGCCGTGTCTGTGCCTGTGATCGCTTCCGGCGGCGTAGGCAATCTACAGCATCTGGTCGATGGCGTTAAAGACGGCGGCGCCGACGCCGTACTGGCCGCCAGCATTTTCCACTTCGGCGAATACAGCATCCCTGAGGCCAAAGCGTTTATGGCCAAGCAGGGCGTTGAAGTGCGCATCTGATTCACGCTGACGTATTCCTGCGCGACCACTGAACCGCAAAGGTAAAGTGTCGCGCTTTGAAGAGCGGGTATATACTTTTTTAGGAACAGCTCCTGGCTTGTTGAAGTTGATGTGTGAACAGGCCCTGCTTCGGCATTTCCTGAACAGGTTTGTATATGCTCGACGTCGTCCCCGGAGAAAATGCCGCTTGCGCCCGGCTGATCCTGCAACCCAATAACTCCGCTGGCTGGAAAGGCAACCGCGTCTTCCTCTTTGCTGTCGGCGGCGTCGCCTTGACTATCTCCATCGCTTTTTCTTTCTTTGGCGCACTGCCTGTACTGGCGTTCTGCGGTCTGGAACTCGCGCTTTTGGCGGGTATGCTGCGGGCGGTCAGTAAACGTTGCGCCTCGCAGGAAGTGATCCTTATCACTCCTCTGGAAGTCTGCATTGAAAAAGGCATGGCGCAGCCGGAACGCACCTGGACATTTCCCCGTTGGTACACGCGCATCGTGCTGGTGGAAGGCGGCCGCAATGGGCATCTCTGCGTGGTGTTCGTCTGTAAAGGCGAGGAAGTGGAAGTGGGCGCCTGGTTGGCGGACGGCGATAGAAAAGCTCTGATCGCCACCTTGCGTTCATTGGTGACGCATTATCAGCATCTATATCACTGAAAGAGATATCCGGCCTTAAGCGAACACTATCAACCAACAAACTGATTCAGTTGACGCTTTTCTTGGGTTCGCTGTCGTGATGGCGTTCCGCCAGAATCGTCGGGGGCGTGGTCTGGAACATGTCCTGGGCGTTATTGCGAATCGCCCATAAACCTTTAATAGTGGCGATGGCGACGCCTTGCTCTCCCAGTGAGGGAAGCACTTTTTCCAGATATTCGATGGTTTCTTTGTGAGGATGGCCGATTGCGATGGCCGTGCCTTTTTTGCGGGCGATGTCCAGCAGGCGTTTGAACTGAAAGTCGATGGCCTTGGTGCTGATGACATGGTCCAGGAAAACATCCCGGTCCAGAGTAGGGATCGAATGACTGACGGCAACGGAGTGCGCGATGGAAGACGCCGTGGTGCGACTGTCGACAAAGTACAGAGGATAGCCCTGCAGTTCTCCCATCACCAGATTCATGGCGGAGCGGTTTTGCGTCAGGGCGCTGCCCATATGGTTATTGACGCCGCTCACGTATGGAATCGCCTTGATCGCCTGCCGGAACGTCACCACCATATCCTGATTGCTCATGTCGCTGGTCAGCCCGCTGGCGCCGAGGGGAATCCGCTTCACGTTCTCCATGGGAATGTGCAGCATGATTTCCTTGCCGGCGGCGTAAGCCAGTCTGGCTTGAGAAATGGTATGAGGACGGAAAGGCAGAAATGACAGCGTCAGCGGAGCAGGAATGCGTATGGCGCGTTCCCCCATATGCTGATAGTTGCCCATATCGTCGATGATGATGGCGATGGTGGGCGGATGATCTTCCAGTGGGGCGGAGCGCATGATCGCAGGCGTCACCGCCGCTTGGGGCGGCGTGGCGTCAGCGGCTTCCTCCGCTTTCGCCGCGGAATGCGTCAAAAGCAAGAGAAGGCCGGCCCTGACGCCGGCGCGGAGTAGGTTGATTAGCGAAGGCCTCAAACAGTTCAGCCTTTCGCGGACGCCTTCATAATAGTGAGGCCTTTCAGAAGATTTAGCGCTTCACGCAACTGGAAGTCCTTGGCGATGATTTCCTGTACGCTGCTATCCCGCTTGGCGGTTTTGCCGTCGTTTTCGCCATTCTCGTTGACCAAGTGACCGGACAGGTCCGCCTCTTTGAAGAACGGTTGTGATTCTTCTTCAGTGATCTGGGCGCGCTGCACCTGAATATCCGGCACGATGCCAAGGGCCTGAATCGAGCGGCCGCTGGGCGTGTAGTAACGCGCAGTAGTCAACTTGAGGCCGTATTCTTCGTCCAGCGGTAAGACGGTCTGAACGCTGCCTTTACCAAAACTTTCTGTGCCCAGGATGATAGCGCGATGGTGGTCCTGTAAGGCGCCTGCGACAATTTCCGAGGCGGATGCGGAACCGCCGTTGATCAGCACGACCATCGGCGCGCCGGCGATCTCATCGCCAGGGGTAGCCGTAAAGCGCAGCTTGGAGCTTTTAATGCGGCCATCGGTGTAAACAATCAGGCCTTCATCCAGCAGAGAGTCTGCTACGTCGACTGCCGCCTGCAGAACGCCGCCGGGGTTGTTGCGCAGATCCAGAATCACGCCTTTCAGACCTTGCGGCGAAGCTTCTTTCAGTTTGTTGATCGCTTTAGTGAAATCAGAGCCGGTTTGCGCCTGGAACTGAGTGATGCGGATGTAGCCGTATCCCTTGTCCAGGTTCATGGTTTTCACGCTGGCGACGCGAATGACGTCGCGCAACACTTCCAGTTCAACGGGGCTGTTTTCGCCTTTTTTCACCAAGGTCAGTTTGATCGGGGTGCCGGGTTTGCCGCGCATCATATTGACGGCGTCTTCCAGCGTCATGCCTTTAACAGTTTTGTTGTCGAGCTTGATAATCAGGTCGCCGGCGCCGATTCCCGCCTTCTGCGCGGGGGTGTCGTCGATAGGAGTAATGACCTTGATGAACCCGTCTTCCAGTCCGACTTCAATGCCGAGGCCGCCGAACTCGCCGGAAGTGGATTCCTGCAGGTCTTCAAAAGCGCTGGGCTCCAGGTAGGCGGAGTGGGGATCAAGTCCGGACAACATGCCGCGAATGGCGTTATTCAACAGGGTGGTGTCGTCGACGTCTTCCACATAGGCGCGTTTGATGCGGTCAAATACTTCCGCGAATTTGCGCAGATCGTCCAGGGGCAAACTGCCGCGTTCAGCAATGGCCGCGTCTGTTACGCTGACGTCGTCGATGGGAGTCTCGGGTTCCTGCAGGGGCTCGTCAGCCCAACCATGTGGGGCAACGGCGAGAGAGAGAATGATTCCGGATAGCGCATTTCGAGTAAATTTTGACAACATATTAAATTCCCTGCATTCACCTTTATTTCTTGAACCATCGGAGAGGGTCGTCAGGCTTGCCGTTATGCCTTATTTCAAAGTATAGCCCGGTTTCGGACTGGCCTCCGCTGCTGCCGGCGCTGGCGACGGTCTCGCCGCTGCGAACCCAATCGCCGGTATCCTTGAGTAAAGCTTGATTGTAGCCATACAGGCTCATATAGCCATCGCCGTGATCAATGATCATCAACAGGCCGAAGCCCCGCAGCCAATCCGCAAACACGACGCGTCCGTGATGCACGGCGGAAACAGGGGTGTTCAGTGGGGTTTGGAAAAATACCCCGGACGGTCTGAAACCACCGCCGGATTGTCCTTGAAGCTGCTGCAATGCGCCCTTCGTAGGTTTGGGTAATTTAGCACGGAGTTTGGAGAAAGGCACAGAGTCTTGGGTTAACTCTAAGTTAGATATGGCCTTTTCCACTTCCTTGACCAGCGTTTCCAGTTGCTTCTGGTTTTTCTGCATGCGGGTCAATTCGTTCTGCTTGTAATTAAGGCTGGAGTTGAGCTTGGCCAGCGTCGTTTCCCGCTCTTTGCGTTTGGACTCAAGCGTTTCTTTGCTGAGTGCCAGCGCATTGCGGGATTCCAACAACGCTTGGTTGCGCTTGAGAATTTCCGCGCGGGTCTGCTTCAGTTCCTCGATAGTCTGGCGATATTTTTCGATATGCTCGCCACGGGCCACATTCAGGTAGTCGTAATAGGCCAGCATTCTTTGCAGGGTGGTGGGGTCTTCCGCGTTGAGCAGCAATTTGACGCCTTGCTCGCGGCCCATGCCATAAGCGGCTTGAATCTGTCTGGCGAGCAGGCCTTTCTGTTGGGAAAGGGAGGCCAGATGTTCTTTCTCCTTGTCCTCCAGCTCATCGACCTGCTTTTCAGTGTCGTTGATAGAGGTTTGGAGTTTGTTGATTTCCCGGACTTTATCCTGGATTTTTTCCTCGGTGGCGCGCAGCTCTTTTTCAAGATCGCTTTGCTCGCCCTGGGCGTCATGAATCCAGTCTTTTAATTTGCTGATATCGCGCTTGAGTTCTTTCAGCTTCTTTTCATGGTCGCCCTGGTCCTGCCAGCCGCTGTCAGCCCTGACACTCTCGGCGGCCGCGGGCGCAAGCATCAGAACTGCGATAACGTAGAGGACGATACGGCTAAGCTGCATGCGATCGGTATGAAAATTCTTTTATTAATAATTATGTACGCCTCTGTAAGGGGAGGCTCCGGGATTTGGCCCCGGCAAGTATAGAGGAGTTTCGGTCTGCGGCGCAAAACCCGGTGGTAAGGTAGGGAGGGTCAGTGGTCTAAAGAAAAAGAGGGAGAGCCGTTCAACGGTTCTCCCTCTCTGGATTATTTCGGCAATCAGTTCGGAACGATCAGGGATTCCCCGGTCATTTCCTCCGGCTTTTTCAGCTGCATCAGATCCAGCAGGGAGGGCGCGATGTCGCACAGTCTGCCGTCTTTTTTCAGGGAAATGTCTTTTGGTCCGATATAGATCAGCGGCACTGGGCCTGTGGTGTGCTGTGTATGCGGCTGGCCGTTTTCGTCCACCATCTGCTCCGCGTTGCCGTGGTCGGCGGTAATCAGGCATTGGCCGCCAACTTCATCCAGGGCTTCGGCGATGCGCTTCAGACACTGGTCGATACATTCAGCCGCTTTCATCGCTGCGTCGTAGACGCCGGAGTGGCCAACCATATCGCCGTTAGCGTAGTTGCAAACGATCAAATCGAATTTGCCTGACTTAATCGCTTCCACCAGCTTGTCGGTAACTTCCGGCGCGCTCATCTCCGGTTTCAGGTCGTAGGTCGCCACATCGGGAGACGGAATCAAGATACGCTCTTCGCCTTCGAACATGGCTTCTTTACCGCCACTGAAGAAGAAAGTGACGTGGGCGTATTTTTCCGTTTCCGCAATGCGCAATTGGGTTTTATGCAGGTTGGCCATGTACTCGCCGATGCTGTTGGTCAGCTCCGTGGCGGGGTAGGCGCAAGCGGTGTGAATGGTGGCGGCGTATTCGGTCAGCATGACAAAGTCCGCCAGCTTGGGCAGCTTGCTGCGTGCGAAGCCATCGAAATCCTGCTCGACGAAGCAGCGGGTCAGCTCGCGGGCGCGGTCGGCGCGGAAGTTCATGAAGATAACGGCGTCACCATCATTGATAACCGCGTCGTTATCGCTGCTTCCTTTTATAAGGGTGGCTTTTACGAATTCGTCGTCTTCGCCCCGCTCATAGGCGGCGGTCAACGCCTGCACTGCGCTTTCTGCGTGATAAGGCGCTTCGCCCAGGGTCAGCAGGTCGTAAGCGGACTGCACACGATCCCAGCGGTTGTCCCGGTCCATGGCGTAGTAGCGTCCGATAATGGAGGCGACTCGGCCGCAGCCCAGTTCTTTCAGCAGTTTATCGGTGCGCTCCAGCGAAGGCTGCGCGCTGCGGGGCGGCGTATCGCGGCCATCCAGAAACGCGTGCACGAAGACTTTGTCCGCGCCGCGCTCTTTGGCGACTTTGCAGGCCGCCAAAATGTGATCTTCATGGCTGTGCACGCCACCGGGAGAGAGCAGACCAAGCAGATGGATCGCTTTGCCTTTGCTGACCGCTTTATCGATAGCGGAGCTGATGACGGGATTCTGAGCGAACACGCCATCTTCGATGTCTTTGGTGATACGGGTGAAATTCTGATAAACAATACGTCCGGCGCCCAGGTTCATGTGGCCGACTTCAGAGTTGCCCATCTGACCGTCAGGAAGACCCACGGCCATGCCGGAAGTGTGTATCAGTACATGTGGGTTTTGGCTGGATATCTGGTCCCAGAATGGAGTGTTGGCGTTGGCGATAGCGTTCGAATCTTTGCCTTCGCGATATCCCCAACCGTCTAAAATGAGTAAAGCTGTAGGTTTGCGTTTTGCAGTCATTTTCTGTCCGCCATTAGTAATTTTACGAGTATTCTACTTGTAATTAGCGCCCATGTCTTGAAAGCCGTCAATCGGAGAAACGGCTGAATCCGTTGTCCGCCTAGACGGCGCCTGGCTTCAGCTCGGGCGCGGGGTTGGGATTTTCGTTAGGTCCAGCATACTGTGTTTCGCATAGATAGTTTAAATTTAAAACTGCTTTGTAGTTGATAGTTATTGTTTATTCGTGAGTTGTCGTTGGGAATCGGCCACACGGCCGGGGCTTTGTCTTCTGAAACCTATGGCGGCTGTGTATAATGCCCGGGCTTTTCAGGCGGAGACAGGCTCCGATTGCGAACAGATTTTAAGTCATCGACATCGCCAGCGCGCGATGTGGGGGGCTGTGACATCGAAGCGGAGCAGGGCGGCGACGCTTCCCCAGAAGATTACTAAAGAAAAGGCGGAGTTATGGAGAAGTATCTTTTATTTGCTCTCGATCACTGGATTTTAAGCTCATTATTCGTCGGTTTGGCCGTCGCTCTGCTTCTTACTGAGCGTTTGCGCGGCGGTAAATCTCTGTCTCCGCAGCAAGTGGTCAGACTGATGAATAATGATGAGGCCGTCATTTTGGATGTGCGTGAGAAGAAGGATCTGGCGGAAGGCGTGATCAAAGGCTCCATTCATATGCCCGTCACCAGCCTGAAAGAACGCGCCGGCGAACTGAAGAAGCACGAAGGCAAGACCATCGTCATCGCCGACAAGATGGGGCAGCATTCCGGCATGGCGGTCAGAGCGCTCGCGGCGGCTGGCGTTAAAGGCGTTCAGCGTCTGTCAGGGGGCATTGTCGAATGGCGTAATGCAAATTTGCCATTGTCAAAAAAATAAAAGCCCATATGTAATAGAAGTGACGTTTTAAGCGGTATCCTTTATGGCCCAGTTCAAGCCCGTGACCATTTACACCACGGAATTCTGCCCGTATTGTATCCGGGCTAAGCGTCTCCTGGAGGCCAAAGGGGCGTCTTTCGAAGAAATTAAAGTTGATTTCAATGCCGCCCTGAGGCAGGAAATGATGCAGAAAAGCGGTCGCCGCACGGTGCCGCAGATTTGGATCGGTGAGGAACATGTGGGGGGCTGCGACGAACTCTACGGTCTGGAGCGCGCCGGCATGCTGGATGCGCTGCTGCAATCGGGAGCGTCGGACTAATCAGTCTCCCCTTCCTGAATAATTGAAAAATAACGACAAGTGTCGGCTTCTATGGCTACTGCGTTTGCGGACGCACGCCGACGCGAGTTAACCAAGGGGGGTTCGCTGCTGCGAGCCGCAAACCAATATAAAGAGATCAAGGTAGAGTCATGTCTGAGAATGCAGAAGCTCCCAAGCAGCCAGTTTTCGCGCTGCAACGTATTTATCTGAAAGACCTTTCTTTCGAATCGCCAAACTCTCCGGCGGTATTCCAGTCTGAGTGGAAGCCCCAGGTCAATATGGACCTGAACACCGAGAACAAAAAAGTCAGCGACAACCAGTGGGAAGTCGTTTTGACCCTGACCATCACGTCCAAACTGGCTGATAAGACTGCGTTCGTTATCGAAGTGCAGCAAGCCGGCGTGTTCATGATCGATGGTTTGAGCCCGCAGCAACTGGCGCAAACACTGGGCGCTTTCTGCCCGAACATCCTGTTCCCGTACGCTCGCGAAACTATCGACATGTTGGCGGTTAAAGGCAGCTTCCCTGCATTGATGCTGCAACCCGTCAACTTCGACGCTATCTATGCGGAAGCCGTGAAGCGTCAACAGGCGCAGCAGGCCGCTCCTGCGGAAGAAGCCAAGCACTAAGCTGAGCGTTTTCTTATTAAAGAAGCCGGTTATCCGGCTTTTTTTTCGTCTTTTATTTGGGTATCCAGTCTTGAAATAGGCGCCAACTCTATCCAGGGCGGAGGGATAGCGAACCGCTATGACTCTGATAGGAAATTAAATTTATCGCGATAACTATTGTTGCGATAATATTGTCTCGTTCCCGGATGATCCGGTTAACCAAAAAATTATCAGAGCACGAAAAAGGAAACCCCAATGAACGTACTTTATAAAGCATCGGTTACTTCCACTGGCGGCCGTGATGGTCATGCGAAATCTTCCGACGGCGTACTGGATGTGCGATTAACGACGCCTAAAGAACTGGGCGGCGCAGGCGGAGCGGCCACCAATCCTGAGCAACTGTTCGCCGCGGGCTATTCCGCATGTTTTATCGGCGCGTTGAAGTTTGTGGCGAGTCAGCAAAAAGCCGCGCTTCCGGCTGACGTGAATGTCCGCGCTGAGGTGGGAATTGGGCAGATTCCTGGCGGTTTTGGTCTGGATATCGACCTGTTCATTGAACTGCCCGGTTTGGAGCTGGAAGCAGCGCAAGCGCTGGTCGATAAGGCTCACCAAGTCTGCCCGTACTCCAATGCGACAAGAGGTAATGTGGACGTGCGTCTGCATGTCGCGAACTAAATCAGATTGGGCGCCGCTATGCTCTCGGCTTCAGTGCGGCGCCTGGAATAAAGCCTCCTGCGGGAGGCTTTGCTGCGTTTATGCGTTTAAAGTCCGCCTTCGAATCCTAACTGACGCCAGGCTTCATAGGAGACCAGCGCGACGGTGTTGGACAGGTTGAGGCTGCGGCTGCCTTGTCGCATGGGAACGCGCAAGCAGGACTCGGGACCCAGGTCGTCCAGCATCTGCTGCGGCAGGCCGCGAGTCTCTGGCCCGAATACCAACGCGTCTCCGGCGGAGAAGGATACTTCGTGATAGTAGGATTTGCCGCGAGTGGATAGCGCGTAAACCTTATTGGGACGTACGTCATCCAGAAATTGTTGAAAATCCCCGTGTCGTTTTACTGGCGCGTACTCATGGTAGTCCAGACCGGCGCGTTGCAGTCTCTTGTCGTCCCAGGTGAATCCAAGGGGCTCGATAAGATGCAGGGCGAATCCGCAGTTGGCGCAGAGTCTTATGATGTTGCCGGTGTTAGGCGGGATTTCCGGTTGGAATAAAACAATATTCAGCACGTTCAGGCTCTTTTTGATTAGGCGTTCCGGAAGCGTCCGGGCGTTTGAGTAATGCGTTTATCTCGTCGTGGCGGGCTGGGCGCGCCGAAAGGCGTCTATTTTTTCTCTTACTGGGTCTTTCTGCAATCATTTGAAGAACGAATCTGCGTATTCTTCTGCCAATGCCTCTCTCCTTGCTTTAAGTAGTTTGTATTAATAATTTTAGTTGTATAACTACTTTCTCTGCGTTATGTAATGTTTCTTTGCCTGATAGACGTATTTCTGATCAATCCTATCGCAAAAACTACTTAAATTTATCTCGTAATCGTCTGTATTTTATGCCGTTTGTAGGCTTTTTGTTTCTGCCGGTCAAACGTGGCTAATTGGTGTGGATTGGTTAAATGCTTAAATATTAGTTAGAATTAAAAGCTGTTTTTTAATTGAGTCTAACAATAATGCGTACCCGCACCCCCATTGGAGGCGTCTCTGACAATGCCGCCGAGCCCTTGTCGCAGAAGGCGTCTGGGATGGCGCGGCGGCATAGACAAGCAACAGAAGCCACTGATGAAAAATAAGTTAGTTGTTAAGAATTTGTACAAGATATTCGGCGCTGAACCGGACGCTGCGCTGAAACTCCTTAACCAGGGCGTGGACAAATCGGAGATATTTTCCCGAACCGGGCAGACGGTAGGCGTCTGCAACGCCAACTTCGAAGTCAGGGAAGGCGAAATATTTGTTGTGATGGGGTTGTCCGGCTCCGGTAAATCAACGCTGGTGCGTTTGCTTAATCGATTGATTGAGCCTTCATCCGGCAATATTCTGGTGGACGATGAAGACATTATCGCCATGAATGACGAGGCGCTTCTCAATGTCCGCCGCACCAAAATGAGTATGGTGTTTCAATCCTTCGCGCTCATGCCTCACCTCAACGTCGTTCAGAACACCGCTTTTGGTCTTGAGCTATCCAGCGTTCCTTTGGCCGAACGGGAGTCCCGAGCCATGGAAGCGCTGGAAAAAGTCGGCTTGAGCGCCTACGCCAACAGCTATCCTGACGAGCTGTCCGGGGGGATGCAGCAACGGGTCGGTTTGGCCCGCGCCCTTGCGAATGACCCTCATATCCTACTGATGGATGAAGCATTTTCCGCATTGGACCCGCTGATTCGGACGGAAATGCAGGACCAGTTGCTGCAACTGCAGGAAAACGACAAACGCACCATCATATTCATCTCTCACGACCTTGACGAAGCCATGCGTATTGGCGACCGCATCGCCATTATGGAAGGCGGTCGCGTGGTGCAAGTGGGCACGCCGGAGGAAATCCTCAATAACCCGGCGGATGACTATGTGAAATCCTTCTTCCGCGGCGTGGATGTCACCTCCGTGTTGAGCGCCGGCGATATCGCCCGTAAAACTCAGGTTACTCTGATCGAAAGAGAAGGGATGGGAGTACGTTCCGCGTTGCAGCGCTTGAAAGAACATGACCGGGATTTTGGTTATGTGGTCGGTCCGGACCGGAAGTTTCACGGCGTGGTGTCAGTGGATTCACTGCGCGCCAGCAGCCAAGCGGAGGCGCAGAAAATTACCAGCGCCTACTTGTCCGAAGTGGAGCCGGTGACGTCGAATGTTTCATTGGGCGATTTGATTGGCGCGGTTGCGCAGGCGCCTTGCGCCCTCCCTGTGGTGGACACCGATGGCCGCTACGCCGGCGTCATTAATAAAGCCACGCTGCTTGAAGCGTTGGATCGCAGCAATGCAAACGGTCATAGCCGGGCATAAGCCGGAAATAGTTATTAGAGGTATTCATGGCTGACGATAAACAAGCTTCCAATCCCTGGTCCACTCCGGCTGAAGATGCGCCGGAACCTTCCGCCAACCCATGGGGCGCTTCGGCGGGCGATGGCGCGACGGCGAACGAACCGGCCCCAGATACGGCGACGGGATGGCTGGACATGCCGGCGGATGCGCCGCAACAAGATACCCCATTTGATATTTTCGATCCTTTTCAGGATGCGTTGATTCCTCTCGACAGCTGGGTCGAGCAGGGGCTCGACTGGGTGGTCAACCATTTTCGTCCGGTCTTTCAGGCCGTTCGCTGGCCTATCGACATCACTCTCAGTTCTATTGAAGCGGGGTTGCAGGCAATCCCGGCCACATTTGTGATTCTGTTTTTCGCGCTCTTGGCGTGGCAGTTATCCGGTCGTAAATTGGCGATCGGGTCATTGATCAGTTTGACGCTGGTGGGGCTGATCGGCGCCTGGAATGAGGCGATGGTGACCCTGGCGTTAGTACTCACTTCCGTTTTGTTTTGTCTCCTTATAGGCTTGCCCACGGGCATCTGGCTGGCGCGCAGCGAACGCGCGGCCTCTGCAGTGAGGCCATTGCTCGACGCTATGCAGACCACCCCTGCGTTCGTCTATCTGGTGCCTATTGTTATGCTATTTGGCATTGGTAATGTGCCAGGCGTAGCGGTGACGATTATTTTCGCTCTGCCGCCGTTAATTCGTTTGACCAGCCTTGGCATTCGACAAGTGCCGGAGGATCTGGTGGAAGCGGCGCGCTCTTTTGGCGCCAGTCCACGGCAGCTTCTGTTCAAGGTGCAACTGCCACTGGCGACCCCGACGATTATGGCGGGAGTCAATCAGACGCTGATGCTGGCGCTGTCCATGGTGGTTATTGCGTCCATGATCGCGGTAGGCGGTCTGGGACAAATGGTATTACGCGGAATCGGCCGGCTCGATATGGGGCTGGCGACGGTCGGCGGCGTTGGCATTGTTCTGCTCGCCATCATGCTGGACCGTATGACTCAGGCCTTGGGTCGAGACGCCCGTAGTCGTCCGACCCGTCACTGGTATGACGCCGGCCCGGTTGGGCTGGTGCGTCGCTGGATGGGGAAAACCGTAGAGGCCTCCTGACGTCGCAACCTATATCGGGCGGCGTCTATTGACTGGCGTCGCCTTGATTCATCCCTCGATAAATAAGTCATCGAAATTACTGATAACAAACAGGAGAAATTGATGAGCTTGAAGAGTATTAAGAGCTGTTTTGCTGCGCTGGTTATGGGCGCGGTTTCATTCACAGCGCATGCGGAGAGCATGCCGGGCAAGGGCGTAGAGGTGCAGCCTCTGAAAAGCTCCATTGCGGAAGAGACGTTTCAGACCTTGTTGGTCATGAAAGCCCTGGAAAAACTGGGCTATGACGTCAAACCTATTAAAGAAGTGGAATACGCGACCGGCCATGTCGCACTGGCCAACGGCGACGGTACATTTATGGCGGACCACTGGGACCCGCTGCACGTGGATTTCTTCACCAAAGCCGGCGGCGACGAAAAGCTGTACCGTGAAGGCGTCTATTCCTCTGGCGCGTTGCAGGGTTATCTGATCGACAAGGCCACGGCGGACAAATACGGCATCAAGAACATCAAGCAGCTGCAAGATCCAAAGCTCGCCAAGTTGTTTGACGCAGATGGCGACGGCAAGGCGGATCTGGCTGGCTGTAACCCTGGATGGGGCTGTGAAAAGGTCATCGAGCATCACTTGGACGCATACGGCCTGCGTAAAACAGTC
Source organism: Hahella sp. HN01 (assembly GCF_018986435.1). Lineage (GTDB taxonomy): Bacteria > Pseudomonadota > Gammaproteobacteria > Pseudomonadales > Oleiphilaceae > Hahella. The sequence continues at coordinate 96,117 of NZ_JAHMIN010000023.1, read as the reverse complement.
GCCCATAATCAAGGCAGCTATTCCGCCATCATTGCGGACACCATCGCTCGCTACAAGCAGGGCCAGCCGGTGTTGTACTACACTTGGACGCCATACTGGGTCAGCGGCGTGATGGTTCCTGGTAAAGACGTAGTCTGGTTGCAAGTGCCGTTCTCTTCTCTGCCAGGAGAGCGCAAAGACATCGACACCAGCCTGCCAGATGGCAGCAACTATGGCTTCCAGGCGAACAATCAGCGCATCGTCGCCAATCTGGAGTTCGCTAAGAGCAATCCAGCGGCGGCCAAGCTGTTCTCCATTATGAAAATCAGCGCCAACGATATCAGTGCGCAAAACCTGCGTATGCGCGATGGCGAAGACAGCGCTACGGAAATCGAGCGTCATGCGGATGGTTGGATCAAAGCCAATCAGAAGAAATTTGACGGCTGGTTGGAGCAGGCTCGCGCTGCGGCCAAGTAGGTTCTGAAGCGACGTCTGTGGTCAAACGGAGAAGCGGCGCAGTCATGCGGGCTTCTCGACCACAGACTTTATTTTCCTCTCCTTTCTCTTTCTTTTATTCCGTACTTATTCCGCTCATAAGCTGGTGAGCGCGCCTGTCGTTTGTCCCTATTTAGCAGTGTCTATATTGGATGTCTTTGCCGTAAAGGCTGAGGTGAAACCTCCCCTATGAAAGAGGAGGTTTATAGTGAGTGCGAGATGAGATGATTATCTCTCTACCGCCAGCGCTACGCCCATGCCGCCGCCGATACAAAGCGTCGCCAGGCCTTTCTTGGCGTCACGTTTGATCATTTCATGCAGCAGGGTGACTAGAATGCGGCAGCCGGATGCGCCAATGGGATGGCCCAGGGCGATGGCGCCGCCGTTAACGTTCACCTTGGCGGTGTCCCATTCCATATCGCGATTCACTGCAATGGCCTGGGCGGCGAAGGCTTCGTTGGCTTCGACCAGATCCAGATCTTCCACACTCCAGCCGGCTTTATTCAGGCAGCGGCGGGTGGCGGTGACCGGGCCGACGCCCATGATGCTGGGATCAACCCCCGCGTTAGCGTAAGCGGCGATAGTGGCGATGGGCGTCAGGCCAAGCTCTTTGGCTTTTTCTTCACTGCACAGCATGACGGCCGCGGCGCCGTCGTTCAGGGAAGAGGCGTTGCCTGCCGTAACGCTTCCGTCTTTTTTGAAGGCGGCTCTCAATTTGCCCAGTGACTCTGCGGTGGTTCCATGTCTTGGATTTTCATCTTTGTCCACGACAATAGCGTCGCCTTTGCGTTGCGGTACGCTGATGGCGCAGATTTCCTCTTTGAAGCGATCTGTTTTCTGCGCAGCTTCCGCTTTCTGCTGCGACTGCGCGGCGAAGGCGTCTTGCTCTTCGCGGGTGATGCCGTATTTCTCAACGATGTTTTCTGCGGTGACGCCCATGTGGTAGTCGTTGAAGGCGTCCCACAGACCGTCTTTGATCATGGAGTCTTCCAGCGTCCAGTTACCCATGCGCTGGCCGTCGCGGGATTTTGGCAGCACATGCGGCGCCTGACTCATATTTTCCTGTCCGCCGGCGATCACGATATCGGCATCGCCGAGCATGATAGATTGAGCCGCCAAATGTATGGCTTTCAAACCTGAGCCGCAGACCTTATTGATCGTCATGGCGGGGGKGGAATTGGGCAGGCCGGCATTAATGGAAGCCTGACGCGCGGGGTTTTGACCGCATCCTGCGGTAAGCACCTGACCGAGCAGCACTTCATCGACTTTGGCGGGATCGACGCCGGTTTGCTCCAGTAACTTTTTAATCACCGCCGATCCCAGTTGGTCGGCGCTGAGCGTGGCGAGGGAACCGCCGAATGCGCCCACTGGGGTGCGGGTGGCGGCGACAATGACGACCTTCTTCATATGAAATCTCCTTTCAATCCGTCAGTGTGTGAACTGATGCTTTGTCATCCTCAAGGCGTTGACGTTTCCAGGCCTGGAGGATGAGCATACTTATTGATGTTGTTTTTTATAATAACGCTTTGGTCGAAGATGCAGGCAATCGTCCGCCGGCTTGAGTCAGGTCAAGCTGTCGTCTTCGTCGTCTTCGTCGTCATCTTCGTAGGTCTCTGGCGCATAGTCGCGCTTGAAGCGTTTAACCGCGCTGATGCGGCGACGCTGAATTTCCTCTCCCAGCCTGGCGCCGGTATAACCCTGGGCCACCAGCTCCTGCGGCTGAATCTGCTGACACGCCTCCAGGACGCCGCGCAGATAGTCCGCCTGAGGATAAGGCTTTTGCTCCCATCCAGTACGGCCACGGGCGTCCGCCTCGCAGGCGAGCAAGAACAGTTCGAAACGATCCGGCCGGCGCCAGGCGTCGCAGGATTGCAGCAGCTTCACCAGGGTGTTGGCGCGTAACTCCAGAGCGCGATGGCAATGGGTGTGGTACTGGCAGGCCATCAGCGCCAGTTCTTTGAACAGCTTGGGCGCTTTGACCCGCTCCGTCAGCGCTTTTACCAAATCGACCCCGGCCGCTTCATGGTTATGATGTTTGGGCCATGCTTCCTGTGGCGTGACGCCTTTGCCCAGATCATGAATCAAGGCGGCGAAACGCACTTCTTCCCGTTCGCTCAACAGGCAGGCTTGCTCCAACGCCATCAGGCTGTGCAGACCGGTATCCACTTCCGGGTGGTATTGCGGGGCTTGCGGCACGCCGAACAAGGCGTTTAATTCGGGGAAAATATCCTGCAACGCGTGGGCGTCTTTCAGCACCTGAAAGTAAACCCGGGGCTGCTTTTGTCCCAGGGCGCGCACGGTTTCCTGCCATACACGCTCCGCTGTCAGCGCTTTCAGTTCTCCTGACGCCTGAATGTCCTGCATGAGTTGCAGAGTTTCAGGCGCGACAGTGAAGCCAAGATCGGCGTAACGGGAGGCGAAACGGGCGACCCGCAACACGCGCAGTGGGTCTTCGGTAAAGGCGGGAGAAACGTGGCGCAGAATGCGCGCTTCGAGATCCTGGCGTCCGTTGAAGGGGTCCACCAGATTGCCGTCGTCGTCCATGGCTATGGCGTTGATCGTCAGATCGCGACGCAACAGATCTTCTTCCAGAGAAATATCCGGGGAAAAGTCGCAGATAAAGCCTGTGTAGCCTTTGCCGCTTTTACGCTCCGTGCGGGCGAGGGCGTGTTCTTCTTTGCTGTCGGGGTGTAGAAACACAGGAAAGTCCGCGCCGACCTGCTGATACCCCTGTTCCAGCATCTGCTCAGGAGTAGAGCCGACCATGACCCAGTCGCGGTCTTTGACAGGCAGGCCGAGTAAGGCGTCACGTACGGCTCCGCCCACTAAATATCGTTGCATAGGGTTTCGAATAGGTAATGATTGAAAGGGTAGGTTACTTGGAATGACCAGGGGTCACAAGGTCGTCAGACCGGTGAGGCAAGATCGTTCCGCTATATGGGCGCATGAGATCGCCCAGTGACGCAGAAGAAGTCACCATGAGATTGCCTAATAGTTTGATTGTTAATGTAATTCTATTTCTTTCTCCACTTCCCAGACCGTCTTGGCACGAACTTTTCTATAAGACTCTATACAACGCGGGCGTCATCGGACGTCGCCGCAGGAATTGTATTGGTACTGAGGGCTTCCAGCGTGAGTAAGCAGATTCAAGCAGTTGTATTGGCGGCGCTCGCCAGCCTGTTGTCGGCCTGTGGGCTGTATGGTCAGAAACAAGAGCCCATTGACGATAACATCGGCAAAGACCCCATCGTGGTGAGAGTGTCAGGGTACGCCACCTATGAGGACCCCCGCCACGCCACGTCCCAGCGTCACCGTCTGCTGGCGATGCGCGCGTCGAAGCTGGACGCTTATCGCGCTTTGGCGGAGCGCATCTACGGAACGGTGATCTATGGCTCTTCCACGGTGGAAGCGCTGGTGATGCAGAATGACGGCTTCAAAACCATGGTGGACAGCGTGATTCGCGGCGCCAGGGTGATGAGCGTGTCGGAATTGCAGGGCGGTGGTTTTGAGACGGTTCTGGAGGTGGTGCTGGAGGCAAGATTTCGCCGCTGCCTGACTAACGTCAACTACTTCCGCTACACCGAAGAATGCCGCATGCCGTTGCCCCATAGCGACCCGGACTTGCGCGCCAGTATGGACTCTCCGGCAGGCGCAGCGGGGAGCAGCACCGGAACCGGTCTGTACTTTCTTGATGGCGATGTGAAGAAGTGAAACCCGGGGGCCTATCATGACGCTGTTATTCAACCGAAGACTGTCGATGCTGTCGTTGTCCGGCGTGCTCGGGCTGCTGCTCACTTTAGGCGCTGGAGCGGCGCATGCAGAGTGGGTGCGGGTCACGGGGCGGTCTTTGATATACGGTGGCGATTACCAGCAGGCGCGCAAGGCGGCGCAGGAAGACGCTTTGCGGCAGGCGGCGCTGATGTTTGGCGCGGAGGTCTCCAGCACGGATCAGATGGAGTTGGGGCGTTTAACCCAATCCAGCGTGAGCGTGAGCAGCCGCGCTAAAGCCAAGCGAGTCGTTCCGGTTAGTGAAGAGGTGGAAGACGACACATTAGTGCTAACCGTAGATGCGGATATGTACGAGCAGCCGTTGTGCGACGGCGCCTCCGTCAATGCCTACCGACGCAAGCTGGCGCTGTTGTCTTTCTCTCTGCAGGACCCCCGACAAGCCTCCGTCGGCGGCTTGTATGGCGTGGAGCGTGATATCCCCAGTTACCTCAATCAGCTTCTACAATCTTCTCCACGTCTTGCTGTGCATGAAGCCAGTCAGTTGCATCTGTACGATGAACTCGCTAATGCGCCCACCCATGAGACGGAGCAGCGCACGTTGACCAAAGCGGTGTCGGCGTCGCGGGATCTTGGCGTGCAGTTTGTGGTGTCCGGCGTAGTCAGGAACATGACTCTGCGCGACCCGGAAGGGCTGAAACGCTCCGTTCTCAACAATACGCTGCGCTTCGTAGGTTTGAAGGACACCTACCGGGTATTCGATGTGGAGATGTTTATCCATGATGGTTTTAGCGGAGCCATTCTGTTTCAGAAGCGCTATCGCACCGGCGCCGATTGGGAGGCGCGGGCGGATGAACATTATGGGTTGCTGTCCGCCGGGTTTAACGAAATGGAGTATGGCCGGGCGGTGAAACGGGCGCTCATGAGCATGGCGGGCGACATTGAAGAGAATGTGTCCTGTCAGCCGTTTATGACTCGCATCTCGCGAGTGGAGGGGCGTCAGATCATGTTTGAGGCGGGCGCCAATGCAGGCATTCGTCCGGGAGATACTTTCCAGGTCTATCGTTCACGGCAGTTGTTTGACGCAACCCGGTTCCAGGGAACCGAGCTGCGCGATGTCAAACTGGCCTTGCAGGTGGATCAGGTGCAGCCTGAGTTTTCCATTGGCCGTCTGAATATCGACCCCACCCGTCTGAACATTCAGATGGATGATGTCCTGATCCGCTGGTGATCTGTGCTTGTTTACCTGTTACTGGTTTACCTATTACTGGCTTACAGATCGCTATGCGGACCAAATACCTCATAGTGGATGCGTTCCGCATCCACGCCGCACGACAGTAACTGCTTTTTCGCCATGGCCATGAATGGCGTGGGGCCGCACAGATAGAAGCGCGCCTGCGCCAATGGAAGCGTTGCCGCAACACTGGGAATATCCATCAGGCCCTGCGCCTGATAGTCGTGATCCAGTTGATCCTCGCTGCGGGGCTCGCGATACCAGACATGCGCGGACAGGTTTTTCTTCATGCCCAACAAGTCGCCCAGGCGATGTTTGAAGCTGTGCTGCGCGCCGTTTTCGCAGGCGTGCAGATAGTGAATCGGCGCATCGTCGTCTGCCGCGCTCAAACGTTCCAGCATGGACATCATCGGCGTCAGGCCGACGCCGGCGGAAATCAGGACGGTGGGGCGGCTACGCTCTTCATGCAGAACAAAGTCGCCTGCGGGCGCCATGAGTTCCAGCGCGTCTCCCTCTTGAACATGATCATGCAGATAGTTGGACACCAGGCCGGGCTGTTCTCCGGACTCCCGTTTTACGGATATGCGGTATGTGGCGCCGTTAGGCGCTGCCGACAGAGAGTACTGACGAATCTGCGCATAACCATCGACGGTGGGTTTGACCTTGACGCCGATGTACTGACCCGGTTGAAAGTCGATGACCGGGTCGCCATCCTTGGGCGCCACCACAAAACTGGTCACCAGCTCGGACTCCTTTTGTTTTGACTGCACGATAAACGTTCTAGTTCCTTTCCAGCCCCCTTGGGCGCTGGCGCGTGTCTGATACAGCTCGCCTTCCTTCGCAATGAAAATGCTGGCGAGAAACTGATAGGCCTTGGTCCAGGCGTCTCTGATTTCTGGAGTGAATGCGTCGCCAAGCAGTTCCTGCAGCGTTTCCAGCAGGTGATGGCCGACGATGTCGTACTGCGCGGGTTGGATATTGAAGCTCGTGTGCTTGTGAGCGATGCGCTCGACGGCGCTTTGCAGCGCTTCCGGCGTTTCAATGTGCTTGGCGTACGCGGCGATGGCGTTGAACAGGGCGACCTGTTGCCCGCCTGAATGTTGGTGGCTGCTGTTGAAAATATTCAGCAGCTCGGGATTGTGGCTGAACAATCTGCGGTAAAAATGCTCAGTGATCGCCACGCCCCCGCTTTCCAATACCGGGATGGTGGCTTTGATGGTTGTGATAGTGTTGGAATCTAACACTCTAACTCCTTCTTGGATGGTAAATAGCGTTATGGATGTCGTGTTGCGTCATGAGTCATGACGCGTTCAGTGGTGTAACTAAGCGCGCGACAGAAAACCGCTGCGCGCTTAGGTGAAAATCAGGTCAATCAATACGTCTCATGTTTGTCCACAGTGGGCGGCGGGCAGTGGCGTTCAACCGGGTTTTCCATCTGCGCGCGGCGCATTGAGAATGCCGGCGTAATGAATGACGAACAGTAAATAAGCCAGCGCCCAAAGCGCTGCGGAAATGCGCCAGGCGGCGGGAGCCGACATAAGCAGCGGTAGCCCTGCGCGCACCACAGCCGCCGCCAGGATCAACGCAAACGCCCAGGACATCAGTGCTGGCGGCTGTAAAGGTCGGCCGGTGTGTCCCAATGAGACCCGGGACATCATCGCCAGAATCATGCCGCCGATGGCGCCGACGGTCACCAGATGCAAAGCGTCTGCGAAGTGCACGCCTTGTGACAGCAGACTCAGGCCCATGCCTGTCTGCCCGAGAGCCAGCGTCAGATAAGAGAGATGCAGCGACCACAACAGCGGCGCGCCGAATGTTTTCAGGCTGCGCCAGTGCGCGATCCGCAAGAGTTGCAGCGCGCCTGTTGCCAGCAACAGCACTGCGACGGTCAGCGTCAGTGAAGTGAGAAAGCGTTCGCTGAAAAAAGCCAGCGCCGTCAGAGGCGTCAGCAGCGCCAGGGCTTTTTCCAGCCAGCCGGGCGTTGTGATGGCGTCAATCTCAAGTCCCCGTTGTGTGAAAAATGGAATGACCCGGCCACCTAAAAGGGTGATCAAGACACCCATCATCAGGACGCCGGTATTAAGGAGATGCAGAGCCAGTCCCGCATCACTGGCGGCGATGGAAGCGATGTCCAGTGTCGCCATCAATATCAAAACCGGAGCGATGATCAGATTGCGGTGATTGCCTGAACGAACCAGTAAGTTGATGAACGCCAGCGCCGACAGGGCCCACCACAATATCTCCGCGACAATGGCCAGGCGTAGCGCGTCGCCGCCGAGAAAGAAGGCGACGCGGGCTGTCAGCCAGAGCAGAACTAATGTCGCCAGCGCTTTGTTTTTCACGCTGGGTAAGCCGGTCCATGTCTGCACCGCCGTAAGCAGAAATCCCACGACTATCGCTCCGCCGAACCCAAACAGCATTTCATGGCCGTGCCAGACGACCGGCGACATGGCGGTGAGCCAGGGCGCTGAGCCATTCAGCAGCAATATCCAGTAGGCGATGGCGGCAACGGAGAACAGCGCGCCAAACAGAAAAAAGGGGCGGAACGCCAAACCCAGTAATGGCAGGGTTGTGCGCGGGTTGCGGTCGCTGACGATTGAGGTCATGAGATTTTAATCAGCCTCCATTCAAAGCGATGCGGCGATTGCCGATCAGACGTAAAACATAGCCCAGTTTCAGAGCGCCGGCTGACACCACCATGGTGATATGGGCGGCGACTTGTTGTCCGATGCTGAAGTTGTCCGCGTAGGGGTAGCAAATCAGCGCGGTGGCGACGATAACGAAAATGGACGTCACCAGCGTTCTGTCGCCAATCTTCATCAGTCTGGCGGCGAAACCGTCGAGGGTTGCGTTGGCCTGGTTCATAGCATTCCTCCTCAAGATGCGTATTAACCGGAAGTGTTGATTCTGTATTTGCAATTGCTTTGCCAGTTTGGAATGCCCTGAAATTAAAGGGAAAAGCGCTGGATTTAAGCGACGGGAGGGTTAAAATGACCCTGATAAATCGAGTCTAAAAGACATATAAGGGTTTATTTGATATGACCGATGCGCCTCTCTCCGTGTTAGTGGAGATCGCTGTGGATCTCGCCAATAGCCTGACCAATGAAGACCGCTTTGATCGCTTATTGAGCGCCGTGCGCCACGCCATACCCTGTGATGCGGTGGCGCTGCTCGCTTTGCGCGAGGATGTGCTGGTTCCATTGGCGGCGCAGGGGTTGTCTCCGGATATTCTGGGACGGCGCTTCAAGGCGGATGAACACCCGCGTTTCGAACGTCTGACGCAGTCGCGCCAACCGGTGCGCTTCGCTGCCGACTGCCAGTTGCCGGACCCCTATGACGGTCTACTGCTGGCGACGCAAGGGGATCTGCCGGTGCACGCTTGCATGGGATTTCCCTTGTATTCGGACCATCGCCTGATCGGCCTGCTGACGCTGGACAGCCTGAGCGCCGGCGTGTTCGACGATATTTCCCAGAAGACGCTATCTATTCTTAACGCTCTGGCAGCTGCGACATTACGATCAGCCGAACTGCTGAACATGCTGGAGTACAAGGCCAGTCACGCCCATGAAGTAGCGTTGGCGCTGACCCAGGAGGCATTGAGCCGTGATGGCGGCGAACTGATAGGCGAAAGCGTCGCCATGGCGCAGTTGCGGCGGGAAATCCGGCTAGTGGCGTCCTCGGACTTCAATGTGTTGGTGACCGGGGAAACTGGCGTGGGGAAAGAGCTGGTCGCCCGCACTTTGCACATGCAGTCGTCCCGCTGCAATGAGCCGCTGGTATACGTCAACTGCGCCGCCGTGCCGGACGCCCTGGCGGAAAGCGAGCTGTTTGGTCATGTGCGCGGCGCCTTCACTGGCGCCAACAGCGATCGTATGGGCAAGTTCATGCTGGCGGATGGAGGCACCCTGTTTCTCGATGAAATCGGCGAGTTGTCAGTGGCGGTGCAGAGCAAACTGCTGCGAGCGCTGCAAAGCGGAGAAGTGCAAAAAGTGGGGCGGGATAAACCGGAGAAAGTGAATGTGCGGGTGATCGCCGCCACTAATCGGGATCTTGCGCGGGAAGTGAAAGCAGAAACGTTTCGCGCAGACTTATATCATCGTCTGAGCGTCTATCCCATTCAGGTTCCGCCTTTGCGCGAACGGGACCAGGACGTTTTGCTGCTGGCAGGTTATTTTATCGCTGCGACGCGGCGCAAGCTGGGTATGGAGCAGATTCGTCTGGCGCAGGCGGTGAATGAGGCGTTGCTGGCATACTCCTGGCCGGGAAATGTGCGCGAGCTGGAGCACACCATCAGCCGTGCGGCCCTGCGCGCCAGAAGCCAGCAGGCGGGGAAGCGGATTGTGACGATCTTACCGGAGCACTGTGATCTTTCCGTTCCGCTTTCCTCCTCAACTATGTCGCAGTCAGATCATACTGTCTCCTCTGAGCTGGCTTCATCGCATAAGCCTGTTAACCTGAAAGAAGAAACGGAACGGTTTCAGCGCGAACTGATTCATCGCACTTTAACCGAAGAGCAGGGCAATTGGGCCGCCGCCGCCCGCGCCCTGTCTCTGGACCGCGCCAACCTTATCAGGCTGGCCAAGCGGCTGGGCGTTCATGTGGAAAGGCGGCATGCCGTCGTGCGCGACAAACCGTAGTTCGCAACAACAATAGTTCGCAATAAACAACCGTTCGCAATAAACAATAGCGCGCGAACAAAGACCGGAAATCGAAAACTGGAGTAGTCGTTTATGTTCTGGAAAAAGCAATACAAGGGTCAGAATGAAGTCGAACTGTTGAGCGATCCCAGGCCGCATCATTACATGTTCGCCCACATCGCCATGCGTAAGTTTTGCGAAAGCGATCCGTTACAGTTATTCGCCTTGATCCCTACCGAAGAGCGATCGCACCTGGTGGATTTTCTTTGGTCCAAAGTATGCGAAAACTGCGACGCGGAGGGCAAAGCGGATTTTGATCCCGGTGACATTGAATTCGCCACCTTACGGGTGAAGGAGTATCCGACGATTCTAATGAAAATGCCTGAGGCCAAAGCTGTCGCGGAGGCGATGCTGGTGGCGATAGTGCTGACGGCGGGACCGGAGATGAACGTAGAAAATGGGACGCCTCCATTCCGCTATTTTACCTTAGAGCTTGGCGTAAGCACGGAAGGTGGACTGCGTACCGTTATGTGTGAGTGGCGCGGCGATTCTCACGCTAATATGGGAGACGGCCCTGAACCGGAGGCGAGCGCGTTTTTGCAGCGCGTGGAGAGCCTCGTTTAAAGGGGCTCCGAACGCCTCGAAGACTTTACAGTGATATGACAAGGGCTAGACTTATAGCCACCCCCATGAATATTGCGGCGGGAAGTCATGCTGGTCTCACGCTGGTGCTGTTTCTTCGTGTTGATGCTATGTCGCGCCCTGCCAACTCATGCTGAAACGGCGGGAAGCGCGACAGCGACGTTGGACGTCTACATCTCTGAATATCCTCCCTTCTGCTACACGGAAAATGGCGTCGCCAAAGGCATGGCGGTTGAAACCGTTGAGGAAATTATGCGAACGGTAGGCGAGGCCTATCCTATCCAATCCACGCCCTGGAAACGGGGTCTGTATTATTTGGCCAACAGGCCCAACGCGGCGTTATTCACAGTCACTCGCACAGAACAACGAGAGTCGTTATATAAGTGGGTGGGGCCGGTGGCGATTTCTAACTTGGTGTTTTTCGCCGCTAAAGACTCCAATGTTCAGATCAACAACATGGACGACGCCCGTGCAGTGTCTCGCATCGGTACGGTACAGGGGTACTCCGCTGAAAAGCTGTTGCAACGACAAGGCTTCGCCAATCTGGTCAGTAGCCCGGGGAGTGAGCAGTTTAATCCGGGTAATTTGGTGCGGGGCTATCTGGATCTTTGGGTGACGGTGGATGTGGTGGGCGTATTTACCGCCAGGTTGCAGGGCATAGACCCCGGACTGATGAAAATCGTTTACGTCATCCAGGAACAGCCCAAATATATCGCCTTCTCCAAAGAGGTTCCGGATAGCGTGATTCAGACTTGGCAGGATGCTCTGGATGAAATGAAGCGGGACGGGCGCATGCAGCGCATTACCCGGAAGTGGCTGGGAGAGCGTTGATTCTCAGCAGATTGCTTTAGGTCTGCGAATGCTGAACAGGGGAGAGGCTATCCATTTCGATACGCCACAAAACCAGGAGCATTTCAGTCAGCTCCAGATCCGTCACGGTATCGCCGTAAATACTGAACAACGCTTTGGCGTAGGCGATGCGCAGATCCTGGCTGGTTGGCTGTGCGTACTCCGGGTTTTGCATCAGTTCGCCGGTCGCCCGCATCACGGCGGCCTGCCACCGGGCGGAGGTCTTGGGACCTCCGGCGGTGTGTTGAATCAATCTATCCTGCTCCAATCGCAATAACGTAGGGTCCTTTAACGTTTCATGCCGCTTGAGAGGTTTGCTGGCTTTTAACATGGCGGACAATATCAAGCGTTTCCTGTTTGAATGTGTCGTAGTCAATTTGCTGGGCGTTGATAAAGGTGCTGCCCATCATGGAAAGCGCGCCCATCAGGCTGGCTTCGGCGATCTCATCGTCAGTGGCTCCAAAAAGCCGGGCGGCTTCGGTATGGAATAAGGCGCAGTATTTACAGCGGGTCGCGCCGGACACCGCAAGACCAATCAGCTCTTTGTATTTATTGGGGACTTTGGTTTCCGACAGCCAGAAATCCCGGGCCATTGTCCAAAAGCCGTTCACACCGCCTTCGGGCATCTGTCTTATCCATTCCGGAACCAGTCCCAAGGTTTGCTCGATTTCTCGATAGGTTTCTTGAATTGTCATGTGACACCCCCTTGCTCCCCCGTTAGGGAAGTCAAATCAGTATAACACCAGGGGTAACCGGTTTTTCCCGGGCGGTGGCTCGCGCTGAAAAAACGTCATTTTTTCAAAAGGTTGCCTTTAGATTTTTTGGCGCCTACAGAGTGACCGTTTATAACATTGCGGCAGAAGCGAAGAGGGCGGGAGTACTGCTTTATTTGACTTCAACCTATTGAATCAAAGAGAAAAAACCGTCTGTAATGTAGCGGGTGTCCCAAAATACGAAAAATGATGTATTATTGCGGCTCGTTTTCAGACGAAATCCTGACAGCGCCCGATGATATACACAGACGAAAAGCGAATCCTGAATCCCACAGGCAAATCAATGACCATATGGATAGAGCCCTGGGCTCTTGAAGTGGAAGTCCCCCCGGGAAAAACCGCCTTATTCACTGCCGACAGCGAAACGGCAGGCCAATTCGAAGTGCGGATCAAAGACGACACCTACACCATTTACGCCTGGTGCGGCAGCAGCCTGAAAGTCACCATCGACGGAGAAAAAGTCTGGGACCTGGACACCCTTAGAGTGCCGGAACTACCAGAAGGCGTCACCGTACGCAACTTCGTGGAGATGAGTTTTGAGGGGGAGAGTGGGGTTGTTTGAGGTGGGTGCTTAATGCGCTAACTCGTGCGGCAGTGGCTATAAAGTTGTGATCGATTTGTTAGCTGCGCCGCGCTATCAAAGATCGCGATACTTCGCTGAAAGCTCTTGGTAAAGCCCATTTAAATACTCATCTTCCGGATAGCGCTCTAAATCCTTCCTGAATTTCTCTAGCCAGTATTTTGAGCGGACAATATCGTTACAATTATCGATGTATAACTCTGCAATGGTGCTGCTTATGAATGCTCTGTTATTCAGGTCACTTATTTCGCAAGAGTTTATGTATGCTTCTTTAAGTAATGTAAGCTTTAGCCTGAATTCATCTATGTATTCCGCCTTCGTGCTGAGTATAGACGGTAGCGGGCCATATTTTTCTTCTAGTTTATCAAGTTCTAAAAGAAGCTTCCTTTCTATCAATGAAGCATCCACGTCAATTGCTGTCATGTTGGCGATTTCACTGGCTAATTCCACAATGGTTTCCCATTCGTAAATATCTATACCATCGCTGGTGGTTTTCATTGTGTTGTTGCCTCTATTAGCTGTTTGGGCGATCTGGAATGAATGCGGAGTGAGTCAAGAATCTCGCTGTTGAGAAAAGTTTTAGCTCACTCTATTAAAACTACTAGCTTCGTTCTTGAGTAGATAACACCTTTGATGACTAAAAAGATACTAAAGCCTAGCAACGCAATCCATATGCTGTCGAAGCTTACTAAGCTGTAAAGCGCTAATGCTAATATAACGATGCTGGATAATATGTGGTCAATATACCAGAAGATTATCCCTCTTCTCATAATGGAGGGGGTTACTAGCGTATAACAGTTGGCGCAATGCACTGAGTACCCTGGGATAACTGCAGAGATGGCGATTTTATAGCTTGAAATTGACTGTTTTAAGCATGAAGGACACTTTCTCATATATATTTCCAATTGAGCAGTGATAAGCTAAGTTTGAACTCACTATAACGCACAGTATATAGCTTCCGTATACTAGGAGCTGAAAGTAAGTGAGATGCAAGTCATGAGGATTGTGGTGACGAAAAATAAAATCCCGATGCATGTTGTTTCCTCGACAATGCCGTTCTATCGGGCTTGGCTTCTTTGCAGATACATAGTGCGATTTTCCTGGACTCTGCCCCATTACTACACAGGCTGGCAGAGCGATGTCTTTTAACAATATTGGATAATAGTTGCTGCTACAAGTTACTTAGATAATGTTTTTATCCAGCTTTCTATTTCTTCATATTCTTTCTGTGTTACATTAAATGAGTTTAGCCGTGGAGGGTACGACTTTTCCTTTATTCCAAGTAGAAGAAACCTTACTTCTCTATCAATGTCTGATGGTCTGCTACCAAGACTTGAAGAAGAGTAAGAGGATACACTCATACAGGATGCCTTGTTGCCTAATAAATTTTTTAAGTATTTAACACTCTTGATGTCTGGCCAACCTATCGTGGCGCCTTTAATGAAAATGTGTCCATCTGGCCTAGATAATAGTAATTCCAAAAAATCTTGAATGCTTAGCTTATATAGATCGTTAGAATCTAGATGAATACTAGACGGCATATCCGATTCAAAAGAGTGTGCTTCCAGACTTATCGAGAGCAACAAGCAAAAAATTAATACTGTTTTCATTTGCTAGGGAAACTCTGGATAACCTATGGTTATCCCAATATCCATCAACATTGTATGTTTGACCCAACCACATCTGGCTTTTTTCAACAACTTTCGTTCTATGTCCGCAGCTCTTTCCACACTATAAGAAGATTGCTGAAGGCCGCCAATTGATATAATCGATTTCTGTTCTTCGCCAGGCCTCGATAGCGGACTTTGTCATAACCAAACACTTGCTTGATGTTGCGGCATGGATACTCCACTTCGGCCCGGATGACGGATACGGCGGCCGACCATTCTCACCCCTAGGATAATGACGGGCGACCTTCTCTAACCATTCCCGGGGAATCGGCTTATCCATCTGGTCCAGAAAGATTTCTTGGCGGGTCTTACGCTTTTTTATTCTGGTATTCGGCTTCGGAAAAAGTCATCTGTTCCATGAAAAGTGTTCCTGCTGAGTTGGGCTGCCGTATTATGACTGATTCTTGGGGTTATTCAGAGGTTCCCTAATTCTTTCTGGTTCATTGTCTACCTATCCTTAACCCTGCTATAGGGTACTAGTGACAGGCAGATACACAAATTAAATTACAGTCTCGTGTAGGACGTTTCTACTCATCTGGCGCATACATGTACTTTAAATAGTGCTCTTTGTAGAACTCATCTAAACTCAGGTTCGATTCGTATAACTCTGACCATAACTCATATCCATCAATTAATTTTTTTCCATCTTGTTTGTACGCATGCTGTTCATTGTGTGCTTCAAATTCATTTTCTAATGCATAGGCTTCAGACTCTTCTTTTCCTTTTTCATGAGCTTCTTCAAAGTCTTTTGCATGAATGCAAACGATTCTTTCTTCGAATACGTTGGCGCCTGACTTTTTTACTCCAAAATGATATAGGTTTCTAACTGCATACCAATTCATAAAAATATCACTTCGATTAAATGTATGCTGATAAATGGCTTTGCTCGTATTCCAGCTGTCATTTTTTATCCCCTTTCTTCCTGAAAATTAGAAGGAAATATAAAGCTAATATAATTATTAGGGAAAGGCTAATAGAATAAACTAACGCTCCATATATTTTTTCCTCTAATTTCATGCATAGGCATCGGGGCCCCATTAACAATCCGGTAAAGCCTAAAATTACTCCAATAAAAACAAAGCTGAATCGCTGTCTGTTAATTAACCTAGGCATAAAAAAGCCGCACGCAGAGAATAAAATAATTGGTGCAGCTAACCAAACTATACTTTCTATACTCATGTTTCATATCAATAGGGTCAGAGTCATTGATCTTTCATCACGTGAAACTTCTCAGACTTCCTATCTCCTCCTCGTCCCAATGGCTTTGCCCGTCTTCCAGTTTTAGCTTCTATCTCAGCCTTAAAACGATCATTTCCCAACACCCAAGCCTTGTTAGTCGCTTCCCGGATCGCAGATAAATCTTGTTCTGGCATCCGACCACGAAATAATAGTCGGTAATGCTTCTGGCGTTCTTCCGCCGTTTTACCCAGTTGCTGGTAAATCGAATGCGGCCTGATCAACTGAATCATTCTTCCAAGGGCATTGTGCCGATAGCTTGACCATGGATACTCAGAAGCATGCTCCACCATCTCCGCTCTGACAGGGTTTAGCTCAATATAGCGATAAACTGTTAACAGGTATGTCTCAGAATCAACTAAGGTGGACTTGTAACGTCCTTCCCACAGAGTGCCGGTGCGGCTATGGGTGTAGTTAAAGTACTGAACATACTTGCGTCCTTGCGCCTGCATCATTCGACCTATTCCCTGGTCGTTTACCGGGGTGACAAGCATATGAACATGGTTGGTCATCAAGACAAAAGCATGGATGTCGACCTGATATTTGTCTGCCGCATCCTTTAGAGAAGAGAGATAAGCCTTGTAGTCCGCCTCATCGTAAAAGCAGGGTTCACGATTGTTTCCCCGCTGAATGATGTGATGAGCACAGCCCGGGAAATAAAGGCGAGGTAAACGAGCCATCAGAATAATCCGTTTCTGAAATTGAGGTTGGTAGGTTAACTCTTAAGCATGTAAGGATCAATGACTCTGACCCTATTGATTATTAAGAATTCTCATGCAAATTTGAATAAATAGAATAAGTGAAACATGATGGATGGAAAGGGGCGCGCAGGTAGCCCCTTGGTTTTACTGACCCTATTGATTGATTTCAAATCTGACGGCCCCCGATGAGGGGGCTTTACGAAATTTATCGCTAAAACAATAGTCTAGGATCATTGTTATTTTTATATGTGGCGTAGAACACTGCGATAAATGTGCTAACTATATCCCAGACTCCTCGTATTTTTTCTGTTAACCCCTTTTTATTTTTTAGTCGCCAGACTCCTAAGTCTCTCCTTGCGCGCAAACAACCTAGTGATGATGACTTTATCAACAAGCCTTCAATTGAGGCCTTTGAATAGCCATCGCAATGCATATGAATCCAAGCTAGCCGATATATTGCGGCAGGAAACTCTTTCTCTGCCGCTTTCTCAAACCATTTATAGGCTTCGTGCCAGTTTTCATTGCCCATTGATAGATAGAGCCATCCTATAGCAAACATGGCCTCATCATCACCCTGTTCGGCTGCATAATTTAGCCACTTCAATGCTTCGCTATAATTGACATCTAATCCTTCACCGAGCAAATACATCCACCCTAGCCTACGCGCGCTTCCATAATGTCCACTGGATGCTAGGCTTCTATAACACAAAGCTGCTTCACTAAACCTTTTCTTTCGATAAAGATTGTTAGCTTCTTCAAGTGCTCTAGCATTATTCATGTAAATTATTTTTCACATTTGTATGGGTTATAGGGACTCTCGCAATAAGGATTAGTATATCCCCAAAGCTTACAAATATCACAAGGAGCTTGACCATTCACGCAAGCAGCCCAAACAGGGAAATCATATGGTGATAGGCTAGGAAGTTCCCCGTCTCCTTTCGGTTTTCGTTTTCTTGGCGTTTTTGTTTGTCTTTTCTTTCTTTCGTGCTCGGCCTGCTCTGTTGGAGTTGGATCTCTCCGTCCACTTGCTTTATCCGGTGTATGGGGATCGCCGTCGCCGCATATGAAAAGCACTGCACATAAAAATGCTTCAGCAAGCCCCTTCTTCCTTGAAAGGCCTTCAGGGTCCAAATAAAGAAGAGGATTTTGTTCAACGTATGCATATGTATTAATTCCTCCTGCTAACCCTATTGGATCTGATTGTAGGTAACGGCCAATCTTAGGGTCGTAGTCTCTAAAATAGTTATAATTGAATTCCGACTCTGGATCAGCATACTGCCCCGGAAAACGCAGGGGCTGAACGGCAGTCCCTGTCTCCTTCACAGTCTCTCCAAACGGAGTCTGCAGGGTTTTCCAAACCACATTTTGATCACTGTCGGTCATCGCCTGAGGCGTGCCCAGGTGGTCTGAGTGGATAAAGTACAGATCGGCTTCCGCGTGCGCTTGTGCGCTGAGCAGGGTGGTCAGTGAGAATAGGGCGCTGAATAAAATCGTTGTTAATTGGTTTAGGCTTTTCATGTCTGTTACTCCTTACTCGCCGGCCCATTCCACTTTGATGGCGTCTGCAATGACGTAGCCGTTGGCGTTGTCAGAGACGGAGACTTTCGCGTTGGCGTCCAGGGGGAATACGCCGATCTGGCTCCAGGAGCCGCCGCCCTGTTGTTGGTTCACGTGCACGCTTTGCGTTCCTGATTGGGTCTGAATGTCGTACTTCACGTTACTGCCTCTGGTTGAACCGCCGTTCCAGTAGGCGTAAACGCGGTAATTGCCTGCCCGCTCGATGGCGAGGCTCCAGGTGAATACTTTGCTTCCAGTCCCGGCGGGAGCGTAATGGTAGTTATCGCCAAAACGGTTGGAAGAGAAGGTGGAAATACTCCAGCCGCCTGTCTGCGTCGCTGTGGCGTCGTTATTGTCTACCGTAATGGGAGCGGGGTCTGGTGTTGCAGTCGCTCCGACCCATTCCAGCTTGATGGCGTCTGCAATCACAAAACCGTTAGCGTTATCGTTCAGCGTGATGGCTGAGGCGCTGTTTAGTGAGTAGGAGCCCAGTAAGCCCCAGCCGCCGCCTTGTTGCTGATTGGCGGTGATGCTTTGCGCGCCGGCGCTGGTCTGCAGGCTGTAAGTGGCGTTGCTGGCGCGGGAGGAGCCGCCGTTCCAGTAAGCGTAGACTTTGTAGACGCCAGCTTTGCTGACGGGGAGTTTCCAGGTGAAGGATTTCCCGCCGCTGCCCGCTGGCGCGTATTGATAGTCTGCGCCATGACGGACGCTGGAGAAGCTGGATGCGCTCCAGGTTCCGACAGTGGTGACGCCGCTGTCATGGTTGTCGACGATGATGTCGGACACGGGCGTTGTTGCGCCGCCACCGCCTTCCGCCAGCATGGCCACAGGAACGCCGTTGAGGTAAATCATTTCCCGAATGACTTCGCCGCTCGGCTTGGTCTCGGCCAGCAATTGACCGCTTTGGCTGTAGTGGAAATGCACGTTGGCCGCAGGGTCAGTCGCGACTTTGATGACGCGCTGGCCGAGGGCGTTGTGTACATACATGGCCAGTTGCTCGCCGCCTTTCTTCACTTCTTCTAAACGGTTCTGCTGGTTGTAGATCAGCTCCAGATTGCGGGCATTGTTCTGATCCTGACGGATATTGCCATTGTCGGTGTAGGCGAACGTGCGTTCACTGACGGCGCCGTCGTCATTGATGTCGACACGGGTCAGGCGGTTGCTGTCGCTGGCGTACTCATAGCTCTCTGACAGGGTCTTACCGTTTTGCGTGCGGGTGCGCGCAGTACGGTTGCCCACTGCGTCGTAGTCGTAACGCATATCGCCGTATCCGCCGTCCGCGGTTTCCAGGCGCGACAGGGCGTCATAGCCGAAACTCTGGCTTTGCGCGCTGTCGATCTGATCCGTGATGCTGGCGATATTGCCCAGCGGATCGTACCCATAGCTGCGACGCATGACGCTGCTGTCGATACCGGTCAATTGGTAGTCCTGATCGTAGCTCATGGTGCGCGTCAGGCCGTTGCCGTAGGTAAGGCTCTGCATGGGGCCGAAGGGCAGGTAACTGACGTTCTCCACCACGATCTGTTCTGCTGCACCGCTATTGGCCAGCGTCACGACGCGATCTGTTTGACCTTCTTCATTGTAGTGATAACGCACGATGCGACCACTGGGGTAGGTGATGTCCTTCAACTTGTTGGCCAAGTCATAGGCATACAGAGTGACGTAGGTCTGGCCCTCTATTGCGCGGGTTTCCTTCACTAGGTTGCCGCGGTCGTCGTAATGGAAGCTAATGGTTCCAGACTGATCGCTGATGCGGGTCAGGCGGCCGATGCCTTTGGCGCCATTGGCGGTGTCGTCATAGCTGTAGGAAATGTTCTCGGCGGGATTCGCGGGGTAGCGAATCTGCGTCACCCGATTCAATGCGTCATAGCTGTATTCAGTCACCACGCCGCGTGCGTCGGTGCGGGTCAGCGCATTGCCGGCGTCATCATGGGTAAAGACAGTCTGGCCAGTGTCCGGACTGTTCTGCTCGTACATGTTGCCAGCGTAATCGTACTTGTAGGTCGTCTTCAGGTTGCGCGGATCGGTAACCGCAATGAGATGGTCCTGAGCGTCGTACTCATACTGGGTGATGCCCAGTTTGGCGTCAGTCACCTTGATCAGCCGGTTCAGCGCGTCAAAGCCCTGTACGGTCTGCTGGTTGTTGGCGTCGGTGACGGACGTCATGTTGGAATTTTTGTCGTAACCGTAACGGGTATCATGATTGGCGGCGGTGATGCTTCGTATCAACTGGCCCAGCTCGTCGAACACCTGCCGCTGCACGTTGAACAGGTTTTCGGCGCCGTCTTTGATCTCCACTTTGGTGCGGTTGCCCATGGGATCGACTTCATAGACGATCTTGTCGCCGGCGCGGTTGGTGACGCTACGCAGACGACGTGCGGGATCGTATTCGTAATGCAGGAAGGTGCCATCCGCCAGAGTGATCTGCTCCAGCAGCCCGACCTTGTCATAAACGAAGACGGTGATGGCGTCGCCCTGGCTGCTTTTTACGGTGCGCTTAACCGGCTGGCCGCGCCAGTTGTATTCCAACAGGGTCACGACGCCGTTGGCGTCGATAATCTTCTGCGCCAGACCCGCTCCGTTGTAGTTCTCCAACGTGGTGACCTGAGACAGCGCATTGGTGATGGTGTGCAGGTTGCCGTCGGCATGATAGCCGTAAGTGGTGACGTCATTGACGTCCGTGCGGGGACCGTCCTGGGTCTCCATTAGATTCTGGCTGTTGTAGGTGTAACTCCAGGAGCGATCGGCCCAGCTGTTGGCGCTCATGAGTACGCCGGCGATAGCCGCCGCCAAAGCGGTTTTCTTTGCTAACATCATGTGTGTATTAACCCTTAATCAAAAACGTAACATCCCTGTGCGCTTAATTGGCGGCCACAGGCTGGATGGATTTACTCTTCAGTTTGCCGTCATCGTCGTAGGTGAATTCGGTGATGCGATCCGGCTCGGTGATCTTGGTGGGAAGACGCAATGTTGGATGCCACTCGGTGAGCGTCACACGCTCTTCCGGGGTCCCTTTGGCTTCAATGCGTTTTACTTCCAGGCCGCGTTCGTTGTAGTCGTAGCTGGTTGCGACGCCGTTAGCGTCGACTTTTCCAGAAAGTAGCCCTTGGTCGTTGTAGCTATAGCTACGATTGGACGCCAGACAATTGTCGGACTCCGCACCCTTAACCGCCTTGATGCGTTCATAGCCATTGAAGTTTTCGAACTCATAAGTCGTGACTTTGCCAAGAGGGTTGATAACCTCTGTAGTAAGGGCATCGGGATAGGCAAACTGATACCGATCATTGCTACCGGCATGCTCGCTTAAAATGCCCCTGCCTTGCTCATCATAATCCCAAGTGACATACCTGACGCCCGACTCGTCGGTGATGCCGGTTAAGAGGGTAGGGAAGCCAGTTTTTTCGTAGTGATAGGTCTTAGTATGTAGAGGGACGTCGTAGTTAGGCTCCTGATAGAAGCTAGCAGTCTCCACCAGACCTTTTGCGTTATAGGTATAGGAAACTTTTCTTCCATCCGAGTGAGTAATACTTTCTACCGTCAGACGGTCAGACTTGTATTTCAAAGTTAAAGTCTGGCCATGCTTGGAAGTGATAGTTGTGAATGTGCCGTATTGCACTTCATAGTTTGTACCGTATGGACCTGAAACGGATAACAGTCGGCCAAACCGATCATACTCTTCAACTTCATTGCCTAAGTGGAGTTTATAGCCCGTAGGTTTGTCTTTCTCATCAACAAAGCCTTCTAGTGACATGAGGGTGTCTGTGTAAGTGCTGTATTGTCCAGTCGCATTGTCTCTTCGGAAATGATACTCGGCGCCATCATCTCTCACGACACGAATAAGTCTTACGTAGTTATCGGCGACAGGTACTTCAATCATCGCAATTTTGCGTGAAAAAGGCAGACTCCAACTCCCATGGGCTTGAGGCGCCTCTACTTTGCTCTTGTAAGTTCTGACATAGTGGCTTCCGGGGCCAAAAGCATTTTGAAAGTCAACTTCTGTTTGAACTTTTTCCCCACTGGAAACAATTATTGGGTTGCCTTTGGTGCACTGCTTGGCGGGGTATGGAGAGCGACTGGTACAGGCTTGGGTATCTGCTTCAAATTTTTTGTTTGATGGACAGTCATCACCAACCCTTCTTACGAAAAAAGCGAAAATATACTTATCCTTTATAGCTGGGTGTGAGGCATTGCCCATAAACCCCTGACAAGCAAGTTCGCCAACAGCATGATTAGTAAGGCGAGTAGTAGTGACGCCTGAACCTATTATTGCCGACGCATTGTAAGTATTACAGATGGACATTGGGCTATTGGATGAGTCCCCATATGGACCTCCAATCCAATAATACTCCTGAGCTAAAGTGGGCAGTGCTAGCAATAGCGAAGATATAATAACAATTGATTTAGTTAGCATGATGTGTGACTTAACTCCTTTACTAAATAGCCTATTAGATTCTACTCGTACACGATTTTTAAGATGTGATAACTATTGAATTTCAACTGGTAAAATAGACTTGGATTTTAGTTTTCCATTATCGTCATAGACGAATTCAGTAATGCGATCCGGCTCGGTGATTTTAATCGGCTGTCTTAACGTCGGGTTCCACTCAGTTACAGTAATGCGTTCATCTGATGTGCCTTTTGCCTCGACTCTCTTTATCTCCAGACCTGTGGGGCTGTAATCGAAATCGGTTATGTTCCCTTTCCAGTCGGTAACCAGGTCTTTATAACCATATTGGTCGTAGGTGTAAGAGGAGTTTGCTGCGATGCAATTCTCTGACGCATGTCCTTCCACTGACGTTGGCTTATTCGTTCCATATAAATGAGTAAAGTGGTAAGTGGTTTGCTTGCCCAGCTCGTTAGTGACGGTGGTTGAGCCATCGGAATTGAAGCTGAGAGTAACCCTCTCTGCGCCATCAGCATGCTCTGAAAGAACTGCGCGACCCTGGTCATCGTATTTCCAGGTGGCGAAGCGAACGCCTTTTTCATCGGTAATGCCTGTTAGGGCATGGGGAAAGCGGGAGTCTTCGTAATGGTATTGTTTTGATATATCCGCGGAATTATCAAGGCGGGTTAGATTTCCATCAATATACGTATAATTAAACGTCACACCGGCAGGTGTAATCATCTGAGTCACATTTCCACTCGCATCTTTACTCATGCGAAGTGTTCGCCCCAAGTTATCCGTGACGATAGTATTCGTATCCTCATAGGAGTATTCGGCGTATGCTCCCGTAGCCAACCTCTCTGCACGAGTTAACTTTCCATCACTGTTATAGGTATAGCGCACTCCATTTTCATCTAATGTAATGCCGGAGGTGTTTTTTGTGGTGGTTGGTGTAATGCCGCCAGTCGAAGGCTTGATGGAAATGTATTCAATTTTTTTTGCATTTCCTGTGGCTAAATAATAAGTGGATGTGCCATCGCTTAGATTAGATTTTATCCAGGGCCGAACAAGGACAGATCCGTCAGTGCGAAGTACTTTTTTGTCTGTCGTACTGCGGGATAAATTATCTCTCCATTTGCCTGTGTCACTTGAGTAGGTGCGAACGAAGCTTAATAGCCCGGACTTGCTATCTTGATAATCTGTTTCGACTTGGCGCTTTATACCTGTTGATACGGCAATAGGGTTCCCTACAGAACATGCTTCAGGAGGCGCAGTTGATGGGATGGGTAAGCAAGAACCATTTGAATACTGTTCAGTTCCTGCGGGGCAGGACTCCTTTTCGGGGTAATAAAAAGAGGCATAGTATTCGATACTTACACCGTCAAGCTTGCCGCTTTTCCATGCTTTTCTAAAGCCTGTCTCGTGGTGGCTACAGCAAATGCCACCGCCATCTGATGAGTCTTTGGGCGCTTGCCAGACAGCTTGTTTGGCAGCCTCATAGTTAAGAAATTTACCAGGAATCGTGACACTTTCTCCTGCTTTTGCGGCATGAGAATAAATTATAAGCAGGCCCAGTAGAGATAGCGCAGAACCATTACGAGAGTTGCCTTTCAAAAAGTGTTTCAAACTAAGCTCCTTATATTCGAATTTGTATAGGCTCAGACGCTTTAACTGGGATCACAGAAAGCCGTAAAGATTTAAGAGTGAGAAAAGTGGCAGGGATGAGATGTGTATTTGCCTCCATGCATATCATTGATAACAGCTATAGTCCTTATGCTTTGACTAAAAAGTATAAATAAATTGAGATAGCTGAAAATCATAACGAAAATTTAATGGTCTCTCCATATGCCAAAAGTATTATCTCTCAGGGCAGTGGTTTTTTATCGCCGATTCTGAGGATAAGGATCGAAACGACATCATTTTATTTAAAAGGAAAAACATGAACTTCGTATTAACGGATTCCCCCACACAAGAAGATATTGACGTTATTCATAATGGTTTGATTGCTTACAATCTGAACTATATGGATATGCGGGATATGAAGGATTTGGCGGTTTTTTATTCTGATGATCAGGGCGCCAAGTTGGCGGGGGTGGTTGGAGAGACGCTTGGGAATTGGCTTAAGGTTAAATATTTATGGGTGTCCGAATCGTTGCGAGGTAAGGGGATTGGCGGTGAATTGTTAGCCCGTGCTGAGGCGGAGGCGATTAACCGTGGTTGTCGTTATGCCGTCCTGGATACGTTCAGCTTTCAGGCGTTGCCTTTTTATGAGAAGAAAGGATACACGCTGCAATTTACATTGGAGTCCTACCCCAAGCACAATCAGGCAAAGCATTTCCTTACCAAAGAATTGATTCAATCAAACAATGAGAACGCTTGACGACTTATATCGGGATACGATGGCTTTGTTGCAGAAGGCCAATGTGAATTACCGCGAGGAAACTCACGAGCCTGTGTTCACCTATGAAAAGGCGGAAGAGGTGGCCAGGCGTTTTGGCTTCACCGGCGCGGAAAGCAAAAGTCTGTTCATGAAATTGAAGGACGGGCGCTTTTGCATGTTGGTGACGCTGCAGCATCAGCGTTTGGATTGGAAGCAGTTAAAGAATGCGCTAGGCGGTAAAGCGTCTTTTTGCAGTGATGAGGAGTTAAAGGAAATGACCGGGTGTGAGCCGATGTGCGCCTGTCCTTTTGGGCATCCTGCTGATATCACGCTGGTGATTGATGAGTGCATATTCGCCAGTGAAAGGCTGGTGTTTTCTCCCGGGCCGCCTGAGAAGACGGTGGAGATCAGTATTGAGGATGTACGCAAGGTGCTGGATTGCTGTGATAATCCAGTGGTGTATCTGGCTGAGCGGGAGATGGAGTAGACGGAGCCGTTCGGCTCCGTCTGAGACAGATTCGCGGCGTCGGGTAATTAAACCGCTTGATCCATCGTCTCTGTCCGATATTTCACCAAATCTTCAATGGTTAAGACCGGCATGGCGTGTTTCTCTGCGAATGCGACGATTTCCGGCAGTCGCGCCATCGTGCCATCGGGATTGGTCAGTTCACAGAGCACGCCGGTGGGCTTCAATCCCGCCAGACGCATCAGGTCAACTGTGCCTTCTGTATGTCCTCGACGGGATAGCACGCCGCCGGGTTGCGCGCGCAAGGGGAAAACGTGACCCGGGCGGGCGAGATCTTCCGGTTTGGCGTCGTCAGCAATAGCGGTGCGGATGGTGGTGACCCGGTCCGCGGCGGAGACGCCGGTGCTGACGCCTTCGCGGGCTTCAATGGTGACCGTAAACGCGGTGCCGTTTTTACTGGAGTTCTCCGATACCATCATCGGCAACTGCAGGCGACGGATAACGTCGTCAGTGAGGCATAGGCAAACAATGCCGCTGCACTCGCGGATCAACAGCGCCATTTGCTGCTCGGTCAATGTTTCTGCGGCGTAAATCAGATCGCCTTCGTTTTCGCGGTCTTCATCGTCCACCAGCAGGACGCCCTGGCCATTGCGAATGGCTTCCAGGGCTTTTTCCACCCGGGTGATCGCATCGCCGAATGGCGTTAATAAAGAAGTGTGTGGCTGATTCATGGGATCTCCATTTGAGTTACCAGAATCAGGGCTGTGGGAATACGACCGACTTACACCGGTCAACAGGCGTACGACCGCAACAGGCCGTGGCGAATTCCGCGGTCCCGCTGCGACATTGGCCTTATTCTCTCCCATCCGGACTGTAACCGTCGGCTCCGGCTTCTCACCGGATCTGCTGACCCTGCTGAACGACAGCAGGCGCTCGCGGGCTCGTCCACTGGGGACATACCGCCGGTAGGGAATTTCACCCTGCCCTGAGAATAAGTTGATTAAATGTGCGCTTTAAAAAAGCGGAGGCAGGATACCCCAGCGGAAGCGGGTTCACAATGTTCAATCTGAGAGGCGGGCGGCCTGAACGACATGGGTCGCCCGCACCGTTAGCGGTTAGGGGACGTCTTTACTGCAACGCTGGCGGGCTACAGCAGTTGAAACTTCACCGCCAGCCCTCCCATCAGCGTTAGAATCAGGCCGGTAGTGCCGAGCCGGATCAGCGTATGCCAGGCGGTCTGCTTGGCGTGTCGCAGCGCTTGCAGCAGCGCTCGTAGTTCACGGATATCGGAAAAAGCGTCTTCTCCTGTCAGACCTAAATCGAGCAGCGCCCGTCGGGCTCCTTTCTCCGCAGCGCAGTCCAGCAGCGCATCCAGTTCGTCCCGGGCGAGGCTCACCATGAGTTGGGCTTTTGAGGTGTCCATGTTCTCCTCCTGAGGTGTATTGGCGTATCGATGACTTGCATTGATGATCGAAATTCCTTCTTCGTTTGCGTTCTTCGCGCACCCTTCTTAGAGAGGGCTATGTTGTAGCTTATCGATCGAAACGACCAAAAAACGCAGGAGCGAATGACGGAGGTGAATTTAGGCGGAGTGCGGCAAAATGTCACATGGGGCGCGGATGGCTTGGCAAGTGGTATGATGCCCTCAACTCTGGGGTTTGATCGTTATGAACACTACAAAATATTTCGCTTGGCTGGCGACGCCCTTGCAGCGGGACAGCTTGCGTTATCTGGCTTATTACCTGGTTATGCAGTCCATCTCCCTGGTGGCGTTGCTGGCGTTGTTCAGCGGCCATTGGCGGTTGGAGCTGCCGTCGCGTTTGCCTTGGGCGGTCATGCCGGCGCAATTGGCGATTACCGCGTTGACCTGTCTGGCTTCCATACGGATAAGGGAGTTGACCACCGGGCGCTATTTGGCGGTGCTGTTGGCGTCCACTTTGTTGCTGGGCTGGTTTCTCCACGACACCGGCGGACATACAAACCCATTCATTTCATTACTACTTATGCCGGTGGCCATGGGCGCTGCGCTGTTGGGATGGCAGTCCAGTCTGATTCTGGCGACAGTCTGCGTGAGCATCTATTTTGCGCTGACGCAGGATTTCGTCGCGCTGACCAGTAGCCGCCCGGACGGTTTGCAGAACTTCATGCGCTTGCATCTGGCGGGGATGTGGCTGACGTTTTTGTTGTCCGTCGCCTTGCTGCTGATTGTCGTGGCGCCGCTGACTCTGGCTATCCGGCGGCAACGTGAGCAGATTGCCGCGCAACGGGAACAGATGCTGCGCGACGAGCGGCTGGTGGCGACGGCTATTTTCGCCGCGGGAGCGGCTCATAAACTTGGCGCGCCGCTGGGAACCCTGGCGCTGTTGGTGGACGATCTGCGTCATGATGTGGCGGATGTCCAGGCGCAGGACGACTTGCGCTCCATGGCGACGCAGATCGATTTGTGTAAGCAGACCCTGTCGTCGATGATGCGTCAGGCGGAGGACATTCGTACTGGCGTGGTGCGCAGTGAATCGTTGGAAGGCTTCGTGCAGCGTTTGCGTGAGGAATTCTCCCTGCTGCATCCGGCGGGGTCATTGCGTTTGGCGAGCATTGAAAATCCGCAGGCGGAAGTGCGTTCGGAAGAAATGCTCGATATGGCGATTCTGAATCTGCTCGATAACGCCGCTAAAGCCAGCGCGGAGGACCCGGTAATGGAAGCGCGTTTAAGCAACGGCGAACTGTTGTTGCGCATCCATGACAAAGGACCGGGACTGCCGTCGCTGGTAAGGCAGAATCTGGGCAAATCATTTGTTTCAATGCGTGAAGGCGGCAATGGCTTGGGGCTGTTTTTGTCCCACTCCACCATTGAACGCCTGGGCGGCAGTTTGAGTCTGCTCGACGTCGCTGATGGAACTATTACGGAAATCCTGTTGCCGATGCCCCAGGGCGCGCGCTGCGACGGGGAGAATGCGACCCTTTCACAAGGAAATCCAAACGGTGAATACGCCGCTGCTACTAATCGATGACAATCAAGTTTTTCTGCAAACTCTCGCCCGCTCTCTAAGTCGGCGTGGCGAGTCTGTGATCACCGCCAGTTGCGGCGACGAGGCGCTGGCTCATTTGGAAGACAGTAGTCCTAGTCGGGCGGTGCTGGATCTGAATCTGGCGGGGGACAGCGGATTGCAACTGCTCAGCGAGATGCTGCAACGCCAGCCGCAATTACAGGTCGTGATGTTGACGGGCTACTCCAGCATCGCCACTGCGGTGGAGGCGATCAAACGCGGCGCCTTGAATTATCTCTGTAAACCGGTGACGGCGACGGAGCTGCTGGCGGCTTTTGGCGAGCCCCGCGAAGAAGCGCCGGTTGAATCTGAAGTGGATACGGATGCGACCCTGTCCGTGCGGCGTCTGGAGTGGGAGCATATTCAACGGGTGTTGCAGGAGAATGAAGGCAATATCTCGGCGACGGCGAGAGCGCTGAACATGCATCGCCGTACTTTGCAGCGGAAACTACAAAAAAAACCCGCCCGGCGTTGATGGCCGGGCGATAAAGTTTCCGCAGAGTTTCGGGACGCTGAATGCCCGCCGTGAAGCCGGACAAACGACGACCCTGGGAAGGAATGCGTTCGGAACTGCGCAAAGGGGAGTTTGCGCCGAACGCTCTGTACCTTGCTGTGAGAGGAAGTTTAGAAGGAGTCGGCCGCTGTCGGGAAGACGGCAAATTGTCGCACCCAGAATGGCTTAGATCGGCAGGCTGAAAATGATCGCACGGAGTGGTTTGGCGAATGCCGTCAAACCACTCCGTAGACAAAGAATTTAAGCGTAGTAGGACGCAGCGATGCGCGCCGCCAGGGCTGCGTTATTGAACACCAGCTGGATATTGGCTTTCAGGCTGTCGCCGCCGGTAATTTCCGCCACTTTCGCCAGCAGGAACGGCGTGGAGTCTTTACCGCTGACGCCATTCTCTTCCATTTCCGTCAACGCGGCGTTGATGGCCTGGTCAATCTTGGCGCGGTCCATGGCGTAGGCTTCCGGGATCGGGTTGGCGATCACCACGCCGCCGCGCAGACCCATTGCCCATTTTGCTTGCAGCGCCGAAGCGATCTGCTCTGGCGTATCCAATTGATAATCCACATCGAAATCGCTGTCGCGGGTGTAGAACGCAGGCAGGGTGGAAGTCTGATAGCCCACCAGTGGCACGCCATGAGTTTCCAGATATTCCCGGGTCAGGCCCAGGTCGAGAATCGATTTGGCGCCGGCGCAGATGACCGCCACGTCGGTGTGCGCCAGTTCCTGCAGGTCGGCGGAGATATCAAAGGTTTCCTGGGCGCCGCGATGCACGCCGCCGATACCGCCGGTGGCGAAGACTTTGACTCCCGCCATGGCCGCCAGAATCATTGTTGAGGCGACAGTGGTGGCGCCGTCGCCGCCACGGGCGACGATAAAGGGAATGTCGCGGCGGCTGGCTTTGGTGACGCTCAAACCGGCCTGACCCAGGTATTCGATCTCTTCCTTGCTCAAACCGACTTTCAGACGGCCTTTGATGATGGCGATAGTGGCGGGAACCGCGCCGTTGTCGCGCACGATCTGCTCTACCTGCAACGCGGTTTCCGCGTTTTGCGGCCAGGGCATGCCATGGGAAATGATAGTGGACTCCAGCGCCACGACCGGTTTGCCGGCCGCCAGAGCGGCTTGTACTTCGGGAGATACGTCCAGATAAGTATTCATAAAAAAGTTTCCTCTAGTAAACGGTTCACTGTCGCCAGGGACATATTCGGATTGATGGTCGCCTGGTGCGACATGGCCACCGCCGAGGCGGCGATGGCGAAGTTAACGGATTTGGGCGTGGGCCATTGCGCCAGCCAGCCATAAGCGAGGCCGGCGAGAAACGCATCGCCGGCGCCATTGGCGTTGACCGGCTGGATTGGCGGCGGCGGATATAGTTGGTGACGGCCGGCTTCGCTGACGTAAACGCCCTGAGCGCCGAGGCTGATGCAAACACGCTGCACGCCTTTCTGATGAAACCAGGAGGCCAGCTGGGATAGCTGTCCGTCATCCTGAGCGTCCAGCCCGGACAGGCGCTTCGCTTCCGCCAGATTGGGCTTGAATGTGTGGATGGCGTCGAGCAGCCCGCGTAACTTGTCCGACTTGGGGCCAGATACCGGGTCGGCGAATATCGGCAGATCAGGGAACTGGCTGAGCAGGTACTCCAATACCCCGGCGGACAGGTTGGCGTCGACAATCAACAGACTGGCGCGGCGGATCATGTCGGCATGGCTGCGCAGGTATTCGACGCTGAGACGATCCAGAATCTGCATGTCATTGATGGCGACGGACATGTCGCCGCAGGCGTCCAGCACTGACAGATAGGTGGAGGTGACGGCGTCGTCCAGTTGCAGGCAATGGCGCATGTCGATGCCGCATTGCAGCCCTTGCTCCAGCAGCGTCTGTCCGTATACGTCCTTGCCCAGGGGGGCGATCAAGCGCACGTCTACGCCGAGGCGCGCCAGGTTTTCCGCAATGTTGCGGGCGACGCCGCCGGGAGAGCAGCTGACATGCCCCGGATTGGAGTCGCGGGGCAGCAGTTTGTCGCTGGGCTGCCCGAGAATATCCATGTTGGCGCCGCCAATCACCACCACGTAAGGATTGTCCGCGAGGATATAGCCCTTACCGCGAATCGCGCCCTTGTTGGAGAGGTTCATAATATGACCCGCCACGGCGGAGCGACTGACGCCCAGACGGTCGGCCAGGGCCTGTTGAGAGATGAGCGGGTCCTGGCGGATTAAATCCAGGATCTCCTGTTCGCGTTCGGTTATCACAAACAAATGTCCGTATGTCTAACATTTGTTTGTTAGTCTACCGGTATTTCGCTAACAGGCAAGCAAAAATCGTTTTACGCTGCGCGTCGACGCGTCAGCAGGTAAATGAAGTAACCGCCGCCAAGCAAAGACGCGATTGCGCCAGCGGGCATTTGCGCCGGGTATAAAAGCGTGCGTCCCAGCCAATCGGAGAGAATCATCAGCAGCGCTCCCAACAGAATGGCGAGAAGCAGTTGCTGCGGCGCTTTGCGGGCGCCGAGCATGGCGGCCATGTGTGGCGCAAGCAGGCCTACGAAGGCGACGGGGCCCATCACCGCAGTGACCAGCGCGCAGGCGAGGGAAGCCAGAAACAGCAACGCCAGACGGGCGCGTTTGACATTCAGACCACGGGCCAGTGCGATCTGGTCTCCGGCGGAGATCAATGTCAGCCAGCGGGAGCAAAGCGCGCATAACGTGGCGAGGACGATAACTCCGGTCAGCAGAAGCCAGGCTTTACCGTCGGTGGTTTGGTAAGTGGAGCCAGCCATCCAGCCCAGAATCGAATAGGCGCTGTCGCTGCCCTTGGCCAGGGCGAAACGCACGAGGGCGTCGATCAACGCCGCCAGGGAGATGCCGGTCAGCACCATGACGCCGGGGGCGTAGTGATGGCGGCGTCCCAGCAGCAATAGCAGCAAAAGTACGCCCAGGCTGCCGGCGAAAGCGATCAAAGGGCCGGCTTGATAGATCGAGCCTCCAAACGCCAACACGGAAAGCACTAATGTCAGCGATGCGCCGGCGGACATGCCCAGAATATCCGGGCTCGCCAGGGGATTGCGAATCAATCGCTGAAGAATGACGCCCGTCAGGGCCATGCCGCCTCCCGCCGCCGCCGCGGTGACAATACGCGGCCAGCGCAGGGAGAAAACCAGGTCGGACGGCCAGCCAAAGCGCCAACTGACGGAACCGGCCCCTTCTGGAGACCACAACAACGCTATCGCCGCTGTTGCAGGCACGGCCAGCGCCAGCATGATCAGAGCGGTTTTGGATAGTTTCATCACGCCGGCGGGCAGTTGTAGAGAGCTGTGATCGGCGGCGGTTAACTTGCGGCGGGTGAACCAGATTAATCCAGGCGCGCCGATTAACGCCGCCGCGGCGCCGCTGGGAACCAGATCGGTTGTCCACTGGCTGGCCAACACGGCGATGGCGTCAGTCGCCAGCAATAACAGTCCGCCCAGCAGCAGGCTGTACGCCAACTCATCGCCGGCGCGGCGCGCTCCCAGTGCGCGAGCAAGATTGGGCGTTAGCAGGCCAATAAAACTGATAACTCCTACGGCAGTGATAGAACACGCCACCAGCCAAAGCGCGGCGGGAAGCAGTAACGCCAGTGTGGCGAAAACGCCCATGCCGCGTCCTCGTGCGCCGGCCTCTCCGAGGCGCAGCAAGGTCAGGGGGCGGTGCGCGAAGAGCAGAATCAGCAGGGCGATGCTTAGTTTGGGCGCGAGCCAGACCACCCAGTTCCAGTCTGTTTGCGTCAGATCGCCCGCGCCCCAGATGAACAGGTTGCGCGCATACTGATCGTTGAGCAGCACGATGGCGGAAGCCGCTGCGCCCAACAGAATATTAACGGCCATGCCCGCCAGCACGACAGGCAAACCAGCCAAGCCACCGCTGCCGGCGATCAATAACACCAGCGTGACGGAAAGGCTGGCGCCCGCCATGGCGATCCAGGCTCCATAATTCGCCATCAGGGCGGGCGCCCAGACGCTGGCGCAGACCAGCGCCAGCCAGGCTCCTGACGCGGCGCCCAGGGTCATAGGAGAGAGCAGGCGATTCTGGGTGATTTGCTGCAACAAACTGCCGACCAGTCCCATAGCGCCGCCAACCAGCAAGGCCAGAACGGCCCGGGGCAGGGTGGCGTAAAAGAACTGAAAGTCTTCGAACTCTATGGCTGCGCCGCCGCTGAGCAACGTCCACTGCACGCTGAGCGGCGGCGGAGAGCTAAGTTGCAGGTAGGCGAACAGCAGAGCCGGCAATAACGCCAGGGTGACCAGATAGCGGCGCATACGACTTCAACCTGTAGCGATGAGCTGATCCAGTTTGATCACGGCGTTAGCGTTAATAAGGCGTCGGTGATGGATTCCGCCAGATATTGCACCGACAGCGGTCCGCCGTAAGTCCAGGTGGAGCGGGCGGCGGCGAAGCGTTCGCCGCGAACGAAGGGCATTGCCCGCCACAATGGTGTGGAGAACAGGTCGTCCGCCTGTTCGAAAGGCTCGATGTAAATCACCACGCCGTCTTTGATCCGCCCCAGGTCTGTCACCTTTTTCTGCGTAATGCCCCATTGGTTCGCCGACTGTGGCAGGGCGGGTTGCAGTCCCAGTTTGGCCATGGCGGCTTGCGCCATGGAGTTGTCGCCGAAGATGCGCAGGACCGAGGGCGTGGTGAAGCGCACTGCCGCCACTTTGGGCAAGTTGCCGTGATAGTGCGCCTTCAATTGCGCTTGCAGTTCGCCAAAGCGGGCGTCCATCGCGTCCAGTTTTTGCTTCGCCGTGGTTTCTTTCTCGAACAGGCGAGCCAGTTGCAGGAAGATCTGCCGGGAGACATCGAAGTTATCGTGGTCGGCGCGGAAAGAGTCGAAAAACAGCACTGGCGCCACTTGCTCCAGTTTTTCCACCATGCCTTCCTGCATGCTGGAAAGCAGAATCACATCCGGTTGCAGGGCCGCAATACGCTCCAGGTTAGGTTCGGAGCGCGTGCCTACGTCAGTGATGGAATCCGCCAGTTGGGGGCGCACCACCCACTCCTGATAGCCCTTGATATCGGCGACGCCGATCGGCGTGACGCCCAGTTCCACCAGATTTTCCGCCATAGACCAGTTCAGCGCGATAACCCGCTGTGGCGTTTGCGCGAATTCATGCTCGCCGCGATTGTCGCTGATGGTGATCGCCTGGGCGCAGACGCTGATCGTCAGCGCCAGGATAGAGGCGAGAGCAATGAAAGCGCGGCTGCCAGTAAGCGGGCGACGGGAAGGGCGAATCAGGTTGGAAAATAAAGTCATGGGCATACCCGGATGGAAGGCGAAGGGATAATCGATGTGCAATAAGAAATCATGAATGTCATGCCACTACCGCGATTTTGCTGTCCTGGCGCGGATGATCGACGAGGTCAATATCAATGCCGTACAACTCCCCTAACAGCGAAGCGGACAACAGAGACTCCGGCGCGCCGTCGAACGCCAGTCGCCCTTGTTTCAGCGCCACGATGCGGTCTGCAAAACGGGCGGCCAGATTGACGTCATGGAGGATGACGACAACGCCGCGTCCGTGTTCTTGATTGAGACGGCGCAGTAGCCCCATCACTTCGTATTGATGGGATAAGTCCAGGGCGGAAGTGGGTTCGTCCAGCATCAACAACGGCGCCTGCTGGGCCAATAACATGGCGATCCAGGCGCGCTGGCGTTCGCCTCCAGACAGTCGATCCGTCAGGTGTTCCGCGTAGCGCGACACACCTGTCTGCGCCATCGCCGCCTCGATAATCGCCGTGTCTTCCTGACGCCAGCGTCCAAATGTCCCACGCCAGGGAAAGCGGCCCAGACGTATCAGCTCCCTGACATTAAGGCCGGCGACTTCCGGCAGATTTTGCGGCAGAAACGCGATGTTCCTCGCCAGATCTCGTTGTGAGTAATCGTTCAACGGGCGGTTTTGCAGTCTGATGACGCCGGAATCCGGCTGGATTTGCCGCGCCAGCAAATTGATCAGAGTGGATTTTCCAGACCCGTTATGCCCCAGGATAACGTTGAAGCGGCGCGGGTCCAGATTCAGGTGGGGCAGAGACAGGATGTCACGCCCATCGCGGCGCACGCGGATATCTTCAAGCTCAAGCATAGGCGTTCCACTCTTCCGTCAGTCGTTGTACGCGCACTTCCGGTTTTTGTTTCGGGCATGACGCGCATAGCTCGCCGTCCTGTCGCAGGTAGTGCAGGCAACAGGCTTTGCGGTCCAGGGTCAGTTGCAGTCTTCCGTTATGCAGCGGAATGGGCGTCAGGCTGCTGTATCCAACCAGGTCCATGGCCTTCAGCCAGGCTTGCGCCCAGTGTTGGATCTCGTCGTTGTCGGGGGGCGCGTTTAGCAGGCTGAGGCGAGAGAGGGCGGATAACAGACTGTCCGCAACCAGGCGTTTAGCGATCAGTGGCTTAACCTTGGCGATGCGGTTTAGCTGTTCCAGAAAGCCTTCGCACACTTGCGCCAGCTCTGCGCCGCTGAACTCGATCAAGCGTTCGATGGCGGTGGTGGGCAAGGCCACGGGCGGGGTGCGAAAACCCGCTACTACGCCCTGGGCGTACTTCTGTCCCAGCTCGGATAAAGGCGCGGCGGCGCCGACGATATGCACTGCTGCAACCGCAATAAAAGTCGGTTGCCACACCAGCATGGTCCAACTGCGCACGGCCCAGTAAGGAGCGCCTGCTTCCGGGCAGGCATTGCGCCAGTAGTTGTGTAATTGCGTCAGAACTTCCTGATTATCCGCCTTTGCGCAAATCAAACCGGTGTTGTCGACGCCGATCTCTCCCGTCAATGCAGGGTGCGCCAGCGCGGCGGCGCGCAGCAGCGCATCCAGCGGAACGGATGCTGCGCCGGGCTGACAGTGGTGCAAGGGGGATGATGGTCTCACGGGGTGATTGGGCTGTCCGATTTAATGGCTGCGAATGATGGCTTACTCAATGTCGCCGATACCTGAGTGAGTTAGGCGGCCGGATGAGCGATGCGTTACGGCGACGTTTCTCTGCAGGTTGACGCGAAAATTAATTCAAATGATAATGATTTGCGTTTAGATTATCAAATATTGCATCGCCGTATTGGCCTGGACGCCACTCAGATTCCCACTCGTTATCAGCCTGACAATGAATCGACCGCTGATAGTCAGGCGTATGGATGCGCCTGTGCGGCGACATGCAGCGGAAAGCAGGCCTGGCCACTTGGCGTACGCAGGTCCTGTCATTTCAGACAAAGAGAAGGACGCTGTTTGTCTGCCAGATTAATTGCTACCTGAGAGGAACCCGCAGTATGGCGACGCAGCGTTGTCCCGGTAAATTTGCGCCCCGTTTATTCCCAATCTCTTCCCAAACTTGCAGCGCCAGACGATCCGTTCGTCACGCGCCGCCCTATGCCGCCAACGGACTGGCGTACTGGGTGGCGGTGTTATCGCTGGGATTGCTGGCCTCAGGAGGCGTCGCGGCGGAAGATAGCGATGACGTACAGGTGTTGCAGCCGGTGATGGTAAACGCTAAGGCGGGCGGCGTCGCTCCGACGGAAGGCAGCGGGTCATATACAACCCGCGCCAGCAACACGGCGTCGCGGATGGACATGTCGTTGCGGGAGACGCCGCAGTCGGTGTCGGTGATCACCCGAACGCAACTGCAGGACTTTGCGCTGACGGATATCAACGACGTGCTGGCGTACAGTCCCGGCGTCACCGTGGAGCAGGTGGAAACCGACCGCACCTACTTTACGGCGAGAGGCTTTGATATCACCAACTTTCAGCTCGACGGCATTGGCGTCCCTTTCGTATACGGCAATCTGTACGGCGATATAGATACTGCGATATACGATCGCATTGAGGTGCTGCGCGGCGCTAATGGACTCATGACTGGCACAGGAACGCCCTCCGCCACGGTTAACTTCGTGCGCAAGCGGCCGACGGCGGACACTCAGGCTTCCGTGGGGCTTTCTTATGGCTCATGGGATAACCGTCGTGTGGACGCGGATGTTTCCGGCGCTTTGCTGCAGTCGGAGCGAGTGCGCGGCAGGATGGTCGTGTCCTATCAGGATAAAGAGTCCTATCTGGATCGCTATGAGCAGGAAAAGACCATTTTTTATGGCGTGGTGGAGGCCGACCTGAATGACAGCACCACGCTGACGTTGGGTCACAGTCGCCAGGATACGCTCTCAAACAGCCCAATGTGGGGCGCATTGCCGCTGTACCGGACGGATGGTTCGGCTACGAATTACGATGCGTCCGTCAGCACGGCGACGGATTGGGCGTACTGGGATGGCCGTATCGACAGCTCTTTTGCCGAGCTGGCCCATGACTTCGCCAACGGCTGGCGTATCAAAGGCGTGCTCACTCGCCAGCAGGTCAAGGCCGATACCAAGCTGTTTTATGTCTATGGGACGCCCAATCCGGATACGTCCGGGTCTGATCTTTACGCGTATCCCAGCCTGTAC
This sequence comes from Hahella sp. HN01, assembly GCF_018986435.1. Classification (GTDB taxonomy): domain Bacteria; phylum Pseudomonadota; class Gammaproteobacteria; order Pseudomonadales; family Oleiphilaceae; genus Hahella. The sequence continues at coordinate 58,807 of NZ_JAHMIN010000023.1, read as the reverse complement.
GGTTTTGATAACGAGCAGTGGATTGCAGATGTTTATGCGACAGGGCCATTCACCCTGGGAGGACGTGAACACGAAGCGGTGATTGGTTTGAACTGGTCTAAATCCGAGGTGTGGGACGAGTCCAAATATGGCGCGGGAATCGGGACGGAAATCGATGACATTGACGATTGGGATGGCGATTATCCCGACCCGGAATACAACGCAGGTGTCGCTGGCAGCAAATTCACCGATAAGCGCAGAAGCCTGTACGCCGCCACCCGGCTTAAGCCAATGGATCGCCTGACCTTGATCACCGGTTTCCGTGTGACGGACCTGGAGAGCAGCGGCGTCACCTACGGCGACAGCAAGAAAGAAACACAAAGTGGAGAAGTGGTTCCCTATGTCGGCGTTGTGGCGGATATACATGAAAATCATTCGGTATATGTCAGCTACACCAAAATATTCGATCCCCAGTTCAAAGACGACATCGACCATAACCGCATCGCTCCGGTGAAGGGCGACAACATCGAAGCAGGGTTGAAGAGCGAGCTGTTCAACGAGCGCCTCAATACCACCGTCGCTGTCTTCAAAACCAAACAGGACAACGTCGCGGAAGTGGCGGGCGTTTATCCTGGAACCAGCACGAATTACTACAAAGGCGTGGATGGCGTTTCCAGTCAGGGGTATGAGTTGGAGATCGCCGGAGAAGTGTCTCCCGGCTGGGAAGTGGCGGGCGGKTTCACGTATGTTTCCATCGAAGACAAAGACGGCGAGGACGCCAAAACTTATGTGCCCCGGCGTATGCTGCGGTTGTCGTCCAGCTATCGCGTTCCCGGTCTGGAGCGCTTGAAAGTGGGCGCCAGTTTGAGCTGGCAGGACGACATCTACAGAGAGCAGGGCGTGGCTACGACGGGGCCGAATGCGGGCGAATCCATCCGCACCACTCAGGAGGACTACATGCTGGTCAACCTGATGGCGAAGTATGATTTTACGGATAACTGGAGCGCTACCTTGAATCTGGACAACATCACAGACGAAAAATACCTGAACAGTCTGTACTGGGCGCAGAGTTATTATGGCGCGCCCCGCAGCGCCAAGCTGACGGTTAACTGGACTTATTAATCGCTGCACAGTCTCCGGGCGCCGTTGCACAATGAATGCGCAGCGGCGTCTTTATTCCTCCGCCTTTTTGTTTTTCCTCCTGCCGCCGAAACCCTGTTGTCACTGTTCAACTCATTGATTTTAGTACTCGCATAGTACTCGCGCCCATTAGTTGACTGATTGGTCAATTACTGGAATGAAATCTGCAGCATATTGGGTTTACAACCTCGACGACCTGTCGTCGATAGCTGAGGACTTGGCTATGGGGGTAGACCAGCAAGTGCGCGCGATAGCGTTGACCTCGCATACGCGCAACGGGGTGAAACATCCCGTCAAATGGGGCGCTGCGGATATTGGCGAGCGTGGGCCGATTATCGGAACGCTGTCCAATCCCGCCTGTAAAAACACCATCGGCTCTCATGCCGGCGCTTACAGTCTGTATCGCGCCCTGGCGGTGGCGAAGGGCGATTTATCGCCGCTGCACCGGCCGGATCTTACCAATACGGAACCGGTGATCGATTTGGGGCCGCACCCGCAATGGAGCGATGCGGACAAGATTGTCTCCCTCGACCCCTGGGGGCACCGCGTGGCCTCAGACTTCCAAACGCACCTGCAACAAGGGTTGGATATCCGTCCCACCATCGCTGTCACCAAAGCGCGTATCGCCATCCCCGAAATTCAATATGCGGTGAAGCAAGGGCTGATTCCCGCCGACGGCAAAATATTGCTGGCGACCGGCGAAGCCAATGTCACCAAGGTCGCCATTGAGCCGGTTTGGCATCTGCCTGGCGTCGCGCGACGCCTGGGGGTGGCGGAGGCGACCTTGCGCAAGGCGATGTTTGAGCACACCGGCGGCATGTTTCCCGAGCTGGTGACGCGGCCAGACTTGTCGGTGTTGTTGCCTCCCATCGGCGGCGTGACGTTATATCTGTTCGGCGACCATACGGCTATCTCCGATCCCGAGCGGGAAGTCGCCTGCCGGGTGCATGACGAGTGCAATGGCTCCGATGTTTTCGGCTCGGATATTTGCACCTGTCGCCCCTATCTCACCCACGGCATTGAAGTGTGCATTCGCGTCGCCCAGCGCGGCGGTGTGGGGATCATCCTGTATAACCGCAAAGAGGGAAGAGCCCTTGGAGAGGTGACCAAGTTTCTGGTGTACAACGCCCGTAAACGGCAAGTGGGCGGCGACCGTGCGGACGCCTACTTTGAACGTACCGAGTGTATCGCCGGCGTCGAGGATATGCGCTTTCAGCCATTGATGCCGGACCCGTTGCACTGGTTGGGCGTGACGCGCATCGACCATATGGCGTCCATGAGCAATATGAAGTTTGAGGCGCTGACCAGTCAGGGCATCGAGATCGTCAATCGCATTACGATTCCCGATGACATGATTCCAGAGGACGCCAAGGTGGAGATCGACGCCAAAGTGGCGGCGGGCTATTTCTCACCAGGCGCTCCGCTTTCCAAAGACGCGCTAAGCGTTAAATCCGGCAGGGATCTGGAGGCCTATTGATGTCGAACTTGCAGGAAAACTTCGCGACGGCGCAGGAAGCGTCCGTCTATACGGCAACGCAATTACACCTGTGGCGCGCGGAAACCGTGCGCTCGCGCTGCGGCGAAATCTTTGATCGCGCATGCGCTGGCGAGTTGCTCGCGTACGACTATCGGTCCGATAGAGTTGAGGCGGCGGCAGAGTACGTCATGGGCGTCATATTGGAGAATTATCCTGATCTGAACATACCGCCACACAGCCGCTGGCGCCACTTTTCCTGCGGCGGCGTGGACCGATGGTCTCCTATCGCTAATGGCGCAGGAGATCTGAATGAGCTGAAAATGCGGGCGACGGAGCTAACCATGATCAGCGTGCTGCTGGATGCCGGCGCTGGCGCCGATTGGCGCTATGTCGAGTCCGCCAGCGGGCTGACGTTATCCCGTTCTGAAGGGCTGGGGGCCGCCAGCGTGGCGCTTTACGCGCAGGGGGCGTTGTGCTCAGCGGGGACGCCTTTCCGAGTGGATGCGGACGGCTTAAGGAAATTGACGACTGCGCAACTGGCGGCCTGCTTTCAAGTCAGTGAACACAATCCGCTGATAGGTCTGCAGGAACGGGTGACCTTGTTGCGTCGATTAGGCGATGTTGTGGCGAGCGCGCCGGGCGTCTTCGGCGGAGAGGGTCGGCTTGGCGCCTTGGCCCCGTATCTGGAGGGGGCCAGTGCGGCGGCCAGTGTAGCCAGAGGAGCGGGAGTGGCAGGTGGTCTGTCTGTGGACTTCGCTTTTCGTGAGTTGCTGAAACTGTTGTCCGGCGTCTGGCCAGTGCGAAACCCTGAGTTAGGCGCGCTCGGCGATGTCTGGGCGTACCCTGGTGTCGGAGCGAATGAGCCGGGCGCAGGGCTTATCCCTTTCCACAAGCTTTCCCAATGGATGATGTACTCCCTGACGGAAGCCTGGCGCATCTCCGGTATGGAGGTCATTGAGGACGATACGCTGACGGCGCTGGCGGAATATCGCAATGGCGGGCTGCTGCTGGATATGGGCGTGCTGGCGCCGAAAGATCCCGCCTTCGCGGCGACGGAGTATGAACCGGGTGCGCCGGAAGTGGTGGAGTTACGGGCGATGACCGTCGCTGTCGTTGATCAGCTCGCTGCGCGTTTGAATACGCAGCTTAGGGAGCGTGGCGTGGCGCTGACGATGTCGCAAATACTGGAAGGCGGAACCTGGAGCGCTGGGCGTAAACTGGCCTTCGCGCGCTCGCCAAACGGCGCGCCGCCAATCCGATACCGTGCGGACGGCACTTTATTTTGAGGCGAGGGAAGTCGCTGCAGACTTCCCGCAAATCTATATCAGCAATGGTTGAGAGACAGCTATGACAATGACTTCATTAGTGGAAAAGCATCCCGGCGTGTACATGGTCAATCACCCCTTTGTGCAGCATAAGCTCACCAGTCTGCGTGACAAAAACACCTCCACCCGGGAATTCCGCATGCTGGTGCAGGAGTTGGGCGTATTGATTGGCTATGAAGCCACCCGCGACCTGGAGACGGAACTGGTGGAAGTGGAAACGCCTCTGGAGAAGACGATGTCGCCGACATTGAAAGGCAAGAAGCTCTGTATCGTCACCATCATGCGGGCGGGCAATGGCATGACCGAAGGCGTGCTGCAACTGTCGCCGTCGGCGCGAGTGGGGCACATCGGACTCTATCGCGATCCGCAGACCAAAATGCCCATTGAGTATTACGTCAAGATGCCGCCGGATCTGGATCAACGGACGGTGATCTGCGTTGATCCCATGCTCGCCACAGGTCACTCCGCGACGGCGGCGGTGCATAAAATCAAGGATCTGGGGGCGCAGGATATCCGCTTTATCTGTCTGTTCGCCGCGCCGGAAGGCGTCAGCCTGTTTCGTGAAGAACACCCGGACGTGCCGGTATATGCAGGAGTGATCGACAGTCATCTGGATGACCATGCCTATATCCGACCCGGCGTGGGCGACGCAGGGGATCGGATATACGGCACGAAATAGCGCTTCGCTTCGTTCTTTACGGGCGACAGCGGATCAGGCGCTGGTCAATGTCGGCGCCCGGGGAGCGGGACGTGACGCCTCCAGGTTTTTAACGCGTTGTCCTATCGGCGGAGGGACTTCTTTGTCCACCAAGACATCCAATAGGACAGGCCCCGGGCGTTTAAACAGGGAGGCAATGTCCAGACGCGCCAGTTCTTCAAAGTCCCTGATGCGATAGGACTCCACGCCTAAGGATTGGGCGAGCATGGCGAAGTTGGTTTGCGGTAACTCATTGCCGAAACTCTTCATGCCGCGCATGCGTTGCCCGTGCATGACAGTGCCCAACACGCCGTTATTCAATATCAGAATCACCACGTTTAGGTTGTGCTGCTTGGCGACGGTGATTTCCTGCGCGGTCATCAAATAACTGCCGTCCCCGGTGATGCAAAGCACCGGAATATGCGGGTTGGCGAACTTGCCGCCGATGGCCGCGCCGATCGCCCAGCCCATGGCGGCGAATCCCATGGAGATCGGCATTTTATTCACGTCAATGACCGAGGCTGAGCGAGGATGCCAGTAATGGGTGGCCCAGAAAAAAGCGTTGCCGGCGTCCGCATAGAGATGCACGCCTTTGGGCGCGCATTGGCTCAGCCGCCAGAACAGTCGGCGCGGGTTGATAGGGGTAGTGTCGGTATTGCAGTCCTCGATATGCAGCACGCTGATATTTTTGGGCAGGTTGTTTTCATTGCGTAGGGCGGGGAGGATTTCTTCGCTGGCGTCCGCAGCGGGAGCGGCCTGGTTTTCCTGGTTGAGATAGTCGAAGACGATGCGTGGACTGCCCATCAGATTCATTTGCGCCATATGGGATTTGGCCAGGTACTCCGGATTGTTGTTGATGTGCACCAGACGCCGCGACAGGATGGTGCTGCCGTCCCAGCCGCAGGTGGCGTGCTCGTCCAGATTGGCGCATACCACCATAATGATGTCCGCTTCCTCCGCCGTCAGGGTTTTGCGGGCGGACTCATGTCCCGCCGTGCCGAACACGCCCCGATACAGGGGATGATCAGCGGACATCAGGCCGCGCCCCATCGGCGTGGTGACGATGGGCCAGGCGCGTCGCTCCGCGTAGCAGAGAATCTCCCGCATGGCGCCGGCGCATCCGTTGCCGATGACGATGACGCCGCGCTGGTAGCCTCGCAAGATGGTGTTCAGGCGTTGCAGTACGACTCTGTCCGGGGTGATCTCCTGTCCCAGAAAGGTATGCAGGGAGATGGGGTTGCGGCTGGATGGAATCGGTGTTTCGAAAATATCCAGTGGAATGCTGATATGCACGGGGCCGGGAGTCGGGCCGGTGGCGTGGCTCAAGGCCGCCAGCAGGTTGTGCTCCAGTTGTTCGGGATGGGATACCAGCGTGTTGTAGCGGGTGCAGCCCTTGAACATAAGTATGGTGTCGACGCCGGAAGCGCTGCTCTCCTGCATGGCGCCGCGGCCGAAGGTGCTGATGGTGCTTTGTCCCGTGATGACCAGCATGGGGACGCCGTCCACGAAGGCGTTGCTCACAGGCGTCAATAAATTAGTGCAGCCAGGGCCGGAGGTGGCGCTGCACACGCCAATGACGCCGCTCTCCCTGGCGAAGCCGTCCGCCATGAAGCCCGCGCCGGCTTCGGAGCGCGTCAGTATCCAGCGTACGTGGGTATTTTCCTCGTGGCGGGCGAGGGCGCTGCCCAGCGGGTCGATGTTGCCGCCGGACACGCCGAATACAAACGGCACTTTTAGCAGACTGAGATATTTAACAATTAATTCTGCGCAACTGATCGCGTTGGTCCGACCAGTTTGGGTAATAAGGGGTTTTGATTCCATGGGCGTTGTCCTGTGTTGAAAAAGTTAAACAACAGGCGCGAAACCCCACCTGGGCTCAATTTCCGGCATATCGGCGCGGAGCCCATCGGTGCGGCGTCTTTCTTGGGGGGGACTAGTGGGCTCGTTGACGCTATCGACGCGTTCAACAAACCCTACTCACAGACATCAAGCGCTTTTTTATCCCTAACAGCATAGCAAAAGCAGGCGGAAATCCAGGGCGGGAGAAAAATAAATTCCGCTTAGGGGATATTTTTGTGACTCTCTTTGCTTATCCAGGCGATCCAGACCAGCGCCAGAGTGGCGAGATTGACGGTCACCGGATTGAAGGCGTCCACCAATAAGCCCGGGGAAAACAACGCGACATCCGCCAGGAGACCGACCAGCGCGACGCCAGCGGCCAACAGCGGAAGGCTGCTGCGCAGCGGCAGTGCGATCAGCAACCCCAGAATGATTTCCGCCACGCCGCCGGCCATGGCGATCTGCGGGGCGTACTGGCCCAGGCCCTGGGCTTCAATCATGGCCAGCTCGGTTGGGCTGAGCCACAGTATTTTGGGAACCAGGCCGTGATAAAGAAAGACGCCGGCTACGCTGAGGCGCGCAACCCAGTGAATACGTTGCAATACATCCATTATGAGTACGTTCCTGTCCGCTCGTATTGAGTCATTTATTGGTTGGATTTTCGGCCATGGGCTGCGTTGGCGCGCCTTGCAGAAAGCGGCTGTTATGGTCCGGCGTAGGCAGCAGACAATGATCATATTTGCCGAAGAGGCGATACCGGTTCTGGGCGATAAGATCGTAGCCCCAGTCTTTCAGAGCCCGCGGCAGTATGCGGAAAACTCTCAAGTAGCGCCAGGGAGCGGGAAATTGCGCAATGATGCGCAGGAAGGCTTCTGATTTCTCAAAGGCGCGGTCGCCTTCGACATAAAGCATGGTGTCAAAGCGGTCCAGCGGCATGTCAAACCAGGCCAAAATCGCCTGTCCCTCAGGGGATTGCACGGAGGCCATTTTGAACTGTCTGCGCTTGTCGTATTTGATCAGGAATTTTGACCAGGCGTTACAGAGCTTGCAGACGCCGTCGAACAGGACGACCCGATCGTCGCTTTGCATGTAGGGCGGTATGCTGGTTTGTGTTGCGGAAGGTTGCGTCATGGCGACTTACTCCGTTGCACTGGGCGCGCTCAGCGGGCGCAGCCGGTAATACAGAATCGCATCGAAGGGATAGCCTTTTTGCGAGGGAACCCAGGCAGGATCTTGGTGAACGTCCGGGCCGCTGATCAGCAGTTTTTCGATGCTGGCGCCAGCGATTTCCACGCCTCGTGTGTGCAGTGTTCTGTTCCATGTGGCCGCAATAGGTTCGCCTGAGAGCACGTTGCTTACATAGGCGTAGGCGTTTGGCGCGTTACCTTCGGACTTGTGCGGGCGCGCCTGGGCGGCGTTCCAGTTTTTATCCTGCTTCAGGGTGGAGACCAGATGAGCGCCGATCCAGTCGTAGTCGATCAGCCTGCCAATGACGAGGTGCTCAAGCTGAGCGTTTTCAGGCAACGCATTCAGCGCAGTGTTCAGTAGTGCGAGAGTTTCCTCTTGCGTGGCGCCGCAATAAAAGACGTCACCGTGGGAGAGACGGAACGTCAGCGTTTTGGCGTTGTATTCAATGCCGCCCTGACACTGGCCCATGTCGCCTGTCGCGATGGTCTCGGCGTGTGCGAATGTAGTGAGGAGAGTCAGCGCGCTCAGCGTCGCCATGCGTGACAACAACGGGAATCTGCGCTTGAACGCCAAGTAGGAAAAGGTCCCCATAAAACTCCTTGGAGAGGTCATTGCGGTCTTATGCCGTCAGTATGCCCCACTATTATGAGGCGACAAAGCCCGGCATTAAATCCCCTTAACAACCGGCCTTAGGCCTTTATTTTGCAAGAGGCCAGTTGCAGAATCTGACATAACGGATGGAGACAGGAGCGCTGTCATGGAACAGATTGGAAAACTCATCATTCTTTTGTCGGCACTGGCGGGATTGATCCCTTTCTCTGCTTGGGCGGAGGATGCCGGCGTTGCGTCGCAAACGCCGTCCACCTCAGTAAAAACGCCAGCACCCGATAAAGAAAAAATCGCGCCGCCACGGGGCATATTCAGCAGTCATGTGATAGGCAAGGAAGCGGATTCATTACGCCCGGCGTTCGTGAAAGGGGGGCTGGTCAGGGTGTTCTGGTCGGATATAGAGCCCAAGCCCGGACAGTATGATTTCTCCGTCATCGAAGCGCAGCTACAGGGCGTTCGTCACTATGGCAAATTATGGTCCCTCGCCGTTTTGGCGGGACCCCGGGCGCCGGACTGGCTGTTCGATGAGGGCGCAGGCTCCATGGAAATACGTTTTCGCGGAGAGCGCACGCGTATCGTTCCCTACTGGGATCTGCTTTTGCAAGCGCGCCTGAAATTACTGGCGGAAGCTCTGGGCAAGAAGTACGGGAACGATGAAACTCTGAAACTGGTGTATGTGCCGCAAGCCACCTCCAATGGCATTGAAGGCCACTTCAACGGCAACCGCTATGAAGACCTGCAACGTCAGGGTTTCACCCCCGACAAATGGGTGCGCGCGGCGGGAGAAGCCATCGACTCTTTTTACCGGGCGTTCCCGCAAAAATACCTCGCTTTCGAAGTGCATGAAATCGGCACGGTGGAAACGCCGGAACGCATCATGCGTCTGATTGAAAAGAACTACCGCGATCGGGTCGGCATCGCCGTCTGGTGGCTGTCAGGACGAGAAAACTACCAGAACGCTCTGCTGCAGGAAGTCCGCGACTTTCGAGGCTACAAATACGCACAAGCCATCGGACGCTCCGACCAGGGCCGCCGTTTCGGCGCCGGCGGCTACGGCGGCATGTTCGAGCAAGCTAAAAAGCTCGGTATCCGCTACATCGAAGTCTGGAACTACGAAATCACCCGCAACCGCAACCCGGAAGTCACCCAATCCATCGAGGGGTTTAGCCGCAGTGAGGCTGTGCAGGGAGAGCCGGGAGCCTGATCACTGGTTTGCCCCGGCGAAAAGACATTCCCCCGATCTGTGCAATACTTGTTTATAGGAGCGTTTTTCAGGGTTGCATGTAGACAATATTGCACGGGGTGAGTGGAATGATTGAGTTTCTATGCGGCGACATCACCGAGTTGGAGGTGGACGCCATTGTTTGTCCCGCCCACAAATATCTCAGTAAAGGCCGGGGCTTGTCCGCGCAGATTTTTGAGCAGGCGGGAGAAGAGGCGTTGGAGGCGGCCTGTTCTCAGGCTGGGGAGTGTAAGGTGGGCGACGCTTGCCTGACGCCGGGTTTCAAGCTGCCCGCCAAACATATTATTCATACGGTGACGCCGCAGTGGACGGGCGGCGACCAATGGGGCGGTTCTGATCTGCATTTGTTGGCCAATTGTTATGAGAGCGTGGTTCGGCTGGCGCTGGAACATAGCGTCAAAACCATTGCTTTCCCCGCCCTCGGTGCGGGAACCAATAAAACGCCGCAATCCATGGCCGCCCATGAGGGTCTGGAAGTCTTGGTGAAATATGCGGACAGCTTTGAACGTCTGATCATCTGCTTGCACTGGGAAGCTGGACTGGATACCTGGCGGCGCACCTACGAGGATTTTTTCGCCAGAAGAATGGAGCGGTCCCGCAAGACCGGCTGAAGGCTGGCCATGTTCGCACGAGTCGTTAGAATAGGTCGCTCATAGGCGCTGTATTTAGGGCGTCGTTGCTTGATTCGACTTGGCGGACGGGAAAACTGTACTGTGAAACCTCTTAACATTCTGGCCATCTCCGGCAGCCTCAGGAAGGTCTCCTATAACACCGCGGCGATAGAGGCCTTAAGCAGATTGGCCCCGAAGGACGTAACGGTGAAAGTCTACCAGGGGCTGGGCGAGCTGCCGCTGTTTAATCCCGACCTGGAAAATGAATTACCCGCTGCTGTAAGAGAGTTGAAATCCGCATTGGCGCAAGCGCAAGGATTGATTATCGCCAGTCCGGAATACGCCCATGGAATCAGCGGCGTTATGAAGAACGCCCTTGATTGGCTGGTGAGCGGCGAGGAGTTTGTATACTTGCCTGTCATGCTCATCAACACCTCGCCCCGGGCCAGCCACGCCCAGGCGGCATTGCGCGAAGTGGTCGCCACCATGTCCGGCCGCATCATAGACAACGCCTGCGTTTCTGTGCCTCTGCTCAGTTCAAACCTGAACGTGGAGGGGATTGTGCAATCCCCTGAAATTGCCGGCCCCCTGCAGACGGGGCTGCAGCAGTTTGTCGTCGGAATTCACGCGCAGGCTGAAGCCGACGACTGAGCCTCAGTCTGAAGCCGCGAGATTCGGGATATCAATCGCAAAATCAGTGATGCCGATATCCTTCCCAGCCTGTGACAACAGTGTGCTCGCCTGACCCCGATGATGCGTCTGGTGATTGAAGAAGTGCGCCAGCAGCTCGCCAAAGTTACGCACGCTTTTCCCGCCGGTCATGCTGCTGTAGTGGAGATTGAGAGCGTAGTCTTCTTCCGCTACTTCGTCGGTAAGCCAGCGAATGATCAGGGCGTCCAGTTGACGTCGCTTCTCCGATAGCGCATTGAAATCCGTATGTAAAATCTCACTCAGCGCTTTGGGCGTGGAGAACTGCGACAGTTCCTGCAGGGACTGGTAACGGTCGGAAAGTGATCTATATCGCCCCAGCCAGACCAGGTCCGCCACCATAATGTGGTTCAGGGTGCCGAGTATGGAACCGAAAAACGCACCGGAATCTTTCGTCAGGATGCTCTCGTCCAGTTTTGCCGCCGCCGCATAAACCTGATTGTTCATGCGCTGGTTGTATCCGGCCATAAGTTGATAGTGTTGCTTGAATCCCATGGAGTTGTGCTCCCATTTTTATCGTCGTTTTTTCGTAGTCTATGCAGAATAGGGACATAGGCAAGCGCCTTGAGAGAGGCTTTGTCTTTTTGCTGGGATAAGGGAGTGGCGGATAAAGTGTGGTGGATAAAGTAGAGAGGGCGCTGGTGAGCTGTGCGGAGCTACATGCTCCGTTGTGTCTCATCTATCAGTACGCTCTCTTGTTCTCCCGCATTGAGTGCGCGAAAGGGCGTTGTCAGCACGCCGCGGTATTGCAGTTCCCGCATGTAATCAATAGGAGACTTTTCCGTTTTGAAGGTTCCCCAGAATACGAAGCCGAGTTCGTGCAGACGCAAGCAGATGTCCCTGAGACGCTCGTTGTGGGTAAACACGTAAGTGGTGGGGCTGAATGCGTCGTCAGCGGGATAGGGGATATAGTAAACGTTTGGCGTAGCGCGGCTGTGCTTGGAGGTTTTGTTGAGCTTGAGTCCCAACTGAGTCAGCTGCGCCTTATCAAAGTCCTGGGCCAAGGCGACTTCTATCTCGTCGTCAAAAATCCATTTAACCAGATTCATGGCGTTGCTCAGATTCCTCGCCTTGGATGATTAGCCAGTCCGCAACTGGTCGTCCACAACTAGCCGTCCACATGGCTACCTGCTATAAAGCGCTGCGGGCGGCGTCTTGGATCTTTTTCACCATGGCGTGCAGACCGTTGCCGCGAGTGGGGCTCAGGTGGCGCATCAGGTCCAGCTCCGTGAACAGGGCGTCCATATCGAAGCCTACGATGTCCTGTGGGGACTTGCCGTTGAAGGCGCACATTACGACAGCAGCGAGGCCTTGTACGATCATGGCGTCGCTGGCGACCAGGACGTACATCTTGCCGGATGCGGCGTCCAGATGATGAATAAACCAAACCTGACTCTGGCAGCCGTGTACAAAGTTTTCCTCTACTTTGTGTTCCGCCGGCATCGCGGGGACCTGTTTACCCAGATCAATGACGTAGCCGTAGCGCTCTTCCCAGTCATCCAGAAACTCAAAACTGTCTTTGATGTCTGCGATGGTGGTGTCTTTTCCCAGCGGGTTGGCGGTGAAAATATCGGCTTGGTCTACAGCGGTCATGGTTATCGGTTCTGTCTGCTTAATTCATTGTCTGCAGGCGGTGAACTTGGCGCCTGCGGTTAGCTTATAGCATGCCTAGTTCGAGTTTGGCTTCCTCGCTGAGCATGTCGTTGCTCCAGGGAGGATCGAAGACCAACTCTACTCGCGCTTCGTCCACATTAGGCACCAGCGTGAGTTTATGCTTTACGTCATCGGCGATGACGGGCCCCATACCGCAGCCGGGCGCCGTCAGGGTCATCTCCACATTAACGCAGTTCTTGCCGTCTTCTTTGTTGACGGCGACGTTGTACACCAGGCCAAGGTCAACGATGTTTACGGGAATTTCCGGGTCGAAAACGGCGCGTAATGCTTCCCAGACATGACGTTCGTTGACTTCGCCTTCCGTGATGTCGTCAAAGTTAAAGTCTGCGACGTTTTTGCCCAGCGCGTCTGCGTCTCTGCCCTCAACTCGGGCCAGGTTGCCGTTGACGACAACGGTGAACGTGCCGCCCAGCGCCTGGGTGATGGTGACGAATGTATCCGCCGGGATGGTGATCTCCGTGCCCGCAGGAACCAGTCGCGCGATGCAGTCCCGTTTGGTGAGTACAACCTCTCTTTCCATATCGATCAGGCGTCCTCTTTTATGGAAAAGCTTTCCCCGCAGCCGCAGGATGAGTCTACGTTGGGGTTGTTGAACTTGAAGGCGTAATTCAGGCCTTCTTTGACGAAGTCGATCTCAGCGCCATTAATATAGGGCAGGCTCTTGGCGTCAACATAAACAGGAATGTCGTCAGCGAGTACGAACTTGCGATCATCGTCGGAAGGGGCCTTAACCAGATCCACGATATATTTAAAGCCGGAGCAGCCGCTGGCTTTGAGGCCCAGGCGAAAACCCTGGACGTCGGGATGCTGGCGTAACTGCTTGCGGATGTGTTGAGCCGCAGCGTCGGTGATACGCAATCCCACTTCAGGCGTAAAGGTTTGCGCGGACATAGTGGTCTATCTCCTAAATAAACAGTCTGGTTATCTTCTGTAGGGCGGCGAACAGTTTTTCAACCTCTTCGCGGGTGTTATAGAACGCGAAAGAGGCGCGGGTGGTGCCGGGAACGCCGAGGCAGTCCATTAATGGCTGCGCGCAATGGTGTCCGGTGCGTACGGCGATGCCTTGTTGATCCAGCAGTGTGCCCAGGTCGCTGGGATGCAGGCCGTCCACCAAAAAGGAAAAAACGGAAACTTTGTTTTTCGCCGTACCCACCGGACGTAAGCCGGGAACGGTCGGCGCCAGCTCCGCCGCAAGTTGCAGCAGGCTGTCTTCATGGGCTTTCAGTTGCGCTTTATCGAACTGGTTCAGATAGTCCAGCGCCGCTGCGAAACCGATGGCTTCAGCAATGGCTGGCGTACCAGCTTCAAACTTAAAAGGAGGTACGTTGAACGTGGTGCCGGAGAAGGACACGCGCTCAATCATTTCGCCGCCGCTTTGATATGGAGGCATGGCTTCCAGCAGTGCTTTGCGGCCGTATAGAGCGCCGATGCCGGTAGGTCCAAACGCTTTATGGGCGGAAATCGCATAGAAGTCACAGTCCAGATCCTGCACGTCGATTTCAAGGTGCGGCGCGCCTTGTGCGCCGTCTATCAACGTCACCGCGCCAACGCTTTTCGCCAGACGAATCATCTCTTTGACGGGATTCACGGTGCCCATCGCGTTGGACGCATGGTTCACCGCGACGATGCGGGTTTTTTCGTTCAGCAGGGCCTGATAGGCGGCCATGTCCAGCTCGGCGTCAGGGGTAATCGGAATGACCCTTACCTGAGCGCCAGTCTGTTGCGCCACGATCTGCCAGGGCACGATATTGGCGTGATGTTCAAGCTGGCTGACGATAATCTCGTCGCCGGGCTGCAGGGTGCTGCGGGCGTAAGATTGCGCCACCAGATTAATGGCTTCAGTGACGCCGCGCACCCAGATGATATCTTCACGAGACGGTGCGTTGACGAAGGCGCGCACTTTATCGCGGGCGGCTTCAAACTCGCCTGTCGCGCGGTCGCTCAAGCTGTGGGCGCCGCGATGCACGTTGGCGTTAAACTCCCGATAATACGTGTTCATCGCCTCGATAACCGCCAGCGGCTTTTGCGCTGTGGCTGCGTTATCCATGTATACCAGAGGTTTACCGTTCACCTGCTGTTGCAGGATAGGGAAGTCCTCGCGGACAGACAGAACATCAAAGGGACGTTTAATCGCCTGGGTCATGCTGTAGCCTCCTGCGCTCCTTCATTATAGAAACGCTCCGCCAGTTCGAGTACGTAGGCGTGAGCCGTTTCGATCTCCATTTCCGCCATGACGGACTCCACGAATGCGCGGCTCAGCATGCGGTGCGCGTCAGACCGGGTGATGCCGCGGGACTGAAAGTAGAACAACGCCATGTCGTCCAACTGGCCCACGGTGGCTCCGTGCGCGCATTTGACGTCGTCGGCGTAAATTTCCAGCTCGGGCTTGGTGTTCACCTCGGCGGTATTGGTCAACAACAGGTTATTGTTGTTCATCGCCGCGGAAGATTGCTGGGCGTCACGGTGAATATGCACGCGGCCGTTGAACACCGCTTTGCCTTTGCCGTTGATAATGCCTTTGTAGGTTTCTTCGCTGACGCAATGCGGGGCCACGTGCTCGATTGTCGTGTGGAAGTCCACATGCTCACGACCGCCCGCCAGATAAACGCCATTCAGCTTGCAGGACGCCAGTTGTCCCAGCAATTTCACATTGATGTCGCGACGTTTCAGTGCGCCGCCGGTGGCGAAAGCATGCTGCTCGTAGTGGCTGCCGCCTTGCTGCTCGATGAATACGCAACCGGTGTGAATCTGGTTGGCGCCTTCGCAGTTCAACGCGTAGTGCGTCATTGTGCTGTTGGCGGCGAGAAACACTTCCGTCACGGTGTTTTGGAAAACTTTGCGCTCATGAGTATCGACATAAGTTTCCAGCAGCTCCAGTTTGGCGCCGGACTCCACCACCACGATCACGCGGTTATAGCTGGAAGCCGCTTCGCCGGAAACGTCCGCAGTATGGACGATTTGCACTGGCTTGAGCGCTTTGCTGTCTTTTCTGACGCGGATAAGCGCGCCGTCCTGCAGCGTGCCTGCATTCAATGCTGCAAAGGGGTGCCTGGCGGCGTCGAATGTTTTGCCCAGATACTCTTTGATCAGCGCCTGACCGGCTGCGTCCGCTGACGAGAAGGGGATCACTTCCAGAGCGGAGTCGTCGATGTTGGATGCGGCCAGCTGACCGTTATGGAATGTCAGAGTGTAAAAGTCGCCAGTGATGCCTTGCGGAGCGTCAGCAGATTCCGTTGTCCGCAAACGCAGGATATCGCCCTGCACGATGGGGGCGATAGGCGTGTAGCGCCAGGCTTCTGTTTTGCGGGTTGGAAGCTCCAGACCGGCGAAAAGGCTGCGGCCTTCACTGCGGGCGTCGTCAAGCCAGCGCAGATTGTCGCCCAGTTGTTCGCTCCAGGATTGCGAGGCTTCCACGCATTGGCGGTGAAAGTCTGCGTAGGGGTTGCTTTGGGTCGCCATGAATACCTCGCCTACGCTACTTTGTCGTCGTCCAGATTCAACCAGCCGTACCCTTTCTCTTCCAGTTCCAGAGCCAGTTCACGACCGCCGGATTTGACGATGCGGCCGTTGGCCAGAACGTGTACATAGTCCGGTACGATGTAGTTCAGCAGACGCTGATAGTGGGTCACCAGAACCACGGCGCGATCAGGGCTGCGCAGTGCATTGACGCCGTTGGCCACGACTTGCAGGGCGTCGATGTCCAGGCCGGAGTCGGTTTCATCCAGCAGCGCCAGCTTGGGCTCCAGCATCAACATTTGCAGAATCTCGTTACGCTTTTTCTCGCCGCCGGAAAAACCTTCGTTGACGCCGCGCTTGAGGAAGTCAGGATCCAGGTTGACCATACCGATCTTTTGACGGGCCAGTTTCAGGAAAGTCGCCGCGTCCAGTTCTTCTTCGCCGCGATGCTTACGGATGCTGTTCATCGCTGTGCGCAGGAATTGAATATTGCTGACGCCAGGGATTTCCACTGGATACTGGAACGCCAGGAATATGCCTTCGCGGGCGCGTTCCTCTGGCTCCATGTCCAGCAGATTCTGGCCGAAATAATTGATTTCGCCGGAAGTGACGTCATAACCTTCGCGCCCGGACAATACGTGGGTCAGGGTGCTTTTGCCTGAGCCGTTGGGGCCCATGATGGCGTGGACTTCGCCGGGCTTCACGTCTAGCGTCAGTCCTTTCAGAATCTCTTTTTCTTCTACCCGAGCGTAAAGGTCTTTAATACTTAGCATGTTTGATCCCATGTATCAGAAAGACAACTCTGCGACCGCCGCTTTAATTGGTCTATTAGGTCGCGGAATTTAACTCATCAAATATTCGCTGCCTGCTTTTGGCGGTTGCTTGATTGCGCATCGCAGCCCGCCGCAGGCGTTTATGCTTCCGCCGCTTATTAGCCGACGGAGCCTTCCAAACTGACTTCCAGCAACTTGCCCGCTTCCACCGCAAACTCCATGGGCAGCTCTTTAAATACTTCCTTACAAAAGCCGTTGACGATCATGGACACAGCGCGTTCTGCGTCAATGCCGCGCTGACGACACAGGAACAGCTGCTCATCGCTCACTTTGGAGGTGGTGGCTTCATGTTCAACCACGGCGCTGTTGTTCTTGCTTTCGATGTAAGGGAAGGTGTGCGCGCCGCATTTGCTGCCGATCAGCAGCGAGTCGCACTGGGTATAGTTGCGCGCATTTTCGGCGTTGGGAGCGATTCTCACCAGGCCGCGATAGCTGCTGTCGCTGCGGCCGGCTGAAATACCTTTGGAGATGATGGTGCTGCGGGTGTGTTTACCCATGTGAATCATCTTGGTGCCGGTGTCCGCCTGCTGCAGATTGTTGGTCAGAGCGACGGAGTAGAATTCGCCGACGCTGTGATCGCCTTTCAGCACGACGCTGGGGTATTTCCAGGTGATGGCCGATCCGGTTTCCACCTGGGTCCAGGAAATCTTGGAATGTGCGCCGGCGCACAGGCCGCGTTTGGTGACGAAGTTATAGATGCCGCCTTTGCCTTCTTCGTCGCCGGGATACCAGTTCTGTACGGTCGAGTATTTGATTTCTGCGCCTTCCAGCGCCACTAGTTCAACCACGGCGGCGTGCAACTGGTTTTCATCGCGCATGGGGGCGGTGCAGCCTTCCAGATAGCTGACGTAGCTGCCTTCGTCGGCGATGATCAGCGTACGTTCGAACTGCCCGGTTTTCGCCGCATTGATACGGAAGTAGGTGGACAGCTCCATCGGGCAGCGCACGCCCTTGGGAATGTAAACAAATGAGCCGTCGCTGAAAACCGCGGAGTTGAGGGCGGCGAAATAGTTGTCGCGGACAGGAACCACGCTGCCGAGATACTTCTCCACCAGCTCGGGGTGGTTTCTGACTGCTTCAGAAATGGAGCAGAAGATAACGCCGGCTTCAGACAGTTTCTCTTTGAAGGTCGTGGCGACGGAAACGCTGTCGAATACCGCATCTACCGCAACGCCGGCGAGGGCGGCGCGTTCGTGTAGGGGGATGCCCAGCTTTTCGTAGGTTTTCAGCAATTCAGGGTCGACTTCATCCAGGCTCTTGGGGCCGTCTTTTTGTGACTTGGGCGCGGAGTAATAGATGATGTCGTTGAAATCAATTTTGGGGTAGTGCACGTGAGCCCATTGCGGCTCAACCATGTTCAACCATTCACGATAGGCCTTGAGACGCCAGTTGAGCATGAACTCGGGTTCGTTCTTTTTAGCGGAGATAAAGCGGATAACGTCTTCGTTTAATCCCGGCTCCAGGGCTTCGCTTTCAATGTCGGTGATAAAGCCGGCCTGGTATTCCCGTTTGATGTATTGGTCAACTGAGTTTTCTGGCGTGCTCATGAGAGGGCCTCGATGATCGAAAAGAGTATTTTAACAGCGCGCATATAAAAGAAAGCTCCGAGTCATCCGCGCCTGGAATTTTTTAGCCTTTTCACCATGGCTAAGAGCGCTGACAAATCAGAGTTTTCTTATTCTTGACTTGATTGCTAGGGTACTGAAAAGCCCATTTCAAATCAATACTAAATTGGTAATCAATCGGGAATGCGGTTAGAATCGAAAAGGCGTGTATTCCTTACGCGGCGGGTTCGTTTGGCGATCCCGAGCCATGCGTTTATGAAGCTGATACAGGACTTCAATTATGTTGCGCTTAGCTAGACTTGCCGATTATGGGTTGTTGATCGCCTCTGCTCTGGATGAGCCAGGTAAGGACCTGGTCAAACTGGATCAGGTCGCCGATCAGACCAAGTTGCCCATACCCACCGTGCGCAAAATCATGAAGTTGCTGGTGGATGGCGGCGTCGTTCATTCCGAGCGCGGCGTTAAAGGCGGCTACTGTCTTTCCGACGCGGCTTATAATATCAGCATTGCGCGCATTCTCCGAGCTGTGGAAGGCGGTGTGGCGCTGACTGACTGCTGCGCTGAAGAACGCGTCTGCGACGTCATGCATGCATGTACGGTGCACAGCAACTGGTCGGTCATCAACCAGACGGTCAATGAGATTTTTGAGCGTCTCACGCTGCGCGATATGTCTCGTCGACTGAGCAAGGCCGATATCATCAGCAAAGTGCGTACGGACGACGACGTTGATCTCGTTATGTTGAGCGAGCTGGCTTCTTAGAAGCGCACACTTTTCATTAGTTATATCTATCCGCTCATATATCCATTCGTTTCAAAGTTAGCGCATTTGGCTCTAACGGCGATTTAATTCTGATTATTTCTGAATTTTAACCAATTCCGAAATTTCCTCGCAGCCCAGTTATTTAGGCGCTTTTCGGCGTCTGGTTACAGAAAGAAAATAAAAAATCAAGACTTTTTTCCTATAAGCGCAATTTTTGGTTGTACTCAGAGCATTGTTTGCAGATAATCGCGCCCAACAATATGGACTATCCTTACAGTAATCGCCGGGAAACAAGCGGTTTAGCTTAGTATCCGGGTTTTGGTTTTATGCTTCTTGCGGAAGGGGTTGATTTATGAACCAAAAAGATTTTGCAAGCAGTAAAGTGTTTTACGATACGAAGCACTTTCCCAGAGGATTCAGCCGGTCTGGTTTCTTTTCCAAGAAAGAAGCGGATTTGCTGGAGCGTTCCGGGTATGCATTGCAAGAGCTCACAAACGGCAATCGCAAGCCTGCGACACCGGCGGAAGAACAACTTCTGACAGTGTTGAGAGGTGAAAGAGCGCCTGGGACGGACATTGAAAAGGTGTGGATCAAGTATCTCAAGCATATCAGCACCAAACGCGTGTCCTACACCACCGGCATGGCGTTCGCTATGTCCGAGGGCGGCGACTTTACCGACGTCGAAACCGATTGACGCTCACTCTTGAAAAAAGGCGCTTTACAGTGCCTTTTTTCTTTCTCGACTCTATACTCAACTGCATTTCCATGCAGAATCCTTTTCTATACTCATTCAATGTCATATTCAGAATTATTACCCGCCAATCGGGCTGTGCTGTTTGCCAATCTGGGACAGGCAATGCTGAACGGCGAAAAATTTCCCGGAGTTTTCGACTCCGCCGCCGACATTTCGCCTCGCTGTTACACGGCTAATTTGAATCAACTGGCGGAGAGCGTCAGGCAAGAGGCGGATAAGCCATTGCTGGAGCTTATCCGTGAGAGTGGAGTGTTCTTACCGTGGGAAGTGCGCTTTATTCAGTTTGGTCTCGCCACTTTGCGTATTGCGGAAGTCTTCGCCCGCCTGTGTGACTATTACGTGCTGATTGGGCGCTCATCCCGTCAGTTATCCGCCTGGTTGGCGGGTTCTTGGTTATTGTGTTGCTTTACGTTGGCCTACCTGCTGTATTTCTTTGCATTTGGCGCCCAGACAACGCTGACTTCCATGAGTGTTTGCGCCTCGGCGGCGGTGGCGGGGCTGGTTATCGGCGTGCGGCTGGCGCCGGTTTTCCTGCGTAATTGGGTGGAGCCGGATTCGCGTTTCTGGAACGCGGCCTCCCGTTTCCCACAGATTCGGTCTCTGGTCGTGGCGCGCAGCGTGTATCAGTATCTGCTGAATTTGGGGTTATGCGTACAAGCGGGGATGGATCTGCCGCGTACGCTTGGCGTATGCGCGAAATCTGAGCCTGTGGACTGGCTGCGTCAGAGATACCATATCGTGGCGGCGTCTGTGGGTAAGGGGAAAAATCTTTCGAAGGCGTTTCTGGAAAGCGGCGTACTGAGCGAGACCCGCATCACTGCGCATCCCGATGAGAGCAAAGGCAAGCCGGCGCGGTTATGGGATCCGGGAATTATTGAAGTCGTGCGGCAGTCTTTCGATGAACAACTGCGATATGCGTCGAAAGTGGCTCCATTGCTGTTGTTGGCGCCGCTGACGATTGTTTGGCTGGTGATGGCGTTTAGCGTTGGCTGATGCGACGCTGAAACTGTCCAGCGCTCCATTGGTCTACATCCGAATGTGAATGTTGAGCCGGAAGCGCTGGCTGGAGCGGGCAACGCTTAGTGGTGGTGTCCGCCAGGGCCATGTACGTGGCCGTGATCAATTTCTTCTTTCTCCGCATCACGCAGACTGACGACTTCCAAAGCGAATGTCAGCGTTTGACCTGCGTAAGGGTGGTTGATATCGACGTCGACCATGGAGTGGCCGATTTTCATGACCGTGACCACTTGCACGCCTTGCTCTGATTTAACCGGGATGGCGTCGCCAACCTGATAACGGCCCGCATGCTTCAGATACTTTTTGGAAATACGCTTGATGCTGTCTTCCTGACGCAGACCGAAGGCTTTTTCCGGGGGCAGGGTGATTTCGAACTTGTTGCCGGCGTCTTTGCCTTCCAGCGCTTCCTCTAAGCCTTGCAGCACGTTGTCATAGCCGTGCAAGTAGGTAATGACTTCGTCTTCGTAGGTGTTTTCCAGTTCTTTGCCTTCTTGGTCTTTCAGGACGTAGTGGAACTGGACCACTTTATTTTTGCTAATCGCCATAATCGGTCTCCGTAAAAATCTGGCCGGATTTTAGCGCAATTGCGCGCCGGTTACAGCAATTTTGCAGACGCGTTCATCACAGATAAATAATGTCCTTCCTCATTGGCGCGAGGCGCTTCAACAATCGATTTTGCGTGGGATAAGGCACGCCTTCCTTGTTCATGACGTTGATCAGCAAGTCTACGGTTTTGTTGAAGTCCGCTTCGGAAATCGACATCCCGGAGTGGCTGTCGCGCATGCTGTCGCCGGTATATTCGCAGGGACCTCCGCTGATATTGCAGAGTTGTTCAGATAGTTTTTCTCTGAAGCGGTCGGGGTCTGTGTCGGCGAAGAAGGGCGCGATATCTTCGGAGTAGCTGATTTCCTCCACGAAGCGGTCAACCAAACGAGCGATTCCTTGTTCGCCGCCCAGTGCGCGATATAAAGAGGCATCCTGAGTGACGCCTGCGCAGCCGGTCAGGTGTAACGTCGCCGCGGTGAGTGTGATAGCGATGGCTTTTGTCGCATCACGGAGTATCGAACTTGCTTGAGAGTTGGCTTGCGTCATCTGTGTTCTCCGCACGCTGAGAGTCAATAGGAGGCTCACCATAGATAGCCGGTCAGGGATAAATAAGCGCCCCGCTGGTTATCCTGGCCGGCGATGTCGCCCAAATCCACCCAGGCCAGAGTGATGTTCACGTGCTTGTTGGGAAAATACGCGATAAAAACATCGCTCCAGTCTTCCTCTTCAGCGAATCCCAAGTTATCGGGCTTTTGGCGGTACTCCGCCCCGACTGCGACATGGGCGTTAAGCAGGACGGCTAGGGCGGCTTCCACTTGGGCGCTGTAGCGGTCGCGCTTGTCGCCGCCAAACCCGAGCAGGCCCAGTTGATTGGCTTTGGTGGCCCTCACGCCGATGCTCCATAGCAGGTTGTATCCGCCGACAGCGCCAAGATGCAGTTTGCTGGCGGTTAGATAAAAGTCCGTTCCATGTTCCTCATCCGCGGCGCCGACCGCCTTGGCGATCGCCGTGTCCTGCAGGCGTTTGTACTGAACGCCTGTGCTGACCTGGGGCCATTCGCTGTATATGAGGTCGCCGTAAAGGCGCACTTTGGCACCATAAATGTCCTGGCGTATCTCCGCGCCGGCCTGTTTCAGGTCAAACTTCTGATGCGCGACGCTGATCTCGACCCGGTCATAGAAGTTCAGCGCGCCACCCCAGACATCCAGGCGGTAATCGTCGACGCCGACGCGAGAGCTGAAGACGCTGCCGGCGATGTCGTCCCGCGAGGCGTAGCCCGCCAACACCGCCCAGGGCGTCAGGCCGCCGCCAGCGCTGCCTTCGATCTGCGTGACGCCCGGGGCCGCCAGAATTTTGCCTTCTCCGGCGTGGGCGATGGGAAGCATTGCAATTGCGGTGATGATTAACGTGCAGATCCGAATTAGTGCACCAGGAGAGAAAAGCCATCGATGAAAAATACGACTTAGACCTTGCCGAAAGCTTGAGTGGGAAGTTGCTGCGCGCGTTGTCGTAGCCATGGAGCCAGTTCCTTTGCAGGCATGGGTTTGGATAGAAAGTAACCTTGAATATAGTCGCACCCCATTTCCGCCAGCAAATCCATACTGCGTTGAGTTTCAACGCCTTCTGCAATGACTTTGAGGTTAAAGCTATGTCCCAGCTCAATCGTGGAGCGGACGATAATCTTGTCGCTGGCGGATTGTTCCAGAGGTATTACGAAGCTTTTATCAATTTTGATCTCCGACACCGGCATTTGCTTCAGTTTGGAAAGGGAAGAATAGCCAATGCCATAGTCGTCTACGGACAGGGTGAATCCGCGCTGACGGAAACGTTGCATGAGCGCGATAGCGTGGTCCGCGTCGCTCATCATGTCTCTTTCGGTCAGCTCAAAGGAGACTGCGCGGGTGGGCAGCTTCAACGTTTCCAGTTGGCTCAGCACGTTGTCCAGTAACTCATCGCGCTCCAAGTCCTGGGCTGACAGGTTGATCGCCGCTTGTAAATCGATGCCCTGGTCACGCCATTCGGCCACCTGATTGATGACGGTGCGCGTCACCCAGTCGGTGAGGGACGCGATAAGCCCGGCCTGCTCCGCCAGCTCCACGAAGATATCCGGGGGAATAAAGCCTTGCTCGGGATGGCTCCAGCGAATCAGCGCTTCGCATTTGTCGATCCGGCCAGAGGCAAGGTGCATCTTGGGCTGGTAATACATGCAAAGCTGGCCGTCGTCCTCTGCAATGGCGAGCTTCAGGTCTTGCAGTAGTTGCAGTCTGCGCAGGTGGGCTTCGTCTTCGCCTGACTCATAAAAGCGCAGGGCGCAACGTTCGCTGCGGGCTTTGTCCAGAGCGATGCTGGCGCGACGCAACAGTTCCTCGGCCGCCGCGGCATGCTCGGGGTATTGGGCCACTCCAATGCTGAATGACAGGGCCAGACGTAAGTCATCCACCTTAAACGGACGGGCCAGATGGGCCAGCAACTTATCGCAGATGGTGCGGGCGTTCTCGTTGCCAAAGACGTCCACCAGGCACAAAAACTCATCGGCGCCCAGGCGCGCGCAGATAGGGTTTTTGGGAATGAACTCGACCAGTCTTTGGCCTACCGCGCGCAGGCAGTCGTCGCCGACTTTCGGACCAAAGGTGTCGTTGATGTTTTTAAAGCCGTTGATGTTCAGGCTGATAATCAGGAAAGGGGCGTTGTGCCGCCTGAGGGCGTCTTCGACTTCCGCGATCACTTTGTTGCGGTTGAACAAACCGGTGAGGCCGTCGTGGGTGGCCTGATAGGTAATTTTGTATTCCCGCTCTTCGATATCCGATCCCATCTTGATGAAGGCCTGGAACAGGGTTTTGATTTCACTGGTGGCGATGGATATGGGCGTGAGATTGCGATATTGGCCGCGAGACAGGTCGCTGGCGATTTTCACCATGCGGCCAAGCGGCTTGGTCAGGTTGTGTGACAGCACCATGCTGCCGGCGATGGACAGCAGGAACGTCAATGCGGATATCAACAGGATGCGATCACGCAGTATCGAGAACTCTGCAAAAGCGTTGTGTAAGGGCACGGTCAGTACGGCTTCGATGGCGCTGTCGCCCATCCCCGACAGCGGACGACGTTTACTGCTGAAGGTTTGCTTTTGCTGGATCAGGGACAATAGCGTGTCAGGGATGGTTTCCGGAGCGCGCAGCGCTTCTTCCAGTTGATCACGCGACAGAGTGGACACCACCTTGGCGGCGCCTTGATCGCGCCACACAAAGGAAATGTGCACATTGGTGATCTGTCGCAACTCTTCCGCCAGTTCGCTGTCCAAACGGAAGCCAATGGCGGCGAACCCGATTGGCGCCGGCGCGTAGACCGGCAGAATGATCATCTGGTACAGCTCTCCCTGGTAGGCGACAAAGGCCGCCGCGCCGCTGTGAGTTAAAGCTTGTCGCAGCAGATCCTGATGGGCGAATTTGGCGATAGGAGATGGCGAATCCTGAGTGGACGCCTGCAGGGTCCCGCTCAGATCAAGCAGCAGCATCAGGTCGGCGCTGATGCGCTCGCTGTGATTGTTGAGTACGCTCTGGATGGTTTGCGTGTCCCGGGTGGCCACGGCTTGTTTAAAACCAAAATCCGAGGTGAGCACCTCGGCGGTGGTGGTCAGCTGCACTTCCCGGGATTCAAGAAGTTGTCCAAACACCTTGGCGGCGCCGCTGAAATCCTGATTGATGCGGTCGCTGGTGTAGTGGCCGATAGATATCCAATAAGCGCCCAGGATAGTGAGCGACGCCACGCAGACTAAGCTGACGGAGAGCAGAAGTATCTGGTTACGCAGACTATTCATGCTGTTGCTTGCGGAATTTGCCGCCGAAGCCGGACTTGCCCTGCGTGCGTTCCACGCCATTTCCCTGCATGTTCAGTCGGATAATGTAAGCGTCGCGATCCGCGGCGCTGGTAGGGAGCTCAGATAAAGACAGTCGCAATATGGTTTGAGAATCAATGGAAAGTTCGGGACTCCAGACCAAAATGTCTTGTGGCGCGGGCTTGGCGTCCGGAAAGGTCAACGTTGCTTTGCCGGATGCGTCGGTCTGGGAGAAGTAGGGCGTCTCCGCGACATAGATATAGCCAAGCATACTGTCGTGGATGTTGCACCCCAGCACCACGACGCCGGGCTGCTGAAACAGCAGAGGAGCTTCCGGCTGACCGCTGTAAAGCTTCAGTTCAAACACCTTGGCGGGAGAGAAGGAGTAGACATGATGGCGAACGTTATCACTGTTGGGAAACGCTACTTGCGCGCCGGCCGCCACGGCCAGAATTCTGGGCCGAAACTGCTTCTTCACCTGATCCATGATGGCGGGGGCTCCATCATAAGCCGGGGCGGGGGACGACCTTTGGTCTGCAGGCAGGCTGATGACCGCGTCCGCCACAGGAACGTCATTATCGCTCAAAGCCAGGAAATGAAGCGTTTGCGCCGCGACCATCGGACTCGCCAGGGCGAATGTCAGCGCCAACGCTCGGCAGAGACAACCGGGGGATATAGCGGCTCGGGTTGGGTCGATGCGGCCCCTGATTACACGTCGCTCATTTGGAATTACCAAACTTCGTTCCTCACGCCTTGATTGACGGTTTCCCAAGCGCAGCAGTGACGACGCCGAAACGTCAACAGACCCTAAATCTCTTGATGAATTTCAGTATAGCAAAGGGTTTTGGCGACGAAGCCCGCAGGTACGAACTGTTTCAATGTTTTACGAATGAGGGGACGTCAACGGACGCCCCTGGGATACCGGAAGGGAGGTAGGCTGCTCCAGGCGGTGAGGTTTATTGACCCACTTTGTACAGTTCGGGATCAATACCATGCTTTTTCACGATTTTGTAAAAATCTGAGCGATTACGGTCCGCCATGCGGGCGGCTTCCGGGATGTTGCCGTTGGTCATGCTCAGCAGCTTTTCCACGTACTCTTTCTCAAAGATTCGCTTGGCCTCGGACAGCGTCACCTCCTGATTCTGCTCGCGCTGAAAGCGGGGCAACGCCTGCTCGATCAACTGGCGGGAAATAACGGCGCCGGCATTAAGGGCGTGACATTTCTCGCTCAGGTTGATCAATTCGCGGATATTGCCCGGCCAGGAGTAGGAAATCAGGGCGTCCAGAGCGTCCGGCGCAATGCGCTTGCAGCTCTGGCCGTAGCGCTGGGCCACGCGCTCCATAAAATGGTTCAGCAGCAGAGGAATGTCCTCACGGCGCTCGCGCAAAGGCGGCAGCACCAGATTGACGACGTTGAGCCGGTAGTACAGATCCTCGCGGAATGTCTGCTCTTCGATCATGTTGAGCAGGTCTTTGTGGGTGGCGGAAACGATGCGAATGTCCACGTCGATATAGGTGGTGGAGCCGATAGGCTTGATTTTGCGCTCCTGCAGCACCCGCAGCAGTTTGACCTGCAGATGCATAGGCATGTCGCCAATCTCATCAAGGAATACGGTGCCGCCGTCAGCGGTTTCAAACAGACCCACATGATCGCGAACGGCCCCGGTGAAAGAGCCTTTTTTATGGCCGAAGAGTTCGGATTCCATCAACTCATCCGGAATGGCTCCGCAGTTGATCGGTATGAATGGCTTGTCCCGGCGCGGGCTGGCGTCATGAATCGCTTGCGCAAGCACTTCTTTACCGGTGCCGCTTTCGCCTTGAATCAAGACGTTAACGTCGCTTTGCGCCACCATTTTCGCCTGCTCCAGTAGCTGGTAGAGCTTGGCGCTGCGGGTGACGATGGATTGAAATACATTGGCGGCGCTTTCGTTGGCGGAGTGGCCAACCAGGGCTTTTTCGATGGTGGTGCGCAGCTCTTCTCGGTCCACGGGTTTAGTGAGGAAAGCGAAGGCGCCTTTTTGGGTGGCCACTACGGCCTCTGAAATCGAGCCGTGGGCGGTCAGCATGATGACCGGGGTTCCAGGCCAGTCCCGTTGGATATGCTCCAGCAGCTGAATGCCGTCCATACCGTCCATTTTCAGGTCGGAGATCACCAGTATCGGTTGCTTGCGGCGAATTTCCCGCAATGCTTCCTCGCCGCTTTCCACCAGTCGGGAGGCGTATCCTAACGCTTTCAGGCGCATAGACATCAATTGCAGTAACCCGGAGTCGTCATCGACGACGAGAATATCGTTGTTGCTGGCGATAGGATCGTTCATTTGGGAGACTCTTCCGTACGTTGGTTAATGCCTTCTTCGATGGCGCCTATGGCTTCGATAGTTTGTTCGAGCTTCAACTTCAGTTTCTGGTTATAAGCCAGCATGCGCTGCTGGGAGTCGGATACGTCCTGCATGAGCTTGATGAAACTCTGCGCGCCCCAATTCCAATCCTGATACTTACGCAGTGACTGCAATGCGGTTTGCATGACGCCGGGATAATAATCCGGCTCGCAACTGGCGATCATAATGGTCTCGAACGCTTCCGCCCGGTGTTTAGACGTCATGCGCTCCAGGCGTCGGGAGCGGGCTTCTTTGCTTCTTTGGCAGTGCTTGTCGCGTTGCTCAAGGATATCGGCGAGGTCAGGGTTGGGAACCCGCTCAAGCAACAGCGGCGAGTTGGGATCGCCTCCCACCGCGTTCGTCACCAACGCCAGGTTTTTACAACCTGACTGGACCAACAGGCCCAGGGCGACGCCAAGGGAAAAAATCACTTTTCTTGAGTTCAATGCTGTCATGTGTAATCCGTGAAACTGATATAAAAGCGGGTCCCATTGGGCTCTTCATCCATAACCTGTATATCGCCGCCAAGATGGCGCAGGCACTCGGCGACGATCGCCAGCCCGAGTCCGCTTCCTTTCGTCGCTCCCTGGCGCTTATTGTCGCCCTGGAAGAACGGCGTGAATATTTTTTCTTTGTCATGTTTGGAAATTCCAGGTCCCTGGTCGCGAACTTCCAACCACCATCCCGGCTGCTCGCCATCGGTTTCTTCTTTCCCCCACCCCAGAGCGATGCGGCTGCCGGGTGGAGAAAAATGAATGGCGTTGCTGAGCAGGTTATTGAAGATCATCTCCAATAGAACCGGGTCGCTCTCCACCTCGATGGAGGTCTTGGGTATTTCTATATAAACCTGATTGGCGTTGGCCAGCGAACGGTAGCGCTCAATCGACTTATGCAGGAACTCTGGCAGCTCCAGGGTTTGGCGTGGGCCGCCGGCGGCCAGGCGGACGCTGTTGAAATTCAGGAGCTGTTGAATCATTTCCTGCAAACGGATGGCGTTATCGAACAGGATCTCCACCACTTTTCTCTGCTCGCTGGTCAGTGGGCCGGGAATCTCTTCCGTCAACAGCGCGCTGGCTTCGAAAATCGCCGCCAGCGGGGTCTTCAGTTCGTGAGTAACGTGGCGCAAAAACGCGCTTTTCTGTTGCTCAATCAGCTCCAGGTTCTCACGCAGCCACTCCAGTCGCTTTCCCAGTACCTGAAATTCTTCCGGTCCTTCCACTTTGGCGCAGCCTTCCAGTTCGCCCTCTCCGATGCGGCGTATTGTCTGCGAGAGGTTGTTCAGGGGGCGCGTTATGACGTAGGACCAGATCACCATGATCACAAAGGAGGCCGGCAGGGCGAGCAAGCCCAGAATCGCCAGCCACCATTGGGTGGTGCGAAAGCCCTCTTTTTGCTCCGCCAGGGAGGCGTTCATGGCCTCATTGGCGAGAGCCGTGATATTGGAGGTAATCTCCGCCGCGCTGTTAAAAATAGCCGTCAGACGCCCCAGACTGTTTGCTTCAAATTCGGGTCCTACCACTTCATTGAGGGTTTCTTCGGCTGCAATCCCTTTGGGCGTCGACAGTTGCTCAGGCGCGGCGTCGCGCTTGGCAGGCGAGTTGATGGAAAGCGCGCTCCGGTGGGTGACCCGCAGCAACTGACTGACCATGTCGCTCATTTTGGCGGAGCCGATGTTGCGCTCCAGCGCCGTCGCCTGCTCCTGCAGCTTGGCGTACTTCTCTCCATAGATTTTCTCAAATCGCGCGTCCTGCAAGACGACAAACTGGCGCGCAGAGCGTTCCAGTTCTTTCACCAACTCTTGTAAAGCTGACATTTGCCGGTTAATCGCAGCGGTGGATTCCACCAATTCGTTCTGGCGACGGTTGTGCTTGTCCATCGACCAGATCGCGTAGCCAACCGCCACGATCAGCGGCGCCACGGCCAGCAGCATGCCCAGGGCCCACTGCCGGGTAAGAGAGATAGAGTAAAAAGGAAAACCCATTGGTCGTTTTTGCAATCCGGAAAGTTTTCGCAACCATACCGAGTTTTCTTCTTTATTCCTAGAGTTGCAAAAAAGCAACGCATTAACTTATTGAAATATATGGCTTTCTATTGGTTATGGCAAAACGGGCTGTGTCCGTTAGGCAACAGTTTACAAGCTTGAGGAAAAAGCGTTAACAAATGAAAATGTTTTTAACTATTTGATTTTAAATGGTTAAGTTTTTTGTGGATCGAAAATTGTTAGTGTTCTTGTATTGTTAATCGGACTGGCGATAACCAAGTCGCTTATCCATTTACTGATACTTGTCCATGACTTTATTAGTTCACGACCTTAAGAGGAGCCGCATCATGAAATCTCTGCTGACCATAATTCTGGCGCTGTGCGCTGCAGTTAGCGGAGCGCAGGCGGCGACGGTCGACAATCAGTTCGACATCACCATCCCAGGGTTTGTGGAAATGGACAAGGACGCGGACGCCTTGATCACCCGCTTTGAGGCGCGGAATCGACAGGATCTGATTGATGCTTTTGAGATGTTCGATATGGATCGGAGCGGAGATATCTCCCTGGTTGAATATGCGGACTTTATGTCTTCGGCGCATAACAAGTCGGCGTCTGTAAAGTCTGACGCCACGCCGGAAATCAGTTCGTAGCGCTATGTAGTGCTTAAAGAGTTATACGGCTGAAGAAGCTAACGAGCCCGGGAGGGGCCGTCGGGTTGGCTGTAAGGGAGAAGCAATATGTGTTCGAGAACGGTTACGCAATGGCTAAAGATGTTCGTCCTGGTGGCGCTTACCGCCGCAGCGATGGTCGCCAAAGCCAATGACAACGGACGCAGCCCCTTCGCCGAAGGGTGGAAGGAAGGGGTGATTCAAACCCGCTATTTATTGAACCCGGCATTGCGCGCCTTCGCAATCCAGGTGACGGTGATTCGCGACAGGGCCGTGTTAGAAGGCGATGTCGACACCGCGATAGAAAAAGTGCTGGCGGAGCAGGTTGCGCTTTCAGTCGATGGAGTGTCCCGGGTGGATAATCGACTGCTGACTTGCGAAGAACGCCAGGAAGCCGATCCCTCTTTTGAGCCGGCTCGTGATGAGGGGATATCTCCCCGTACTGAGTTTGGGATGAGGAGAGGGACTGGTGGAAGAAAATTACAGAAACCGCTTGGTGATTTAACCGGGCGCCCAAAGATAGGGAGCCGCCTAAGGAATGGTTGCCCCGCAATTAGATAGTAGAAATGAGGAAAAAACATGAAAAACCTGTCTAAATTCAGTTTGTTGGCGGCTGCTGTGATTGGTCTGTCCGCGTGTGCGTCCAGCCAGCCGGAGCCTGTGGTTGAAGAGCCGGTAGTGATTGAACCAGCACAGCCAGAGCCTGTGGTTGAGCCGGCCCCAGAACCCGTAGTGGAAGCAGCGCCAATGCCAAGCGCGAATATTGAATTTGCTTTCGACTCCGCCAAGATTGGCGCTGGCGAGCAAGGCGACCTGCAGCAGTGGGCGAGCTATATTCAGGAAGGCGCTTACAACCGTGTTGAAGTACACGGTCACGCAGACGACACGGGTTCCGCAGACTACAACCGCAAGCTGTCCGCTGATCGCGCCAACAGCACCGTACAGGCATTGCGCAATCTGGTTTCCGGACAGGTTGATTTCGTAGTGGTTCCTCACGGCGAAGAACAACCTCTGGCTGAAAACTCAAATGAGCAAGGCCGTCAGATGAATCGTCGCGTGGAAATTGTTCCACAGGGCGCGAGCCTCTAATCAGCTCTGAGTTCGCGACGGATTGCGTAACCTGAGCTGCCGACGCCGCAGGTCCGGCGTCGGAAACCATGTAAGCGCCCTGGTGTGAATAAATATCTCGCAGCAGGGCGTTTGCACTTTCGCAATTCCGTTGCGACACTTAGAATTCTGTTTCTTTCGTCAACGCGACGCGATGTCGCAGTAATAACTCCAACGAATCTCTTACTTAAGAAATGAGGAATGACTATGAAATCCAAACGCATGATTAAGCAAATTACCGCTGTATTGCTGAGCATGAGCATGTTCGTATTGAGCTTGCAGAGTGCTGCGGTGCGTGCGGCGATGGTCTCAACTGATACTCAGATTCAGGTTGAGCAGCAAAACTATGATCGCGAGCAGATTATGCGCATCACCGGCTCTGACGAGGCGAAAGAAGTGTTGCTGAGCCTGGGCGTAAGCCAGGAAGACGTTGAAGCTCGCGTAGCGAACATGACTGCGGATGAAATCGCGGAGTTCAACAAGCAAATCAATGAAATGCCTGCAGGCGCCAGCTCTGCTTTGGGCGTGATTCTGGTTATTTTTGTGATCTTGATCGTGCTGGATCTGCTGGGCGCCACCAATATTTTTCCAGTTATCAAGCCCATCGGCCGTTAAGGTGCGCTGAGCTTCT
The DNA here is from genome assembly GCF_018986435.1 of Hahella sp. HN01. Classification (GTDB taxonomy): domain Bacteria; phylum Pseudomonadota; class Gammaproteobacteria; order Pseudomonadales; family Oleiphilaceae; genus Hahella. The sequence continues at coordinate 26,789 of NZ_JAHMIN010000023.1, read as the reverse complement.
ATGCGGTTTGGCGATAAACGTTGTTTGTAGTTCGGACATTGTTTAAGCAAATACACGCACAGGCCGTGGCGATTATAGTTGTAATCGCCGCGGCGCTCTCTGGCTGCGGCTCTCTGCCACAGTCGGCGGCGCTGATGGCGGAACCGCCCAGCGATATCCCCTTTCAGGCGGAACTTACCGCAACGCCTTTTTATCCCCAGTCTGAATATCAGTGTGGCCCGGCGGCATTGGCGACGGTGCTGACAACACCCGAACAGCCCGTTGCTCCTGACGATCTGGTTGGTTTGGTGTATGTGCCGGACCGGCAGGGGAGTTTTCAAGTGGAAATGGTAGCGGCGGCCCGCAGCTATGGGCGACTCGCCTATCCATTGCAGCCTGAAATAGAGAATATCCTGCGCGAAGTGGCTGCGGGACACCCTGTTTTGGTGTTCCAAAATCTGGGGTTGAGCTGGAGCCCGGTTTGGCATTTCGCTGTGGTGATCGGATATGACTTCGCCAGCGGGGAAATCATTCTGCGTTCAGGCGTCACTGAGCGTGAAACGCTGTTGCTGCGCACCTTTGAGCGTACTTGGAAAAATGGCGGCTATTGGGCGCGGGTCATTTTACCCCCCAGTGAGTTGCCCGCCACAGGAGAGCCTTTTCCTGTCGCGAAGGCGGCGCAGGACTTAGCGAACACCGGACACCCGCAGCAGGCCCGCGCCACTTACGCCGCGGCGGTGAAGCGTTGGCCGGACTCCGTTATTTTGCAACTGGGGTTGGGGAATCTCGCCTATGCCGCCAAAGATTACGCTGTGGCGGAGGCCGCTTTTCGACAGTTGGTGGCGCTGCAACCAAAGAAGGCGGAAGGCTGGAATAATCTGTCTTATGCGCTTGCCCAGCAAGGATGCGAGGTTGCGAAAGAAGCGGCGAAATGCGCCAGTGTGCTGGCCCCTGACGACGCCACTATCTCTACTACGGTGAAGGATGTGGCGAATATTTTGGCGCGCAAGGCGGCCGCCTCCTGTGCGATTCCTCAATGTCCCAGCCTGTAATCTAACTACCGCTGTTTAACGGGAACCCCACTGTGACGCGGGTTCCCTTGCCTCTCTCACTGTCGATACGCAGTTCGCCGCCATGGGCTTTGGCGATTTGTCGACATAGATAGAGCCCCAATCCAAGGCCGCCAGTGTGAGCGCGTGACTGGTCTCCGCGATAGAAGGGGTCTGTCAGCGCCGCTAAATGCGCCGATTCGACGCCTTGTCCTTTGTCCTCGACAATCAATTCACCATATTCCGGTAGCTGTCGCCAACTAGCGACAACGTCTTTGCCCTCTCCATGCTTCAACGCGTTATCTATGAGATTGGCCGCCAACAGTTTGAAGCGAACAGGGTCCAGGTACGTCTGGCTATTTGCGGAGCAATCCAGTCTGATCATGTCGCGCTGCCTGGCGAAGCGTTCATCGATCAGCTCACGTAGCAGTATGGCGGCGTCGACGTCGTGCAATTGGAGCGCGTGATGGCCTGTTTCCAGCCTTTCGCATTCCAGCAGTTCTGCGATCAGTCTGTCCATATGTTGTATTTCACGCACCAGTTCATCGCGCTGTTCTTCGTCATCGATCATTTCGCCAGCGACGCGCATGCGGGTGAGGGGGGATCTGAGCTCATGGCTGATAGCCAGCAACAGCTGCCGTTTGGCGTTAAGCATGGATTCAATTTGCGCGGACATGGTGTTGAAGGTGTCGCTCAATTGCCCCAGCTCATCCTGCCTCAGGGTGGGGATGCGTTGCTGGAAGTCGCCGCCAGCCACCTTTTGCGCAGCCTGGTTCAGCCAGCCGATAGGCTTGAGTAACCGTTTAATGCTCAGAAAGCAGAGAAAGATCACCAGTAAGATCGACAGCAGCAGGGCGACGCCGGTGAACGTCAGGCCGTTTTCGCCCTCAAATGGCCTAGCGTAGAAATAGATGGTGGCGTCGGGGCGCGGAATACGCAGGACAAAGTAGCGTCTCCAATGGGTATATTCGATACGTCCATCGCCGGCGTCGCGAAACTCCAGGTTCGCACTGGCGAATGGAGGCGCTTCGGACATCCAGGCTCCATCGGTATTCTGGATGCTGACCTGAGTATGGGTGCGGTTCTCTATGGAGGCTATGAGCGCCGAGTCGTAAGGAGGCTGAATGTCTTTGCTGAGGGAGTAAAAGTAATCCGAAAAAATATCTTTCCAGAAAACATGGGCGCGTTCCTGCGAAATATTCTGGAAAGCCGCCACGATAAGCACCAGGACTGCAAAGGCGGCGGCCAGAAATATCAAAATCAGCCTGACTGACAGAGAGTGCCGACGTTTTCGTTTATGTTTGAGCATTACAGCGCTTCTCCGGTAAATCGGTAGCCAGCCCCCCAGACAGTCTTTATGAACTCCCTCTTACTTTTAGTCTTCATTTTTTGACGCAGGCGACTGACCGTAATATCGATAGCGCGGGAGAACAGCTCTACTTCTGTACCTTTGAGATTGTTCATAATCTCGTCGCGGGAAAACACTTTACCGGGAGCCGAGGCGAATAATTGAAGCAGGCGAAACTCAGACGTGGTCAGTGTAAGCGGGCGTCCAGCCACAAGCGCCTCCTGGGTCGTCGGGTTAATTTCCAGATCGCGGAACTGCATTAGAGGCGAGGGCTTTTCCACCGAGACGTGACGACGGGTAATGCTTTGGATGCGTGCGGCGAGCTCTCTTGGTTCAAAGGGCTTTGGCAGGTAGTCATCGGCGCCTAACTCCAAACCAACGATACGATCCGTTACTTCACCGCGGGCCGTCAGCATGATGATTGGTGTCGTGTAGTCGTGGCGAAGTTTACGGCACACGGCAAATCCGTCTTCCTCCGGCAACATGACGTCCAGAATAATCGCGTCGGGCTGGCTTTGCTTTAATTGCGCGTAGGCGATTGACGGCACGGAAGCGTGTCGAAGCTCCCAGCCAAAACGCTGAAAGTAGCGGTTTAACAGGCGCGCCAGGTCATTATCGTCATCAATCAGCAACAAGTTCATAAGCATTCGTAGCGGAAAAAGGGGAAACCGGAATTACATGATAGTGCGACTGTAACCGGCGCTGTAGCGGCAAAGTTTCAAGGATTTGTTTCTCTGCCGGGAAACTCCTTTTTTATCATGGGGATAAATCGTTACAAAGTGAAACAAGCCGATACGGCGGTGAAAAGAATMCCCGCCGGCGTAATCCTACACTGGGCACGTTGATCATCATGTTAAACATCACGAGGAAACGCGCTATGAAAATGGGCAAGCACGTCAGAAAACCAATGTTGTTGATACTGGTCGCCGCCATGTCTTTAGGAGCGATGGCCTGTCGCTATGACCCAGAGAAACGCTGGGAGCACGCCAAAGAGTGGGTCAGCGATGAACTTGAACTCAATGCGGAACAACAGGTCATCCTGGATGAACTGCTTGCGCAGATCCAGGCGTCGAAACAGAAAATGAAATCAGAGCGGGAAGGCGCCCATGATTTTCTGATTGCGCAGATCAACAGCGAGCAGCTGGATGAAGCAAAAGTCCTGACAGCGTTCGAAGCGCATCAACAGCAAATGAATGAAGCGGTCGCCAGCGTACTGCCAACTCTTACCCGGCTCCACAGCACCCTGACTCCAGAACAGAAAGCCACGCTGGTAGAGTTTATAGAAAAACACGGCAAACGTGGGTTTCATGGGGGAAGAGACTGGTAAGCAACAGCTTTATAAAGGCCCTTTGACGCGGGCCTTTTCTTCCGTCTTCTTGTCGCAGCAAATATAAGATTCCGTGATCTCATCACTACGCGGTTACTTATGACATTCTGAGCTTTCAGTCGGTATCTCTGAGTATCAAAAAGCACCATGAAAGCTTTTGTGATTAGGCTTGGTTTCCTTCCCGATAACCCGTTTTTTTTGCATCACTTCTGCTACGGCGTCCGATCAGCCGATTTCATTGTATAGGCTGACGCTATACATTCATCTACAACGACTTGGCTTTCAATACAGTATATCCCGTGGGGATTGTCCGGCTGCGGTATTGCGCAGATTACACAATCGTTTACATAGGATTGCCCGCTGGGGTTTGGTTTAAAGTTTTCCTGCTACTAAACTCAAGATATGAGAAAAAAGTCGGCCACATATAGAACCTGTTAGATGTGAAGGAAGGTTGCGCAATGTTAGAAACCGAAGACCAGTTATGTGAGATTCTCAGTGGGATCGGTTATGACGAACATGAAGTCGTGATGATGGATGTGCCGGGCGTTGCACGGAAGGCCTTCGCTGTTGAAATTACCGCCGGAGAGGCGATGGATTTGTGGGCGGAATTTCGTTCTATTTCCGAGCAGACCGGCATGTGGCCGGTGTTGCATGCATGCTGGTTGAATGACGCCGGCAGCTGGCGCGAGGCGGTGCTCAACGAGGATGCGTTTATGCGTCGTCCTTATGGGTGGGAGCCGTCGGGAGCGGATCGGGATCTCTCGCCGCAGGCGATCTGCGCCGGTGTAGAGATGGCTGACATACAGGCGGTCCTGGTGGCCCATAATCGCCTGTACTCCGAAGATCTGGAGGAGAATTTCGAGTACAGCATCGGCCATACCAAAGAGCGTTTTGGCAAAGTGCCTTCTCTGGATGAAATCAATAAGTTGATCGCCGAGAAGCGGATCACCAGCTACTTTGAATTCGAGCGCTGGATGTTGGAGTGGGAGATTCAATACTCAGGCGCCAGCGATGTGCTGGAGCCTGAGTACTGCGACCATATCGACTGGTACGAGCCTCAGGGTCAGGCGCAGGCATTGATACTGTTGCCGACGACAAAACCCTGGGAGGCGCTTGCGTATATGCATTGGTATGGCGCCGAGAATGTGGGGTCGGAAGCCTCTATCGCCATGTTGCGGCACTGGCATGACAAGTACGGCGCAGAGCTGGTGGCCCATTACGGCACCATGCTGCAATTCAACGCCAAGTCGGGGCCAAAGGATATTTTCGAGTCCTTCGATCTGGCCTTTGAACAGGAAGCGCTGGCGCCTTGCACCACAGCGCTGGCGGGGGTTCTCCTGCGTGATCACGCCCGTTCGCTGATGAAAACCCGCCGCTGGTTTTTACACGAACGTCCCTGATCTTCAACGCCGATAAATAATCTTATCCCCCCGGCGTCAGCCGGGGTCAATCCTGCTCTAACAAACGCGGCCCTGGGCCCTGCGCCGCCAACTCGTCCCAGGGATTGCGCAACGGGCAATCCTCCATCGACAGACAGCCGCAACCGATGCAGTCATCCAGCTGATCCCTTAACTGAGTGAGTTTGAGTATCCGGTCATTCAGCACTTGTTTCCATTGTTCTGATAAGCGTCGCCAGTCCGCCGCGCTGGGCGCGCGACCTTCGGGCAGAGTGGATAAGGCCTCTTTGATCGCAGACAAGGGCACGCCGGTACGCTGCGCCACCTTGATGATCGCCACTCTCCGCAGGACGCCTCTTGGATAACGACGCTGATTTCCGGAGTTGCGACTGCTCTTCAGCAATCCTTTGGATTCGTAGAAATGCAGGGTGGAAACGGCGACGCCGCTGCGTTTCGCCACTTCGCCGACGCTGAGCTCTTTGTAAGCGTTACTGGCGTTGAGCTTCGCCATGAAAATACCTCTTGACCTAAAGTTAAGTTGAGGTTTTACACTGCCGCAGACTTGATAACAACCTCTTTGGAGTAATGATTTATGGGTGGTGATATTAACGTGGCGTTGATCTATGGCAGCACTCGGGAAGGGCGCTTCTGCGACAAAGTGGCGCGCTGGGCTGGCGGACGCATTCTTGGTCGTCAGGGGCTGAATCTGGATATGATCGACCCGGCGGAACTGGCGCTGCCCCCCTATCATCAGCGTGAGCGTCCTCCTGAGGTCGAAGCCTTATGTCATCGCGTGGGACTGGCGGATGCGTTCGTCATCGTGACGCCGGAATATAACCACGGCTATCCTGCGCCCTTGAAGTTCGTCATTGACTCCGTGAACAGCGAGTGGCGCGCCAAGCCGGTGGCGTTTGTGTCCTATGGCGGTATTTCCGGCGGCCTGCGGGCGGTGGAGCAGTTGCGTCTGGTGTTTGCGGAGCTGCACGCGGTGACTGTGAGGGATACCGTCAGTTTCGCCAGCGCCTGGGAGCAGTTTGATGAGCATGGCGAACTGTTGGCCCCTGCGCGCGCGCAAACGTCCATGGACATTATGTTGGACCGACTGGTCTGGTGGGCGCAGGCGTTACAAGGGGCGCGTCAGACGACGCCTTATGATGGCAAACAGGCCGCCTGATGGCGTTCGTCAGGGGGCGGGGCGTCGGCGCAAAAACAGCGCCATCGCTCCCAGCCCCAGAAGCGCGATATAAGCAGGTTCTGGCGCGGCCAGATTCGGCTGCGGCGCCGACTGCGCGTTGGCGTGGTAAATCGGCAGGTTCGCACCCGGTAATTGGGTCTCGGCTTCAACCGGGATCTGAGTCTGATCGCCAACGTTGGCTTGCGTCGCCAGTGTAGACGCCGACGCTGTTGCGCAAAGCGATGAGGCCGCAATGAATAGAATTGCTTTGAACTGCATAAGCCTTTTATCTTCAGTGAGTTGAACGAATATTGAGTGACGGGGATTCTCTCCCAGAGAGAGCTGAAATGATACCTTTTGCTACGACATAGAATGTCGTAACAGTGGCGAATGAATGAAATTCAAAGGGCGCGATATACAGGCAATCCTGGATAGAGAGCTGGCTGCCACTGACGCTCGGCCGCACTCCCTGTCTGGATTTAGGGGTGACGATCTCCGTGAGAGACTGCTTAAACCCTGGCTTCGATGTAACCCGTCAGCGTCTCACACCAAGCCTTTTTCCCTTGCGATGGCCAGCGCTTGCGTTCGACGCCGCGCCCCTAGTTTGGCGTAGATGTTGCGTAAGTGTGTCTTTACCGTGGAGGCGGCGATATTTAACGCGAGTGCGATTTCCTCATTGCTGCGCCCTGCGGACAGGTGATTCAGAATGGTGGTCTCCCGTTGGCTGAGTTCCTCCAATAACGGAGATTTGCTGTGGCCAGATTGCGGGCGGACCTGAGAAGGGGAATAAGCCATCAGTTCTGAGATAAAAGTCGCTGCCTGTCCGCGTCGCGCCATGTTCATTAATAGCGGTTGCAGGAAGCTGATTTCTTCCCGGAAGGGGCGACGCACACCGAGAGGCGCTGCGGCGTTGACGGCCTGAGAGAGAAACTCTCTGGCGCTGCTGGGGCGCGCCTGGGCCAGCTCATTGAGACAGCAAAGCACCAGCAGGTTGATGGAAAAGTACAGATTGCCGGCTTTCTGGATAAGAGTGAGACGATCCATTAGCAGGTCCAGTTCGTCCGCCTGTTGATAGATTTTGATGCGAGCGTACATCATCAGCTCAATGGTTTGTCGTTGTAAATTGACGATGGGCGCCTGGGTATCATAAGTCGCCGCCCACTGCGCCAAAGGGAAGGGGTTGCCTGACAATGCGTCGAGAAGAACTTTGAGCGTGGCGGGACTGGGGACGACAAAATTCCACTGCGTGAAGTGTTGCTGAAAATAGGCGTCCAACTGATTCAGCGCCTTTTCCGCCTGCTGATAGTCTTGCTGAGCCAGACGCAGGGCGAACTCGCCCCATTTATGATACACCCGGTCCACCGCCATGACTCGGTCGTCGGTGGCGTCCCACAGACGCTCCAACTCCTGATTGGCCGCCTCGGGTTGTTCTAACTCAATCAGAATCAACAGGCGTAGATAGTGCAAGGCGCCCCAGTTTGGCAGACAGTGCATGTGGCGGCTTTCCAGCCAGGACTGCTGTTCCTCCAGCAGCTCTTTGGCGAATTGCAGCTTGCCTTGTTGCAGAAGCACAGGGATCAACCAGGATAGGGTGGCGAGCAGGCAGAAGCCTTCCTCATATTTACGACTGCTGCGCAGGGCGCGCATCAGCAGATATTGCGCTGCATGCAGCGAGCCGCGGATGTATTCGTCCGCCCCCAGGCCCTGAAACAGCCAGGCGGTGAAGGGCGAATCCTGTTCCGGTAGAAAGTCGCGGGTTTGCTCAAGCTGTTCGGTGGCGTGCTCGGGTCTATCCGTCATCCGGGCGATGTGGCTGCGGCCGAGAATGATCATGCATTTCAGTTCTCTGACGGACTCGGATTCCTGCAATCCATATTGGCGTTTCAGCTGCGCCAGTGTGTGTGGATTCTCGGATTGCTCCAGCATGGCGTCCACATAGCGTTCGGCCAGATCCAGGTCGGCCTCTACGTCGTCGAAACGCATCCGCGTCAACTGTAGAAACGCCCTCTGGACCAGGAGTTTAGGATAACGATGCAGTTGCTCTTGGGGGATTTTCGCCAGCAGGCGCGCCACCAGCGGATAATGTCCCATGCGCAGAATTTCCGGCAGCGCGCGGCCTGCGCATAAAGCGGTTTGCTCCCAGTCGCCAGCCAGAGTCCATTGTTCCATAGCCTCTAAAAAGTAACCTTGCTCTGCATACCATTGTGCGGCCTGTCCGTGCAGAGCTTGCCGTTCTCCGGGCGGGCGGTCCTGATTGCGCAATTGCAGCCAATCCCTCAACAAATCGTGGAAGCGATACCAGGCGCCGTCGGCGCTGGTTTCGGATAGAAACAGCTGTCGCTTCAACAAAGTTTCCAGCAACAAGGCGGCGTCGAGGCCGGGACAAAGCTGGTTGGCGAGCTGCAGGTTGAAACGGGGAACCAGGGCCAGATTCAACAAGCCTGTCTGCACCCAGTCGTCCTGCTGCTGAAAACACTCTTCCGCCAGATAGGCGGCCACGTTCTCCGGCGGCGCGCTTAGCGACAGCAGCCGATTGGCGGGTTGCGACTGCAGGTTCAAACCATACAGTTGCAATGCGCCGATCCAGCCTTCGGTAAGGCGATGCAGTTTCTTCATGTCCGATGCATCCAGTCTTATCCCCAGGCGGGTTTGCAGAAATTGCGGCGCTTCGGTTTCAGAGAGGCGCAGATGTTCCGCATTCAGCAACAGAACGCTGTCGCGGACCTGACGACGGGGTATATGCAGCGCAGGTATCGTGCGACTGATCAGAGCCACGTGAAGATAAGGCGGAAGGTGATCCAGAAAGTAATCCAGCTGCTGCAACAAGGCTGGGTCGTTGAGGTAATGCACATCATCAATCGCCACCAGCATGCTTTCCGGGCGTCGCCAGGTGCGTCCCAGTTGCGTCAACTCGTCCAGCAGGCTGCGCACAGCGTTCAAGGCGTCGTCATCCACGGACAGGATGCGCGCGCTGCGTGGCCCGATTTTAGGGAAGACGGATTCGAATCCCGCGCATACATAACGCCAGAATATGCCGGGGGCATTGTCCTGTTCATCCAGGGCGTACCACAGGTAGGGAAGCTGTTCGCGATGAAGGAACTGCGCCAGCGCGGTGGTTTTGCCAAAGCCCGGCGGCGCCGACACCAATGTGACCGGCTTTCTTATTATGCCGCCAAGTCGTTGCTGTAAGGCGTCCCGAGGCAGAAGTTGCGCGGGAAGTTGAGGCGGTTGCAGTTTGCTTGTGAGGATCATGATGATTGCCGCGACGTCCTGAGTCGCGCTCAGTATCCGACTGGTCCCCAACGTCTCGCAAGGGAAATGCGTGAGCGCGTCATCAGGAATGTCGAACAATTCCCGTTTTGAATCATATAAGTACGCCTTTTGGTGGAGGGCTGCGAAGCCGACTGCGGGCATTGCGATGCCTTCGGGCGGCGCCTATAGTGTCTCACTGGAATCCATAACAACCCATAACCTTAACCCCAGGGAGCTTAATATGAAATCACGCGCAGCAGTCGCATTCGCCGCCGGCCAGCCGCTGGAAATCGTCGAAGTGGACGTTCAGGGCCCAAAAGCCGGGGAAGTGCTGGTCAAGATTGTCGCCACCGGCGTCTGCCATACCGACGCCTATACGCTCTCAGGAGATGATCCCGAAGGACTTTTTCCCGCTATTCTTGGCCATGAAGGCGGCGGTGTGGTGATGGAGGTCGGCGAAGGCGTGACTTCCGTTAAACCGGGCGATCACGTTATTCCTCTTTATATTCCTGAGTGCGGGCAGTGCAAATTCTGCTCATCCGGCAAAACCAATCTCTGTCAGGCGATTCGGGTCACCCAGGGCAAAGGCCTGATGCCGGATGGCACTTCGCGCTTCTCCTATCAGGGCAAGCAGCTCTACCACTACATGGGCACCTCTACTTTTTCCGAGTACACCGTACTGCCGGAAATCGCGCTGGCCAAAATCAATCCCAAGGCGCCTTTGGAGAAAGTCTGTCTGTTGGGCTGTGGCGTCACCACTGGCATTGGCGCGGTGTTGAACACGGCGAAAGTAGAGCCGGGTTCGACCGTTGCGGTATTCGGTCTGGGCGGCATTGGGTTGAGCGTCATTCAAGGCGCAGCAATGGCGAACGCCGGGCGGATCATCGCCGTTGACGTCAACCCGGATAAGTTCGAGATGGCGAAAGCCCTGGGCGCTACGGACTGCGTGAATCCAAAAGAGCTGTCAGCGCCAATTCAGGAAGCCCTGGTTGAAATGACCGACGGCGGCGTGGATTATTCCTTTGAATGCGTCGGCAATGTGCAATTGATGCGCGCGGCGTTGGAGTCCTGTCATAAAGGCTGGGGAACCTCGGTGATCATTGGCGTGGCGGGCGCCGGTCAGGAAATCTCCACCCGGCCTTTCCAATTGGTCACCGGCCGCACCTGGAAAGGCACGGCCTTTGGCGGCGTGAAAGGGCGCAGTCAGTTGCCGGGGTACGTGGATAAATATCTCAGCGGTGAGATCAAAGTGGACCCGATGGTTACCTACAGCCTGACCCTGGATGACATCAATAAAGCCTTTGATTACATGCACGAAGGCAAGAGCATTCGCTCCGTCATTCTCTTTTAAAGCACCGGGAGGAACCCTATGCACCTGATTCAGGAAAATAAATGCCACGGAGGATACTGGCGCCGCTATCAGCACGACTCGGAAACCTGCGGTTGTCCGATGACTTTTTCCGTATTCGTTCCCGCGGCTGCGGAACAAGGAAAGTGCGCCACTTTATTCTGGCTGTCGGGGCTCACCTGCACGGACCAGAACTTCGTGCAGAAGGCGGACGTGGAGTCCGCCGCTGCGGAATATGGCTTTATCGTGGTGGCGCCTGACACCAGTCCTCGCAATGTCGGTCTGGACGGCGAAGATCTTAGCTATGACTTCGGCTCCGGCGCCGGGTTTTATGTAGATGCGACGGAAGCACCCTGGCGCGCTAATTACCGCATGTACTCCTACGTGACGGAAGAGCTGTACTCGCTGGTGGCTGACAACCTGCCCATGGACCCGGAGCGTACGGGCGTATTCGGACACTCCATGGGTGGGCACGGCGCACTGACGATCGCGCTCAAGCAGCCGGAGAAGTTTCGCTCTGTGTCTGCGCTGGCGCCGATTTGCGCGCCCATGTCCTGTCCTTGGGGTAAGAAAGCCCTGGCGGGATATCTGGGAACCAATCAGGAAGACTGGAAAGCCTACGATTCCGTGGCGCTGATCGAATCCGGGTCGAAAGTAAGCGGGATCCTGGTGGACCAGGGGGATAAAGACGAATTCCTGGCGGAACAGTTGAACCCTGAGCTATTGAAGGCCGCCTGTGCGGAGAAGGGCATCCCCCTGACTCTGAACTATCGCGCTGGATATGACCACAGCTACTTTTTCATTAAGACATTCATTCGCGATCATGTGAAACATCATCATAAGATGCTCAATGACGTAAATAGATGAGAATGCATCGTTAACCTGAATAAACTTGGAGATACGTGGGATATGAAAGGAAGTTGTCTGTGCGGCGCCGTGCAATACGAAGTAAAGACCTTTGAAGAAAACGTATCCCACTGCCACTGCTCCAAGTGCCGTAAGTTCCATGGCGCGGCGACGGGAACCTACGGCGTGGTGAGCATGGCGAACTTCACCTGGACAGCAGGTGAAGACCGCATTGCGGTATATCGCTCATCGGAAAAGGCGGAGCGAGGCTTCTGCCCCCAATGCGGCTCCAGTTTATTTTTCCGGTTTCTCAGCAACCCCGATTATATCGACATCGCACTGGGAACCCTGGACGAAGAACCGGACCGCTTGCCGAAAGACCACATCTATACCGCATTCAAGGCGAAATGGTGCGTGATTGGCGATGACTTGCCTCAGTATCCTGGGGCGCGGGTGGCTGCCGATTGATTCAGCCTGGCAGATAAAAAAGCAAGACTTGCTATTCAGCTTGAGACTTTCGATTACATGAAAGTCTCAAGCTATTCTGCATTTCGCTATAAAAGTAAGCGGTATGGAGAATAATGACGATATATCAAATAAAATTGGCGTTTTTATTTTCTATATATTTTCCGTCGTACACTATTTTTAATATTGATAAGTGAAAGTTGGCTGGTTTGACTAATTGTTTCTTTAGTCGTAATCCAAATCTGAGATTGAGTAGCGGTACGAGGTTAGCTCTTCTATTTCTTCTGAGCGAAACCCACTGAATACAATAGATTCTGAAAGCCGCGCTAGCGTGGCGAACGTGTTCACATCATTTTCACTGTTACTATGTATTTCCCACTGATCTTCCTCATAGCGAATAAGCGCGGAGATGTCTGCCAGCTCCAGGCGGTTTTCCAACAGCTCGCTCTTTACTTTGCTCAGAATAGCTTCAAAGTTGGATGGAGACTCTCCAGCGGAGACCATAGGCACGTATACTTCCGCAAAATAAAATTCACAGCCATCAACATCAATGGAGCATCCTGATAAAGGTCTGCTTTTTGTGAATGCTATCCAAACATCCGTCATATTCAATGCGCCAATTTATAGTAATATGAATTTAAAACTCGCCTCGAAAGAGCTTATCTTAGAGTCATTCTTATGAGTCTGCTACGGTTTGACAGAGACCGCTCTGCGATTCTTCATAATATCCATGAAGCATTGTTCATCACCCATTCAGTTCCAACCCACTACACTTAATTAACCAAAGTTAATCGCCCATTCTGCGTTCGCGGTGGACGCCGCTTTGCGCCTCGGCGTATAAATAGGCCTAGTCCCCCTCGACCAGACAGTTGCCCGGAAGTCAGATGTTAAAGAAAGTCCTGCCGTTAGCGGTATTAGCCTTGTTTGTTGGCGTTGCTTATCTCGCCACTGAGTTAAAACCTCAGGCGAAACCTCAGAAAGAGCACCCGCAGCCCGCTATCAGTGTTGAAACCCAAACGCTGCAAACCGAAGTGTTTCCAGTGCGTATTTCCACGTTCGGCATCGTGCAACCGCGTACGCAAAGCGCCATTGTCGCCCAGGTGTCTGGTCAGGTGATCGAGGTGTCGCCAAATCTTCGTGATGGGGGCTTTTTCGCTAAAGGCGAGGTGTTGATGAAAATCGACCCTGTGGACTATCAAGTGCAATTGCGCATTGCTGAAGGCGCCGTAACGGAAGCGAAGTTGGCGTTGGCGGAGGAAGAGGCGCGAGTGCGGCAGGCGAAGAAGGACTGGGAAAAAATCGGCGGCGTCAAAAACGCCTCGGATCTGGCGTTGCGCAAGCCGCAGCTGGCCGCGGCTCAGGCCCGGGTGCAAACGGCGATCGCCCAGCATACGCAGGCGCGCATCAATCTGGAGCGGACCGAAATCAAAGCGCCTTATGCGGGCCGCGTACTGAAGAAACAGGTGGACCTGGGGTCAGTCGTGTCGCCGCAGACCACACTGGCGGAAATCTACGCCACGGATTATGTCGAAGTGCGTTTGCCACTGAACAATACCGATCTGGGATTTATTGACCTGCCCGAGCAGCGTCGGGGAGGTGAGCCGCCAGAAGTGACGATTTTCAATAACCTTGCCGGCTCAAAAGAAAAATGGCGCGGCAAAATCGTGCGCACGGAAGGCGCCATTGACGCGACGACCCAGCAGCTTTATGTGGTCGCTCAGATCGATGACCCTTTCGGGCTTCAGGACACAAATCGATATCCTTTAAAAATAGGTCAGTACGTCAGTGCGGAAATTCAGGGGCGGCGCTTGCCGGAAGCCCTGGTGGTGCCCGTTTCATCCATTTATCAGGGCAGTTACGTGTACATCGCCAAAGGGGAGGTGTTGCACCGACAGAGCATTGAGATCGGCTGGCAGAGCGGGAAGTCCGCGCTGATCAGCGAAGGGCTGCAGGCGGGCGACGAACTGATTCTCACCCCATTGGGACAGGTTAATAGCGGCGTGCGTATCAAACGCGCGCAGAACGAATCGGAAAAGGTGGCGCGCCGCAATGGAGAAAAGCCTGCTGACGCAGCGGCTGGAGACGTGCAGTGATCGCCTGGTTTGCTCGTAATCATGTCGCCGCCAACCTGTTGATGCTGACGATCCTGGCCTTGGGCCTGGGATCATTGAGTCAGCGTCTGCCGTTGGAAGTATTTCCCTCTGTTGAACCCTCCACCATCTCGATTTCCGTCTCGCTTCGCGGCGCCACCCCGGAAGAAGTGGAGGAGGGCGTCAGCGTCAAAATTGAAGAAGCGGTGCAGGACCTGGAGGGCGTTGAGCAAATCGTCAGCCGTTCCTCTGAGGGCAGCGCATCGGTCACGGTCGAAGTGGACAGCGACTACGATCCCCGTGAGCTGCTGGCGGATGTGAAAAGCCGGGTGGACTCCATTAACTCCTTTCCAGGGGATGTGGAAAACCCGGTTATCAGTCTGGCGCAGCATACCCGGGAGGTGATTACCGTCGCTATCGCCGGGCCGTATCCCGAGTCGGAAATTCGCACGCTGGCGGAGCATGTGCGCGATGACATGTTGCGTCTGGACGGCGTCACGCAGGTGGCTCTGGATGGCGTGCGCAACTATGAAATCTCCATTGAAGTGCCCAAAGCGACGCTGCAACGCTACGGCATTACGCTGCAAACCATCGCCCAGGCCATCAGTAAAAGCTCCCTGGACGTGTCGGCGGGCAATATCCAGACCGATGGCGGCGAGGTGTTGATTCGCTCCAAAGGTCAGGCCTACCGTCGCGATGACTTTGAAGATATCGTCGTGCTGACCCAGCGCGACGGCAGTTTCGTGCGCGTCAGAGATCTGGCCGCCGTCGTTGACGGGTTTGAAGAAGGGCGCGTGCTCACCCGTTTCAACGGCCAGCCGGCGGCGTTTGTGGATGTATTCCGGGTGGGAGATCAAAGCGCCATTGGCGTCGCCGACAAGGTTAAAGAGTATATCGAACGTAAGCAGAGCAGCCTGCCAGTTGGAGTAGAACTGACCTATTGGCGCGACTTTTCCAAGCTGGTGAAAAAGCGTCTGCAGACTCTGACGGACAATGCGATTCAGGGCGGTATTCTGGTGTTGCTGCTGTTGACGCTGTTCTTGAGGCCGTCGGTGGCGTTCTGGGTTTTCTGCGGCATTCCTATCTCATTTATGGGCGCGTTCCTGGTGATGCCGTACTTTGGCGTCACCCTTAACATTTTTACCCTGTTCGCTTTTATTCTGGTGCTGGGGATTGTCGTGGACGACGCCATCGTCACCGGCGAAAGCGTTTATACCCACTTGCGGCGTGCGGAAAACGGCTTGCAAGCGGCGATTCAGGGCACCCAGGAAGTGGCGGCGCCAGTTACGTTTGGCGTACTGACCACCATGGCCGCCTTTATGCCCATCGCTTTTATCGAAGGCGTACGCGGTCAGTTATTCGCGCAGATTGTGGTGGTGGTGCTGCCGATTTTCGTGTTCTCGCTGATCGAGTCCAAACTGATATTGCCCGCACACTTGAAGCATGTACGCATCAATCCCGATCCCAACGCCGGATCGCGCCTGGAGCGCTGGCAGCGCGCTTTTGCGGACGGATTTGAAAACGCGATTCTGCGCTATTATCACCCGGTGTTGCACTGGACCCTGCGCAATCGTTATCTGTTTTTGTCGTTCGCAGTGGGCTCTTTTATCCTGCTGAGCACGCTGGTGGCGTCCGGCTGGATCAACTTTGTGTTCTTCCCCAGAGTACAGAGCGAGATCGCCAGGGCGTCGCTGACCATGCCTCAGGGCACGCCTTTTGAGGTGACGGATCGCTATGTCTCCAAAATGGCGGACGCCGCCTTCAAGCTCAAGGAGAAGTATTGCGATCCGCAGACTGGAGAAGACCTGATCCTGGATGTGCTGGCTACCAGCGGCGGCTCCAGCGGTTCCCATGTCGGGCGAGTGATCTTCGAGATTGTGGCCCCGGAGGAGCGCGACACGGCGGTCACCAGCAATGAACTGGTCAATGAGTGGCGTCGCCTGATCGGCGTGGTTCCCGGCGCTGAGTCGTTAACATTCCGCGCAGAGATAGGGCGGGTCTCCGACCCTATCGATATCCAGTTTTCCGGTAATAATTTCGAGACCCTGGAGGCGGTAGGAGAGCAGGTGAAAGCGCGTTTGGCGAGCTATCCCACGATATTCGACATTACCGACAGCCTGTCCGACGGCAAAGAAGAACTGCAGGTGGAACTGAAGCCCGAAGCCTACGCCCTGGGGTTGAACCGGTCAGACGTCATCAATCAGATCCGTCAGGCGTTCTATGGTTATCAGGTGCAGCGTATCCAGCGGGGGCGTGACGACGTGCGCGTCATGGTGCGCTATCCACGCTCCGATCGGCAGTCCGTCAGCGATTTGCAGAGCCTGCGTATCGCCGCCTCTGACGGGCGCTTGATTCCGCTGGGCGAAATCGCTGAACTCAAGCCGGGCCTGAGCCCCACCACGATCTATCGCATAGACCGCTATCGCACCATGAACGTGCGTGCGGATATCGATAAGCAGAACACCAATATGCTGGCCTTGCAGGAAGACATGACCCGTTTCCTCGACGATCTGATGCTGCAACATCCTGACATTCAGTACAGCTGGGAAGGCGAGGCGAAAGAGCAAAGGGAGTCCTTCGGCAGTCTTAAATGGGGGCTGTTGTTCGTGCTGTTTATGATCTACAGCTTGTTGGCGATTCCATTCAAATCCTACGTTCAGCCGTTGATTGTCATGACGGTGATTCCATTCGGCGGCATTGGCGCGGTGCTGGGCCATTGGGTCATGGGGATGGATCTGAGCCTGACCAGTTTGCTGGGTATGCTGGCGCTGATCGGGGTGGTGGTGAACGACAGTCTGGTACTGGTGGATTTCATTAACAAGCACCGCAATGATCGGGAGAACGGCGGTAATCTGATGACCGCCGTGCTGAATGCGGGCGTGGCCCGTTTCCGCCCGGTCATGCTGACGTCATTGACCACTTTTATTGGATTGATGCCGTTGCTGTTCGAGAAGTCCACCCAGGCGCAGTTTTTGATTCCGATGGCGGTGTCACTGGGCTTTGGGATACTGTTCGCCACCTTCCTGACGTTGCTGCTGGTGCCCGTGAACTACGTGGTCATCGAAGATCTGAAGCGGCTGTTCCGTCCCAAACAAGCCCTACGCGAAGACGCCGCCTGAAAACGGCGTCAGTTGCTCAGCCAGTCAGCATCCTGGCCCAGGTAGTTGCGATACAGCTGCCGAATAGACTGGTCCTGATACATGCTCTTGAGTTCGTTTTGCAGTCGCTCCACCAGGGTGGGCGACGTACTCAGGTTGCAGCCCATCGCCCTTAGCGTGGTGAGGAAGACATGCTCCAGCTTGATGGGAAGGTTGCTCTGATTGATGATCACCGCGGCGGAAACGGTATCGCTGGCCCACAGGTTCACCCGTTTGAGCTGCAACTTGCGGATGTTCAGATCGTTACTGGAAGTGAGATCCACATTGAACCCCAGCTTCTCCAGATATTCGCCCACGCCGCTCCCCAGGTAGCTGCCTATCACTAGAGGCTTGGCGTCGTTCAGCGTGCGAATATTGTAATTGTCCGTCTGGTTGGAATAGAAACCGTGCCGGGTGATGAGAATAGGGCTGACCCATTGAAACAAGGCTTCCCGCGCCTGGCTGCGTTCGATCGCCAGCACGCAGTTGTTGGGTTCTGACAAGGCGGTGACGTAAGCGCGCTTCGGCGGCAGAAACAGAATACTGTAGTCCACCTCCGCGCGCTGGAACAGCATGTTGAGAATGTCGATAGCCAGCCCCGCCGGCCGATCATGACGCAGCTCCATAAAAGGCGGCTGCGCATACGCCAGCACTTGAATTTTCTCTCCCTCCGCAAGAGCTGGAACGGAGTGAAGCAGGACCCAGGTTACGCAAGCGGCCAGCAGTCGCGTCATGGGACTAGTTCCAGACTTTGATTGACTCTTCATAGCTTAACGTCTTTCCAGGAGGATGTTCGTTGCGTTCCGGTTTGGGGGCTCCTGGCGCCTTCAGCCAGAATTCGCGGGAGGACTCTGGGTTCAGGCGGGGCGAACAGACGCCGGGCTCTTCCCGTCCCACTGCGTCCAGGCCTCGGTCCATCGCCCGGGCGAGATCCTGCATGACCTCATCCACCGGACGGGCGCCTTCCAGAGCCAGAGAAATATATTTCCACCACAAAGGGGACAACTTGGCGTAATTGGGCACATTGGAGCCGGTCGGCGTCCAGTAATTGCGGGCGTTGGAGCGATAAAACTCCACCAGCCCGCCCAGCATCGGAGCCTTCTCCGACATGACTGACGAGTTGATGTCCGACAGACGAATGGGCGTCAGCCCCACCAGAGTTTTCTTGAGAGAGACGGTTTTGGATACCGTGAACTGGGCGTAAAGCCAGGCCGCCCGACGACGGTCTGCGGGGGTGTTTTTCAGCAGGGTCCAGGAACCTGCGTCCTGATAGCCGGACTTCATGCCTTCCTCCCAGTAAGCGCCGACCGGGGAGGGGGCGATGCGCCATTTGGGTGTGCCGTCGGCGTTGACGATGGGGAGACCGGGTTGCGTGGCCTGGGCGACGAAGGCGGTGTACCAGAAAATCTGCTGCGCGATCTGTCCCGTGCCGACCCAGCCGCCGGCTTCAGTGAATGTCAGGTTCGCCGCCTGAGGCGGTGCGTATTTAAACCAATCGACGAACTTGCGGATAGCGTAGTTCGCCGCCGGACTGTCCAGCGCCCCGCCTCGTTGCACGCTGGCGCCCACCGGGCGGCAGCCATCCACCCGGATGCCCCAATCGTCCACGGGAACGCCGTTGGGAATGCCGCGATCCCCCATGCCCGCCATGGAGAGCCAGGCGTCGGAGATGCGCCAGCCCAGGGAGGGATCGGTTTTGCCGTAATCCATGTGTCCCCAGACCGGATGGCCGTCCAACTCTTTGACATGGACGGTGAAGAATTCCGCAATATCCTCGTAGGCGGACCAGTTGACCGGCACCCCCAACTCATAGCCGTAGAGACGTTTAAAACGCTCACGCAGGTCTTTGCGGTTGAACCAGTCATAGCGATACCAATACAGATTGGCGAATTGCTGGTCGGGTAGCTGATAAACCTTGCCGTCCGGCGCCGTGGTAAAATTGAGGCCGATGAAGTCCTGCAAATTCAGCGTCGGTAGAGTGACGGCGGCCCCGTCCTGCTGGATATAGTCGGAGAGCGCGACGACAGCGCCGCTGCGATAGTGAGCGCCGATCAGATCGGAATCGCTGATGAAGGCGTCGTAAATATTGATGCCTGTTTCGATTTGCGAAAGCAGTTTGCGGACAAGATCGTCCTCCCCTGTGATTTCATGCACGACGCGGATGCCGGTGACGTCTTCGAAAGCTTTGGAGAGAATATTGGCTTCATACCAGTGCGTGTCGATGGTTTCTGACACCACATAAATGGTCATGCCTCGAAAAGGCTCCGCCGCCTGATGAAACCAGGCCAGTTCCGCAGCCTGCTCTTTCCGGCTGAGAGTGGAAACGGAAAACTCGCCGTCCAACCAATAGGAGACGGTTTCCTCCGAGAGCTTGGGCGCTGCGAGGGCGTCGCCGCACAACGCGAGACAGAGCACTCCAGAGGCGAGAATTTTGGGCGCCACGGATGCGCTGCGACACCGTATGTTGGAAAGCACCGGGATTGAACGCTCGCTTGTCATTGGGGGTTATTATTGTCGCTCTAATACAACAATCTAGCCCAATATGCCGCTTTCATCCATGATCTGGATCGGAAAAGCGGTTGAAAGTCGTTAAATTACAGCGGCTAAGCAGGTTACCTTGAGCGGCGCAGCGAGTGGCGCATTTCATTCAGCAGGTGACTGCGCAGCGCGCCGACAAGTCCCAGGTTGAGATCCGGTTGACGGCGGTTGGCCAGATGCAGAATCTGCTGATAATACCAGGCCGCCTGAGCCTGATTGTTGAGCGCCCGTATTAGTTTGGACGGACTTTGCGGTCCCCAATAACCGGCTAGGGCCAGCTCTTTCTCCGTCGGGTGCGTCCGGGCGATGGCGCCGGCGAACAGCTTGCTGGGGAAGTCCGGGTCCGTGCAGAAGGGGCGGGCGACGCCGATCATCTGTGTGGCGCCGGCGGCGATGGCGTCATTCATGMCGGGACGGCTGCGGAAGCCGCCTGTGACCATCAGCGGCGTCGTCACTGCTTTGGCGACCGCTTCCGCGTATTCCAGAAAAAACGCTTCCCGACGCCATGCTCCGGCGGGACGCTTGTCGCTTTCTGTGGCCAGGAACGCAGGGTTCTCGTAAGCGCCGCCCGACAGCTCCAGTAAATCCACGCCGGCCTGTTGCAGCCAGCGCGCGACTTCTACACATTCTTCAATCGCGAAGCCGCCCTGCTGAAAATCAGCGGAGTTCAGTTTCACCGCCACGGGAAAATCGGCGCCGACCTGCGCTCTGACTTCCGCCACGGTCGCCAGCAGAAAGCGGGCGCGATTCTCCAGGCAGCCCCCCCATTCATCTTTGCGTTGGTTGGTCAGGGGCGATAAGAACTGGCTGCCCAGGTAACCATGGGCGCTGTGTATCTGCACGCCGGTGAAGCCCGCCTCTCGCGCCAGGGCGGCGCTGACGCCGAAGCGCCGAACGATTGCTTTGATCTCGCTGCCCGGCAGGGCGCGGGGCATGGCGAAATTACCCGCCATGCGCAATTGCACGGCGGAGGGCGCGACGGGCTTGCTATTGCTGAATCGGGAGCATTGTCGTCCCGGATGATTGAGCTGCATCCACAGATGAATATCGCACTCGGTGACCACCTCCGCCCACAGACGAAAGCGGTAGAGGGAGGAGGCATTCTCCAGCACCACGTTGCCGCTGCGCTCCAGGTAGCGGCGATCCACCATGACATTACCGGTGATCAGGAGTCCGGCTCCGCCTTCCGCCCAACGTTGGTAAAGCTGGTTATGCTGCAGCGTCGGGAGATCATCGCCGTCCGCCAGTCCCTCGGTCATCGCTGATTTGGCGATACGGTTGGGAATCACGGCTCCGCAGGGCAAGGTCAGCGGCGAAGCAATATTCGCGGCGACGGCGGGCGTGGGCGTTGAAGCAATGGCGAGGGACATGAATGGCTCCTGACAACCTGATCTGAAATTGAAACGCCGCTCTGGTTATGCAGCGATGCATCGGCGGCATGAAGTTTATAACCGCAAATGCGTTCAGGCGCCAGTATCCGGCGGCGCGGTGGAGACTATCCTGCGTCGTTGTTGCCGGCGCCTTCCGGCGTCTCGTTGCTGTTGACCGGGCGTCGGTTAGAGCGTTTGTCGTCCCAGCTGAGATTTTTCGGATCATACCAGCCGATGCTGTGCAGCACGGCCTGACGGGTATGCTCGGAAAGGGTGTCCCAAAGCGCCTGAAAATTTTCCAGACCGCGTTCGCGGCGAACGGCGACTTTGCTGTTTAATTCGGAGGTGATGGTGGGAAGACGCAGCGCGTCGCCCAATTGCCCGGGCCTGACGATCACCTGGCCCCACACTTTTTTCTTGTGGGTGCGCGCAGCCAGCACCTGTTTGAGTGCGTCGGCGGCGAGGCGGGCGCTGATAATATCGAAGTCTTCGCTGAGCATAACAATCGTGTTGGCGATCAATAAAAGATCGCAGTATCACAAAACGTATAATTTTAGCACGCTTCCTCAGGGATTGCGTCAGTGGGTGAGCATCTATAAATTGTCATATTTCAGTCATATGACACTGTTAGGTTGACGTGGTTTGCTGACCTGAATCGGCGACGGGGTCTTTTGTCCCGCGCTTTACTGGGAAATAAGGAAAGATCATGAAGAAAGTATTTAAGAGAGCATCCCTGACGTTATTAATCGGCGCTTTGGCAAGTAGTGTCGCCAATGCTGAAGCTTTACGATTGCTGACCTGGGGCGGTTATGCTCCGGATGAAGTGGTGGCGCAGTTCGAGAAGGAAACCGGCATCGACGTGGAAGTCACCAAATCCAACAATGAAGATATGATCTCCAAACTGCGCGCCACCGGCGGCTCCGGATTCGATCTGGCGCAGCCGAGCCAGGATCGCGTCACCAGCGCCCAAGCGGACTTCAACATCTACAAACCCATCGACCTGTCTAAAATCGACGCTGACAAATTCATTCCCTCCATGCTGGAAGCGACCCGCAAGAACACGCAGCTGGACGGCAAAGTGTACGGCGTTCCTCACGTCTGGGGCACCAGCGGTCTGATCGTCAACCGTAAAAGCGCGCCTGCGGTGGCGGACTACACCGACCTCTGCGCCGCCGGCCTGAACGGCGACGTGTCCTACCGCCTGAAGCGTCCAACGCTGATCGGATTCGCCTTCGCGATGGGCGAGGACCCGTTCTCCGCCTACAACGACAAAAACAAATATCAGGCCATTCTGAATAAAGTCGAAGAAAAGCTGATTTCCTGCAAAGGCGCGGTGAAAACCTACTGGAGCGGCGGCGACGACCTGCTCAACTTGATTCGCTCCGGCGAAGTCAAAGCGGCCATGGCCTGGGATTCCGGCGGCTGGAAACTGAACAGCGAAATACCGGACGTCACTTTCGTAGCGCCGAAATCCGGAGCGTTGGGCTGGATCGACACCTTTGCGCTGCCGCGTAAAACCAAAGCGGAAGACGCCGCCTATAAGTGGATCAATTTCGTGATGCGTCCGGAAATCGCGGCGAAAATCACCGAATCCGCCGGCAACTTCACGGCATCCAAAGGCAGCGACGAATATGTCAACGCCACCCTCAAAAAGCAGTTCCAGGAAAGCTTTTCTGCGCAAGCCGTGGATAACATCAAATGGTATCCACCGGTTCCTCCCGGGTTGGAAGAGATGGAAGGCAAAGTTCTGGATCGGGTGAAAGCCGCCAGACTGTAACTTCCGTTACTCTGTCGTCATAACAAAACTCCCGCCACGATGCGTTTGTATCGTGGCGGGTTGCTTTTTTTCTGGCGAGGTCGACAAAGGCGAGCCCGGTTGATGACATGGTCGTTGGGCGCGCCCGCTGTCGCCATGCGCCGACCAACTTCAGTGTGTAAGTACGCCTATGTCCGATCCAGTCACGACTTCCTTCGACCTTGAGTGTCGCAACGTCCGCAAGAATTTCGCCGCTTTTACCGCAGTGAACGACGTCTCCTTCCAAATACCTCAAGGCAGTTTTTTTTCCATCCTCGGCCCTTCCGGGTGCGGCAAGACCACTTTGTTGCGCATGTTGGCGGGTTTTCAGCAGCCTGATGCGGGGGATATCCTCATCAAGGGGCGCTCGGTGTTGGATACGCCGCCGAACAAGCGACCGGTGAATATGGTGTTTCAGCATCTGGCGCTGTTCCCCAATATGACGGTGGCGGAAAACGTGGCTTATGGTTTACGGCGAAGAAAAGCGCCGCGTCATGAGATTGAGACGGCGGTGAAGGATATGCTGGCGCGGGTTGGATTGCCGGATTCCGGCGGCAAGCGTATTGACCAGTTGTCCGGCGGACAAAAACAGCGTATCGCCATCGCCCGCTGCCTGGTGCTGAGACCGGATGTTTTGCTGCTGGATGAACCGCTGGGCGCGCTCGACCTGAAATTGCGCGAACAGATGAAAGTAGAGCTGAAACACCTGCAGGAAAAATTCGGCACCACCTTTGTCTATATCACCCATGACCAATCCGAAGCACTGGTGATGTCCGACCATATTGCGGTGATGAACAAAGGGCGTTTTGAGCAAGTCGGCACGCCGCAGGAACTGTATTACCAGCCTGATACGGCCTTTGTCGCCAGCTTTGTCGGCGATAGCAACTGCTGGCGCGGAACCTTGGTCAGTCGTGACTCAGAAGGCGCGGCGATTCGCACGGCGAGCGGGCTGCAGTTTCGTGTGGAGGGCGCGCTGGAGAATCTGCAGCAGGGACAGGAGGCGCAAGTCTACTTACGGCCTGAGGCGGTGAAAATTGAGTTGGCCTCTGCATCGTCTCACGGCGATGCGGGAGCTGGCCGCGGAGGCGAAAACTGCTTCAGCGGCGTGGTGGACGCAGTGTTGTTCGATGGCGCCCGCAGTCAGGTGCAGGTGAGCCTGGATCACAGCAGCGAGTCCATTTCCGTGGCGCTGCCGCAAACGCCAATGTTCCACAATATTGGCAAAGGGCAGCGAGTGCTGTTGTCCTGGGCGGCTGGCCAATGTAGCTGTTTTCCAGTGTAGGGGGCGCCATGAAACCCCAACACTTCAAATTCGGACTGGCGTTGCTGCTGACGCCGATTCTGTTGTGGCTGACGCTGCTGATTGCGCTGCCTCATGTGGACATGGCGATGATCTCTCTGCGTGAACGCGTGTCCGCCGGGACCTATGCGTTCAGCTGGAGTAATTACACCGCCTTTTTTACGGAGCCCCTGTATTGGCGCACCTTCATGCGTACGGCGGTGATGTCGATTATGGCGACCGCTTTGACCCTGCTGATCGCATTTCCGATTTCCTTTTACATCGCCAAGGTGGCGCGAGGCAGACTGCGGCCATTGCTGTTTCTGTTGTGTCTGGTTCCGTTCTGGGTCAGCGAACTGGTGCGAACCTACGGTTGGATGATCCTGTTGCGGGAAACCGGCGTGCTCAGTTCCCTGCTGCAATGGCTGGGCTGGGTGGACGGCCCGGTGGAGATGCTTTATCAGGACGCCACCATCATGGTCGGGCTGGTGTATACCTCCATGCTGTTTATGGTAGTGCCGCTGGTGTCGACGCTGGACAGCCTCGACGACAGTCTGATTGAGGCCGCCTATGACCTGGGCGCCAGTCATTGGCGGGTCATGCGCGATGTGGTGATTCCCCATGCGGCGCCGGGAATCGTCAGCGGCTGTATCGTGGTGTTCATGCTCACCCTGGGCAATTACCTGACGCCAACCCTGCTGGGCGGTAAAGACAGCCTTTGGTTCACCGAACAGATCTACACCCAGTTCATTACTCGATTTAACTGGGAGCAGGGTTCCGCTTTCGGAATATTGCTGCTGATCCTGTCTTCGTTGATAGTCTGGATTGGGTTGCGTCTGTCGCGGCAGTCCTTCACCAAAGTGATGAGCTAAGGAGCCTTTTTATGCTGGCCTCAATTCCGTCCAGTCGCTATTTTCGCGGCGCTTATCACGCCTATGTGGCGGCGTTCTTTGTTTATCTGGCTGCCCCGCTGACGGTGGTGGCGGTGTTTGCGTTCAATGATTCCCTGTTTCCGGCGATGCCCTGGAAAGGCGCGACGCTGGGCTGGTTTCTGGGAGAAAAATCGCCCCAGCTCGGTATTTTTCACGATACTGAGCTGTTGGAAAGCATCCTGGTAAGTTTGCAGGTGGCGGTGTGCACCACTGTCGTCAGCCTGGCGCTGGCCACCTGTAACGCATTCCTGTTTGAGCGACATGACTTTCCCGGTAAAAATCTGCTGTATGTGTTGATGCTGACGCCACTGGTGATTCCTGGAGTGATTTTGGGGGTGTCGGTGCTGGTGTTCAGCAGCAGTATCGCCAACTGGGTGGAGGAAACCTTTTCCTATGACCTGGAAGCGCTCCGTCCGGGGCTGGTTCTGGTGGTGATCGGGCAGTTTGCGTTCATCACGACAATCGCGACTCTGGTGATCTCCGCGCGCCTACGCAAGTTCGACGTCAGTCTGGAAGAGGCGGCGCTGAATCTGGGGGCGTCCCATTTTGACGTGCTGCGCACCATTACGCTGCCGTTCCTGAAACCAGCGCTGGTCGGCGCCGGCATCGTCAGCTTTCTGATGTCCTTCGAAAACTTCAACACCACTCTGATGCTGGTGGGATCGGACGCGCCTCTGACCATCGCCATGTTCGACCGCCTGCGGGAAGGTTCAACGCCGGTGTTGAACGCGGTGTCTCTGTTATTGATGGCGGGCTCCGGCGGACTGGCGGCGTTGTCGATCTTCGTGCGGCGTAAGGACGAGTGAGCAAAGTGTCTAGTCCTGAAATAGGCTGACACCTATTTCGTCTCAAACGCCCGATGCACTGCGTCGGGCGTTTTGTATTTCAGGGCCAGATGAGGCCGCTCTCGGTTATAAATATCCACGGATTCATCAACCATCGTTCGAGCCTGCCCTAGATTCCCTGGCCGCATCAGCAGGAACTCCGTTTTCAAGATCCCGTTCACCCGTTCCGCCAACGCATTCTGATAGCAGTCATACCCGTCGGTCATCGAACATTGAATGCCGTGTTGACGGTGCAGTTTCTGGTAGCTGTCGCAACAGTATTGGACACCTCGGTCGGAGTGGTGGATCAATGGCTGCCGCCCCGGCCGTTCACGCAGAGCCTTGCGCAAGGCCTGTTCCACATCCTCGCTACGCAAGCTTTCATGTACATGATGACCCACGATCTTACGGGAGTAAGCATCGGTCACCAGACTCACGTAGCTCATGCCGGAGCGTGTCGGCAGATAGGTGATATCCGCCACCCAGATCTGGTTAGGCCGGCAGGCCACGACTTGCTCCGGGCCCGGCTTGAGCAGGTTTGGGTGACGTCGGAAGCGGTGATGACTGTGCGTGGTCTTGTGGTAAGCCCGGCGTCGGGGAACCAACAGGCGCCGGCTACGCAGCACCTGAAGCAGTTGA
>NZ_JAHMIN010000022.1 GCF_018986435.1 Hahella sp. HN01 | reverse complement strand
GACTTCAGACTTCAGACTTCAGACTTCAGACTTCAGACTTCAGACTTCAGACTTCAGACTTCAGACTTCAGACTTCAGACTTCAGACTTCAGACTTCAGCTGCGCCTTTATTTTTTAAACGCGATTAAATGTTCTGCTTTCAGGCGAATGGCGACTTCCGCATCAATGGGGAAATCCTGGTGGCTGGGCGTCAGCGCTTCCAGTTTGCGGCCAGAGCTGAGGAGGAGTCGATAGAGGGTTGAGGAGCCAGCAAATATCTTATCGATAATTTTGGCCTTTTGAGGGGAGGTATCGTCGAATACCAAGTCGTCAGGACGGATCAATACTTCGACAGCCTGTTGCGGATTCCAGGGGTAGGCCCTGTTGCCGCGAATGACGCCAAGCTCGGTTTCAACGCTGTCATGGGTGGTCAATACGCCGGGTAATAGGGCTCCGCGGCCGATAAAGTTGGCGACAAAGCGGTTGGCGGGTTCGTGGTACAGGTTATAGGGAGTATCCCACTGCTGTAAGCCTCCTCCGTGCAAAATGCCAACGTGATCGGCCATGGCGAAGGCTTCGTTTTGGTCGTGGGTCACCAGAATTGCGGTGATGTCCCGCTTTTTGAGTATTTCCCTGACGTCCAGGCTAAGGCGCGAGCGAAGTTCCGCATCCAGATTGGAAAAAGGCTCGTCCATTAGTAGTAGCACTGGATCTGGCGCAAGTGCGCGAGCTAAGGCGACGCGTTGCTGCTGGCCTCCAGAAAGCTGGTGAGGGTAAGCATTGGCGTAAGCTGTCATACCGGTAAGCTCCAGCATGTCTTTCAGCTTTGCGTCTGCTTCCGTCGCACTGCGATTATGCAGGCCAAACCTGATATTTGCGGCGACGCTTAAATGAGGGAAGAGCGCATAATCCTGGAATACCATGCCGACTTGGCGTTTCTCCGTCGGCACAGTGGCGGATGACGTAGACACAGGCGCGCCGTTTACTCTCACCTCTCCCGCAAAGACGGGCTGAAAGCCCGCCAATACACGCAGAACAGTCGTCTTGCCGCAGCCGCTGGGGCCTAGCAAGCTGGCTATTTCGCCTTTGTTCAGCTGAAAAGACAGATGAGATACGACAGCCTGATCACCATAGCCGCAGCTGAGGTCTTTGGCCTCCAGCAGAGGAGCGCTCGCCGCCATGTTAAACCTGCTTGCCGTAGAGCAGGAATTCCATGAGGGCCTTTTGCGCATGCAGGCGGTTCTCTGCTTCGTCCCAGACAACGGAGCGTTGGTCATCAAGCATGTCTGTGCTGATTTCCTCGCCTCGGTGTGCGGGCAAACAATGCATGAACAGCGCATCGGGCGCGGCTTTATTCATTAACTCAGGGGAAACCTGGAATTGGGAGAAAGCCTTTTCCCGCTCTGCCTGCTCTTGCTCTTGTCCCATGGAAGCCCATACGTCGGTAACGACCAAGTGGGCGCCTGCGACAGCGTCAGACGGGTTGCGAAATATTTTTACCCGGTCCGCATTCTGCTCTACTAACGACTGCATGGGCTCATATCCTTCAGGGCAGGCGACCGCCAGTTCAAACCCGAATTGGCGCGCAGCGTTGATGTATGAGTTGCACATATTGTTGCCGTCGCCAATCCAGGCGACTTTCCTGCCTCGGATAGAGCCTCTGTGTTCGACATAGGTCTGTATGTCTGCGAGAAGCTGGCAGGGGTGGTAGTCGTCAGTCAGTGCATTAATGACCGGTGCAGAGGAATACTTGGCGAAGAGTTCAAGTTTGCTGTGTTCAAAGGTGCGAATCATGATGATGTCGACCATGCGCGACAGAACCCGAGCGCTATCCTCAATAGGTTCTCCGCGGCCCAGCTGTGTGTCGCGAGGCGAAAGAAATATGGCTGAGCCTCCCAGCTGCGCCGCTCCCGCCTCAAAAGAGACGCGAGTGCGAGTGGAGGACTTCTCAAAAATCATACCCAGAACCTGGCCTTGCATCGGCGTATAGGCCTGTTTGCTTTTATGTTTGGCTTTAAGCTGGATGGCCCGCTCAATCAGATATTCCAGTTCAGCCGGGGAAAAGTCACACAATGTCAGAAAATGTCTGATGCTCATGGTGCGTTACTCGCCATTTCAGTAGGTTTAAGTCAAATATAGAAGGAATGAAAGACGACGGCGGTCGCCTTTCAGTATGCACGGCTATAAACCTACCTTGGTTTTTTTCGATCGTCCGCTGCGTAGAGCTTGATCAGTCGCACCAGTGTCGTTACTAGATGTTCTGCTTCAACGTCCGTCATGGTCAGAGCCGGCAATAACCGGATAACGCGATCAGACGTGACATTGATCAGAAGTCCCACTGTTTGCGCCAGGGGAACTAATTCGGGGCAGGGCTCAGTCATTTCTATGCCGATCATCAAGCCCTTGCCGCGAATGTCCTTGATATATTCGGCGCCACCGAATTCCTGCTTCAGCTTGCTGAGGATTTGCTCGCCAAGAGTACGGGCTCTTTCGGTCAAATTGTTGCTTTGAATCGTCTTAATGACCGCCATCGCCGCTGCGCAAGCAAGTGGATTGCCGCCAAATGTCGAGCCATGAGAACCGGGATGGAACACTTCGGAAGCGACGCCTTTGGCCAGGCAGGCGCCAATAGGCACGCCATTGCCCAGGCCTTTGGCTGTTGTTACGACATCGGGAGCGATGCCATAGTCCTGGTAAGCGAAGTAAGCGCCAGTGCGGCCGTTGCCGGTTTGCACTTCATCCAGCATCAGCAGCCAGCCTTTGGAGTCACACAGTTTTCTTACTGCATGGAGATATTCTACTGGCGCGATGTTAACGCCGCCTTCGCCCTGGATAGGTTCCATCATTACCGCGACAATATTATTGTTGGCGCGAGCGATATTCTCCAGGGTTTTCATATCGTTGTATGGTGCTCTAACGAAGCCTGACACCAATGGCTCAAATCCGGCCTGAACTTTGCGGTTGCCGGTTGCGCTCAATGTCGCGAGAGTGCGGCCGTGGAAAGAGTGATCCATGACGATAATTGAGGGGGATTCAATGCCCTTCTTTTTGCCGTATAGACGGGCAAGCTTGATGGCGGCTTCGTTGGCTTCGGCGCCGGAGTTGCAAAAGAAGACACTGTCCATACCGGCGACTTGGCACAATAGATCGCCCAGTTGTTGCTGTAGAGGAACCTGATAAAGATTGGAGCAGTGCAAAAGCTTCTTGGATTGGCTGCAAACCGCTTCGGAAACGGCAGGGTGCGCATGACCCAGTCCACATACGGCGATTCCGGTTACTGAGTCAAAGTAGCGGTTGCCTTGAGTATCGTATAACCAGCAACCTTCTCCATGCGTAAAGGCGATGGGCAGTCTGCCATAAGTATTCATCAGGGTTGGACCGGCCATTTTCTTCGTCCTCTTATATACAACCTTAAACTCTATATATGGTTGAAAACCCTATATAACGCAAAAAGGCAGCCCCGGCTGCCTGTTCCAACAACTATAGTATAGATAATTGTTACACATGGCAACGAAGCCCAGGGAGGCGCTGATCTGGCTCAAATTTCCTGGTTAACGGACGATTATTTGCCCCTGAAGAAGCGTCTCTTTTCGCGTATACTTCCGCTCCAGAAGGGGCGAAGAGCCTTATTTTTTGCGCTCTATGTCGATGCCTGTTTAAATCGTCATCGCTAGCGCATAAAAACATAGTAAAATAGTCAACCAATCACTCAATGACTGTTATTAAAGGTTAGGTTTATGGATGTCATCGAAGTTATCAAAGAGCAATTGACCAGCAACCCTGTCATTCTTTTTATGAAGGGGTCGCCCAATGCTCCTCAGTGCGGATTCTCCGCTCGTACTGTTCAGGCGTTGATGGCCTGCGGTGAGAAATTTGCTTATGTGAATATTCTGGAGCATCCAGAAATTCGTGAAGCGTTGAAAACCTACTCTAACTGGCCGACCTATCCTCAGCTTTATATTAAAGGCGAGTTGGTAGGCGGGTGCGATATCGTCACTGAGTTGTACGAATCTGGCGAATTGCAGGGAATGGTGAAAGGCGCTGCAGTCGCAGAATAACCATTTCAAATATGCGGCTTTGGACCTGCAGCTATAGCTTAGCTGGCGGGGGTGTACAGGATCTGCACTAGATAACTGTATCCAAATACGCTGTCTGTAGAAGGTGGGCGTTGATAGGGGTTGGCGGCGTATGCGCTGCGAATCGCCGCAGCGTCCAGCTTCTCGTTCCCACTACTCCTCTCTACCTCCGCTTTAACTAGCATTCCTGTTTCTTGAAACTGCAACTTGAGCACGACCATGCGGGGCTCTGTGAGGTCGCTATATTCATATTGATTGTTGTAGAGGCGATTTTGCGCCAAGTGGCGCACGAGGTATGGCCAAAAAGTAGAGTGTGTTGATGGTTGGCTTTTCAATAGCTCTAGGACGGATGCGTCCATCTCATATGTTTTGTTTTCTGGTTTATTGGGTTTCTTGTCGCCAGAGAGCGGCTCGCCTTTAAACAGGTCGCTCACCCAGTTCAGGTTAGTGCGATTTGCATTGCTGCGAGGTATTCCTGAGAAGGTATCTTGTTGTGCGCCTTTCCATGGCGGCGTGTCGTCGACAATGTCCTTTGGCGTATCGGCTTGTGTGGGTTTGTTATTAGTTTGAGCTTCTGGGGCGGCGGGCGCTCGTGCGCTGAGAGTGACTGTAATTGTTGAGTTTTCTTTTGGTGGAAGCTGGATGGAAAATAGTAGAAAGAGTATGCCTGCGTGAGCGAGGATGGAGAAGAAAATAGCGTTGGTGACGCGCGCGCCGTTAAATTCACTGTCAGACATAAAATACATAGAACTTGAGGTCTGCAGTGAATTTAACTTATTTCCCAGGGCGGTAGAAATGAGTTTTCGTCAGTTATGTGAAGCGGGTAGTCCTATTCCGCCTCACGCCGCCTTGCCTGACATCTTTCTCAGGTTGCCAATAACGGCATCCATCGCCCTGTCGAACAGGAGGCCTTCTTCCAGCGCTTTGATACGCCCTTTACGTAATTCGTGAGCCAGCTCGCCTCGGGTCTTCTCGACGACTTTCAGTCCTAGGCGGTTAACGAATATGTAGGTGTCGGAGTCCTCGATCTTTGTGGACAGCTTGCATCTGAAGCGAGCGCCATTTACCAGAGAAAACTCAATCCAGGCTCCGCACTCCATCTCGTCCACTTTGGCGAGATACTCCGCCAGTGCGGCGTCTTCGTACTCGCTCTGACGTTCTACCGCTGTTTTTGCGGCAGGAGTGAGTTTTTGTTCTATGACTACTGGGACCGATACGGGCGGCTTGGGTGCGTCATTCTGTGCGCTGGTTATAGACTGTTGCTTGAAGGTTTCTGTCAGCGCCTTCTTCAGTTCTCCCAGCATGTGCTCAAGCTTGGCTGAGTTGTAGGAAACCTCTTTCAAGCCAGCTTTGAGGTTTTTGAGTAACTGGGGAACAACTTTAACCCAGCGCTGTCTGGCTTCAACTTCGGCATGGGGCTGTAAGCACCAAGTCAGTTCGTCCACCACTTTGGTGCACTGATTCAGGCGATGTTCCGTGTCTTCTTTTAAGTAAGCCAGGAACATAACGCGGCTCCAACCGCCGCGAAGTAGTTCAACGGCAACAGGTGGGAGAGGTTGCGCAGCGATTTTCTCGCTGAGAATCTGTTCTACCACCTGATGGGCTTTATGGGACTTGACGCGGCCAATTTCCGCTTCTTTGGTTCGCTGCTCAACCAGCTTGGCCTTTCGTTCTTCGCGGCTTAAATATTGAGAGAACTCTTGGTATATCTCTTCGAAAAGCTCGCTTTCGCCGTTGAACTCCTCAAGGATGCGCTGAACGGCGCGGTGAATTTGTTCGTAGAGCTTGTCGCGTTTTTTCTCTGATGCGTCACTCCAGCCAATGCCTGCTTTCGCCAGTGCGTTTAAAAGCTTGCGGGCAGGGTGGGACGGCTTACTAAAGAAACTTTTGTCTCTGATTGCGACTTTGAGAATAGGGATTTGCAGGCGACTGATTAGAACCTGAATCGGAGCCGACAGGTTGTAGTCATCAAGAATGAATTCGAAAAGCATTGAGACCAGGTTGATGAGGTCTTCATCAACTTGATCAAGTGCTGTCGCCTTGCCTGACTTCTGGCTTTCTTCGGTCAACAGCCCTTGTACCGCTGAGCGTAGATCTAACGCTACGACGGGCCCTTCCGCCAGATTCTCAGTGCGAACGCTATGCTGCAAACGGGATAGGATTGAAAGTAAGTCGGCGTCTGCAATAAATTGCACATTTCCTGGGGGCGGAGCTTGTCGTCCACCGGCTCCAGCGTTTGCGCCTTGTTGCTGCTCAGAAGAGTCTGAAGGCGTGTTCCTGAGCGCGGACAGTAGCTCTTGTACTTGACTAAAAACATCGCCTGCGCCGTCATGACTGTTTGCATCGCTTTGTGCTTCCAAAGGGCGTGCGGAGACGTCGGAAGTTGACCGGGGAGTGACGCGGGACTTTTTGGCCGTATATTTCAGGTTAGGCATAACACCCGCCTGAATCATTATCTTGTTAGCCTCTTCAAGACTCTCGACCAAGTTGCCCATTACGTAGCGGTCGAATTGCTTATAAACGATCAGCTTTTCTTTTATTTCGATATCAAGACCGATACAGGCGTCGGAAAATGCCTTGCAGATATGCTCGGGGTCTAATGGGTTGACCGCATTTTCTTCATTGGTTTCGCCATACACACTGGATACGCGAGTCTGAAACTGCAATAGCGAGCCGGAGAAGTTAGCTCTTGCCTTGCTGATCATGCTGTTAATCGCGACGGACTCTTCCAGGGCGTCGTTCTGCACCAGGCTCAGTACATCAACATCGACATTGTTGGACAATGTCTCGCTGGACTTGTGCTGAGAGGGGGGCTGATTGAACAGGCGTGCGAGTTCCTGCTGGAAGTGGTTTTCTATCCCCTTCCGTTTTATCCGGATCTCACGCATGGCTTCGAAATAGCGATTCTGCTCATTATTTGTATGAGCGTGATTCGCTAGTTCAAAGAAAGAATCATCAACACCATCGAACATGCTGTTGAGGAAGTTAAGGAGCATTGAGATGGAGTGATCGCGAATACGCGTAAGCAACTGCTCATCCGCGGGCTTTGGGTGAGCCTTCACGCGCTCGCGAATGTAACTTACACCGCTCCCCTTATTCATAAACTTCTCCTGTTGCACCCAAATGGGGCGTCAAAAACAAGCTGACAACAGATATTGTTATTTTTTTTTGGGTATGAGTTTGGCGGTGAGTCGTTATAATAATTGCCGTCTATTTTACGGCTTTATATACAAAAATCTACCATAAGTTACTAAAACGGTCTTGCCATCTTAGGCTGTATTGCGCCGTTTTAGTCGATTCTATGCGGTCGCCCCTAGAGTCGACCGCATAGGTAAAGGCGTTAATAGCTTCAGTTCGTATAAACCGGACCGATGCCAACGCTCCAAATGACAACACTGGTGGCGATTAAAGCTACAAGCATAACCAGACCAACGGTCAGAACGCTTGTGGCGAACATAAAGCCTCTTTCTTTAGGGATTTTCATCAGAATCGGTAGACCTTCGTAAAGAAGATATACAGAGTACGATACCCCGACTAATCCTGCGAACATGTCTACCCAAATATTGGGGTAAACGGCTATGGCTCCCATGATAAATAATGGTGTTGCTGCGTATGCAGCCAGCTCAATACCTCTGGGCGCATTTTTGTCCACGCCATAAGTAATTGCCATGAAGTCGATGAATTTGCCCAGAATATAGATTCCGGACAGCATCGCCACGTAGAAAAGCGCGCATAAGTTAAAGGCGCTTACTTGAGTTAGCTTGACGGTTTCTTCGCTGCCAATGGTCCAGCCCACTTGCGTAGAGCCGATATAAGCGGCGATGGTTGGAATTAAGGCCAGTAATAGCGTGTGTTGTACGTACAGTCGCCCGGTTGTGGCGCGCTCTTCGCGTATTGACAGCCATTCCTGATCTGGATGCGTGAAAAGACCTAACGTGTGGCCCAGGATCATATAGGAAGCCTCCTTCTTATTTTTATGGTCACTATTACTTCATAGTGTTCCGGCTATTTTTAGTCAAGAAGTAGCTTATATTTTGATCTTTTAAACGATTTTTTTTTATTCGCTAACTGCATATGGAGGGGCGCCGGACATTGATTTGAATGAGTTTCCGGCGCGTATTATTTACTGTTGGGCGGCTTTTTTCTTTTTGCTGCTCTTTGGAGGGGCGAATGGGTCGTGGACGATGGCGGCCTTAACGACATTGTCTTTGACCTGTTTGATTTCCACATTGTACCCGTGCAGCTTAAGGCATGTTGGATTCTCTGGAATGGTCTCCAGCAGTTCCATGATAAGTCCGTTTAGCGTTTTGGGGCCGTCGGTGGGAAGTCTCCACCCCAGTATTTTGTTGATCGTGCGGATTGTCGCAAAGCCATCGATCATGTAACGGTTGTCGTCCATTGGCGTGATGTCTGGGCTGGTGGCGGCGATATCGGTGGTGAACTCTCCGACAATCTCTTCCAGTATATCTTCCAGGGTGGCTATGCCTTGTACGTCGCCGTATTCGTCTACAACAACCGCAATTCGCCGCTTTTCTTTCTGGAAGTTAAAAAGCTGGGTGTTTAGCGGAGTGCCTTCTGGAATGAAGTAGGGCTCACGGCAGCTTTGCATGATCATTGCCTTGTTTATCTCGTTCTGAGTGAGAAATTTGGCGGCATTGCGGAGGTGGAGGATGCCTATAATGTTGTTTATATCCCCCCGGTAGACTGGCAGCCGGGTGTGTTGAGCTGATCTTAATTGTTCGACAATTTCATCAATGTCGTCCTCTATGTCGATCCCCGTAATTTCATTTCGTGGGATCATGATGTCCTCTATGGTGACTTTCTCCAGATCCAGGATGCTCAGAAGCATTTGTCTGTGTCGTTTTGGGATGCGGACTCCCGCCTCGTGAACCAGGGTGCGTAGCTCTTCGCGAGACAAGTGGTCGGATCCTGCTTGAGACTCGGTGACTCCAAATAGGCGCAATAGCGAGTTGGAGGCGATATTGACGCACCGTACAAAGGGATAAAGGAGTTTTAGGAGAGGGATTAGCGCCACTGAGGCGGGAAATGCTACTCGCTCCGGGTAGAGGGCGGCGAGCGTTTTGGGTGTAACCTCAGAAAAAACCAGGATAGTTATTGTCAATGCTGATGTGGCGATAGCAACGCCGGCGTCTCCCCATAGGCGGGTAGCAATAACGGTGGCGATTGCGGAGGCGAGTATGTTGACGAAGTTATTACCTATCAGAATGACGCCGATCAGCTGATCTGGACGCTGCAGTAAGGTGTTCGCGCGTTTTGCGCCTTTGTGTCCGTTTTTGGCCATGTGCCTTAAACGATAGCGATTCAGAGTCATCATCCCTGTCTCTGAGCCGGAAAAGAATCCAGAGAGAGCTATTAGGATGACTAATACAGCGAGTAGAAAGGTGGTGGATAAGTCGTTCAAGGGGAGCGTTAAACCGTTTGTTGTGATTACGAAGTCATCATAGAAACGCTTGGGGGCGTGTCAAGATCAGATTTTGGGTTGAATGATAAACTCTAAGGCGATCTTGCTGCCCAGAAACCCTAGGGCTAGCAGTAAGCATCCGCCAATTGTCAGTCTGGCGGCGAGCAAGCCTCTCCAGCCCCATAGGTTACGGCCAACGGCCAAGAGTGCGAAGATAAGCCAGGATAAAATCGAAAGCGCTGTCTTGTGGACCAAATGTTGTGCGAACAGGTCCTCCACAAAAAAGCTACCAGTTATTATCGCCAGAGTGAGAAGGATCAGGCCTGTCCAGATCATCTCAAATAAAATATCTTCGGTGGTTTGAAGAGGGGGGAGCGCTTTTACGAGTCGGCCGGTCATGTGAGACTTCAGCTGCTTGTTTTGGGCATAGAGAAGTAAGGCTTGTAATCCGGCCAGACTAAATACGGAGTATGCAATCACTGATAAGGTGATGTGCGCCATGAGCCCCACGTGTCCGGGCTCTACCACCTGAGTGGGGCCTTTAAAGCTGACGGCTGCGATGACTGTTATGATCGCTATGGGGTAAATTAGCAGCTTCAGGTTGTGTACGGGTTTTATGTATGCGAAGGAAACAATCAAAGCGCTGAGGAATAGGCTGATTATTGAGATGATTTTGAAAAAGCCGAAGTCTGCTCCGAGAGAGGTTGAGCTCAGTAGCCAAACGCTAACTGCATGCGCTGCGACAGCCAGAAAGCCAATGGCTCCGGCCAAGTGCGGGCGTTGTGGCGTCTTGCCCTCGTAAACAGCGTATTGAAAGGCTGTGGCGACAGTGTAAAAAACGGTGGCGACTATGCTAAGGGTGACAACGCTCATTAAATGTCAGTCATGTCGGCTGGGGTGTGTTAGCTGTTTTGGCCCTGCTGGTTGTTGTCTTTGTTTATGGAAATGAGGCGCTTTGGCATATTCTTGCGCTTACTCAAAAGCGCCGAAAGTCGCCTAATAAACAAAGAGTTGGAAAAATAGGTTTCGGCTGGGTCCATTTGTTAGATGAAGTATGCCGTAGGGTTGGATATAATCCAAGCCCTTTTACGACATACCTGATTATTAAGGGGAACGCTATATGTTTGATAGTCTGACGGAAAGGTTGTCCGACAGCCTAAAAAAGATTACCGGCCAGGCGAAACTAACTGAAGACAACATCAAGGAAACTCTCAGGGAAGTTCGCATGGCTTTGCTGGAGGCTGATGTTGCTCTCCCCGTCGTAAAAGAATTCGTTGATAGCGTTAAAGCGAAGGCCGTAGGTCAGGACGTGATGCGAAGCCTGACGCCGGGGCAGGAGTTTATTCGCGTTGTGCAGAATGAGCTTATTGCTGTCATGGGGCAGGCGAATGAAGACTTGAATCTTAATTGCCAGCCTCCAGCCGTGATTTTGATGGCGGGCTTGCAGGGCGCTGGTAAAACGACATCTGTGGGTAAGTTGGCTCGGTTCCTAAAGGAGCGTCGCAAAAAATCTGTCATGGTGGTGAGTGCGGACGTATATCGTCCCGCCGCTATTAAACAGCTGGAAACCTTGGCGGGGGATGTCGGGGTTAATTTCTTCCCGAGCACTGCTGACCAAGATCCCGTTGATATTGCAAGTGCGGCAATTGCTGAGGCTCGCAAGCGTTTTAATGATGTGGTGATTGTTGATACGGCGGGGCGGTTGCATATTGACGCGGATATGATGTCCGAAATCAAGCGTCTGCATGCTGCGGTCAATCCGATTGAAACTTTATTTGTTGTTGACGCCATGACGGGGCAGGACGCGGCGAATACCGCTAAGGCGTTCAATGATGCTCTGCCTTTGACGGGCGTGATTTTGACGAAGGCGGACGGTGATGCTCGTGGCGGCGCCGCCTTGTCTGTGCGTTCTATTACTGGCAAACCCATCAAATTCATGGGGATGGGGGAGAAAGTAGAGGCTCTGGAGCCGTTTCATCCAGATCGAGTTGCGTCAAGAATCCTTGGTATGGGGGATGTGCTCTCTCTTATAGAGGAGGCTGAGCGCAAGCTTGATAAGAAGAAGGCTGAGAAGCTCGCCAAGAAAGTTATAAAAGGGAAGTCCTTTGATCTCGAAGATTTCCGTGACCAGCTACAGCAAATGAAAAATATGGGCGGAATGGCTGGCATGCTGGATAAGTTGCCGGGAATGGGGCAAATCTCTCAAGTCGCGCAACAGCATATGAACGATAAGATGTTTGTTCATATGGAGGCGTTGATAAATTCAATGACTCCGCATGAACGGCGGTTTCCTGATGTTGTAAGCAATTCACGCAAACGTCGGATTGCCATGGGGGCGGGTCTACAAATACAAGACGTGAATCGCCTTCTTAAGCAGCACAAGCAAATGCAGAAGATGATGAAAAAATTCAGTAAGAAAGGTGGCGTCATGAATATGATGCGGGGAATGGGTGGGATGATGCCTCCTGGTGGTGGAATGCCTCCAATGGGGCGCATGAGATAGTTCTGGCGTCTAATTGCCAGAGAGTAAACAAAAAGGTTTTCAATGCTTGAATTATTGCGTAGAATATGCGCCCTTTCAGGTGTTGAGCCAACAACATTGGTTTATTTACAACAGGATTCAAACTGAGATGGTTACAATTCGACTAGCGCGTGGCGGTTCAAAAAAACGTCCTTTTTATCACCTTAACGTGACTGATAGCAGAAACGCCCGTGACGGCCGTTTCATTGAGCGTGTAGGTTTCTTCAACCCTACTGCGCGCGGTAACGACGAGCGTGTCCGTGTAGACGCAGAGCGTCTGCAGTTCTGGGTTGAGCGTGGAGCTCAGATGTCTGATCGCGTTCGTGATCTGGTGAAGGCCAGCGCTTAAGCAGGTTGGTGAAGCACGCCGATGAATGAGAAAATTTGCATAGGCAAAATCGTCGGTGTGTATGGCGTAAAAGGTTGGCTGAAAGTTCATTCTTTCACGTCGCCACCGGAGAATATGCTTCGGTACGCTAATTGGGAATTGGTGCGCGAAGATGGAAATCGCTCGGGCGCAAAGCTTCGGTCTGGTAAGCCTCAGGGTAAAGGGATCGTTATTGCGCTAGCTGGCGTGGATGATCGAGATATGGCAAAAAACTATGTTGGTTGTCAGATTGAGATTGAGTCGTCAGAGCTTCCAGTTTTGGAAGAGGGTGAATTCTATTGGCGTCAATTGGAAGGGCTCACCGTTGTTACCTCTGAAGGGGTAAATATAGGGCGGGTGAGTCATTTGATTGAAACTGGCGCTAATGATGTGCTTGTCGTTGCAGGATCTGCGGAAAGCATTGATAAGCGTGAGCGGCTAATTCCTTACTTGCCAGGCCAATTCATAGAGAATATTGATCTGGATAAGAATTTAATGGTTGTTGACTGGGATCCGGATTTTTAAAGTGTGGTTTGGCGTCATAACTTTATTTCCGGAAATGCTGAAGTCGGTTACGGACTTTGGCGTGGTGGGCAAGGCTATCAAGCAGAGTTCGATAGAAGTTTACTCTTGGAATCCCAGGGATTACGCAACCGATAACTATCGCACGGTAGATGATAGGCCGTATGGCGGTGGTCCTGGAATGCTGATGAAGGTGGAGCCTTTAGAGGCTGCATTAAATGCGGCGAAGTCTGTGGCTCCTGCGGGAAGTAAAGTTATTTATCTGT
Organism: Hahella sp. HN01; assembly: GCF_018986435.1. GTDB lineage: Bacteria > Pseudomonadota > Gammaproteobacteria > Pseudomonadales > Oleiphilaceae > Hahella. Next base: position 101,378 of record NZ_JAHMIN010000022.1, on the reverse strand, counting down.
CTCCTCAGGGGAGGCGAATAAATCAAGCTTTGGTTCGCTCGGCGTTAAATGTCCCAGGATTGATTCTTCTGTGTGGTCGTTACGAAGGGATTGATGAAAGATTGATTGAGGATGAAGTCGACGAAGAGTGGTCTTTGGGTGACTTTGTTCTTAGTGGCGGCGAGATTGCCGCTATGGCTATTATCGATAGTGTTTCTCGGCTTGCGCCAGGAGTGCTCGGTCACAATGAGTCTGCTGAGCAGGACTCTTTCGAGAATAGCTTGCTGGATTGTCCTCATTACACGAGGCCGGAGGTATATCGCGATAAGCGGGTTCCTGGGGTTTTATTGAGTGGCAATCATGAAAAGATTAGGCGTTGGAGGTTGGAGCAGTCTTTGCTTAGAACGCTTCAGCGCAGACCCGATTTGCTCGAGCAGCGTGAGCTATCCGAAGAAGAAGCTCAAATCATACAAGAGTTGCGGCGCGGGCAGTTAATATCAGAAACGTAGGATTACTTCGGATTAGTTAGGAGCGAGCCATGAGCAGCAAAAACACAATCATTAGCCAGCTTGAAGCTGAGCAAATGACTAAAGAAATCCCAGAGTTTGCTCCGGGTGATACAGTAACTGTAAGTGTGAAAGTGGTAGAAGGTTCTCGTGAGCGTCTGCAGGCTTTCGAAGGTGTTGTGATCGCAAAAAGAAACCGTGGTCTGAACTCTTCTTTTACTGTTCGTAAAGTTTCATATGGTGTTGGTGTGGAGAGAACTTTCCAGACTCACAGCCGTTTGGTCGACAGCATCAATGTTAAGCGTCGTGGCGACGTTCGCAAGGCTAAGTTGTATCACCTTCGTGATCTTAGCGGTAAGGCTGCTCGCATCAAAGAGAAGTTGGATTAATTCCGGCTTCGGTTTATCCAGAAAAGGGTGGTCAATTGACCGCCCTTTTTTGTTTGTGGTCAGGCTGGAAGTTTGAAAAGGAAAGATGACTAGTAATATGAGTTTTTCGCAGGCCTGCCAGGAAACTATCGATAGATTCATAGAGATGCTGTGGCTGGAACAGGGGCTGTCTGAAAATACAAGGATGTCCTATCGGTCTGACCTTGTGCGCTTGGCGGAATGGCTGGCGAGAAGTGGAAAAACACTTATCGAGGCTTCTCGGGAGGATTTATTTTCCTTTTTGGCTGCCCGCATGCAGAAAGGTGCTAAGAGCGCCTCGTCGGCTCGTATGTTGTCGACGTTGCGAAAATTCTATCGCTATCTGTTGAGGGAGGGGGTTGTTCGGGAGGACCCGACGTTAAGGATTGAGCACCCAAAAGTGGGGCGGCTATTGCCGGGGGCGATTTCTGAGGCTGAAGTGGATAGGTTGCTGGCGGAGCCGGATATTTCGTTGCCGATTGAGGCCCGGGATAAGGTGATGCTAGAGGTGTTGTACGCCAGCGGATTGCGTGTATCCGAGCTGGTTGGTCTTCAGCTTTATCAGGTTAACTTGAGGCAAGGGGTGTTGCGTGTCGTTGGAAAGGGGGATAAGGAAAGACTGACTCCTTTGGGGGAGCAAGCGGTAGAGCAATTAGAGGCCTATATCAAAGGTGTTCGGCCCGAATTGACGGGGGGGCGAGAAGATGGCGTCCTTTTCCCGAGTTTGCGTGGCGGGGGGATGACGAGGCAAACCTTCTGGTATCGTATCAAGCTATATGCGTCACGCAGTGGGATTGCTAAGAACATAACGCCACATACACTTCGTCACGCATTCGCCACTCACTTACTGAATCATGGTGCGGATCTGCGCGTGGTTCAATTGCTTCTTGGGCATAGCGACTTATCTACTACTCAGATATATACCCATGTGGCCAAGGCCAGGCTGCAGCAACTGCACTCAAAACACCACCCTCGCTCCTGATTTTTTTGTATTTGCTTCATTTGAGTGTGAGCTTGAAAGGGTTAGGTTAAATCTATTTCACGTTACACAATTGACCTAGTTTTGATAGGAACATTTGTGTAATTTTAGGGTCTAACTATATATTCAAGAACGGATGAAGGTATATTCATGCACGTAATGCGCCCTTTTGTATTGGTATTAATGGCATTGTCGGTCGCTTTCGGAGCGCGCGCCGACGAGCAGCAAGAGCAAGCCGTGAAAGTGATTAAACAACGGTTGGCTGAGGCTGTGCCTGGGCTGAAAATCCTAAAGGTTAGCCCTAGCCCAATACCGGGAGTGTATGAAGTGGAGTCCAATAATCCGCAGCTGCTGTACACCAGCGCTGATGGGCAATATTTCGTGGCGGGTGATATCTACCAAGTGAGCGAGGGGCGCATCACTAACTTGGCGGAGCGCCGGCGTGAAGAGACTCGCGCAGAGTTGGTCAACTCGATTGATGAGTCAAAAATGATCGTATTCAAGCCCGAAGTGGTGAAGGCTTCTATCACTGTTTTTACGGATGTGGACTGTGGATACTGTCGGAAGCTTCATAAGGAAATTCCTCGTTTAAATGAGCTGGGCGTGCAAGTTAATTATTTGGCTTATCCTCGTGCGGGCGTAGGGTCGGGAAGCTATCAAAAAATGGTTTCCGTTTGGTGTGCTGATGACCAGCAGACTGCTCTGACAGAAGCGAAACTAGGGAAAACTCCTGCTTCCAAGGACTGTAAAAATCCAGTCGCCGATCAATATAATTTGGGGAATCAGATTGGTATTAGCGGGACTCCAGCCATCGTGCTGCATGATGGTCGCTTGATTCCAGGATATGTGCCTGCTGACTCTCTTGCTAAAGGCTTGGGGTTGGAAGTTAAGTAGTAGAAGTTTGGCTAGCGGAAGTGAGGCATTCTCTTCCGCTAGCAGCGAAAGTTTTTCTCGTCCTTCCTTATTTCACACTCCCTTTCAATGTTGTTGCATCTTTGAGCTCCCCCGGGAGATAGCCCCTCTTTTTGGCACGCACGGAATTCCATGCTTAGTTCATAATTACTCAGTCCAGTAAAAGGTGTGCTGCTATCGCATCCAGCGAGAAGCAGTGGAACGAAAAGAAGAGCTCTTGATAAGCAATGTTGAGCTGATTTTCTGGTTTGAGTGGCCATCTATATTTCCGTAATGCCAGTCTGCGCCAAAAGGAATTACTTAACAGGTTAGCCGCTGTTTTCTGGTGGCGCCATTTCCTGTTATCAGGTTGTGTCAGGGTGAGTTAAGATCCCTTGCTCTCCTTGTAAAATAAGCGCTGCGCTGCGTTGACACACTCCGGGGTGCGGGTTATCGTGGCCTGTTCCCAATATTGTATTCATCTTAATCTTCGCCCTCTGGCCGTTCAGGAGATCGCAATGGAATTTCCGCGCATCAGTCGCTTGCCGCCCTATGTTTTTAACATTGTTGGGGAGCTCAAGCAGCAGGCGCGAGCGAGGGGGGAGGATATTATTGACTTTGGCATGGGGAATCCTGACCAGCCAACCCCTAAGCATATAGTCGACAAGTTGACTGAAACTGTGCAGCGGGGTGATACGCATCGTTACTCTCAGTCCAAGGGTATCCCCAGGCTAAGAAAGGCCATTGCCGGATGGTATAAAAACCGCTTTGATGTGGATTTGGACCCTGAGAGAGAAGCAATAGTCACTATTGGCTCTAAAGAGGGGCTTGCCCACCTAGCTTTGGCGACAATGGGGCCGGGAGACGCCGTGTTGGTGCCGAACCCGAGCTACCCGATTCATCCTTATGGGTTTGTCATTGCTGGCGCAGATATTCGACATATCCCACTGGGCGAGGATACGAACGCGTTTTTCACCGAGTTGGAAAAGGCGATTCTTGATTCATGGCCTCGCCCCAAAATGCTGGTCTTGAACTTTCCTGGCAACCCCACTTCCCAGTGTGTTGAATTAGACTTTTTCGAAAAAGTCATTGCCATCGCCCGAGAGCATAAAATCTGGGTTGTGCAGGATATCGCTTATGCGGATATCGTATTTGACGGTTATAAAGCACCTTCGATTTTGCAAGTTCCTGGGGCGAAGGAAGTGGCGGTGGAATTCTTCTCTCTGTCTAAAAGCTATAATATGCCTGGCTGGCGCGTTGGATTCTGTTGTGGAAACGCAGAACTGATAGCGGCTTTGGCTCGCATTAAGTCTTATCTGGATTACGGTACTTTTACCCCGATTCAAGTGGCGGCGATTGCTGCATTGGAGGGCGATCAGGCTTGTGTGGAAGAAATCCGAGCGATGTATCAGTCCCGTCGCGACGTATTATGCCGGGGTTTGGACAGTATTGGCTGGGATGTAACTCCGCCTAAAGCAACCATGTTCGTTTGGGCGAAAATTCCTGAACACTATCGCCACATGGGGTCACTGGAGTTTTCTAAAAAGCTGTTGCTGGAGGCGAAGGTGGCGGTATCTCCAGGTCTTGGCTTTGGGCATTATGGAGATGAGTACGTGCGTTTCGCACTGATTGAAAACGAACATCGTACGCGGCAGGCGATCCGGGGCATTAAGACGATGTTTCGTAAAGATGGTTTGATACTGGATTAAGGCACTCTTAAATGCGCCATAGTAAGCGCGTAATGTTGTGGAGACGTGGTAGATGAAAATAGCTATTTGTGGATTGGGCACTGTAGGTAGTGGAACTTTTAACGTGCTGGCGCGCAATGGTGTTGATATTGCGGCGCGTGCGGGTATGGCTATTGAAGTAATCCGTGTCGCATCCCGTCGGATGAATCCGGCTTGTGAGCTGGACTCAACGCAATTTACCACTGATATCTTCGCTGTAACTTCTGACCCTGAAGTTGAGGTCGTTGTTGAGCTGCTTGGCGGCACGACAATCGCAAAAGAGTTGATCCTCAAAGCGATCGAGAACGGCAAACATGTGGTTACCGCCAACAAGGCGTTAATTGCAGAGCATGGCGGCGAAATTTTTGAGTTGGCTGCGCGCAAGGGTGTCACAGTGGCGTTTGAAGCGGCTGTGGCTGGTGGCGTGCCGGTGATCAAGGCGCTGCGTGAGGGCCTTGCTGCAAACCGAATCAACTGGCTGGCTGGAATTATTAACGGTACTGGCAACTTCATTTTGACGGAAATGCGTGACAAAGGTCGCGCGTTTGAGGATGTGCTGAAAGAGGCGCAAGCCTTAGGATATGCTGAAGCAGACCCGACATTTGATGTGGAAGGCATTGACGCTGCGCATAAGCTGACCATTTTGGCGTCCGTTGCATTCGGTATTCCGCTGCAATTCAAGCGCGCCTATACGGAAGGCATCAGTGCGATTGCGCCGGAAGACGTTCAGTATGCGGAAGAGTTCGGTTACCGCATCAAGCACTTGGGCATAGCGAGACGTTTGGAACATGGTGTTGAGCTGCGTGTACATCCAACGTTGGTGCCAGAAACTCAGCTGATCGCAAAAGTCGATGGCGTTATGAACGCCGTGATGGTCGACGGCGACGCTGTGGGGCCGACTTTGTACTACGGCGCTGGCGCTGGTGCTGAGGCTACAGCGTCTGCGGTAGTCGCAGACTTGGTGGATATCGCCAGGGCGTCGCGTCAAGGCGTGGCGGTTGGCGTTCCTTCTCTGGGGCACAACCCTGAGCACCTCAATGACCTTGAGGTGGTTCCAGTGGAGGAAGTTGTTAGCGCTTATTATTTGCGCATCCTTGTGCAGGACCATCCAGGAGTGCTGGCTAATGTCGCTCAGATTCTGAGTGAACACAGCATCAATATTGAATCGATTGTGCAAAAGGAAAGCGAGCAGCATGACGGGCTGATCCCCATGATTATGCTGACACACCGGGTGCAGGAAATGAATATGAATCATGCCCTGGCGGTGATCGAGGCGCTCCCTGATGTGGTTGGCAAAGTGACGCGCATTCGCGTTGAATCATTCAGTTGAATAAATTTAGAAAGCCATGCCGGTGCAGGGTTTTCGATTAACAGTATTAGGTGAACGCGCAGTGCGGTAATTGGCGTTGCGCTAAAGGTAAAGGGTTTAAATCGTGAAGTATGTAAGCACCAGAGGCAAAGCGCCTGCGCTTAACTTTGAAGAGGTTCTGTTGACCGGGTTGGCTTCGGATGGCGGCCTGTACGTGCCTGAGTTTTTACCTCGTTTTACCCCTGAGGAGATTGCCTCTTGGGCTGGGCTGAGTTACCCGGAGCTGGCGGTCAAAGTCATGTACCCATTCGTGGAAGACTCTCTGTCTATCGAAGAGTTCTCCGCCATCGTCAATGACGCATACTCAGAATTCGCTCATTCCGCTGTGGCGCCGCTGAAGCAGATTTCGGCGAATGAATGGGTGATGGAGCTATTTCACGGGCCCACTCTGGCGTTTAAGGATTGCGCGCTGCAATTGCTGGGGCGTTTGGTTGATCATTTCCTTGAGAAGCGTGGACAGAAAGTGGCGATTCTGGGAGCCACTTCCGGTGATACTGGATCTGCGGCGATTGAAGGCTGTCGTCATTCCAAGCATGTCGATATTTTCATTCTTCATCCCCATGGTCGCGTTTCTGAGGTTCAGCGTAGGCAAATGACTACGGCGCCGGGCGATAATGTTCATAATCTGGCGATCGAAGGAAACTTCGATGACTGTCAGCGGATGGTGAAGGCGAGCTTTGGCGATCAGGCGTTTTTGGGAGGCCGTCCTCTCGTTGCGGTGAACTCGATCAACTGGGCGCGGATCATGGCGCAGATCGTTTATTACTTCCATGCCGGGCTGAGTGTGGGGGCGCCTCACCGTAGTGTCGCTTTCTCTGTGCCTACAGGGAATTTTGGCGATATTTTTGCTGGTTACCTCGCACGCAATATGGGCTTGCCGGTGAGCCAGTTGGTCATTGCCACCAATCGCAATGACGTGCTGCATCGTTTTATGAGCAATAACCAGTACAACCTGCAGCCATTACAACATACGCTATCTCCAAGTATGGATATTGTTGTGTCCAGCAACTTTGAACGCTTGTTGTTTGATCTACATGGTCGTAATGGCTCTTTGTTGGCGGAACTTATGGAGAAGATGAATAAAGAGGACGTAGCAATTGAGGAGTATCGCTGGCGTCATGCCAGGGAGTTGTTTGATTCCTACGCTGTGGATGATGAATCTACTCTGGCGAGTATCGATCAGATTTATGCCGAAACGGAAGAGATTGTAGATCCGCATACAGCGATTGGCATCAAGGCCGCTCGAGCCTGCCGTCGCGATAAAAGTGCGCCAATGGTGATTCTGGCGACTGCGCACGCCGCGAAATTCCCTGAAGCTGTGGTTAAAGCCGGCGTCGAGGAAGAACCGAAGCTACCTGCTCATATGTCTGATCTGTTCGACAGAGAAGAGCGCTTCACGGTGTTGCCGAATGACTTGCAGGCGGTGCAGCGCTTTGTGCAGGATCAGCTCAAGAAATAATCTCCATTGACAGATCGTGGCGGTGACTATTTGCATGGTCCCGTCACGAGTCACTCCTATTTAGCCAACCAACAAATTGGATAGCCGGTGAGCGAGCTCTCCCAAACCATATCGAAAAAACGTATCGAACGTCGTCCTGTTCCGGCGGAATGCCTTGATCAGGCTGGGCTTCCTCCTTTGCTGCAGCGGATCTATGCCTCCAGAGGCGTCGCCAGTTGTGATGAGTTGGAGTACTCGTTAAGCCATCTGCTGCAATTGGATAGTCTGGCGGGCGCGCAAAGCGCAGCGGATATTCTGGCGGAAGCGTTGCAGCGCAATCAGCGCATAATTTTCGTAGGCGACTTTGACGCTGACGGAGCCACCAGTACGGCTTTGGGGGTGTTGGCGTTGCGTATGTTTGGCGCGGCCAATGTGGACTACATTGTCCCCAATCGTTTTGAGTTCGGCTATGGCCTGTCTCCTGAGATAGTCGATGTGGCGTTGTCACGTCAGCCGGATGTGCTGATTACGGTAGATAACGGCATCGCCAGCATTGAGGGCGTAAAAGCCGCCAAACGGGCTGGATTGCAAGTCATCGTGACAGACCATCACTTGGCGGGTGATGAGTTGCCGGAAGCTGACGCAATTGTTAATCCCAATCAACCCGGTTGCGACTTTCCCAGTAAATCTATCGCTGGGGTAGGAGTGATTTTCTACGTGATGCTGGCTTTGCGACAGGCGTTACGCGACAAGGGGTGGTTCGCCGCTACGGGTATGATAGAGCCAAACCTGGCTAATTTACTGGATTTGGTCGCGCTGGGAACAGTCGCCGATGTGGTGTCGCTGGACGCCAATAACCGCATCCTGGTAGAGCAGGGGCTGCGACGCATCCGCGCCAAGCGCTGCCGCCCTGGCATTAATGCTCTGCTGCAAGTGGCTGGACGTAATCAGGAAAAGCTTAGCGCTTCCGATCTGGGGTTCTCAGTTGCCCCAAGGCTCAATGCAGCGGGGCGTTTGGAAGATATGACCGTTGGCATCGAACTGTTGCTGACGGAGGATCCCGCCAAGGCGTTGATGATTGCGCAGGAACTTGATGGATTGAATCAGGCGCGCAAAGAAATAGAGCGCGACATGCAGGCCCAGGCGCTTTCGATTCTTGATCGCATGAACTGGACTTACGACAACCCTCCTGCGGCGGTTTGTCTTTATGATGAAAGCTGGCACCAGGGTGTGGTGGGAATTCTGGCTTCGCGCATCAAGGACCGTATGCACCGCCCCGTTATTGCTTTTGCGCCCGGAGATAATGGTGAGCTAAAAGGGTCGGCTCGATCAATACCCGGGTTGCATATTCGCGATGCGTTGGATGCGGTCGCCACCAAGCGCAGTGGGCTGTTGTCCAAGTTCGGCGGTCACGCCATGGCGGCGGGACTGTCTTTACGGCCGGAAAACTTCACTGCTTTTTCGGAAGCGTTTCAAGAGGTTGTCGCAGCGGCTGTGAGTGCGGACGATCTGCAGGCGAAACTTTTGACGGATGGCGAGCTGTCTCCCGAAGAGCTTTGCATGAATATGGCGATTACTTTGAAGAATGCGGGGCCGTGGGGGCAATCCTTCCCTGAGCCGCTGTTCGACGGCCAGTTCCGCATCGCCAGCTGCCGAATTGTTGGCGAGCGCCATCTCAAGATGACGCTGGCGGATAATCGCTCAGGCAATTGCTATGACGCTATATACTTCAATATTGATCCCGCGACGCCGTTCAGTGAATGGGATCGGGTGAAGGTGGTTTTCAGGCTCGACGTAAATGAGTTTCGCGGGCAGAGCAATCTGCAACTGCTCATCGAGTATCTGGAGCCATGTAATTAGGCTGTCTATCGCCTTTTCCTAGGTGTAACTCACTGTTCAGTTTGTTTACAATAGCGGGCTTTCTTTACGGTCGGTGGATGATCCGCCGCCGTTTCAACTGTTTTTTGAGGCCCCGACGATTATGTTAGAAGTGAATCCAATAGTTAATACCATCAAGGACTTGCGCTCCCGCGTAGAATCTTTACGGAGGTATCTTTGACTACGACGTCAAGAAAGAGCGTCTGGTTGAAGTAGAAAGGGAGCTCGAAGATCCCAGCGTGTGGAATAATCCTGAGCGCGCGCAAGGTCTTGGTAAAGAGCGTTCCTCCCTTGAAGTGGTAGTTAAAACCGTCGATGACGTGACCGGCGGATTGACGGATTGCTCCGACTTGCTGGATATGGCGGTGGAAGAGCAGGACGCGGATGCGGTTGCTGAAGTAGAAACCGAATTGGAATCAATCCGCGCACAGGTGGAGACTTTGGAGTTCCGTCGGATGTTTGCGGGAGAAATGGACCCCAATAATGCCTACCTGGATATTCAGGCGGGTTCCGGAGGCACCGAAGCGCAGGATTGGGCGAGCATGATGCTGCGTATGTATCTGCGTTGGGGCGAGCGTCGTGGATTCAAAACTGACTTGATCGAGGAATCCCCCGGTGAAGTGGCCGGTATCAAAAGCGCCACGATTCACTTCCAGGGTGAATACGCTTACGGGTGGCTGCGTACGGAAACCGGCGTGCACCGTTTGGTGCGTAAGTCGCCGTTTGACTCTGGCAACCGTCGTCATACTTCCTTTGCGTCTGTGTTTGTCTCTCCGGAAGTGGATGACGATATCGAAATCGACATCAACCCGGCGGATCTGCGTATAGACGTCTATCGCGCCTCAGGCGCTGGCGGTCAGCACGTTAACCGGACCGAGTCCGCCGTACGTATCACGCACATGCCTTCCGGCATCGTGACGCAGTGCCAGAACGACCGTTCTCAGCACAAAAACAAAGATCAGGCCATGAAACAGCTGAAAGCGAAGCTGTATGAGCTTGAAATACAAAAGCGCAATGCCGAAGCGCAGCAACTGGAAGATAGTAAGTCCGATATTGGTTGGGGCAGCCAGATCCGGTCTTATGTATTGGACCAGTCGCGCATAAAAGACTTGCGTACATCCGTAGAAAACTCCAATTGTCAGGCGGTGCTTGACGGCGATATTGATGAGTTTATCGAGGCGAGTTTGAAGCAGGGCCTGTAATCAGGCCCTTCGCTTTTGTCTCGACCCGTAATTTTTGCCAATTGATTGATAAATAGTGGATTAAACTAACCATGACAGAGAACCAAAATCCTGCAATAGATGAAAACAAACTGATCGCTGAGCGCCGGGGCAAGCTGGGTAAGTTGCGGGAAAAGGGGCAGGCGTTTCCGAATGATTTTCGTCGCGACAGCTACTGTGCAGACCTGCAGGCTCGTTATGGTGATAAAAGCAAGGAAGAGCTGGAAGAAGCGGGCGTGCGCGCGAAAGTGTCTGGCCGCATCATGGCGATGCGTGGACCTTTTGTCGTCATACAGGACACGACGGGGCGTATTCAGCTGTACGTAGATCGTAAGGGCTTGCCGCCGGAACAGTTGGAAAACGTCAAACTGTGGGATTTGGGCGATATTGTGGCGGCGGAAGGCGCTCTGCATAAATCAGGCAAGGGCGATCTGTACGTGAATATGGAAAACCCGCGTTTGATGGTGAAAGCGTTGCGTCCTTTGCCGGACAAACATAAAGGTCTGACCAACACTGAAATGCGCTATCGCCAGCGTTATCTGGACCTGATCACGAACGAAGAAGCGCGTGAAACCTTCCGTATTCGCTCCAAAGTGATCGAAAGCATTCGCTATTTCCTGACCAAGCGCGACTTTATTGAGGCGGAGACGCCGATGTTGCAGGTCATTCCTGGCGGCGCCACGGCGCGTCCCTTTGTGACCTATCACAATGCCCTGGATATTGAGATGTTCCTGCGTATCGCGCCGGAGCTTTACTTGAAGCGTCTGGTGGTTGGCGGTTTTGAGCGGGTATTTGAAATTAACCGCAACTTCCGCAATGAGGGCTTGTCCACTCGCCATAATCCTGAATTCACCATGATCGAATTCTATCAGGCGTTTGCAGACTACAAAGACCTGATGAACCTGACCGAGGAAATGCTGCGTTGGGTGGCTCAGGAAGCGCTGGGAACGACGGAAGTGCGCAACACCTCCAAGAATGCAGAGGGCGAGGTGGTCGATGAAATCGTCTATGACTTCGGCAAGCCTTTCCTGCGTATGACCGTCGTGGAGTCTATTCTTCACTTCAATCCTGAATTGACGCTGGCGGATATTGATAATATGGACAGCGCCAAAAAAGTGGCGACGGACCTGGGTATTCCTCTTAAAGCATCCTGGGGTCTGGGCAAGGTTCAAATCGAAATCTTCGAGAAGACAGTTGAGCATCGTTTGATGCAACCGACCTTTATTACTGAGTATCCGACGGAAGTATCGCCATTGGCGCGTCGTAATGACGATAATCCTTTCGTCACTGACCGGTTTGAGTTTTTCGTGGGCGGTAGAGAAATCGCTAACGGATTCTCGGAGTTGAACGATCCGGAAGATCAGGCTGAGCGCTTCCGTAAGCAAGTGGAAGAAAAAGAGGCGGGCGACGATGAAGCGATGTTCTTCGACGAAGACTACATCACTGCGCTTGAGCACGGCATGCCGCCTACTGCGGGTGAGGGCATTGGCATCGATCGATTGGTGATGCTACTGACCGATTCGCCCTCAATTCGGGACGTTATTTTGTTCCCCCATATGCGCCCGTTGGCGGACTGATCGTTCCGCCGCATTGAACGGATAGAGAAAAGGAGAATGCAGATGCAAAGCTGCGCAGAGGTGCTGTTTGGGGCTTTGGCCCCAGACACCCGCTGGAAGGACGCCCTGAAAGACGAGTTTTCCAAGCCCTACATGGTGCAGCTGGAGCAGTTTCTTGGGGCGCAAGACGGACTGGGCAAGGTGATATACCCTAGTCTGGATAACTGCTTCAACGCGCTCAACTCGACGCCTTTTGAGAATGTGTCTGTTGTCATACTGGGACAGGACCCCTATCACGGTCCGGGTCAGGCGCATGGACTTAGCTTTTCCGTGTTGCCAGGGATAGCGCCGCCGCCATCGTTGGTGAATATCTTTAAGGAAATTAACAACGAGCTCGGATTGGGCGTGCCTGAGCATGGATGTCTGGCCTATTGGGCGCAACAAGGCGTTTTGCTGCTGAACAGCGTACTGACAGTGGAGCAGAGCAAGGCCGCCTCGCACCAGGGGAAAGGCTGGGAGCAGTTCACTGACAGAGTGATACAGCTGATAAACAGCGAGCGGGAAAATGTGGTGTTTTTGTTGTGGGGCAGTTACGCCCAGCGCAAAGGCGCCTTTATTGACCGCCAGCGTCACTGTGTGCTGGAAAGTGTTCACCCGTCGCCGTTATCCGCCCATCGAGGTTTTATGGGGTGTGGTCATTTCGCTAGCACGAATGACTATCTGCGTGCTCATCAGAAGAAAGCGATTGACTGGCGACTGCCTCCGAAGGATCGTTTGGATGAGAAGGGGCGGCTGATCAAGAAAGCGCCCGCCTCTGTAGAGTAAGTCCAAAGCGGCGGACCCAGGTCCGCCGTTTTTTGTTTGCGTCAGGAAGGTGAAAGTAGCGCCATGGCGGCTTCCATTTCCGCGCTTAAATCCTCCGCCTCGTTCATATCTATTTCCGGGTCGAGTCCGAGTCGGTTGAACGCCGATATCTGCCCCCAATCCATCTCCGTGTAAGGATGCTGGCTGCCTATCAGGCTTTGCAGCTTGGCGACCATCACCACATCTGCGTAATCGACGCTGGGCGTTTCCCGATGGAAGTTGCTGAACTCTGTAGGCACGATTTGCAGCTCCGCAGGGAAGTCCCATTTTTTGAGAATGTATTGCCCAATCGTGGGCTGTAGGGTTTCGATCAGTTTGTCGAGGGTTTCGTTGTCGACATGAATGTCGTTATGCTCGATATAGGTCAGTACGGGCAGGGCGCCGATCTGGTGCACCAGTCCCGCGAGGGTCGCCTGATCGGGTTTCAGCTTGGTGTAGTGCTGCGCCAGCACGTGGCAGATGCCCGCCACTTCTGTACTGCTGCGCCAGATTTCCCGCATGCGTTGATCTATCTGTTCCGAGGTGGCCTGGAACATTTGCTCCATCGCCAGCCCTGTCGCGAGGTTTGCGGTGTAGGCCATGCCGAGGCGGCCAATCGCCATGGTCAGGTTCGATATTTCCCTGCTGCCGCGTAAAAGCGGGCTGTTGCATACACGTATAATGCGGGCGGTCATGGCGGTGTCGTTGCTAATAACTTTAGCGAGGTCCTGAACGGATGAGTCCGGACTTTCCGCCACTTCTCGAACTTGCAGAGCGACCTCCGGAAGGGTGGGCAGCACCAGCTTATCGGAATCTATTGCCTGAAGTATGTCTGCTTTGATTTTCTCTTCTAATTCTGCCATTTGCATATCCGTGAATAGGTTGGCTGCATTGGATTCGGGCCCACTGAGAAGCGCTTCAGCCTCTTGCAAGGTCCAATTTAAGTTATAGCAGAATTTTTGAGGGATGCTTGTCGGCGGCGCATAGAAACGCGCCGCTAAGGTGTAGGATTATGCTAGAGCTTTTTCTTGGGGTTGCTAACTTCTTCAATTGCGTAGGGAAGTTCAAGTAGTTGCAATGAGGCGTCCGGAGCCTCCTCCAGGTGTAGCGCTTTGTCCGTCGCCGCAGACTTATCCAGCACGGCGAGAGTTTGCCCTTGAGCGCTGCGCACGACTGAACCAATGCGGGCGCCGGTCTCGTCGATAACCGCTGAGCCAGGGGCAGGGGCTAAGCTATCAGAAGAGAGTAAGAACATACGCTTCTTCAGGGTGCCGAGGTATTGCATGCGGGCGACGATTTCTTGCCCCGTATAGCAGCCCTTCTTGAAGCTGATAGCGCCCAGCGCCTGCAGGTTCAGCATTTGTGGGATAAACTCATCCAGGGTCTCTGGATAGACCTCTCCCAATCCTGAAAGAACTTCCAGGCGTTCCCAATCCTCAATGGAGCCAGCCGCGCATTGTGTATCCAGCTCTGGTAGTAACTTTGACGCCTGGTCGCTATCCAGCCAGCACTCCACCCGGGAGGCTTTATCTGGAGAGCGGATAAGCAATATGCCTTCGCCGACATGGCTGGCGTCTGAGGAAGTAGGAATATTCGAGGAGATAGACTGCAGTCCATCCAGATCTCCGCTCAGTCCTATCACGCCCCAATTCTCCAGCAAGGTGACAGTGCACTTATAAAACACCTTGTACTTATTGAGGTGAGCGAGAAAGCTTTGCGCGATCTCTACGGGAAGTCTCAATAAGTAGCTGTCAGGCTGGGCTTGCGCTATGCGGAACAATGCGACCATGCGGCCTTTAGGGGTGCAGCAGGCGGCCAGCGAAGAATGATTGCTGGTAATATTCTGAACGTCGCAGGTAAATTGACCTTGCATGAATTTGATGGCGTCGGGCCCTTTTATTTCCAGTAAGGCGACGTTGGTCAGCCTGTGGAGATGCGGGGCGTTGTCGCTTACCTGCGCCGCCGGGGTATTTACGGGGGCGGCGAAGGCGTTCCAAAAGGACGTCATATAGATGGATCTCCCTTAATTCCTGGCGAAGCGTAAACAAACTCGAAAACGGCGAAATGCATCCGGATCGCAATTATCCCGGACGAGAAACACCAAGTCTCGCCAGCCTGTACGACAAACCAGCAAGGTAACAATTGGAGTGACGCAAGTGTCTCCGTGCAGACGGGTATCAAGTTCACGTTGATTGCGTTTGAATAGCCTGACTTTCACGTCTTCGTCGCCGTTTTTTTCATAGCGGATTTTTATCACGCTAGTCGGCCAGGTTAGCAGAGCATACTGACCGACGGTGAAGACAAAATGAGCGCCTAACAGAGCGCTCAAAGAAAGTTTTAGCCAGATCGGCATCGCCAGAGCCAGCAGTACTACGCCAATCAGTCCGAAAAAGACGGTAAAGAACAGCGTCAACCTTAGCGATGGCCGCAACTCAATCGTAGCTTGGTTGAACACGGTCTAGGATGATTTTAACGATGCGCGCCAGATCAGGATCTTCCGGCGTGGATTTTTGCATAAACCACTGGAACATATCCGTATCTTCGCACTCTAAGAGCATACGGTAGCGCGCTTTGTCTTCGTCCGGGAGTTCGGGGTAGGCTTCCTTGAGAAAGGGAACCAGCAGCACGTCCAACTCCAGCATTCCGCGTCGGCTGTGCCAGAATAAACGCTTGTATTCTACATCTTCAGTCATGTGCGCCTCTGTATGTTGCCCGTGGGCCGTCATTCTGGCTGCATGATAACGGTCCCAGGCTCTCGCCGCCACCCATGGCTGCGTGAAACCTTATCGGGGCGATTTATAAACGTTCACCAAGGCTCAGCGGGAAAATTAACGGGGGTTAAAATCGTGTTTTCCGGCGTTTTGAGCGGGTGGGGGTAGTCCAGGGTGTAATGCAGGCCGCGGCTTTCTTTGCGTTGAATCGCCGAG
Organism: Hahella sp. HN01; assembly: GCF_018986435.1. GTDB lineage: Bacteria > Pseudomonadota > Gammaproteobacteria > Pseudomonadales > Oleiphilaceae > Hahella. The sequence continues at coordinate 85,658 of NZ_JAHMIN010000022.1, read as the reverse complement.
CAGATAATCAGGTCCGCAACCGTCACCAGATTACGCAGCTCAAGCAAGTCATTGGACACTTTATAGTTGCTGTAATACTCACGGATTTCCTGATGCAACAGGTCTACGCGATGCTTGGCGCGTTGCAGGCGTTTGTTGGTCCGTACGATGCCGACGTAGTCCCACATGAAGCGGCGCAGTTCGTCCCAGTTGTGTGAGATCACAACATCTTCGTCGGAGTCTGTCACCTGACTTTCGTCCCAGGAGGGAGCGGGCGGCGGCTCTGGCGTGTGGGCGATACGGCTGGCGATGTCTTCTGCGCAGGACTTTCCGAATACCAGGCACTCCAAGAGGGAATTGCTGGCCATGCGGTTAGCCCCGTGGAGTCCGGTAAACGCAGTTTCGCCGACAGCATATAGAGAGTTAAGGTCCGTGCGCCCGGCGCTGTCGGTAACCACTCCTCCGCAGGTGTAGTGGGCGGCGGGAACCACAGGAATGGGCTCTTTGGTGATATCAATACCGTAAGACAGGCAGCGCTGGTGCACTGTGGGAAAATGTCCGAGGATAAAATCTTTGTCTTTATGGCTGATATCCAGATACAGGCAGTCCGCGCCAAGTCGCTTCATTTCGTGGTCGATGGCGCGGGCGACGACGTCACGTGGAGCGAGTTCTTCGCGCTCGTCAAACTGACCCATGAAGCGCTTGCCGTTGGGTAGCAGAAGCTTGCCGCCTTCGCCGCGAACGGCCTCAGTAATCAAAAAGGATTTCGCCTGAGGATGATAGAGGCATGTCGGGTGGAATTGATTGAATTCCATGTTGCCCATGCGGCAGCCTGCGCGCCAGGCCATAGCGATGCCGTCGCCGGTGGCCACGTCAGGATTGCTGGTGTAAAGGTAGACTTTGCTGGCGCCGCCGGTGGCGAGCACCACAAATTTGGCGCGGAACAGCTCAACATGGCTGGTTTTCTTATTCAGCACATAAGCGCCGACACAGCGGTTGCCGGGAAGAAACAGTTTGCTATGGGTTATCAGGTCGATGCCGACCCGGTCTTCGAATATTTCAATATTGGCTTTTTCGCGCGCGCGGTCGGCCAGAGAGCCTGATACTGCGCGGCCGGTGGCGTCTGCGGCGTGAACAATTCGGCGATGGCTATGTCCGCCTTCTTTGGTGAGGTGGTATTTTTGCGTGGACTCTTCGGATTCGTCCGTATCGAACTGCACTCCCTGGGAGATAAGCCATTCAATCGCCTCACGACCATGCTCAACGGTAAAGCGCACGCTGTCTTTGTCGCACAGCCCTGCGCCGGCCACCAGCGTGTCCTGCAAATGGGATTCTGTGCTGTCGTCATCGTCCAGCACCGCTGCGATACCGCCTTGCGCCCAGAGCGTGGAGCCGCTTTTGAGCTCAGTCTTGGACAATACCGCCACTCTTAAATCGGAAGGAAGATTCAGGGCGACGGTAAGGCCTGCGGCGCCGCTGCCGATAATGAGGACATCGTGTTCGAAGCTTAAACTCATAGCCTTTGCGTGACTCCAGCAATCAGGAAAAAACAGCCAGGAAAAAGGGCCGGATAGTTGTTGGGCCCAAGCAGAATAGCTGAATATACTAACATTAATGGCTAAGAGTGAACTATCCGAAAAAAGTTGTGTCTATAGGGCTATGCAATCAACTTTTATAGACGCAGCAAACGGTGGTTCTTTTATGTCAGTGCAGGTTTTGACCGCTCTTGAATCAACGCGTGGTCGCGCTGAATTACTGGATAATAAGGAAAATATGAGCGCTCCTAACAAGACGACAGACCAACAATTGGTTGAGCGGGTTCAGCGAGGCGACAAGCGCGCCTTTGACATGCTTGTGGTGAAATATCAAAGCAAAGTCATGGCGATTATCGCCCGCTATATCCGCGATCATCACGAAGTGATGGATGTTGCGCAGGAAGCGTTCATCAAAGCCTACAAGGCGCTCGCCAATTTTCGCGGTGAAAGCGCGTTTTACACTTGGCTTTACCGTATAGCTATCAATGCGGCGAAAAATCACCTTATGGCTCAAGGGCGTCGCCCGCCAGGGGAGGATGTGGACGCCGACGAGGCGGTTTTATATGAGGGCGGCTCCGCTTTGAAAGATATTGACTCCCCCGAGCGCCAAGTACACCGCGATCAGGTTAAACAGGCGATATTCCAGGCGCTGGATGAGCTGCCTGAGGATTTGCGCTCAGCCCTGACGCTGCGTGAGTTCGATGGCCTTAGCTATGAAGAAATCGCAGAGATCATGCAATGCCCCGTAGGGACGGTGCGATCGAGAATTTTCAGGGCCCGGGACGCGGTGGATGCGCGAATTGCGCCGATGTTGGAACAGAAAATGCGCGCCTGAAATGGGCGGAGAACGAGGGAAGGCTGGAGCGTCATGGGTTTTTCCAACGGGGACGCCGGGAATCACCAGGGTTGGCGAAATGAAAAGTATTACAGAGAAGCCGGAGCGGCGCACAGGCTCCGGATTTGCAGAGGTTGACGGTTATGAATGAACGACTGAAAGAATCTATGTCCGCGCTTTTGGATGGAGAAGCGGATGAGCTGGAGGTGCGCCGTATATTGGCGCAGTCCCACGATGAAGAGGTGATGGCGACCTGGAGTCGGTATCAGCGTGTTCGCGATGAGCTCCACGAAGAAGCTGCGCAATGGGCGCATGTTGATCTGCGGCAGGGCATTTGGTCAGCGCTGGAGGAAGAGGAGGGCGTTGATCGCAATGAGAACGTTGTAGAAGAGGAGGCTGAACCGGAAGAAGCTCGCGCTGGCGGCGGTTGGTGGCGGGGAGTCGCTGTCGCGGCGTCGGTCGCTTTCGCAGCGGTATTTATGGTGGAGTTCTCCGGCGGGCCAAACACGACGCAGCATGCTCCTGCGGTCGCTAGCGGACAGCAAAGTGCGCCTGCGTTGAATGTGAACGGCGCTGGCTCTCATTTGGTGGCGGATTCCGGTGCGGAAAGCGAAGAGGCTGTTCAATTCTCCGCAGAGCACGCGAGCAGGTTGAACGCCTATTTGATGAAGCATGCCGAGCAGGCTGCGCTGAACGGCTCGCAGGTTATTTCTCCCTATGCCCGTTTGAGCGCCTTTGAGGTGGTTGAGGGGCAGGGAACGGAGCAGCGCAGGTAAGCAATGAAACTGGTAATTCGTAAAGCGGCGGCGATTAAGGATGATGTCCGACAGTGGAGTCTGGTCTGGATTTTAGCGCTGATGTCTTTGATTTCGGCGTCAGCGCAGGCGTCAGGGCCGCAGGAATGGCTGCAGCGCATGTTGGAGGCGCGTCAGGAACTCTCTTACCGTGGCGCATTTATCTATAGCCGTGGTGATGAAATGAGCTCAATGAAGGTCTTTCATCGTTCGCAGAATGGCGTTGAGAAAGAGCGTTTGGTCGCCATGGACGGAGAGATGAGGGAGATTATCCGGGACGGAGACATGCTGATTTGCGTGTTTCCCGGCGGCAAGCAGGTCCGACTGGAGCAGGCTGCCTACACCGGGCCTTTTCCGGGGGCGGTTTTGAATGGCGGCTCCGATGTTGATTCGGTCTACGAGTTGAAAATGGCCGGAGAGGAGCGGGTAGCTGGGCATGATGTGTTGAAAATGGCGGTCATGGCCAAGGATCAGTACCGCTATAGCTACTACCTGTGGTTGGAAAAAAACTCCGGTATGCTGCTCAAATCTCTTTTGACCAACCGTAAGGGCGAGGTGCTGGAGCACTTCCAGTACACGGTGCTGGAGCTGGGGGCGCAAGTGACGGACCAGGAGCTGGCGCCTTCAATGCCTGAGGCGGATGTCAAAGCGTTGGAGCCAAAACAAGGAGAAACCTTGCCTGAACAATGGATGCCCGCCTGGCTTCCGAAGGGGTTCAGCATGTCGCCTAACGTAACCAAGCGCAACGATATAATGCCTGGAGATATGCGCACGCAGGTATACGGCGACGGTTTGACCATGTTCAGTATATTTGTCGAAGAGAATAGCCCCCAGGCCATGCCGGAAGGGGCTTCACGAATGGGAGCGACCACTGCTTACTCGAAACATATCAGGCACGGAGGCATGACCTACGTCATTACAGTTGTAGGTGAGGTGCCCATTGAGACAGTCAAGCGGGTGGCGGATAATATGAAGTCAAGTCCATCCGCTGGAGACGCCTCTTGATATTGGAAACCGGGAAAGTCGTTGCTGTCGGCGACCATGAAGTCTGGGTAAGGACCACCAGGGAGTCCGTCTGCCAGAGCTGCTCAGCTCGAAAGGGCTGCGGTTCGCGACTTCTCAATCAGATGAGCGATGGCGCCTCGACCCAGATTAAAGTGGCGAAAACATTTGATGTCGACGTCGGAGACGAAGTGGAGATTGGCGTTGCTGAGCAGGCGTTGCTCAACGCCTCTCTGCTGGTTTATCTGGCGCCCCTGATTGCGATGATCATTTTGGCTGGGGTCAGTCAATCTCTGCTGCATTGGCCGGATCTTGGCGTGGCCTTGGCGGGCCTGTCAGGACTGGGCTTAGGCTTTGTTTTTGTTAAAATCTTGTCATCAAGGCTGTCTTGCAATCCCTCCTACCATCCCCAATTATTACGCAAGCTTTGTTAAGCGTCGTATAGCCTAGTTCCAATTGTCTAAAGGAAATCTGACGCCACTATATGTGTGCCGAGAGGCGTTGGCTCGTCTGGTTGGAGCGCCTGGGTCAAACGACTGTGCCCATGCTTCGCGTGGGTGGTTTGGGTAACCAAGTGGAGTTGCATATGAAGGTTTGTCAGAAATATACGGCGGTTTTWCTGGTTTGGATGAGCGCCGTCATCAGCATGCGAGCAGGGGCCGTTGATCTACCTGACTTCACCGGATTGGTGGAGAAAACTTCTCCGGCGGTGGTAAACATCAGCACCGTACGTAAAGTCGGAGACGATAGCGCCCAGTATTATTTTGGCGGCCCCGAGCAAGATCAGATTCCTGAATTCTTTCGTCACTTCTTTGGCGACCCATACCGTCGCAGAGGCCCGCAGGAAGCCCAGTCCATGGGGTCGGGCTTCATCGTGTCCAAAGATGGCTACATCCTTACCAACAACCATGTCGTAGCAGGCGCAGATGAAATCTTTGTCCGGCTGATGGACCGTCGTGAACTGACGGCGAAGCTGATCGGATCGGATGAAAAGTCGGATTTGGCGGTTTTGAAGGTGGAAGCGGATGATCTGCCTGTTCTTAAGTTGGGCAAGTCTTCTGAGTTAAAGGTGGGTGAGTGGGTTGTCGCCATTGGCTCTCCGTTTGGATTTGAATATACCGTGACGGCAGGCATCGTCAGCGCCAAGGGGCGCAGCCTGCCGAATGAAAGTTACGTCCCTTTTATCCAGACGGACGTGGCGATTAATCCTGGCAATTCGGGCGGGCCGCTGTTCAATCTCGAAGGGGAGGTTGTCGGCATCAACTCTCAGATTTACACCCGTTCAGGTGGATTCATGGGCGTTTCATTTGCGATCCCCATTGATGTCGCATTGGATGTGATGAATCAGCTGAAAGACACCGGCGCGGTCAAGCGCGGTTGGTTGGGTGTGCTGATTCAGGAAGTGAATAAGGATCTGGCGGAGTCCTTCAATCTCAACAAGCCGCGTGGCGCATTGGTGGCGCAAGTTATGAAAGGCTCCCCCGCCGATAAGGCCGGCCTGCAGCCAGGCGACGTCATTGTCAGCTATAACGGCAATGAGATTGGATTGTCCTCTGAGTTGCCGCATCTAGTGGGGCGCACCACGCCGGGAATAAAGGCGACAATGAAAGTGGTTCGACGTGGGGATGAAATGGATGTTGACGTCGAGATCGGCCAGTTGCCGGCGGACGACAACGGCGTGGCCAGCGTACCGGCGGGCCAGACCGCTCCACAGAATAACGCCCTGAACTTACAGGTTCGCGATCTGACGGATGAAGAAAAAGAGAGCATGCAGGTATCGAGAGGCGTCATGGTGGCGCAAGTGTTCCCAGGACCTGCGGCGACGGCGGGAATTCAGCCCAATGACGTGATCAGCAGCATCAACAACAAAGATGTAGAGTCCGTGGCGCAGTTCCATGAGGTGGTTGAGAAGCTGCCGGTTGGCAAGTCGCTGCCAGTACTGATTATCCGTCAGGGCAATCCAGCATTCATTGTATTGAAGCTGAACAACAAGTAGGCCCAGGTCTGACTGGGCAAGCGGGCGGCCGGGKTTCTTTGGGTGAAGCCCGGCCGTTGCTCGTTTTATTGTAGGGAAAGTGGCGTTTCTCCCAATATCGGYGTGAATTCTGAGGGTATTTTGTTAATTCGCTGCAATTTACTCGGCGGAGCTGTTAAAATTTCGCCGCCTTCAACTTTGAATCTGAGTGACAGTAGTCCGTGAGTAAACTCAACCATATTAGAAATTTTTCTATCATTGCCCACATCGACCATGGCAAGTCCACTTTGGCTGACCGCTTTATTCAATATTGCGGCGGTTTGTCTGATCGGGAAATGTCCGAACAGGTGCTCGACTCCATGGATATCGAGCGAGAGCGGGGCATTACCATCAAGGCGCAGAGCGTAACGCTCTATTACGACGCAAAAGATGGCTCCCGTTATCAGCTGAATTTTATCGATACTCCCGGACACGTGGACTTCTCATACGAAGTATCTCGTTCTTTGGCCGCCTGCGAAGGCGCTTTGCTGGTGGTCGACGCAGCGCAAGGCGTTGAAGCGCAGTCCGTGGCGAACTGTTACACCGCCATCGAAATGGGGCTGGAAGTTATTCCCATTCTGAACAAGATGGACCTGCCGCAGGCGGAACCAGCGCGTGTGCGCCATGAAATTGAAGAGATCATCGGCATTGACGCCGCCGGCGCCGTGGAAGCCAGCGCCAAAGCCGGCATGGGCATCCAGGAGAGTCTGGAGCAAATCGTTCAGTTGGTGCCACCTCCTGAAGGCGATCCGGATGCGCCGTTGCAAGCCCTTATTATCGACTCCTGGTTTGATAACTATCTGGGCGTTGTGTCTTTGGTGAGGGTTAAAAACGGAACGCTGAACAAGGGCGATAAAATCCTGATCAAGTCGACCAAGACCCAGGAACTGGTGACTTCAATCGGCGTATTCACCCCGAAGCGTACGGAGACCGGCTGCCTGAAGGCGGGGGAAGTGGGGTATGTCATCGCTGGCATTAAAGATATCCACGGCGCTCCCGTCGGTGACACCATTACACTGGCGAAAACTCCGGATGTGGCTTCCTTGCCAGGATTCAAACGTGTGCAGCCTCAGGTATACGCGGGCGTATTCCCCGTCAGTTCTGACGACTACGAAGACTTCCGTGATGCGTTGGACAAGTTGACGCTCAACGATGCGTCATTATTTTTCGAGCCCGAAACGTCTGACGCTTTGGGATTCGGTTTCCGTTGCGGTTTCCTGGGGATGCTGCATATGGAAATTATCCAGGAGCGTTTGGAGCGGGAATACGACCTGGATCTGATTACTACTGCGCCGACGGTAGTCTACGAAGTTCTGACCAAGAAGAACGAAGTCATTAAAGTCGATAACCCTTCCAGGCTGCCAGACCCTGGTTTTATTGAGGAAATGCGCGAGCCTATCGTTGAGGCCAATATTCTTGTGCCGCAGACTTATCTTGGCAACGTCATCGCCCTCTGTGTGGAGAAGCGTGGCGTGCAGAAGAATATGCAGTTCCTGGGGAACCAGGTCGCACTATCCTATGAATTGCCGATGGGGGAAGTCGTACTGGACTTCTTTGATCGACTCAAGTCAGTAAGCCGCGGCTATGCGTCTTTGGACTACCACTTTGTTCGTTTCCAGGCCGCTAACCTGGTGCGTCTGGATATTCTGATCAATGGCGATAAAGTCGATGCATTGGCGCTGATCGTTCACCGCGATAACTCCGCCTCGCGTGGCCGCCTGCTGACGGAAAAAATGAAAGAGCTGATTCCACGTCAAATGTTCGATGTGGCGATTCAGGCGGCTATCGGTGGACAGATTGTATCCAGAACTACCGTTAAAGCGTTACGCAAGAACGTATTGGCCAAATGTTATGGCGGCGACGTTTCACGGAAGAAAAAGCTGTTGCAGAAGCAGAAAGAAGGTAAGAAGCGGATGAAGCAGGTGGGCAGCGTTGAAATTCCACAGGACGCGTTTCTCGCCGTGTTGAAGGTCGATAAATAAGCCCAATTGCGGACTGAAAGCAATAAATACAAACTGAATAGGATACACGATGGACTTTGATTTCTCTTTGATTCTGGTTGTACTGACCCTGGTCTCAGGTCTGATTTGGTTAGGCTTTTGGCTATTTGTTAAGGTCAGGACGCGTGGGGGAAGCAATGCGATGATCAAAGAGCCGGTTGTGGTGGAGTATTCCCGGTCTTTCTTTCCTGTTCTGTTTTTGGTATTGGTGGTCCGCTCCTTTCTTATCGAGCCCTTCCAGATCCCGTCCCAATCCATGATGCCTACTCTGGAAGTGGGCGACTTTATCCTTGTTAACAAGTATTCCTATGGGCTGCGAGTTCCTGTTTTGGGGTATAAGTTCCTGGATTTGGGAGATCCGCAACGTGGAGATGTGATGGTGTTTCGCACTCCGGAAGACAACACTACCAACTATATCAAGCGTGTCGTGGGCGTTCCTGGCGATACAGTGGAATATAAAGATAAGCGACTGACCATCAATGGGGAGCCTATTGATGAAAAGCTAATCGCCGCATTGCCCGCGGGCGCGCCCAGAGAGCTGTATTACGAGGAACAGTTGGGCGAGCAACTCCATCGCATCATAAAAGAAAACTATCCAAACACTGGGCATGAAGGCAAATGGGTTGTGCCGGAAGGCAAATATTTCATGATGGGCGACAACCGGGATCGCAGTAAAGATAGCCGTTATATCGGACTTGTGCCGGACGAAAATATCGTTGGCAGGGCATTCGCTATCTGGATGCACTGGGAAAAGTTTTTGTCATTGCCCTCTTTCTCACGAGTTGGTTCGATACAGTAAGTGCGCATTAGTGTAAAAACAGTGAGTTAACGTCTACTCTCTAAATAATATCGATTAATAAGAGGATGATAAGGAGTGAATATGCGCAAGAATCAACAGGGCGCTTCTGTTCTCGCAGTCTTGGTCTGGGTTGCTGTCGGGATTTCAGTTATTACCCTAGGCATTAAACTCATTCCTATCTATATCGATGATTTTGCTGTGAAATCATCATTAGAAGGCCTTAATAGAGAGGCTGACTTAGCGCGGTTGTCCAATCCAGAAATTTTGTCCAGGTTGGACAAGCATTTCATGGTCAATAATGTGCGTAATTTTGATAAGAATAGTATCAAGATTACGCGTGAGAATACCAAGATGCGCATAGACATAATTTATGAGCAGCGTACGAATATTATTAACAATATTGATGCCGTTGTTTCATTTAATCATCATTTGGAAGCCAATAATCAGTGACAGCTAAGCTGGAAAGACTGCAACGTGCGCTCGGATACACATTTAAAGAGCCTGCTTTGCTTACTTTGGCGCTCACCCACCGCAGCTTCGGTGGTCGTAATAATGAGCGCTTAGAATTTTTAGGGGACTCTGTCCTCAATTTTATTATCGCCGATTACCTCTTTGGTCGTTTTGAAGAAGCGCGGGAAGGGCAGTTGAGTCGTTTGCGCGCCAGAATGGTAAAAGGGGTGACTCTGGCTGAAATCGCCAGGGAATTTGATCTGGGTGAGTATCTGCGCCTAGGGTCAGGGGAGATGAAGAGCGGCGGCTTTCGTCGGGAATCTATCCTGGCTGATGCTTTGGAGTCCATCATTGGCGCCATTTATTTAGATGCTGGCTTTGAAGTCTGCGCCGACAGGGTGCTTAACTGGTTTGAAACCCGTTTGCAGAAGCTTAACCTCAAGGATACTCAGAAAGACTCCAAGACGCGTTTGCAGGAATATCTGCAGGCGCGTCAGCTTAATCTGCCGCGCTACGAGGTTATTTCCGTGCAGGGAGAAGCGCATGCTCAAACTTTTCATGTGCGGTGTGAAATAGACGGTTTGTCTGACCCGACAGAAGGGACTGGCGGCAGCCGGAGAGTGGCGGAGCAGAAAGCGGCGAAACAAGCATTGGTGGCGTTAGGAGTGGATCAGTGAGTATTGAAGTAAGTTCACAAGAAAATAGCCGCTGTGGTTATGTTGCGATTGTAGGTCGGCCAAATGTAGGCAAGTCCACCCTGTTGAACCATATACTGGGGCAGAAGATCAGTATTACCTCGAAGAAGCCGCAAACTACCCGACACCAGATTCTGGGTATCAAGACAGAGGGTGACTACCAGGCTATTTATGTAGATACGCCTGGTCTGCATCAGTTGGACAAGAAAGCCCTTAATCGGGTGCTGAACAAAGCGTCCTCCTCAGCGATCAAAGATGCGGATGTGATAGTTTTTGTCGTTGATAGGAAGCGTTGGACGGAAGAAGACGACTATGTCTTGTCAAAAATCGCCAAGGTGAATCGTCCGCGCATTCTGGCGATCAATAAAGTGGACAAGCTGGAAAATAAAGACGACTTACTGCCATTTATCGATAAAGTGCAGAAGATGTGCGAGTTTCAGCACATTATTCCACTTTCCGCTCTGCGTGGACTGAATATTGATCGTTTGGAAACTGTTATTAACGAAATGCTGCCGCAGGGGATTCATTTCTTCCCTGAAGATCAAATCACGGATCGAAGCGAACGTTTTATGGCGGTGGAAATTATTCGTGAAAAAGTCATGCGCCAGTTAGGCAACGAAGTGCCTTATGAAATTGCTGTAGAGATCGAGCAGTTTAAGCGTGAGGGCGCATTGCTGCGTATTAGCGCTCTGATCCTGGTGGAAAGAGAAGGTCAGAAAAAGATTGTGATCGGTCAGAAAGGGGAGCGAATCAAGCGGATTGGTTCCGATGCGCGTAAGGACATGGAAAAGTTGTTTGAAAGCAAAGTCATGTTGGAAACCTGGGTGAAAGTGAAGTCTGGCTGGAGCGATAACGAGCGCGCTCTACAAAGCCTGGGTTACGACGACCGCTAGCGGAAATATCGGCCGCTATGCACCGGGTTTCGCTTCAGGCCGCCTATGTGCTGCATAGTCGGCCGTATCGCGAAAGCAGCCAGATTGTCGATTTGCTTACCGAGGCTGATGGTAAAGCTTCCGCTGTTATGAAAGGCGGTGGTCGCAGGAAAGGCGCTTCAAACACACTCCAGCCTTTTACTGAACTGGAGGTTGAGCTGGGAGGGCGCGGCGAACTCAAATCCCTCATTCGTTGCGAGACCACTAACCTCCGTTATCCTCTGGCGGGGGCCGCTCTCTATGCTGGCCTTTATCTCAATGAGTTGTTGCTGAAGCTGCTGCAGCCATTGGAAAGCAGCCGAGAGGTTTTTGACGCTTATAAATCAAGCCTGACATTTTTGTCGCTTCCCCAAACGAATCTTGAGCCCGGATTACGGGAGTTGGAGTTTACGCTGCTTAATGAGCTGGGCTTTGGCGTGGATTTTTGTGTGGAGAGCGCGACAGGGGATGCCGTGAAAAGTAATATTGCTTATCACTTTTCCCTTACCGAAGGCGTTAGTCGAACGCCAGAGCCATACTCAATTGTGATAGAGGGGCGCCATCTGCTTGCAATGGCTGAGCGGGACTGGTCTGTTCCTGGGAGTCTTGCCGCCGCCAAGAAGCTGACGCGTCGTTGCCTAGATGAACTGTTAGGCGGTCGTCCGCTGCACTCCCGGGAGCTGATGCGCAGTTACCTCAAGCTCACCAAGGGCTAACCGCCGCCGAAGTCAAATGCCGCGAAATCCCGGTCTCGCTAGGACTGAGGCGCTGACTGGGTTTGATATTCCCTGAACTCCGTTTGCCAGTCATTTCTGTCTGACCAGTAAAGCACTCTTTCTATCTCTTCAAAGAGCGCGGAAACAGCCGTTTCCAGTGGCTCTACGTCACGCTTTATCTGCCCTTCCAGCTCTGCTGCGGCGTTGCGTAGCAAGGGGACTCCGCAGTAGCGCGTCGCGCCATGCAGGCGGTGAACACGCTCCAGCAGCTCAGACCTGTCCTGTTGCTCCCATGCGCTTTCAATAGACTTGCGCTCTTCCGGTAGATTCTCAAGCAGCATGGAAAATAGCTCTTCCGCTAACCCTTTTTTGCCTCCAGCAAGCGTGACGCAACTGCGAATATCCACACACGGCTCGGTGGCGGCTTTCACTGACGGCTTTATCTTGCCGGGCTCTCGCACAGGCTGTTGGGTCAACAGTGGTTGCGGGGATAGCTGGAAGCCGGTTCTGCGCTCTATAATGCGCTGCAGTTCATCTTCATTAGTGGGTTTTGTGAGGTAGTCGTCAAAGCCGCTCTGTAACAGCTGTTTGCGCTCTTCTGACATCGCGTGCGCGGTGAGGGCGATGATCGGCGTGCGTCGCTTGCCTGCCTCAAACTCACGAATCTTGATTGTGGTTTCCACTCCGTCCATTCCAGGCATTTGCACGTCCATGAAAATTACGTCAAAGCGCTTCTGCTTGGCTTTGGTGAGCGCTTCGTAGCCGCTCATGGCGGTTTCCACCACGGCTCCCAGGTCCAACAGAAAGGCTTCTACCAGTTTGAGGTTGGCGAGGTTGTCATCTACCGCTAATACCAGCGGCTTGCGGCCACTGGTGGCGTTCAGCTGCTTGATGGATATTGCTGAGGGGGCTTCCTCTTCTTCAGAGCGTCCTTCGATCAACCAGCTAAGCGCATTCGCCAGCCGTCGCTGTGACGCCGGCTTGATCAGGAACGTTGAGGCGTCAGTCAATATTGGCGGCTCTTCGTTGCCGGTGTCGATGGTGGGGGTCAGTATTAGCGTGCGGCAGTCGAGTTTATATTCCAGCTTGCGCACGGTCTGCAGGTACGAGTTAGAACGCAAGTGGTGGCGGGTCAGGCCAATAATCGCGACGGCGAAGCCTTCGCCTTTGCGTTGAGCCTCTTCCACCTTGTCCGCCAGATCTTTGATGTTGTCCACCTGCGTGACATTGGAACCCCATTTGTTAAGCGTATGCTCCACCGCCAGTCCGGTTTTTTTCTGGTGTTCAAGATAGATGACTCGCTCGCCCTCGAACAAGCGGTGGTTAAGCTCGTTGTCCGGTTGGTTGGGGGCGATTTCAACAGGAAGCTCGATCCAGAATGTCGACCCTTTGCCCAGTTCGCTCTCTACTCCGATCTGACCGCCCATTTGCTCGGTCAGGCGCCTGGAAATAACCAGACCAAGACCCGTGCCGCCAAAACGCCTTGCCGTTGACGCATCCGCCTGACTGAATGCGCTGAAGAGCGTCTGCTGCTGAACGCGAGAGAGTCCTACGCCGCTGTCTGTGACCGTGATCTTGATGAGCGAGCGCTCGTCGGACTCGTCCTCCAGCATGACGCGCACCACCACTTCGCCGCTTTGAGTGAATTTAATACCGTTGTTGACCAGATTAGTGACGATCTGTTTGATGCGCAGCGGATCGCCCATGATGTGGCTGGGAACATCGGAATAGACGAGTCCCGCCAGATCCAGGTTTTTCTCGTGGGCGCCCGGGGCGAGCATGGTGAGAACGTCTTCCACGATTTCCTGAAGATTGACGGTGGTGTTGTCCAGCACCAGCTTGCCAGCCTCGATTTTCGAGAAGTCGAGGATGTCGTTGATGATCGTCAGCAGGATCTCGGACGACTTCAGGATGGTGTTGAGCTGGTCCCGTTGCTGTGGTCCCAGATTGGATTTCAGAAGAAGATGCGTGAACCCGATGATGCCGTTAAGCGGTGTGCGGATTTCGTGGGACATATTGGCGAGGAACTCGGACTTCACCCGACTGGCTTCGATCGCTTCTTTGCGAGCCATGTCCAATTCAATATTCTGGATTTCTATAGTTTCCAGAGTCTCTCTCAGGTCTTCCGTGGCCTGATCTATATTCTGTTGCATCTCACTGCGGGCCTTGGCGAGAGCTTCCGCCATGGAGTTGATGCCGTCCTGCAGTAAAGCCAGCTCGGGACTTGCTTCTATATAAACACGGGTGTCCAGCTTGCCTTCTTTTATACGAGTAAGCGCTTGCGCCACTTGAGATAGCGGCGAGGTAAGGTCGCGACTTAAACGCAACGCCAGGATAGTGCAGACAATAATCGCGCTGAACACGGCGCTGACAGCAAAGAGAATGGTCCGATATTTGGCGACCTGTGTCGGCGCTCGGGAGACTTCAATGACCGCCCAGCCCAAAATGTTGTCCTGCAGACCATTGGTGGTTTCAGATTCCTGTAAGTTGGCGTCTTCGCTCAGGCTAAGGTCTTGTAAGGTGACCGGCGCGGTGAAGCGCAGCACATCCTCGCTGGAATAAATCGTAAGCTGAGTAGATAAGCTGGCGGGGATTGTATGCTCTTCCTGAATGCGCGGACCGGCATGGGCTAGTATCTGACGCTGGCGTCCGTAAATCGAGACTGAACGAATGTCTTTCTCTTCCAGTACGGCGTTGGTTAACCCAATCAATTGACGACGGTTTCCGGTGAAAACGCCATACTCTGCAGCGTTTGCGAGGTGGCGGGCGGAGTCGGAGCCGCGCTCCAGAAGCACGTCGCTAAGATCGTCCAGGCGTGTAAATACAAAGGCTGCGGACAACGTGAACGCAATAGTAAGCGATGGCGCCAAGGTCAATAAGATGACCTTTACTTTTATTCCCCAACGTTTCATGCAGGGGCCCTTCGGCGGCTTGTAGAGGAGGCGCGGATAAACGGCATATTATGGTATTTATGATATAAAGTGATTTTTATATTAAAAAAGAATATATCGCCACTCTCAGATTATTGCTTATCATGGCCGATGTTCGGCCAATATCAAGTCCGAACGCGGCTATCGACGGAAATGGTTCGATGGCGTAACAGGGACCGGATTTTTGCTCAGGCGACGTCGAGTCATTGTCACAGCGGCGCCGCAGCGGACAAGGACATTTCCGATTCTACAGCTAATTGATTGAATTTAAAAAGAAGCGAACGTTAAAGATGTCATACCCCACGATTGAATCCTACGTTGGAAACACACCGCTTGTTCGATTGCAGAGACTGCCCGGCGACACCAGTAACGTCATTCTGGCGAAACTTGAAGGGAATAATCCAGCGGGATCAGTCAAAGACCGTCCCGCCATGAGCATGATTCAGGAGGCGGAAAATCGGGGCGGCATCCGGCCTGGCGATACGTTGATTGAGGCGACCAGCGGCAATACCGGGATTGCTCTGGCTATGGCTGCAGCGATCAAAGGTTACCGTATGGTCCTGATCATGCCGGCGCATATGAGTGAAGAGCGCCGCGCCGCAATGACCGCCTATGGTGCGGAAATCATCTCTGTATCCAAAGAAGAGGGCATGGAAGGCGCGCGTGACCTCGCCAAGCAAATGGAGTCAGAAGGAAAAGGCAAGGTGCTGGATCAGTTCGCTAACCCGGATAACCCCCTGGCGCACTACAAGACGACGGGCCCGGAAATCTGGCGGCAAACTGATGGCGCTATTACTCACTTCGTCAGCTCCATGGGAACCACCGGCACTATCATGGGGACCTCTCGTTACCTCAAAGAGCGCAATCCGGAGATTCAGATTGTCGGCCTGCAGCCTGCTGATGGCGCATCCATCCCCGGTATTCGTCGCTGGCCGGAAGCGTATCTGCCCAAAATATACCAGCCTGAGTCCGTGGATCTGGTTTTGGATATCGCTCAACAGGAAGCCGAAGAGACCATGCGCGCCCTGGCCCGGGAAGAGGGGATCTTCTGTGGCGTATCTTCCGGCGGCGCCATCGCTGGAGCGTTGCGAATTTCCCGTGAGGTTGAAAATGCGGTGATCGTCGCCATTATCTGTGATCGGGGCGACCGCTACCTGTCTACCGGCGTATTCCGCGGCTAAAGCGGTCGCGCCGGAGCGCGACGCCAAAGCCCTTATATCTGTTGCGGGAGGCCGCTATAATGGCCGGCTTTTTATCCAGATCGGCCCCATAGCCCAGGTTTATAAGCATGTCTCGTCGTAGAAAGAAGTTACCCCAAGAGTCCATTACCTGCGAAATTGAATCTCTCAGTCACGAAGGGCGCGGCGTCTCCCAGAAAGACGGCAAAACCCTGTTTGTCGAAGGCGCATTGCCTGGCGAAACTGTGACTGCGCGATATGTAAACAGTCGTCGCAGCTATGATGAGCTTGCTGTAGAAGAGGTGCTGACGCAGCATCCACAACGCATTGAGCCTGACTGTCAATTCTCAAAACTATGCGGCGGCTGCAGTATGCAGCATGTTGATCTGGGCTTTCAGATCAACCACAAAGAGTCTGTGCTGCTGGATCACCTAAGACATTTTGGCGACCTGAAGCCTGAGCAGGTTGTTCCGCCTCTGGTGGGCGCGGGGCGCGGTTATCGCACAAAAGCGAGACTGGGTGTGCGTTATGTCGCCAAGCGTGATGAAGCCCTGGTCGGCTTCCGCGAGCGCTATAGCAATTTCCTGACCGCCATTGATGAATGCCCGATATTGATCGAGTCCGTCGGCGGCCGAATTCCTGAGCTGAAAGCGCTGATTCGAAGCCTCTCCGGCTATCAGCGCATTCCTCAGATCGAAGTGGCGGCGGGCGATGATGTTTGCGCCTTGGTAATTCGTCATATGGACCCGCTTACTGAAGATGATTTGCAAAAACTGATCGCTTTCTCCGAGCAAACCGGGTTGGCAATCTATTTGCAACCGAAAGGTCCCGATACCGTCGCCAAATTGTGGCCGAAAGATGGCCAGGAACTGCTCAGCTATCAACTGAGCGACTATGATTTGACGATGCAGTTCCATCCAATGGACTTTACTCAGGTCAATCGCGATATCAACCGTCGGATGTTGGCGCAGGCCCTGGAATGGCTGCAGCCGCAGGCGGGCGAGACTATCCTTGACCTGTTTTGCGGACTGGGTAACTTCACTCTGCCTATTGCCCGCACGGCGGCGCATGTTGTGGGTGTAGAGGGCAGCGAAGATATGGTGCGTCGAGGCTACGCCAATGCGGAACTCAACGGCGTCAGCAACGTAGAGTTTCATGCAGCGGACCTGCATCTTCCCTTGGCTCCGGTTAATGAGGCGAAGCATGCATGGCTGCGCACTTATGACAAAGTTCTGCTGGATCCGCCGCGCTCTGGCGCGGAAGAGTTAGCGAAGCAAATGACCCGTTTTGGGGCGAAGCGAATTGTTTATGTGTCCTGTAACCCCGCTACTTTGGCGCGGGACGCCGGCATTCTGGCGGCGCAGGGATACAAGCTGATCAAGGCCGGGGTAATGGATATGTTCCCGCATACGGCCCATGTCGAGTCAATGGCCTTATTCGAGAAAGCGTAAGACCGTTACTCAGAAAATAAGAGAGTCTGGCGAAAGGCGTCACTATGGTTAAAGTTCGCGAAGATTATCCTTTGGCTCAGGACGGGTCAGTTGATATCAACGGTTGGATTGACCGTTTACAGCAACAGGTTGAACTGGAGGATGTGGCGTCGTTTCGTCGCGCCTGCCTGCTGGCGAAAGAGATCGAATCAGAGGCTGTGCGCGCCGGAAATCTTTGGTCGGAAGGCTCCAGCAGCTTTCTGACCGGTTTGGAAATGACGCAGATTCTGTCAGAGCTGCAGCTGGATACGCCCAGCTTGATTGCGGCTGTGCTTTACCGCGCAGTGCGTGAAGGCAAGCTCTCCCTTGTCAGAGTGAACGAAGAGTTTGGCGAAGAAGTCTCCAAATTGATTGAAGGCGTTTCGCAGATGGCGGCGATTTCCAGCCTGCGTCATCCTATTCAGGGTAGCGTGCTGGGGCAGACTCAAACTCAGGTGGACAACATTCGCCGCATGCTTGTCACCATGATCGACGACGTGCGCGTGGCTTTGATTAAGCTGGCCGAGCGAACCTGCGCCATTCGAGACGTAAAAAACGCAGGGTCCGACAAACGCCACCGCGTCGCCAGAGAAGTTTTCGATATTTACGCGCCGTTGGCGCACCGCTTGGGGATTGGTTATCTGAAGTGGGAGCTGGAAGATTTGTCTTTCCGCTATCTGCATGAGACCGCCTATAAGAAGATCGCCAAGTTGCTGGACGAGCGCCGCCTGGATCGGCAGAAGTTTATTGAAGAGGCGCTCTCCGCTTTGCGTCAGGAGCTGGAAGCCAGTGGCATCAAAGCGGAGCTTTCCGGTCGGGCCAAGCACATTTACAGCATATGGCGCAAAATGCATCGTAAGGGGATCGACTTTTCGCAAGTCTATGATATCCGCGCCATCCGTATTCTGGTTCCCAGCATTCGCGACTGCTACTCCGCCTTAGGGGTGGTGCATGCGTTGTGGCGCCACATTCCCCATGAGTTTGACGACTATATCGCCAACCCGAAGCAAAACGGGTATCAATCTTTGCACACAGCAGTAGTGGGTCCTTCCGGGAAAATCATGGAGGTGCAGATCCGCACGCAAAAAATGCATGAAGAAGCGGAGCTGGGCGTCTGTGCGCATTGGCTATATAAAGGCACGGATACACAGCAGAAATCTCACGGTTACGAGCAGAAAATCGCCTGGCTTCGGCAAGTGCTCGAGTGGCAGGACGAACTGGGAAGCAAGACTTCGGAGCTTGTTGATCAGTGGCGCAACGACATTGTCAGCGACCGCATCTACGTATTCACTCCAGACGGGCATGTTATTGATTTGCCAGCAGGATCGACGCCTATTGATTTCGCCTACAAGGTGCATACGGAAATCGGGCACGCTTGCCGGGGCGCTAAGATTCACGGCCGAATCGTACCGCTTAACTACAAGTTGAAAACCGGCGATCAGGTGCAGATTCTGACCTCGAATCAGGCTCGCCCCAGTCGCGACTGGCTTAACTCGGATCTGGGCTATGCCAATACTTCCAGAGCGCGGGCGAAAATCACCCATTGGTTTAAGCTGCAGGATCGCGATCAAAATGTCGAAGAAGGGCGCGATATCCTGCAAGGTGTGTTGAAACGTCTGTCATTAGAGCAGCTGGACTTCGACGATCTAGCGCAAAAAGTAAACTATCCTTCCGCGGAAGACATGTTCGCCGCTATCGGCGCCGGCGATCTCAAGCCGATGCAGGTGGCCCATACGGCGCAGAACATGTTGGAGCCGCGGGATGAACAGCTGTCGCTGCATCTACGCGCTGCACAGGAAAGCGCTAAGTCTTCCGATGTTCACATCCGTGGCGTCGGTAACCTGATGACTCAGATGGCGAACTGCTGTAAGCCCGCCCCGGGCGACCCCATCGTCGGCTATATCACTATTGGCCGGGGTGTTTCCATTCACCGACAAGATTGTATCAACGCGCTGCAGTTACAGACGGTCGAACCCAATCGCATGATAGAAGTAAGTTGGGGCGATACCGAGTACACCTATCCTGTGGATGTGGTTATTAATGCTTATGACCGCCCCGGACTATTGCGGGATATCACCTTGTTGCTGGCGAATGAGAAGATCAACGTGACCGCCGCATTGACAAATACTGACAAGAATCAGAGTACCGCGGATATTCGTCTGACCGTGGAAGTAACTTCCATCGATGTATTGGGCCGCATGTTCGACCGTATTCGGAGGCTGCCCAACATTATCGATGCGCGCCGCGCCAAGCCGGGAGAAGGGTGATGAGCGAGAAAGACAAGAGCGTCCAATACACTCTGGAAGATCTTTTATATTTGATGCGCCGCCTGCGGGACCCGAAGGATGGCTGTCCCTGGGATTTGAAGCAGGACTTTGCATCCATCGTTCCGTTCACCATAGAAGAAACCTATGAAGTAGCGGATGCGATTGAGCGCGAAGATTGGCCGCACTTGCGTGATGAACTGGGGGATTTGCTGTTTCAGGCGGTTTTCTATTCACAACTGGCGCAAGAGAAAGACTTGTTTCAATGGCCGGATATTGTGGATGGCGTCGTGCGTAAACTGTTGCGCCGTCATCCTCATGTATTTCCCGATGGAACCCTGGAAAGCCGTTTGGCTCCAGGGGAAACTATCAGCGAAGAACAGATTAAGGCCAATTGGGAGCGTATTAAGCAGCAGGAACGAGAGCTGAAGAAGCAGGGCGAAGTGCAAGAGACGACAGCGCCCTCAAGTGTATTGGCGGATATTCCCAACGCCATGCCTGCGTTGCAGCGAGCGCAAAAGCTGCAGAAGCGAGCATCGTTGCATGGCTTTGACTGGCCGGAAATCAACCCTGTTCTCGACAAGATCCATGAAGAAATAGATGAGCTACGCCACGAGCTGGCGGCGCCGGTTCTAGATCAGGATAAGCTGGAAGATGAGTTGGGAGATGTGCTTTTTTGCTGCGTGAATCTGGCGCGATTCGTTAAGGCTGATCCCGAGGCGGCTTTGCGCAGGGCTAACGCCAAATTCGTCAGGCGATTTTCTCGCATCGAGTCGCTACTGCAAGAGCAGGGCAAGACCCTGGACGACGCGTCGTTGCAGGAAATGGACTTGCTCTGGGATAAAGCTAAAGAAGAAGGCCTATAAAGCAAGATGCGCGCTGTCTGCGCGCATCTTTGAATACGGTTAGCTATTGGCCGCTTTCAGCTCTTGCTTGAGTAGGCTGATGTACTTCTTGCTCAACTGCAAAAATCTGGGCGTTGGGCCGACATCTTCGTACATGGGGTCGCCCATTTCATCTTCCGCCACTACTTTGACTCCCTGCACATAAGGAAAGCTGCTTTCCAGCTCATCCAGCGCGGCGGACAGGAGTTCGCTAATGATTTCTTCCTGACTGCGAAGCGGGTACATTTCTGCAAGGGCTGCGACTCTGGCTGCGTCTTCTATGCGCAGACGCAGGGGATATTCCTTGTTCGTAAGACGAACGTTGGCGGTGTTTTCCCAGTTTTGTACGAGAGCGTTAATTTTCATAAAGCGGCCTATGTAAAACAAACGACATCAATTTCAGTCTAGGAGGCCCCCAATAATCGGGCCATAAGAGCATGTACGTAGCGGCCTGAGAAGGTGGCCGAACGTGACGCGGGCGGTTCCGCGGGGGTTATATTCAGTTTAGACCGTATACGGCGGGGCGGCTTCCGAAGCGGATGAATGGTGAGACAACCACGACGGGGGGTGCTATTGTTCTAGTTCGGAATTTTTCGATATTTCACTGAGTTATAGTTAAGAAAAAGCGATTGCAACAAAACGTCAACGAAGAAAAGACTTTTGAAAAAGCGGCGGAGTAAGAGAAATGATGAAGGAATTGCATCCAGAGCTGAGAGAAAACGTACGCCTTCTGGGAGAGTTGTTGGGACAGAGCATCCGCTACCACCTTGGCGACGAAATATTCAATAAAATCGAGAAAATCCGTATCGCCGCAAAAGCAGACCGCAATGCGGAAATCAGCCAGAGAAAGCAGCTGAAAGAGGTGCTTTCGGGCTTGAATGATGAGGAACTGGCGCCGGTTGCAAGAGCGTTCAACCAGTTTCTAAACCTTACCAATATCGCTGAGCAATATCATATTGTAAGGCGTCGGGCGCCCGCCAGCGAACTGGTCGATAACCGCCTGGACACTATCGAAGTCGTGTTTGACCGCCTTATTGGCCAAGGCGTCAGTAAAGATAAATTCTTCGCGCAACTGGCGGACTTGAATCTGGAGTTCGTGCTGACGGCGCACCCCACTGAAATTACCCGTCGCACTTTGATTCAGAAATATGACCAGATTTCTGAGTGTCTTGAATCCCTGGACCGTAGCGACTTGCTGGACGAAGAGTACGCCAAGATTGTTGAGCGTCTGCGTCGCCTTATCACCGAAGCCTGGCATACGGATGAGATCCGTTATGAGCGTCCCACCGCAGTGGATGAGGCTAAGTGGGGCTTCGCCGTGATAGAGAACTCGTTATGGCAGGCGGTGCCGGATTTCATGCGTCAGATGGACGCCGCTCTACAGGAGCGTTTTGGTGAAGGGCTGCCGATTAATGTGAATCCCGTGCGGTTTGCATCCTGGATGGGAGGGGACAGGGACGGTAATCCCAATGTCACCTCAGAGGTTACTCGCGAAGTCTTTTTGTTGAGTCGTTGGATGGCGGCGGACCTGTATTTGCGTGATATCGAGGCATTGCGCTCAGAACTATCTATGACTGCGTGTAATGGCGAGCTGGCGCGTGCTTCGGGGCAGAGCCGTGAGCCATACCGGAAGATTCTCGCCAAGTTGCGCAGCCGGTTGGAGGCGACAAGGGTCTGGGCCGCTGAGGCACTGGACTCCACGAAAAAGCCTTCCGCTGATGTATTGCTGAATAATGCGGAGCTGATTGAGCCGTTAATGGTGTGCTATCGCTCGCTGCGGGACTGCGGTATGGAAGTTATCGCCAACGGGCCGCTACTGGATGTCATTCGTCGGGCGCAATGTTTCGGTCTGCAATTGGTGAGACTGGATATCCGACAGGACTCCGAGCGTCACAGCGACGTTATGAAGGAAATATGCGCTTACCTCGATATTGGCGATTACTCGCAATGGACGGAAGAAGAGAAACAGGCGTTTTTGATTCGGGAACTGGAGGGGCGGCGTCCGCTACTTCCCAAAGAATGGCCCGCGTCTGCAGAAGCCAAGGAGGTCCTGGATACCTGCAAGGTTGTAGCGATGCAACCTCCAGAAGGACTGGCTTCCTATGTTATCTCCATGGCGAGCGACCCATCCGATGTGCTGGCGGTAATTCTATTACTGCGTGAGAGCGGCATGCGCCATCGTATTCCGATTGCGCCGCTGTTTGAGACCCTGAGCGACTTGCAAGGCGCAGCGGATAGCATTGGTCGTTTGCTGGACCTTCCATGGTATCGGGAGTACATCGGCGGTAAACAAGAGGTCATGATCGGCTATTCGGATTCCGCCAAGGATGCGGGGCAGATGGCGGCGGCCTGGGCTCAGTATCAGGCGCAGGAGGCGCTGGTCAAAGTGGCCGCGAAGCACGATGTGAAACTGACGCTTTTCCACGGTCGTGGTGGAACGGTCGGTCGTGGCGGCGGACCTGCTAACCGAGCCATTTTGTCACAACCGCCAGGTTCCGTTGCGGGTAACTTCAGGATTACCGAACAAGGTGAAATGATCCGCTTTAAGTTCGGGCAACCCAAGGTCGCCAAACAGAGCTTTAATCTCTACCTCGGCGCGGTATTGGAGGCTTCCTTGGTGCCGCCGCCTCAGCCTGAGCCTGCTTGGCGCGAGATGATGGACAAGTTATCCGGACTGGCGGTGAACTCCTATCGCGAAGTGGTGCGTGAACGTCCAGGTTTCGTCGAGTATTTTCGTTCCGCGACGCCGGAGCAGGAGTTGGGTAAGCTGGCGTTAGGCAGCCGTCCTGCGCGTCGTAAGGCGTCTGGCGGCGTTGAAAGTCTGCGCGCGATTCCATGGATTTTCGCCTGGACGCAAATGCGACTGATGTTGCCTGCCTGGTTGGGTAGCGATACCGCACTGCAAACCGCAGTAGACGATGGCGGCGCCGATACGTTGAAAGCGATGCTGACCGGGTGGCCATTCTTTGAGACACATGTGGACATGCTGGAAATGGTGTTGTCCAAAGTCGACCCGGAGATTGCGCGCTTTTATGAGGAGCGTCTGGTTAAGCCCGAGCTGCATCCATTGGGGGATGAGTTGCGTCGCCGGGCGGGGTGCGCCGTGCGCTTGATCAATGAGCTGAAAGGGCAGGATGAACTGTTGCTGGATAACCCTGTCTTCATGCATTCTCTGCAGGTCCGTAACCCCTATACGGACCCGCTGCACTACTTACAGGTAGAGCTATTGGTGCGTGATCGGGCTGAGGGCGAGACCAACAAGGAAACGGTTGAAAAAGCGCTCAAAGTTACGATGGCGGGCGTCGCCGCCGGTATGCGTAATACCGGTTAATCCCGCCGCCGACCCGGCGTCGCCGGGTCGGTTACCAAACTCCAACATTGCGCAACGCAAGCTTACCTTTGCATGTGATTCATATCACGCACATCCCCTCAACCACATATAAACTAAACTATTATTTGTACTCATTTAGTAGAACGGGGGAAGTGTGCCGCTTGCATCCAGAGTTATGCAGTATCTGAATCGGCAGGGAGTGCCGTATCAACAGATACACCATGATCGCGCAGGCAATATCGACGCTGCTTTGAAGGCGGCTGAGGTGTTGCCTGATTGTGTGGCGGTTGCGGAAATCCTAGTGGACGCCAAAGGCGTCGTGATGGCGATCACCGAATTCGGGACGCAAATGAACCTGGATGCCCTCAATGGCGCGATTCGGCGCAACCTGCAGCGCCTTACCGGCCGACAGGCGGATCGCCTTTTCCGGGACTGCGAACCCGGCTCACATCCCCCCATCGCCAACGCTTATGGCGTTCATGCCGTATGCGATGAGCGTCTGTTCGCCAAGGAACAGATATATATTCAGTCAGGGTGTCATAACACTTTACTGCGCTTGGATCGCGAAAGCTTTCAGAGAGTGATGAGTAGTGCTATAAAACTTAAGCAAGGTTGTTGCGAGGCGCAGGCAATGAATCCTTTATCATCAGATACTCCAGAAAGTCCCGATGTAGGCGAAGCCAACGCTGAGCGCGTGGCGGAGCGACTGAAGCGTCTTTACAAGTTGCCGCCGATGCCAACGGTTGCGACGCGGATACTGCAGGCCACCTCAGATCCAGACGCGACGGCAGGCGAATTGGCGGCGATTATTGAGCAGGACCCCAGCCTTGCGGCGCAGATTATGCGACAGGCCCGCTCGGCGTTGTACGGATACAGAGGTAAGCTGGAAAGCGTCAAAGATGCGGTGATGCGCGTCCTTGGATTTGAGCGCGTCAGTCAGTTGGCGCTGTCTATTTCCGCCAGTAAGGCTTTTGATTTACCCAATGAAGGCCCGCTTGGCATCGTGTGTTTCTGGCGACATGCGCTGCATGTTTCCCTGTTGGCGCAGCGTCTGGCTTTTCACGTGCCGGATGAACGCATCAATCCATCGCTGGCGTATTTGACCGGGTTGCTGCATAACTTTGGTATTTTGCTTCTGGGGCATTTGTTCCGCCCCGAATACACCATGCTCAATAAACTTGCGGAAGCGGACCCGATGACTGAGTTGGCCGTGTTGGAAAAGCAAGTGCTTGGCATGGGCGGCGCCAAGGAGCTGGTCGGTTTGGGGCATGGGATGCTGGGCTCCATTTTGTTGGAGCATTGGCGGTTGCCGAAGGAAGTTTCCATGACCGCAGCAGGGCATCAGGTCAAAGATTATCACGGCCCTTATGAGGATTATGTCTTGCTGATTCAGTTGTCTAACTGCTTGCTCAAAGAGCTTGAGTTGGGCGACGATCAAGTTCCAGATGATCCGGTGTACTACGCCAAGCGTCTGGATATGCAGCCTGAGATCGTATTTGAAGTGTTTGAACAACTGAAGCAATCCAGCGATTCACTGAATCAACTGGCCTCCCAGATGGGGTAGATCCGCCAAGGAGCCGCCGCACGGGCGGCTTTATCGAGATTGGCGCTTCAGGTTGCCTGCCTATATCCGTATAATTCAGCTCTTTGCTAATCTTCCCTACAATGTGCAGCGTCTCTAATCGGATGTGTATTGTCGCCGGAATCGCGGGGAAATGCGATTAGAATCAATGTGTTGAGAGTGGTCTCACAGAAGGCCATGATGGAACTCGACAATAATAACTCGTCGACAGACTGCTGCGTCGGCCTGTAGCCGGCGCAAGCGCACAGGAATTTGTTGCTTGGATCAGGAGTGTAATTGGTATGAGAATTATTTTGTTGGGCGCACCCGGCGCCGGAAAGGGCACGCAAGCGCAGAATATTATGAAGAAATTCGGGATACCCCAGATTTCCACTGGCGACATGCTGCGCGCTGCGGTAAAAGCAGGCTCTCCTCTGGGCCTGAAAGTGAAAGAGGTCATGGCGTCGGGCGGATTGGTGTCAGATGAAACCATTATCGCGCTGGTCAAAGACCGCATTAAAGAAGACGATTGCGCCAACGGTTTCCTGTTTGACGGCTTTCCTCGCACAATTCCGCAAGCGGAAGCGCTGCGTGAAGCCGGTGTAAAAATTGATAATGTCGTAGAAATCGCCGTAGATGATCAAGAAATCATCAAGCGTTTGAGCGGACGTCGCGTACATGAAGCGAGCGGTCGCGTTTATCACGTCGACTACAACCCACCCAAGGTGGAAGGTAAGGACGACGTTACCGGCGAACCACTGGTTCAGCGTGAAGACGATAAAGAAGAAACTGTGCGTAAGCGTTTGGAAGTTTACCATTCTCAAACCGCGCCTCTGGTCGATTACTACCGCAACTGGGCGGAGAAGGATGCGGACGCTGCGCCTGAATATCTGCGCGTTGAAGGCGTTGGCTCAGTAGACGAAATTCGTGACCGTGTCTTCGCTGGTCTGTAGAATAATACTTATATCTTCATCTTCGGGCGGCGCTGTTCTGCGCCGCCTTCTCTTCAGAATTGATTGAACAATCCTCATGGCAAAAATACTCGCGCTCGATACATCAAGTGACGCCTGTTCCGTAGCCTTATGGAACGACGGCGAGTTGACCGAACTGCTGGAAGCGACGCCAAGAGCTCACGCCAAGCGCTGCCTGCCTATGATTGATAGTTTGCTTGGCGATAGCGGTTTGCGTGTGGGGCAGTTGGATGCGCTGGCGTTTGGAAGAGGGCCGGGCTCATTTACCGGGCTCCGCATTGCAGCCGGTATTGTGCAGGGATTGGCTTTTGGCTCCGACTTGCCCGTTATTCCTGTTTCTACGTTGCAAGCGATGGCGTTTGCGTGGTTCAAGCGCCAGAAAAGCCCTGCCGGCCAAGTTGTTTGTCTGCTCGATGCGCGTATGAACGAAGTCTATTGGGCGGGCTATGAGCATTCCTCGGGTAGCGTTAAAGAAGTTTATGCGGAGCAAGTGGTTCCTCCAGAAATGGTCGATGCGCAAGTCTCGGAACAGGAACTGGCCATATTGGGGAGCGGTCTGGTTTATCTTGAGCGTCTGCCGGCGACGTTGATCGAAAGCTCGCCCATACAGGAGCTCGAGTGGGGGCCGCGTGCGGCTGCAATGGCGGAAATGTCTGTGTCGATGTTTGAGATGAGGCGTACTGTGTCCGCCATTGAAGCTCAGCCTATTTATTTGCGTGATGAAGTGGCCTGGAAAAAACTTCCCGGTCGCTAAAAGCCGTTAGTGTTTCTTTTCTGTTTACCTCTCCAAACTTTCACGAATGTCGCGCTTGACGTCGACCTCGACAAGTGGAACTTTAAGGGGCTTTTTTTTGTGCTTAATATTTTATGGGAACATTTTAGATGACTTGGCTTGAAATCGTTGTTTTGGCGCTGATTCAAGGGCTGACGGAATTTCTTCCTATTTCCAGCTCCGCGCATTTGATTCTTCCCTCTGAGGTTTGGGGCTGGCAGGATCAGGGATTGGCGTTTGACGTGGCCGTTCATGTCGGCACCTTGCTGGCGGTTATGATTTATTTCCGCGCCGATATTTTCAACTTGCTCAATGGATGGATTAAGCAGATTGCTGGCGGCGGCGCATCGCAAGAATCGCGTCTCGCCTGGGCGGTTATTCTCGGCACTATCCCTGCGGGTCTGGCGGGAGTACTGTTGGACAGCTGGATTGAAGAGAACCTGCGTTCCGCTTTGGTTATCGCACTGGCGACTATAGGTTTCGGGGTATTGTTGGGACTGGCCGACCGCAAAGTAGGAACGCGTGATATTGACCAGTTTACTCTGAAAGATGCGTTGATTATTGGCGTCTCCCAGGCGCTGGCGCTGATTCCAGGCACGTCGCGCTCCGGTATCACCATGACGTCAGCCTTATTTCTTGGTTTGAACAGGGATACGGCGGCCCGATTCTCTTTCTTGCTATCCATCCCTTTGATCGCCGCTGCTGGCTTGTTCAAAGGGCTTGAGCTGGCGGACACCGGGACTAGTTCGCAATGGTCTGAGATTGCCGGGGCGGTGCTTATTTCCGCCGTCAGCGCCTACGCCTGTATTCATTTATTTTTAAAATTTTTACAGAAGATAGGTTTCATGCCGTTCGTAATCTATCGCATGCTATTAGGCGCAGGTCTTTTGATCTGGTTGTATGTAGCCTAAGTTGGGCGCCCGTATTTGTGCGGGCCGCCAATAACGGCTGTAACGGGGCGGTCTATACTCTAAGAGTCGCCCCGGCAACTTGCTCGGAGCCCTGCTAATTGAAAGTCTCAATAATTGACATGGACCGGGCGTTAGTCGCCGGAAGGATAGCTGCATGATTGGCGGAGTCGGCTCATCGCTGCCGTTACTGCCCACAATTAAGCGCAATGACAGCTCAACGATCAGCGATGCGGATGCCTCGCGTCGTGATGAGTCTCAGCGCCGCAGTGTTGAGCAGGCATTTCCTGCCGAGGAAGCGTTGCAGACCAGGACGCAGGAGAGCATCCCGTTTCGTCGCGTTAACGCCAACAATTCTCCAGAGCAAACACAGCTGCAACGGAAGCCTGAGCCTGATGATGTATCTCTAGCCGCGCAACAGGCCATAGAAACCTATCAGTCTACCGCCAACAATGCGCCGCGCGATGGCGTTGACAGCTTGGTCAGCATAGATCTGTTTGTTTAAACTCCTGCTTTAATACCTTTCTTTTTTTCTATGGATATATCGCCATGATTTCTTATGACAATCAGGTGTTGGTGAGCTATTGCGAACAACGCCGGGACGAGGCTGAAGCGTTTTCATCCCGGTTCGGACTGCCACTTGTCGCCTTGGAGGCATTGCCGGCCAAGAGTGATAAATCAGTGTACTTGCTGAACTTCTCTGATGCGCGAGTGGAGTTAGTCAATTGGCGTATGCAGGCGCCGGGACCGGTGTTTGTGGATTTTGTCGAAGGCGCGCTGGCTTATCGACGCGAACATGGCGGCGGTCGTGGTGAAATGGTGGCTAAGGCGGTAGGACTGAAAGGCGATGTAAAGCGCTTGAACGTGCTGGACGCCACAGCGGGCTTGGGGCGGGACGCCTATGTATTGGCGGCGTTGGGGTGTCATGTGGTGATGTACGAGCGTAACCCGCTGGTGCATTGTCTGTTGGCGGATGGTTTGCGTCGTGCGCAAGACTGTTCTGACGCTGCGTCAGTGGCTGCGCGTATGACACTGCATCTGGGAGAAGCCTTTGCTGTTTTTCCTGATGGGATAGATGTGGTTTACCTCGACCCCATGTTTCCTGAACGTCGCAAGAGCAGCGCCGTAAAGAAAGAAATGCAGGCGTTTAAGGATATTGTCGGCGCTGACCCTGATGCGGACGAATTGTTGGCGTCGGCGTTGCGTCAGGACGTTAAGCGAATAGTGGTTAAGCGACCGAAAGGCGCGCCATGTTTGCTGGGGCGTGAACCGAGCTTTGCTGTGACAGGAAAAAGCGGCCGGTTTGATGTTTACGCGCTACGCAAACTGACCGGTGGATAGCACCAACCGGTTGTAGCCGCGCAACGGCGCACTGCGTCTGGATAAAATAACTGATCCGAATTCTATTTGGCGCCTTTTTGAGGCGCGGTTCCGCCGTTGCGTCAGCGGATTTTTACGATTGCCGGTTCGATAAACTGGCTTCGTGATACTTCAACTACTTTTTAGTTGTTGCTTGGGATAATTACGTCTTCGTCAAATTGATTTTCCATGATTCCCCTCCTTTTAAGGACTGGTTAAATATAGTCCAATTATCCACAAAACAAGTTAGGTAGAGTTACCTATCTATACTAATGTACTAATTATCAACCTCTGTTTAGGCCCACTGATTACAGCATGTTAACGATCTATTCCAAGTTATTTTGTATATGCTTTTTGCGCTGCAATTCGTATCAAACCGTCGCTGCAGGCGAAGATTATTTATGAGCCTATTGGACTTGTTGTTGGGCCTGCTGGCGAACCTCGCATGGGGATTTAATTTCATTGCGGGCAAGGAAGGCGCCCAACACTTTCAGCCTCTTTTATTTACCGCATTGCGTTTCGCCATTTTGCTGGCGTTGACGGCCCCTTGGTTGAAGCCGGCGAAGGGATATATGAAGCCATTGCTGTCAGTAGCATTTGTATTGGGTGTATTACACTTCAGTATGATGTTCCTGGGGCTTAATGCGGGAGGAAATATAGCCTCAGTTGCTATTGCGACGCAGCTATATGTTCCCTTTTCAGCCATCTTGGCGGCGGCGATATTAAAAGAAAGTATTGGGTGGGTTAAGGGCGGAGCAATCGTACTTGCTTTGTCTGGAGTATTCATTATCGGATTTGATCCAGTTGTATTTAATCATCTGGATGCGCTTGCCTGGGTGGTGGGCGCGGCGGCAAGTATGGCTGTCGCTACGATTTTAATGAAGCAATGCCCCACCTTGGGAGTGATGCGATTGCAGGCGTGGATTGCGCTTGTGGCGACGCCGTCATTGTTGCTGTTGTCATATATTTTTGAAGAAGGTCAGTGGTCGCGACTGACTCAAAGCGAGTGGTCGGATTACTGGGCGCCGCTTTATTCCGCGGTGGCGGCGTCTATTATTGGTCATGGCATCGTGTATCGCTTACTTGGGCGCTACAGCGTTTCTCTGGTTACGCCGATGATGTTGTTGGCCCCGATATTCGCAATGGTGTTTGGCATATTCTGGTTTGGAGATGTGCTGACCTGGAAGCTGTCTCTTGGAGGCGCTTTGACCTTGCTGGGAGTGGTGATCATTAATATACCCAGGGAGCAGTTACGGCGGGTGATGTATTTGCTCGCTGGAAAAAGGAAGGCTTCGGTCTAAGCTTTCTAAAAAATAGAATTCTCTATCTCAAATTTATCGATATTTATACGAAATAGTTGAGGTTAGACTACGGCAATTGATGATGGGAGCAGCTTAACATGTGGAAAAATACACAACAAAATTACGGACTTATAGCGATTTTGCTGCATTGGCTGGTCGCGCTTGTTGTTTTCGGTTTATTCGGATTGGGGTTGTATATGACGGACTTGTCATATTACGACGCCTGGTACCAAAAAGCTCCGTTCATTCATAAAAGCATTGGGATGCTGCTGCTGTTCGTCATTGTATTCCGGTTGGTTTGGCGGTTTATCAATGTTCGTCCTGAACCAGAGGCTTCCTTGAGCCGTATCGAGAAAGTCGCGAGTGAATGGGCGCATCGTCTGCTGTATTTGTTGTTGATAGCCACCATGATCGCCGGGTATCTGATTTCCACTGCAGACGGGCGCGGTATTGATGTGTTTGGCTGGTTTGAAATTCCCGCGTTGTTGCCTCCTGTTAAAGGCATGGAGGATATCGCCGGGGAGATTCATGAAGTGTTGGCGTGGACATTGGTGGGGCTGGCCGTACTGCATGCTTTGGCGGCAATCAAGCACCATGTTATAGATAAAGATAAAACTCTGATGAGAATGTTTTCCCCCAAATAACCGCTCTCGCTGTCGGCGGTTTTGTACGGGTGTTTTTTTAACTTAAATCCAAGGAGATAAACAGCAATGAAGAAGAGCATCGTTGGCGCAGTATTGGGCGTTATGTTGACTGGCGCAGCGTCGGTTCATGCGGCGGACTTCGTCATGGACACCAAGAACGCGCATTCTTTTATTCAATTCAAAATGTCCCACCTCGGTTTCAGCTGGGTATTGGGGCGCTTCAACAAGTTTGACGGCGAGTTTTCCTACGATGAGGCTAACCCCGCCGCAGCGAAAGTGTCGGTGAATATTGACCCATCCAGCGTAGATACCAATCACGCTGAGCGCGATAAGCACGTTCGCAGCGAAGACTTCCTGTACGTGGACAAATTCCCAGACGCCAAGTTTGTCAGCAAAAAGGTGGTGCCTGAAGGCGACGGCAAAGCGAAAATTATTGGCGACCTGACCCTGCGCGGCGTGACCAAAGAAGTGGTGCTGGACGCCAAGCATATTGCGGGCGGTAATGATCCTTGGGGTGGATACCGCGAGGGCTTTGAAGGCACAACTACTTTTAAGTTGAAGGACTTTGGTATTCCCAAGAGCCTGGGGCCCGCCGCAGAAGAAATTCAGCTGTATATGACGGTAGAAGGTATTCGCAAGTAATAACTTGTGTTACTACTCCCTGCGATGGCTCCAAGCGCGGAGCCATCGCAGGGCGGCTTGCTATTCACACTTGGTCTGACATTTCTTTTCGGGGCTTTCTCTTCCTTCGCTCCACTTCACCAGCTGCTGCAGGATTTTTTCTCCCACGCGGATTTGTGGTTCCGATGGTGTGAATCCATCTCTCTTTTCCCATCGACTCACTAGGTCTCTTGCTTGATCAAACGCCGCTACAAAAGATGCGTTTTGCGTCAACGACTCTACCAAGAAGGCGCGACCGAAATAAGTGAACTCCGCGTCATCGCTGCATCCGAATGAAGTGCGGTCCGGCTTGGCGGCGGTAATGACCAATGTGTTTTCGTTTTCCAAGTATGGGATGACGCCGCCGGAATAACAGGCGGAGACCACCACTACCTTCCATTTGAATGGGCTGGCGTCGAGGATTTTCCCCAGTTTTTCTGCGGGAATGTCATTGAGCGGCAGGTTGCTGAGCTGTGTTGCGATGCTGTGGTCGCTGCCGCCGTGGCTGGTCATAAAGAGGAATAGAATATCTTCCTCAGACTGAATAAGCGTTTCCATGTGATTCAACGCTGTCTCCAGATTGGTGGCGGTGGCGAGGGGCGACCCCTCCGGGTTGTTAATGTCATTCACCAATATCAATTCTTGATCTGACTGAGTGTATTGCTGGTTGAACAGGCGCTTGGCGAAAGCGACTTCATTGGCGAACACTTGCTGATCGCCCCATCCGGCATAGCCGATAAAAAACATATCTTGCTCACCGGGCTTGGACGCTCGCATCTGATCCAGCTGTTTTTGCAGCAAAGGGCCTTGGCGGCTAAGGATACGCTCAGCGTCCAGAGTAGGTGTTTCTGGTTCTTTTGCGATGGTTTGGGTGTAGTCGGTGATCCAGAAGTCATAGAAGTATAAATAGTGCGCTGGCAGGAAGGTCAGAACAGTTAGAACCAGCGCTGCGGAAAGGTGTCGCGGCGTAGCGCCTGATGACGACAGTCTTACTGCGCGATAGGCGATAGCGAGCGTCCAGGCGATCAGAGCGTAGTATGACCA
Source organism: Hahella sp. HN01 (assembly GCF_018986435.1). Classification (GTDB taxonomy): domain Bacteria; phylum Pseudomonadota; class Gammaproteobacteria; order Pseudomonadales; family Oleiphilaceae; genus Hahella. Next base: position 52,652 of record NZ_JAHMIN010000022.1, on the reverse strand, counting down.
CCAGAACAGCTCTGGGTAATCTGAGTAATAGATAAGAGTGATTTCTTGCTCGAATACAGAATAAATAACGTAAGGCGCGATAATCGAGTTCAGAAACAGAGTAGGGATTCGGTACTGAGAGTAAGGATCGCCAACGATTTTGCTGGCGATAAAGCTGCCCGCCAGAATTGTCGCTAACAAAAAGGTTTCACTGAAGAGCCCTTCCGCCTGGAATATCCGGGGAGGCTCCGTTGCGTACAGGCCGACCAGTAAGCTTATCAAGGCTCCTAACGCAGCAATGAACCAAAAGGCGCCAGGGCTTAAACGGAACCGAATAGATGACGCAGGAAGGAAGAAGGCCAAACGTAAGCCTTGGACAAGGTTATGGAACATTCTGCAACGCCGTTTGATGAATGAGACTGTCGGCGGTCAGTATAACCTTAAGAGGAGAATAAGCTGAATCGGAAGGATAGGGCGCATCCTTGCGCCCGGCTGGTTATTCACGGCGCAGATTGCGCCGTTGAATTATCAGCCTACAGCATCGTCAAACTGTTTCTGGATAGAAGCGGAAGGCTCTTCCGTCGCCAGAGATACGACAATGATTGAGATGGTCGCCAGAATGAAGCCTGGGATAATTTCATACAGATCGAACAGACCGCCGCTCAGCTGCTTCCACACGACAACAGTGATGCCGCCGACCAGGATGCCGGCGAGAGCGCCGTTGCGGTTCATGCGTTTCCAGAACAGAGCCAGAATCAGCGCAGGTCCGAACGCGGCGCCAAAGCCCGCCCAGGCGTAGCTCACCATGCCCAGTACCTTGCTTTCAGGGTTCAGAGCGATCAACGCAGCGATGACGGCGATAATTACGACCGCCAGACGACCAACGTTAACCAGCTCCTGCTGGCTGGCGTCTTTACGGAACAGCGCCTTATAGAAATCTTCAGCCAGAGCGGAAGAAGAAACCAGCAGCTGGGAATCCGCGGTGCTCATTACCGCAGCCAGGATGGCGGCTAACAGGATGCCGGCTACGACTGGGTTGAACAGGGCGTTGATCAGCAGCATGAAGGCTTTTTCAGAGTCTTCCAGCGGATTCTCGAAGTAAGAAATCGCAGCGAAGCCACAGGCGAGGGCGCCAATCAGCGTCAGAGCGGTCCAGGACACGGCGATGCGACGCGCCATGGGGATGTCGTTTTCTGAGCGGATCGCTTTAAAACGAGCCAGGATATGCGGTTGTCCGAAGTAACCCAGGCCCCAGCCCAGTAGTGACAGAATAGCGATCAGACCCAGAGGTTCGCCTTTTACGCTGGTCCATACGTTCAGCATTTCAGGGTTCTTGGCCGCCATAGCTGCGTTGGCTGCGCTCCAGCCACCGTCTGCGTTAATAGCGATAACCGGTACGATAATCAGCGCCGCCGCCATCAACAGACCTTGCACCACATCAGTCCAGGAAACTGCCAGGAAGCCGCCGAAAAGGGTGTAGGACACAACGGCCAATACGCCAGCGAATACCGCCCAGTTATAGTCCAGACCAAACACGGTTGCGAACAGTTTGCCGCCCGCTACCAGGCCGGAGCTGGTGTAGAATAGGAAGAACAAGAGGATGAAGAAAGCGGAGATCACCCGCAGAAGGCGGCTGCTGTCTTCAAAACGGTTTTCAAAAAACTCGGGCAGAGTCAGAGAGTCGTTGGCTGCTTTGCTGTAAACGCGTAGACGACGCGCAACGATAAGCCAGTTCAGCCAGGTGCCAGCCAGCAGACCAATGGCGATCCAGGCGGCTTCATAACCAGCGACGTAAGCGTAGCCAGGCAAGCCTAATAGCAACCAGCCGCTCATATCGGAAGCGCCGGCGCTTAACGCGGAGGGGAATGGGCCGAGACTACGTCCGCCTAAAATATAATCGGAGAGGTTCTTAGTGCGTAAGTATGACCAAACTCCAATACCCAGCATCCCTAACAGATATACTAAGAAAGTCATTCCCACAGCAAATTGATTTTCAATCATGCTAGGTTACTCCTGCTTGTTTTTTAATTGTTCTATGAACGCGGGCGTACGCAGGACGCCCGCTATGAGTGCGGCGCTGAGCGGGATTAAATGTGCTCTACGCCCAGCGACAGCAGAGTTGCGTTACCGCCGACGGCTGTCGTGTTAATGGTGCGCGTCCGCTCATTGGCGAAACGCAGCAAATAGTGAGGGCCGCCCGCTTTTGGGCCGGTGCCGGAAAGACCGTGACCGCCGAAAGGTTGAACGCCAACCACCGCGCCTATCTGGTTGCGGTTGATGTAGGTGTTGCCTACCTTCACTCGCTTCTCGATATGAGCGGCGGTGGTTTCATTCCGGCTGTGAATGCCCAGCGTCAGTCCGAAACCAGTGTTGTTGATGCTGTCGATGACCTTGTCCAGGTCTTCCGCAGCAAAGCGAACAATATGCAGAATCGGTCCGAAGTGCTCTTTGCTTAGCTCACTGATAGAGCCGATTTCAAACGCGCTTGGGGTAACAAAGAAGCCTTTGTTGTGATCGCCAGGCAGAATCGCTTCAGCCTTCCAGCGGGAGTTGGCTTTCATCTCTTCGATGTGCTTTAACAGGCCTGCCTGCGCTTCTGCATCGATGACAGGGCCCACGTCGGTGCTCAAGTGTTTCGGGTGATCCACTTTGAGTTCCTTCAGCGCGCCGGACAGCAGTTCCAGAATTCCGTCTGCGATGTCTTTCTGCACGAACAGTACGCGTAGTGCGGAACAACGCTGCCCTGCACTGGCGAAGGCGGATTGTACTACATCTTTGACTACCTGTTCAGGTAATGCGGTGCTATCCACGATCATGGCGTTCTGGCCGCCAGTTTCTGCGATCAAAGTAGCGATGGCGCCGTCGCGGGCGGCCAAAGTACGGTTGATGATGTGCGCTGTTTGAGTTGATCCAGTGAATGCAACGCCACATACGCGATTGTCGCTCAGCAGTTGCGGGCCTAATTGAGCGCCGTCGCCTGGCAGGAACTGGATCGCTTCTTTAGCAACGCCGGCTTCAAGCATCATCTCAATGGCGCGCGCCGCGATCAGGTTGGTTTGCTCCGCTGGCTTGGCGATGACGGCGTTGCCCGCCGCCAGTGCTGCGGTGACCTGACCAATGAAAATCGCCAACGGGAAGTTCCAGGGGCTTATACAGACGAATACGCCTTTGCCTTCCAGGTATAGTTCGTTGGATTCGCCAGTGGGTCCAGGCAGCACATTAGGCTTGCTGAAGTGTTTGCGCGCCTGCTCTGCGTAGTAGCGGCAGAAATCAACGGCTTCGCGAACTTCGTCGATGCTGTCTTGCAGCGTCTTGCCTGCTTCGCGGCAGCACAGCGCCATTAGTTCAGGCATGCCGGCTTCCATCAGGTCAGCCAGCTTCTCCAGACTTTGTGCGCGCTTTTCAACGGGAGTGTTATTCCACTTCTCGAAACCGGCGTAAGCGGCTGAGAGTGCGTCGTCGACGTCGTTGGACTGGCTCCAGTAAACCGTGCCGGCGGATTGGGTCTGATCGTAAGGGCTCAGCACCTGATCGGGCGCAGCCAGAGTGCGGTGTTCTCCGTTAATAACGGGACAGGCTTTCCACTGGTGCTGATCCCAGGCTCTCAATTGTTTTTCTAACGGCGAATATTGATTTTCCACGAACAGGTTCACTCCCATAGAGTTAATACGGTTGCCGAATATCTGTGCAGGCAGCGGGATGCGGTGGTTGGCCAGCGATGAATACCGGGTCAACTCATGCACCGGGTGCTGCACCAGGCTGTCGATGGGCGTTTCTGCATCCACCAGACGGTGTACGAAAGAGGAGTTGGCTCCATTCTCCAGCAGTCGACGAACTAAATAGGGCAGCAAGTCTTTATGAGCGCCGACTGGCGCATAAATGCGGACAGTGCGCTTCTGCTTGGCCAGTAGCGCGTTGTACAGTGCGTCGCCCATGCCGTGAAGGCGCTGGAATTCGAAAGGACGGTCGGTTTTCTCCGCTAGGGCCTGTACGGACGCGACAGTGTGTGCGTTGTGAGTGGCGAACTGCGGGTAGATATGGTTGCGCGCATATTCGCTGAACAGGAAGCGGGCGCAAGCCAGATAAGAAACGTCGGTGCTTTCTTTACGAGTATAAACAGGGTAGCTGGGCAAGCCGCGTTGCTGACAAAGCTTGATTTCGCTGTCCCAGTATGCGCCTTTCACCAAGCGCACGGGGATACGGTCGCCTTGCTCCGCCGCCAGCGCTGTGAGCCAGCAAAGAACTGGAAGGGCGCGTTTGGAATAAGCTTGCACAACCAGACCAAACTCTCCCCAGCCGCGGCTGTCAGGTGAGCGGTATAGCTTCTCAAAAAGACGCAGGGACAGCTCCAGGCGATCCATCTCTTCCGCATCGATGGTCAGGCTGACATTGCGTTCACGAGCGGCGCGCACCAGCAACAGGACCTTTTCGTACATTTCTGTGAGTACGCGGTCTTGATGGGCTTGTTCGTAACGGGGATGCAGTGCGGACAACTTGATGGATATGCTGGATGCGCCTGGACGATTGTCGTATTGGTCGGCGCCGACCGTCTCAATCGCTTTTATGTACGACTGGAAGTAGCGCTCTGCGTCTTCCGCGGTAAGAGCGGCTTCGCCCAACATGTCGAAAGAGTAGCTATAGCCTTTGTCGCGGTATTTGCGGCCATTTTGCAATGCTTCGCTAATGTCGCGGCCTAAAACGAACTGCTTGCCCATGATTTTCATGGCCTGGTTCATGGCGCTGCGGATGACTGGTTCGCCGCACTTGTTGATCAGGCGTTTGAGGACATTGGCGGGCGTGCCGTCGATATTGCGGTCAAGCTTGACGACTTTCCCGGTCAGCAGCAGACCCCAGGTGGACGCGTTGACGAGCGTCGATTCGCTCTTGCCCATGTGCTTTTCCCATTGGGCCGCGGACATTTTGTCGCGAATCAGTGCGTCCGCGGTGGCTTTGTCGGGAATACGCATCAAGGCTTCCGCCAGACACATCAGCAACACGCCTTCCTGCGTATCCAGGCTGTATTCCTGCAACAGGGCGTCGACCATGTGTACGGAATCGTCCTGGGCGCGGACATCTTCAATCAGCTTGGTGGCGCCCTGGGTGATAGCTCTTAACTCATCAGTTCCGGGCGTCGCCAGAGCCATGAGTTCTTCAAGATAAGCCGCTTCGTCAACGGCGTAGTTTTGGGTTATCGCCGTCCACAGCGAGTCCAGGCTAACAGCTTGGATGTCGGGCGAAAGTACGGATGAAGCTTTAAACATACGGAGTACTCCAGAACCGCGATAATTGGCGTTATTGTCTGTAAAGATCCGGCTTTTGAAAGGAGCCGGCCCGGCCTGATCCGCTGTCGTTTAATTTGTTCAAAAGAACGACAACGGCCTGATACGGGGCGAATGGACAGAATGTAATGTTTTGCTATCGTTCAGGTCTTACAAAAAACCGCATGGATTTTGCAAAAAACTGTGCTTTACAGAACTGCAATAATCAAAAATTGACCTGTCGCATTTACATCCTGTCGGATTGCTGACTGCGTTTTTGCACCTGTTTGGGGGTGAGTCCGTCATGCTTACGCATGCAGTTGGTCAGTGCGCTCTGGCTGGAAAATCCGCACTTCTGGCTGATTTCCGCTATAGACAAATTGGTTTCCAGCATCAAGCGCTTGGCGTAATCCAGGCGCGCCCGGATGACATATTGATGAGGCGTCTGATTTGTCGCCTGTTTGAAGAGTTCGTGGAAGTGACGTTCACTCACGCAAATACTGCCGGCGAGATCTGAAATACAGATGCGCTCATGCAGATGCTTATAGATGAACTGGTCGATCCGGTGCATGTCGAGCACCGGAGATTTCTGCCGTTTTACGCTAGGCGAAATTCTTCGGCTGAGGCAGCGGATAATGCTGCACGCCAAATGGTGACGCAGTGCGCGATCGTCCTGCGCCCACTGGATCTCCTGAATGGAGACCTGCGTCAGTTGCTGCAGTCCGCGATCCAGCGTCACCAGCTGCGGCCTTTCAAACATAGGGTTTAAAAGGTCGTAGTCGGGGTGATGGGAGTCGAGAAAGGCAGGGTAGTCCTGATCCAAGTCTATGACCAAAACATGATTGCGAGGACGTCCATAAAAGTCATGGAATGTATCGGTCGGCACGATGCAGGCGTGACTGACGTCCAAACGAGCTGCGAGACCGCACATATCGATCTCAGCGGTGCCGGTTAGACCCAGCACTAGTTGGTAATGCGTATGTTTGTGCCGATTTACGTTTTGCGGCAGGCTGATCACATTTGCTTGCAGCATGCAATGTATACAATAAGTGAAATTGATGTTGGTTGAAAAATATACAGATGTACTCAGGGTAAATGCATCCATTGCGGCATGCAAGTCAGGCGGCGCAATATTACCACCCTCTTTCTTTATACGCTGCTGAAATTTATACTGCCCCGCTTTTCCGGCCTCAAGTGTTTTCCTTAACGCAATCAATGTGTTGTCTTTGGATGAAAATCGTCCAAATGGATTGCGTGCGGTTTTGGTAAATAGGCCTAACGGCCAATGGTGGATTTTACTGTGATCAGTATCCTTACCGTGCGACTAATAGAGAACGACACACAATGATCTCCTATACCTTTCACCGCCGTGTGCTGCTAATGGCAGGATGCTTTGCTGTCGCTTTGGGATTGGCAGCCTGTAACGAACATGACTCCAATGGGGACAAGTCTGCGCAAAATAGCGGACAGTCCAACAGCGCCCCTGTGGATACTTCCTCCCCAACGCAAAACGGCTCTGGCTCCAATGGCGCCACAAACAATGATTCTGGCTCCAATGGCGCCACAAACAATGATTCTGGCTCCGACTCAGGATCTTCAGATACTGGGTCTACTACTCCTTCAACTCCAGATGGGGGAGGCGGCTCTACGAACCCTTCACAGCCAGATACTCCAACGGAGCCTACCACGCCTTCCGAGCCCACAACTCCTTCACAACCCGGCGATGACGATTCATCCAACGATGATGCGCCAGCCGAGCCAGAACGTTCGTTAATGGTTAGTGGTTATGTGATGAAAGGGACGCTGAAAAACGCCTTGGTGGCTGCGTTCCCAGTTGTAGCGAAAGGCGCGGCGAATGATGCGGATTATCAAAATCCCGCTGCGCTTACGTTGACCAATTCCGATGGAAGCTACGAGCTGGTTATTAAAAATCCGGTGGCGGGCGGCTATCTGATTGAAGCGACTTCCAACGAGAGTACGCGTATGACCTGCGACGCCACCGCTGGCTGCGGCCTGAATGCGTCCGGTCAGGGAACATCCTTTGGCGATGTGATGTCTTTATCTGAAGGGTTCGTCCTCGATTCTTATTTGCCGCTTCCGACTGCAGATAAAGCGGTTTTGAATATTTCCGCTTTGACTCACTTGGCGGTCGCTTTGTCTCACAAGAGCAGTAAAGGATTAACCTCCGTATCCTGGAGTAAGGCGAAAACGGATTTGGCGAAATCCTTAGGAATTCAGGCCGGACTCATTGATAAGCGCCCAGTGGACCTGGTTGCTATTTCCAATAGCGATGCAGCGGGCGCTGACGTGGGGATTGAATACATGCGCGCCAGTGTGGTTAATGCTGCTTTTGCAGGTTTGGCGCAGCGTCAAGGTATGTCCATTGCTAAAGTAATGGGGGACGCAGTTAAGTCTTATACTGATTCCGGCGAGCTTCCTCCCAGCGATTTCAATACTCAGGCGCTGGTGACCATGAACGTGTTGTTCAATGAGGCGTCTGCTATTTCTACTGACTTGGAGGCGATGACTGGCAATAAATCAGTACAGTCATTGTTGTCTCAAATCAGTCAGCAATCTTCTGATTTCGCCAAGCGGGCGGCGTTGGGAGATTCCACGCCAGTTAAGATTTCCATACAGCCTACGTCGGCCAGCGTATATGTGTCAGAGTCTGTGACTTTGAATGTCTCAGCGACAGGGACAGACCCCATTCGCTATCAATGGCGCAAGAATGGCGTCAATCTGCCTAACGCCACTCAAAGCTCGTTGGCGCTTAAAGGTCTGACTTTAAGCAGTAGTGGTAATTACGATGTAGTGGTCAGCAATGATGTGAGTAGCGTCACCAGTAATCGCGCCAGCCTTAAAGTTTCCTCTAAGCCAGTGCGTAAAGTGAAGATCGCCTGGCATATTCCAACTACTCGTGAAAATGGCGACGGTCTGGCTAAAGCTGAATTGAAAGGGTTCCGCATTTACCATCGCGCTCCAGATGAAAATTATGAGAAGATTATACAGATAAGCAACCCATCGCAAACCAGCATTGAGTTGTCGGATCTGCCCGCTGGCTACAATACATTCGCTGTGACGGCGGTGGATGTGAACGGACTGGAAAGCGACTCATCCAAAACCTTGTCCAAAACCTTTAAATAGCCATTGGCGCGGAGCGCGCTGGAATGGATCAAGGCCGGAAGCCTGTCTGCAATGGATAAAGCCCGGCCTTTTTTAATTCTCCTGCCCTAAAGTTTCCTCTTTTTTCGCCAGACAATTTACCTTTACCTCAAAAGTTCTACTGTTATGCTAGGTGGTGTCGGGGCGACGATTGTGTTGGCCTTCGGATTACTATCGCATCAAGGAGCTAAAATGCATGTCATGCTGAAGCGCGTTCTGTGCTTTATCGTTTTGCAGTGGATGGTTGTCAGCGCTCAGGCGGCTGATGATAGAGGATTATTCTGGCGGGTGGAGTCCGGTGGCGCGACGACTTATCTGCTTGGCGCCATTCACTTCGGGTCTGATGAGTTTTACCCCATGCGTCGCCAGATCATGGATGCGTTCAAGCGCAGCGATGTATTGGTTGTGGAAATGGACGATAAGGCGATTCCCCCCGAGAAACAGCAGGAAATCATTCAACGTACGGCGTTTTACCCCAACGGCGAAACGATTCATGACCACTTATCTCCAGAAACTATAAAGCTGCTAAAAGATCGACTCAGCCTGCATCAGATTCCATTGCAGGCGATTGAGCGCCAGCGTATTGGTTTCATCGAATTGACCCTGGCGGCTCTGGAAGCAATGCGTTTGGGCTATTCGCAGGATAGAGGCATCGACTTCTACTTCATGAGCCAGGCGAGAGGCAGTAAGCCCATCCGCGAGATAGAATCTTTCCAGGAGCAGATGGAGTTGGTGATGAAGCTACCCGAGGTTGAAGAGGCTACTCGGGAAGAGCTGTCCAAAATGGACGAGTACGAGAAGATTTGGGGAGAAATGGCGACTGCGTGGAGAAAAGGAGATGCGGATACGATGTATCGGCTGGCGATTGGCGATCCCTTGAAAGAAACTCCAGCCGCCAAACCTGTCTACGAACTGATGTTTGATGGCCGTAATCCAAAAATGGCGAAGTCAGTGGAGACCTGCGTGAAAAACAGGGAAGTCTGCTTTGTCGTGGTTGGCGCAGGTCACCTGGTGGGGCCCGGCAGTGTTGTGGATTTGCTGCAAAAACAGGGCTATCAGGTTTCGCAGCAATAACTAAGCTGAACTCCGCTTAATGACGGAAGCTAGACCACGCTCACGTTGGCTTCCGTATGTTCCTTCAACTTATTCCACAGCTTCTCCAGGCTGGGGTGCTTATTATCTCTCTTGCGATAAAAGCGCACTTCCAAGTCTGTGTAATATCTCTCGTCCCCGGCTGGTTTCATTCTGCCGTAGCGAATGCTTTCCTGCGCCAGCCTGAATGGAATCCAGCCTACGCCGAACCCTTCCCGAATCATGGCTTTGACGCTGACGGAGTGGAAGTTCTTGTTGACGGTCACCAGGTGCAGGTCGTTCTGTGCGTGTGTAATCGTATGATGAACAACCGGCTTGAGGAAGGCGTTGTCATGATAGTCGATGAAGGGAATAGGTCTCCTTTTGTGCCCAGGTAAAACGAACTTGGGAGCGCCGGATTCATCCACGGAGCTGCATGGCAGCAGCCGTTCTCCAGCGATCTTTACATACTCAAATACATTGGGCGATGCATCCGCCAACAGCTCGATGCTGGGGTGCCAATAGCACAGCATGATATCGCACTGCTGTTCCATCAACGCATGGGAAAAATCGCGAACGGTCCAGGCGGTTGAGTGGAGATTCAAGTCCAGTACAATGTCCAGCGCGCGACTGAACGGCTCCAGCCACGCTTTATAAAAAGAAAGGTAAAGCGTTTGCGTGGTTGCAAAAACCAGTCGGCTTGATTGTTCTTCGCGAATCGCGTGGCATTCTTCCCGTGTGTCCCTGAGGATGCGGGTGATTTTGTCAGCGGCGTCGAGAAACAGCTCGCCTGCTGGCGTTAGCGAAAGCGGCAGGGTATTCCTGTCCACCAGCTGTACGCCCATTTCTTCTTCCAGAAGTTTTATCCGACGGCTAAATGTCGGCTGCGTCACATTCTGCTCATCCGCGGCGCGTGAAAAGTGCCGGGTTTTAGCGAGAGCTATGAAGTCTTCAAGCCAACGAATTTCCACAGATCTACAGTCCGCTATGATTTTATTGTTGGGGGTGGTTGAAAAAGCCGGCTAATCTAGCCGGCCTTCTTCAACAGCATGACATGCCACCTGTGTTCCGTCTACCTCCCTTAATACGGGGACTTCACGTTTGCAGCGATCGTTGGCGTGAGGGCAGCGGCCGTGAAAAACACAGCCTGAGGGCAGGTTTACCGGGGTGGGCACTTCGCCTTTGAGGCGGATAAAGTCAGGCTTCTCGTCTTCCAGTCGCGGAATGGCGCTGAGCAGGGCCTGGGTGTAGGGGTGCCGGGGCGCTGCGAACAGCTTGCGAGCCGTAGTGACTTCGCAGAGAGAGCCCAAATACATTACCGCGACGCGGGTGCCGAAATGCTCAACGACGGACAAGTCGTGGGTGATGAACAAATAGGTGAGGCCGCGTTGTTCCTGGGCGTCCATCAGCAGGTTCAACACCTGCGCCTGAATTGATACGTCCAAGGCGGAAATAGGTTCGTCGGCGACGATAAACTCGGGATCGACAATCAGTGCGCGCGCGATGCTGATACGCTGACGCTGACCGCCGGAGAACTCATGAGGAAAACGCTCGCCCCAGGAAGGGTCCACACCCACGGACTTCATGACTTCCGCCACTTTGTCCTTCAGCTCTCCGGTGGCCAGTTTAGGCTGGTGCCAGCGAATCGGCTCCTCAAGGGTTTGCTTGATGGTCATGCGTGGATTCAGCGATGCATATGGATTCTGAAAGATCATCTGCATCTTGCGGCGGTAGGGCATCATCGCGTTGGACGAAAGGTGGTCTATACGCTGGCCTTCGTAGCAAATTTCCCCGCCGCTGGGAGAAAGAAGTCCCATTACGACGCGTGCGACAGTGGACTTTCCGCAGCCGGACTCACCGACTACGCATAGCGCTTCGCCTTTTTGCACGTCCAGAGAAACGCCGTTAATGGCGTGCACGTACTCGCGCTTCATGTGGAAGCGGCCGTTGGCGAAACTGATTTGATCCAACCAGTCGCCATGTATCGGAAACTTTTTGTATAAGTTTTTTATATTCACCAATGCTGTCATAAGACCGGACTCTTGTAATTCTATTTCTCTTCGGAAGCGGGGACGTTAGCCTGTTTGATCATGTCCTCCACCATATGGCATGCCACGCGGCAACCACCGGATATAGTAAAGTCCGGCTGTTCCTTCTCGCATCGCTCTTGCGCATAGGTGCAACGAGGATGGAAGGCGCATCCTTTGGGAATGCGTTGCAGCGGAGGCATCGCTCCGGGAATCTGGTATAGACGTTCTCCAGGCACGCCCTGCTGCGGTAAGGCGTTGATCAGGCCTTGCGTGTAGGGATGCTGTGCGTCATTGATGATTTCCTTGGTCGGGCCTTGCTCGATTATTTTTCCTGCGTACATGACGATCATCTGTTGCGTGACCTGGGATACAACGCCCAGATCGTGAGTGATCAGAATCAGTCCCAGGTTCTGGCTTGTGCACAGTTCCAGCAGCAGATCCATGATCTCCGCCTGGATGGTGACGTCCAGAGCGGTTGTAGGTTCATCGGCGATGATGATGTCTGGATTCAGCAATAGAGCGATGGCGATAATGATGCGTTGCTTCATACCGCCGGAAAGCTCATGAGGATATTGGTCCAGTCGTTTTTCCGGAGAAGGAATCTGTACAAGCTTGAGCTTTTCCAGGGCGATTTTTCTCGCGTCTTCTTTGGATACCCGCGTGTGCGCCTGCAGACACTCAACCATCTGAGCGCCAACTGTCAGCACGGGGTTCAGGGTCATCATGGGATCCTGAAAGATCATGCTGATACGGTTTCCGCGCACGTTGCGCAGTTGGTCGGGAGACATCTTCAACAGGTTTTTGCCGTCGAAATTGATCTCGCCGCTGGAGATATAACCGGGGCGGCTCAGCAAGTTGAGTATGGAGAATGCGGCGACGGATTTACCTGCGCCGGATTCGCCCACGATGCCCAGGCGTTGACCGCGGTCAACGGTGAAGCTGATATCCCGCAGGGCGGTAACGGCGCCGCTGCGCAATCCAAATTTTACTTCCAGGTTTTTAACTTCTAATAGCGCCATGGATCAGCCCTTGTAAAGCTTGGGATTGAGAACGTCGCGCATCCAGTCGCCCAGCAGGTTCACCACCAGGACAAGACAGATCAGCACGATGCCGGGAATGATGGTGATCCACCAGGAGCCCGAGAAAATAAACTCAAATCCGCTGGATATCAGGGAGCCGAGAGACGGTTTCGAAGGCGGCATGCCCAATCCAAGGAAGGACAGGGAAGCTTCCGAGATAATAGCGTTGGCGATCTGCACCGTGGAGATGACCAATACTGGCGACAACGTGTTCGGCAGAATATGGCGGAACATGATGCGGTTAGAACGCAGGCCGATGACTCTGGCGGCGTCCACGTACTCTTTCTTACGTTCAGCCAACACGGTGGCGCGAACAGTACGGGCGTACTGCGGCCATTCGGCGATGCCGATAACCATAATCAGCATGAATAGCGCCAGCTCCTGATACAGCTCTGCGCCAAATGCGGCCTGGAACACGGCCAGGACAATAATCGCCACCATTAATGTGGAGAACGATAGCTGGATGTCCGCCAGACGCATCAGGAAGTTGTCGACCTTGCCGCCGAAATAGCCGGCGATCAGACCAATGACAATGCCCAGGAACGCTTGCAGCAATACTGCGCAGACGCCAATCATCAATGAAATGCGGGTGCCGTAGAGAATCGTACTCCACATATCGCGCCCTTGAGAGTCGGTTCCGAACACAAAACGCTCGTCTCCGTTCTCCTGCCAGTTTGGCGGGATTTCCGCATCCATGATGTCGACCTGGGTGAGGTCGTAGGGGTCAAAGGGCGCCAATACCGGCGCCAGCAGGCTCGCGGACAAAATCAGTGCGAATATCGTGAAACTGACGATGGCGATCTTGTCTTTCTTGAAGCTGTGCCAAAAGTGAGAGTCTTTAAACTGCGCCCATCGGCTCGGTGAAGCTTTTACGTTTGATTGCATGAGGGTTACTCTCCTTCCTGATGCTATTGCTTACCGGCCAGTTTTACGGTTGGGTTAACCAGTCCGTAAATCAGGTCTACGATAGTGTTGGTAATCACGAAGATGGCGCCGACGACAATCAGATAGGCCACGATCAAGGGCGTATCGACGCGGTTCACTGCTTCCAGGAACAGGAAGCCCATGCCAGGCCATTGGAAGACCGTTTCGGTCAATATCGTATAAGCGACCATGGTGCCTATTTGCACGCCGCCGACAGTAATGACGGGCAGCATGGTGTTTTTAAGCGCATGCAGAAAGTAAATACGTTTCGGATTCAGGCCTTTCGCCCAGGCGTAACGGACGTATTCCGATTCCAGCACTTCCATCATTTCCGACCGGATGAGGCGGATAAATAACGGCAGCATGATGGAAGACAGGGCGATTGAGGGAAGAATCAAGTGTTTGATACCATCCCAGGTAAAGAAGCCAGAGTCCCAATAGCCAAACACATGGACCAGTTCGCCGCGCCCGAATGAAGGCATCAGCCCCAGTTCTATGGCGAAGACGTACATTAATAGTATGGCTGTGAGGAATACTGGTATGGATATCCCGATAATACTGACTCCCATCACCAGTTTGGAAAGCCAGTGGCGCGGTCGAATGGCTGAAAACACGCCGAGCGGCACCGATAGAAGGACGATGATCAGCGTAGCGCCGAATACCAGTTCCAGGGTGGCGGGAAGTTTCTTGAGGATAACCTGCAAGGCGGGCTCTTTAAAAAAGTAAGAGTCGCCAAGATCTCCCTGAACGGCTTTTTTTGCGAAACGCCAGTACTGGGTGAGGAAGGGGTCATTGAGTCCCATTTCTTCCCGCAAAGCGTTACGTTCTTGTTCTGATACGGCTTGTCCCACCAGTTCACGAAGTGGGTCGCCAAGATTGTCTTGAATGGAGAAACTGATCAGGCTGATGACGAACATCACCACCGCAGCCTGAGCGATTCTGCGAATTAAAAATGCCAACATCTAATAGATACCTAAGGCGTTAAAAGGAGAGCCAGATTCTTTCCCTTCGGACAGCAGTCCCATCACTGCTGTCCGATCCCCTCCAGAATCTGGCTCTGATTCTTTGCCTGAATGGCGGACTAATCAAGCTTGGTTAGCTTACTTAATCACCAAGTCGCCGAAGTACGGGAAGTCCATAACGTTCAACACTTCTTCGGCTCCGACATTCTTTTTGGAGGCCCAGGCCAGGTCCTGCCAGTGCAGCGGGATGAAAGCGCCTTCGTCGTACAGAGTCTTCTCGATGTTCTGCATGATTTCTGCGCGCTTCTTGGTATCAGTGACCTTGTTGGCCTCTTTCACCATTTCATCCACTTTCGGGTTGCAGTAGTTACCGCTGTTGTACTGTCCTGCGCCAGTCTCGGTATTTGGACACATCACCAGGAACTCATAGAAGTTATTGGAGTCCTCGGTGTCAGAGTGCCAGCCGATCATCATGATGTCCGCAGAGCGAGCATCGAACTCAGGCCAGTATTGCGCTTTCGGCAGGGTTTTCAGGTCCACTTTGATGTTGATTTTCGCCAACATGGCGGCGGCGGCCTGCGCGATTTTCTCATCGTTCACGTAGCGGTTGTTCGGCGCCATCATGGTGATGGAGAAACCTTTTTCGTAACCCGCTTCTTTCATCAGCTCTTTGGCCTTTTTCAGGTCAAAGCGAGGCTTCAGGTCCGCGTTGTAACCCAGGTAGCCTTTCGGGCTTAACTGAGCGGCAGGCGTGGAGAAGCCTTTCATGATTTTGTCGCTGATAGCTTCCTGGTTGATCGCATAGTTGATCGCCAGACGGACGCGAGGGTCCTTGAATTCAGCGCGACGATTCTGGTTCATCTGGAAAGTGATGATGCGAGTGCCGCTCATGGTGACCAGCTTGGAGTTTTTGTCGGACTCAATGCGCTTAAGGTCGGTCGGCGGTACTGGCGCGATATAATCCACGTCGCCGGAAAGCAGCGCCGCGACGCGAGTCGGGTCTTCTTTGATAGGCGTCAGGATCATTTTGTCGACGTTACCGGGAGACTTGGTGTCCCAGTAGCCAGGATAGCGCGCGAATTCAACTTTTACGCCCTGTTCGCGGTAGGACACAGTGAAAGGTCCGGTGCCGGAGGCTTTGCGTGAGGCGAAAGAGTTGCCGTGCTTGACCAGCAGGTCTTTTGGCTGGCCGTTGTCATCCGTGCCGCTGTAGAAAGCGCTGTCCATCGGGAACAGATAGGTCGCGTTGTTCAGCACCAATGGAAAAGGCTCTTTGGTCACCAGATCGATGGTGTAGTCGTCAACAATTTTAACGTCCGCGAATGGCTCGAAGATTCCCTTGAAGTCTGGAGACTGTTTCAGACGATCGAAAGTCCACTTCACATCTTTGGCGGTGAATGTGTTTCCGGAGTGGAACTTAACGTCTTTGCGCAGGTGGAAGCGCATGGTCAGGTCGTCGACTCTCTCCCATTTTTCCGCCAAGCGCGGTTCGAATGTGAGATCTTTGGTCCAACGAATCAGAGGATCGAACAACCAATGAGACAGCTGCAGGGTGCCGCCGGAAAGTTGTTCATGAGGGTCGAGTGAAACGGGGTCTGCGTCCAGCGCGAGCTTGAGTGTCGCGGCGTTAGCGTTTACCAGGCCTAGTGACAGAACTGCCCCGGCAATGATACCAAGAGTCTTTTTCATTGTTTCGTCTTCCTTCTTTGTTGGGAATGACTGTTTATTATGAGCGACCGGAAATATCCGTCCTGGAGCCACCAGCCGCGTCTACTGCCGACAGGTCAGCATTAGAAGGCGTTAAATCAAGTTAGCGTTGATTCAGGTTATCCCTAAAGAAATGATACATGGTCGTTAGAAGCGAGTACTGCATCATGAGATAAGCAGACTAATGGCTCGCCTATGAATCAGACAATCGAAATTTCGACACGTCTCATGCATGAAACGTATAAGTATGCACCCGTATTGTGAAACGCCGAAATTAATTGGTGCAGATTAAAGCGGGGTTTATGCGATATTTTCTCATCTTGATGTAAGGGCGTCTAAGTGTTTGAAAAAAGGGGATCTGTAATAAAAATGGCGAAAAAAGAACCTATCGACTATATTAGGTGGTCGGCTTCGCCATAGATTTTGCGTATGCGCCAGCCATTCGAAATCCAAAATTAATGCAAGGGATTGTTCGCCAGCGCCAGTCGCAAGAAAGCTATCGCAAGTCCGCCTTCGGTCATCAGGGGAAATCCTGTCCCCGTCCTGTTGTAAAAACTTTGTTGGAGCAAAGTGAATGGAAAATATGTACCCGCTGGTCCTTCCTCAGTTCCTGAGAATCTAACCCGTCCCACTGCGGGCTATAAGCAGAAGGCCTGGCTCGCCATGGCCGGGCTGGCTTTGTTTGTCACACTCTATTTTTTTCTGGCGGGCTGGTTCAGCTGGATAGCAGGTAAACGCTTATACGCCGCCTATCTGGGTGGGGATGAAGTGTTGTTTAACGCAATCGCCGGCGCTCTCGCCGCGTTTCTGGCTTTATTCCTGTTGAAGGCGTTGTTTTTTGTCAAACATGGACACGAGTCTGGCGATATTGAAATCAAGCCGGAACAAGAGCCTAAACTCTTCGAATTTTTATATCGGCTGGCGGACGAGGCGGGGGCGCCGAGACCGCACCGCGTCTTTTTGTCGCCACGGGTCAATGCCGCAGTATTTTACGACCTGTCGATCCTCAACCTGATCTTTCCCTCCAAGAAAAATCTGGAGATCGGCCTCGGGCTGGTGAATGTGCTGACTTTGGGCGAGATGAAAGCTGTTCTGGCCCATGAATTCGGACACTTCGCCCAGCGGTCGATGGCGGTGGGGAGATGGGTGTATGTGGCGCATCAAATCGCGGCTTACATCATCGCTGAACGGGATATGTTCGATAACTTTCTACGCGGGCTGTCCCGATTCGATTTACGCATAGCCTGGATCGGTTGGCTGCTGTCGTTGATCGTCTGGTCCATACGATCCCTGTTGGACACGGTGTTCAGTCTGGTGGTGATGGCGCAGCGCGCGTTGTCGCGGGAAATGGAATTGCAGGCGGATCTGGTGGCGGTGTTGTTGACCGGCAGCGACGCTCTGGTGCACGCGTTGCATCGATTGCAGGCCGCAGATGAGGCCTGGGACAGAGCGTTGCGGTTTGTCGGCGGCGAGTTGAGCGAGAAGCGCGGAGTACAGGATATTTTCGCCGTGCAAAGTCGCGTCATCGAAAGCATCGGCAAGATACTGGATAAACCCGACTATGGCTGCGCCCCTTTGCTGCCAGAGGCGAATCCGGAAGCGCATCGAGTGTTTAAATCCGCTTTGGCGCAACCGCCTCGCATGTGGGCGACGCACCCGGAGAATTCGGAAAGGGAGAACAACGCCAAGCGCGTCTATGTGGCGGCGCCTTTGGATGAGCGCTCGGCCTGGGAACTATTTTCCGATCCTGCGGCGATGAAAGCGCAAATGAGCGCTCACCTGATCCGTCTGGAAGAGGAGGCGGCGCCGGCGGATATTCAAGAGTCTTTGTTGAAACTGGACAGCCAGTTTGATCGGGCGTATCTGAATCCTGCCTACCGGGGCGCCTATCTGGGACGCTCAGTGGTGCGTAGCGCCGAGACGGTTGATGATTTATATGACAAGAGACCTATTACGAACGCCATCAGCACTGAACTGGCGGCCCTGTATCCTGAAACCTTGACGGTGGACCTGGAGCGCTTGCGCAATCTGGAAGAGGAACGGGTTTCGCTGCAAGCGGTATACGACAAAATTTTCACTGCTCCTGGAGGCGTTATCCGCCACCGTGGACAGGAGCTCAAGAGGGCGGAGTTGCCGGGCGTCATCGCTGAGCTGGAAAAAGAGGTTCAAGACGCTCGCGAACAGATTTGTCGCCACGACCGCCGTTGTCGCAGTGTGTTTCGCGCTGCGGCGAAGAAAGTGCCAGGGGGCTGGGACGCCTATCTGACAGGTTTGGCGGCCATGTTGCATTACGCGGATCATTCAGAGGCCAATTTAAGAGACGCGCAGGGATTGATGGCTAATGTGGTCGCAGTCATCACTGCGGACCGCAATGTCAGTTCCCGTGAATTGAAGCGTCTGTTGGTCGTGGCGGAAGAGGTCTATCAAATTCTGCGCCTGGATTTCTCCGTGGCGGTGGAGGTGACGTTGGACGCCACATTGAGTGAAAAACTTGGCTTGTCCCGCTGGAGTGATGCGTTTGGCGAGTTCAAGCTGCCGCCGCCCAGCAAGAACAATATCAATGAATGGATGCGGGCCATCGATAGCTGGATAAACAGCGCCGCCGGCTGCTTTTCTGCGCTCAGACATGCGGCGTTGGAGCAGTTGTTGCTTACGGAGGCCAAAGTGGCGCAAAGCCTGAAAGACGGAGAACAAATAGGAGAAGCTCCGAAGCCTTCCCGGGCGCCTGCGAAATATTCGGTGCTGTTGCCAGGTTCTGAACGTAAGCGGCAAAAGCGCCTTGGACTTTGGGACCGTTTCCAGACTGCGGATGGCGTTGCGCCTGCATTGGCGCGTTTCATTATTGCTGTGGCGATTGTGGGGGCCGCATTGGGAGCAGGGCAGTTTGCGGAGCTTTTAGCGCGCTAAGGTCCCTGATAGAAAATTCTGAGAAGACAAAAAAGAACCCGGCGTGAGCCGGGTTCTTTGCGCTGGGATCAGCGTGGCAGTCTGACTGTCAGGTAGTTGGACGGAGTGCTTGCGCCGCAAGCGTTCTTCGCCACCACTCTTGGATAGTAGACATAGCCTTTTTGCAGTTGGTAGAAGTCCACGTAGTTGCCCTGGGTGCTCTGATATGGCTTCCAGGATCTGGCGTAGCCGTCCCAGGTCTGCACTTCATATTGCGTGGCGTCGGCTACTTTGGGCCAGGTCAGTCTGAACTGGGTGGAGTAGACATAGGAGGACTGCAAACCGGCTGGCTTAGCGGGTGGATTCGTACAGCCTTTATTCTGGGGGATGACCACTTTGATCCAGTTGGTCGCCTGTCCGGAGCCGCACTGATTCTTGGCGTAAACACGATAGTACTCGGTTGTGCCCAGACGGCTTGCCGTGACTTCCATGGACGTCGCATCCGTTTCCTTGTGATCGCGCCATTCCCGGCCAGTCCATTTTTGCACCGCATAGGATGCTGCGCCGTCTGCTGCGCTCCAGCTCAGAGTGAAGCGTCCATCGTTAACATCCGATGCGGCGAAGGCGCCGGGAACGCCCGGAGGCTGCGTGCAGTCCTGGCTGTCAGTCAGCTCCACGGCGAGGTACTCGGATGGAGTGGATGCGCCGCAAGCGTTTTTGGCGGATACTCTGACCCATTGAGTGCTGCCTTGCTCCAGTCCGTTGACGGAAACAGTAGTCTCAGCTGTGTCTTCCAGGGCTTCCCACTTGGATGCGGATTCGTTCCAGATTTCAGTGTGATAGCTTTCCGCCCCTGAGACGGCGCTCCAAGTGAAGCTGAATGAGGTTGCGCCGATATTCGCAGAAGCCAGGCCTGTTGGCGTAGCGGGCGCTTCTTTGCAACCGGAATCAGAGTCGCCCAGCGTGATTGTCCAGGTGTTCTCGGCGATCAGAAGCTTGTTGGGATCTTTGATGACGCGGGAGGTCTTGTCCGCGGCGACGGCCTTCAGTTTATACACGCCCTCCTGATATTTGCCGCTGTTGAAGGTGAATGACGCGCCTTCGCCGACTTGCTGTTCATTCAGATACCACAAGGTCTTCACGGTATGAGATGCGGTATCCACTGGCGTAACGGAAAAGTCTCTGGACTCGCCTTGTCCCATGGAAATGTCAGTCTGTGCGGGATTGGCGGCGTCGATGACATTCACCCGACCATAGATTCGGCGCACGATTTCACTTTCGTTGACGGCGTAGAAAGGCTGGCCCAGCTCTTTCATCATAGAGTTCTGCGTGGGGCGGTACATGCCGCGAGTACAGTACATCGCTCCCTCAAATACGCCGACGTTGGAGTCAACATCCATCCAATGCCGCCATTTGGCGCCGCTGGAATTGGCGGTGGCGTTGGCGTTGTCCGGCTCGTGCACCTGACAGGTGCCATAATCATACTCGTCAGCCAGTTTGGCGAAGCTGTGGCCCAGCTCATGCAACGCCAGATCGATGGCTTGCGGGGCCAGGGACATGGTGGCTACTTGGCCGCCTGCGCCGCCGTATTTTTCAGTGTTGACTACGACCAGGACTTTATCCATGGCGTTAGCCGGCATGACGGACTTCAGGTAGTTGAGTACTTTGCTCTCGTCGACGCACAGCAGGCGTTCAATGTTGTAACAGTTAAAATAGGCGCCGAACTTGGTGTCGATAGGGCCGCCGTTGCCAGCGCCGCTCTGGTTGCTCGGTACTTCCACGCGCCATACGTTGAAATGATTTTTGTACTCTTTATAGATATCTTCGCCGAAGTAGCCTTCTACAATTTTGCGTGCATCTTCTTCGAACTTGCTGAGGTCGCTGCTGGTGTAGCCTTCGGAGACTAAAACAAGGTCAGCCCGGTTTTCTGAATCACCGGTTTTGAAAACGCTGAATACGCCATTATCCGCCCGGGCTTCCAGGCTCACTGAGGCCGCTGTCTGCGCCGTCTGTTTCTTTCCCAGCTTGATGCGCTGCAACAAGTTGAACTGGTAACCGGAACGCTGTTTCTTGATGGCGTTCAACTCCAGGGTGCGGATATCCAAACGGTTGGGAACGTCCAGACGTAGCGTTCCTGTGTTCTTGACGATCTCTTCCGCAATTTCCACTTGGCCGCTGTCAGGGTCGAAAGCTTCCGCATGCATCAACAAAGGGTTGTCGACCGCCTGTCGATAGACTTCGCGGCCCTCGGCGTCCTTACCTATCACCATTAATTGGTCGTCGGAAACGATTTCATCGTCCTGATAAAATTTGGCCTGTTTGGCGATTTTGTCTTTCACACTGGCGTTGACGCCGGCGGAAAGGTCGCTGGGATTGGCTGCGTTGACTTGAGTGCGATCCAATTGGATATGCAGCTCGGTCACTGATTCTGCTGTGGCGAAGGCGGATGAGCACAGCAAAAAGACAGGTATGAATAACTTCGCAAGCGCCTTCATTTCTAGCTCTCCTTTCAGGCAAGAGGTCCATGGACGGGATATGCGCCGGAGTTTGTGCGTCGGCGGCATCATCCGGAATCATCCATTTCTCATGGTTAATGACATGCCCGGAGCCTTAACTCCCTCTGCGCCGGACTGGTTAATTGATAAGCATAGCCGCTTAATAATACACAGGAGCGGGGGCCTTTTATGTAGTTCCTAGGAGCTATGCAGGAGGGCGTATGGCTTGTTAAATCAATGGCCTAGGCTTATTTCAAAATGAGTGGGCGATCTGCTTTCCGGCATAACGCTCGCTCTAAATAACCTGGGGAAATAAAGAAATACTTTTTTCGAATAAATTAATTGAAGCGGATAATTACGGATGCGTTTTTTAAATAGAAGACATTCTGTTCGCAGATCACTTTGCTGACGACAAAGCGTATGAAAAATTAGGAAAATTAATCCCTGACGCTTATTATCGGATGCAGGCCGCTTGGCCTTAGAAGCTTTTATTAAATTTTTATGAAGGGTGTCTCCACTGTGATCGAACATATCAAAGGCAGTCTGCTTGAAGCTCAGCGGGCTCTGGATGACTTTATCGCCAACGCGGAGGCTTTGCGTAGCGTGGAGGCGGCGGCCGAGACGCTGATTAAAACCTATGAGCGCAAGGGGCGGGTATATTCCTGCGGCAACGGCGGCTCCATGTGCGACGCCATGCACTTTGCAGAGGAATTGACCGGGCGTTACCGCAAGAACCGGTCAGGATTGGGCGCGATCGCTATCAGCGATCCCAGCCACATGAGCTGCGTCGCCAATGATTTTGGCTACGACTACGTTTTCTCAAGATATATCGAAAGCCATGGCCGTGAAGGCGATAGCCTTATCGCCATCAGCACCAGCGGCAAGAGCCCCACTATTCTCAACGCGGCGAAGGCGGCGAGAGAACAGGGCGTCAGCGTGATCGCTCTGACGGGTAAAGCGGGTTCGCCCCTGGAGAGTCTGGCGGACGTATGTATCTGCGCTCCCGGCGGCTCGTACGCAGACCGTGTGCAGGAACTGCACATCAAAGTCCTGCATATTCTGATTGAGTTGGTGGAGCGCCGCTTTTTTCCTGAGAACTACGAGCAGGCTTAACTCCTGTCGTTAGGCGTCTCTAAATAAAAAAACCGGGCGTCAGGCCCGGTTTTTTGTCGGTCAGACAGGTTAACCGCGTGGCCGGATTCTACGGGTCGACAGCATCTTGGACGGCTGCAACAACTCATCCAGTTGCGCTGCGGTCAGCAACCCTTCCTCCAACACCAGCTCCACGACGCCCCGTCCGGTATGTAGCGCCTTCTTGGCGATGCGGGTGGCGTTTTGGTAACCGATGAACGGGTTCAGCGCGGTGATAATGCCGATACTGTTCTTAACGGTATTCTCACAATGCTCTTTATTGGCGGTGATGCCGGCCACACACTTGGTTTCCAGCATTTTKATGGCTTCGCCGAGCATGCGCATACCGCTGAGCAGGTTGTAAATGATCAACGGCTCCATGGCGTTCAACTGCAACTGTCCTGCTTCCGCCGCCATGGTGATGGCGAGGTCGTTGCCGATGACCTGAAACGCAGTCTGGTTCATGGCTTCAGGAATAACCGGATTCACTTTGCCGGGCATAATAGAAGAGCCGGGTTGCATGGGCGGCAGGTTGATTTCATTGAAGCCGGCGCGAGGGCCGCTGGATAGCAGACGCAGGTCGTTGCTGACTTTAGACAGCTTCACCGCCAGACGCTTGAGTACGCCGGAAAACAGAATAAAGGCGCCCATATCCGAGGTGGCTTCAACTAGGCAGTGAGCCAATTGCATTGGCTTGCCAGAGATGTCGGCGAGCGCGTCAATCGCCAGATCCGGGTAGTCCGGGTGAGCATTCAGGCCGGTGCCGATGGCGGTTCCGCCGAGGTTCACTTCCTGCAGCAAGCCCGCCGCGTAGCTGATGCGGTCAATGTCTTCGCGCAAGGTCACGGCGTAAGCGCCGAACTCCTGGCCAAGCGTCATGGGAACTGCGTCCTGTAGCTGGGTGCGACCCATTTTGATGACGTCGGCGAACTCCCGAGATTTCTCTTCCAGCGCTTTGATCAAATCCGACAGCGCGGCGCTCAATGGCTCCGAAGCAAAAATAATCGCCAGTCGCGCAGCGGTAGGATAGGCGTCGTTAGTGGACTGCGACATATTAACGTCGTTGTTGGGGTGCAGGAATTCATACTCGCCCTTGACGTGTCCCATGATCTCCAGCGCGCGGTTGGCGATCACTTCATTGGCGTTCATGTTAGTGGAGGTGCCTGCGCCGCCTTGAATGAGGTCGACAATAAACTGATCGTGATAGCCGCCGTTGATAATGTCGCGGCAGGCGGCTTCAATGACTTCCGCTTTGGCGTCGCTGAGCTGACCGGTTTGCTGGTTGGCGCGGGCCGCCGCCATTTTGACCATGGCCAGGGAGTTGATCAGTTCGGGGAAGTGGCTGATGGGAACGCCAGTGATATTGAAATTCTGTTTGGCGCGTTGGGTTTGAATTCCGTAATACGCGTCCCGGGGAACGGGCTCATCACCCAGTAAGTCGTGTTCGATTCGAACCTCGGTCATAGATACATCTCGCATGGCCAACAATTATGCAAGCAATGGAAACATGGCGGCCCAGCCGCTGCAATCTCGTAGAATCACTTATCCTGCGGGGGCTCCAGCGGTTTCGAGCGACGCTAACAGCACGCGGACGCACTCTCTCAATTGAGCGGTGATTTGTTTTCTGCCGCTTAGACCCGTCACGCGGGCGATTTCGCTCCAGTCTTGTTGCTGCTGCACTTTGGCTCGCCAAAGCGTGGCGGCTTTCTCTTCCAGATAAGTTAACTCCGTGTAAGCGCCTAAAATCAGCAGGAGATCCTCGACATTCTCATAGGGCCGGCTTCCTTCGACAAATAGCTGCAAAAGTTCGATTTCTCCGGCTTGCAAAGCGTCCGGTGTCTTGGAGGGAAGTCGGGATAATATCCAGGGCTCTTGGGCGAAGACATGGTGGCTGTCGAAGGCGCTGCGTCGCACAAAACGATCGTGCGCCTGAGATATCAATGTTTCCCCCTCGGAATCAAGAGACATTGCGACGCAAGCGGCGTAGGCGCCGGCGACATGATCGCGTTTGCCGCCCAGGCGCAACAGTCGATATCCCGCGTGCTCCCAGAATTGCAGCAGGGAGTCGGAGGCGCCAAAGCTGGCTCCGATCAGACAACAGTCGGTTTGTTCCAGGATTTTCTTTAATGCCTGCAGCATCCACAAGCCGACGCCGCGTCCCTGACGTTCAGGATGTACGGCGATGCGAATGACGCGGGCCATCGGACGTTGTAATGCCTCTCTGACGCCCATCTGCTGGGCGAACAGTTGTTGCAGCAAGTGGCCCCGTGGACGGCGGGTTCCGCGCCAGATGGCGTCGATGAGCGGTGGCTCGGTGAAAGGGCGCTCATGGGAAAGCAAGACTGCGCCGAGGACGCGGCCCCGCACCGTTGATACAAATACGTCCAGTCCCGGGCTATCCAGCAGGGTTCTTAGATCGTCAGGAGTAGTACGGTAGTGGGCCAGAGTCAGTAGCTGGAATATTTCCGATAGCCGCTGCGGCGAACGCAGCAAGGATTCGCCATCAAGTCTTTCGAAATTCAGCTCACTCTCATCCCAAGCGGTTGGTAAAGGCGCAGGTTGATACTGGTTAAGCAATAAGGCGTCGTTGATAAAAGTTTCCAGTGGGTCGCCTTGCGACCAGCGCATGGGTTGCGACATCGTCACATGTCGCCAGCCAGGACGGCGTTTGTCCAGCAAGGGAAACACCCGCAGTGAAAAGCCTTGTCCTGTGCCTTCATAACCGTGAAGGGTGGTGGCGAAGACAACGCTGGGGTAATGCTCCAGTAACGACGCCAGAATGGGGGTGGGTATGGCGGCGGCTTCGTCGACTAATATCAGGTCGGCCTCGGGCAGGCGTTGCAATAAGTCGTCGGGAGCGATGAATGTCAGGTGCTGTTTGAGTCGTTCCTGATCGAGACCCAGTTCGGTCGCAGTCATTTCCGCATGCTTGAATAGTGTGGCCACGGCGGCGAAAGAGGGCGCCGTCACCAGAATAGTTTCCGCCTGCTCTGTGATTCTGTGTGCGGCTGCGATGCCAAGTGCGGCGGATTTTCCCCGGCCGCGGTCGGCGGTTATGGCCAAGGCGTCCTGCTGTTCTGCAGCCAGCGTACGCATCGCTGTAATCACGGCGGACTGCGAAACCGCTCCAGTATGTGTGCTTGTATTGGATGGGGGACTCAAGTCCGTGTAACGGATAATGGGCGTCGCACTTTTGGCGAACGTGATTCGCAGCCAGCCGCTGGCGTTGTCCAGGCGCCCCTGCAAGTGTCGCAGATAATGTCCGTCCACATCTTGGTGAGTGAGTGGGTGCGCCAATATCCGTTGATAATCCGGATCATCGAATGATGGCCATTGCCGCGCCGGCGGGGTCAACAAAAGCAATAAACCTCCGCCACGCACGGTTCCGGTTAGGGCTGCGAAGGCGTCTGCATGAAATCCGCAGCGGGCGTCGAATATCAGGCAATCGATTTCCTGTCCGAGCCTGGTTTGAAAGCGGGCGGCTTCCAGCACTTCCAGTTTCGTCTGCAAACTGGATGGCGGCGAGGAGGGCGCGCCCACCCAGACAACCCGTTGGTCTGGCGCGAAATGCTCAAGTATTGGCCAGATCACCGCCTCGACTTCAGGAGCTTCACCTTGAATCAAAACCGGCGCTCTGAAATTGGCGGCGCGCGCGCGGGCTAAAGCGGACGCCAGGGCGTCACGCCAATTCTCCTCTTGAGACATTGCGGAATACTGCATGGTGGGTGCTGGTCTCGCAGGGTCAGTCTTTGGGGCTACGGTCGCTGTTCATGATTTTGGTGACGAAGACGCAGCTGTTATAGCGCTCGAACGACCAGCGCATGGTGGCGTTAATGGCGGCGGTGACATCGTCGAAAGAACCAAAGACCTGAGTGCTCATGCGATTAGGGTGGACGTCCACGCCGGGTTGCTGTTCTAAGTGCTTGATAACGTCGAGAACGGGCGGTTTAAAATCGTCTGTGAAGGGGTAAAAGCTCAATTCCGCTGAAATGTTCATCCTGAGTTCCTCACTGTGATTAGCCGTGGAGCCGACTATGCAAACACGCCGACTGTGTGTTGTCTATGTTAGCAGCGCCGCGTCGCTTCATATAGATGAGCGGAAAGCCGATGAAACCTTAGAAATGCAGGGCGGAGGCGCTTATAATACCGGCCAATTATTTCAGGGGGACCCACTGTGTTTGATTTGCATAAATTTTCCCTTCGCGCGCAGGAAATTATTGAGGCCGGCAAGTTTTTGTACGGCGCCGGCTGGTCTCCCGCCACCAGCAGCAATTACTCCGCGCGTATCGACGACGCCAACATCGCCATCACGGTATCCGGCAAGCACAAAGGGCGTCTGCAGGCCCAGGATATTATGGTCGTGGACCTACAGGGCCGGGCGGTGGCCAGTCAGATGAAATCCTCAGCGGAAACGCTGCTGCACACCGTTATTTACGACCTAAAACCCAATGTCGGCGCGGTGCTGCATACTCACTCAGTGAACGCCACGGTGCTTTCCCGCGCGTTGCGTCCCAATACGGAGATCGTATTTGAAGATTACGAACTCCAAAAAGCCTTCCGTGGCGTATACACCCACGAAGGGCGCTGTGTCGTTCCCATATTTGATAACACTCAGGATATTGAAGCGTTGTCCGCGTTGTCGGTGGAGTATCTGAAAGAGCATTCAGATTGTCCCGGTTACCTGATTCGCGGCCACGGTATGTATACCTGGGGAGAGACCATGGCGGAATGTTTGCGTCATGTGGAAGCCATGGAATTCCTGCTAGCCTGTGAATTGGAAATGATGAGGATCAAGTCATGAGTAGCCTGCGTATATACAACGATAACGATTTTTCGCAACCCCTGGTCTTTACCGAAGATGGCGCGGAGATCTCCCGCCAGTTGAACGAAGTGGGCATTCGCTTTGAGCGTTGGTCCACCCGTGAACTGGAAGAGGGCGCTACGCCGGATTCAATTCTGGCGGCGTACCAGGCGGAAGTGGAGAAGTTGAAAGCGGAAAATGGTTTTACCACGGCGGACGTGGTC
Source organism: Hahella sp. HN01 (assembly GCF_018986435.1). Taxonomy (GTDB): domain Bacteria; phylum Pseudomonadota; class Gammaproteobacteria; order Pseudomonadales; family Oleiphilaceae; genus Hahella. Next base: position 24,943 of record NZ_JAHMIN010000022.1, on the reverse strand, counting down.
AGCCTGACCCCAACTCATCCGCAAAAAGATGATTTCCGTAAGAAATTTCTCGACGAGCACCGTCACAGTGAAGACGAAGTGCGCTTTTTCGTACGCGGTCAAGGCCTGTTTTATTTGCACCTGGATGACAAGGTCTATGTCGTGCTGTGCCGCAAGAATGACCTGATCAGTGTTCCTAACGGAACCAGGCATTGGTTTGATATGGGCCCGGCGCCGGAGTTCACCTGCGTGCGTTTGTTCACCAACCCTGAGGGCTGGGTGGCGCAGTTTACGGGCGACGAAATCGCTTCGAAAGCGCCTCGTTTTGAGCAACTTATCGAGGCGGCGTAATGGCGGAGTTTAACGGTATCAGAGCCATCGTCACGGATATTGAAGGCACAACAAGTAGCATCAGTTTTGTGCATGAGGTGTTGTTCCCCTATGCCGCCAAGCATATGGACGCTTTTATCCGGGAAAATTTCTCCGCGCCTGCCGTTGCGGAGCAGCTGGATGAGGTCGCCCGCCTGGGCGGCGTTGATCGCAAAAGTCCTGATGCGCTGATCAAACAGCTGCTGGACTGGATTGCGGAAGACAAGAAAATCACTCCGCTGAAGGCGTTGCAAGGCATGATCTGGCGCGCCGGTTATGACGAAGGCGCCTACAAAGGGCATGTCTACCCGGAAGTGGCCGAGCGTTTACGTCATTGGCGCGAGCTGGGTATCCGTTTGTTCGTGTACTCGTCTGGCTCAGTTGCGGCGCAGAAGCAGATTTTCGGTTTTTCCGAGGCGGGCGACTTGACGCCGTTGTTTAGCGGATATTTCGATACGCGCGTCGGCGGCAAACGAGAGGCGGACTCATATCGGGCGATTGTGCGTGAAGTGTCTGAGCCTGCGTCCAGCGTCTTGTTTCTCTCGGATGTGCCGGCGGAGCTCAGCGCAGCGGCGGAAGCCGAGTTGCAGGTGTGCCAGTTGGTGAGAGGCGAAGGCATCGAGCGTCAGGAAGCTTATCCGGCGGTCGCCAGCTTTGCTGATCTGGTGATTAAACCTGCCTGAGTATAATAAGAAGCGAGAGGCGTCGCACTCTCGCTTCTTCCCGCTTCCTCGCTACCATTCGTATCTTATCAGTCCCTAATTCACCTTATTGATGACTTCTAATCTAAGGCTCTCTCTTTAACGAGAAGTTGGCTCTGGTGACACTCTTTTCTTCGTCGCTAAATTGTTTCCGTTATGCGTGAGCTGACGCGAATACGCAGTACGTTTTCTTTCTCCAGGGTTACATCCAACTTCAAAGCAAGACAGGCGGCGGCTTCTTGCACGATGGCCAGTCCGAGTCCGTAGTGGTCGCGCTGGCTGCGGGACTCGCCTTTGCGCCAGAAGGGATGGAATAAGCGCTCAAGATCTTCTTGTGTCAGGTCCGGCGCGGCGTTGCGTGTTTCAAGGGCGAATCCGCTGGCGTCGGCGGACAGGGTCAGGGTGACAGTGGATTCCAGCGGCGCGTATTCCACCGCATTCGTGAATAAATTGGCCATGATAGTGGTGAGCAGGCCTTTGTCGCTGGTTATGACAAGCGTCTCTGGCGCTTGCGCTTGCACCGCCAGCCCTCGCTTCTTGGCCAGCCCATATATACGCTGGCGCTGTTCGTCGAATAAGGCGGCGGCGTCGATGGGCGCGTTTTCCGGTTTACTCGATCCCGATTGGAAGCGGGCCAGGAGTAGCATGGAGTTGACCAGGTTGGCCATGGAGTGGGAGAGGTGGTTGGCGTGACGCACCGCTGTCAGCAGGCGTTCTTGATTTTGCTGGGCGCGCAGGGCGATGTCCGTGGCGATGCGTAATTCCGCCAGCGGGGTTCTCAGTTCGTGAGCGGCGTCGGAAGTGAAACGGCGCTCCCGTTGCAGGGTAAAATCCAGTCGTTTCAGTAAGGCGTTTAGGGTCTCTGCAACCGGCGTGATTTCTTGCGGCCAATGTAGATCGGCCTCCAGCTTTTCCCCGCTGGAGCGGATCGCGCTGACTTTGGTGGCGAGCTCTCGTAACGGCTTTAGTCCGCGGCCAATGGTGAGGTAAACAATCAGAAACGTCAGCGCTGGCAGGATAGCCGCAATGGCCAGCATCCAGTTGCGCAGCAGAGAGAGCGACTGGTCTAGGGACGTGCGCTCCCGGACGACCAGGAGCTGCACTTGCATGCCTTGTACGTGCTCCGGCACTTTTAGATCCGGTTGTTCTTCGATCCATCCCCATTGCGCGTCGACTTTTTGAAAAATGGCTCGCGCAGAATGCTTGTCCTGCAGATCGAAAAAGTAGGGTTTATTACCCGCTGGGCGGGGAGGGTAAGACAGGCGGCGATTTTCCTCCTCAAGCATGGGAGATTGGTCCACGATCTCTTTGCCGTCTGCGCTCCACACTTGAAATATGCGTGAGCCGCCAGCGTTGTACTGGGTCGCTACGTCAAAGTCGATATCGATGTAGAAGTCGCCGTCCGGCCAGACTCGGGCGACGCTGGCGACATTTTGAAATTCCAGCAGCAGGTCGCGATCAAAGTTGTCGATGAGAATCTTGCGCGCAACCAGATAGGCGGCGGAGCACAGGGCCAGCCCCAGCAGGCTGACGCCTACGAAGGTCATCCAGGTGGTGGTGAAACGGATGGATTTCATCGTATTGAACGTTTGGAAATTGAGCGTCGATAGTTATGACTGGCGTATCTGATAGCCATGTCCCCGGCGGGTAAGGATAAACGAAGGACGGTCTTTGTGATCAATCATTTTTCGCAGGCTGGAAATGGCGGAATCCACGACGTTGCTCATTGGTTCGATTTTGTCGTCATAGATTTTGTGTTCGATTTCCTGCCGGGACACCACACGGTGACGATTCAAAGCCAGACATTCCAGCAGCGCATACTCGCGAGGCGGGAGGGTGATTGGAACGCCACTGATGCTGACTTGTTTGCTGTGTAAATTAATGGTCAGCTCACCGATTTCCAACAGATTACTGGCGCAACCGGCGCGACGGCGTAACAAAGCCTCTATGCGCGCCAGCAATTCAGCGAAATCAAAAGGCTTCACTAAATAGTCGTCGGCCCCGCTGCGCAGGCCAAGTACGCGATCTTCAACATTGTCCCTGGCGGTCAGCATCAGCACCAGACTGTCAGCGCCGAGAGTGCGCAGACGGTCCAGCAATTCAAAGCCGTTCATGCGTGGGAGCATGATATCGAGAATAATCAAATCGTAGGATTGCTCGCTGGCGAGCCATAAGCCTTCCTCGCCGTCTGCGGCGGCGTCGACCACATAACCGGCGTCGCCCAATCCGATGACAAGGCTTTGGCGTAAAATGTCGGCGTCTTCAATGACCAGTAAACGCATAAAAGGGACTAGCTTCCTGTTGTGAGGGGCGTCCGCCCGGATGAGTCGGGCGCGTCCCTGCGCCCTTCCGCCTCAATTTTTATCAACATGGCGACTACATTGACATGTTAATAGCCCGGCGCAGGCTCGGTTGTTTCAAGCTAATAGTATCCTTCTATATTAGCTGTCTGATTAATTGCTTTCACAGGCGACGACGTTACGCCCGTTCAGACTGTAACCCTTCGCCCACAGGCCGGAAATGCCCACGCTTTCGAAATAAGGACAAGCCTTGCGCAGGAAACGACGCTTGGATATTTCCCCGTCGTCGCCGTCCGTGTAGTACTCCTGATTGAACACCGCCTTATTGGCGTTGAGGAAGGTATCTTCATATGCCTCACACTCTTCATACGCAAAGCATTGCTCATTGACGGCGAAATCGAAGTAAGCCACCAGCTCTTCCGCCTGACCGACGTCGTTCTTCAGGCCCACGCTGAGACCACGGGCGTGAGCCGCTTGTGCGATCCAGATATTATAAGCCAGTTGGTCCGCGGCGCTGATTTCACCTTGAGTTTCGCTGCGGTTGTCGTAGCCGTCCATATTATCCGGCTCGACGGCGTCGCAGCCTGCGTCACGGGCCAGATCCAGTCGCGCTTCCATGATGGGTTTGATGGTCTGCTCCAAAGCCGTTTGGTTACCGATGTTCAACCAGGTTTCGCCGGGCCAGTCGTCCATATCGCCGTCAGCGATTACAGAATCCTCGGTGAACTGGTTGGCGTCAGGACGCCAATCTTCGCGGGTGCCTGCGCTGAAGTAGCAAATGACTTTCTTACCTTTGTTTTTCAACTGATGAATGAGGCTGTTGGCGCCGTTTTCACCGCCTTCAAACAGGTCTATGTCGTAGGCGTCCACGTCAAGGTCCATGTTGATGGAGCCATAACGCTGCAGTTGCCACATCCAGGTTGTTCCAGGCGTTGGATTCCAGATATCGCCAACGGTGTCGCCGTCGTCTCCATCATCGCCACCGGTATCGCCGCCATTGTCCCCGTTGTCGCCGTCGTCACCACCGGTATCGCCGCCGTTGTCCCCGTTGTCGCCATCGTCGCCACCGGTATCGCCGCCGTTGTCTCCATTGTCGCCGTCGTCGCCACCAGTATCTCCGCCGTTATCACCACCGGTGTCGCTACCGTCGTCATCCCCATCATCGCCAGGATCTACTGCGCCGGGGCAGGACAGGCTGGTTCCGCCGTTCAGCTCGAAACTTTGCCGCCAAAGTGCGGAAATGCCTGCGCTGACGAAGTAGGAGCAGGCGTTGCCGAGGAATTGCTCTTTTGTGATGATCCCTTCCTCGCCTTTTTTATAGTACTCCTGATTGAATACGGCTTTGCCGGCGCTGAGGAAGGTATTTTCGTATGCAACGCACTCATTGCCCCAGGCGTAGCATTGTTCATTGACGGCGAAGTCAAAATACGGAGCCAGCGCCTGTAACTGGTCGACATCATTTTTTAGTCCGATGCTAAGGCCACGGGCGTGTGCGGCTTCCGCCAGCCACTTGTTGTAGGCCAACTGATCCGCTGCGCTGATGGCGCCATGGGTTTCATCCCGGTTTGTGTAACCGTCCACATTATCCGGCTCAACGGCGTCGCAACCCGCGTCTCGGGCCAAATCCAGCCGCGCTTCCATAATGGGTTTGATGGTCTGCTCCAGGGCGGATTTATTGCCGATGTTCAACCAGGTTTCGCCAGGCCAATCCTGCATACCGCCATCTGCGATCACCGAGCCAGGGGCGAATTGATCTGCATCGGGACGCCAGTCTTCGCGGGTGCCGGCGCTGAAGTAACAAATTACGCGCTTGCCTTTGTTCTTCAATTGACGAATCAGGCTGTTGGAGCCACTGCCGCTGCCTTCGAATAGGTCAATGTCGTAGGCGGTGACATCCAGATTCATATTCATGGAGCCGTAGTTTTGCAGCTGCCACATCCAGGTTGTTCCTGGTTTGGGGCGCCAGATACTGGCGGCGCTTTGCGATCCTGCATTGGAGGCAGAGCCGCTGTTGGTTGCTTTTGTCTCATTATCCCGAGTCCCTGCGTCGGAGTTGCAGGCGGTGAGACCCAATGCGCAGGCTAGCGTCGCCGCAGCCAGTGCGGGTTGCAGGCGCTTGCGGGCGAAGGGCGGATTGGCGGAAATGTAAGGACCGAATAACTTCTGGGTCATTGCTGATCTCCTGAGGTTCTAATTATTAGTTAAGTAGGAAGACTGGCTCACTTTATGAGTGAGCCAATTTCATCCTAATCAGGAGAAACTTACCGGAACATTATGATTGCCTGATTTTTGCTCTGAACAAAAACTGAACTTTCTGTCGTGTTTTTAGGTGGAGGTGAGCTGCTTCTGATACTGGCTGGGGCTGCGTCCATACTGTCGCTGGAACCGTCGGCTGAAATGGCTCAGGTTACGATATCCCAGATCGAAACAAACACGGGTGACGGATTCTCCCTGGCGCAGGCGCTCGCCGGCGCGTTGCAGTCTTAATTGCTGCTGAAACTCCGAGGGAGCGCAGCCAAAGTGGCTTTTGAATTCAGCGAAGAAACGGCTGCGGCTCATGCAGGCGATTTTGCAGAGCTGATCAATATCCAGGGGCTGCGTGATGTGCTTCTGGATATGGCTGAGAGCGGCGGCCAACCCATTAATGTCGGGCTGACGTTCACAGGCTCCCAGTAAGAAGGCGCGGGTCTGCTGGCGCAGCATCCTCACCACTAATTCGCTGACGCCCAAGTCGATCAGGATATCCCGGTCTGGTCCGTTTTCGCTGAACGTGGCGATCATTCTCTCAAGCAGCGCCTGGGTGGCCTGAGTATGGGGAGTATGGATTAACGTCTCTGTGCGGTAGCGCCATTCTTCAAAGTCTTTATGCAGCGGCGCCACTTTGTTCATATGCGAACAGATGCTGTCCACCCGCGTGCGTGAAATCTCTACCGTCAGGCAGGACGTCGGGCGGTCCAGCTCAGCGTCGGGAAAATCTATGCTGATGGTTTCGCCGGGGGCCATCACGAAGGATTCCTGCGGCAAAAACTCCGCCGTGTAGTCGTCGCGACCGTGCAGAATTTTACGGCCGCTGATCATGCCGCAATAAAGCAGTTCGTCCGCCGACAGGCCGACGCTTTGCGCGGGCAGGTAGGTGTCGTAGACGCTCAACTCCGAGTTGGGGCCGGCGAAAGATACCCTGTTTTCTATCAGCTCGCGTGGCTCCCGGGCTGCAATGGCTATTGCTCTTGTCACCTCTGTCACCCGTCATGTTTTTATTTTTGGAGTAACCAGCAGACTTCATCGCCCGTGGACTCACAGGCAACAGATATGTACTAACAGATAAGCAGAGCCGCTGTCCAGAGGTTTAAAGTGGTCCCATGGCGGTAGTACCGCCGCGCCCGGCAGGCGCAGTCCATAACGACAAGTAGCCATAACAAAAACAGAGAGGATAACGGCATGATTTACGAACAGCCCGGTCACGATAAAGCCTTGGTTAACTTTAAAGCCCGCTACCAGAACTTTATTGGCGGCGAGTGGACGGCGCCTGTACAAGGTCGCTACTTCGACAACATCTCTCCGGTTAATGGTAAGAAATTCTGCGAGATCCCCCGTTCCAGTGCGGAGGATATTGATCTGGCTCTGGATGCGGCGCATAAGGCCAAAGACGCCTGGGGGCGGACGTCGGCGACGGAGCGCTCCAATCTACTGCTTAAAATTGCTGACCGCATGGAACAAAATCTGGAGATTCTGGCGGTGGCGGAGACCTGGGATAACGGTAAGCCGGTGCGAGAAACTCTGGCGGCGGATATCCCCCTCTCGGTGGATCACTTCCGTTACTTCGCCGGTTGTATTCGCGCTCAGGAGGGCGGGCTGGCGGAAATCGACGCCAATACGTTGTCGTATCACATCCATGAACCGCTGGGCGTAGTGGGACAGATTATTCCTTGGAACTTTCCCATCCTGATGGCGGCCTGGAAGCTGGCGCCAGCCCTGGCGGCGGGCAACTGTGTGGTGCTGAAGCCCGCAGAGCAGACGCCTGCTTCAATTCTGGTGTTGATGGAGTTGATCGGCGATCTGTTGCCGCCGGGTGTGGTGAATATTGTCAATGGCTGGGGAGCGGAAGCGGGTCAGGCACTGGCCACCAGCAAACGTATCGCCAAGATTGCCTTCACCGGCTCAACCCCGGTTGGTTCGCATATCCTGAAGTGCGCGGCGGAAAACATTATTCCTTCCACCGTGGAGCTGGGTGGAAAGTCTCCCAACATCTACTTCGCGGACATCATGCGTCAGGAAGAGGCTTTTATCAGCAAATGCGTGGAAGGCATGGTGCTGGCGTTTTTCAACCAAGGCGAAGTGTGCACCTGTCCCTCGCGGGCGCTGATTCATGAGTCAATCTATGACGACTTTATCGGCAGAGTCATTGACCGCACCAAAACCATTAAGCGCGGCAACCCTCTGGATACCGACACCCAGGTAGGGGCGCAGGCCTCTCAGGAGCAGTTCGATAAAATTCTGAGTTACATCGAAATTGGCCGCAAAGAAGGCGCGCAAGTGCTGTTGGGCGGCGGGGTTGAAAAACTGAGCGGCGACTTGCAGGACGGTTTATACATCCAGCCGACCCTGTTGAAAGGCGGCAATGACATGAGAGTGTTTCAGGAGGAGATCTTTGGCCCGGTGGTCGGCGTCACGACTTTCAAAACCGAGGAGGAAGCTCTGACCATCGCCAATGACACTGAGTATGGTCTGGGAGCGGGCGTATGGACGCGGGATATCAATCTGGCGTTCAGGATGGGGCGGCAAATCAAGGCGGGCAGGGTGTGGACTAATTGTTATCACCACTATCCGGCGCATGCGGCCTTTGGCGGCTACAAGAAATCCGGCGTTGGCCGGGAAACGCACAAGGTGGCGTTGGAGCATTACCAGCAAACCAAGAATCTGCTGGTGAGTTATGACATCAACCCCTTAGGCTTTTTCTAAATACAGACGGGGGATTTGCGGCAGGATGCGCGAACTCCCCTAAGCCCTTGACCTGAGGGCTGGACTTTCAGACTGCTTGCGGCCGACAATTTCGATACTGACAGGGCAATCGGAGCGGCCGCTTTTTTTCATGTTCGTTTTTTCTCATCGATTATGGGCGGCTACGCTGACGCTGCTTGCAATGCTATCGCTGACCGCCTGCCTAGGTCCCCCTGACACCAGCGCTGAATTATTTCAGGATTACCGTGATCGCTTGGAGCGGGTGTTAGACACTGACTTTCCTACCGCTGATCGTACGCTTCCCGTTGTGGTTTATCCTCGCAGCAAAGTGCTGCTGAGGGACGTCGCCGAGCTGAAGATCAATTTACTGGATTTCCTGGGACTGACCGGCTGTGAGTTGAACCGGCTGGTGGGCTTTCGTAATAGTCCGCTCGGCAAGATGATGCCAGCCAGTCAGAAGTGGCTTTATGAGCAGCAGTTTTTGAGCTTGGGCGATGCCTGTCTGACGACGCTTGAGGCGCAAGACGAAGAGGCGGATCTCGCCCTAGAGCTGCGTCGCGCGCTGGCGAGTAAACGCGATGAGATTGGCGATGTGGCTTGGAACGCAACCTGGGCCGGGCCGGAATGGCAAGCCCTGATGTCGCAGAAAGAAGGTGGCTTCGACCTGGACTTTCAGGCTGGCGACTGGGCGGAACTGAGTCTGGCGTTATCTGCATTGGCCGAGTGGTCGACGCGGCCGGAATCGCCCAGTTTGGATGCCGATAGTCTGGAGGCGCTGAATCGTCGCTTGCTGACGTATCCGATGGTGGGACGGCTGCTTTTCTCTGCGGAAGAAGCTTCTGCGGAAATGGAGGCGATTGTTGAAGGGCTGAAGCGTCGGCTTGCAGAACGGCCGCTCTGTGTGAATGGGGCTCCTACAGAACGTAGCCGCATCCTGCAATATGTGCTGGTTAATATATACAGTGTCCGGGTGCAGCCGTATCTGGCGCAGCTGGAAAAGGCGCGTCGTGACTGGCTGCCGCCGTTGCAGCGCTCCTATGAACAATTGCAAGGAGATCGGTCAGCGGCGTTGCGGGATTTCGCACGGCGCTACTTGCAGGAAGAGGAGTCCAGTCTGTGGTGGGAGTTCCGCCACAACGCCGCGGCGCATGCGGCGATATGGACGGAGATGTTGGCGCAATGCGGGTTGGCGCCCGGAAGCCGGTAAATAATGGCGTCAGAGTATCGCCAGACTGGATGACGGTGTGACCCGTAACACTTCATCAATCGTGGTCATGCCATTGGCCACTTTTTGCGCGCCGCTCAGGCGCAGCGTGCGCATGCCTTCCTTCACCGCCACTTTACGGATGCGCTCCAGGTCGCACTGCTCATTGATGGACTCTTTCACGCTTTCGCTTAGCAGCATGACTTCGTAAACGCCCGCCCGTCCGCGATAGCCGGTGTTGCGGCACTCCAGACATCCTACCGGAGCGCAGGCGTGATCTGGTTTAGAGGCTTTCCAGGGCTGGATCAGATTCTGCCAGTCCTTATCGTCAATCGTGGTGGGCTCTTTGCAGTTAGGACACAGCACTCGCACCAAACGCTGCGCCATGACTCCCAATACCGTGGCTTTCACCAGGTAGCCGGGTACGCCCAGCTCAAGCAGACGGGTGATGGCGCTGGGGGCGTCGTTGGTGTGCAGCGTAGAGAGGACCAAGTGACCGGTCAACGCCGCCTGGATCGCCATTTCCGCCGTTTCCAGGTCGCGGATCTCGCCCACCATGATGATGTCGGGGTCTTGTCGCAGCAACGCTCTGACGCCGCTGGCGAAAGTCACGCCAATGCCGCTTTGCACCTGCATCTGGTTGAAGGCGGGCTCCACCATTTCGATGGGGTCTTCAATCGTACAGACGTTGACCTCCGATGTGGCCAGACTCTTCAGCGTGGAATAAAGGGTGGTGGTTTTGCCCGAGCCGGTAGGCCCCGTCACCAGAATGATGCCATTGGGCTGGCAGGTCATGGAGTTCCAGCGACGGCTGTCGTCCTGGCCGAAGCCCAGATCGGTGAAGGAGCGTAGTAATACGTCCGGGTCAAATACCCGCATGACCAGCTTTTCGCCGAAGGCGGTGGGTAGCGTGGAAAGACGCAATTCGATTTCCAGGCCATCCGGATTCTTGGTCTTGATGCGGCCGTCCTGGGGTTTGCGTTTTTCCGCTACATTCAGGCGCCCCAGTATTTTCAGCCGGCTCACCACCGCCATGGAGACCTGCATGGGTAGCTCATAAACGTTGTGCAACACACCGTCGATACGGAACCTTACCTGGCCAATCTCGCGTCGGGGCTCAATATGAATATCACTGGCGCGCTGATCGAAGGCGTACTGCAACAGCCAATCCACGATATTGACGATGTGTTGGTCGTTGGCGTCAGGATTGGCGACGTTGCCCAGCTCTAGCAGCTGCTCGAAATTGCCGATAGCGGCGGAGGTCTCGCCGCGTCCTCCCACGGCTTTGTCCACGGAGGTGGCGAGCCGGTAGAACTCAACGGTGAAGCGGCGAATATCCGCAGGGTTGGCGACTACCCGTTTGATGTCTTTGCGGATGACATGGCGCAGGTTGTCTTCCCAGCCGGTGACAAAGGGCTCGGCGCTGGCGATCACCACGTGATCTTTGTGAATTTCCACGCCCAGTATGCGATGACGTTGCGCATAGGCGAAGGACATCAGGGAGGCCACGCCGCGGGCGTCTATTTTTAGAGGGTCGATGTGGAAATAAGGCTGCCCCGCTTCCTTCGCCAGCCAGGAAGATAACTCCTCCAAGTCAAAGGCTTTGCCTGAATTGTGATCAATCAGGCCGGAGTTGACGACCTGCTCGATAGGGTGAAGGGCCAGTTCGCTTTTACTGCGGGGAGAACTCAGGAACTTTTCTCCTTCTTCCTGAGTGATCCGTTTCAGACGCACCAGACGCTTAATGATGTCGACGGTGGTCAGCCATTGGGGTTGTGCGGAGGCGGCGATGCTCATGGGCTTATTTTACTGTTGTCTATTCCGAAAAAGTGAGTTGCCCGCCCCAAGCCGCCGACATCGTTGTCAGTGCGGCCTGGACGCCCGATTCAGGCGGCGCGGCGCGCTTGTGCGTTCCATTTAATAAAACACAGTATTGTGCTGAACAGAATAACGCTCATTACAGCGAGAGCGCCACTGATCATTAAATTCTGTCCCGCTGCGTAATCGCCGACGGCCCTTATAAAGTATAGGCAGAGCACAAAGCATAACCAGATCAGGCCGCGTACGTGGCCCAGATATACTGCCGGGAAAAACGCCAGCAGCGGCAGACACTTGACGCTGACAATCAACAGCCATGAGGTTTCGGTATTTTGAGTGATGCTTTGCCAGGTGCTGAACAGCACCAAAAGGGTCAGGATCAGATAACTCGCCGTCACTGTGGAACGGGCGATTTTAACTTTTTGCGATAGGGACAACGTTAATCTCCAGTTTTCGCGATAGGGTTCAAGCCTTGGTGATAGCCAGTCTGTGCGCCAGTTCCGCCACCCGGTGGCCCAAAGCCCGACACAATTGCAGTTCCGTCTCGTCTGGACGACGGGCGCCATCAGAACCAGACCAGTGGCCAGCGCCATAGGGTGAGCCACCGCCTCGCGTCTCGCTGAGGCCTGACTCGGTATAGGGCAGGCCAACTAACAGCATGCCGTGGTGCAGTAGAGGCGTCAGCATGGTCTGCAGGGTCGTTTCCTGGCCGCCATGAAGGCTGCTGGTGGAGGTGAAAGCAGCGGCGGGTTTATCGATGAGAGCTCCCGCTTGCCACAGAGAGCCAGTCTGGTCGAGAAAGTATTTCAAAGGGGCCGCCATGTTGCCGAAGCGGGTTGGCGATCCGATGACCAAACCACTGCAACCTTCCAGGTCGTCCAGGGTGCAGTAAACATCGCCTTCTTCGGGAATTGCAGGGGCTGTCGCTTCACTGACCGCGGATACAGGAGGAACCGTGCGTACGCGCACGTCCATGCCTGATACTTGCGCCGCGCCGCGGGCGATATGTTGCGCCAGCACGCGGGTGGCGCCGTTACGACTGTAATAGAGCACCAGCAGATAAGGGGAGTCGGTCGCTGACTTCATGGTTTCCTTCTTCTATATAGATAGATGGACTAATTACAGCAGTTCGTTGACGTTTTCCGGCGGGCGGCCCAGGACTGCGCGATCGCCTTTGATGACGATCGGGCGTTCGATCAGTTTGGGATGGGCCGCCATTGCATCGATCAAGGCGTCTTCGCTCAAGTCGGCGTTAGCCAAGTTAAGAGTTTTGTATTCTTCTTCACCTTTACGCAACAGGTCTCTGGCGGGAATGCCGAGCTTGGCCAGGGCCGCTTTCAGCTCTGCAGCATTGGGGGGCGTTTCCAGGTACTTCACTACGGTGGGCTCTACGCCACTGTCTTCAATAATTTGCAGCGTCTGCCGGGATTTTGAGCAGCGTGGGTTATGCCAGATAGTGAGGGCGCTTTTACTCATCGTCGGTTTCCTGTTGTTGCAGTGAGGGGGCAAGTTTAAGCATCTGTGGAACGCATTTCTAACACTTTCAATGACGGAAAGGCCAGACTCCCATTTCCCCCGCTTTTTTCGTGTAGAATGCCGGTCAGCGTATTACCTGGAGAAACATTTTGATCGCCCGTGAAATTACCCCCGGTCTGTTTCAAGCCATTGCAAGTGGCGTCTCGATTATCCATCGGACCATATTCAAAGCGCTGATCGCAGGAGCCCTGCTGGCGTTACTGGCGGGCTGTTCGGAAGACAAAGGCGATGCGCCGCTGACGACTGTGGTGAAGCTGGCGGATGGTGGAGAAATCAATCTGGATCATCTGGGCGGGCAGTGGATCATTCTTAATTTCTGGGCGGAGTGGTGTGGCCCCTGTAAGGTTGAAATTCCTGAGTTGAATGAGCTAAATAGACATCCCGGCGTCATTGTTCTGGGGGTGGATTATGATGGCCACAACGGGGAGGCGCTGACCAAAACCATCGACAAAATGGGCATTAACTTCCCGGTTTTGCAAGGCGAACCGACCCGTCATTGGAAAGTGGAAATCCCCAAGGTGTTGCCGACCACGCTGTTGATTCATGACGGCAAGGTGCAGCGCGAGATGATCGGCGCACAGACGAAAAATGCGATTTTGTCGGCTATTCCACAATAATCGCCGCTAATTGGCGTCTATATTTAAGAATTTGTGACTTTACTGAGAATTGTTGGCTAGCGCGGATCTGAAAGCCGTGTTGCACGAAGAAACTGGAGATAAAGGCCCGATGGGCGATTTTATTCATTTACGCATTCACACAGAATTTTCTCTGGTTGACGGGCTGGTAAAGGTCAAACCTTTAGTTAAAAAGCTGGCCGATATGGGGATGCCAGCGGTGGCGGTGACCGATCAGTCCAACATGTGCTGTCTGGTCAAGTACTACAAAGCGGCGTCGGGCGCAGGCGTGAAGCCGGTTGTCGGCGCTGATGTCTGGGTTGAAAACCTGGACGACCCCTTGGCTCCATCTCGCCTCACGTTATTCGCCCGCAATGAAACCGGCTACCGCAACCTGACGGAGCTCATATCCCGCGGCTTTACTGAAGGTCAGTCCCATGGTCGCGCCATTCTGAAAAAAGACTGGATCGCCGCCCAGGCGGAAGGCATGTTGGCGATGTCCGGCGCCAAATACGGCGAAGTCGGTCAGGCGTTGTTGGCGGGTAAGCCGGAGCTGGCGCGCGAGCGGCTGGCCTTTTGGATGGAAATGTTCCCGGATGCGTTTTATCTGGAGCTGCAACGCACGGGGCGGATTAATGACGAAGAATGCGTGCATGCCTCTGTCGAGTTGGCGATGGAAACCGGCTGCCCGGTTGTCGCCACTAACGATGTGCATTTCCTTGAGCGCGACGACTTTGAAGCCCATGAGGCGCGGGTCTGTATCCACGAAAGCCGCACTTTGGACGACCCGCGTCGTGAACGCCGCTTCAGTGAAGAGCAATACCTGAAGTCGGCGGAGGAAATGTGCGAGTTGTTCTCGGATATTCCTGAGGCGATTGAGAATACGGTGGAAATCGCCAAGCGCTGTAACGTCAGCTTGCGCTTGGGTAAATACTTCCTGCCGAACTATCCGATTCCAGAAGGCATGACCATTGATGAGTTTTTCATCAAGGTCTCGGAAGAGGGACTCGAGGAGCGACTGGCTACGCTTTTCAAACAAGACGACCCTCAGTACGAGAGTAAACGTCAAAGCTATTATGATCGGCTGAAGTTTGAGCTGGACATCATCACTCAGATGGGGTTCCCCGGCTACTTCCTCATCGTTATGGACTTCATCAAGTGGGCCAAGAACAACGGCGTGCCGGTAGGACCGGGACGGGGGTCCGGCGCCGGCTCTCTGGTGGCCTATGCGCTAAAAATCACCGATTTGGACCCTCTCGCCTACGACTTGCTGTTCGAGCGATTCCTGAACCCAGAGCGGGTGTCGATGCCGGACTTTGACGTCGACTTCTGTATGGAAGGCCGCGACCGGGTTATCGCCTATGTGGCTGAAGCCTATGGGCGTAATGCGGTGTCCCAGATCATCACCTTCGGAACCATGGCGGCGAAGGCGGTAGTGCGGGACGTGGCGCGGGTGCAGGGGCGGCCGTACTCCATGGGCGATCGCCTGTCCAAGCTGATCCCCTTTGAAGTAGGCATGACTCTGGCCAAGGCCTATGAGCAGGAAGAGCCGCTGCGGGAATATCTGTCCACGGATGAAGATGCGGCGGAAATCTGGGAAATGGCGCGCAAGCTGGAAGGGGTCACCCGTAACGTCGGTAAGCACGCCGGTGGGGTGGTGATTGCGCCCACCAAGTTGACGGACTTTGCGCCTTTGTACTGTGATGAAACCGGCTCGGGTCTGGTGACTCAGTTCGATAAGGACGACGTAGAATCGGCAGGTCTGGTCAAGTTCGACTTCCTGGGGTTGCGTACCTTGACCATCGTCGATTGGGCGGTGGATATCATTAACCGCCAGCAGGCGGAAAAAGGCGAGCCGCCACTGGATATCAATTTTATCCCGCTGGATGACGCGCCGACCTTCAATCTGCTCAAGCATGGCGAAACCACTGCGGTGTTCCAGCTTGAATCCCGCGGTATGAAAGAACTTATCCGGCGTCTGATGCCGGACTGTTTTGAAGACATCATCGCTCTTGTGGCCCTGTTCCGTCCGGGGCCGCTGCAATCGGGCATGGTTGACGACTTTATCAACCGTAAGCACGGACGCGCCGAACTGGCCTATCCGCATCCCGACTATCAGCTGGAATCGTTGAAACCTGTCCTGCAGCCCACCTACGGCATCATCCTGTATCAGGAGCAGGTCATGCAGATCGCCCAGGTGATGGCGGGATATACGCTTGGCGGCGCGGACTTGCTGCGTCGAGCCATGGGTAAAAAGAAACCCGAAGAAATGGCCAAGCAGAAGGCGATTTTCGTAGAGGGGAGCATTAATCAGGGGATTGGGCAGGATCTGGCGGAAAAGATCTTCGACCTGGTGGAAAAGTTTGCGGGTTACGGCTTCAACAAATCCCACTCCGCCGCCTACGCCTTGGTGTCCTACCAGACCGCCTGGCTGAAGTGTCACTTTCCTGCGCCGTTCATGGCGGCGGTGCTCACAGCGGATATGCAGAACACCGATAAAGTGGTGACGCTGGTGGAAGAATGTCGGCGTATGAAGCTGGATTTGGTGTTGCCGGACGTTAACAACAGTAGTTATACCTTCACCGTAGACGATGAGCATCGCATCGTCTACGGCCTGGGCGCCGTAAAAGGGCTGGGTGAAGGCCCTGTGCAGAGCATTTTGGACGCCCGCAAAGAAGGTGGTCCCTTCCGCGACCTGTTCGATTTCTGTCAGCGAGTGGATTTACGCCGGGTCAACAAGCGCGCTTTGGAAGCGCTGGTCCGCTCCGGCGCGATGGACAAGCTGGGGCCGAATCGCGCCCGTATGATGGCCTCCATCAATGAAGCGGTGCGTCGCGCGGATCAACATTCCCGTAATGAAGACGCCGGTATGCTGGACTTGTTCGGCGAGGTGGTGCCGGAAACCGATCCGAATCCCTACAGCGCGACGGAAGGCATGCAGGAATGGAGCGATAAGGAGCGTCTGAAATTAGAGAAGGAGACTCTGGGCCTGTATCTGACTGGCCACCCGTTTGATGAATATGAGCAGGAAGTACGCCGATTCGTGCGTACGCCCATTTCGGAGTTGCGTCCCGGCAAGAGCCCGCAAAATGTGGCGGGTCTGGTGGTGGCGGTGCGCACGATGAAGAGCAAACGCGGCGGATATATCGGTTTTGCTACGTTGGATGATCGTAGCGGCCGTATTGAAGTGACTTTTTTCTCCGACGCCTACGAGCAAGCCAAAGAAATGCTGCACAACGATCGCATTTTGGTCGTGGAGGGTGTTGTTGGCGAAGATGACTACTCTGGTGGGCTTTCTGTCCGGGCGAAATTGACTTCGGACATCGGTCAAGCGCGATTGAAGTTCGCCAAAGAGCTTATTCTCTTTGTACACGAAAAAGACTTTAATAACGGCTTTATTGACGAACTGGGCGGCGTTCTGGGAGAACACCGCGCCGAGGGCTGCCCGGTTTTGATCAATTATGAAACGGAAACCGCCCGCACCAGACTGCGTCTGGCGGAAGATTGGCGGGTTAATCCAAGCGATGAATTGATTCAGGGGCTGCGATATTTGTTGGGCAAGGAGCGGGTGCAACTGCGTTACAGTTGATCCCTCGCTTGTATCCGGCAAGGCATGGAATGACATGCGCGCCAGCTCAAGCTCAAGAGACATAGCCGAGCAAGAAAAACTATGAGTAAGCATGAAAAGCAGATGAACCCTTATTATCTCGACTTCGAACAGCCGATCGCTGAGCTGGAGGAAAAGATAGAGGAGTTGCGTCTGGTTGGTAACGACAGTGAGTTGAATATCACTGACGAGATCAACCGTCTGAAGTCCAAGAGCGTGTCGCTCACGGAAAATATTTTTGCGGATCTGTCCTCTTGGGATATTTCCCGCCTGTCCCGTCACCCCAAGCGTCCTTATACGCTGGACTACGTGCGGATGATTTTCGAAGATTTCGACGAATTGCATGGCGACCGTAAATACGCTGACGATCAGGCTATCGTTGGTGGTATCGCCAGACTGGATGATGAGCCCGTTATGATCATCGGACATCAGAAAGGTCGCGAAATCAAAGAGAAGGTGAAGCGTAACTTCGGCATGCCGCGCCCAGAAGGTTATCGCAAGGCGTTACGCATGATGGAAATGGCCGAGCGCTTCAAAATGCCGATTCTGACCTTCATTGATACCCCGGGCGCCTATCCGGGCATCGGGGCGGAAGAGCGTGGCCAAAGCGAGGCGATTGCATTTAACCTGGCGGTCATGTCCCGCTTGAAGACGCCGATCATCTCAACGGTCATCGGTGAAGGCGGTTCTGGCGGCGCTCTGGCGGTTGGCGTTTGCGACCGCTTGATCATGCTGCAATATTCCACTTATTCCGTTATCTCTCCAGAAGGCTGCGCCTCCATTTTGTGGAAAAATGCTGAGTACGCCGCCAACGCTGCGGAAGCGATGGGCATTACGGCCAAGCGTCTTGCAGAACTGGGCTTTGCGGATAAGGTGCTGGATGAGCCTCTGGGTGGTGCGCATCGCAACCCGGAACTGATGGCTGGTCATATCAAA
Organism: Hahella sp. HN01; assembly: GCF_018986435.1. GTDB lineage: Bacteria > Pseudomonadota > Gammaproteobacteria > Pseudomonadales > Oleiphilaceae > Hahella. The sequence continues at coordinate 6,920 of NZ_JAHMIN010000022.1, read as the reverse complement.
GCGGCTCTGAAAGATTCTCTGAGCCAGTTGCTGGAAATGGATACCGAGGAGCTGGTCGCAGAGCGGTATAAGCGCCTGACGTCCTATGAGCGCTTCCTCTAAGACTCCCCATGACGCCGCTGATATCGAGCGGCGTCTTCTCTCGGCTCTTCGCGGCCTGCCTGACTTTTCCTGTTTGTATATCGCCTATAGCGGCGGCCTGGATTCCAGCGTATTGCTGCATGCTGCGCGGCGCGTTTGGCCCGCAGAGGCGCACATTGAAGCGATTCATGTGCATCATGGACTCAGTCCGAATGCCGACGCTTGGATGGAGCATTGTCAGAAGGAATGCCGGAGTCTGGACATAAGATGCCATGCGCATCCCGTGAGCGTGGCGACGAATGGCGATGGTCTTGAGGCGGCTGCGCGGGAGGCCCGTTATCGCGTATTTGCGCGTTATCTGAATGAGTGTGCGGGAGCGATGTTGTTGCAGGGCCATCATCAGAATGATCAGGCTGAAACCATCCTGTTTCGGCTGCTAAAAGGACATGGTGTGAAAGGGCTGGCTGGCATCCCTGGTCAGCGCTCTTTGGGCAAAGGCGTGCTGAGGCGGCCTTTGCTTGGCTTCACTCGCTCGGAGCTGGAAGCGCTGGCGCAACGCTGGGGATTGAGCTGGGTGGAGGATGAAAGTAACGTCGCCGCCGTGTTTGATAGAAATTTTCTTCGTAATGAAATACTTCGGCCAATGAGCGCGCGATGGCGAAATGCTGTGGCGATGATCGCTGAGACTGGCCGGCGTATGTCGGAAGCCGCGAGTCTGTTGGATGAGTTGGCGGAGATGGATTTACAGGGCGAATCAATAAGTGCGGACGAGCTGGGGCTTGCTGTGTTATCAGGTTTGTCGCCTCATCGCAGAAAAAATGCGCTGCGATACTGGCTGCAAACCGCCGGCTTTACGCCATCTGAAGGCGATCTGGTCGAGATTCTAGCGCAGATGCTTCATGCTGAAGGCTCCCGCCAGCCATGCTATCCATTAGGTGAAAGCATTTTGCGTCGGCACAATGGGAAGCTATATATCACGGAAAGGATTGATGCGCCGCCATCGGAGTACGAAGTGGTCTGGCCTCTGGCTGAGGCATTGTTGACCCCTGTTGGGAGGCTGATGGCTGAGCCAGCTAGTGAGGGGGTGCGTCAACCTACAACCGATGAAACGGTAATTGTTCGATTTCGTCGTGGAGGGGAACGTTTTCGACCCAAGGGGCGCGGTGGTTCCTGTCCTTTAAAAAAATGGTTGCAGGAGCAGGGCATTCCTCCATGGCGACGGGACAGCATTCCGTTGATTTATTTCAATGATGAACTGGCTGCGGTGGGGAGTTATGGCGTGGCGGAACAATTCGCCGCTTCGGAAAATGCATGGCTGCCAGTGTTCCATCAACCCTCTAGCTCGTAATTCTACGGCGCCTGATTGAAGGCCACTTTAAGCCAATACTGGCTCCCTTTCGGCGTGGAATCCGGCAGATAAGGGTTTTCCAAAACGAATAACTTTCTACCGCTAAGATTGGCTCTGTCCAGCATACTCTGATGGTGTGAAAAGAAAAGCTGATCAAAGCCGCCGTTTGCAATCGCCTTCTGCAGACCGATTTCCACGCGTTGCGCGAGATCCTTGTTTGACTTGTTCACAACAAAATAAACGGGCAGGGGGTAATACATGAGAATGGAGTCTTCCACTTTTAATTCTGGAAGAAACGGGTGGCGTTGCTCGTATTCATCCCATGCTTCATTTATACCCCGGGGAAAATAGTCGAACCTTTCGGTAATGAGCATCTTGAACAGCGTCTCGTAATCTGAGGAGAGTTCAAGTGGGATGCTGTTCGCCTTGAGTACATGAACATCGGGCCAGTCATGGCCAAAGCCGGCGGTCAGGGTTTTTAACTCATTTAGGGACTTGATGGCGTGAAAGCGACCTTGATCGGATTGGCGAATCAAAAATACACGATATCCCAGAGCGCCTTTTAGTATGGGTATGCGAACGGGGAGGAAGTTGTCATCTAATGAGCCGTTCTCAGGTCTCCAAATGATATCGATGTTGAATCCCTGGCGTAGGAATATCTCGTTGCGGGTCTGGGATGCCCTGATTTTTGCGTCTTCTATTGTATAGGCTCCGTGAGAGCTGAGCGTCTCCTCCAGGGCCAGCTTTAGCAGCTGCCTGGGATACTCATATCGAAGGTCCATTTCGGATTCAGGAACTGGATATCTTACTGTGGTGACTTCTAACGCCTCTGCAAAAAGTGAAAGTGACAGCAAGAGAATCGCCCCAGTCGCTTGCAATGTGAAACGAAAAGGTCGTGACGTCGCGGTGACGCATTTTGTCGCAGATTGATTTTTTGAGTTCGAGCCAGCCATAGTTGAAGTATAGCCATTGGACTGGAAACAGCCGGGGCGTTTGCCCATAACGTGCTTTTTAGCTGGTCGCGGCGGCAGGATGCGTCGTTGTCAATCCGGGGAATTCATCGCATCATTCGTTGAGATACCCCCCTGTTTCTGTTATTCTGGCGTCCCATCTTTGAGATGAATATCTCCCTCCTTTCCGATTAACATCTGTTACACCAACGGGTTTTGCATGACGCGCTATATATTCGTCACAGGTGGGGTTGTTTCTTCCTTGGGGAAGGGCATCGCATCCGCATCTTTGGCCGCTATCCTTGAAGCACGCGGACTAAAAGTCACCATCCTGAAACTGGATCCTTACATTAACGTGGACCCGGGCACCATGAGCCCCTTCCAGCACGGAGAAGTCTTCGTCACCGAAGACGGCGCGGAAACGGATCTCGACCTTGGCCACTACGAGCGGTTTATCCGCACGACCATGACCAAGCGTAATAACTTCACCACTGGTCGCGTATATGAAACCGTGTTGCGCAAAGAGCGTCGCGGCGATTATTTGGGCGGCACCGTACAGGTCATTCCGCATATTACTGACGAAATTAAGCGCCGGATCGTTGAAGGCGCTGGCGATGCGGATGTGGCGCTGGTTGAAATCGGCGGCACAGTGGGAGACATCGAATCGTTGCCGTTCCTTGAGGCCACTCGTCAGCTGAAAGTGGAAGTAGGCTCCAAGCGTGCGCTATTTATGCATTTGACACTGGTGCCCTATATCGCCACCGCCGGCGAGGTGAAAACCAAGCCGACCCAGCACTCTGTTAAAGAGATGCGCTCGATTGGTTTGCAGCCGGATATCCTGGTATGCCGTTCCGAGCACAGTATTGATCAGTCTTCCCGTCGCAAGATCGCGCTGTTCACCAACGTTGAGGAGCGTGCGGTTATTGCTCTGGAAGACGCTAAATCCATCTACTCTATTCCCATGATGCTGCATGCCCAGGGACTGGATGAGATTATTGTGGAGCGTTTCGGGCTGGAATGCGGCGCAGCTGATCTTAGCGAGTGGCAGAATGTCGTCGACAATGAAGCCAACCCTGAACATGAAGTCACTATCGCCATGGTTGGCAAGTACATGGAGTTGCTGGACGCCTATAAATCCTTGATTGAGGCGTTGAAGCATGCGGGTATTCGCAATAAGACGAAAGTGAATATTCGCTATATCGACTCCGAACAGGTTTACCTGCAAGGCGTTGATTTGCTCAAAGGCGTCGACGCGATTTTGGTGCCAGGTGGTTTTGGCGAACGTGGTGTGGAAGGCAAGATCCAGACAGTTCGTTATGCTCGTGAGAATAAAATCCCATACTTAGGTATCTGCTTGGGATTACAGGTTGCGGTAATTGAATATGCTCGCCATATGGCGGGTATGGAAGACGCCCACAGTACTGAGTTTAATCCCAAATCCGCTCACCCGGTTGTAGGCTTGATCACTGAATGGCAGGATGCGAGCGGCAAAACCGAGCAGCGTAACGAGGCTTCCGATCTCGGCGGAACCATGCGCCTGGGCGCACAGGAATGTAAGCTGGTTGAAGGCTCCACTGTGCGCGAATGTTATGGTAAGTCCATAATTCAAGAGCGCCATCGTCACCGCTATGAGGTGAACGGTAATCTTGTTCCAAGGTTGGAAGAAGCCGGCCTGCAGGTAGCGGGTTGGTCTCAGGACGGTTCTTTGGTGGAAGTGGTTGAAGTAAAAGATCACCCATGGTTCGTGGCCTGTCAGTTCCATCCTGAGTTCAAGTCGACGCCCCGTGATGGACATCCACTGTTTGAAGGCTTTGTTCGCGCAGCTTTGGAGAATGCTGTCGAAAAATAGGCGGTTCCATGCATTTTGTTCCATGAACAAAAGTTGAGGGTTATTTGAGAGGCCGCTTTTGCTAAAATAGCGGCCTTTTCAATTTATGGCCCAATGCAACCCCGGGCGTTAGATGGGGATGCTCAAAAATAAGGTTGAAAACATGTCAACTAGAACTGTGAAAGTGGGCGGTATTGATATCGCAAACGATCGTCCCTTTGTTCTGTTCGGCGGTATGAATGTGCTGGAATCGCGTGATCTGGCTCTTCAAGTCGCAGAATCCTATGTAAAAGTTACCCAGAAGCTGGGCATCCCATACGTTTTCAAAGCCTCTTTCGACAAAGCCAACCGTTCATCAATCAATTCCTACCGTGGTCCAGGCCTGGATGAAGGCCTAAAAATCTTCGAAGAAATCAAACGCACATTTAATGTTCCTGTCATCACGGACGTTCATGAGCCGCATCAGGCGCAACCGGTGGCGGAAGTGGCTGATATTATTCAGCTGCCAGCTTTCTTGTCTCGTCAGACTGACCTTGTGGCCGCAATGGCGAGGACTGGGCGCCCGGTCAATATCAAGAAGGCCCAGTTTTTGGCCCCTCAGGAAATGAAGCACATTCTGAGCAAGTGTGAGGAAGCTGGGAATGATCAGTTGATTCTTTGTGAGCGCGGCTCCTCGTTTGGATATAACAATTTAGTGGTCGACATGCTTGGCTTTGGCATTATGAAGCAATTTGGCTACCCGGTATTTTTTGACGTGACGCACTCTTTGCAAATGCCTGGTGGGCTATCTAGTTCGGCTGGCGGTCGTAGAGAGCAAGTTGTGCAGTTAGCTCGTTCAGGAATGGCTGTTGGCTTGGCGGGGTTGTTCCTGGAGGCGCATCCTGATCCTGATGTGGCCAAATGCGATGGCCCCTGTGCGTTGCGCTTGTCTCAGCTCGAACCGTTTTTGGCGCAAATGAAAGCGCTGGACGATATGGTCAAACAATTTCCCAATATTGATACTGCGTGAGGAAGGGTGAGTTGTCGTAGTGCCGAAATGATTGGCTCTCATGGCTGGTCGTAAGGTGCTTCCGATGACTGCATTAACCACAATAATTATTGATTCCGAAACATTACCAACTGTTACAGGAGAAATTGAGATATGGCGGAAATAGTAGATGTGCGCGCCCGAGAGGTGCTTGACTCTCGCGGTAACCCCACCGTTGAAGCGGATGTGGTGCTGAAGTCTGGCGTTGTTGGTTCCGCATGCGCGCCGTCAGGGGCCTCCACGGGTTCTCGCGAAGCCTTGGAATTGCGTGATAAAGATCCTGCGCGTTACATGGGTAAAGGCGTGTTGAAGGCGGTCGATGCAGTTAATACTTCCATTCGTTCCGCTTTGATAGGGAAGGATGCGAGGGAGCAGCGTGAACTGGATCGTATCATGATTGAGCTGGATGGCACTGAAAATAAAGCCAACCTAGGCGCAAATGCGATTCTGGCTGTCTCTTTGGCTGCGGCGAAAGCAGCTGCGCAAGAAAAAGGCGTACCTCTTTATGCGCATATTGCCGACGTCAATGGTACGTCTGGGCAGTATTCTATGCCTGTGCCAATGATGAATATTCTCAATGGCGGTGAGCATGCAGACAATAATGTCGATATTCAGGAGTTCATGGTTCAGCCAGTGGGAGTGGCCAGTTTCCGTGAAGCGCTGCGTGTTGGCGCCGAAATTTTTCACAACCTGAAGAAAGTCCTGCACGACAAAGGTCTGAATACGGCTGTCGGAGATGAGGGTGGCTTTGCTCCCAACTTGCCATCCAATGAAGCTGCGTTGGCTGCGATTGAAGAGGCTGTCACTAAGGCTGGCTATAAACTTGGATCTGATGTGACCTTGGCGTTGGACTGCGCGTCCTCTGAGTTTTACAAAGAAGGGCAGTATAACCTCTCAGGTGAAGGTAAAGTTTTCTCGTCTGAGGAGTTTGCTGACTACTTGGGTGACTTGTCTCAACGTTATCCCATCGTCTCCATTGAAGATGGAATGGATGAGAGCGACTGGGATGGCTGGGCGGCTTTGACCAGAAAGCTGGGAGACAAAGTGCAGTTAGTGGGCGACGACTTGTTTGTGACTAACACCAAGATTTTGAAGCAGGGAATTGATAAAGGCATCGCCAACTCCATCCTGATCAAGTTCAACCAGATCGGTAGTCTGTCTGAAACGCTGGATGCTATTAAAATGGCGAAGGACGCAGGCTTTACGGCCGTAATTTCCCACCGTTCAGGCGAAACTGAAGATACGACCATTGCAGACTTGGCTGTTGCTACTAGTGCAGGGCAAATCAAAACTGGCTCGTTGTGTCGTTCAGACCGCGTAGCGAAGTACAACCGCTTGTTGCGGATTGAAGAAGAGCTGGCTGGCAGCGCGCCTTATCGTGGTATAAAAGAGATCAAGGGGCAGGGTTAAACTCTGTAAAAAAGGAGGGCGAAGGCCCTCTTTTTTGTTGTTAGGGGTCGGCTAACGGGGATGGTAAAAACTTTTCCTAAAAAAGTTAAAAAATGGAGTTGACGGGAAAAAGGAGGGGCGTATAATACGCCCCACTTCGACGGGGAAGCCGGTCGGAGGGGAGGGAAAGAGCTGGTTCGAGAGAGTCGGCGGCGCTAAAAAGGAGTTGACACTGAGAAATGAAAGTGTAGAATGCGCGCCTCGGTCGGAGAGAGTCTCCGGAAGAGAAAGTTCTTT
>NZ_JAHMIN010000021.1 GCF_018986435.1 Hahella sp. HN01 | reverse complement strand
CCGTTCGCCCCGTTCGCCCCGTTCGCCCTGAGCCTGTCGAAGGGCTCTTCGAAACGCAAGTAATTCATCAACAATTTTCCCTGCATTTTTGAAGTCCTTGTCTATACTTCTTTTCACCTGATCAAATTTCAACCAACAACCAAGGACGACTCAGGCGCCTCCATAAGATATGGAGCATTAGGATGTGATTTGTTTACTGCTTGATTTCACAGAAATTCCTGCACTAACAATCTTCAGGAAGCCTGAACGATGGACGTATTCGAATATCGCGATGCCGTAATCGCCGACTACGAAAGTTTCAGCCGAAGCTTCGCCAAAATCAGCGCCGCTGATGTCCAAAGTTTTATCTCTGAACGATACGAAAAAGGTCACTATTGGCCTGCGCCGCTGATTCAGATTAATCCTTCATTCGTTCCCGGCGACAATGTTGAAGCGTTAGCAGCAAAAGGGATTTTGCATAAAGAGTGCGCGAATATTTTCCGTTTTAACCGCAGCGATGCAAATCCCCAAGGCATTCCTGCGGGCCTGCATACGCATCAGCAGGCCGCCATCGGCTTGGCGCAAAGCAGACAAAGTTATGTGTTAACGACGGGGACAGGCTCTGGGAAGTCACTTAGCTATATCTTGCCGATTGTCGACGCGATACTGAAAGAGAAAGAACATAACTCCCGCCCTTCCATCAAAGCGATCATCATTTATCCCATGAACGCCTTGGTGAACTCACAGCTAGAAGAGTTGGAAAAGTTTCTTGGCCACTATGGCGACAACAAGCCTGTGACCTATGGAAGATATACCGGTCAGGAGTCCCAAGAAGCCCGCCACGCTATGTCGGCCAATCCACCGGATATTATCCTGACCAATTTCATGATGCTTGAACTGCTTATGACGCGGCAGGACGAGATTGATCGCCTCGTAATCCAGTCTGCGAAAGGTTTACGCTTCCTCGTACTGGATGAACTCCATACCTATCGAGGGCGGCAAGGAGCGGACGTAGCAATGTTGGTGCGTCGCGTTCGCGAGGCGCTAAACCCAGAAGTGTTATGTATAGGCACCTCCGCCACTATGGCCAGTGAAGGGTCGCTGGCGGCGAAGAACGCAGCCGTGGCGACCGTGGCCAGCAAATTGTTCGGCGCGCAAGTTAAGCCGGAAAATATTGTGACCGAAACGCTGCAGCGTATAACGACACAAGACATTGACCCAACTCCCGAAACACTGGCCCGCGCCCTGCAACAACCCATTCCTTCTGCTTCTGATTTCCATGCATTCTGCGCACATCCCATCTCAGTCTGGGTTGAGTCTACTCTGGGTTTGGTGTGGGAAGAGGACCGCTGGGTTCGCGCCAAACCCCAGAATCTAGCATGGGCGGCGGAGCGACTTTCCGCTGACTCGGGTTTAGACCGGCAATCATGTCAGGATTATCTCCGTCGGTTCTTGCTGGCGGCATATCGCTGCAAGAGTCCGTCAGGAAAGCCCGTTTTTGCATTTAGACTGCATCAGTTTATTTCTGGGCCCAGCCATGCTTATTCCACATTGGAGCCGGAAGGAAAAAGAGTGGTGGATCTTAGCGGCCAGCAGTTTCTGCCTGGCAGCAATCGGGAAAAATTGTTCTACACCCTCTATTTCTGCCGCCAATGTGGACAGGATTACCATCCTGTTTGGTATGAGAATGAAAGCGGCGAAGGCGCGTTAAAGCCCCGGGGTATTGATGACAAGAATAACGATGAGGAATCCAGTGATTGGGGCTATTTCATGCTCGATCCACAGCGTAGATGGGACGATGGCAATTACGAAAGCAGTTATCCGGAACACTGGTTAGAGGAAAAAAACGGCGATTACCGTCTTCGCAGCAGCTACAAAAAATTCAAACCAACCGAAACCTTTGTAAAGCCTGATGGAACCATCGATATTCAGGGCGAAAGAGGATGGTTCATCCCTGGTAGTTTCAGATTCTGTCTTAACTGCGGCTTTGTACACCGCGGGAAAAGCCGAGAAGCGAGCCGACTCACCTCTCTCAGTGGCGAAGGCCGCTCTTCCGCAACAACGGTGCTAACTATCTCTGCATTACGCTACTTGCTTGAGCGCGATACAGAGTTGAAGGACGACGCCAAAAAGCTGCTGGGCTTTACCGATAACCGACAGGATGCTTCACTGCAAGCAGGCCATTACAACGACTTTATTCAGATACTGTTACTCCGATCCAGCCTACTTGCGGCGGTTAAAAGCGCGCCAAACGGCTACCTCACGGACAGTCTTTTGTCACAATCAGTATTCCAATGTCTCGGGTTCGACCGAGTTGAGGAAAGGACACAGTATCTCGCCAACCCAGCCATTGATGGGCCAGGCTTGAGGAAAGCGGAGGAAGCGTTAAGGAATGTGCTCTCCTATCGGCTCTATTTTGATTTAAGAAGAGGCTGGCGCTTCAATAATCCTAACCTGGAGCAACTGGGATTATTAAAGATCGAATACGAAGGGCTCGCTGATCTCAGTCAGGACCAACGCAAGTGGGAAAATTTAAAATTTCCTGAGCTGCAGAATGTTTCGGTAGAAAGCAGATTTAAAGCCCTCAAAGCCGTTCTAGATACAATGCGCCGAGGTCTGTGTATCAAAAGCAGGTTCCTGGATGCTTATCAGCAAGAGCAGTTCAAGTCTCAAAGCTACGCACACCTTATAGAGCCCTGGGCTTTCACGGAAGAAGAGCAGCTTCAACCAAGTTGCACCATGATTCTGACAAGCAAACCCAAAGGCAGGAACAGCTACAATCTTATCACTGCCTCAAGCCGATCCTCATTGGGCCAAACCTTAAAAAGGTCCAACATATGGGGCGACGATCTTTCACTTCTTCCCAGAATAAATGACGCCAATTACCCTGATCTCATCTTAAGCTTAATCGGAGTGCTTCAAAGTTATGGTCTGGTCGAAGAAGTAAATGAAGAGAGAGGAATACAAGGCTATCAACTTGTTGGGGAGTTTATACAATGGATGCCCAGCGCAGGCGTATCCTCAACTGATCCGACGACCCCTTACAGCTCAGAAAACGAGTACTTCAAAAACCTATATCAAAACATCGCTGAATTTTTAGTTGCTGGAAACAGGACATTCTTTGAGCTTGAAGCTCGTGAACATACCGCCCAGGTCAGCATAGATAAACGGGAGGAGCGGGAAAAACAGTTCCGCGAAGCAACTTTAAAAACATTATTTTGCTCCCCTACTATGGAGCTTGGCGTGGATATCGCGTCCCTGAACTCCGTCTATTTACGCAATGTCCCTCCGACGCCAGCCAATTACGCACAGCGCTCCGGCAGAGCGGGTCGTTCCGGGCAGCCTGCCTTGGTCATCACCTACTGCGCCGCATTAAGTCCCCATGATCAGTACTTCTTTTCCGATCCCGCCCGCATGGTGCACGGTCATGTCAGCCCGCCCACCCTGGACCTGGCGAACGAAGACCTTATCGCCAGCCACTTACATGCCATCTGGCTGAGTGAAACCAAAAAGGTATTACCTAAGACCGTCAATCTGATGCTCGACATGAATCAGCCCTCGAACATGCCGGTTTTGGATGAGTTCGACATGCAGATGAACAGCGATAAAGTTCGCAGCCGAACCATAGAACGGGGTTTGGATATTATGAGAATGCTGGTTGGCGATATAGCAGTCGCACAAGGCGCCTGGCTTAGTGAAGAGCATTCTTTAGAGGAAGCCATCAGCCAGTGGATGAAGCGCAAGGTGAATGCCGCTTACAGAGAGTTTTGCGATTCCTTGGATCGTTGGAGGGAGCTGTACGCCTCAACTCAGGATCAAATGCAGAAAGCGCACCTGATCAATACCAATCCAGCGGCCAGTGAGACAGAGCGAAAAGCGGCTGGCCAACGTTACGGCGAAGCGCGAACGCAAATGGATTTATTGCTTGATGCGCATAGCGACACAAGCTCGGACTTCTCCACCTATCGCTATCTCGCCAGTCAGGGCTTCTTGCCTGGTTATAACTTCCCTCGCCTGCCTTTGCTGGCCTACATTCAAGGCCGACGCGGCAACATCGGTCGCGATAGTTTTCTCGCCAGACCGCGCTTTCTGGCCATTTCCGAATTCGGACCTTTAAGTCTTATTTATCATGAAGGCAGTCAATATCGGGTCAAAAAAGTCATCTTGGGCGTGCGTCCAGAGCAATCACTGGATCAGCCCGGTTTAGTCAAAGAAGAAGCCAGACTCTGCCCAGCCTGCGGATATGGACATTTTCATACTCAACTGGAGGATGAACTTTGTAACGCCTGCGGCGCTCCCATTGAGGGAGGAAAGCGTGTGTCCAATCTTTACCGTATCGACAACGTCAGCACCAAGAGAGCCTACCGCATCACCTGCGACGAAGAAGAGCGACAAAGGCAAGGTTACGAAATGCAGACCACCGTCCAGTTTCACCAGACTGACGGTCGCCTGCGCGTCACCCAAGGCGAGCTACTCAGCCAGGGGAGCCGCCTGTTTACGGTCCAGTATGCGCCCACCGCCACGGTTTGGCGGCTGAACCTGGGATGGCGGCGTAGAAAAAATCCATCCATCTACGGTTTCAACATCGACGCCGTTTCCGGCCAATGGAGCGCCGACGAACAAGCCGCCCAGGAAAACAGCGATGATCTGGCGCAAGGAGAAAACCATGTAGAACGTATCACGCCCTATGTGGAAGACCGACGCAACATTCTGATACTGAGGCCGGAGGCGGAGCTTAAACTTGATGAACATGCCTTGGCCACACTGCAATACGCCTTGAAACGCGGCATTGAAGAAGAGTTCCAGATTGAAGAAGCGGAGCTGGTGGTTGAACCGCTCCCCAGCCGGGATGACAGGAATACCATACTGTTTTATGAGGCGTCAGAAGGCGGCGCAGGCGTCCTAACCCGGCTGACCAGCAACAAATACGCCTTTGCGAGCATTGCAGAGCGCGCACTGAGAATCTGTCATTACTCGACAAACGACGGCTGGGCCAGCTTGCCTGAAGATATCAATTCCGACTGTGACGCCGGTTGCTATCGCTGCCTGCTCAGTTACTACAACCAGATTGATCACAAGCTGATTGACCGCAAAAACAGCGAAGCGGTCAACGCGCTTCTCAAGCTGGTCCACTCTGAACTACAAGTCGGCGCAGGTTCAAAACCCTACACTGAGCAGGAAGACTATTTAAAACAGCTTTCCGGCAGCTCGTTGGAAAGCGCCTTTCTGGATCATCTCAAGACAAACGGCCACCGGTTGCCGGATCAGGCGCAGGTTGTCATAGAAAAGTTCAGAACCCGACCGGACTTTGTATACAGCGATCACAACGCCGCCATTTACATAGACGGTCCTCACCATGAAATGCCGCAACGGCAAAAGCTGGACGAAGAGCTTTCGAGGCGGCTTCGCGCGCATGGATTAACCGTGATCCGCTTCCCTAAAGAACGTGAGCGCTGGCCATCTATCCTCGCTCAGTACCCAGATATTTTTGGGGCGGCGACGAAATGAACGAGCAAACTTTCAGTCCCGGATCTGTCGTCACGGCGAGAGGCAGAGAGTGGATAGTACTGCCGCAGAGCGACGCAAGGTTACTCCATTTACGCCCTCTCGGAGGCGGTGATGACGCCATCACGGCGCTGCTTCCAGAGTTGGAGCCCATACACTCCGCCTCCTTTCCGCCTCCACAGGTGGCGCACTCTGGCACACAAGCCGCAGGCCTGCTGTTGCGCGATGCGTTAATGCTGAAGTTACGGGCTGGCGCAGGGCCATTCCGCAGCTTTGGCTCCATCGCAATAGAGCCCCGCGCTTATCAGTTAGTTCCTCTTATGATGGCGCTAAAACTGGAAACCATTCGTCTGTTAATCGCGGATGATGTAGGTGTTGGCAAAACCATCGAGGCGAGCCTGATTGTCCGTGAAATGCTGGACCGTGCGGAAATAAACCGTTTTACCGTGCTATGTCCGCCCCATTTGTGCGAGCAATGGCATGAAGAGCTGAAAGAACGTTTCCATCTGGACGCCACTATCGTGCGCTCTACCACCGCGGCACGCCTGGAGAGAGGTCTACTACAGGACCGTTCAATATTTACAGAGCATCCTTTTACGATTGTGTCCCTGGATTACATCAAGAATAAAACCCGCCGCGACGCCTTCCTGCTTCATTGCCCCGAGTTCGTCATTGTGGATGAAGCTCATACCTGCGCCAGAACTGGTATGGGTCCTCATTTACGTTATGGACTATTAAAAGACCTCGCAGCGAAGGAAACCAGACACATGGTGTTGCTGACAGCGACGCCGCACAGTGGCGACGAAGAAGCGTTTTATAACCTGCTCTCATTGTTGAAGCCTGAGTTCGTCGATCTGAAAACCATAGACAATGCGGCGCATCCTCTTCGCCAGGCGCTGGCCAACCATTTTGTACAACGGCGCCGGCAGGATATTGGTGAGTGGAAAGAAGGCAACCTGTTCCCTGACAGACTGACCGGTGAAGCGACTTACAAACTGACGGGAGAATGGAACGCCATTTTCCATGATGTGCTTGAATACGCGCGCGAGCTGGTCAGTAGAGAGTCGGAAGGAACATTCAAGGCTCGAATGAACTGGTGGGCGGCGCTGGCGCTCCTCCGCTGTATCTCTTCATCGCCTCAAGCGGCGATACGCGCGCTCAATACGCGTCTCGACAACACTCTCTCCCCCGAAGGCAAGTCGCCTGACGAGGAAGACCAACGATGCCATATTGACGCCTTGAACGAGCAAGGCGCCATTAGCGTGCTGGACGGGTCTGATGACAACCTGACGTTGGACGATGTAGAGCCCGGCGCAGCCCAGGAAGAAGATGTTGAAATACTGAAGCGTTTAATTGAGCGCGCCAAACATCTGAAAAGCGGCAACGACCCTAAACTGCAAACCTTAAAACAGATTATCAAACCCGTGTTGGATGAGGGTTATAACCCCGTCATCTTCTGCCGTTATATCGCCACAGCGGAATACCTGGCGGACGAACTGAACTCCGCTTTTCCCCAACGGGAGGTCATTCATGTCACTGGCGATTTAACGCCGACAGAGCGACTTGAACGCATTGAGCAACTTAAGGACAGCGACAAAGCGCCATTACTGGTCGCAACAGATTGCTTATCAGAGGGCGTGAACCTGCAAGAGCAGTTCAATGCCGTTATCCATTATGACTTGAGCTGGAACCCGACCCGTCATGAACAGCGTGAAGGCCGGGTTGATCGCTTCGGCCAAAAGGCTAAAACCGTTAAGGCGCTCATGTATTACGGCGAGGAAAATCCTGTGGACGGGGCTGTCCTGCAGGTCATCCTCAGAAAAGCGGAAAGTATTCGCAAAGCCCTTGGCGTTACCGTTCCCATGCCCGAAGAAGGCGACCGCGCAGAACAAGCCCTGATGAAAGCCGTACTCCTGCGCAGCGGCAACTATATCGGCAGTAAAGGCATGGACGACCTGTTTGCCCAGGACGCTGACCTCCAGGCGTTAGACGCCAAATGGGAATCGGCTCGCGAAAAAGCCAGACGACACCGCACCTTGTTTGCGCAAAACCGGTTAAAACCGGAAGACGTCCTGCCGGAATGGGAAAAGGCATTTGCCGTGCTGGGAACAGAGGAAGACGTAAAGCGTTTTGTTTTAAACGCCTGCGAGCGCCTGGGCGCACCGTTGAGAAGTCTGAAGCATGGCGGCTATCAAGCCCCATTAACCCATTTCGGCGAAAAGCACCCCGGCCTTCGTGACCGCCTGGATGCGGCCGGCTTACTCACTCTAAAGCACATCGATTTCTACTATCCCTGCGCCCTCAAAGCGGAGTTTATACATCGCACCCACCCTCTGGTCTCACACTTGGCGGACTACCTTGCGGAACTGGCGATGAGCGGCGAAGACACAGACCTGATCGCAAGAGCTGGCGCTCTGTACACGAAGGACGTAGAAACGCGCACAGTCATCTATTTGCTACGCATCCGATCACGGTTGATTCTCAAAAGAACCTTGCATGAGTGCGACCTGCTGGCGGAGGAAGCGCTGGCCATCGCCATCAATGCTGATAACCAAGCCTCAGTCATGCCGAAAGATCAGGCCTTAAAACTGATGCAGGCGGCCGTGAGCAAGAATATGTGTAAAGAGGCTAAAGAGCGCGAATTGGCTGAGGAACTCAACCAATTGGAAGAAAAGCAGCCAATGTTTAGAAGCCTGGCGGAAGCGCGGGCCAAACAGTTATTAGCGGATCATCGCCGCACCCGCGAGGCGGCGCAAGCCAAAGGCAGCTATGAAGTAAAACCACAATTTCCTGTGGATGTGTTGGGCGTGTACGTGCTGAAGCCGGACCAAAAATATTTCTAAGCCCCCGGATACAGGCCCTCACCTCAAGTTATCTGAAGTCGACTTCGGTCAATCGCAGTAGGAGGGATGAACATGGCGTTAAAAAGGCAGATCGAGCAGCCCTTTGAATCAACACATGTCATTGGCGGGTTATTGAGTACGGAGCTTTTAACCCGCTTGCGAGAGACCGGACGCAACGCACTGCCAGGGCGATCCGAGGCGGAATACGGCATTCCCAAAGGCCTGAAGTTCAATGAAGAACTGGGGCGCTATTGGCGTATTGCACAATCCTTGTGGCAGAACTATCGGGAACTGGCCCAGCGTCAGGATTACGCTGATCACGAAAGCCAGAAAAGGTTAGCCCTTGAAGAATGGTTGCTTCCCCTGCTGCAGCACGTCTTCTGCTATCGCCCGGAGCCAACCGACCCGATAACCATTGGAGAACGTTATTTCCCCATCACTCATTTCGCTAACGAGCACACCCTTCCCTTTGTGTTATGCGGTGCGGACCAGGACCTGGATAAATCCGATGCGGAGTTTGGCCAAAAAGACAAAAAAGGCGATAAGAAGCGTTCCCCGACTGCCTTGGCGCAGGAGTACCTGAATGCAGAAGAGCAATGCCTGTGGGCGATCGTGGCCAATGGGCTCTATCTTCGCTTACTGCGCGATAATCCAGCGATCACCCGCCCTGCATATATCGAAGTCGACTTTGCCCGCATATTCGAAGAAGAAGACTATGCAGAGTTCACTATCGTCTGGCTTTTGCTGCACCAGTCTCGCACCAGACCACTGACATCAAAAAATGTCTCCGTTCTTTCCGTGGAGCGTTGCTGGTTGGAGAAGTGGCGCGAGAAAGGCAAAGAAGAAGGTGAAAGGGCGAAAGAGTCTCTTCGCTATGGCGTGGAGCATGCCATGGAGTCTCTGGGAACGGGCTTTCTATCCCATCCCAAAAATCAACGTTTACGTGATCTATTCACCAACGGGGAACTGGACGAAAAAGGCTTCCATAATCAGATTCAACGCCTGGCGTATCGGTTTCTGTTTCTGCTGGTTGCGGAAGACAGAGACATCGCCCTGTTGCCGCAGTTTTATCAACAACAGGACTACCGAGGCGCCCGGGAGCTGTATCAAAAATGGTACAGCGTGAGCCATTTCAGGAAACAAGCGCGCCTGCGCTCATGCCGGGACTCATACGGCGATGCATGGCGGCAACTGTTGGTCACTTTCAAAGGCTTTGCCGTGGGGCAACCTCTGCTGGCGCAGCCTGCGCTGGGCGGTATTTTCGCGCTCGATCAGTGTCCTGACTTGGACCAGTGCGAGCTTGAAAACAAATACCTGCACGAAGCGTTATTCAATCTTTGCTTTTTTGTACAAAACGACGTGTTACGGCCGGTTAATTACCGGGATATTAATACCACCGAATTTGGTTCTGTTTATGAATCTCTGTTAGAGCTGACACCGCAGATTAAGGTGAATGGCGCCTGGCGGTATGGTTTTATTAACGACCCTAACACACGTAAGTCATTGGGAACCTACTACACACCAGACAGTCTGGTGCAAGAACTGATCAAGTCCGCTCTTAATCCTGTCATTGAAAACCGTTTAAAAGAAAGTCCAGAAAATCCAAAAACGGCAATCCTCAAGATCACAGTGTGCGACCCTGCATGCGGCTCCGGCCACTGTCTCATTTCGGCTGCTCAACGTTTAGCCTCCGAGTTGGTTCGTTTGGATTCAAACCTGACCTATCGCCAAGCCATGCGCGAAGTTGTGCAAAAATGTATCTATGGTGTGGATATTAACAATATGGCGATCGAACTTTGCAAAATCGCCCTATGGTTGGAATCGGTGGAGCCTGGCAAACCCTTAAGTTTCCTTGATACTCACATCAAGTGCGGCAATTCACTGGTAGGTATTCATGATCCCACACTGATAGTAAATGGGATACCTGACGACGCTTTCAAAGCGCTGACTGGCGATGACAAAGGTATCTGTTCGGACTTGCGCAAAGCGAATAAAAAAACAGGAAAGAAAATTGCGCTATCGCTCAGAACTATTGTTCAGGCTTTTCATGAAATCGAAGGACTGCATGAGAGAACACTGGAAGAAGTATCGGCTAAACAACGGGCTTATGACGCGTTCAAAGAGAGACAGGAGTATTGCCAAGAGCGACTGAAGGAGGATGCCTTCACTGCCGCCTTCTT
The DNA here is from genome assembly GCF_018986435.1 of Hahella sp. HN01. Classification (GTDB taxonomy): domain Bacteria; phylum Pseudomonadota; class Gammaproteobacteria; order Pseudomonadales; family Oleiphilaceae; genus Hahella. Next base: position 105,450 of record NZ_JAHMIN010000021.1, on the reverse strand, counting down.
CGCCCCCAAAACAAGGCAAACCAAAAACACCGTTCCTACCAATGACATCCTGCATTTACTTGCCCACGGTGAAAGCGTTTCTGACGAAACCGTGCAATCAATACGCAAACTGGCGAAACAGCATAAGTTTTTCCATTGGCCTCTAAAGTTTCCTCACATCTTTGAGAGCAAAGAGGATGGCGAATGTGGTTTTGACGTGATGCTGGGAAATGTACCTTGGGAGCGCATCAAACTTCAGGAGAAAGAATTCTTTGCGGCGAGAAATGAGGATATCGCCAACGCACCCAATACCGCTGCGCGCGCTCGTTTAATTAATGCATTATCAGAGAGCGCCTCCCCAGCTGATCAACGGTTGTATCAGGAATTTCAGGTAGCCAAACGGGATGCGGAGGGCTCCAGCGCCTTTATTCGTCTGTCTGGAAGATACCCATTAACCGGCCGCGGTGATGTTAACCTCTATGCGGCCTTTGCAGAACACAATGCAAAATCAATCAGGTCAGGTGGTCGAGTTGGATTTATTTGTCCAACGGGAATAGTAACCGATGATTCAACCAAGCACTTTTTCTCATGGCTGAATAAAGACCACCGTTTGTTTAGCGTTTTTGACTTTGAAAATCGGGAAAAAATATTTGCTGACGTAGACTCTCGTATGAAGTTCTGTCTACTTACTATTGGAAAGGATATTCCGCAAGCTACGCTGGCTTTCTATCTCACTCAAACCACACAGCTTGCCGACGGAAACCGAAGCTTCTCATTGGATAGCAAGGATTTCGCTTTAATAAACCCAAACACAAATACTTGCCCGGTATTTCGCTCCAATAAAGACGCGGAGCTAACTAAGAAGATTTATTCAAATGCACCGATCCTGATTAAGGAAGCGAGGGCTAATTCTCCAGAGATAAACCCTTGGGGAATAAAGTTCCAGGCCATGTTCCATATGTCGGCTGATAGCGGTTTATTCATTGACTGTATGCACAGAAATGAAAACGGCGACGCTCCTCTTCTCCCCCTCTACGAAGCCAAAATGGTCCACCACTACGACCACCGCTGGGCAACCTATGAGATAGACGGCGAGACAAGTCGCGACTGCGCCCTCGCGGAAAAACAAAACCCCAACTACCACAACCTGCCCCGTTACTGGGTAGCGGAAAATGAAGTCACACTCCGCACAACCCGAGCGCCAAAAGCCGTCCTGGATGCGATTAAAAAGCAAGACACAGAAAAGCTGGATCACACTCTCAGACTATGGGCTGCGGGCTCATACATGGAAACCCATCCAGAAGGAACAGACAGAATATTTGTTAGAGATATTCTACAAAGCACAGTGTCCAGTGGTGATGAAGATTTGGTTTCCGACACGTTTGAGCCATCAATAAATGCCGCCCGCCAGTTAGCGAATGAGTCTATATTGAACGATCAGGAAGTTGACCACCTCGTCGCCAATCTGAACCGCTCACAAGACCCGTTTGCATACATCTGGCCACTGCTGGAAGCCCGCCGGCCAAAATACCTGCTGGGTTGGCGAGATATTACAAATGCTACGAATGAGCGCACTGTGATTGCCGGAGTGATTCCGTTGAGTGCCGTGGGAGATACATTTTTGCTGATGTATCCAGAAGTTGATGATAAACAGAAGATTGCTTGTCTACTGGCTGATCAAACCTCTCTACCCCATGATTTCATAGCCAGGCAAAAAATTGGCGGCACTCATCTCAAATACAATATGAAAAAGCAGATCGTGACTCTGCCGCCAGATCGATATGATAGAGATGATATCGGCTACATAAGGCCCCGTGTATTAGAACTCGTTTATACAGCATACGACCTAAAGCCGTTCGCTGAAGACCTCGGTTACAACGGCCCTCCTTTCAAATTCGACCCAGAACGCCGCCACCTCCTCAAAAGCGAACTGGACGCCTACTACGCCAAACTCTACGGCCTAACCCGCGACGAACTACGCTACATCCTCGACCCGGCAGACGTCATGGGCGAAGACTACCCCTCCGAAACATTTCGGGTACTGAAAAAGAATGAGATGAAAGCGTTTGGCGAATACCGCACCCGGCGGTTGGTGTTGGAGGCTTGGGATCGGTTGGGATAGACCAAGGAAACTGAATCGCTCGCATATTTTATAGGAGGAAAAGCAATGTCCAGGGTTCCTACATACAAAACGCTCTTATGGATTTACAACAATAGCCCCGAAGAAGTCAGATCACATTTCGACCACATACGACGAAGTGTATAACGTGGCGAAATTCAGACCCTTTGGCGATATGCGCGGGTTCAGAGGCAGAGCCGATTCATTAGATATTAATACGACAAAATGGCTTATGCGCGGCCTGGGGTTTGGCGTCAGGGCCTAGCTGAAAATACCTTCATAATAATAAACACTTGGGCGGCTACTCAAAAGAAATCATCACTATTGAGAGGAGCCAAGCTATGCCGATGCATAAGAAACATTGGTTAAAGTGCAGCCATTGTGGAGAAAATGTCACCAGGGACTCTTTCGCCATCGCACGTCATTTCAAAATGAGACATAACATTAACCTGTCGGAAGGTGAAGCCTATCGGTTAGGCTCTTCTAAACCCGTTATCCTGATGGATCAAAATATAAAGCTTCGACCTGCGGAAAATGTTTGCCATCATGATAAGCCACGTAAAAAACGTCGTTCCCGAGGCCGTAGCATGGCTTCAAAGAAGCCAAAGCTCTCTAATCCCCCGAAAAACTATATCCAGAAAAGAAAACAGAAAATTGAAGCCACTCATAAGATATCTGGATATAACCGTAAGAAGGTTAAGTTGGTGCAAGGTGGCTCACCGGGTCTTGGTAAAAATGCTTAATATCAATATTAATGATTAGGCATATACATCACAAAAACTGTTGATTTAACCAGCATTCCAGTTAATGATAGGAGGGTATTTCCCACGTTAGAAACCGACCGTTTCCCAAGGAAAATATAACTAAATATCTCGATTTAAATATCTAAATTGAAGCGCTACCCCTGAGTGCTCGCAACACCCAGAGGCAGCTAACCACAAAAGACTACGTAGGAGTCAATCATGGCTAAGCCGCATGATAAGCCAGAGCGTCGCTCGGCTAAAGGAAAATCTGCCCTTCCCCACCAGCGCCGTCTCAAGGTCCGCAAGGGTTATTACGATTATCACCTCTCCTCCAGCCGTTATGATTATGGCGGTTTCAAACCCGTTCCCTGGATGTTGATTAAGGGTTATTGGCTGGAGCAAGCCGGGTTTGGGGTGGACACGGAAGTTGAAGTCAGCGTCAGTGAGGGCAGGATCGTTTTCACCGCAGGGGCTGGTTAGTGGTTTTGGATTAGCGCTCTGGGAAGCCCTTCGACAGGCTCAGGGCGAACGGTGGATGGAGTGGCGCGTTTGAGTCTTGGCTCGCGCGCCTTTTGCTTTTCAGGCTCCAAGCTTGCTGCAGGTGTGTTAGCGATTTATTCGTGCTGAGGCTCAATTACTGTGACGTTAAAGCCCTCTTCAGGAGAAGGCTCGACAAAATATTTGGTTATTTGCACAAACAACAACCTATAAGGCTATTAATTTATCGAGTAGTGTGAGGGTAATTAAGCTTTCTGCTCTTATCACTATTGTGAACCAAGCGAGGCTTTCTCTCCTCGGGACGATACTCTTCGATTTCGTCAGGAAACGCTTCAGCATCACTGGAATTTAAAGGCTTTTCTCCGCCGAATATAACACCGCTTTCATCGAAATCAGCAGGACCGTGTTTGAACATATCATCAACAACGGATTGAGTCTCTTGGCGCACCCATTCGTCGAATTCTTTCGTTCCAGGTTTCGGAAGTTCATTACTCATGACAATTTCCTATAGCAATAGTCTCCTCTCTCATTGTAAGAGAACCCAAACAGGTAATTAAGGTAATAGTTTCAGACGACTTCATTGATAGGTTTCATCCAGAAAGTCGAGCCAGAGCTTATCACCGGTCCATGTTAGTCTTCCTAATGATTGCCCTCGCACCACCTCTAAACGGGCCCTTTGGATTAGATAAAACTCACGGTTTTTAACCATTACCAAAATGGTTAGAATCTCCCGACCTGTAGTAACATTCTCTTACCTCAGCCCCTAATATGGACTTTAGACTATGTCGACTTATAAAAGCCTATCCCACATGTCGACGAAATCAAAATACCCAAAAATTAGCGCAGAGATCCTACCCACCAATGGAAGACGAGCCTCAAGTGCTTTCTGGATCTCCAGATTCATTTTTTTAAAGTCCGATTCAGAACTCTTCCCAGTTGAACTAGAAGAGTATAAACCGGTGGAGAAAAAACTCCGCTTGGTAAAGAAGCAAGCCCACCACACTAACGGGCTAATAATGTACAGCACAAGAAAAGGAGGACTGCTCTAATATGTCAACCCGACTAAAGAAAGGTCAATTCACGACCATTGGGCCTGATGAGATTTGGAAAATATATAATAACCTGCATGGAATATTTAGAGGTGGCGGCAACTCAAAGTCTCCAAAATTGGTTCGCGCAGATGGTCCAAGAAGGAAAGATTTGGACGTGCGTATTGACCCAGATTCAGGGCTAGAGATGGTGTACCCAAACCCAATCAAGGGGCTCTCTTTTGCTGATAGCGTTGATACGCTGGCCAGAAAGTCGTTAGAGGGGCATGTCTGGTTGCTTCCAAAGGGAAGTAAAATTCCTAAGAATTTGGTGTTCAATATTAAGGACAAAGACCACCCTCTGCTAAACGTTTCTAAGCCAATGTCCGTTCTAGAGCTCACAGCGTTACTTACCGAGCTAGCGGATTTAATGGTGGCCTGCGATGTTAAAATCGATAGAAGCGGGAGGATAATAGAGGGGTATCCTGGCGCACTATTAAAGGTGGAAAATGCATGATTAAACGTGAAGTATTGATGCCAATTGAGCTTATAGAAGATATTGCTCGAATTGTGCACGAGGAAGGTTATGTTGCTTTAAAAGACGCATTTCCTGGCCTTGATACTAAGCCACCAATATTTCTTAGCGACGAGGAAGCTGAGGCGCTAATTGATTTGGCGGTTATTGAAAAGAAGAAAGCTAGGCTTATGTTCCCGTACTATGATGATGAGCACCCGCTCTTCAATGAGGAGCATGAAAAAGGGTTCGATGACATACAAATGGGAATATATGAGAAAACCATATATTACGTCGAATCCGCTTTTAAAAAGGGTCGATTCGATCATCTGATTTGATAGACATTAAACTGTAGAAGTTCAGATCTGATCTGACAGTAACCGTTTTCTTAGGAGGTGTCTGTCAGGTCAGATCTGAACTTCTACAATTAATAACATCTTTCAGACTATATATGCTCATGATATTCGAGAATTTAGCGCCCGACTAAGCCGCCACCGGTAGTTGGCTTGAGTTATTTGCCTATATTTGAAATGTGTTTACTAGCAAGCTCTGAAACCCCATCAAAGGACAAGTGCGCAAACCGCTGAAGGTTGCCACCCATTCCACGTGAAGCCTGCCACCCGGAGCGGAGCTAGGCTGCCACCCATCGGAGCGTAGCGACGCGGGGTTTCTCTTCTTACTCCGAAGTCTCGGCGCCCGTCAACTTTGCCTGCTGTTTTCGCATGGACTCGACCCTGAGATTGATCTTGTAGGCGTTGTGAACCAGACAATCCAGAAGGCATCTGCGAGGGTCGCGTCACCGATCAGTCCGTGCCATTCCTCAATGGGTAATTGGCTAGTGTAGTTAGCACGCCCTATCTAAGTGTTTGCTTTCCACAGTCAGAAAGCCCAAGTCCAAAACAGATCCAAAAAGCTGACACGTCCCTTTAATCAGGGCAGACACAAGGAATAAGTTTTGTGTAGAATCCGCCCGCCGAATTAGGGATGTAAAGTAAATGAAACTCAACGCCGTTCCAGTGCTGGAAACAACCTTTGAATCGCTTAAAGCTTCAAAAGACGCCTATTTTTATGAAGCGGTCTTTTACATAGCCGAAGACTATACCGACAACTATCTTTTTAGCCCTGCAGACTTACCGATTCAACTATATGGGACCATGCTCTTTGGTATGGCTAGTGAAGGGTTTAAAGGCGCGTATACCTGTTACACGCCATACAATGGATCAACCCTCAATATCAAGCATCTCATCAGGTTCATCGAATATATAGACGAGCCTGAGTTGCTCGCGGCTTTAAAGCACTGTGAAAGAAAGTTAGAGCAATTTAATCAGAGTGATATCGCGTCACATGACCGCGCCATAATTGATAATAAAAAAATTGAGGACGCCATCCACGCTATCGTCTGGGACAATAAGGTGTGCGAATTAATTTGCAGTGAACGTCTATCTCAGAAGGTACAGGAACTGTTTTGGAAAAATCCGCCTCTATTTATCAGTAGCCAGCAACAACTTAACGATTGGCTGATCGAACAGATAGATGCTATCCCCAATTACTGGGAGCGTATTAAAAGCAGCGGCTCCATTTTTACGGAAGTTAAAGAACTTCTCCATGCGGCCAACGAACGCTATATGAGTTACAGCTCAATCTACTACAGCGATGGACCATTTAGACTATTAAAGGTTCAAACGACCAAAGGGATGCGCTTTGTGGCATGTTACAAGGATGCGTTGGAGCTGAGAGACCTTCAAACTGGCCAACAGCTTGCGTGGATAGACAAGCCTGAACTCCGGTCAAATGTGGATGCGCAGCACCGCATTTCATACGAAGAAGCCAAATTATGGCGCTACGATACGAAAGAAAACAGAGTCATATTGCCTCCCTCTATTCAAAAACAAGCAGCGCCCGGACAATCAGCAAAACCTGATACACCAAAGGGCTTTAAAGGCGACTCATTACAGTCCTACTATGAGCACCTTGAGAAAGACCAGGAATTTATGGAGCGTTTTGATAGCGACGGCGCGTTAGCTCGGCGTTACCTGTCGTTGCGCGGCGGAAAGACTATCCTGTTTGCAAACTTTGCCAGGCCGATAGATAGAGACCTGGAGGGAATGCTGGAAAAAAATCCCGACTTGACTTCCAATATTGAGGTTCAGGCGCTTCTATCTGAAGTTATCGAGATCATACAAGCTTACGCCAAGCGACGCGAAGGGGCTAAAGAAGACCTCACCGCAAAGGAGCTCCATGCGTTTTTGAAATTCTCCAACTACAAACACCATTTGGACAAGTTTGAGTGGTTTCTGTTTACCAATAAGAAGCAGCTCTCCCCTCCTAAGCAAGCTCCATTAACGAGAAAAGACAGGTTAAAGCAACACTATCGCTCTTGGTATGACCACGTACTGAATACACTCCTTCCCTTTCGAGTGTTTGGTATCGATAAATCGACACCAGCGCGGGAGTTTGCCGCCGATATCGCTGAACGTAAATTGATCGACAGAAGCTACTTGAGGATGATTGACGCAGCCATCAATGAGCTTGAACGTCAAAAACCAGGGAAGTCGCCAACTCTCGGTCAAGTGGGAGAGGTTTTCACTAACTCAAATCTTGATATCAGTGAAAAGCAATTCTACCAATCATTGCGCCCCATTCAGGCTATTAATGAAGTGCTTGCCGTGCTCCTTATTTCGATTATTGCGGCTATCCTTCTATGCCTATGGAGAATCCCACCCCTTTTGTGCTTAACGCAGGCTGCAATATTCACTGTCGTCGGCGTACTTATTATGCAATTGTACTTTGAAATTTGGCGACTATTCGGTAAGTTCGAGTTTGTACGAAAACATGCGAGCGACATACTATTCATTTGCATTCTCATATGCTTTTATCAAATCTCCAAGGCCGTCGATTTTGATCCTTACCTTAAACTTCATCTATCAGCAATGTCGTTAATTGGGTTTGGCGCTGTTGTTTCTCTCCAGATCACCGTCATTAAAAGGTTCCTACCAGGGAAATACCCTTTATAGCCGCTTTCATTGCCAGATAGATTGAAGCAAAGTTGATTATAGGGCCTGCAAGAGTGAGCAGGCCTATAGATCAACTATCGCCGTCCACCAGCGTCTAAGCAAATATGCTCCGCGACCTCTTCTTGAGCAATATCCGTAGCATGTTGTAAAAGCCCGGGTTTGGGGTGGACACGGAAGTTGAAGTCGGGATCGTTTTCACCGCAGGGGCTGGTTCGTGGTTTTGGATTAGCGCTCTGGGAGGCCCTTCGACAGGCTCAGGGCGAACGGTGGATGGAGTGGAGCCCATTTGTGGCCGAGTGAGTGCTGCGAGCCATAAGAGGGTGGGTCCGTTGCCGCTAATAGTTATGCTCAATAACTGTGACGTTAAAGCCCTCATCGGGAGAGGGTTCGACAAAATATTTGGTTATTTGCACAAACATTTCCTGAGTATCCGTTGCAGCTCGTTCCGGTTGCTCGATGCGCCTTCTAGCTATTTGATTCAGACAAATTTCGTTAGGCGCTTTTATGTATATTAGCTCGTGATCAGCGCCAATTTCGGTGAATATGCTTTTTAGCCAATCTCTTTGCCCGATTGTATTGGCAGGAAAATCCATCACGACATCCGAGCCCGTACTGAGCACATCTTGCACAAGCGATTTAATCAACGGCTTTATCATATTTGAATACTTTACATAGTCTTCAACACTACGAATTTGGGCGGGATATAGAGATTCAAGCCATATATCTTCCGAGAGCAGAACCGCCCCCCTCTCTTTTGCCAGTTCTTTGGATTTAGTCGTTTTACCGGCGCCCATTTTTCCACACAAAAGCACCAACATCTGGCTCTCCCTACTACTTAAATTTCTATATTTGCAATTGCAGCCGCATCACCAGAAGCATCCAGATGTGCGTGACATTTGAAAACCGCATATATACGTTTTTTCAGTTTAGAGACTTCGAGGACGAGACCTTGCACACAACAGTAGACCTGTACTGAGCAGGCTAAACTATGCTCATTCTTTTTACATCGATTAATGAGTTGTCGGAATGAGCTTCCCATTTGTCGAATTCTTCTATGCCGCTATTTTTTATAAGCTGGCGCTCTTTTTCTGTGATCGGAACCAGCCAAATTAAGTCAACAACCTGATCTCCAACTTTAAAGCTGGACATCTCCTCTGGTTCACCACGGGGCTCATCAAATAAAACAGCCTTCGTTGTCCATGAAGCTGGCGCCAAGGACGTTTCAGGAATTGTGTTTCCTACCTTAACTTCAACATCAGGGCGCAACGAATACGCCATAATATCAAGCAGATAGTTGACTACCTCTGTGGTTTCCTCTTTTTCCCATTCTGCTGGGAGAGATAGCAGAAACTCCCAGTTGGCCAAGCCCCCGCCTTCAAGCACCTGACCGGAAATCCCTATTGTCGCTAAACGGTATACGCCGTCTTCTTTCGAAGAAAACTCATAGACTTCAACGTCAACTTGACTGTTTTTATTCGAACACAATGTACGAGAGATGGGCTGCCCCCAATGAGAAATATAATCATGGAGGATGACAGTCCGTCTAATATCGTTAACTAATCTTCTTTCATCGTCGCCTAGCATCGTTTCAACCACCGCTACATGCGTCCTTTAACAGTATTCCCTTCCAGGGTGCGATTAAGTATGCCTTTTACTCCACTCGGGATCGAGGCTATGTCTCTATTACCAACCACGCTTGCCAATTCAAGGAAGCTCCCCGCTATTGCACCCCATGCAGCGCCCGTTCAAACGCACTCGAAACCAACTGAACCAGCTCCTCATGAATCGCAGGCCGTGAGCGCCCGCCACCGTCAGTGCATATGGGTTCTCCAATCTGTTCTTCTTCGGCGATGTCCGCCGCATGAGGTTTGCATTCGCCAAACAGGCTGTAGTGACTGGCGTCGCTGATCAGTGTGTAGGTGGCGTCAGGGATGGCCTTGGCTATGTCAGAAGCCAACGCTGTTTGCGGGATTTTTCCTGGTGGTCCCAGATTCACCAGTGCGACGGGGGTCGTTATGTCTTTGAAAGAGTCGCCTGCAATAACGTCTATGGGCACGGGGTCGATAGCCATTGCGAAGCGAATGCGTTGATCACGATAGTCACGGCCTGCTGGCTGAAGGTCAATTTTATGGAGATCCACGCCGCTTTGCCTTACCCACTCACATAGAGACACATTACGCTGGTCGGTATCACAGTATGACGCAAGTAGTTCAGGGTCGAGGCGTGCGCCCGCCATCAGCAAGGCCGCGCCGCCGCCCATGGAGAGCCCGAGAGCGCCCACCCTGTCGAAGCGCGAGTGTTCGCGGAAAAACGCATCCGTCTGCATCCCTTCAAGGGCGTCAGTCAGATCAACGGGCCGCAACCAGAGCTTCATCGTTTCTGCAGCCGATCTATTCGGCCCTGTGTTACCGGGATGAGTCGGCGCGACGACGATAAATCCCCGCTGCGCCAAAGACGTCGCCATCCAACTCATAGCCTGCGCACTTCCGCCCAGTCCTGCGCCATGGGAAAGCAGGATAAGCGGAAATTTTCCGGTAGCCATAGGTGCGTTAAGCGCGGCGGGAACACCAGAGAAAAAAATACTGTCACCCAGTAACACCGGCTCACCGCCCTCAGTCGCCGGATACCATACCGTCACATCAAGATCGCCAGCGCGCTGCTCCGACGCCACATTGAGATGCCGCACCCCCACATAATCCGCAGCCATCACAGCCCAGCCCGACGCCATACCCAACATTAGGATCAACCAGTAAATAAACCTGCCAAATATCGCCATTAGCCTCTCCATATTTGTGCTGTTTAGAGGGCTGCTGACGACAACCCCGAAGACGGCTATTTAAGCGAAAAAGCCCGTACGGTAAGACCTTGATCGCGTTTTAGGACGTGCTGCTGGAATAATTTCCCAGGGAGAATGTACTTTGAAAATACATGAAACCCACTCCCAGATGTGTGCCTCCTTGCATCAACCATCTTCTACATCACCGTAATTAAGTACATATAAAACATACTGTTAGCTATCAAATAGCTGACGTAAAAGTATACCGCATGGCCATTGACACCCTTTTCAACGGGAACCTAAACTCCCCAACTTTTTAATGAGTTGGTTCATGAACACTTTTTTCATCGACGACGACGGATATGAATTTCAACAGATTCTGCTAACACAATTTGATTTAAAGCAGCACGCGCCAGCGGACATATCCCGCCACGAGCTTTATCTCTTCTCAGATTCGAACCTGAAAATGTCTGGCTGGTGGAAACCTTTAGAAACTGCCTTTGAACCAGTTGAAGATTATCCTGATGGGGAGATACCTGATTTATCCAAATGGGTTGGCGCTTCAATAGTCCTTTCTCCAAGAGCGTTTGAGGCTTTAGGAAAGAAGCTTGAAAGGTGTGGTGAACTCCTTCCGTTGAAAATCGGTGGCTCGACTTATTATTTATTTAACTGTTTAACCGAAGGACGAATCGACGAGATTAACAGCAAACCCCATAAGTTAGGAGAGGAGCCCTCGGAACCTTTCACGGTAGCCTTCAATTCGGAGGACGTGAGGGACAAATTGGTATTCAAAACCAAGTATGACAACTGCTCAAGCCTTTATTGCACTGAAGAGCTTAAGCAGTTGGTTGAAAACCATGAGTTGACAGGCGTGAGCTTCATCAGCACGAATGAGGCTCAAGGCTAGCTAAGGCACGAAAGTGCCCAGAGGCTTCCACTTGCCAGTTTTCCGGTAAGGTGCGGGTGGCGACGAACATGTGAATGTCGCCGCTTCAGCATCCAGCAGGCCGAGGAATCACCAAACGCGCAATTTGGCGACAAGTCCATGGGCAGAGGGGGATCATTTTCACGGCTGAGAGTGGTTAGTGGGTTTGGGTTAGCGCTCTGGGAAGCCCTTCGACAAGCTCAGGCCGAACGGAGGAGTGGCGCGATGGCGCTTTGGTCTGCGCGCCCTATTCTTATTTTTGCTGAGCTTGTTGGCACCCCGATCAAAATTCAAGTCAAGTAGACATGGGGTTCAAACACGATATGCCCAATCTGAAATATGCCAGCTAATGGCTCAAAACCCTGATTATGTTTGAAGGCGTGTGCTTTTTTGGAACTATGTGCAGATGTATGCAGCACCCTCTCAAATTGAATAAGCTAGTTATCTCGATTTACGAAACGCCTGTTAGATGAGTTTCGGCATTGGTCATGTTGGAAGGCGCTGCGCTTTTCCAACCTACTTGAGATACGAGAGGATTTTTCCGCATTTTGTAAACGCTCCAAGATTCCCTCCATGGACCAGGGAAAGGCCCTGAGGCTTCCACCCCAAGGCCAGATCCAAATCAGCGTTCGCCACCTCCTTCACTCATTTCCGTCAGCAGTTTATTTAACAGCGGTCCCAGCGTTTTCAATGTCTCGGGGGAGACGATGTCTTCGTGGTTACAGTGAATGTCGTGACGGGTCATGGTGCGAATGTAGGGCTTCCAGCTGCCTTCCACTTGCCAGTTTTCCGGTAAGGTGCGGGTGGCGACGAACATGTGGATGTCGCCGTCATAGATCGGCGTTTGCGCAGTGGAGAGGAGTTTTACGGAGGCTTCGTAGTTGGCGACGATTTGTTTGAACATCACCGCCTTCTCCTTCTCAACGAAATCATCCGCCGCGGCTTCGGCGTCCAGCATGAACTGTTCCTTCTCCCGCTCGACTTCCGCATGCGCCTCTTCTTCCGTCGGGCCGCTCCAATCCTGGCCTTCCGGGGGATATGCATCCAGCAGGCCGAGGAAGGCGACATCTTCGCCAAGCATACGCAGCTTCGCAGCCAGGCCGTGAGCGATAGTGCCGCCCAGCGAATAACCGATCAGATGATAAGGGCCATGGGGTTGAATGCGTCGCAGCGTTTGCAGATGACGTTCACATACCGCATCGATATCGTCGCTGGTGGCGATTGCGCCTTGAGCGCCCGGCGACTGCAAGCCAATCAATGGAATATGCGCTGGCAGGTGACGCACCAGTCCGCTGTATTGCCAGGCGAATCCAGAGGCGGGATGCACGCAGAATAACGGGGCGCCGCGCCCGGCGCGCAGGTGCAAGACTTCGCCAAATCCAGCGTTGGCGGGATCGTTCATCGCGTTCTCATCAGCCAATAACGCCGCCAACTGGGCCACGGTTGGCGAGGTCATGATAGCGCCAACTGATATGGGCTGCGCCAAGCTCTTGCGTAGTTCCGCCGCCAGGTTCATCGCCAGGAGTGAGTGGCCTCCCAGAGCGAAAAAGTCATCATCGGCAGCGACTGTCGGCACATTCATAATACGCGCAAACACACTGGCGATCTGCGCCTCCAATCCCGGCCTGGGCGCCCTGCCCTGAGTCTCACTCTTCACTGTAGAAGGTTCCGGCAGGGCTTTGCGGTCCAGTTTGCCATTGGCGCTCAGCGGAAACTCGCGTACTGGCACGATGGCGACAGGGACCATATGGGCCGGCAGGGCTTCCGCTACTTGGCGGCGTATGGCGTCGGCGTCAATGTCGTCAGCATGAGGGATAACATAGCCGACGAGCTGGCGGTTATCCGCGCCCGCCATGGCGGCGTCGCCGTTGTTGATCACCCGGGCGTGAACGACCGCCCGTTTGATCTGCGGCAGGCTTCGCAGGGCGGACTCGATGTCACCCAGCTCGATACGCTGGCCGCGGATCTTGAGCTGATCGTCGCTTCGTCCCAGATACTCCACATCGCCATTCGGCAGCCAGCGAGCGACATCTCCGGTGCGATACATACGCGCGCCCTCGCCTGCAGCGTCAGCGACAAAACGCACGGCGGTGAGGTCTGGACGTCCCAGATAGCCATCCGCCAACTGCACGCCGCTCAGATACAGCTCTCCCGCCACGCCGACCGGCGCCGGACGCAGCAAGGGGTCCAGGATACGCAACTGCGTATTCCAGACGGGGCGTCCGATCGGCACGCTCAACCCCGTATTATCACGCTCTTTATCGAGCAGTCCGGACGCCTGTTTATAAGTGACGTCCACCGCCGCTTCCGTGGGCCCATAAAGGTTGTGCAATGGGGCGCGAATGTAGACGGAATACAAGTCCGCCAGTTCGCGGGAAAGCGCTTCGCCGCTGCAGAAAACACGACGTAATCCGCCACAGGGAACCTCCCCCTGACTGGCGATAGCCGCTGGCAGGCGGTTCACAAACGCCGCCAGCATGGATGGCACAAAATGCAGCGTCGTCACCTTGTGGCGCTCGATCAGCGCCAGCAGCTCATCCGGGTCGCGATGCGCCTCCGGCGGCGCCATATACAGCGACGCCCCCACCATATGCGCCCAGAAAAACTCCCACACCGACACGTCGAAACTACAGGGGGTTTTCTGCAGCACCACATCGTCGGATTGCAGGCCATACTCCGCCTGCATCCAGACCAGACGATTGACGATAGCCCGGTGCGACACCAACACGCCTTTGGGATTGCCGGTGGAGCCGGAGGTATAAATCAGATAGGCGGGATGATCCGGCGTCAGCCGCTGGGATAAGGCTGGTTGCGCTTCTGATTCATTTTCCATCCCACCTTCCTCAATCTCCGCGACTTCCGCCGTCAGCTGATCAAACAGCATCAGCTCCCCCATCGCGCGGAAACGGGATGCCTGATCCGAAGAAGTGATGATCAAACGCGGCGCGGCGTTGCGCACCATATAGGCCAGGCGCTCGTCGGGATAACCGGTATCCAGCGGCAGATAGGCCGCGCCGCTCTCCAGCACCGCAGTCAGCGCAATGCTCAGGCGCGCGCAGCGGGGCAAGGCAACAGCGACGATATCTCCTGTATTAACCCCCGCCCGACGCATTTTCTGCGCCAATGCCAGGGCCTGGGCGCGCATCTGCCGATAGCTCAGTCGCAGCGTTTCGTCTTCCAGCGCCACCGCGTTTGGCGTCCTGCGCGCTTGCTCCGCCAGTAACTCGCACAATGTGCTGTCGGCGACAACCGCGTCTGTGGCGTTGACGCTATCAATGAGACAGCGTTCGCTCTGGGTGCGCAGATCCATCCGGCTCCAGGGCGTCGCCGGGTGATAGGCGAATTGCTCCAGCACGCTCAGCAGCCGCTGCGCGATGTCCTCCGCCTGGGTCACCGGCTCACGATATTCGATAATCAATCGCAGGCTGTCTCCAGGCAGCACCATAATCGTCAGCGGATAATGGGTGTAGCCACGATTGCGAATATGGGTCAAGCCCGCGCCCAGATAATCCCGCTCGGTCAGCCCATCGTCATCGGGATAGTTCTCACTGACCAGCAGGGTATCGAACAAGGTCGACGTCCCCGCCAGCCGCTGAATATCCGCCAGTCCCAGACAGTCGTGCTCCAGCAACGCCACCTGTTGCGCCTGCAGCCCCTGCAATTGCGCCAGTAACGGCCGCTCAGGATCGAAGCGCATGCGCACCGGTATTGTGTTACTGAACAGCCCGACATGCTCCTCCAGTCCATCCACCGGACTGAAACGACCCGATACTGGCGCGCCGAACACCACATCATCGCGGCCGCTCAACACCGCCAGTACGGCGGCCCAGGCGCCTTGCATCAGGGTATTAAGGGTCAGCCCCTGTTCACGACAGCAGGTCTGCAGCGCCTGCTCCAACGCCTTCGGCAAAGTCAGCTCCAGCTCTTTCACCTGTGCTTGCGCGGACGCGCCTTCAAACAACAAGGTGGGACGGACATCCTTCAGCGCCTCGCGCCAGGCGGTGGCGGCGGCCTCCGTGTCTCTGGCGCAGAGGTCGCGCACCACCTGGGCGTAATCGGAATGCGTAGGAGTCAAGGTGTCCGCGCCATCGCCATAGGCGTGCAGAAAGTCTCGCAGCAAAATCGGCGTGGACCAGCCGTCCACCACCAAATGGTGCGCCGTTAAGAACAGGGTGTGACGGTTGTCGATATGGTTAATCAATCTGGCGTGCAACAGAGGTTGCGCCGGCGTCGCGGCGATATCGAAATCACGCGCCAGCTCTTCCTGCTCCAGACGCCACAGTTCCAACTCCAACGCCTCCCCGCGCAAGTCGCCCAGATAACATTGCGACCAGGGCCAACGGCGCTCGCCGTCGATCACCAGGGGAATCAATTGCAGCGGTTGCGTCGCAGTCTCGGCATCAAACGCCGCCGCCATTTGCGGATGACGACGCAACACCGCCTCCAGCGCATCCCGCATCCGCTCCACATCCAGAGTTCCACGAAAGTCCAGACGTGTGGTGGAGTTATACTTGCTGGCCGCCTCCCCCAATTGCGCATGGAATAACAGACCCTGCTGCAACGGCAACACAGGCAACGCCGCCGCAAGAGGACCGCAGCGATCACGCAACTCGGACAACATGGCTTCGTCCAGGCTGACCCCAGCGACCACCGTCTCCGCAGCAATCAAGGTATCCGCCGCCGCCCCGGGACGGTAGGCGGCGAAGTGTTCCAGCTCACGCAGGTTTTCCACGATGCGTTGATGCAGACGGGCGATCAGCCAGCGATCATACAAACCTTCCGCCCAGGTCCAGTTGATGGCCAGTCGGGGCTCGCCTCTGGCTTCATCCACGAAGATATTGATTTCCAGCCCGTACAGCATGGACAGGTCGCCATCGATGTCCACAGCGAAGGCGTCTTTGAAACGCTCACCGAGATGACGCGGCGTCCAGTAATCCTCACCGACATTGAAGCGCCCCAGATAATTGAACAACACCTGAGGACGGTGCTCGGCCTCCAGTTGCGCCAGCTCATCCCGACTCGTTTTGTCCAGATACCGCAACACGCCATAGCCCAGACCATGATCCGGGATTCGCCGCAAGCTGCGTTTCACCGCCCGCACCGGCTCCGCCGCGTCATACTGACCCGATATGACCGCCGTCAGATCGAATGTGACCGGATACTCCGCCGTCAGCCAGCCGATGGTGCGGGCGGGATCAACCTGCTCCTGCAGGATTTCACGCCCATGGGATTCCAGAGAAAAACGTACGCCGGAAGCCGCGCGCTCTTCACAAAACGCTTTCGCTACCACCGCCAGAAGAATCTCGTCAATCGACGCCCGATATGCGCCCGGCAACGATTGCAATAGCGCCCTGGTCAGCATCGCGTCCGCCAGGGTGCGCCAGTGTTGCGCCGCGCTGTAAGTATCCTTTGCTGGATCAAGAGGTCGTCGGGACAGCAACGGCAAATAGCCTTGCAACATTTCCCGCCACAGCGCCAGCTCCTGACGTCGCGCGGGAATCTCTTCATGCAAGGTCCGCGACCAATCGCGCAAAGAAGTTTCCTCAGCCGGGATGATCGCCGTAGCGCCGGCCGCGACTGCTTCACAGGCGGTTTCCAGCTCGCGCAGCAGCACCCGCCAGGACACGCCATCCACCACCAGGTGATGCAAGGTCAGCATTAACCAGACGCCGTTGTCTCTGTCGGCGATGCGCCAGGCGCGCATCATGACGCCGGCGGCGGGATTCAGCTCCGCCGCGGACGCCTCGAACAATTCATCCGTCAGTTTGCCGAAGGCCTCTGAGTCGGCCTCATGGGCCACCTCAACCCGAGTGAGTATTCGGCTGTCGAGGCCGGCGCTGATATCTTTTATCGCCAGCCCCTCTTCGCCGATATAGGCTCGTAATGCAGGATGAGCCCGTTGCAGCGCCTGCAGCGCCTCCCTTAAATGCGCCGGTTGTATCTGCGCCGGAATACGCAGCAGCACGCCTTGCGCAAATCGGCGCTCCCAGCCGTAATGCTCCGCAAACCAGCTCGGCGCCGGCAAGGCGCCTACCGGCCCCTGGATCAAACCGCTGGCGGTTCCGCTCTGTTTCTTGAGCGGCTGCATGGCTCTGCTCATACGCGCCGCGGTGCGCTGGGTGAACACCTCCTTCGGTCGCAACTGATAGCCGCTGCGCCGCAGTTCGGTCCCCAGGCTCATGGCGGAAATACTGTCGCCGCCCAGATTGAAAAAGTCGTCATCAACCGCCACCTGCTCCAGCCCCAACACTTGGGCGATGGCGGCGCAGACCCGTTTTTCCGCGTCAGTAACCGGCGCCTTTCCTCCCTGCCGCGATGGCGGACGAATCGTCGGCAGCGCCTGTTTGTCGATCTTGCCGTTTACCGTCAGCGGCCAGGCGGGCAGGACAGCCAGCGCGGAGGGCATCATGTAGTCCGGCAGCATTTCGGACAGCTGACGATAGAGTCGATCGCGCAGTTGTTCGTCATCGTGACGCAGGCCTTCATTAACGGTGCAATAGGCCGTCAGCCGATGACTGGCGCCCGCCGTCGCCGCGGTCACCACCGCCCCACTCACGCCCGGCAGCGCCTCCAGCGCATGCTCCACCTCACCCAGCTCCACACGGAAGCCGCGCACTTTCACTTGTCGATCGCTGCGGCCGACGAACTCCAGCTGTCCGTCTGGAGTCCAGCGCACCAGATCCCCGGTGCGATACATCAAGTCGCCTTCCCCTTCCGGATTCGCCACGAAGCGCGCCGCTGTCATGCCAGGGCGCGCCAGATAGCCCCGCGCCAATCCTGCGCCAGCGACATAGAGCTCGCCGGTCACACCCTGCGGGGCGTCGCGCAGTTCCGGGTCCAGCACATAAATGCGGGTATTGGCCACCGGGCGTCCGATCACCGGCTGGTCCGCCGCGGCGACGCCGGCGCCCAGGGCGTCCACCGTATACTCAGTGGGGCCATAGAAGTTGTGCACATGCAATTTCGGATACTGTTTCACCCTGCGCCACAACGCGGGCGGGGCGGCTTCACTGCCGATCAGCACCAGACTGGGATGAGGCGCTCCGTCCTGCATCAGTCCGCAATCCAGCATCTGCTGCAGCATGGAAGGCGGCACGTCAAAGGCGTCGATACCTCGGCTGTGGGCCAATTCCACCAGCGCCTGAGCGTCCCGTCGCTGCTCTTCCGTGCAGATATGCAGTTCCTGCCCCAGCAGCAGCCAGATCAACTGCTCCCAGGACGCGTCGAAGGAAAATGAGGCGCTGTGCGCCGCCCGCAGGCGACGTCCCTGCAATTGCGCCATGGCGGGGCCGTAGAGCGTGGCCTGATGGGACAGCAATAAGTTGAGCAGACTGCCGTGGGTCACCATCACGCCCTTGGGCGCGCCGGTGGAGCCGGAGGTATAGATAACATACGCCAGATGACCGCTGCGTAACGGCTCGGCGCGCTCTTCATCGCGAATCGTAGCGCCGGACCTCGCGTTGATGCGTTGTTGCAACGCTGAGTCGTCCAGTACAACACAAAGGATAGAAGTCTTCAGGGCGTGCTGGGCCAAGACGCCGTGCGTCACCGCCAGTTTCGGCTGGGCGTCTTCGAGCATCAGCGCCAGACGCTCAGGAGGATAATCCAGGTCCAGCGGCAGATACGCCGCGCCCGCCGACAGCACCGCGAGAATTGACACCACATAGTCCACGCCCCGGGGCAAGGCGATCGCCGCCAGATCGTCCGGAGCCAATCCCTGGGCGATCAGTTCACGGCCGAGGCGGTTAACGCGGGCGGAAAGTTCGGCGAAAGTCAGACACGCATCGCCGCAGCGCAGCGCTATTTCCTGTTCGAACGGACCGGCGCAGGCGTGAAATATATCCAGAATGGTTTGCGCCTGGGCGGGCGCATCCACACGGGGTCCGGTGGACCAGTTGCGCAGGCGCGCCAGTTCTCCCGGACCCAATAAAGGAAGCTGCTCAATCGACTCCTGAGGATGACGCAACGCGTATTCCAGAAAATGCGCCAGTCGCTCGCAATGCAGGCGCAGTTCCTGATCCGCATAGCGTTCCGGGTTGGCGGTAAGCTCGATCACCAATGCGTTCTGCTCCAGCCACAAGCCAAACTCCAGATCCTCCACCGGACCGGCCGCCAGCACCTGAGTGACGCCGGGCACGCCGTCCAGATCGAGTCCCTGATCATATATTTTCAGATTAATCGTGGCGGCGTACAGGCCTCGGCCGGAGCCCACCACGCCCACATCTCTTTGTAATTGCTCGGCGTCGTAACGCTGACGACGGCGAATCCGCGCCAGTTCAGAGGTCAGGCGGCGCGCCAGGCTGACGATATCCGGCGCGCCCTCCATATCCAGCTGCACCGGCAATATATTCACCACCGGACCGGTGGCGTTGAGGGCGACCGATCCCATACGTCGCATGAACGGCATGCCCACGACAATTCGCTTTTGGCCGGTCATTCGACGTAGATAGGCGAAAACCCCTGCCATGGCGATTTCATTGGGGTTCAGACGTGTTTCGGCGGGTATGTCGAAGCGTTGCAACGGCAGACGCAGTCTGCGTTTCAGGGTATTGGCGTTGGCGAATCCGCCCGCCTTTTGACGCTCTCCCGCCGCCAGCGACACCGGGTCCGCCAAAGTCGCGGCGTAATCCCACCAGAAGGCGCGGTCCTGAGCATAGGCGTCGGACGCCTGATAGCTTTGATACTCCTGCACGACCTTTGCGAAGGAAGTGTGACGGCTCTTTTCCGGCGCGCGGCCTTTGCGCAGGGCGTTGTAGATATCGGCGATGCGGCGAGTGATGGCGGCGAAGCTGTAGCCGTCCACGCTCACATGATGGTAGCGCTGATACCAGAACCAGCGCTCCGCCCCGACTCTAATCAGCATATGCCGATACAGCGGCTGATCCTCTTCGCCGCGCCAGGGCGTACCCAGGTCGTCGTACATAATCACGCCCGCCTGTCGTTTGGGATCTTGCTCCGCAGTCAGGTCCAGCAGGTCCGGAACGTCCACGTCATCGACACAGCGACTCATCGGCAGGCGCTGCAGAACGCCGTTGTCGTCTTCAATAAAACGGGCGTGGGGAGTATCCGTCTCCGCCAGCCCCATGCGTATCGCACGCTGCAACAGAGGCGCGTCCAGCGCCCCTTGTAAATCCACATAATGAGCCACTACGTAGCTGTTGCGCCCTACCGCAATCTGATCGGCGAGCCATATGCCCATTTGGGTTCCAATCAGAGGAAGTTCCACCTCCTCTGGAGCCAGAGAGTTCTTACCTGAAGTTTCTAACACAATGCCTTCCCTCTTGTCGGCCGGATAAATTCGAATCGGGAGTGTTGGGACAGACGCGCTCAGGCGTCGTTATTAACATGGCAAGGGTATTGACGTGTTAATAAGCGGGCGCATGAATGCGCCGGCGCGGCGATAAGCCGCGGGAGACAGGGCCTGACCCAGGCAGGACCTGCCGTTTGCGTACAAATAGAAGGACGCTACTTGTCTGCTGGATCAATCGATAATCGGGGACGGATATCGGTCCAGTTCTGCTCGATATAGTGCAGACAATCGGCGCGCCTGGCCGGACCGAGGACGTTGCGCCAACCAGGCGGAATCGAGGTGAATTGCGGCCATAAACTGTATTGCCCGCGGCTGTTGATCAGCACCAGAAATGGCAGGGATTCGTCGTCAAACGGGTTGGGCTGTTCTGTATTCATAGATGAGACTCCTTTAAATGCTATCGCGCCGTTACAGCGGCGTCTGATTAATCCGTCAGCCAGGTTGTTCCAGCAGCCAGCGCAGGCCTTCAATCAGTCCGCCGCGCCAGCAAAGCCAGTCGTGACCGCCTTCGAACAATTGGTAATTCACGTGATGGCCGGCGCGCTCCAGCTCTATGCGCAGGGTTTCATTGAGGTCGATCATCACATCCTCCCGCGCGCCGACTTCCTGATAGATGCGCAACGGCCGGGCGCTGAGGCGGCCCTGCGCCAGTTGCTCCGCCAGCGCGCCGCGTTCTCCGGGGCGACGCACTGCGCACTGCCCAAGCGGCGCATGCAGATACTCCACATAAGGCCACCAGAAAGAGCCGGACTGGCTCAGCACGCAGCCGAAACGCTCGGAAAACGCCAGCCCCGCGTACATCGCCGCCAGTCCGCCAAAGCTCTGTCCGGCGACAACGGTGTCCATGGCGCGACTGGAAAACGGCGTCACGCTGGCCGCAAGCGGGATCAGCTCGTCCTGCACCGCCTCCCAGAAACGCGGGTTGCAGCAGAGTTCTTCGCTGCGACGCTCGCCATCAATAGCGTCGATCAACACATACACGGCGGGAGGCAACGCGCCCTGGCGGGTTTCATATTGCAAGGCGGAAAACGCCGGCATGCGGGTCGCCCAGTGCTGACCATCCAGCAGAATAACCAGGGGACGTCGACGAGGATCAAGGTTGTCGCCCTGCGCCTCTTCCGGGCTGAATACCCAGACTTTGCGGCGATTTCCCAGCGTTTGACTGCTCCAGTGCAGCTCCTGCGACAGCGCGCCGCTGTCGTCGCCCGGCCGGTTTTCCCCGGCGTCCAGACCGAACCACGCCCTCTGCTCCGGCGCCTGCGGAAGATGCAGGGCGGACGCTGCGCCGCCCCAGCTGGCGCTATAGGGTTGATTGGGGTTGAGCGGATCGGCGATGGCCTGACTCATCACATCCCGCCACCAGACGCGCTGGCTCATGCGTTGACGCTCTTCGCTACCGCTCCAATTCGGCGGCAGGTAATCTTTGGCGACAGGAGCCAGCGTGTAAGTTCCCCGCCAGTTGGCCGGTAAGGTCGTGCGCCAGCGCCACACATCCGTTCCCGCGATGCGCTCCAGGCTTTGCGGGTTGCGACTGCGATGATTAGTGACGGAGTTGACGTCGATATACACGCGCCGGATGGGCGAGCGATGTTCATCGCCATGCGGATCGCGCCAGACAAAGGTCACCCGCGCCTGATCGTTGGCGAGGGGCTCCACCAGCGGCGTTCCTTTCTGTTGCAAAGCGCGCCACCAGTGTTCGTCGCCAATGTCGTCGCCTAGCTCGAATGCGCTGAATTCAGAGGACGCAAGGGTCGACGTTTGCTTCAGGGACGATGGCTGCTGCACGGACGAGGACGGTTTTACGGACAATTGTTTTTGTATGGACGCTAACGGTTGTGTCGTCGATGACTCGTGTGAGATGGGGACCGGCATTCTGCGGCCAATGATCTCTGACATGGTTTTCACCTTCCCGGGACTGCGCCCGGCGTTCATTTCTTCTGCGATGGACTCGCGGTAGTCAGGAACGGCAACGTCGATCTCTAACGCTTTTCTCTCCCGCTTATTAACGGTAAAGCTGCGCCGGCTAACGAAATTTCCGCTCTGTCTGCATCAGTGTTGTTTTACATAATAATAATGATTATCATTTGCGTTCAATAGTTATTTGCGAATGATTCTCATTTAGATAATCATCCGTCCGCACTGCGCCGGTCTCCGATGCAGCTAGTCAGGAATACCTGCGGACATCCCCGAGGTCGTCATCCACCCTCCTCTTCGATCGCATTAACAGGGAGCCAAGCACTGGGCGCGCCCGCCAGCGGCGCACTGCAAAAACCAACCATTTGGGGAGACAATGATGTTCCTGTTTCGGGATAAACGATCGAATCCACGCCTGCATCCCTTGGCGTTCACCACCAAAGTCGCCGTCGCTGCGCTCGCAGGAGGCATGGCCGCCCATGCTTCAGCGGAAAGCCTTGCGTTAGCGCAGCCGGATCGCGTCAAGCAGTCGGAAAGCACTACCCTGGCGCCGGTGGTGGTGACCGGTGAAAAGATCGACCGCGACCTGCAGGAGTCCACCAGCGCCGTCACTGTGCTGGACGACTTGAAAGTGGACACCGGCGAGACCCAGTCCGTCTTTGAGGTGGTGGATAAAGTGCCGAACATGATTGCGAACCCCTACGGCGTTCCCAACATCCGGGGCGTTGAAGGCTCCGGCGCGGCCAACGGCAGCTTCGCGCTGGTGGCGGGATCGCGCCCCAAGGTCAGCACCAGCGTCGATGGCGTCTCTGAATCCTGGTTCGGCCAGGAGTATGTAGACGCTAATTTATGGGATGTGCAGCAGGTGGAAGTATTGCGTGGACCGCAATCCACAACCCAGGGTCGCAATTCCATTGGCGGCGCGATTGTCGTGTTGACCAAAGACCCCACCTATCACTGGGAAAGCGCGGTCCGCGCCGGCTATGAGAACGCTGACAGCAAACAACAGCTCGCCCTGATGACGTCCGGTCCTCTGATCGATAATGAACTGGCGTTCCGACTGGCCGCCAGCGCGTCCCGGGGAGAGGGTTATATTGACTACCCTATCAGCGGCCAGGACTGGCCCTGGGACCCGTCCGAGTCCAAGCGTTACAACCTGCGCGGCAAGCTGCTCTGGGAGCCTTCCGCGTTGTCTGGCCTGTCGGTGAAGTTCACCGCGACACACCGCAGCCAGGAGGGTGAGTATCTCAATTTCGTCAACGGCGACTTCTTTGACTATGAGCTGAATGGGGACGTGTCCAACACCCGTTATCAGGATTCGGACAGCGCCAGCTACGCCCTGGATGTGCAATACGCCCTCAACGATGCGTTGACCGCCTACCTGACATTGAACCACGCCAACACTCAGGCCAAGTTTGAGGAATACGCCTCCCGCGTTGGCGATATAGATCTGACACTGGATCTGGAGGAAAAAAGCAACTCGCTGGAAAGTCGTCTGGTGTACGACCCGGCGTCCGGCCCACTAAGCGGCGTGGTGGGCGTCTACCTGTTCAAGCGCACTCAGGATCTCGCGGTGGACCCGGCCACTTTCAGTGGCGATGACGATGTCAGCACCGTTGCGGTGTATGGCGACGCCACTTTCGCGCTGACGGAACGTCTGGACTTGATTGTGGGCGGCCGTGTGGAAAGGGAAAGCCAGGAACGAAATATCCTCGCCTGGCCGGGCACCAGCTATGAAGGCCGCTTGCTGACTGATATCGGCGAAACCATGTTCCTGCCCAAAGCCGGCGTCAGCTATCAGGCCACGCCGCAGACGTTGCTTGGTTTTGTGGTGCGCAAAGGCTACAA
Organism: Hahella sp. HN01; assembly: GCF_018986435.1. GTDB lineage: Bacteria > Pseudomonadota > Gammaproteobacteria > Pseudomonadales > Oleiphilaceae > Hahella. Next base: position 80,782 of record NZ_JAHMIN010000021.1, on the reverse strand, counting down.
CCCTGGCGGCGGTTCCCTGGACTGGGATGACAGCAGCTTCTATGAATACGAGAAAGAAGAAGTCATCTCTTATGAAGCCAGCAGCCGCTCCAGCCTCTGGGATAACCGCATGACCCTGGGCGTCACGCTGTTCGCCAATGAATACAATGGCTACCAATCCATTCTCAATCGCCGTTTCGTGAATATTCCAGAAGGCCGCAGCTACGGCCTGGAAGTGGAGACCAACGTGCAATTGGCGGCGGGTCTGGAAGTGTTCGGCTCGGTCGGCTTACTGAAAACGGAAGTCACCAAAGCCGTTGACGGCAGTCCAGACATCAAAGGCAATGAATTCGGCTACGCCCCCAGCGTCAACGCCAACCTGGGCTTCACCAAATATTTCGACCAGGGCTACTTCACCGGGGCCGACGTCAGCTACGTAGGCGAATACTACTCCGACGTCACCAACAACAACGACCTGACAGCCGGCGATTACGTGATCACCAACGTCAACGCCGGCTACGAAAATGACGACTTCACCGTGCGCCTCTACGTGAAAAACCTGTTCGACGAAGAAGTCCTCTACCGCCAGACAACCACCTGGGCCTCCACCGAAGCCCAGGTCGGACCACCCCGCACAGCGGGCATCGTGGTCGACTACCGACTCTAGAGTGAGACTGCGCTCAACCCTACCCTAGAGCGCAGCAGACCGCCAAGGATGGCTGCAGCTGCAAACCTGCAATCAAAGTCTGTTTTTGGGTGAGCTATGCTCACCCTTTTTTTATTGAGTCGCCCGAAACCTTCGACGCCTCAGCCCTCTGCTCTACTGTAATGAGAGGATTAACAGATTTATTACTTCGCCAGACTGTGGATAATTGCAGGACGATAGCGACTACGCTAAAAGCACTCGGAAATGGGAAGCAGCATGATACAAGATGTATTCAAATTCAGTGAAAGGTGGAGCTTTCACGAAGCGGATGAAAACAATGGAGTGGCTCTGTGGAGCAACGAATTCGGAGATATCTTATCCGTAAATTATTACCCGATGGTTCCCGACATAGGGGCTGAATTAGACGATATAGACAGTCTGAGAGGATTCTATCGCTCAGTGGCCGAAGCCAATGGCCTGGCCCCTCTTGAAATAGAGCTGGAAGACTTAAAAGGATTAAGAGCGGTTAAAACCTTATACAAAATAAGAATGGACCCAACAGGGTTTGCGTTTTTGGGCTCTTATACACTCCCATTCGCCAATTGCTCATACGTAATTAAAGTTCAAGCTGTAGAGTCAGGGATAACAGGGATGAGAGAGTGCGCTGTTTTGCTGATTGAGGACTGCAAAGAAGCAGATGAAGAAACCGGAAAGTTAATCGGTTGGGAAGCGGACCCGTATGACGCGAACTATAAAGCAGACTTCATGGCGAATAGAGCCGATAACCCCAAGTACGATGAAAAATTCTCCGAACACCCTTTATCAAGAACTAGGGAATATTTGAAAGAGATTTTCGACGATATTGAATTTGATAACTCTTTAAAGGACCTACCTGCATTTGAAGGCCCGAAAAGAAGTAAAAGTAAGCCATGGTGGAAGTTTTTTGGCAGGTGAAAATCAAGGACTAACACCAAAGCTCCATAGTACACGTTACGAAATTTTCAGCAGGTACTCTGCTACCAAATATCGTATCCGCCCCCCTGCTCCCATTTCCCCGTTCGCCCTGAGCTTGTCGAAGGGCTTTCCAGAGTGTTAATTCATAGATGGTTAACCCTAGCCTACGTTGAGTCCCCGGATTGAATACTGAAATTGGAGGACAACTTCGCCCTTTGTCGCCCAGGGAGGCCCTTCGACAGGCTCAGGGCGAACGGTGGTGGAGTCAGTTTTGGCTAGATGGCTGGAAGTGGATTTTGTTGAGTTACAGGGCAGGATGCTGAGCGTTAGTATGGCATGTCCTAGGGGCAAATCTGCGCACCTTGAATATTGAGTTCGACTTACACCTCTCAGAAAGGGAAAGTCCAATCTCCTATCAATCGTACCCGGAACCTCCCTGCTCCCATTCCCCGTTCGCCCTGAGCCTGTCGAAGGGCTTTCCAGAGCGTTAATCCACATACGGGAAACCTAGTCTCCATTGAGTGCTCTGAAGGAACAGCACAACTTTGCCCTTTGCCGCCCGGGGAGGTCTTTCGACAGGCTCAGGAGAACCTAACGCGCGTTCAAGAGATGTTTAAGCCGCTCATTCGCGCTCTCCAATGATGTGAAAACCACCTCGCTCGGCTCCATCATCATTTCAGAGTCTACAAGTGATATAAGGCCCTCTTGAGACATTTCGTCGGCAATCACTAACGTCTCTAATTCCCGCTCGCAACCCGCAGCGATGACGCCCGCCATCGCATCTCCCCACTCGTATGTGAGCTGTGCAAAGTCAAACACCAGCACGTCTGGATCAGCAAAGGCAATGGCGGCATGGGTCATTGCGGTCAGGTATCTGGCGTCAGTATTGCCCTTACATCCATATCCGTAGGTGCCGGAAAAACGCATCAGCAATACAGTTTTTTCAAACTCACCCTTCAATGTATACAGCATAGGCTGACAATCAATGTCATGTTCAGGGGCGATATTCAACGGCTGTATTTCATTCATAAACGCTTACTTCAATTCGTTGATGTGGATGAATTCAACTTCCTGCGGCAGCGCCGTCAGTCGTTCTTTGAGAAACTGCGGCCATAGATTTAGCGAGGCGACGTCCGCCAGTTTGACCCAGCGAAATAGGATGTCGACGTCTTGCTCTAGTCCTCTGATGTCCTGGCCGAAAGGGATGGCGTTGGGGTTTTGCAGTGTGGTCAGGTAGTAGGTGGCGATTTCGTGGCTTTTGACGCCGCCGCGGGCGTAGAAGTCTTCCACGAACCAGAGCGGTCGGAGGATGTTGGCGGCGACGCCGAGTTCTTCCTCCAGTTCGCGGATAAGGGTGGTGTGGGAGAATTCGAAGAATTCCACTTTACCTCCCGGTAGCGCCCAGAAGTCGCCTTTGACGACTTTATGCAGCAAAACGTGGTCATTGTGGATGATCACCGCCACGCTGCGGAATTTGAATCGCTTATCGCCGCTCTCGAATTTCAACGTCCCTCTCCTCTTTATAAGCCGATTCCAGCGCACTTTCGCTCACTAGCAGGCGCATGAGCGAAAACGTCGGGGAGCCAAGTGTCAGCTTCCGATTTCATCCAAAGTCAGAAACTCAACGCCTTCAGGCAGTGAGCGTAGTCGTGTTTTGAGGAAATAGGGAGCGACTTCGAAAGCCTCAAGTTCGCTGATTTTGAACCAGCGGAAGATCAGGTCGACATCCTCCTCCGCACCGGGAACATCCTCGTTAAAAGGAATGGCGTCAGGATTGGCCAGCTCGGTCAGATACAGCGTGGCGATTTCGTGGAAACGCGTCTGGTGATATTGGAAAAAATTCTCGACATACCACAGTGGGCGAATCACGCGCGCCGACATACCCAGCTCTTCTTCCACCTCCCGAGCCACGGTGTCGCTGGAGAACTCGAAAAACTCCACGCGGCCGCCCGGCAGGGTCCAGAAATTATCCTGCACCGCTTTGTGCAGCAGCACATGATCCTGGTGGATAATCACCGCGGCGCTGCGGAAATTAAAGCGATTGTCGCCAACATCAAACTTCAACATGGTTTACTCCTTGAAAACCGATCTAAATATTTTCTCCAAACCGCCACAGAACGCCGCTGGGGTCCGTCAGGGTAAAATCCAGCATGCCCCAGGGCTGCTCCACCACCTCCGAAAGACGAACCTTGTATTTCTCCACTACGCCCGACTCCACTACCTTCTTCCGCCAGGCGTGAATATCTTTGACCAGAACATGCATCATGAAGTTTTCAGCGTGTTCCTTACGGTAGAAGTCCTGCAGTAAAAAGCTGCTATTCCCATGATGGAAATAAGCAACGCCGCCGCCATCGGAAGCCTGGGTAAAGCCGATATCCCGGTAGAAAGCTTTGGATTGCTCATAGTCTTTTGCCGGCACGAATGCCTTTATTTCCACGATGTCTTCCATGGGGTTTCCTCTTGCCGTGATTGAAGGGGATGAAGTCGCCGGCGCGCGGCGTTGTGACAGGCGCGGTTAGTGTACCCTTTTCGCATGTAAATCATAACTTTATATCCACAGGTCACATATACGCACTGTATCTCCTCATCGGCGCTTTCAGTCCTGCGCGCCTAGACAAAACAGCTGTGCGACCATTAAACGCCTAGGGATTCCTCCCTCCTTAAAACATCCCCTGTTTCCATGCCGCAGCCGCGTTCTATAGTGGCTGTTTGCGGCCGTACATTGGCGCCAGTGCGAATTTTTGCGCGAACCAAACGCCAAGCGCTGACTGGCGCTCATCAACACACCGATAAAAGGACTTAACGACATGGCGAACGAATCAGGCTCATCCCCCACCCTCATTACGGAACATGGCGATGTCTACGTCAAAAAAGGCAAAGATGCGGCGCTTCAACTCATCAGAGAAATGGAAAGTTACGCGGACAACCTTACGCCCACCCAGTCTTACGCCGAAACCCTGAGCATGTGGGGCGCAGTCGGCGCGATCGCCACCACTGTCGGCACAATGTCGTCAATCATCGGGTTGAAGAAGAAAGGCGTCGTCAATGAATTCGAGCTGGAGATCATTAATCACTCCAGCTACACCATAGCGCCGTTTCAAAGCAAATCCGACAACTTCGGTTTTCAACAGGCGATGCGACCGTTAGTGCCAGGAGAAACCGGGTCGATCAAAGCAAAAACCTCAGGCTTTCAACCCGGCAAGTCCCATTACGAGTTCACCTTTATGATCGGCTCCAACGCCAGCAACTGCGTGGACGTGCATACCACCATTGAGTTGCGCAGCTCCGGCGTGTGGCGCTTGAACCATTTTTATATCGACGGCCGCGATCTCTGGTTCAACGAGGATGGCTACAGACGCGCCTACCTGGGCTTCGCCGGCAAAGACGACTACGCCTCCTTCAGCCTCAGCGACATGGGAGCGGACCAGCAGAAAGGCAAAGTCTCGCTGTTTTTCTCGGATTACGTGTGAGCTTCCCATCATCCCAACCAACACAAGGAATCCCCCATGGACATCAAGGACGCAAATCTGAACTACACCACGACCAACGGCTCCTTCTCCATCACCCAAGGCCACGGAACCGGGCAGCAGGCGGTCAGCTCCTTCCACAAATACTATTTGAGCAGTTTCACCAGCTCATCCCTGTCCCGGGACATAGAAGGCGGCGCCAGCGGCTGGGATAAACTGGGGGCCACCGCCAGCGTGGTCGGCGCTATCGCCGGTGTGGCGGGACTGGGGKTGGGCGAAAAAGGCAGCGAAGACCTCGTCGTATTCGATGTGAGAAACCTCAGCGCCATGCCGGTGGTGGCTTATGACGTCAACACGTTCGGCGGCGGCGTGTACATCGACAAAATCCCTTCGCCATTGGGATCGGGCGAATCCTCCACCTGGGAGATTTCGTCCAACGAAGAATTCGAACCCAATGAAGACAGCGCCGCCATCAGCTTTTTGATTGGCGACGCCAACCGGCATATCGATGTGACGCTTTACTACGCCATGGGCGGCGGCAACCGCTGGTATATACAGAAGGCGATTATTGACGGCGTGGCGTCCGCCCTGATTCCCACCTGCGACTACGGCGAAGACAACATGACCTGCCTGTGCTTCACCAGCGGCGACTACGAGACACCCTCCTTCGCCATTTTCACCTACTCGGTGTTCTACGCCAGCGCCAGCAGCTATATCGTGTTTGCGCCTTATTGAGCCAACACGCAGTTGCGTGAGCCTGACGCAGAAAAAGCAGAACGGCCCGCCGAACGCCGATCTGCTGAGAGATTCCGCTCTGTTGCGCGAATTAGCCGAGCAGCAACGGAAACGCCACTTCGCCCGCCGCCGACGCCCAGTTGCGCACCAGCTCCGCCACCATGGCGTTGGTGCTGGTCAGGCGCACGCCCGCGCGCTCCATGCGACGCCAGGACATCTCTTCGGCAATCTGGTTGGTGGAGCCGCATGCGTCACATACGACCTGTACGTTAAAGCCTTCCTCCACCGCGCTGATGGCGGGAGACACCATGCACACGTCCGTGGTCACCCCGGCCATCACGAAATTGCGCTTACCTGTGCGGCGACAGGCCTCAGCAAATGCAGGATCATCCCAGGCGTTCACTACGCCAATGCGTTTGATGCGCGCCGCGAACGCATCCGGGGCGATGGCTTCCAGTTCAGGCATCAGAGGGCCCTGCACGTCGACATTGGTTTCCTGACTGGAGGTGAGCACCAAAGGCATGCCCACGCCCTGGGCGAATGACGCCAGAATGATCACATTGCGTCGCAGCAGCTCCAGGGGAGTCGTAGACGCCCAGGTGTTAGTGCCGGTCTGGTGATCGATCAAAATCATAGCGGTGTCGTCAATGTTAAAGCGCCGCATCTCAGTTACCTCGTTAGTGGAGTCAGTGAGATACTACATTGATCCATTTGAAAGATAATGGCCGCGATTGCTATTCTCTTTTTCATATTTACAACAATAACTAGCCACTATGAAAGACCTGTCCGCCTTGCAAAATGTCGCCCTGTTTGTGGAGGTGGCGCGCACCCGCAGCTTCAGCCGCGCCGCGGAGAATCTGGGTCTGTCGACAGCCACCCTGTCCCGACGTATCCGCGCGCTGGAGCGTGACTCAGGCATCAGCCTGTTCACCCGCACCACTCGCCGGGTGGAGCTGACGGAGGCGGCGCGCCGTTACTTTGAACGCTGCGAACGTCTGGTGGACGAGGCTTTCAATGCGCAGGAAGCCTTGTTTGAGGAAGCCAAACGCCCGCAAGGTACACTGCGACTGTCCATGCCGGTAGACCTGGGCGTTCACTATATCGCGCCTTTACTGCCGGAATTCGCTCGCCGCTATCCGGGCATCGACTTCGAAATCGACCTGTCGCCGCAGCATCGCGACCTGGCCAGCGAGCAGATCGATGTGGCGATTCGGCTCGGCGTGGTGAAGGATCAGAACCTGGTCAGCCGACGCATTGGCTGGATTGAGCAAGGCCTGTTCGCCTCCTCGACTTACCTGCAACGTCAATCCGCGCCTTCCCATCCCGATCAGCTCAGCGAGCGCGATTGCATCATCATCGGCGCGCAGGCTCAGGCCGTCTGGCGTCTGCAGCGCGCCGACGAAACCGTAGAGGTTGCGGTTAAAGGTCGCTTCGCGGTCAACAATGTAAGCCTGATGCGCGTGCTGGCGGAATGCGGGTTCGGCGTCGCCAGCCTCGCCACAGTCCTGGCTCGCGACGCGCTGGCCGAAGGGCGCTTAATTCCGATACTGACGGACTGGGCTGTCCCTCGTCTGCCGGTACAGGCGGTCACGTCATCCCGTTTGCAAACCGCCTGCGCCAAAGCCTTTATCGATTATCTGGCCGACCGCTTCACCTCCATTTAAATCCATCCCGGGTTTCTGGTCCCACATGCCTTTGATCTGGGTCAGATTCCCCCCAAGGTCTACTGGATTCACTCAGTAATAGCGTTAATAATAAGAAGGTTTCTCAATCTCACTTTCATTTAAAGGCGGTCGTATGAGCACGTTCGAACAGAAGCCTTTCCCTCTGGCGTTGGCGCAGGAGAGCGAAAGAGTGAAAGTTCACCTGTTACGCGGGGGCAAAAACCTGGAAATGCGTTTAACTTCTCTGGGGCTCAATGTGGGCTGCGAGTTAACTGTGCTGCACCGCAAGGGCGCTGACCTGGTGGTCGTGCGCGCCGATACGCGTCTGGCGCTGGGCGCCGGCATGGCGCAAAAAATCATGGTGGTGCGCGCGTGCGCCACAACCAGCAGTCATTGAGGAGCCTTCCCAAGAATGAGCAGCGTCAGTCTGAAAGATCTTAAAGTCGGCGATCAAGGCCGCGTCATGGGCTTCGGCGAAGGCGGCAAAAGCTATCGCCGCAAACTGTTATCCATGGGGTTGACCCCCGGCGTCGAATTCAGCGTCACCCGCTACGCCCCGATGGGCGATCCAGTGGAAATTCTGGTGCGCGGGTTTCGCCTCAGCCTGCGTAAAGACGAAGCAGGCAGTCTTCTTATTGAGAAAATCTAGCGTCCTCTGAAATACACGCAATCAGCCCGATCCCAAGCAGTTTTATTGGAGAGAGTAAGTCGATCATGGCCAGTCCGGAGCGCAACACGGAAAAATACGTCATCGCAGTGGTAGGCAACCCCAACTGCGGCAAAACCACCTTATTCAACGCGCTGACCGGCTCCAAGCAACGGGTGGGCAACTGGCCCGGCGTCACTGTGGAGCGCAAAAGCGGCCGCTTTTCATTTCAGGGCGTGGACTTTGAACTGATCGACCTGCCTGGCACCTATTCCCTCGATGTCTGCGAAGAAGACGTTTCCCTGGATGAGCAAATCGCCAGAGATTTTGTCGCCGAGCGTGAAGCGGACCTCATCATCAATATCGTCGACGCCTCCAACCTGGAGCGCAATCTTTACCTCACCTGCCAACTCCTGGAAATGAAGACGCCCTTGCTGACGGCGTTGAACATGATGGATGTGGCGGAAGAGCGCGGCCATGCGGTGGCTCACGACAAGCTCGCCAACCTGCTGGACTGCCCAGTCGTCCCTATTGTGGCTGCTTCCGGCGCCGGGCTGCCGCAACTGAAGGCGGCGATTCTGGACGCCGCGCGTCGCAAGCATATTTCCCATGCCGTCATCACCTATCCCTCCCCTGTCGCCAAAGCGCTGGACAGCCTGACTCCCATGCTGGCCGCGCACGCCGAGGGCAAATGCGATCCACGCTGGCTGGCGACGCGAATGCTGGAAGGAGACGCCTCCGCCCTGAAACTGGCGGACTCGACACTGCGCGCCAGCGTAGAGGAACTGCAAGAGGACGTGGTGCGACAGCTGGAGGACGACATCGATATCTGTCTGGCGGACGCCCGCTACGGCTTCGTTAATCAGGTAGCCAGCGCCAGCGTCAAACGCAACCATGAAGTGCAGCGCAGCATATCCGACAAAATCGACCGCGTGGTCCTGAACCGGATGCTGGGCATTCCCATATTTCTGTTCGCCATGTATTTGATGTTCATGTTCACCATCAATATCGGCGGCGCGTTCATCGATTTCTTTGATCAATTCACTGGCGCATTGTTCGTGGACGGGTTCGGCGCACTGCTGACCTCACTGGGAGCGCCGCAGTGGCTGCGTCTGCTGCTGGCGGACGGCATGGGCGGCGGCGTGCAGGTGGTGGCCACCTTTATTCCGATCATCGGCTTTCTGTATCTGTTTTTGTCCGCGCTGGAGGATTCCGGCTACATGGCTCGCGCCGCATTCGTCATGGATCGCGCCATGCGCGCCATCGGTCTTCCCGGCAAGGCATTCGTACCGCTGATTGTCGGTTTCGGCTGCAACGTGCCGGCGGTCATGGCCACCCGCACCATGGAGAAACAGCGCGACCGCATCATGACCATCATCATGGCGCCCTTTATGTCCTGCGGCGCACGTTTGTCCGTGTACGCTCTGTTCGCCGCCGCGTTCTTTCCCATCGGCGGACAAAACGTGGTTTTCGGGCTCTACATTATTGGCGTCGCCATCGCGGTGCTCACCGGTCTGGTTATGAAAACCACCCTGCTGCAGGGTCAGGCCACGCCCTTCATTATGGAGCTGCCGCCTTACCATATTCCCACGTTGAAAGGCGTTGGCATTCGCACCTGGGAGCGCACCCGGGGCTTCATGTTCCGCGCTGGCAAAGTAATCGTACCAATGGTGCTGGCCCTCAACGTGCTGAACTCCGTGGGCACAGACGGCTCCTACGGCAATGAAAACAGTAATAAGTCCCTGCTGAGCGAAATCGGCGGCGTCATCGCTCCCGCATTTGCGCCCATGGGACTGCGCGAAGATAACTGGCCCGCCGCAGTGGGCATCTTTACCGGCGTACTGGCGAAAGAAGCCGTCGTCGGCACATTGGACTCTCTGTACAGCGACCTGGCGAGAATAGAAGCGCAAGCCGCTGGCGAAGAACTGGAGCCAGCTCCCCAATTCAACTTACTGGAAAGCGTGATGGCGTCCTTCGCCACCATTCCCGCCAACCTCGCTGACGCGCTGGGTTCCTGGAGCGATCCATTGGGTCTGGATGTAGAAAGCGCCGCCCAGGAGCAAGCCGTGGACACAGACACGTTCGGCGCCATGGCGGCGAAATTCGACGGCGCGGCGGGCGCTTTTGCTTATCTGCTATTCATTCTGCTGTACATGCCCTGCGCCGCCACACTGGCCGCCGTCTATCGTGAGACCAACCTGAACTGGACGCTGTTTATCGCTGGCTGGACAACGGGCGTCGCCTACGTCGTCGCCACGGTGTTCTATCAAGCCGCCACGCTCAGCCGTCAACCTGCGCATGCCCTGACCGTTATCGGCATCATGCTGGCGAGCCTGATTGCCGCCCTGGCGGCGCTACGGTACGTCGGCGACAGGCAAAGTCCGACGCCGGCGGTGTCCCAATGATCCTGTCAGAAATACGCGACTACCTGCAAACCCACAAACGGGCCGCGCTTAAAGATATGGCCCACCGTTTCAACACGGAGCCGGACGCATTGCGGGGGATGCTTGATAAGTGGATCGCCAAAGGCCGGGTGGAAAAGCTGCCCCAAGGTACGCCCTGTAGCGGCTGCACCCAATGCGACCCTGGAGACATAGAAATTTACGTGTGGAAGGAAACGCCGCGCGTTCAGTAGGTATCAGTAATATAAATGCATCATGCCGAGCGCTTCATAACAGGATTTGGTGAAGTGCTCTTGAACCTCTTCATGCAAGGAATCCAGGTACTCACTTTCCTCATCCCCTTCCTGTACTTCCATGGCCTCGTCAACCCAGTCCTGAATCTCCCCACAAACATAAATATCCCAACAATTACTAATGCATTCCTCCGCCTGGATAGCGCCGGATCTCTCGTTGCCCGCATCAGCAACCAGCTCCCTGACTTCGTCGCCAAAATCTTCCATCATATCTTGCGCACAGGTACGAACCCGGCCCAATAACGCATCCAGGGTCTGGGAATCAATTTTTTCTAACATATCACTTACTTCTGTGTTGGGACCGAATGTTGACCAGAGATTCCTGATCTTGCTCAAAGGCTTGATTGATAACGCACTATTATAATCGATTCAACCCTGACGCACGTTCTCGAACGTTTTACCTTACTCAGGCTACCGCCAGTTTCTTGTCGCGTTCTGTCCGGCGCGCCACGATGCTCTTTGTTTTCAAAGCTGGCGGCGGCGCTGATTGTGGCGTATCACCCCTGACGCTTTTTATCGGCAGCGAATATTTCACGATACGTTTAAGCACCGAGCCGAACTGTCGCAGAAAAGGTCCGGTATTGTAGTGTTGCCCGTATTTGTCGCAGATGGCTCTGACTTTGGGAGCGATTTCCGGATAACGATGGGCGGGAATATCCGGGAACAGGTGATGCTCAATCTGATGACTGAGATGACCGCTCAGCAGGTAAAAGCGACGACTGCCCTCGATGTTACCGGAGCCATGCAGTTGCCGCAGATACCACTGTCCCCGGCTCTCATTACGGGTTTCCTCCTCGGTATAAACCCGGGTGTCCGCTGTAAAATGCCCGCAGGAAATAATCGCGTAGGCCCAGACGTTGCGTATGACATTGGCCGCCAGATTCCCCGCCAACACTTTGGGCGCGCCAATGCCCGCCAAGGCAGGAAACAACACATAATCTTTGCCGAGTTGCCTGCCCGCTTTACGCAGAAAAGGCTTTAACCGCCCCACCAGTTCCTGTCTGCTCATTTTTCCAGTCACCGCGCGCTCCAGCTCCAGTCCGAACAACGCCACGCCCCATTCGAAAGTCAGCGCCTGCGCCACGTTGTAAACGGGCTGCAGCAGGTAAATGGGCCGCCAGCGCTGCTCCGCGGTCAGGCGGGTGATGGTGTAACCAAAGTCACGGTCTTTACCGAGGATATTGGTGAATGTGTGATGCTCATAGTTATGGTAGTGCCGCCAGGCGTTGCTGGCGCATACGAGATCCCATTCATAACGTTTTGAGTTCAAGGCGGGATCATGGGTCCAGTCGTACTGACCATGCATCAGGTTGTGCCCGACTTCCATGTTCTCCAGAATTTTGGAGAGCGACAGGCAGGCCACGCCGGCGACCACGCCCAACGGCGTAAAGCTGACATGCAGCAAAACCCGTCCGGCCAGCTCTGAATACCTGACCGCGTTGATCACACCGCGGATATGGTCCACATCCCGTTGTCCCAGATCGTCAATGACTTGCTGGCGCAAGTCGTCCAGCTCTTTCTCAAATGACGCCAGTTCCGCAGGCGTTAACGCCCGACTGAGGGAATCGCGCATAACAAATCTCCTTGTTCGTACTGAATCATCAGATATCACACTTCAAGAGAGACATCGGTTATGGGAACGCAAATACACAACTGGATTTCTTCACTACCGCCGCTGGAGGCTTTGCCGGTGAGCAGATTACGAACCACGCCGGACCGTTTTCTGGCCGTACAGCTATGACAGATTCCCATCCGGCAACCACAGTGAGGTCGCAATCCTGCGGATTCGGCCACATCCAGCAGGCTCTGCCGACCGTCAGCGTCGACGGCGCAGGCGGAGCGCTCAAAGATCACACGATGGGCTGCTGTCTGCTGGGGCGCTGTTTGCTCCGGTTTGATTAAACCGCTAAATGCCCCGGTGAAGTCTTCAAAGCAGATACGCGCTTCGATGCCCTCTTCGCGCCAATGCTGTCGCAGTCGCTGCATTAATCCTTCAGGACCGCATACCAGCGTCCGTCGTTCATGGTAATCAGGAACCAGATGTTTAAGCTGATCGGGATGAAAACGCCCTCCCTGCGTATGAAGGTCTCCCCCGCCCGACGTATAACAGATATGGACCGTCAGGTCGGGGCGCCGCGCAGCGGCGGTGCGAATTTCCTCCGCAAAAATCAGTTCATCCTGAGTGCGGGCGTAGTAAATGAGCACCAGGTTCCGAGAGCGTTCTTCAAGCTCATACAACATGGCGCGAATCGGCGTAATGCCGCTGCCAGCGGCGATCAGTAACAGCGACTCAGACAGTGACGTCGGCGCAGTGAATTCTCCCTGAGCCTGACTCAGCAACAGCACATCCTGCTTCTGCAGATTCCTGTGCAACCAGGTGGAAACATGTCCGTCTTTTTTCTCTTTGACAGTGATGCGAATGCGCTGCGAATCACGCCAATCCGAAGACAGGCTGTAGCATCGCTGCTGACGTACACCGTCTATTTCAATCGTCACCATCACGAACTGACCGGGCCGAAACCCTTTCCACAAGCTGTTCGGTTGCAGGATAAAAGACTTACAGTCAGCGCTTTCTCTGACAATCTCAATGACCCGCGCCTTAACCTGACGCCCGGACCATAGGGGAGATAAATGAGAAATATAAAACTCGGTCAACTCAGCTTTGAAAAGCCCGGTTAGCCAAGTAGACGCTATGTCACGCGCAAAGCCGATACTCGGCGCAGTGGGGAGACGACGGGGAATCCATGTCATGGCGGCGTCCATATGAAGAGGTGGTCTGGCTGAGTATACCGACGCCAATACGATTTAATATACAGTTGTTCACAAATAAACGTGAGAATGTGACACGAATCTGATTATGACTACTGCGCCAACATCTTCACAAAAACGTCCAATGGCCAGTTCTTTCTGTCCGATACCTGACCGTCGCCAATCTCCACCAAGCGCATGCCCCCGTCCTGGCGAAGCGCCAGATCTATGGAATAAAACGGCGCATCAATGCGACGCGCTATTTCCCGACATAGCGCGGGAGGCTCGCCATGGGAAGAATAGGCGACGCCATTGAGGACAAAGTACCGCTACTCCGAAGCTTCGTCGTAGTCCTCCACCCGCCGCAGCGCTACGCCGCCTTCTATGCCGCCGCGATGAGAGCGGATCTGACTCACGATCTCAACCACTTCCTCCGGCGAGCGTGCAATAGAACCCTGCCCGGTCGAGTTGGATTTCACGAAGTCTTTTACAAAAAAGCGTTCCCAGCTCAAACAGGAGACCTTGTGTAGCAGCTCATCGTCGTCCGAGAAGAATCGGGTTTCCGCCGTAAAGGGCCGACAGGCTTCATACCAGCCCGGTAAATGATGACAGCGCAGGTAATTTTCAAAAGACGTTACCGGCCTCCCGCCTGTTCCCTCAATCAACTGAGTCAGCTGGCGGTAACGCTCAGGAGCAAGCATCCAACCCCGATAAAGCACCGGCTCACCCGCCCCTATTGCAGGGCGTACATCACACAGACCGTTGCCCAACGCATCAATATCAACAACGGAACAACTCACGCCAACCTGACGAAACGCCGTAAATTCTTCCAGGTAGGAATCATCTGGTTGCTGAGAGTGAAGAGGATGGGAGGGGAAAAGGAGTCTCATAAGGACGTATCCAGTGAGGCGGCGAGCAGCCCGGTTTATTGACACATCACCGGGCTACCGCATCTAAAGAAACCAACGCCTGATTTTCATTTAGCTGAAAGGCGCTCAGTCCCTCAATTTAGGAGTTTTCGCCCTCACGCAGCTTCAGCAGCTTGTCGTGAATGACCGCCAGCTCTGGCTTGTGCTCCAGAATTTCTTCCGTAGTCAGGCCGTGCAATTCGTGGGGGAAAACCAACCATTGGTCCGTCTCATGTACGAAGTAGTCAGGCACTTTGTCGGTTTTGTTGTTGGACGGCTTAAAGTATGGCGTCGCAATCTTGATGTCCGGCGTATTCTTACGGCAGGCCGCTTTCAGATCCGTCACCACCTGCTGTACGCTCAAGCCGGTGTCGTACACATCATCCACGATCAGAACAGAGTCTTCCGCATTGACGCGCTTAACCATGTAGTTCAGACCATGAACGGTAACATGACGACTTCTTTCGCCGATGCCAGTGTAGGAAGAGGTGCGGATAGCGATGTGGTCCGACTCCACGCCCAGAAAATCGAGCAGTTCCTGCACCGCGATGCCGACCGGAGCGCCGCCGCGCCACACGCCGACGATGTAGTTAGGTCGATAGCCGCTCTCGTAAATTTTCAGGCCCAGTTTGAAGGAATCGTCTAATAGCTGTTGAGCGCTGATGAAAGTCTTTTCCACAAATTAACTCCCGAATAAGCCGGTGGAAGCCCGGCGAACCATCTGAGGAAGACGTTAGGCCGGAAAAAAGGTTGCATAAAATACAGGAAATTTCGGAGAACTCAACATAATAAATCCTGTTTTCGGGAAAATGCCAGGGGTTGAGCGACGTTCACGCAAGTCGCGCGGCCTTCCCGTTAACGTCCCTATTCACTCAGGGACACTGGCAGCGTGATAGTTCTGGCCTCAAGTTCTATTCTATCGCCAGACTGCATCTCAAGGGCCAAATAATAATCCCCGTTTGTAAGCAACCTGGGACCTTCCATCGCATTAACCGAGACACTCCCGCCCCACGCCTCTCTTCTTGGAACGATCAAGCTCACAAGTCCATCCGCCACAATGAAAACATCCTCCGAGCGACTGTTTTTTAGGGTGATCGTGACAACTCCCTTTTCCCAATCGACCGCCAACGCTACCAGCGTCCAATCATGCATAAACTTTTCACCTTCGGTGGCGTATTCGAGTCAACCCCGCTCATGAACCTTGTCCCAGCCTTTTGATCACCACAAATCTATTAATCCGATCACTACTTAGCTCTCCACCAAACCCTTCCCATCCCGGAATAGCGCTAACTTCAGAAATAGAGAGATTAAAGGCCACCCTGAAATACATGATGCTTTTCATCTTAATATTTTCCTCACTCTCTTTTTCTTTTATTCGAGCCAGCATATCTGAAACTGAAGAACCAATTTCATGCATACTCTTTAACTCGTCAATCAATACTTTTTGTAACTGCATCTTGCGCCTTTTCGAGCTTTATATCAGCTCTTTAGAGGGTAGCCTTTTATAAACATATTTCGCTTCCTTCTTTGCGGTCCATGTCTCAGTAACCGCTTTTTCCAATGGTATTCCTTTAGCAGTTATCTCATTCACTTTAGCCAAGCCTGTTCCTGCCGCCTTACTCCCCTGAACTCAATCCAGATGAGTCCGTGTGGAGCTACATGAAACATCAGCGATTGAGAAAGATGAAGGTTGCAGGTCCAGACCAATTAAGAAAGATAGCTTTAAAAATCCTTCGGAGCATAAAAAGAACACCATCATTGATTCAAAGTTTATTTAAGCATCCATAATTTAAATATATTATAATTTAGTGATCGAATGATTATTTACGGGTTAGCAACTGCTTTCGAGCTTTCTTCTACTAATCCATCCATGAAACGATAACACAAACATTGAAAAACTGGCCGCTAACAACAACCTTTCAGCAAGCCCCTCATAGACATTAAAAAAAACAAATATAAAGAAGGTCGTTGCAGCTTGTATTTTGTCTGCTTTAGAGGTCTTTGAATATACATTTACAAGACTAACCCCATATGCAAGCCTGACCATTACCAGATAAATTAGTGTTAGTGCGCTCCAGGTAACAGCATGCCTAATCTTCTCAAAACTTATCATTGAGAGAAGAAAGTATCCTGCTATGACAAGCAGAAACACTAACACTTCCTTTAAAGCAACTCTTTCATTCTTCATATTTTTCACAGACTTCCAAGCACATTGGACTTAACATCAATACAACCAGACCAACTTTCAACCAAAAGAGTCGCCGCTCGCTATATATAATTCATCTCACCACAGAATTGACAAGCAAACTTTCTTCCTGACACACACTCACCGTAGGCCTTTAACGGATCATGATGCCGCCGATCAAAAAAGGGTATCCAGCCGCAGTTAGCACACTTTATAAATATACTTGTAAACAGGAACAATGTACTCATAATAAATCCACAAAAGAAAAACACTTCTTCAATAAAACTATAACACTCTCCCTCAAAAAAGCACATCACCAATACAATCCCACCGTAAAACACCCATTGCAAGCTGAATGCAATAGGCGCCAACAGCATAAGGCCTTTCGATATACCACTCATATACCAACTCGAAAAAAGTCATTCACCATTAGCTTTCGCTATCTATAAAAATAAAGTCGCTAATTTCCTTAATCTTATAAAAGTGTTTTTCTTGGATTTCTGTAGCTGTAAACAGTAGAGGAGATATAATCCAAGACGCTACAATCAACTTCTTCTCGCCTCCACTCGTAACGAGCAATGCTTCCACTCGCTCTTTAAAAATCCCTGCATTATTAACGGAGATTACACCAAAATCTTTTACAACACTTTCTTTCTTTAATTTAAATAATCGCAGCCGAATTCTTTTCACGATACTCATCACTTCTACTCCTTACATAATTCCGATACAGACAAACATCTCCATACAGTTGCGTAAAGCGGAACATCCGTATGAAGCTCAACTTTCGCGCTTTATTATTCATACCAAAATAGAGGAGCATCTCCAGCATGTGATAAATTCACACAGTAATTTGCATCTGCTCCTTGTAGGTTATATCTCTTATCTGAAAGCCACTTTACGAGCTTAATAAATATTTCCTTCCCCAACTCGTCATGGGGTAAATGCACCCATGCCAAAAGCCTCCCATAACTATACTCGAGAAATCTAGCAGCGCTCTCACTATCGTTAAGGTCTGGCGACAGCCCTCTCTGAATACAAAAACTCTTAAAATTACTCTCTTTTAGCTCTTTCTCTTGCATAGAGATGGAAAGGTTCTCTACATCTATGTTATTTGGCGAGAAATCGTGTCCGACTATAAAGTCAATCGAAGACGGAAGCTCCTTCTTTAGTAATTTTTCTATTTCCAAACCTTGAGTGGCGTTGCAACAACCTCCCGGCTGGCTCCATATTTCCAGCTCAAAAATAGCCTGAAGATCCATATTGCTCTCTATTTCCACCATCAAATTTTAATATCAACAACGTTAAAATAGGCAACGCACAAGAACTTAATGTTTCATTTTGACAGGAGCCTGCAACAACAGAATTTCGTACAGTTATTATTTAAAACAGCATTTGATATGGATATAGACCCCATAAAAAACCAGTTTAAACCTTTATTTCGAGCCATTAATATTTATCTTAATTTCTGGAAACTCACCAAACTTCTCGTTCATCTCTTCCTTAGCTTCAACCCAATGACCTTCACTGTTCTTCAGTGATATTTTCGCTATCTTAGTCTTTTTCTCTTCTAGCAGTGTATCCAATTCAATTGCAACCAGTCTCACGTATCTCACTTCTTCCGGTGAGTCTTTCATTATCAGTTCCTTAACCACTGCTATCGCCTCAGCGCCGACTATATCGCGATCATCTACAAAGTTCAGCGTTGTCCTATAAATAACATGTACTAATTCCGGCCTTGTTTTATCCCGATATATATTGTCAATATAAACAGGTCTCCCGCTTTCCAATATATCAACCATGCCGCCATTCTGGACGCCAAACAGTCTGGCGAAGACACGCCTCGCTTCGTCTATGTTCTCAGGGCTAATCGCTGGCCCCAAAGCGACTCTGTATGGCTTTACTTCGCCAGATAACCTCCCCTCTTCCACGTACATTCCAGCCTTGCCCAAGATGCTTGAATCACATTCAAAGTAATACCTGGAGGTCTCTGAGAGACTATCGACAATATTGTCAGACTCTAGAATGAGATAAATATACTCTGAATTTTCTGTAGGCCTGCAATTAGAGACTCCTCCCCAGCTCTGAAGAAGCGTTTTAATATCCCAGCTCATCCTTAACTTTTTCTTTGCTTTATCTTTCGGTCTGTAGTGCATCAATTGAACCGCTTCAGTCTCTGGAGCAGCTTGAAACATGCGCACAAATTCGGTTACGTCAGCCTTCGCCGTCACGCAAATCATCATTAGAAAGGTACAAACAAACTTTTTCATTTCGTATCTCTATACAACTTAGGGGGTGAGCATCAGGCTGATCGGACCGGCCAAGTTTGAACGTAGCGTTCAAGATTGCGGTGAAACGAGCATTGTCCGCGGCGGGATGTTAGTTCAGTTTCGGGCTCAGGCCAAGCATCGTAACAGAACTGGCTTATTGCTGACGTGCAGCAGGCGCGATACGTCAGCGCTATTGAAACACACTGCGCTGACGTACCTCATTGTTTTAAATCTATATCAACTCCCACTCCGCAATATATCCAACTGTTCTCTCAACATCTGGTTTTCCCGCGCCAGGTCGCTTTCGCGGAAGGCTTGTTTTACGTTTTCCCGGAGGTGTTCCGAGTTCCAGGGTTTGGTGATGAAGCGGAAGACGGCGCCTTCGTTGATGGCTTCGAGGACTTCTTTGAAGCCGCTGTAGCCGCTGAGCACCATGCGGACGGTTCCGGGGTGGATGGCTTTGACTTTGCGCAGCAGGTCTACGCCTTTAATTTCCTTCATGCACTGGTCGGTCACGATGACGTGCATTTCGTGGGCGGCGAGAAGGCGCAAGGCTTCCGTCGTGGTGCGGGCTTCAAAGATGTCGTAGCCTTCGTGGCCAAGTTCACCGCAGACGGCGCGTAAAATGGTTTCGTCGTCGTTGACGATCAGTATTCTTCTGGCTTGCGGGCCGTCTTCAATTTCCTTGCGTTTTTTCCCCCACAAATGATCTTCCTGCAGGAAGTGCATGCAGGCGGCGACAGGTAATGGCGGCGAGTAGAAGTAGCCCTGGATGAGGTCACAGCCGGCGCGCACCAGGAAGCTGTATTGCTCGACGGTTTCCACGCCTTCCGCCACGATTTTGATGCCCAGGGTTTTGCCCAGGCCAATGATGGCGCGGATGATGGCGGCTTCCTGCGGATCATCGGTGACATTACGCACAAAACTCTTATCGATCTTGAGCTGATCGAAAGGAAACATCTTGAGGTAACTCAGGGAGGAGTATCCTGTGCCGAAGTCATCCATAGACAATTGCACGCCCATGGCCTTGAGTTGGGTCATGGTGCGCAGCGCCTCTTCCGTGTTGTGCATGACCATGCTTTCCGTCACCTCAATCTTGAGGCAACCGGGCTCAACACCGGATTCCTGTAACACTCTGCGGACCAGTTCAACACAATTAGCGTCCTGGAACTGCCGCGATGACAAGTTGATCGAAACGGGAACGAGCTGCTGTTTCTGATCCCGCCACAGCTTCAATTGCAGACAGGCGGCCCGCAACACCCAGGCGTCTACACTGGTGATCAGGCCGGTTTCTTCCGCGATGGGAATAAATTCCAGAGGCGGCACCATGCGGTCGCCCTTGCGCCAGCGCACCAGCGCCTCCAGTCCGACCGCGCCGCCGCCATGAGGGTCCAGTTGCGGTTGGTAGTACAACTCCAACTCGCCATTTTCGATGCCGCGCCGCAGGTCCTGCTCCATTTGCACCCGTTTTTGGATCGATTCATTCATTTCCTGGGTATAACTGCAGATACGATTACGTCCTCGCTCCTTGGCCTTGTACATGGCCGTATCGGCGTTCTTAAGCAGCGTAGAGGCATCTTCGCCGTCTTCCGGATACTGGCAGACGCCAATGCTGGGTGTGACCAGAATGTCTTTATCTTTCAGACGACGGGGTTGCGACACCAGTTGTTGTATACGGTTCAACATCAGTCCTAAAGGATGATCGTGATCCTCTTTATTCATCAGAATGACAAACTCATCGCCGCCCAGCCGCGCCAGCGTATCACCCTCCCGCAGGCAACTGCGCAGTGATTCCGCCACCTCTTTTAGCAACTGGTCGCCGGTCTCATGGCCCATGCTGTCGTTGATGTATTTAAAATTATCCAGGTCGAACACCGCCAGGGCGAAGCCCTTTTCGCGCCTCGCCCCAAAGGCGATAGCCTGTTGAATACGATCATCGAGAAGGTTGCGGTTGGGCAGTCCGGTGAGATTGTCGTAGTTAGTCTTGTATTCCAGTTGTTCCTGGTACTGAATGGACTCCGTCACATCGTTCATAATGGCGACAAAGTGAGTGACCTCGCCTTTAACATCCGTGACCGGAGAGACTTTCAATTCATTCCAGAACAACGTGCCGTCCTTACGGAAGTTCTTCAACAAGGCGTAGCCTTCAGTATTGGATTTGAGCGCACGTTTGATATTCGCCACGCCCAATTGACTGGTTTCTTTGCCGAGCAGGAACAGAAAGTTTCGTCCCGTGACATCTTCCAGGTTGTAACCGGTAATACGCTCAAAAGCCGGGTTAGCATATACAATGGGATGCTCAGGGTCGCTTTTATCTGCGATGATAATGGCGTTAACGCTCGCCTCTATCGCGCGATTGCGCAGCTTAAGTTGTTCCTGCGCCCTTTCTTTTTCCAGCATTTCTTCTTTCAGGGCGAATGTACGCTGCTCCACCAGACTTTCCAGACTGTCAAACAACCTTGCCCGGCCCAAGGCGACCGAAAACTGATGCCCCAGGGATTGCAACGCCCGCAAAGGCTCCTCCACCCAGCGCTCGCCCCGGGTGCGGGCGACGTTGAGCAAACCAATCAACTCCCCGCCCAACAATAGCGGAATCGTAGCATGATGATTACCGACGAAACTCCCCTTCATCGCGGGACAATCGGCGATATCCACCGCGCTGGTCAGCCCATCGTTGAGAACCCCGTGCCGGCAGGGACATTCACGGCTGCATGTATCCAGCTGGTCTGCGTTGATGGAGCCGCTGCGAAAGCCCGCCAACTTCCAGCCACCCTCGCCTGCATCCGGGTCCACCAGCAATAGCCACGAGGCGACCACATTCGGGAACGACAGCACCTGCCCCAGCCCTTGCTCAATGGTGTCACTTTCCGTGCTGGCTGCGCTCAAGCCCGCCGTAAAATGAAACAGACTGTTGATCAGCGAGTGAGTATGACTCAGCTCTTCATGCTTGGCTTTCAGCTCCCGGTTGAGACGAATGCCCTCTTCGTAGGTGGAGATCAGCAGATCAAGAATCTGCTGGCGGGCGGAGTTAATGAAGTGGCGCTCTCCATCCAGAATAATTTCGATGCCCATCTTCACCCGCTGGTGATCTCGGTGCTCCAGATTTGCCAGGAAGTAACGGATGCGCGACAGCAGATACTTCTCATCATAGGGCTTGGTGATGAAGTTATCCGCGCCGGCGATCAGCCCCTGCACCACATCTTTCGGGTCGGTGAGCGTGGTGACCAGAATGACCGGAATGGACTCCGTCTTGGGGTCCGACTTGAGCGTCCGGCATAAAGTGTAACCGTCCATTTCCGGCATCATGATGTCGCTCACGATGATGGTCGGTCTGCGTTCAGCTATGCATTTCAGGGCCTGTACGCCGTTCTCCGCAACCGTGACGGAGCAGCTATTCTGCTCCAGCAGCATTTGCAGTTGCAGGGCTTGAGTCAGGCTGTCTTCGACAATGAGAATTTCTGTTCCTGTTAACATCACTTCAACTCTCTTGTTGTAATCTCCGCGACCTTGTTGCATACACAAATCAGACGCAGCTTTGTACCGGTAGTTCGTTTAGTAGCGCCGCAATGCGCAGGGGACTCAACACATGCCGGGCTGCGCCCAGCTTCACCGCCTCCCCAGGCATGCCGTTCACTACGACCGTGGCGGGGTCCTGCGCAATGGTAAGGGCTCCCAGCCGATGCAGTTCCGCCATTTCCGCAGCGCCGTCGCGCCCCATCCCCGACAGCAACACGACCACCGCGTTCCTGCCGAAGTTTTTGGCGACGCTGCTGAACAGATGCGACACGGACGGGCAAAGCGTCTCGTCGCGATTACCATTCACCAGACTGATGCGACAGGATCGGTCCACCTCCATATGGCAACCGTCCGGCGCCAGATAAACCCGTCCCCGCTCAGCGCGCTCGCCGAATTCGCCAATGCTGACCGGGAGCGCCGACACCTGGTTGAGCCACTCGCAAAAGCTGGTCAGAAAGCCAGGAGATATGTGCTGCACCACCAGCACCGGACAAGGTGTATCCCGCGACATCCCATGCAGCAGCTCCTTTAACGCCACCGGACCGCCTGTAGAGGCGCCAATTGCGATCACGCCCGGCTGTATGCCCTCGTGATCCTGATCCAGCCCCACGGAGGGAGGCGGCCGTGACGCGACGCGCTTTTCTTCGCGGCGATACCGTCTAACTACCTTGACTTCGCTGATGAGGCGGATGGTCCTCACCAGACTTTCCGCATCCCGCTCATAATCCGGGTGGCCGGGGCCCTGCGGCTTCGGCGTAACGGTAATAGCGCCAGCCTCCAGTACCTGCATGGCGGTCACTGCGTCTCCTAGGCTGTAACTGGCGGTCACCACCACGATTGGCGTCGGATATTCCTCCATAATTCTTCGCGACGCTTCCAACCCGTCCATGACCGGCATGTGAATGTCCATAGTGATCACATCCGGTTTGCGCTTGGCGATGCTGCGCAGCGCTTCCGCGCCATTCGACGCTTCACCGATCACCCGCATGCCGCCTTCTTCAATGATGTGGCGCAGCAACTGTCTGATAACAGGCGAGTCATCCACTATCAACACATCCATCGTTGTCACCTCTTCTCCGTTGTCGACGGGCCATCCTGCGCCCGCCCCTGTAATCAGAGCAACTGGCGGATAATTTCCAGCAAATTGGCCTGATCAAAACCGCTTTTTACGATATAGGCGTTAGCGCCCGCCTCCATGCCCCGCTCTTTGTCCTCAGGGCTCTGCAAGGCGGTGACCAGCACCACCGGCAACTCCGCGAAGCGGCGGTCAGCGCGCACCTTCGCAGTCAATCCAAACCCATCCAGGCGAGGCATTTCGATATCCGACACCATGAGGTCGAACGCCCCGTGCTTTAGCGCTTCCCATGCGTCAACGCCATCGTTGGCGGTTACGGCTTCATAGCCGGCGCTTTCCAGAATGGTTTTCAATAATCCCCGCGACGTGACGGAGTCTTCCGCAATTAAAATGCGCTTGCGCCGACGCAGCTCCTCCATGTCCCCCACCTGGAGCGGCGCGGAATCCGTATTGCAGGCGCTTTTATAGAGATCAAACGGATGCAGGATAGGCACGATGCGACCGTCCCCCATCTGCGTGGCGCCGAGAATATTGCGCACGCGCAATAGCTGCGACCCCAACGGTTTGATAATCACTTCGTGATCGCCGATGACCTCATCCACCATCAGACCAAAGCGGTCGCCGTTGACGTTCATCACCGCCACTTGCGCGCAGACGCCCTTGTCCGGCGCGGAAACGGAGGTCGTCAGTCCGAGAATATCCGACAGCCGCCACAGCGGATTGGCTTCGTTATGCAAGGTAAAGGACAGCCGGTTCTCCACGCTTTTAATTTCTTCCTGGGGCAGACGCAGCACCCGCTCCACCGCCTGCGCTGGAATCGCCATCAACTGGTCTTCCACCCGCACCAACAACGCCCGGTAGGTCGCCATGCTGGTCGGCGCCTGCAGCGTGATGGTGGACCCGCTTCCGGGCGTCGTTTCCAAGAGAATGCGGCCGCCCAGGCGCTCGACTTTCTCGCGAACGATGGCCAGCCCCAAACCGCGTCCGGACAGGTCCGTTATGATGCTGCTGGTGGACACACCGGAAGAGAACGCCAGTTGCGCCGCGTCTTTGTCGCTCATCGCGGCGGCTTTGTCTTCATCCAATACTTTCTGAGCGATGGCTTTAGCCTTCAGCTTGGCGGGGTCGAAACCCAGTCCGTCATCGCGAATTCGCACCTCAAACAGGCCGGCGTTCTCCTGCATGAAATCCAGTTCGATTTGCGCACATTCCGGCTTGCCCATCTCACGGCGACGCGCAGGCGTCTCCACGCCATGATCGACAGCGTTGCGCAACATGTGTTGTAGCGGACTCTTCAACTCATCCAGCACGCGTTTGTCCACTTGCAGGCTTTCTCCCGAGTAGCGCATCTGTACTTTTTTGCCCAGGGAATCCGCAATCTCCTGCACCATAGCCGGCAGGCCTTCCACTAACACAGAACAGGGCAACAGCAGTACCGCCTGCATCTGCGCATGCATGCCGTCCGCCACTGTAGCCACGCCTCTGGCGACTTTTTCGGAGGTTTTCGCTAACTGACTGAGCCGGTATTCCCACTGCCCAAGGAAGTCTGACGCCCAGGCGCTGAAATCAATCAGGGTCTGCTGTTCTCGCTCTATCGATAACAGCAGCTGGTCGTGACTCGCCTGCCGTTCTGCTTCGTGCTCGATATGCGTACGCAACTGACGGGCGGCAGTGGTGATTTCGTGGCGATGCTTACGCCATTCCGTGAATCCGGCTACCGCTTCTTTCAACATTAAACAGGCTTGCGTCGCCTCCAGCTTGGCTTGCTGCAAGTCCTCGACCTGATACATCAGCTCATCCAGATGTTCCGCCTTGATACGCAGCATGCCTCCGCTTCCCGCCAGCCCGGTCAGCTCTGCTGGCCGCTGTCGCAGCGTTGGCTGGGTGGTCTCATCCGACGATGCAGCTTCGTTTGTCTGCGCAGCCTCTTCCTCTGACAGATCAGAAGAAACTGTAGGGGTAATGGGAGTGGTTTCAATTTGAGGAGGGATGTCTTGGGGTTCTTCCTGTACGGGCGGAGGCTCAGCGTCGCTCGACGCCGAGTCCTGAGCCAAACTCTCAGTGGGAGCCGAGCCCGCCAAATCCTCGCCCCGTTCAATGCGTCGGCAAAAGTCCGAAAGTTGATCATTAGGGATGGCTGCCGCGTCCGCCATTAACTGTCGCAACAGACCATGACACTTTCGGTTGACGCTGAGCTGCGTCTCGCTGACGCCAGCGCCGCTGCGTTTGATATCGGCGAGCAGGGTTTCCCAGGCCTGACAGAGTTTCTCCACGGCTCCCAGGGATACCGCCCTGGCGGCGCCTTTCAGGCTATGCACTTCCCGGAATACGCTTTCCACCAGCGCGGCGTCATAGGCGTCAGCAGGCATGGCGAAAGCATCCGCCAGAATCCGCATGCGATCGCCGGCTTCCATCCGGAAAGCCTCCAGCAACCGCTTCTTCAGCGCCTCATTTCTGTCCTGCATACTTCTTTCCACCCTGCATGGCCGACGGAAAACTCCGTTCCGCTATGTCGCCTAAACTTCCGCCACGAAAAAGTCTTTTCCAAAGCTTCAACTCAGCGCGCCCCCAGTGTTGCTCAGGCATTGAACTGCGCAATCCGGTTCTGCATGCGCAACCCCAATTGATGCAGATTGCGCGCCGCCTGTTCCGCCTGCTTGGTGCCCTCCACATTGTCCTGGCTGGCCTTCTTGATGCTCTCCATGGCGCTCGCCACCTGGTCCATTCCCACCAGTTGCTGCTGGCTGGAGGCTGCAATCTGTAGCGCTGCGCCTGACGATTCTTCAATACTGTCCGTCAGCATGCGAATGGCGTCTCCTGACAACTGGGCCTGTTGGTAACCGCCATCCACCGCCTTGCTGCTTTGCTCCGCCACCATAACGGCCTTATTCATGGCCCGCTGGATATCATTAAGGATATTGCGCACCTGACCGGTGGCTTGTTTAGACTGATCCGCCAGGGTTTTCACTTCCTGCGCCACCACTGAAAAGCCGCGCCCCTGTTCGCCGGACTTAACCGCTTCAATAGACGCGTTTACGCCCAAAAGGTTGGACTGTTCCGCCAGATCGTTAACCGTGGCGACGATCTCCGCAATAGCCTGACTCTGCTCACTCAGGCGCACGATGCTTTCCGCCACGGCGTGCATCTGCTGCCGGATCTGGCTCATGCTGCCCTGGGTCGCCTCCACCGCTCTACGTCCGTCCTGGGACACCTGCAGGGTGCGTTGCGCGGCTTCGGTGACATGCTTGGCTTTCTGGTTGGAGACGCTCGCCGTCTGTTTGACTTCTTCCACGGTGGTGGTGATTTCGCTGATGGCGGTGGCGGTTTCCTGGGCGCTGGAGGCGACCTGCCCGGTTGACGCCATAATTTCCCGGCTGGCGGTGGAAAGCACCGCCACCCCTTCTTTCAGGTCTGCAGTGAGGCTCTGCAAATTGCCGATCATGGCGGAAAACGCATTGCCTAAAATGTCACGCTCGGAACGCGGCGTGACCGTCACGGTCAAATCTCCCTTGGCGATGGCTTCGGAAGTTTTCGCCAGTTCGCGCAGATTTTCCCCCATACGACTGAAGGCCTGACTCAGCATGCCCACTTCGTCTTCCCGCCTTTCGAACTCCCTGCCGTACATCAGGTCTCCCTCCGCAATCTGTTCCGCCCATTGCGTCAAATCAGACAGAGGGCCTGCAATTGATCGAGAGGTCAACCACACGACGGCCGTCATTAGCGCGAGTATGGCGGCAATGACGACCATAATGGTCTGTCGCTGCCCTTCCACCGTGGCTTCAGACTGAGCCAGCGCCTGTTGAATACTGTGCTCGCCCAAGTTGATAATCCGATCGCCCAGTTCTCGTATCTGGCCGATGCGCTCCGCCTGCTCATTGGTCAATATGGTCGCAGCAGAGTCAAAGTCGCCGGACGCAATCAAGGGAATGATCGTTTTCTCCCTGGCGCTGGCGAAGGCCATCCACTGATCCCGCAGCTTATGCAGCAAATCCTGAGCTTCACTGGCGCGCACCGCAGCGCCGTTAAGTTCGCCCAGCAGCTTTTCCCCTTGCAGACTGCTGCGCTTCACCTCATCCAGCAACCCGCCTCCCGCGCCACGTTGCACCACCATTTTCAACATCAACGCCCGGTTCTCGTTGATATTGATCATTAAGTCCTTGATGCGCATGTGCTGGGTGAACTGTTCATCGAAAATTTGCTGCTGCGACTGATGAATCTGCTGCAGCCCCTGAAAAGCAATGATCAAGGCCCCCACAACAATTACTGCAATGAAGCTGAAAGCCAGAATCAGCTTGTTGGCGGTCTTCAGGTTGCGATAGAACATATCCTATATCCTGTCGTTGACGATCAGTCGGGCGTCGTGAAGTAACTTGTACGCATCCAGCACCGCCCAGTGGGAGGGGGTCACCCCCAGCAGATACTCTTTGCGCACGCCGCTCAGGTGTTCAAGCCGGGTGTTCAGGCGCTTTCGTGACAATACGCGAATGCCGGCGACCCGGTCGGTCAACAGTCCAAATTCACGGCCTTCCTGGGACAACACAACGACAGAGTTACGATCCGAAAGGCCTTTCAACGGCAGATCGAAAAACACGCGAAGGTCTAACACTGATACGATGCGCCCACGCACGCCGATCACTCCCAATACATAAGGAGGCGTACAGGGAATGGGCGTCGGCGGCTTCAGCGGCACGACTTCCGCAATAAACTCCGGCTCCAGGGCGTAGATTTCCTGAGCCAGCTCAAACACCAGCGCTTCCATACGATCCGACTCGTCTTCTTCCTTCTCCGGCTCCGCCAACTCCCGCGCACGCTCCTGCAGCCGCGCTCTGGCGGAATCCGGCGAGGGATTGAATTCATTCGCCAGAAACTGCTCCACCTGCTGCAGATTACGTTTTAACGCTTCCCAGTCGGTGTATGTTGAACCTTTCAACTCTGCTCTCCTTCCTTACAATCCTTCGGGCGCAATGCGTTTCACTTGATATCGCCGGCGATATCGTCAAACGCCCCTCGCACCAGTTCCAGCAGGTCTCCCGCCGTCAGTCCTTCCCCTTCCTCCAGTGGCTGCTCCGGCGCCACGGACGCCAGCAGCTCCCTACAATTTCGTAAACAGCGCACAGCGCGCTCAGGTTGGCCCAATCGCAGACACAAAATGCCGCTGAGATAGTGAGCCATAATGAAATCCGGTTGCAGATAGATCACCCGGGTCAACGCCTCCAACGCCTGGCGACGTTCGGAACGCCCAATATGCAGAGACGCCAGCAGCCAATAGGCGGCCGGCTGTAAACGATCCAGCCGAATCGCCTGATTGGCCCAGTCTTCCGCATCCTGCAAACGATTACGGTTAGCGTGGCTGCGGGCGATGAGAATAGCGGCGTCCGCCTGCTGACGCAGCGACAGGCCTGCGCGAGCGGTAAAGCGTTGCAAGTGTTGCACGGCGGAATCATAGTCGCCTTCGCTATAGGCCTCTTGTCCCCGGAGCCAGTCATTGTCCGCATCGGAGGCCTGCTGCTCTCGCGAGACGACTTTCTTTTCCGGAGTATTTGATACAACAGACGCCGCCACCGAGATATCCACGGCGGTGGCGCGCCAGGCGTGCTGCTCAATCCGTCCCGAAAGCGCATTCGCCGCTTGCGGGCTTGGGTAGGCGGGCTCTGATGGGGCTTCACGCAATCGCGGTTCATCTCCCTGCCGCCGCAGACATACCGCTTCTGGCCAGTTGTGCACTTTCTTGCCCGCCCATTGGCAGATCACACTTTCCACTGGCGATAACAGCAACACCCCGCCCGGACTCAGGGAGCGCTGCAAACGATCCAGCACCGCCGCCGCCTGCGAAGGGGAGAAATACATCAGCACGTTGCGACACAAGATCACGTCACAGTCGCACAGTCCTCGTTTCTCGTCGGGAAAAACCGACTGCGCCAGATTCAATTGAAAGAATTCGACACGCCGCCGGAAGCGATCATGAATCGTCCACTGATTGGCGCCGCTCTGACTGAAATAGCGGGCGCGCCACTGCGGGTCGACCTGTCGAAACGACCAGGCGCTGTAACTGCCGCTTTGCGCTTTCTCCACAAACTCCGCCACCAGATCCGTGGCCATCAGGTCAACCTTCCAATCACGCATGTCGGGCAGCAAGCCTTCCAACAGAATCGCAAGGCTATAGGCTTCCTCGCCGCTACAGCAGCCTGCGCTCCAGATGCGCAAACGTTTCTGGCCATTGCGGCGACGTTGATCCAGCAAAGGAATAAGAAAGTGATGAAACAGATGCTGATAACAGGCGGGATCGCGTAAAAAATAGGTCTCGCCCACCGCCAGCTCTGTAGCCAGTCGAACTTTTTGCGCTGCGTCGATCTGGTCATACAGCAGCGCGCGGGCGAAGGCGGCGGGCTCATCGTAGCCAAGGTCCAGGGCGGCCAGTTTGAGATGCCGCTCCAGATCGGACCAGCGTTCCTGAGGATAATGCAGTCCCCATAGCTCGTTGATCTTCCACTGGCAGGCCGACAACAGGTCAGGGCTGAGAGCATTGGGCAGGGTCACGGCGTCACTCATCATGCTCAGCAAGCGCATACGCCAGTTCCTCTTTTTCCCTGAGGTTGAGCAAGGTGTCTGGATCGTTGATATAAAGCACGCCATCAGGCAGGCAGACGACGCCCTTCAAGACCGGAGGTCGCTCCGGAATCTCTGCGCCGTCCAACATGCTGGAGCGAGGAAATACACTGACGCCGTCAACGCTATCGCAGGTCAGAATCAGGTCCATGGCGTCGGCGCTCACCCACAGGAAGCGATCCTCCAGCGCCGTGGCCCGCGATGGCAATCCCAGACGTAATCGCAGATCCGCCACCGGCACCGGGCGACCGCGCATATTCAATACGCCGCATATCACCCTCGGCCCTGATGGCAACGGATTGATCGCCGCCGCTCTGAACACTTTCCTGACTCGCGCCAATTCAACTGCGTAAGGCCTGTCGTCCAAACGAAAGACCAGCAGCTGAATGTCCTCCCCGCCCTGCATAGCAATTCTCCCTGCACTGTCTTATCAACAATAGACCTCTCCAGGCGTATTTACCAAACCCGGAACGCGCGTATTTAGCGCCATAACTCCATAGCAAAAGGGGCGGCGGACGGCGAAGCCCGGTACGAAGCGGACCGCTATGTATAGTGAGACGTAATGGCGTTACTGGCGAGGCAAGCGGCGCGCCACGAGCGGGTTAAACAAAAATAATGCCTGACGTCAGGGAGTCTAAACCGTCATGGCCTGAGGAGAGGATTATTTGGGCGTGTCAGCGATGGGGCGATAATTCGTCAAAGGCGCGGATCACGCAGTCTGCGTGTTCCTGATAGATATGATTACGTTCATTCAGGTAAAGACAGGCGATCATGTTGGCGTTGCGGGCCGCCTGCAGGTCAAAGATATAATCGCCGACATAGATCAGCTCTCCGCAGGCCAACCCCCAGGTCTCGGCGATACGCAGCAGTCCTTCCGGATGCGGCTTGGGTTTGCAATCTTCGCGGGTCAAGGCCAGCTCGACGGGAATGCCCAGCGCCTCAATAGCGATCCGGGTGGCTTCCCGCATATTACGGGTCATAATCGCCACCGGAATATCCAGTTCCCGCAGCGACATCAGCAGTTCTTTCGCTCCCGGCATCCAGGTCGCCGCACGCGCTCCGGCGATTTCATGAGCTTCCACCACCGCCCAGGCCCTGGCGACGGCGTCAGGGTCATCCAGCGTCTCCAGATGCTCAAGAATGGGCTTTCCTTCAGGAAAACCCAGTTCTCGCCGCATGGCGTCAAAGTCCAGACGGGAATCCACCAAGGTGCCGTCCAGATCGAAGATAAATCCTTTAACGCCGCTGAGGTTCATAAGACGCAATCCTGACGGAATTATCCGTTCAAAACCCGCCGGACGCCGCTTGTTCTGCGACCGGCGTCAGAATACGGATCAGTAAGGGCACTGATAGATAGCGAAACGCTGACGTCCGTCGATGGAGATTTCACTATCAGGAACGACGGTATTGCCGCCCAGAGACGCTGCTTCGTTACGCGCCAGCGTGGACAACTCTTCGAAAATGACTTTTTCGTCGCGGCTCAGGATACCCACGCGGCTGACGCCGTTGGAGGTAGTCGTGCCCAGTTTCTGACAGTTCGCCACTTCATTTCTCTTGGCCACCTTGACGGTTTCGCCTTCCGGCGTCAGAGAAACCCACGAACACCCGGAGGCCATTAAGGTTGTCGCAATCAATACTAACGTTGCTTTTCTCATCTTCTCTTCCATATTTTTCAGAATGTTAGAGTGTTTTACTAAAAAGATTTTCAACTTTTTACCAGAACACCCGGTAAATTAGAACCTATTGTCTTGATAAACGCCACACGCTCTTGGTCATCCAGGTCGCAACCGGGGCGCAGACTGGACCATTCAGGATTGCCTCGCGCCTTGCGCAACCAGCGCGACCAGTCCCCCGGCAGTTCCGGCGAGCCGCCATCCGCCAGGGCCATCGGCTGTTGCGACGCATGTCCCCGCTTTTGCAGCGCTTCGAATAAATACTGTTGCCGCAGCCACAATACTTTGAGGGTGGATTCGTCCACGCACAACTTGCGTTGTTTACGTATCGCCGCGGTCAAATCTTCACGATAACGGCGTCCTGTCTGCCACACCACTCCCGCCAGGGCGCCCAGCGCCGCCGCGGCGCCCAAGGTGACGCCGCCGGCCATCAGGTCCACGCCGACGCCCACCGCCGCGCCGGCGGCCGCGCCGCTGCCGGCTTCCACGCCCATGCGCTTCATATTGTCCGGATCAAACAAATCCAGCTCCCATTCGCCATCGCGAACCGGCAAGGCGGCGACAGTCACGTCCTCGTCGGCGAAGCGAAAAATCTGCAGCAAATCGGCGACGCAATCCGATTCCGCCTTACGCACCTGCTCCTGCATCCGTTCCGCCGCCGTCTGAATTTCCGCCTCCTCGTTCGCCGTCATCAGTCGAAAACTGGCCACGTCCGTCCACAAAGCGGCGATGCGCTGCGCGGCGCTGTCCATCTGGGACTCCCATTGCTTCTGACGCTCTTCGATTAGCTGTTGCAGATCGTCATAGCGGGCGGCCATCAACGCCTGCATCTTCTGATAGAGACGCTTCTCGTCCTCAAAATTGAAAGCGACGGTATCGAACTCCACCTGGGCATGCAGGTTCAACGCCGCCAGATGCTCACGCCACTGCGCCAGATTGGAGCGCGGCGCGGCGATAAAGTTCAGCACGGGAATCACCGGACGCGCCGCAAAGCTCAGCACTTTCAGCTCGTCCCGGTATTTACCCAGCACCGGCTCGCGGACATCCACGACATAAAAAATCAGTTCATCCTGCAGCAGCTGCCGGATTACCTTGGCTTCTTGTGAAAACTGCGGATAGCGATCCAGATCCTGGATAAACGCGCGCAGCCGTCCCAGCCCGTTATCCTGCCCCGGACGCAATTTTTCCAGCGCCTCCAGCAGTTCGATGGAATCCTCCAGCCCCGGCGTATCGAACAGCGTGATGACCGGCGTTTCATTGACCAGAATCTGCCCCGCCTCCACATGTCGGGTGGCGCCGGGATGATTGGAGATAACGCCAAATTTCAGATCGCGCAACAGAGTGCGCATCAGAGAGGTTTTACCCGCGTTGGTGTGGCCGACCACAGCCACGGAAATCGGGTCGCCGCCGATACCGGCGCGGGCTTTAGACGGCGTGGCGTTATCCATGCTTCATCTCCCCTTCGGAATGCGTCCCGATCACCCGGTGCGCCACCCGCTGTGGCTCTATTCCGCATTCCGCGGCCAATTGGTGCCAGTCGCAGATGCGTATGTCACGCCCTTGCTGATCCTGATTGAAATACCCCGCCGTTTCGCACAACTCCAGCCAAGTCAGCGATTTACGCCCTTCGGTCAGTTGCGCCAGAAACCGCTTCAAGCCGCGGTCTGGCGAGCGTTGCAGTGACACCGCCAGCACCAACGGCGTCTGTTTCAGCGCCAGGGCGCGCTGTAGCGCTGCATGCTGGCCTTCCCGATCCAACACATTGCCCAGATTAAACGCCTCAGAAACGCCATCTCCCGCAGCCATATGGGCGCTGTCCAATTCCACCCCGAGCCAGTAGCTTTGGGTCGGAGGGGTTTCCTCCTGCGCCTGTTGAGGCTCGGGGTCCGCCTGAGGACGATCGTCTTCATCCGCATCCACTACTCCCAGCACCCTCGTGGCCGGAATCAGCTTCTGTTTCAAACGAACGTAATAAGGACGCGCCAGATTCAGGCGAAAAGCGGAGCGCGCACGCCCGTACGCGATCCAGGACGCCGCCAGCAACAAAAGACGCGGAATGATTCCATAAGTCAACATGCCGCCCAACAATAAGCCAGACCATGCCTGACGCGCCGCCTCAGCGTTAGCTGGCGAACCGCCAATACGACTGGCTGCGATTTGCTCCGGCGTCGGCGCAGAGAAGCCAAACCATTGCGGCAGAGCCGCCAGGGCCTGAGTCAGAGTTTGGAAAGAGGATTCGGACAGGATGGTGGTTTCCCAAATAAAGTCATACTGGCGAGCGGCCAGCATCAGCAGAATCATCGTCGATCCGCCCAGTAAATAGGACAGCCATAACGCATGGGACAGCCGGCTGAGATTCCAGCGGCCTACCGCCCCGGCGTTCATGACCGCGAACCAAGCCTGCGCCGCAGCGGCGTCCGCGCTGTTCTTACCGCCCAGCTTGCTCATCCAGTAGGCCACCGCCCATTCCAGCGTCTGGCCGAGCATGCCTGTTTTAGCCTTGCGTGACGCCAGCGCCATGCCGCCCGCCCATAGCGCCAGCATCAGTGTGTTGACGCCCAACAGCGCCAGCAGCAGCCAGAAGAAATTCACACTGCCCTGCTGTGCGCCGTCAAAGGCCTGCCGGGCCGCCAGTGCGCCCAGGCAAAACAACAGCGCCGTTGCGGCAAAGGCGACTTTTTTCGCCGCCTCCGCCGTCTTTTGCAGACGCGCGCCCAAAGCAACGCTTTCCCCCATCTGCCGGGCCCGGTCCAACACATGTTGCTCCAGCCCCTGACCCGATGTGCGCGCAGGCTCCCGCAACGCAAGCTCCGCGTACGCCTCGTTTTCCTGAATATGCCGAATCGCTTCAGCCTGCAGCCGGTCGTTGAACTTATCCGGCATCATGCAACCTTACCCTGACGTTATTCGACGCCCCCTGCGACGAATAAGATTCAGCGATATGTAATTTCAAAGCGGTTCCTCTGGCTCGTGTCAGTCATCAGGCGAGTCCGTCGTCCCACGGCTCCCTGTTTGTCATTTTCTTGCGCTATAAAATACCCTAAAGCGGTCGGGTGACGCGCGTTCCAGGTCGGCCAATAATACCTATTCGCTCCTCGCAACGACAAGCTCGGTCGGTAACAAGCCTGACGCGCCCATTTATTTCAGGATTATCGCCCCTCCGCTTGCCTTTTAGGCCGGCTATGCTAATTCTAATAGAAAGCAACGCACTGATACGCCCAGGTTTTCAACCAGAGCCGATGCTTGCCATCCCGCATACTTGAAAGCGTGTAGCCGGTACCTAAGATGTTCGCACCCAAGCTCGTTTTGTTGGCGTCTCTGAGTTGCTTACTGGCCGCTTTTACTTTGCACTCCCATGCCGACAAGCTCGCCTCGCAAGAGATCACCTACTACATCGTTGAAGACTTGACCAGCCCATTTCAGATCGCATCTGAAGGCGTCAACAAAGGCGGATTGATCACCGACCTGGTTGAAATCATTTTTCGAGACACGCCTTTACAGCTAGTTCCCAAACCGCTCCCGGTCAATCGCCTGCACCGCGTTATCAGGGAAGACACGGGCACAGTCTGGCTGGCCTACGACGCCAAGGTCTGGAATTCCCTGACTGATGTAGGGGATTTTGTGGAAGAGCCCTTATTTACCGTTAATCATGCGCTACTGACCTGCAATGATCACCCTAAAAGCATTGCTGGAGAGGCGGATTTACTGGGCATGACCCTGGTCATTCTCGATAATTTCAACTATCCCGAACTACGCCGCATGGAAGCTCGCAGGGCGCTCACGCTAACAGGCGTAGAGAAATACGAGCAGGGCTTTCGTTTGACCGCCGTCGGGCGCGTTGATGGATTCGTGGAGATGGAAATTCGTCTGCGCTACAACCTGGCGCAAGAGAGCGAACCGCCTTCGGACTGCTATCGTTTCGTCAATATGGACGCGGTGATACCACCCTACGATATCTATCTCAGTCTGAGTAAACAGGCCAGTCCAGAATTGCGGGACATGGTGACGCAGAGAGTCCGACAGATTAAAGGCAGTGAGGATTATAAGCAGGTTTTCGCCCGTTACACGGACAGGCGCAATAAAGCAGATCAAACAAAGCGGGCGGAAGCAGCTACCGCCGCTCCCTGCCCGCCTGCGTGCCCTACAGCGGCGAATCAGCCTCTGTAGTAGCGATGCTCAACGAAGGTCGCTGATACGACAGTCACCGGCACTTCTTTACCACGCACGATGGCTTTCAGCTCCGTACCCATGGCGGAGCAGTCAGTGTTGACGTAGCCCATCGCCACGGGCTTCTCAACGCTGGGGCCGTAGCCGCCGCTGGTCACGACGCCAACCACTTGCCCTTCCCCGTTGACGATCTCAACGCCTTCACGCACTGGCGCCCGACCTTGTGGAGCCAAACCAACGCGCTTGCGGGGAGAACCTTCAGCAAACTCGCTCAGGGTCACATCCGCGCCGGGGAAACCGCCTGCGCGTTCGCCATCGGCGCGACGTGGCTTGGACAGCACCCACTTCAGGTTCGCCGCCACCAGATTGGTGTCCGTGTCCAGGTCATGGCCGTACAGACACAGGCCCGCTTCCAGACGCAGAGAGTCCCTCGCGCCCAGGCCAATAGCCTCGACGTCCGGGTGCGCCAGTAATTTGCGCGCCAGCGCTTCCGCACGATCCGCAGGCACGGAGATTTCGTAACCGTCTTCGCCGGTGTAGCCAGAACGAGTGACGAAGCACTCAGCGCCTTCCAGCGTCGCCCAGGCGCCGGTCATGAAAACCAGTTTGGTCAGTTCTGGAGCCAATTCTTCCATCACGCCCGCCGCAGTGGGTCCTTGCAGCGCCAACAGCGCGCGATCTTCCAGCACTTCGATTTCCACCTTGTCTCCAAGGTGCTTGCGCAGATGCGCGATATCCTGTTCTTTACAGGCCGCGTTAACCACCAGGAACAAGTCTTCGCCAGTATTGGTGACCATCAGGTCGTCCAGGATGCCGCCTTTGTCATTGGTGAACAGCGTGTAGCGCTGCGCGCCCTTCTCCAGGCCGACGATATCGCCGGGAACCAGGGCTTCCAGCGCTTCCGCCGCGCCAGCGCCTTTCAGACGCACCTGCCCCATGTGGGAGACGTCAAACAGTCCGGCCTTGGCGCGGGTGTGCAAATGTTCTTTGATAATGCCTGCGGGGAATGTCACCGGCATGGCGTAGCCTGCGAATTCAACCATCTTCGCCCCGCACTCCACGTGCAGGTCATACAACGGGGTTTTCGCCATTTCGGCGTTGTTATGACTTTCAGCCATTGCTTCGTCTCCCTAAAGGCGTCACCGGGGACGCCGTTGTTCGCATGAAATTCTGTAGTCGCCGAAGCCGGTCCCGAAGGACCGGCGCATCAGCATTCGATTACGTTCACCGCAAGACCGCCGCGAGCGGTCTCTTTGTATTTGGTCTTCATGTCGGCGCCGGTGGCTTTCATGGTTTTGATGACCTTGTCCAGGGAAACGAAGTGACTTCCATCTCCCCGCAGCGCGATACGCGCGGCGTTGATCGCTTTCACCGAGCCCATGGCGTTGCGCTCAATGCAGGGCACCTGCACCAGTCCGCCAATAGGATCGCAGGTCAGGCCAAGGTTATGCTCCATACCAACCTCTGCGGCGTTCTCCACCTGCTGAGGCGTTCCACCGAGCACTTCCGCCAACGCGCCCGCCGCCATGGAGCAGGCCACGCCCACTTCGCCCTGACAGCCGACTTCGGCGCCGGAAATAGATGCGCCTTCTTTGTACAGCACGCCAATAGCGGCCGCTGTCAGCAGGAAACGCACGACGCCATCGTCATTGGCGCCGCCCACAAAACGGTCATAGTAGTGTAATACCGCAGGAATGATGCCCGCCGCGCCGTTGGTCGGCGCCGTCACTACTCTGCCGCCCGCGGCGTTTTCTTCATTCACCGCCAGCGCATACAAATTCACCCAGTCGAGAACGTTGAGCGGGTCCTTCATGGCGGACTCCGGCCGTCTGGACAGCGCGCGATGCAGTTCCGCCGCGCGACGCTTCACTTTCAGACCGCCAGGCAAAATGCCCTCTTTGCGGCAGCCGTTCTCGACGCAATCCTGCATTACCTGCCAGATGCGCAGAAGCCCCTTGCGCACTTCTTCTTCGCTGCGCCAGGTCTTTTCGTTCTCCATCATGATGCGGCTGATGCTGTAACCGGTGGCGCGACAGTGCTCCAGCAACTGCGACGCCGTGCGGAAAGCATATGGCAACGGCGTGGTGTCGGGGACGATCTTGTCTTCGCCCACCGCGTCCTCGTCCAGAACGAAGCCGCCGCCGACGGAGTAATAAGTCCGCGTACGCAAAGCCACCGCACCATGATTAAACGCCGTAAAACGCATGCCGTTGGGGTGATAAGGCAAGGTCGCGCGCTTGTTCATCAGCAGATGTTCTTTCTCCACGAAGTCGACTTCGTGCAGACCCAACAGACGAATGCGGCGGCGGGTGCGAATACGTTCGATCTTCGCTTCCACGTCATCCGTATCGACGTCTTCAGGTGTTTCTCCCTCCAGGCCCAGCATCACCGCTTTATCGGAGCCGTGCCCCTTACCGGTGGCGGCCAGAGAGCCAAATAATTCCGCCTTGATAGTGATAACCTGCTCCAGCAGGCTGTCCCGCTGCAATCCCTGCAGGAATTGACGCACCGCCTTCATGGGTCCCACGGTATGGGAGCTGGAAGGACCAATGCCTATTTTGAGCAAATCAAAAACGCTTACAGCCATAAATCATCACTCGCAACGGAGCTGTGAAATTTTGAGAAACCCGCCCGCTAAGCGGACGGAGAGACCGGAGCGCCTCATAGGGCGGCTCCGGATTTGGCGTTGGCGCGGTAGACAGGGAAATCGCGACAGATGCTCAGCACCTTCTCGCGGACTTTCTCTACAACGCTTTCATCGCCCATATTGTCCAGCACATCGCAAATCCAGTTCGCCAGCTCCACGACTTCTTTCTCTTTGAAGCCGCGAGTGGTGACGCCTGGCGTACCGATACGCAGACCGGAAGTCACGAATGGCGACTGTGGATCGTTCGGCACCGTATTTTTGTTGACGGTAATGTAAGCCCGACCCAATGCGGCATCGGCGTCTTTACCGGTTACGCCCTTATCGATCAGGTCGATCAGGAACAGGTGGTTGTCCGTACCGCCGCTGACGACTTTGTAGCCGCGCGCCTTTACAGCGTCCGCCATGGCTCTGGCGTTATTTACGACTTGCTGTTGATAGTCGCGGAACGCAGGCTCCAGGGCTTCCTTGAACGCTACCGCCTTCGCGGCGATCACGTGCATCAGAGGACCGCCCTGAATACCTGGGAAAATCAAAGATTGCAGTTTTTTCTCAATCTCTGGGTTGGACTTCGCCAGAATCAGGCCGCCGCGAGGACCGCGCAAGGTTTTATGCGTGGTGGTCGTGGTGACGTCGGCGATTTGCACCGGGCTCGGATACAGACCCGCCGCGACAAGACCAGCGACGTGCGCCATATCAACGATCAGATACGCGCCAACGCTGTCCGCGATGTCACGGAAACGCTGCCAGTCCACGACTCGCGAGTAGGCGGAAAAGCCAGCAATAACCAGTTTAGGCTTGTGTTCTTTCGCCAGACGCTCAACTTGATCGTAGTCGATTTCGCCGGTTTCCGGGTTCAGACCGTACTGCACGGCGTTGAAAATTTTGCCGGAGAAGTTGGGCTTGGCGCCGTGAGTCAAATGACCGCCATGATCCAGACTCATGCCCAGAATGGTGTCGCCAGGCTTGGCCAGGGCCAGATACACGCCAGCGTTGGCCTGTGATCCAGAATGGGGTTGCACGTTGGCGTAATCAGCGCCGAACAGTTGCTTGGCGCGGTCGATGGCCAGTTGCTCCGCGACATCGACGTGCTCGCAGCCGCCATAGTAACGCTTGCCGGGATAGCCTTCCGCGTATTTGTTGGTCAAGACGCCGCCTTGCGCTTCCATCACCCGTGGGCTGACGTAGTTTTCGGAGGCGATCAATTCAATGTGTTCTTCCTGACGGCGCTTTTCCGCGTTGATGGCCGCCGACAGCTCGGGATCGTAATCAGCGATCCGCATATCTTCGGTAAACATGGCTCGTGTTCCTCTTTCAGATTCTTATTTTGCGCAGATGAAGCGGGACGCGTGTGCGCCCCGCAGTACTGCTTAGTCCTCGTACTCAGTCATCGGAGGACATGCGCACACCAGGTTACGGTCGCCGTACACGTTGTCGATACGACCTACCGGGCTCCAGTATTTGTCCGCTTTCAGCGCCTTCAACGGATACACGCCACGCTCGCGGCTGTATGGACGATCCCAGTCGCCCACCAGGTCCGCCGCTGTGTGCGGGGCGTGGTGCAACGGGCTGTGATCCACGTCGTATTCGCCGTTCTCAATTGCGCGGATTTCCTCGCGGATAGCGATCATGGCGTCGCAGAAGCGATCCAGTTCCGCCAGAGACTCACTCTCGGTCGGCTCAATCATCAGCGTGCCTGGAACTGGGAATGACATGGTTGGCGCGTGGAAGCCGAAGTCGATCAAACGCTTGGCGATATCGTCAACGGTCACGCCGCAGCTGTCTTTGAACGGACGTACGTCGATGATGCACTCATGCGCCACGAAACCTTGCGAACCGGTATACAGCACGGGATAGTGCGGCTCCAGACGCTTGGCGATGTAGTTGGCGTTCAGAATCGCCGACTTGGTCGCTTCGGTCAGGCCTTCACCGCCCATCATGCGGATATAAGTCCAGGAAATAGGCAGAATGCCCGCGCTGCCCCAGGGCGCTGCGGAGATAGGCGCAATCGCTTTGTCCGCTGTCTCGCCCATGGCGCTGTGGCCAGGCAGGAACGGAGCAAGATGCGCCGCGACGCCAATCGGGCCAACGCCAGGACCTCCGCCGCCGTGCGGGATACAGAATGTTTTGTGCAGGTTCAAGTGCGATACGTCGCCGCCGAACTGACCGGGCTTACACAGGCCGACCATCGCGTTGAGGTTGGCGCCGTCGATGTAAACCTGACCGCCGTGCTGATGCACGATGGAGCACACTTCGCGGATGCCTTCTTCAAATACGCCATGAGTGGACGGATAGGTCGCCATCAACGCCGCCAGTTTGGCGCTGTGCTGCTCGGCTTTCAAACGCAGATCGTTCAGGTCCACGTTGCCGTTGTCGTCGCACTTCACCGCCACGACTTTCATGCCCACCATCTGCGCGGACGCAGGGTTGGTGCCGTGTGCGGAATTGGGGATCAGACAGACGTCGCGATCACCTTCCCCGCGGCTCTGATGATAAGCGCGAATCGCCAGCAGGCCCGCGTATTCGCCCTGTGAACCCGCATTGGGCTGCAGAGAGAACGCGGCGTAGCCGGTTGCGGCGCTGAGCATACGCTCCAGATCAGAGATCAGAGCGCGATAGCCTTCAGTCTGGTCCAGCGGCGCGAAGGGGTGAATTGCACAGAAGCCGTCCCAGCTCACCGGGGTCATTTCCGTGGTGGCGTTCAGCTTCATGGTGCAGGAACCCAGCGGGATCATGGTACGGTCAAGCGCCAGGTCTTTATCCGACAGACGACGCAGATAACGCAGCATTTCCGTTTCGGAGTGGTAACGGTTGAATACAGTGTGCGTCATGAACGCGCTTTGACGGCGCAGCTCGGTGGGAATCGCATCCTTGGCGGAGGCGTCCAGCGTCGCGACATCCGCAACCGGCTTGCCGGAGGCGAATACATGTAAAAGTGCGGCGACATCTTCGCGGGTAGTTGTTTCGTCCAGTGAAACGCCCAGGGTTTTATCATCGATGCGCCGCAGGTTGATCTTCTGCTGCAGAGCGGCTTGGTAGACCGCGTCTGTATCGCCGCCAGTGGCGACGGACACAGTGTCAAAGAAATACGCCGTGTTGACGGTGCGTCCCGCCTGCTTCAGGCCTTCCGCCAGAATAGTGGTCAGGCGATGCACGCGACGGGCGATGCGCTTGAGCCCTTCTGGACCATGGTAAGCGCCGTACATAGAGGCGGTAATCGCCAGCAATGCCTGCGCGGTACAGATGTTCGAGGTCGCGTTTTGACGACGAATGTGCTGTTCGCGGGTCTGCAGCGCCAGGCGGTAGGCTTTATCGCCATTGGCGTCTACGGAAACGCCCACCAGACGGCCAGGCAGAGAGCGCTTGTATTCATCTTTGGTTGCAATGTAAGCCGCGTGGGGACCACCGAAGAACAAGGGCACGCCGAAACGCTGGCTGTTGCCGATGGCGATATCCGCGCCCAGTTCGCCCGGAGGCGTCAACAGGGTCAGAGACAGAATATCCGCCGCCATAATCGCCAACGCATTGGCTGCGTGAGCGGTTTTGATCAGTTCGCGGTAATCGCGGACATCGCCGTTAACGCCCGGATATTGCAACAGCACTGCGAAGTAATCATGGTTTTGCAGGTCTTTCTGCGGATCGCCGACAACCACTTCAATGCCCAGAGGCTCAGCGCGGCCTTTAACCACTTCGATCGTCTGCGGCAGACAGTCATCCGCAACAAAGAACACATTGCTCTTGTTCTTGGCGTTGACGCGACGACACATGGTCATGGCTTCCGCCGCCGCGGTGCCTTCATCCAACAGAGAGGCGTTAGCCATTTCCATACCGGTAAGGTCGCCTATCATGGTTTGGAAGTTCAACAGCGCTTCCAGACGGCCTTGAGAGATTTCCGGCTGGTACGGAGTATAAGCGGTGTACCAGGCGGGGTTTTCCAATACGTTACGGAGAATGACCGTCGGCGTCAGGGTGTTGTAGTAACCCATGCCGATGTAGGTTTTGAAAACTTTGTTACGTTCAGCGAAGGCTTTCAGCTCCGCCAGCGCCTGTGCTTCGGTGCAAGGGCCGTCGAGATCGAGACCTTCCTGGATGCGGATGGTTTCAGGAACGGTTTTGCTGATCAGCGTTTCCATGTCGGCCACGCCCAGCGCGTTCAACATGGCGGTCTTTTCCGCTTCATCCGGGCCGATGTGGCGACCGATGAAAGCGTCCCGCTGCTCCAGTTCAGCCAGAGTTTCGCGTGTATCGCTCATGATCTTACTCTCCTGTCAGCGCCTTATAAGCCGCGTCATCCATCAGCGACTCAACTTCAGAAGCATTGGATAGAGAGATTTTGTAAATCCAACCTTCTCCTGTGGGGTCTTCGTTCACTTTCCCAGGTTCGTCGCTCAGCGCTTCGTTCACGGCGACTACGACGCCGCTGACGGGGCTCTTGATATCGCTGGCGGTTTTCACCGACTCCACTACGCCGATATCTTCGCCCTGACTGACTTCACGGCCCACTTCGGGCAGCTCAACGAACACCAGATCGCCCAGTTGCGCCTGTGCGTAATCTGTAATGCCCACAACACCGACTTCATCGGACTCCATGGACAACCACTCGTGATCTTCGGTGAATTTCAGACCGCTCATACGTAACATACTCCTCAATTGGAACCGGTTGGAATAAATTATCCTTCTGAGCCCGCCTCAGGACGTATCGACAGAGAGAGACGCCGCCGAAACAGGACTACAGCGATATCGTTTTTATATAGCTGAACCATAACTCCGGGCTATTGATTTGTGAAATTAATAGTTAAAATGCATTTATTTAAAATATTTATGGTAACGCTGTGAATTATCTCCCCACCGATCTCCTGCAAACCTTTGTCGCCGTAGCGGATTATGGCGGTTTTACTCAGGCTGGCGACGCGTTGGGACGCTCGCAACCAGCAATCAGTCTGCAGATCCGGCGACTGGAGGAGTYARTAGGAACCACCCTGCTCGTGCGCAACAACAAGGCGCTGGCTCCCACTCCGGAGGGGCTGATTCTGTTGCAGTACGCCCGCGACATTCTCGCCCTTAATAAAGAAGCCATGATCAAACTGTCGCAGCCGGAGCTGGCCGGCTGCCTGCGCCTGGGAATTCCCAACGAATTCGCCAGCTCGTTGCCGGAGGTGTTGGGCAAGTTTTCCCAGGCGCACCCTAACGTCACGCTGGAGGTCACCTGCGATCTCAGTTCCAATCTGGTGGAGCGTTATCGCTCTAAAGAGCTGGATCTGGTATTCGCCCTGCATACTAGCCTGCGCACTATCTCCCCGGAAGAAGGCTGGATGGAGGATCTGGTGTGGGCCACCAGCATTCATCACACCTGCCATACCCGCCATCCTGTGCCGTTGATCGTCGCGCCGCGGGGCTGCGTTTACCGTCATCGCATTATTGAAGCCCTGGACTCCATGAGCATTCCCTGGCGCATTGTTTACACCTGCGCCAGTTTCAGCGGCATACGCGCAGGCGTACTGGCGGGACTGGGGGTCACGGTCCTGGGCAAAAGCATCGTGCCGGAAGGGTTGCGTGTGGTGGAGAGCAGCGACTATCTGCCCGCCTTGCCAGGCGTGCAAATGCGTCTTTTATATAATCGGGAACAGACTTCACCCGCCGTGGCCGGCTTCGTGCAGTTTATTTCCCGCACTGCGCCGGTGGCGGGCGACGGCTTGAGTCTGGATGGCCTGCGCGCAGGCTAATCCAGGAAGTGAAAATTTATTGACGGAAACTGATCAAAAAACGCGCTACTTGTTTTTAACGCCCCCTCATAGGTGTTTTATCGGCGAAAGCCTTGCAATCAAGTCATTTGTAGCGATGGCGGGAGGACGACGATGTTTCGTTCATGCACGATTCTTCTGACACTACTGATTTCAGTCACGGCAATGGCGGAGG
Source organism: Hahella sp. HN01 (assembly GCF_018986435.1). GTDB lineage: Bacteria > Pseudomonadota > Gammaproteobacteria > Pseudomonadales > Oleiphilaceae > Hahella. Next base: position 36,291 of record NZ_JAHMIN010000021.1, on the reverse strand, counting down.
GGGTGATCGTGAATCGCGCGCCCCTCGACGCCCAAGTGGCCAACTACTTCGCGCAGCAAGGGATTCGTCTGCAACCGGGCCAATACTGGTACGACGCGCACACCGGCGCCTGGGGCTTTGAAGGCGGCCCAACTGTCGGCGTCACCTATCCTGGACTTCCCATCTCCGCTCCCCTGCCCGCGGATATCTCCGGCGGCGGCACCAGCATTTTTATCAACGGTCGGGAAATACACCCCAGCGAAGCCATGGCTCTGAGAAACTATTTCGGCCAGGCGATTCCCGGGCGTTACTGGCTCAACGCCGCAGGCGTCGGCGGTTATGAAGGCGGGCCGGCGCTATTTAATCTGGCGCCGATGTTCAGCAACCGGGGCGGCGGCAGTCGCGGCCTGGGTCACAGTGGCCGTGGCGGTTCGGTAATCAGCGACGGAACCACCTCGGGGTTTATTTCATCCGACCCCAGCCATGGAATCAGCGTCACCTGCGGCCCTGACGGGGGCTGTATCTACTGAGCATTAAAGCGGAGTCATCCGCTAATCCGACGCCGCCGGCTTCCTGACCACTGTCAGCGACGCCGGCGGAATCACAGGCAGCCCCTCCCCTTTCAACAGTTTTACAAACGCCGCTTTAGGCAGAGGCTTGCTGAGCAGAAAACCCTGCACCTCATCGCAGTCGCGCTCCTGCAAAAAGCGCAACTGCTCCACATTCTCCACGCCTTCGGCCACCACTTTGAGGCCCAGCGCCCGGCCTAGCAGAATAATGCCGCTGGCTAAAGCTTGATTATTGGGGTCTTCCGGTAAGTCGCGAATAAACATGCGGTCGATTTTGAGCGTATCTATCGGCATTCGCTTGAGCCGGCTGAGAGAGGAATATCCCGTACCGAAATCATCAATGGCCACGCTCAGGCCCAGCGACCGCACCTGTCTGAGCACCTCCACGCTGCGTTCCTCATACTGTAGAGCGCCTTCCGTCACTTCCAGCTCCAGATCCAGGTCGGACGGCTCCAGCCCCCAGCGTTGCAATGCATGTTCGATGCGCCCTTTGACATCGTAATGCTCCAACTGTTTGCCTGAGACATTAAAAGCGATACGTGGCAACTTCAGCCCCTCCTTCAACCAGCCCGCCACATCCCGACACAGCTGATTGATCACCCACCTGCCAATGGGGTCGATCAGAGCGCTGTCTTCCGCAATATTGATGAAACAGTAGGGGGTTATCAGTCCCCGCGTGGGATGCCGCCAGCGCAGTAGCGTCTCCGCTCCCACCAGCTTGCCGCTGGCCAGATTGAATTGCGGCTGGTAGTAGAGTTCAAACTCATTGCGCTCCAGGGCTTGCCGCATCTCACTGCTCAGAGTCAGGTGCTCTATCGCCCTTTCCGTCAATTCGCTGGTGTAGAACTCAAAGGTATTGCGGTGCAGCTCTTTGGCCCGATACATGGCCGCATCCGCCGCCCGCGCCAGATTCTGCGCGCTATCCGCATCATGAGGGAAAATAGCAATGCCAATACTGGCGGAGCAGACAATTTCATGGCCGCCGATGTGAATGGGCTGACGAATGGTTTCGATCAGTTTGCCAGCCATGGCGGCGGCGTCCTCGGTGTTGGACAGCTCTTCCAGACTGATGGTGAACTCGTCTCCCCCCAGGCGCGCCACCATATCTTCGCCCCGCACCGCTTCCGACAACCGTCGCGCCACGGTTTTCAGCAGGATATCGCCAGCCTCATGCCCCATGGTGTCGTTGATAATCTTGAAGCGATCCAGGTCGATAAACATCAGCGCTACTTGCATACGCCGCCGCTTGGCCCGCTCCAGGGAAATCTCAAGGCTGTTGAAGAACAGCAGTCGATTGGGCAACCCGGTCAGCGAGTCATGGTTGGCGAGATGGCGCAGTTGCTTTTCCTTCTCTTTGATCACGCTGATGTCAGAGAACACCGACACATAGTTGGCGATTTTACCGTTTCTATCGTAGACCACATTGATGTTCTGCCAGGCGGGATAGATCTCGCCATTACGCCGCTTGTTCTCGATCTCGCCCTGCCAGTGGCCGTGCTCGGTGATGGAGCGCCACAGGGATTGGTAAAAGGTTTTGTCATGGCGGCCGGACTGTTGCAGGCGGGGGTTGCGTCCGTAGACATCTTCCAGGGTGTAGCCAGTAATCTCGGTGAAGGCGTTGTTCACCGCCACGATATTGCGCGCGTCGTCTGTGATAATGACCGCTTCGCGGATGGCGTCGAACACCACCGCCGCCTGCTGCAGCTCCTTCTCGTGGCGACGACGTTCCGTGTAATCCACCAATATGCAGCGGCTGCCCCGAAACTCGCCGTCCTCACTCTGCAGCGCCGTGCTGCTCAGTAAAACGCAGAATAACCGGCCGTCTTTGCAGCGAACATTCAACTCCAGATTGCTCAGCGTGCCGCCTTTCTTCAGTTGCCCCAGCTTATCCCAGCACAACTGCACGCAGTCTTCCGACAGCAGATCGCAAAACATAACTTTGCCGACCAGCTCATTACGTGAATAGCCCAGCCAGCGTAGCGCCGTCTCGTTGATGTCCACGATCAGTCCTTGAGGGTCCAGGGAGTGATAGCCACATGGCGCATTGTTATAGAGATCGTAGATCAGGTGCGCATATTCATTCTTGCGATTTTCATCGCGCTTACGCTCAGTGATGTCCTGAATGGTTCCGTGCATTTGCACAGGGTGTCCCTGAGCGTCAAAGATCACCTCGCCCGCCCCGCACATGATGCGCTCCTCGCCTCCGGGCCAGATGACGCGATGTTCGATGGCGTACACCTGCTTATTCTCCAACGCCTCATCCACGAGCTTGACCACGCGCGCCCTGTCATCTGGATGCACGCATTCCAGGAACTTTTCATAGGAGGCCTTGTTGTTGTGGAGCGACAGGCCCAGATTGCGATAGACCTGATCCGACCAATACACCTCGTTGCATTTTAGATCCCAAAGCCAGTTGCCCAGCCGGGCGATTTGCTGCGCTTTATCCAGGTTGTTGCGGCTCTCGCGCAATGCCTCATTGCGAGCCTCATTGGAAGTGAGTATCCAGGCCACCACGGCGCCGATCAGAACGACACAGGCGATCAGGAGATACAACATGGCGCTTTGCAGAGACAGTTCCGCTTTCTGCGCGGCGGGCAACGCCTCCATCATCTGATAATCAGCCCACAAAAATACCGTGGAGAGCAGGCCAGCGCCAAGCAAGGAGAAGACGAGTAAACGTCGGAGGTAGGAACGAATATGACTTTTGAGATGTATCAAGCGCACGCTGTGGAATCTTCCCAGGTTTTCGCATGTCCGCCAGTAGCGGCTTTGTTGTTTTTTTATAAAGGAAACTAGCACAAGACCGCGATTTTGCCTTAGTGGGGCGCAATAAAAGCCAAATGAATTGATGACTGTCAAACCGACTAAAAATAGTCATGGAAATTGGATGAGTTTCAACCAGACTATCTACACTCCAAGGGCTCAATGAATCACCTTGAGCAGCAGGGGTACTGATCACCTACTCCAACCCAAAAGGAGACGCCGCCATGAACCACAGACATATCCTCGCTCCCCTAAAACCTCTTACTGTCGCCTTGATGCTTAGCCTGGCCGCCTCCGCCTCTGGCCACGGTTTCTTTGGCTCAAGCGCTTCCGATAGCGATTGTGAAGACTGCGCCGGCGGCGGTCAGGGCATGATGAGGAGCGGGCATATGATGGGAAGCGGCGGCATGTTCACAGGCGACGACTGGAGCGCATCCAACTGGAGCGGCTACGGTCGCCATTCCATGATGGGGTCTGATCACAGGTTCGGTCACGGGTACATGATGGGCGATGGCTTTATGATGGGCGGCATGATGGATTTAAGCACACCGCGGATGGCTGGCCTGCTGGGGCTGGATGATAAGCAGCGCAACAAGATTGAAGAAATTCAAAAGCAGTTGGGCGAACAGCAGTGGACTCATTTTCATGAGATGTACAAACAACACGCCGCCATGCAGAGCCTGTTCAACAAAGACGAAATGGACGACAAAGCCATTCTGGAAGCCCATCGCGCCATGGCGGACGCCCATCTCAAAATGCTGGAAATTCAATTGCAGGCGCGCAGAAAAATGCAGGAAGTGCTCACCGAGGAACAAAGGGAGCGCGTACATCAAATTCAGGATTATGATTGGGGCGCGCGGTAACGTCTTTACAGACTATGGCGACGGATCAGTTAAGCGCCGCCGCCTCTTTGACGCTGCGCTTATCCAGAGACGCATTGAGCTTGTCCTCACGCCCGCTCTCCCTCAGCACCGATTGGCGGTTGCGACGCAACAGACCGGTCACCTCTTCCTGCTGATCCCGGGTAAAGGAACTCCACTCCGGCCACTGCTCCGGCGCCCACAGGAACTGGTTGTAATCCGGCAGCCAGCCCGACATCAATTGCGCCCGTAAGATTTCAAACAACTTGGCGGGGTTCTCGTACACAAACCATTCCGGTATATCCATGGCTTCGACAATCTTATAGGACACGGATTGCTTGAGTTCATCATGCAGATACTGTGGCGATTTCTGCCCGATGATATGCCGCAAATAGCAGGCGATCAGGTAGGGGAAGCGGTTTTCAGAATCGATTGAGGTTTTATTATTGCCGAGCTTGGGATAATAGCGGTCCAGCTCCTCCAGCGCTTCCTCGTTCCGTCCCAGCTTGATGAGCGTGGCGGCCACCGGCAGCGCGTAGGAGCGATTCCCCGGTTGTTGGCTACGCCGTTGCTGAAATACAGACAACGCCGCCTCATAGTCCCGGTTGATAGAGTACTGCAGGCCGCGCGCGTAGAGATAGTTGGCGCCGGTGCGCATGCCCGGCGGCACCTGAATCAGTAATTCCTGCGCTTTCTTCATATCCCCAAGCGCCATCCACAGAATCGCCTCGGTTACCTTATTGTTGGGTTGCCGCCCGATCACATGGGGATACATGCGCGACCAGTTGAAGTAATCCGTCGCCGTGTCCACCGTAATTGGCAGGAATTCCAGTTGGTCCAAAGGCCGGTACAGGTAATCCGGCTCCAGCGCCAGAGCGCGTTGATAAGTGTCGCGGGCCTGCTCAAGCCGCCCCATACGCAGCAGAGTATAGGCTTTCCCCCGATTGATGCCGCCGGAAAAAGGCTCCAGCTCTAACGCCTGCTCATACATGGCCAGAGACTGAATATAGCGTCCCTGGGTGCGCAGCAACTGCCCGTACCATAGATAGCCAGGCGTGTAATTCGGCGCCATCTCCATGGCTTTTTTATAGAAGCCTTCCGCCTCACTCTCTCTGCCCTGCTCCGAAAACTGCAAAGCGCGGGATGCATAGGCCTGTGGCATGCCGGGGTCCAGAGCGAAGGCCCGGTCCAGCAGAGGCGCGCACTTTTCCGAGACCGTGCTGGCGGGCAGATCCGAATAGACACTCAGGAAATGGTAACTGTCGCACAGGGCGACGTAGGCTGGCGCGAACTGTCCGTCGAGGCTGATCGCCTGAGAAAAATTCTGTAGCGCGCGCTGCAGCGAGAGCACGTCGCGCTGGGACCAATAGTGACGTCCCTGCAAGTAATAATCGTAAGCTTCCGGGTCCGGCTCGCGGCGGTCACTGAACTCGTCACTGGGCGCGTTGAGTTGAGACATCAATGTCTCCGTCAGATCCTGGTGAAATGCATACAGCTTACTGACGTCGCCTTCAATGAGGCCGCTCCACTGGGAATCTCTGCCCGCCAGATCGGTAATATTGAGAATCAACCTCAAGCTGGAGCCGGTGACCTGCAAACTGCCGCTGACCGCACTGCCCCGGTCAGGCCGCGACCAGGGCGCCGTCTCGCTGAACACCACCCGCGCGCCATGCAGGGTAACCAGTCGCGAACGAATGGCGTCCGTGACGCTGGTGGCCAGATACGCGCTATCACGATGGTGGGAGGCGTCCACCAATTGAATCGGGTAAACAATGATTTGGCTGGGAGCATGGGGTTTGGGATAAAAAACGCCGAACCCTAATGCGAACACCAAGGCGAGCGCGCCGACACTGATCCCCCACTTACACAAACCGCGCCGACGGCCCTGGGCGTCAGTGTGGGGACACAGACCGTCCACATCCGGCTGCGACATTTGCGCCACAATACGATAAGTAGAGCCGTCTCGTTCTATGTAACGACGCGGTCTGCCATTGTCGCCAAAGGCCTTGCGTAATTGAGAAATAATCTGATCGACGGAAGCATCCGGCTGCGCGAACGACGGCCAGATTTTTTCCTGCAGTTGCGCCTCCCCCAGCGCTCGGCCCTGCGCTTCCACCAGCGCAAGTAGAGCCGCCATCGCTTTGGGATTAAGAGAAATTTCACAATCCTGGTCAGCCAGCTTGTTGGCTTCCGGGTCGACCCACCAGTCTCCGATTTTAAAGGGTCTAAGGGGGTGAATCTGGCGTCTGATCATCCTTCTCTGCCCATCAAGTCCTTGTTAGGTGTTGTCCTGTGTCCTGAAAATCGGGGGCTACGGCATTATGGGGAATTCCAATAGCGCTAAAAAGCGTATTTCCTCCGGGGAGCCCATCGCCTTAATCTCCGCCATCGCCAGCGGATATGCTATAAGACTTTTCTCCCAAAACTGGTATTTTTCTCACATTGTTAAGAAAAAATAACTTTATACAGACGGTTACAGCCGATCACCCGCCTTCGCCTTCCCGGACGTCGATTCTACGCCAGCATTAATCAGAATAAAATTACCGCTGGCCACTTTGCACATTGTGACCCTCCCCGCTTTTACGGCATAACAGAAAACACCCAAAAAGCGGACAACCTGTCCTCTTATTTGGCCGCCCAATAATAAAAAGAACGCGAGGGACACTATGCAACCCAATTTCATCCCCGCCGGCCTTGCGCCGGCTCTTTGTCTTTCTATCGCAGCGTTGACCGGATGCAGTAGCGACACCACTGGCGGCGACAGCTCCAGCGGCGCCAACTTTCCCGACAACGCAAAATTCATCAGCGCCGACGGCGACATCACCATCGCAATCAAGACTGCGTTTATCACTGCGCAGTCCGGCGATTATCTGGTGTTGCCTGAAGGACGCCTGCAAATCACCGACACTCTGACCCTGGACGGCGATCCCGACGGCGATGGGACGTCACTGGAGAATATCACCATCGCCGGGTACGGCATGGATAAGACCATCCTGGACTTTTCCGGCTCTCTGGGCGGCGACGGCATATTCATTCAGAACATGAAGGACATCACTGTCCGCAACCTCGCCGTGGAGGAAGCCGCCAACAATGGCATCAAGCTGAAGGACTCCGACGGCATTCGTCTGCAATACACCCGCACAGAGTGGAAAGGCGAATTAAACTCGGACAACGGCGCCTACGGCCTGTACCCCGTGGAATGCTCCAACATCCTGATCGAAGACTCCTATGTGCGCGGTTCGGCGGACGCCGGCGTTTACGTCGGGCAGTCCCGTAATATCGTGGTGCGGCGCAATATCGCCAAGGAGAACGTCGCGGGCATTGAAATCGAAAACTCTCACAACGCGGATGTTTACAACAATGTGGCGGAAAGCAACACCGGCGGCATCCTCGTGTTCGACCTGCCCATCGGCAATCACAAATACGGCTCCACCGTAAGGGTGTTCAACAACATCATCCGCGATAACAATACCGATAACTTCGCCAACGCCAGCAGCAATCCCGCTGGCGTGCATATCGTGCCTCCCGGCACCGGCGTGATCGTGCTGTCCACCGCGGATGTGGAGGTTTATAACAACGCCATCAGCAATCACGACACCACCTCCGTCACCGTCTCTTCTTTCTTCATCGCCGCCACCCAGACGGAGATGGCGCAATATGTCATGGACGGCATCATGGCTGACGGCTGGCGCTCCGTTCCTCGTAACATCTCCATTCACGACAACAGCATCAGCGACTCAGGCGCCAGTCCGCGAGGCGATTTAATACAGGGTGTGCTCCCCGCATTTCAGGCCATTGGGGAGACCACCCTGCCCAGCGTGCTGTACGACGGCTTTGGAGAGTTACTGGCCCGCGCAGGCTATGGCGCGCCATTTTCTGAGGAACCATTCGCTTCGGATGGATCGGAGAACATTTGCGTCTTCAACAATGGCGACGCCACCAAGGGTTTCCTCTATAACCCGGACCCAACCACATTTACTGACGCAGATCCCGCCGACGGCGAACCTGACGCCACCACTGGCGTCGGCGCCAGTCTGTTGGTCTGCGATCTGGACCGGCTTCCCGCCGCCACCGCCACGGTCGCCGGCAAAGTGCACGGATGCGGTCAGGATGACGCCCATGCGGCTTGCAGCCTGTAAACACCAAGGCTAGACACATCAGTAAAGAGTTGAGGCGCTTATGCAAAACAATAAAAAAGCCGCTATTTGTGGCGGCGTGCTGTGGATAATGGCCGGAGTGATCGCCGGCTGCAGCAGCGGTGGCGACGGAACCGCTGACAGTGGCGGCTCCACCTCCAAAGAAGCAGGCGTGTGCGGCGAAAGCGGCGATGGGGTGAACTGGAGCGCGCTGGCTTCCACCAATTGCCGCTACCTGTCCAGCTATCGTCTGTTCAGCGGTGCGGACCCAACGCAGACCACCGGCGGGGCCGGCATAGTATATGATCTCGCCACCCCACTGTTCACGGATTATGCGAGCAAATACCGGGTGGTGTACGTTCCTGAAGGCAAACAGGCCCAATACAGCGAACAGGAAATCATCGACTTTCCCGAAGGAACCGTCATTACCAAAACCTTCGCGCTGCCGACGGACACGGCGAACCGCGGACTGGACAATGAGCGCTTACTGGAAACCCGCCTGTTGATCCGGCGCGCCAGCGGCTGGGTCGCGCTGCCCTATATTTGGGACGCTAACGAGGACGACGCGGAGCTGAGCGTGGCGGGAGGCAACTACGCCGCAACGGTGGTGCATAACGGGGCGCAGCAAAGCTTCACTTATCAGGTTCCCGACACTAATAAGTGCAAGCAGTGTCACCAGTTCAAGACGGAGTCCGGCTCCCGCTTTGTTCCCCTGGGACCCAAAGCGCGTCAGCTTAACTGGACTTACACTTACGCCGACGGCGCCGCCAACCAGCTTGCCTACTGGCGCCAGAAAGGCATTCTTTTCGGTCTGCCGGATGATCTGTCCAGCATAGACAGCGTGCCCAACTATAGCGACGCGGACGCTTCCAATCTGGCGGGCTATTCCGACGATCAGATCCATCGTCTGGCGAAAGGCTACCTGGACATTAACTGCGCGCATTGCCACCGTCCTGAAGGCAGCGCCTCGAACACCGGCCTCAGCCTGGAGTTCTGGCGCAGCTTCGCGGACTACCAAAGTCAGCACGGCATTTGCAAACAACCCGTGGCTTACGGCGGCGGCGCACTGAGTTACGACATAGAGCCGGGATCGCCGGACGCCTCCATCATCAACTTCAGAATGGCGTCCGACCAGCCTGGCGATAAGATGCCGGAAATCGGCCGGCAGCTTGTGCACCAGGAAGGACAAGCCCTGATACATGAATGGATTGCGCGGATGGCGACCAACGACTGCGTAGATTAAGCCCTTGCGCGCGTCGATAATTCAGGTTACAACCTGACAACAGGCTGCACATACGCGCCAAACGACAAAAAACTTTATAAAAACAGTCGCTAAACCAGCTTTTGCGACACCCTAGACGCTAAACCGAACGGACTGCCCCCGGGGGCAGTCCTAGCCATTTCTTGAACGCATGCCGAAAGTTGGCGACCTCCGTAAATCCCAGCCTGTCTGCGATATCATCCACCGCCAGCGCCTCCTCCTGTAATAACGCAATCGCCTGCTGACACCGAATTCGATTGAGCAGCCGCTGATAATTGATCCCCGCCGTCGCCAGCCGGCGCCGCAATGTGCGTGGACTCATATTCAGCCGCTTGGCGATTTCCGGCAGCTCAGGGAAGCCGCGGCTGGCGTATAGCATGTCGCTGATGCGCTGCACCAGACTGGTTTCATCCCAGGCGGTGAACTGCAGATAGGTCGGCTGTTCCCGCATCGGCGTCGCGTCGGCTAGATGCACCCGCACCGGCTCTTCCAGCAAGCGCACGTCAAACGCCCATTCGATGAAGGGCTGGGAAAAACGTAATTGATCGCCGAATACCAGACGATATATTTTTTGGTCCGTCGGAGGCTCTCGCGTAAAAGACACATAACGCAAGGGAAAGTCGAATCCCGCCACTTCTCTGGCGACGGTGAAAAAAGCGGCGATACAGATCTCCATCAGAAAATCGAGCGTTTCATGATCCAGACCGCTGACGTTGTAGTGCCGCACCACCACCTGATCGCCCTGTAAGGTGAGCGATTTATCCATCACAACGCCAAGCTGATCATAGTTGCGCTCCACCAACACCAGGGCTTCACCCAGTGTCCGGCAGGTCGCCACCTGTACTCCGATTTCTCCCAGACTGGCCAGCGTGTAGGATTGCCCGATAGCGCACCCCAGGCCGGGAGTAGCGTAGCGCTCTCGCACCAGATCCAGCGTTTGCAGCAATCTATGAGTGGGCATGGAAGGCTCTTCCCACAAGCGCTCCCAATCCAGCCCCACCCGCTTCAAAACAGACTCCACAAACTCGACGTCGCCCCATTCCCCCAGGCACGCCAGAATATTGCGTAACTCATAACTGGGATAAGGCTGATCGCCGATCACCGACTGCGTGAAAAACCCCTGCTCCAACTCCTTAGATATTGCGTTCACAGTACTCCCTGCCCCCTTCCATTGTTGTTATCGATAGCTTCAAAAAACCTATCGCGGCGGCTGAATACTGGATGTCCGCAATACTGCAGGTTATGACCGGCCAGACGCAGGCCGACAAAAACAGTTAACTTAACGTTATTCAGAAGAGATCATGCACCCTTGCCGTGAACCCAGGCAAAAGCTTTTTAGCTGAGGGTGGGAGAATTGCGACCTGGGTCAAATCATGCAGACTTGCATGTCCCCATGGAGTTTACATGGGGTCTATGCTTGATGCTCAATCATCGAGAAATAATTTTTCTATAAGTTCATCTCTTACTTTCTCATCAATCACACGCCACCAATACGGGATCTCATCCGTCTTCGGCTCGCCTTTAAACTCATATATTTTTGCTAAACCTAATAACTCGATTGGATTACTGGCGATGAACTTGTAACCATTTTTTTCCGCGCACCAAAGACACATTGAAAGATCTGCTTCTGCAAGCGGGAGGTCCTCATCGTCATAGTGAAGCCATAGCCTGTAACCTTGCTTTTTAAGAATATTTAGACATGTATTGTGTACGTTCGAATGACTACCTAGCGCCATTTTCAACTCTCGTAGTGCTGGTTGGATATAAAAAGCAGGACTTCAAGCGGACAGCAATTGATTGTACGCCCGTCAATTTCCAGCAGCTTGTAAATTACCGACATTTCACGCCCAAACCCAGCAGTGGTCAGCGGATTTCCCTTAATATCACACCGCCACACTTGGCCCTAAGCGGCGATTGCTCTATCATGCGCGACCGTTTCTGTTTATTTCCTGGACAATGCTGTGATTAGTACCGCGAACATTACCATGCAATTCGGCTCCCGGCCGCTGTTTGAAAACGTCTCCGTCAAGTTCTCTCCCGGCGGCCGCTACGGCCTGATCGGCGCTAATGGTTGCGGGAAGTCGACGTTTATGAAAATCCTCGGCGGCGATTTGAGCCCCACCGCCGGCGTCGTGTCCATTGAGCCCAACGCCCGCGTAGGTAAGCTGCGTCAGGATCAGTTCGCCTATGAAAGCTACTCTGTCATCGACACCGTCATCATGGGCTATCCCGAGCTGTGGGAAGTAAAGCGTGAGCGGGACCGCATCTATAGCCTGCCGGAAATGAGCGACGAGGACGGCATGAAAGTCGCCGACCTGGAAGGCGCCTTTGCAGAGATGGACGGCTACACCGCCGAATCCCGCGCAGGTGAATTGTTGATTGGCGTCGGCATTCCCGTCGAACAGCATTATGGTCTGATGAGCGCTGTCGCTCCCGGCTGGAAGTTACGGGTTCTGCTGGCGCAGGCGCTGTTTTCCGATCCAGATGTTCTGCTGCTCGATGAGCCAACCAACAACCTGGACATCAACACCATCCGCTGGCTGGAAGATGTGTTGAACGCCAGAAACAGCACCATGATCATTATTTCCCACGACCGTCACTTCCTGAACAGCGTCTGCACGCACATGGCGGATGTGGATTACGGCGAGATTCGCCTCTACCCTGGCAACTATGACCAATACATGGCCGCCTCGACTCTGGCCCGATCACAGCTACTGGCTGAGAATGAGAAGAAGCAGGCGCAGTTGGACGATCTGGCGCAGTTCGTCGCCCGCTTCTCCGCCAACGCGTCCAAAGCCAAGCAGGCGACATCCCGCGCTCGTCAGATGGAGAAAATCCAGCTGGCGGAAGTCAAAGCCTCCAGCCGGGTTAACCCCTACATCCGCTTCAACCAGGAAAAGAAATTGTTCCGTCTGGCGCTGGAAGTGGAAGGCCTCAGCAAAGGCTATGAAGACCTCAGCCTGTTTAAAAAGCTGGATATGATGGTTGAAGTTGGCGAAAAAGTGGCGGTTCTGGGCGCTAACGGCGCGGGTAAAACCACACTGATGCGCTGCCTGATGAATGAAGTCGAACCGGACGCTGGCGTCGTAAAGTGGTCGGAAGGCGCGTCGATTGGTTACTACGCCCAGGATCACGCGGCTGATTTCGCTGAAAACATGAGCTTATTCGAGTGGATGAGCCAATGGCGCCAGCCTAAAGATGACGATCAGGTGATTCGCGGCATCCTGGGACAGTTGTTGTTTTCCGGCGATGAGATCAAAAAGTCCGTCACCAAAATTTCCGGGGGTGAACAGGGCCGCATGCTATTCGGAAAGATCATGCTGCAACGTCCCAACATTATTGTTATGGACGAACCCACCAACCACTTGGACATGGAATCCATCGAATCCCTCAACTTCTCTCTGGAGAAGTTCGAAGGCACCGTCGTTTTCGTCAGCCACGACCGCGAATTCGTCTCCTCACTCGCCACGCGAATCATCGACATCACACCTAACGGCGTGATCAATTTCGCAGGCACTTATGATGAATACCTGCGCTCTCAGGGCATGGACGTTTAAGTAAAAAAGAAAGGGGCCGAAATTTGTTTCGGCTCCTTTTAATTTACCCCACCTAAGCCTTACTCGATTACCCCATCCCAACAAGAAACAACTGACTCTCATAGCTCAACTCGATATTTCCATCTTGCATATACTGGTTCAGCAACGCATCCAGCCTTTGTAGAAAGCGTGTTTCGTCCGCCGCCAGTGCGCGTTGCGCCTGTGTCGATGAGCGGCTCATGCCGACGAAGGCTGAGGCGGGGAAGGACATTGTCCAATGATGTGAATGGAACGTCACCGCCTCCCGCGGACGGGTATACGCGTCGGCGATTTCGCCCTGGAAATCGAAGCTCCGGTAGTGGCGGCTGTAGCCTGGGCTGCATGTCTCCAGCAGACTTTCGTAGCCGTCCAGGAATCGGCTGTTTTGATAGTGGCGATTGTTTTGAATGACGGCGAATACGCCATCGGAAGACAGCGCCTGTCGAGTCGCCGCAAGCATTTGGGGACGGTCCATCCACTGAAAGGATTGCGCCGCCAGAATCAGATCAAGCTCTGGTAGCGTCGGGATGACCTCCTCCGCCTTTCCTAAGCGCCAATCGACATTAGGAAACTTGCGCCGCCCTTGCGCAATCATGTCAGCGGAAATATCCACCGCATAATAACAATGCTGATTACCCAGTATCGGCATCAGCCCTTCCAATGCGATGCCCGTTCCCGCCCCGACATCAGCGATGTTCAAGGAGTCACGCTCAGGCAAGGCGTCCCTGATAATCGCCATTAACGCCTGAGGATAACGGGGACGATACAGATCATAGTCTTCTGCAAGACCATCGAATTTTTCCTTGGTCATCATGGCATTCCTTTATGAGTGAAAAAGCGAAGCGATTATAATCTCTTTTTCAATGATCGCGACCTCACGCGATAGAATGCGCCCCATCCCAGGCATGCATTGCATACAGTCACTCTTAAGCGAATTGGAGCCCCTTTTGTCCATGTCCAAAGCAAACGTTTATCTATCCATCCTGGCCAGGTTACGAGTAGTCATCGCGGTTGGGTTTACCTGCCTCGCGTTGGTCACCGCCGCCCACAGCATAAACGCGTTATTTTTTGACGAGAGCGTCGGCGCCGCCAAAAGCATAGGGAGCAATTTACTGCTGACAGAAGGGTTGCTGATCCTGTCCGCTTTATTCGCCTCCAACGCCAGATCAGTCGTAGCAAGGCCTGTTTTTTACGCGCTGACTTTACCGGCCCTGCTGGTTGGCGTTCCGTTACTACTTACACTGATTGTGTCAGCGGCCGGCGCTTGACTTATTAACCAGACAGACAAACAGCTTCCTTCTATTTTTCTGAAACTACAGCTCTTGCGCACATAGTGACCACAGGTCATTTATTTGACATTCTTCTTGTTATTCAAGCTACTAGACGGTAGATTGATGCGCCTTCCCATCGCGGTTGGCGCCCACAGAACCATACATTTCCTGTATCGCCGCCGCTTAATACAAGGAGTACTTCTGTGACAAAAGGCATCGTTACTTTCGCCTCCCTACTCTCTCTGCTTTCGCTCACCGCGTGCGGCGGAGGCTCTGGAAGCTCAGGCGGAGCTTCGGGTCAGACAAATACACCAAACCCCGCTGAAGTGGTCGACCCCGGTCCGGCGACAGGTCAGTTTCCTGACAGCGCCATGTGGTCCGGCCGTGCGAACTACCGCACTATTTCTTCTGATTTCAAAAATCAGATAACGAAGGTCGCGCACGGACCTGACGGCTCCGTCTGCTACACCTATGCCCAAAACACCGCTGACAATACATGGAAAAGTAAGCTGGAGTGCCTGGCCCCGCAAGGAGACTTACTGTTCAGCAAAGAGCAAGATGGGCTGACCGCCTTCAAAGACATCGCTTTTACCCCTCTTGGGAGCTTGATAGCGGTGGGACTGCAACCTGTCGGTCCTGAGCTGCCAGCCAATCCCGAACGCAGCTATGTAGTGCTCAGCAAGTTCTCCATGCAGGGCGACATCTTGGCGCAGACCCGACTGGTCGACGCGCCGGATGCAGCGGATCTGATTGAGTACGACGTTAATGAAGACGGTACGATCACCTCGTTTCCCATCACGGATTTGTACTACGCAAACAACCCCACACTTCCCAATAACGCATTACTTTCCCTCAAAGTGGAGGCTAACTCCGTTTATCTTCTGGCCTATACATACGGGATCAAGGTTTACGCCATGAACCTGAACTTATCCCAATCCTGGGATCATCAGATTATGCCCACCCATTTCGCGATGTGGAGAAGAGTCAGACCGCTGCACGCCAGAATAGCGGTCTCGGAAGGAGATGATCGCATCGCCGTCGCCTTTGAGACCAAAGACGCCTTCATACCCGTCTATGACCAGCACTTTGGCCGTATGCTGCAACAAAGCAACCACAATGAAGGCGATAATGATGAAGACATCGCCGTCACCTTATTGACCACTCAAGGCCAATATCTGGACACGCTGCTGCTGGATAAACAGTTTGACGAGTCCCTGGGCGGAGTTGTCGTGCAAAATGGCGAAATTTGGGTTGGCGGCGACGCCGCCGTGCAAAAACCGGGCGGCGGCGTTGAGAGAGACTTCTTTTTGGCGGAGTTCTCACCAGATGGAAGTCTGCGTAATTACAACTTGATCGACCATAAGCAGAACGAGGTAGCTATCGACTTCCAGGCGCTGGACATCGGTAAGTTCCTGTTTGCAGGCGCGACAGGCGCCGCTGACGGCGTCACCGCCGGCCTGTTGCTGCAGGTTACAAATGAGGCGAAAAAGCTGAGATTCACCGAATTCCGCGCCGACCAGTCCGCCCATATCCCCGCGGCTTCTCCCATTGGTAATAATCAGATTTTGTTCGGAATGGTTTATGAGCAGGCCAACACGAATTTGATCTGCGGCGCCGACGGCGCCCAGTGCAATGGCAAATCCGTTATTGGCGTAGCAGGACAATAACGACTCCTTTTCGGCGCTCGCACAGAGCGCCGCGTCTTCTTTGGCGCACTTACGCCAATCAATATTTAAACATCCATATACAATACGTTAAAACCGATATATTTACATGATTACCACATATCATTTTTCATAATTGATTCACATCAATTCGCCTTTTATATCGCCCCATATTTTTAATTTTTCGTCATTTATTTTCGGCGACTCGTAGAAAATACGATAGGCGGAGTTACTTTCCCTTCCTACAATGCGCGCCGTTGCAGTCAATGGGTTTTATATATTCTAAGTCCTGTTCTGATCAGACTATATTCTGCTCATTTATTGCCAAAATATTTCAATATATGGAAATTAAAATTACAGGTTAGAGGTAACAATGAGATTAATTAAACTGGCTCTGCTTTCATGTCTTTGTATTTTCACTCTGCCCGCTTTTGCGGAAGGTAAAACCGATGCGTTGATCTGCACCATGGATATCAACGTCTGGGGCAACGCCAGTATCTGTCAGTGCCCTGAAGACGAGGTGTACAGCGAAGTCACTGGCACCTGTCTGACTCAGACTGCTTACAACGACCTTGGCAGACAAGGCCGTTATCCTCAGGTCTGCACCCGTGACCTGGGCGCCTGGGGCGCTCCCAGCCACTGTTCTTGCGAGGAAGGCAGCGTTTACTCTGAAGAAAGCGGCGCTTGCGTGACTGACGTAACGCCAAACATCGTTACGTTGAGCGGCAAGCTGGTGGTCACCAAGCCCGCCAAAGATATTCGTTTCGCCGATATCAGCCTGCGTACGCCAGAGGGCGGCAACTACCTGCTGAACTTCAGCATCAACCAACAGGACGCGATGAAGCTGGACGGTTTGTGGGTGGAAATCGTGGGTGAGAAAGTGTATCTGCGCGAAGGCTCCATGAACTCTCAAGCAGGCACTTTAATCACAGTACAAGACGTTTACTGGTTGGATTAATGATTAGATCCAGACTGGATCTATAAAATGAAAAAAGCAGAGTCGATAATATTCGTCTCTGCTTTTTCGGTATTCAAGCCTAAGCGCCGATTTATCTCAACAATGTCTTAATTGTGGCAAGTAGAAATATATATTTAAAAAACTCACCACCAATAAGAGTCCGTTATATCTCTTCCATAAAGTCTTCAATCACTTCCGGACTTAATTCCATAATCGCTTCCGCCATAGCCGCCTCACCATGTACCACAGCCATGACAGCGGCCAATACTCTCACGCCGACTTCATCCTTCGGTTTCGCCTTGGCGGCGAGACCCGGCAACATGGCGATGGCGTTGTGATAGCCCTCCTCCAGTTCCGCCGACAAATCAGGTCCATGGCCATGAAGCCGGGTGATTTCTATTGATACGGGCAACAGAAAGAAGTCTATCGGCGCCTCCTGGGGATTCCGGCTCAGGATATCCACGATATGAGGAACCGCCGCATAGGACGCAGTATAAACGTCCCCCTGGTGACACAGCGCATTCCAAAGCGAGAAATAGGGTTCCGACTCAAAGGTATCCGACGGCGGCATTTTCGCCAGCTCCCGCAGCATGTCCGGGATATCCCCCGCTTCACCGAATGCATGCGATAACTGCGCCCATCGTTCCCGATTCAATTCCAGCATAATATTCCCCCTCCGGCGCCAGCGCCTGTGCGCGCATGTTGTTCTTACTGTATTGGGACGAGGTAGCGCCTCGAACCTACGGTATTTCTCTTATCACTCTAGCCGGATTTCCCGCGATCACCACATTATTCCCGAAGCTTTTAGTCACCACCGCGCCGGAGGCGATGACCACGTTATCGCCCAAAGTGACGCCCGGGTTAATCGTAGCGTGTCCGCCAATCCAGCAGTTGTGGCCGATGGTGACGGGCAAGGCGTATTCTTTGCCGCTGTTGCGCTCCACGGGATCGATAGGATGGGTGGCGGTGTAGATGCCGACCTGTGGCGCAATCAGACAGTTATCGCCAATGCGCACCTCCGCCACATCCAGAATCACGCAACCGAAATTGGCGTAAAAGTTTTCGCCCACATGGATATGACGGCCATAGTCACAGTTGAAAGAAGACTCGATGAAAATGTTCTCCCCGGTGCTCCCAAACAGCTCTTTGACCAGACGCCTGCGCGCATCCGGCTCTACTGCGCTGGCGGCATTCAACTGTTCCGTCAACAAGCGCGCGCTCAGGCGCATTTCCACCAGTTCAGGATCAGTCGGGTCATAGAGCTGACCCGCCAGCATTTTCATCTTTTCCGACATAGCGTTTCCTTGAATGAGTTTGCAGACGCGACCTAGCCTGCGCGAATTGGAAATCACTATATCGGACAATTTCGTTGGAAAGGAGCCCCCGGCGACGGGAATCAGGATCAGTCCGGTATCTCGGGCTCCACCAGCCTCGCCAGATGCTCCAGAGACTCCTGCCAGCCCAGGTAGCAGGCCTCTACGGGTATCATGTCAGGAATGCCTTCCTGGACAATGTGCAACTCGCAACCGCAGGCGACCTGTCTCAAAGTAACCGTAGTCTGCATCTCGCCTGGCAAATTAGCGTCATCAAAAGACGCGGTGTAGCGAATACGCTCCCCAGGAACCAACTCATGGTAAACGCCGCCAAAAGAGTGGCTATGCCCAGTGGAAAAATTGGTGAAGGACATCCTGTAGCCACCGCCTACCTTGGCGTCCATAGCGTGCACCTTACCCACAAATCCATTCGGCGGCAGCCACCTGGCCATCGCATCCGGATCAAGAAAAGCGCGATAGATTTTTTCCGGCGTCGAACGTAATACGCGGTGGAGGCGGACGATGTTTCCAGACATGCGATATCTCCTTGAAGCTATTTCATTTATCATCACACGGAGACGGTCATATCACCCCATTTGCCTCTTACCAGAGCCGATGTAATAAACCGGGTGTTTCTAGTCAGGGCGCAATAGTTTCGCCAACTTCTTGGCGATTGGCTCACGCGCCGCCTTCGTCTTAAATACTGTCGGTATATGCATCAAAAAGTGACTCCATTTGTATGCATCGACCTTTCTTTCATGGCTGCTTATAAAGTGGTACAGATCGCCCGCAGATTCTTGATTAAAGGCCCATAAGACATTACCCCGATGCTCAATTGAGAAGTATGCATCGCCCGGCCAACTCAGGTTATGCAGCCGATTCAGATGGCAGTTTCCACAGAATATTGAGCCCATATCCGTTCCATGATCGCGAACAAGAAATTTTGAATGAGACCAGTCATCGGGTTCATACCCATTTGGTAGAGTGGTAATGGCATTCACCGAGCCGCCATGCATACCTGCGTAATAGATCGCCGCATGCCATTTGTGGCCACAGCTATCCGTGAACTGGCGGTATTCGAAAGCATTATTTTGTTGGAAGAAGGCGACCTCTTCCCTTTTTCTGATCCGAACCACCTCAGCAAACTCAAATTGAGCTTTATCGCCACATTCGGGACAACGGATATCCACGACATGAGGCATGGGGTTCCACTCGTACAGTCCAGTCACTCTCGCCTACTCATACTTCGTTCGATATATCTGACAAGCACAGAAAATAACAGGTTAGCACTTACCTGGAAAACTGTACGGAGTGTGGATGGACATTAAGCAGGGATCGCCAAGTACTCAATGCGCTGAATGTTCGTCTCTAATCGATATTCAGCGCATTGAACTTGAGGGGTGAGGGGTGTTAGCCAACAGGTTGTTTCTAGTTACTCATCACCCATTCGGCGGCATACCAGGAACCCAGGTGCTCCAGAGTTCCCAGGTGACGATGAAGGCGTCGCTGTTGGTGGAGATGTCGAAGCGCCAGCCCATGGGTTCTGAGCCGAAGATGGCGAAGACGAATTCGACGCTGGAGGCTGGCAGGATGATGGACTGTTTGGTCTGTCCCGCCTGATCGGTAATGGTGATGGTGGTTCCCAATACGTTGGCGTTGCGGATTTTGAACCACATGCCCTGCCCGCCCTGCACGCGCAGCGAGGTATTGCTGTTCCAGGTGCCCGAGGTGAGCAGCCGATAATTGGCGGGATTGCTGGGCGCTTCCATGGCGATGGAGTGGCCCACATAGGCGGAGAAACTCTGCGCCGCCGGGTTGCGCATCCAGTCTGGCAGACTGGGCAAGTGGGCGATGTAGATGGGCGCTTTGTAGCTCATCTCCTGGCCCGCCAGGGTCGCCTGTTTCTGTTCAAACTGGCGATAGGTTTCCGTGTATTGAGAACCGCGATTGGACGGACGGAAGCTGCTCATGCCCTGCTCCCAGGGATCGTTGATATGCAGAATGGTGCCATCCGGCGTACCGTCGCCATGAATGCCGGTGATCACCCGGATATGCGGGCCGGGCTCCGCCGTGGCGATCCATAGCGGTCCGTAGTTGCGCAGTAAGTCGACGAAAGCTTCGATCATGTAGGACTGCGGCGCTTCCGGGGTGAAGCCCCACACGTTCATCACCCGCAGATCTTCGGGATGCAGGCCGTTCTGATACTGCGACCAATAGCCTACCGCTCTGGCGATTTCGGAGGGATCAATGCTCATTTGCTCGCGCCAGCCGACTATCATGGCGAAACCCGCCGCCCAGCATGAGAAACCGGTTTGTTGCGGCACCAGCTGCACGTTGTAGCGCACATCGAAAGACTGGTTCATCGCCATCGCCTGCCGGTGCGCAGCCAGCGCGTCGGTATAGTCAAAGGCGCGGCTGTGTCCAAAAGCCGCCGGCGCACTGAAGCTGCGGGACGGGGCTGGAAGACTGCGACCGTAGGACATCGCCCGCTGTTCGCTCACCGCGTCAGCCTGCCAGTGTACGACCTGAATGCGCATATAACCTGTGCGGCGCACTTCCTCTTCGTACTTGGGAATGAACACGGCGATCGATTCTTCATAGCGTCTGCCGCCCGCCGGATCGACAATTTTGAACTTGGTGTTCTCCGGCGTGCCGTCGCCGTGAATGCCGGTAATGATGCGGGCGTGTATCGCCCAGGGCTCTCCCGGGGCTTCGTCAGTAGTCACCCACACCGGTCCGTAGTTGCGCAACAGACCTTCCCAGCCCTCCAGGCTATAGCTTTGCGGCGGCTCCGCCACCAGACCGGAGGTGGAGATAAAAGTGGGTTTATCGTCGCCAGCCAGACCGCCATTGGCGCGGAATATATTCACCCAGCGCTCGCCCACCGTCGCCAGCGCCTGCTCAATGGTCAACTGTCGTTGCGAACGCCAGCTTTTCAGCATGGTGAAGACCGTCGCCCAACAGGTCATCCCGGAAGGCTGGGCCATGACCCAGAAATTTCCGGGCACGTCATAGCTGATGGCGGAAAAGCTGCGCGCGGCGTGACGTCCCCGCCCCGGCCAACGGGATACCCGGGCGCTGAGCCCCTGCCCCACAGGCGGCGTACTGGGCGCTTGCGGAGTGGGTTGTGGCTGCTGCATACGATCCAGCGCGCTACGCATTTTCTGTTGCTTGTTGGGTTTGGAGCGAGCGGGCGCGCGCGGCGCCAGTGTTTGTTCCAGATCAGCCAGTCGGTTGCTCATTGTCGTCACCTGCTGTTTCTTCAGTGCGGTTTGCCTTGTTGTCTGTTTCGGTTTCCGTGATGGGGGGCTGCGGTGGGCGCTCAGCGCCGATCTCCGCCAGTTCCGCCACCAGATCAAACTCATCCAGATTCATGGGGTCCACAAAAGGACTTTGCACAGTCGGCGGCGCCGACAGTTGCGATGGCTGCGGAGGCGTTCCCTGCAGCTCTCTCTCAAAATGATCGAAACGCTCCTTCAGGGGCACCGCCCCCAGGTCGAAGCTGTTCGCGTAACGCATGGCCAGCCCCATCTGATCAAAAACGTCATGAGTGGGATGGGCGGGCGCGGGCTCCTCGTTTGGCGGCGTCCCCGGAGCGTTTGGCGTCGGAGACGATGGGGGTTGCGTCTGCGACGTCAGCGGCGGTTCAGCAGGCGCGGAAGCGGCTGGCGCCGGTTGCCCGAGGATGGCGGCCAGATCCCGTTCAAAATCGTCTTTCGCCAACGCCAGTCCCGCATCCAGCGCCTGTTTGCTCGCCGCCGTCACCCGCTGCGGTTGCGACTCCGCCAGCCAGTTAAGGTCATCCTCTTCCTCCTGTCGGCTGACGACAGCGGGAGGCGCGGCTTGACCGCCATTGGGCGACTCTGTCCTTAAACTCGGCTGGGACGACGGCGCATAGATAGGCGTAGAGGTGGAAGGCGCTGGCGAGGCCACAGCGGGATCAGGCCGGAACAAATCATCCGGTGAAGTGGGTCCGCTCAATGCCCGACTTTGAGACAGCGCCTGCGGCTCTTCAAAAGGCTCGACCCGAAAACGTCCGGTATCCGGAGCGGAGAATTCGGGAGCGTAAGCCAGAGAATTCACCGCCGGTTGCGGATAGCTCTGCGGATGGCCTGCCTGATAGCTTGTCTGGTAGCTTGTTTGATAGCTTGTCTGGTAATCGGGCTGATAACTTTGCGAAGCGCTCCAGGACTGCGCCGCTGGCGTATTCACAGGAAGCGGAAGCGATGGCGCCTGCTCCTGATCCATTCGCAACATGGTGCGTTGCGGCGGTTTATCCGTCATCGCCGGCGCAGCGGGTCGGCGTCCCAGCACGCGATCCTCCAGCGCTCTGAGGCTACGGGTCGGCTGCGCGACGCGTTGACCGCGCACGACCTCGATTTGCTCCCGATACCCAGATGGCGGCGCTGACATGCCAGCACCCCGTCGTACGTCTTCACGTTTGAGTCGTCTGGCGTCGCTGCGTTCAGGATGGGCGTCCCGCGCCAGCGATTGCTCCAGTGACCGTAGACTTCGTCCCATAGAGGCGTCCTCTCCGATGGTTCGTATCCAGTCAATAATTGTCTGGCGGGTATTGCTACCACGCCTCCGTTGGTCTTTTTCCTCTGAACGCAACGTTATCCTCAGGACTGCAGATTCAGTTGCATCACCGCATAGGGGTCCAGGGCGATGGCCAGGGCGTTGTCGCCGTCTTTAAGCGCCTGTCGCGGCACTTTCAGCCTCAACTCGCCGGCGTCCGCATGCAGCACTTCGGCTTTCTGGTTGTTCACCATGGCGGCCGGATAACTGGCGCTTTGCTGCAAAACAAAGTTGCTGCCGCGCAGGGTCAGCTCCACCGCTTCTTCCTGCTCTTTCGCGCTCAGCGTCGACAGTTGCGGCGACAGTTTGCGCCGACGCGCCTTGTTGATCAGATTGGCGAGGTCGGAATAGTCGAGGCTTTTTTCGCCGCCGGTCTTTTCCTTCACCACGTTCTCAATATTCACATTGCGCTGATTCAATTTCTCCAGATCCCGCGTCGAGGTGACGCCCACCTTGCGCAGGCTTTCCTTCACCTCGTCATCCACATCTTCCAGCGTATCCAGCTGCACGTCGTCCTTGCTGGGCGGCTCATTGGCGTTTTCGCGAATCTGTCGATCAGTAATGGAGCCAAGTTGAAATGAGATGCGCGAGCCGCCGGTTTCCCCGGGCTTCGCCATCTGGAATTTCACCTTGCCGTCCTCCAGCACCGGGAAAATATTCAAGTCCAGCGCCACGTCTTTGACGGTGTAAGTCAGTTTGCGCGTCAACCCTTTCAGGGACAGGGTGTCTTGCGCCTTGTCCAGCTCCAGAATCAGGGAGTCCAGAAACTGCTCCAGATTCCAGGGTTTGGTTTCACGCGTCGTCATCGTCGTTTAACTCCAGAGTGACGCGAAGTCTGTGCAACACAGGTTGCACGCTGGTTTCGATCCATTGGGTCGGCGGCGCTACGCCCACAGTGAGAACACCATGCTCATCCCGTCGCGGCTGCAGCTCAATGGGCAGATCCAGCGCCAGGCGTTCGACATACAACCCCAGCAACTGATCCGGCTGGGTCGGGTCGACATCCAGCGCCAGTTGCGGCGTCAGAAAATCCTCCAGCATGTCCGCCAGACCAGGAAACCGATCTTCCTCGACCAGCCCCTGCTGATCGGGCGCCAGCCAGGACTCCAGAGTCTCCTCTGGGGCATTGGTCGCCGCATTCGGGTCCGGGGTCATTGCGTCATTCATCGCCATTAAGCTCCAGCCTTAGTGCAGACTGCTTCTTAGTGAGCGTCTGCGCTGCGGCGGCGTATTTCGCTCCACCTGCACGGGAAACAGCGTCACTTTGTCGTTGAACTCCACTTCCAGTCCCTGGAATTGATCCGCGATATCGCGCTCGGATAACGACCTGGCGCGAAGCCGGGGGCGTGTCCGGGGATTGTTGTTCTTCATGCTTGTTTCACTCCCACAAAATGCACCATGGCGGGCATGGGGAAGCGTATGCGCTCTTCCGACAGGCCGCCGATCACGCCGTTTTCGTCCACATTTTCCGCTCTCACCATCACCAGGGTCTGCATCTTGAAGACGGGAAACGCCCATAATGCGGCGGACTCGCCGGGACGTCCGCGGATTTGACCTTGATGCTGCGCCGCCTGATTGAAACGCTCAACGAAATCCGCGCCGTTAAGCGCCTCCAGCGCCGCGTCGCTCAGCGCTTCCTGATCCGGAGCCAGGCGCGTCATCAAATGATTCAGCGCATACAGGCTATATTCGTAACCGCTGCGCAAACGAATAGTAGCCCGCGGCCCTTCCTGTTCCGTGCGCACGTCGGAATCCAGTCGGGCGTTGCGATTGCGTTCCGGGTTGAGGGTCAGGAAGTATCTGCTTTGGATATCCACTCGCCGCGTATCGCTGTCAAACGGCGCCTCCCACAGACGATGCCAGTAATCCCGATAGGTTTCCCGGTCGCTCAGGGGGATGAGTTCGCCGGTTTCCTCCACCCTGTCAAAACGATAATCCCCCATCAGACTGATGCTGTGCTGCACGGAGGTTCCCCGGCTCTGTCCCTTGCTGTTGCGCCAGATCAGGGAGAGCACGACGATATAGTCTTTCTGCGGCGACAAGCGCGCCGAGACGTCCGCCTCCACGCGAGGAATGATCTCCAGCGGGCCGGAACTGACGTCGCCAATGGGCTCGGCGTCCTCGTGCACAATGCGCAGGTCGTCCGCCTGTTTGATCTGCAACATCAGCTCAGCGTCGCGAATAGACTGAGGCGTCTCCACGGACAGAGGAAACTGCAGTGGCGCGCCTTGCTGATACAGGGACACTTCCCGCCCGAACACCACTTGCGTCGGCGTATGATCCAACATCAGACGCACGCTGCTGACACGTTTATAGGCGCGTCCGCGCCGGGCGGTCATACCCAGACTCAAACCCGCCAGCAATTGATGCAGCGCAGGATCGTCCACTCCCGGATTGAGTGCGCGCAGGTGTTCCTGCAATTGCTGGTCGGCCTGGAGGCCCAGGCGGGCGAAGTCGGTGATGCCGTTGATAATCTGGCCGGTCATGCGCTGCGGCGCGTCAATGATGCTCTGCACCGTCTGCGGGCTCAGCACCTGTTGCAGCAAAGGCATCAACGCAGGCAGCGCCGCCAGTAACGCCGGAGCGACTTGAGCCTGACTGTATTGAGAGCGCGCCAGACTCAGATGACGGCGTCTGGGTCCATGCAGCGATAGCCCACTGGCTCTGGCGGTCGCCCCGCCTTGCGCTGCGGCGCCGGCCTGAATCAACTGCATGATCTGGCGCATGTTTTCGGGAGTGAGTATTTGTTGCGAGGCAGGGCCCGCCGCACGCAGAGCCTGTTCCGCCAGATTGGCGATTTGCGCTACCGCGGTCTGGGTTCCCGCGTCCGCACGCGGCGCGCCGCCGCCGGATACGCTGCGCACGACCTGTCCCGCCACTTGTCCCACTGCCGGCGCCACGCCGGCCAGTAAAGAGCCGATCGCCGGCGCCAGCATAGGCAACAGGCTGGGCAGCGCGCCCACAATCGCATCGATGAACATTGGTCGGCTCAAGCGCCTTTCCCGTAGATGAAAAGGCGCGTTATCCACTTGCCGCGCCATGGCTGTCTGTCTCTGATATGCAGGGGATACGGCTGTCATGATGCTGTCCTTTTTACTTGCCTGTGTCGCCCCTAACGCTAGTCCCGCCGGTGGCGGCGGCTCGCCGCCCAGATCGCTGAGCAGGGAGACCGGCAAGGTCTCCACCGCAGAGATAGCGGGACCGGCGCCGTTGTCATCCCGGTAGCTGGTGATTTGCAGCGCGCGCTTCTCCCGCGACAGCATGGCGCGGGGGATGACGAACTCGCCGCGCCCCCTCGCCTCCGGCCGTAGCGGACCGATCAGGCTGGATCGCCCGGCCGCGCCGGTCAGACGCGGCAGTCCGTTGGCGGTCTCGCTCTCACCCTCCCCCAGGCTCCAACGCAGATAACGGTTATGACCAATGTCGAACCGCACTGCGACGCCTTCGGGTCCGGGCTGTATCGCCAGGATCAGCGCCAGCGCCACGGTTTATCTTCCCGCTACCGGCGCTGGTGGAGCGGCTGCCGGCGCAGCACCCGGTTGCGCACCCGGTTGCGCCGCCACCTGCTGCGAGGGACCAAGGCGCGCGCCACCGTCATTGCCGCCCTGATACAGCGCGGCGAAGTTATCCAGCTTGAAGTAGTCGGATTTGAAGGTGATATCCACCGAGCCCGCCACTTTCGCCGCCAGCTCCGTATTCGCCACACTCTTGGCGCTGGCCACGGAGATTTTGGTTTTGCGCGTGCTGGAGGTATGACCGCCCTTGGGCCCGCCGAAGATGGCGCCGATCAAGCCGCCGCTGGCGCTGACGCTGTTGCTGGAGGACTTGAGTTCCTGCAACGCCGCCTTGTCCGCCTTTTGCACCTGTTCGGTGGCCTTGATGTCGAACAGCACGGAGGCCTTCACGTTGCCGCGCTCCACCACAAGACGGGTGATGCCCATCAGGATGGTCTCGCGCAGCATGGCGCGCTGTTCTTTCGCCATTTGAATCTTGGCGTCCATGATGCGGGCTTTGACCTGATTATCTCCCAGGTCCACCGGATCGCCGTTTCTGTCGGTCAACACCACTTTGCGCGAGCCGTCGGCGTTTTCCTCATCGCTGAAATCCAGGCCGAATTCATCGCCATTATTCTCCGCCAGATAACCAAACGAAGCGGTGTCGTCGATGGCGTTGATGAATTTGGATACCGACTGGGTCGCCGCCTTCAACAGCTTCTGATAGGACTCCATCTGCGCCAGGGTGACTTCCAGATTGGCGTCGAACACGCCTTTCAGCAGATCTTTGACAAAACCGGGAAAATCCACCTCGTCAATAAAGCCGCCCGCCAGTTCGCCAGCCTGATCGATGCGCTCGTTTTTATGGCGATCGTCGTCGATCATGTCGCTGGCTTTTTTGGGATCGGCCATGGCCTGACTCTGCAGGCTTTGCTGACGGCCATAGGGCGCAGGATGATGCGCGCCGCCATTGGCGTTCAGCGCCAGCTGCTGATAGTTCTGCCGGTAAACGTCCAGATACAAGGCCTTCTGGTCTTCAATCCCCAACTGGTGAAATGTGGCCGACTGGGCCAAAGTCCTGCGCGTATATTCTCTTGCAATGTCTTTGATAGCCTGTTCACTCATGCGACTGGGCTCCCTGTTGGCCTGGGTTAGAAATCGTCGTCCTCGTCGGCGAACTCGAAGTCATCCTCTTCCGAAAATTCGTCAATTTCCTGATCCGACGCGGAGGTGAAATTGAGGATGTAGGACTCAGCCGCCTGCAGGAAGGCGATGAAATCCTCCTGCCGCACCGCCGCTTCATTGAAGTTGGCGATCCACTGGAAGATGCGGTTGCCGTCCACCGCCAGAGAACGATGCGCGGCGATATTGGGGGAAGCGCCGAATTCTTCCTTGGACAGCCGTTCGATCACCGTCCACAGGCTCTTACGGCGATTGCCGCCGAAGTAGGACATGATTTCGTCATCCTTCAGGATTTCGAAACATTCCTGCAGTTGCGCGTAGAACTCCCGCGCCTGCACGTGAGCCATGCCGGTACAGTATTCGGTCAGGTTGTATTGCAGCTCGCGAGTAGCCTGGTAGATACGGGAGCGGGACACAGGAGAAAACTCCCCGGCGCCATCGTCGACCTTTTCGGTCTTGTCGATGTATTCCGCCACTTCCGCCATCAGGTTGCGCCACAGCAAGGGGAAAGGCTCGTTGACCACCATGCGCGACAGCACTTCGGTGGAGCCCTTGCTCAACACCCGGCGATACACCATGCCGCGTTCGTCGAGCGAAGCGCGCTCTTCCCGCAGCTTCCAGTAACGGTATAGACGGGCGGCCGCCGGACCCTCCACCACATCGATGGAGCCTGCGGCCCAATTCAGCACCAGCGCATCCACCAGACGGAACACGCCGAGGCGCTCGCCGAATTCGAAGATGTAATCCAGCGCGCCCGCCGCGAGAATGTTCTCTTTGACGACGCCCTGTTCTTCGACGTCCTCGAAGTGATCGACGCTGAAGTCCCATTGTCCGAAGCCACGTCCGCCGCCTTTACGCCGCGCCGCGTCCAGAGGATCTTCCTCGCCGCCGGCGGTGCTCAGCGCGTAATCATAGGCGAGCGCGAAATGTTCGTCGTAGCCGCCCTTTTTGAGCTTGTCGATGTCGTCGATCTGTACGCCCCGATCCAGCAGATAGTCGATCATCGCGGCTTTAACTTCCGGCGTGAACCGGGACTTCTCGATCTCGTTGCTCTCGATGTAGATTTCGAGCAACGCCGGCAACTGCCCCTGCTCGTTCACCGAATTAATCAGTTTTAATACCGCGGCCTCCAAGGCGCCGGGGTTAAGCGAGATTTTTGTGTTGCTAGGCATGGTTGACGTCCCGTTCGCTGATTACAGGCCGGCGCGAACCTGATGCGCAATCAGGTCGCACAATACATTGTCTTCGGCAAAATTGATGCGGTGCTTGGCCCCCACCAGTTTCACCACCTCCTGGGCGAATCGGTCGAGGGGGCCGTCTTCGCGCTCCAGCTCGAACAACACCGAATCGGTGAATCCCATTTCGTCCTTCACTTCCTCATCCGCGCCGTTGCAACTCAGCAACTTGTTCAACAGCGCCGGATACACCGCCGCCAACACCACGCGTTTGCTTTCGCTGATGCGCAGGCTGTTGATGCGTTTGATCACCCGGTCCAGCTCCGTCGCCCAGCCCTTGCGGGTGATAAGCTTGCGCAGCGTGTTCTCATTGGTGGAATAGACTTCTTTCACCTTGCTGAGCGCCGCTTCCGCCAGCGGGTCGATCTTGCCGGCGCGGACGTTCACCTTGAGCAGGTTGCTCTCCGCGTCCGGCCGCTGCTTCTCCAGCAATTTGCTCCACTCGTTCTTCAAGTCGCCGAAGTCGAGAGCGGACGACGCCGTGACGGTGGTTCCCGCCGCAGTGCGGGCGGAGGACTCTTTCTTCTCTTCAGTGGTAGCCATATCGTTCTCTCCTTTGGCCAAGCTTGAACTCGAGATAACGCATCGCATCCGCCAGATTCAGTCTCCCGTATCCGGCTTTGCGGTGTTTGAAGCGATTGTCGATTTTGTCGCTGGTGTGCTTGAGGATATGTTTGATCTGCCCGTCGGACAGCGTGCGTCCGGCTTTGCGGGCATAGGATTTCAGCAACGCCACAGCGCCGGTTACGAAGGGCGCGGCGTGGGAGGTGCCGGTTGAAAACGCGTATTCGTTGTCCAGATAGGCGCTGTAGACGTCAACGCCGGGAGCGATAAAGGAGACCTGGTCTCCGTAGGTGGAAAAGTCCGCAACTTGCCCTTGCGCGTCCATTGCGCCGACAGCGATGACTGTTTCAAACGCGCCGGGGTAATACATTTCCTGTAACCCGTCGTTGCCGGACGCCGCCACGATGGTGACTCCTTTCCGATAAGCGTAGTCGATAACTTCCTGGTGAGGTAGGCCGCCGCCCTCATGTCTTACGCCTAATGACATGTTGATCACATGCGCGCCTTGATCCACCGCATATTTAACGCCAGCGTTAATATTTTCGATGAGTCCGGCGCCGACCCGACGTCCCTGTTTTTCCATGGCGGCCAGCACGCGTACGGGGATCAGTTTGCAACGGGGCGCCACACCGCCCGGCATGCCCTGCCCTTTACCCACGATAATGCCCGCCACATGGGTGCCGTGGCCGACTTCGTCATCGGCGATGGCGTCTGCGTCGATATAGTCGCCGATAAACTCACTGGCCCCGTCGAGTATGTTGACGAAGTCATAACCGCCGCGGATAGCATGGCGCAGTTCGGGATGATCCAGCTCGACGCCGGTATCCAATACCGCCACCACAATGTCGCTGTCGCCCTGGCTGAACGCCTGCGCCTCTTCCAGAAAGATGGCCTCCCGCGAGGCGCGGTCAGTGCGCGCGCTCATAGCTGCGCTGCGTGGATTCAGCTCCATTTGCCCGATATCGCCGGGCGCGGCTTCCTCCACCTCCGGCAGCAGACGAATTTCCGCGATCATGTCGGGAGGAATGTCACCGTCGCGAGACAGGACCAACCGATAGACGCGGTTCAAGCCGCTGGCGATCTCGTCTTCAGACCAGTCCGGCCCGGCGGGCTGATATTCCCGTGTGGCGAAAAAGGACAGTCGATGTCGATGAAAGATACGATCAACGTCCGGCAGAAAACGCTCATGCTCCAGCCGCCGATTGCCCAGCAACTGCTGCCAATGAGGCAGATCCTCCAGCGCCGCCACCGGCCGCCGCAATTTGATACGCACGTGGTTCTTCATTGTTATAGATTCGATCCGCTGAATTCTTGCGCATACGATCACTGATTTCGGTGAGCTATGCGTGAGCAAGCTTCATTCCACTTTTCCAGACAATCAGCAACGTTCGAACGCGCCGGGAGACACACGCGTTTCACGTTAAATCCAAGCAAAGATTTGGAGCGGAAAGCGGGTCTATTCCGACCCGCAAAAACCAGACAGCTATCAGTATCCAGCCCCAACTTTCGCCAGATTCGCCAAGCCAGAATCAGCATTGGAGTAACGCTGACCCGCACTGGGTGATTTTTCACCCAGACTGGGGCGCCAATGCGCCAGTCTTTGCAGGATTAGAGAACAAGAACGCCTACAGAAAGTGGGATTGGAGACTCAAAATGAGTAAGATAGCGCCCTATCAGCGAACCGGCTCCTCGCCGGGAACACAATCGCCCAGCAACAGGACCATCCGGATACCCCCATGGACGAACATCCCATCAACAAAAACGGCGCCTTATTCAACACCTTCCCTGACGCCGCGGACCTGTTCGCCTCCCCGACCCAATAATCGTTAGCAAAACAGTAGTAACAGGCAGTTGGAATTCCCCATGAACCTCTATGACCTTTTTCAAAACTTCAAAATCTCCCGAGCCCATGGCGAAGCACGCAATGCCAAAACCAGGGCGGAAGGCATCGCCGTAGACGTGCGCCTGTTAGAGAAAAAAGTGGAAAAACTATCCCACCTTTGTCAGGCCATGTGGGAAATCATGGAAGAAGACGGCTGCTCCAGCGCCAGACTAAAAGCCAAACTGGCGGAAGTTGAAAAGAAATCCCAAACCTCAGGCGGGAAAACCTCCCTGGTTTGCGACGAATGCGGACGAAAAGTCAGCGCTCGGGCGATAAGTTGTTTTAACTGTGGGGCGAAGCTGAATGGCTAATCACGCACCCACTGGGCTTTTACTATGAATTACATACTCCATCGCCTCAAACCTGAGGACTGCATAAAAATTCAACGTGATCTCAACGAAGATTTGCCAGAACACCTTTCTCATTTGGCCACTTCAGCAGGACCAACACCTGGAATAAGCTTTGAATATGCAACGCCCTACGGAGCCGTCTGTCATCTCAATCCTTGGGTAACAGATACATCGAGAAATCACTATGCCGTAGAGATTGTTTATGTGTTGGGCGTGGGTAGAGTTTTCTTATATTTAGATGGAGAAAAATACCTCCTCGAAACCGAATATCAGACCCGCACCCTTAAACCGCTGGCAATCGAAGACAACGAGAAAAAGAATTGGGTTAAGTCTGAAGCAATTAAAGCCTTAGACGTGCTTAATCGTGGGAGGTATTATTTTCAGGACGATAGGTAGCGATTATTTTCATCTAAAGAGGCCATCAAACAGTCAAACTTAACTTTCACTATAAAAGCCAAGCATGCTAGAGAAGAAGTTATACAAAAACAGCAGTTTCTTCACCGCATTTCCAAGTGCTGATGAAGTATTCGTATCAGAAATTGAGAAAGAGTTTCTCCTCCCTTTAGGGGTTTATCACCTAGAAGTAGACGAAAGAAAGCACGATGTTCTTTTGGCAATACCTATCGGCAATGAAGAAGGAATGTTAGGAAAGAGTAATATTGGTGAATTTTGCGGAGAAACTTGGTTAACATATTCTAATCAAAATGGTAAATGGGCTCTCGACTGCAGCGTGCGAGACCTTGAATCCTTTAGCGCGATGCGCGGTTCCGCACATTACTCTTATGCATCAACTAGAGAGAAATTTTTAAAAGCGGGAAAAATAGAGATAACACCTGAGCATGGTAGCGATCCCATCCAATTTGAGCTATTTCGTTATGGCGGTCTAGCAACTAACTATGGAAACTGGTTTTCATCAGATTTCTCTAACAGCGTCCCTTTTATGCTTAAACATATTTCAGGAAAAGAAAGTGAGCCTGAAAAGGCTGTAACAATATTAGATAGTGACGGAGATGAATACTTGTATTTAGGTGCTGTAGCAGCAAGTCATTATTCGGGTGAACTTTTGGCATTTTTACGCTTCTTTTTCAATCCAGGAAAGCAACGAGTAATGGTTGTACATGAATTTAGCTGAAGCCAAAACGCTGACGATAAATCGAAAAACGCTTATAACAGAGAAACTACTTCGCATTCAGTATAAGGAGTGATATATGGGTGAAAGGGGAATTTATGAGAACAGCGACTTCTTTACGGCCTTCCCGGATGCTGACGCGGTCTTCGCTTCGGAGATTGAAAAAGACTTGCTCCTCCCTGTAGGAATTTATCACTTAGAAGAAAGCGACGGAGAATATGACATCCTTTTGGCGATCCCTATCGGTGATGATGAAGGGTTAATAGGCGTCGATAATTTTGGAGAAACATGCGGTGAAACTTGGCTCACCTATACCCAAAGAGATGGCAGATGGTCATTAGACTGTTCGCCAAGCGACCTGCTTCCCTTTGATCTCGTTTTAAGTGAAGCCAAAATAAAATTTAACCAAAGAAGAGACGAGTTTTTAGAAAGCGGCCATATCTGTCACAAAAACGGGGCGCCTGGGCATAAGATGCTTTTCAATAAAGGTGATGAAACAACCAACTATTGCAACTGGTATAATAAATTGAAGAAGCATGTTAGAAATAAGCTTTCCGAAATACCAGGCAATAAAAATGGAAATGAAAAGCTAGTTTCTCTATATAGTGGTGATGGAAATGAGTACACTTATCTTGGATTCGTTGAAGCGGGAGTGTATGCAGGCCTTCTTGCTCAAGTCCATTTCTTTTTCTGCACCCGATTAAAGAGAGTGCTAGTCGTTCATGATTTCACATAAGAAGATCATCCTTCTTAATAGATAAAAGACTGACACTAGCATTTATACATACTGAAGGCAATCCAGCTGTTTATCTCACAGCATATAACAACGTTTTCATTGAGGAAACCGTGAACAAAAAAGAGTCGCACCAGAAAGCCACTTTCCCGCCTATCATGCAAATAATATTACTTGAGCGCCCAATAGACTTACCAATTACGGAACTTGAGCAATTATTAAGAGATAAAATAGACAACTCAAACATAACAGTCCATGGCGCAGAAAATGCTAGTGATGGGCTCATTATAATGTGGAATGAGCGTCCATATACTGTCTTATCCATTGACCAACCAGTTCCTTCAAACACTTTCGATACGGCATTGCATACAAGCTATAACTTGGTAAATGGAGAGCAGTTAGTTAGTAACCATAAAGCTCATCTGATCATATCGCCAGGACTGTCGGCTGATGACCAATTACAGGCAATCTTTTCAGCTTTGTGTGTAATGACGATAACTGACTTACTAGCTCAATGCGCGACTCCATTAGCATTCTACTGGCCCTGTTCTGATATGTTGGAAGACAGAGAACAATACGCAATGACGATTAGCAGTGCAGGCAAAGCAATGGCGGATTTCAATGATCACGGCCCCATCGCCTTGTACGGGCTACCAATTCCCTACTTGACTGGT
Organism: Hahella sp. HN01; assembly: GCF_018986435.1. Taxonomy (GTDB): domain Bacteria; phylum Pseudomonadota; class Gammaproteobacteria; order Pseudomonadales; family Oleiphilaceae; genus Hahella. The sequence goes on along the minus strand of NZ_JAHMIN010000021.1, from coordinate 2,121 downwards.
ATTCGATTTTTTTCTCTGGAAGAGAAAAACAAAGTTGGAGCAGTTACGCAAGGACTTGAGGCTTTATCAGGATTTGAAATCCAAATCGACCCATTTGAATGCAAACCCTCCGAGGTCGCCAAGCACTTATACTGCATGGTCGGTTATGTCCTGGCTAACGGACCTATCTTCGTTGAAGGTAACACTATCGGCATAGAAGGATCAAAACCGTTTAGTATGCGTAGAATTCCCGCCAATGATTCGCAGCCAGATGTTTGGGCGATGAAAATGGAAACTATGAATTAATTAAAACAGACTGTATGAATTCAAATCATGTTTTATAGATTTTTGTCGAAGCTGGCGACGCAAGATCGTTTGGAAGCATTCCCTGTTCCTCGCCCCGGAAGCGACGCCAAAGAGCGCTGGGGAGTGGGATTAATACATTACGAGAGAAAATTTACCCCCACCCCAGGAGTCTTTCAGCAGCTTGGCGTAAATTTTTTTCAAGCGCCGCTTTTATCTGATCGTCCAATCATCGCCTGCTTACGTTTTCACCAAGGAAAAGAGGTGGAACCAATACCGGATTTGTGGGGTGTTGGTGGTTACCTATTTATCTCCGAGCGAGCAAAAACTGTGATCGAAAGTATAGACACAATGGAGCATGAGTACTTTCCCGTGCAATTGCTCAACCACAAGGAAGAGCCAGTTGCTCCTGAACAAGCTTATTACTGGTTTAATGAGCGACGCTTTCTAACTATTACGCCGTCTAATCGAGTAGCCACAGCTGCTGAGCTTGGTTTTTATCCTATACCAAAGGAAGAAGACTTTATGGCCAGGGTTAAGGACTCCCCTACGTTAAGGGAGCAGTTGGGACAAGTCCCTTTGTGGCGACATTGCATAGCTGATATTGATCAACGGCATTTGAAAGCACGCACAGTCCTTTACTTAAATCAAAACCTCATAGATGCATTTCATATAAAGGGTATTAATGGCATGGATCTATACAGCGAAAAGTATGGCAAGGGAGAGGAGTCTTTGTGCGCTATTTGAAACCATCAACGAGCAATAGCCAAACACAAATTTAAGGTCGAAATGTAATGATTTACAGACTTGAAATAGACTTCAATAACCTACCAGAAAGAATATATTTTTCTGCTGAAAAACCAATGCCTTTTAAAATGGATAGACGACCAGGACCCAGCGAGTATAAATATAGCTTCGAAGAATTCACCTCCAGCGAATGCCATCATTGCAAACTTTATAAAGCGCCTTTACTTTCTGAATGGCGAATAAACGTTCCTATTGAAACAAACGCAACAGAAAAAGACATACCAGACATATTAGTGCTAATTGATCACATATATGTATCAGATAAAGTTAAATTATTAATCGAAAAAAATGATCCTTTTGGCCATCAATTTTGGCCTATTGAAATTTTAGGAGAAAATGGAAAAAATGTTACAGATACGCCTTTTTATCATATGAATATGCGCCGATACTTGACGATTACTAATCACCATAAATCACTAATGGATGTGGATTTTTCCCCTTCCCTGCAAGAGAAGGAATTTATCCCTTCTATTCAACATAACGCCTCCATCCGTAAGTTCATAGAGCTACTTCCTCTCTGGAAGCACATAGACCAAGCCTATGCAGTAGGCTCTGCTCTATACATTAACGGAACTATGTTTAATACTTTAAAATCAAACGGTGTAACTGGGATTAATGAATTTACTGAGCCCTATGGGAAACAGGGAGAGATGGTAGCGCATATCTAATGTGCTTGGTAGTGGTAGTGGAAAAAAATTTACGACATAATTTAGAGAACCTCAGCATAACACATAGTTACCTGGGTTTCCATGTTCGGCTCACACCAGTCCGCCTGCCCTTTTGGCTAGAGAACAATTTTTAAAGCATACAGTCAAAGAATATTATAAAAGCATTCATAAAACCTAATTTGGGAAATACATGGGCTACATATTAGAAGACCTAAGGAACCTCTGAATAACCCATAGTTATCCCAATATCCCTCTCCATTGTGCATTTGGCCCAACCATATACTGCTTTTTCCAACAACTTTCGCCCCTTTCAGGGCGGAAGTGGGCCTATCGCCCTATATCCGCAGCTCTTTCCACACCGTAA
>NZ_JAHMIN010000003.1 GCF_018986435.1 Hahella sp. HN01 | reverse complement strand
AAATAAATAACCGCAATTACCCTAATCCACTTTTAATTGGCCTCGTGTCTCGTGTCTCGTGTCTCGTGTCTCGTGTCTCGTGTCTCGTAATAACGACTATACTTAACGCCACAATGAAAACGCTTTCACAAAATTCATGAAAATCAGATTGCTTGAACAGAGAGTTAATAACGGATTAACAAGGAGGCAAGATGGAGATAACTATTTGAAAATAAATATCAAAAAAGAAAAACACCGCCAGTTCCGTCAACGCTTCCATTTGGCATGAAGGGAAATGCTAGTCCGGATTACCGATTCATCTCACCGCCTGAGCGTTGTATAAGCCTGAACTGGCCAATACCAAACAGGGATAGCTTTAGATGTATGCGCTTTCCTTAAGATAAAAATGGTAACGCTTTCATAAAGAGACCGCCTATGAAAACTAAAGACTCCGTCATGGACAAGCTGCTGACCACTCTACTGCTGCTTTCAGGAACCGCCTACGCCGCTGATCCCGGCGACCCTCGCGAGTTCACGCAAACACTACAGATGAATGGCGGCTCAGCCATGCTGCGCTTCCACTCCCCCCAAGCTCTCAATCTGCGCTCCCCCACGGAACGGGTATATATCAACTACCGCATCAATGGCTCGCAAATACAGGTTGAAGAGTTGACGGAAACTGCCTCGCAAACCGATTTTGAAGCCCAGATTTCCGGATTAAACGATGGCGACCGCATTGAGTATTACTACACCCAGGTGCTGGACGCCCAGTTCGCAGAACTGCCAGTGGATAGCGGCTGGTTCAAATACAGAGTCGGCGAAGGTTTCTCAAAGCCCGCCTACCCTCTTACCTTTACCTTCGGCGGTCGTTTTCGCGATCGACACGAGGGCGAAGGCCGCTTTGATCACTATGTCGCCGGCTACACCAGCGGCACCAGTTATATCGCCACCTTCAAAGACTGGGGCGACCGCCTGGAAATGACAGTCGTGACCGACGATCCTACCGATAACGGCGATATTCGTTGGAGCGACCACATCGGCGTACCTGATCCGCTGAACAAGCAGGATGTGTGCTACCGCGCGGAGTTCGATAAAGGCGGCGACATGGAGCAGGTCAACGCCAACACCTGGCGCTATGTCATTAATGACGTCACAGAGGGCCAACTGATTGATCTGGAGTGGACCTTCAAGCGCGCCAGCACGGATCAGCAGTACTACAACGATATATTCCGCATCCGCATTGGCGAGGGACGTCTCTCTCAGGAGCGCCAGCATCCTTATTTCTCACCCGGCGGCTCCACCACGCCGAACATCATTCAGGACAAACAGTTTCTGTTCGCCCAGCACCTGGTCAATATCGGCGGCCAGGAAATGAAAAACTTCCTGGCGGGGAAAACGCTGTTTGACACCGACTTCGGCGAGAGCAATCCAGATATCGCCTTGCATGCGCCTCAGACCAAATACGATTGCATCGGCGACCAGCCCTCTCCCAAGCAATATATCGACTTCCCTCAACGGGCGCGCACGCCAGTCACACTGGCGAACCAACTGGGACCTCAGTTCAACAACAGCTCCTGTTTCGCCTGCCACACCAATGACGGCCGCGGAACGCCGCCAGAGCCCGGCCAGCCGATGCAGTCCATGCTATTAGCGCTCAGCATTGAGGGAACCGACGCTCACGGCGGCCCCGTTCCGCATCCTACTTACGGTGGGCAGCTACAGGATAAAAGCGTAAATGGCGGAGCCGGCGAAGGCCAGGCGACCGTGACGTACCAAAACATTGTCCGCAACCATATTGGCGGCGGCGCTTATACCCTGCACAAACCTGTTTACGATTGGACGCTGGACTCTCCCATCAATAGCGGCGACATTCTGTTCTCACCGCGCATTGCGCCGCAGCTGACCGGCATGGGTTTGATCGACGCCATCTCCGACGCCACCCTACTCACTTTCGCCGATCCCGATGACGCCAATGGCGACGGTATTTCCGGCAAAGCCAACTATGTGTGGGACAGGCGGTCGCAAACCATGCGCCTGGGCAAATATGGCTGGAAGGCCGGACAACCCAGCGTCTTACAACAGACCGCCAAGGCGGCCCATGAAGACATGGGAATCACCAACCCCATCTTCGGAAACGGCGCCGAGTTCTCCATGGAGGATTTACATAAGATCGAATCCTACGTACGTCATCTCGCCGTGCCGCCCAACCTGGAGTTTTTCGCCGACGAGGCGTCACAAGCCAGCAAGCTAAGGGGTAAAGAGCTGTTCAAGGAAGCTAACTGCAGCGGCTGCCATATTCCCACCATGACCACTTCACCGGACTTTGAAGTCGTCTCGCTCCGTAATCAGGTTATCCAACCCTTCTCCGATTTCCTGTTGCACGACATGGGACCAGAACTCGCCGACAAGCGCCCGGAATACGCCGCTACCGGTTACGAGTGGAGAACGCCGCCGCTATGGGCCATCGGGCACTTCGCGGAAGTTAACGGCGCCGCCCGTTATCTGCATGATGGTCGCGCCACCTCCATAGAAGAAGCAATCATGTGGCATGGTGGCGAAGCCGCCGCCTCTCGCGACGCCTTCTCAGCCATGTCGCCCGCGGAACGCGAAGACCTCCTCGCCTACACCCGCTTCCCGTTTGTTGACCCTGTCGCAGACGGCGGACCTGCCGTGAAAACGCCATCCGCGTCAATTGTCTCCCCGGCCCAGGGTAGCCAGGTAGAGAGTAATTTCGATCTGGCGTTCACGTTACGCAACTGGGAAATGAACGTTGACGGTCGTCATCTGCATTGGTTCGTGGATGGCGTCGACCAGGGTGAACGCTATGACGCCTCCCCTATCGCGATCTCAGGGCTCTCCGACGGAGAACACACTATCGCCGTGAAGCTGGCGAACGCCGACCATCAGTTTGTAGGCGGAGCGCAGGTCAATGTAAAAGTGGGCGGCGACGCGCCCGGACCAGATCCGCAGCCGCAAGGCATCACAAAGAACGCGGATGGCAGCGTCACCTACTCCATCACGCTTACGAACAGGATGGAGCGCGTGCAGTTATTTGTGGAGAAAAACGGCGGCCCCGGTTATTTCTGGGCGCCCTTGTTGAAGGCGGATGGCGGCTTACAGAACGGCGCACAGGAGACCGCTAACAGCGATGGCTCGTACCGTTACAGCATCACTCATCCGGCATCGCATTATGCGCAAGTACAAACGTTGCGCCATCGTTTCTACGCTTACAGTCCTGCGGCGGGACAGCTGTTTCAGCCAGGCCCCGGCGACGCGCTGGGTGAGGTGTTCAACTACTGAAGCCAAGCATGAAACGCTCAGTATAAAACTGTCGCAGACATTGCAGACAATAAAGGGGCGCTAGCGCCCCTTTTTACGTTCTACGTTTTTTATAGCCCTCAGGCCAATAAGGCGAGAATCTCCGTGACAGCCTCGTCAATTCCCGTCAAAGCTGGAGGCTTCATAGGCGGCGCGGCGCAGATCTGATTCAGCTCATCGACAATCGCGCCACTGAACAGTTGCTTCTGATCGATTTCCTGGCATGGGACATGTTGTTGCAGCCATTCAATCTGATAAGGCTCTTCCGGCCAATCCCGCCGCGGCAGATACAGCACCGGCGTCTGATTCACCGCCGCTTCCGCCAGCGTGCCGTAGCCGGGCTTGGTGACGACGGCGTCGCAGCTGGCGAGAAGATCGATATGCGGTATTGGGAAATCTTTATAGCAGATAAAGTCACCCCGGCCGTTTACCGGCTCCCCTGTCAACCAGACCAGCCCCGGTGTGGTTGGCCAGTCGTGAAAAGGAATGGCGTAAGGCATGCCGCCCATAGACACCAACACGAATCTGTCCGCGTCCGGGCGCTGCAACGCCTCACGCAAATCGCTTCGGACACCGGACCGCGATATCGGCCCGATTGGCTTCACATGGGCCATGCCCGTCATCGGCATCCCAGGAGTCACCCGCAAAAACGCCTGGGCCTGATTATAGGAAGCGCATAACCACGCGTATATTTCCTGACTCCTGGGCCTGTCGCCACAGTAGGAAAGAAATATATCGGCCCAGTTCAGCGAACAGAAGTGCATGGAGGGAATACCCAGCTCTCCCGCTGCGGCGGATAATCGATAGCTGATATTGGTCAGCACCAAATCCGGCTTCTGCTCACGCAAGTGCGCGGTTTCCGTCGCCAGCGTCTCCGCCCACGTCTCATATTCATTCAGGTACGCATCATAAGTGGCCTGAACATTGACCTTGAGAGCGTCGAACATGGGCATGCCCAAATCCGTTTGCCTGATGACATGACGAAACGGACACTGCAGCCAGGTTTGCAGGATCGACAGCGGCGCTTCGCTTTGGATGATCAATTCGATATCCGACCGCTCACGCATCAGGCGATTCAGCACCGGCGCTACTTGCGCCAGATGCCCGAAACCATGAAAGGAAATCGCGCAATAGACGGTTTTCATCACGCTCCCGCTTCGCCCAAACTCAGTTCAACGCCCAATAGCCGACCGGCTTCAGGTGCTTGGTGAAAAACGCCTTGGTCAGCTCGACCACTTTTGCGTCATTGAAACGACCATGTTGTCCGCCTTTTACCGTATAAAAGGACACCGGCACTTCCGCCGCTTTCAACGCCGCCTCCAACAGTTGGCTTTGATGATGAGGAACGATGGGATCAGCGTCGCCATGCACAATCAGGAAAGGCGCGTCGCCTTCGTTAACATAGGTGATGGGATTCGCCCGCTCAACTTTGTCTTTGTTGTCCTGTATTGCGCCGCCAATCAAACGGGATTCGGGAGAGCCCGCTTTGTCGTGAGACTCGCTGGCGGGCAGACGGTTCTCATCTATTTGAAGAAAATCCGTGGGGCCAAAGTAATCCACCACCGCCTGCACCCGGCTGGAAACATTCAGATTTTCACCCACGTCAAAATCCTCCACGTCCCCCGTCGTTCCCAGCAACGCGGCGAGATGACCACCGGCGGAAGCGCCCCACACGCCAATACGCTCAGGGTCAATGTCATATTGCCCTGCGTTGGCGCGCAACCAGCGCACCGCCGCCTTAGCGTCTTCTAACTGCGCGGGAAATTTGGCCACATTACTGAGCCGATAGTTGATGCTGGCGACAGCATAGCCTTCATCCACGTAGTCGATGGGAACGCCCTGGGTTTTATCGCCATTCATCCAACCTCCGCCGTGAATCCAGATAATCAGCGGGATATTTTTACCGGCGGAAGGAAGGTGCAGGTCCAACTTCTGTTGCGCATGGCCGTTACTCACGTACGCCATGTCTCGGTGCGAAATAACGCCCTGTTCCGCAGGAGGGATAAATCCGGAGTCCGGGGGCGGCGCCGACTTTTCCTGCGCGGGCGACTGCGCAGGCGCGGGCGTCGCCTCAGGGGCACTCTCGGTCGCCGCCACTGAAACACTTACCATAAAAAAGGAAGCAATGAATGCTTGAAGCCGCATCTGACTATCTCCTTTCGATGCAGTGACCACGCGCCGGTTTTAAGCACATCCTTTTTCCATGCGCGCTAAAAGCATAGGCCCGCGCAGAAAAAGCGCCAGAAAATCCGACGACGCCAAATGGCGCTGAACATAACATGCGGAAGAACGCAGTGACAACCGAGCTGGTTTGTCGCTGAACGAGGAGAGAAAGAGGGGAAGCAAAGGGCCGGGTATGCGCCCGGCCCTGTTCAGCAGAATAAAGAAAGTAGCGTTATTGCAGCGTTACCGTTGCGCTATCTGAAGGCGACACTGGGGCGGAACCATCGTCATCCACAACGGTTGCGGTGACGGTATTGGTATGAGTCGCACTGTTCACCCAGGCCTCGAAGCTACAGGTGTAACTGTCTCCAGGTTGCGCGGCGGGCTGCAGTTCCTGCGGCGTCACACAGGTCGTGTTGTAGAGATCGCCCTGAACCACCGTGACGTCGCCGAACATATCATCCACCAGAGCCGTGACCGTCAGCGCTTCAGCATCGGAGGTATTGGTCACTGTCACTTCAAACGTCACCAGCGCCCGCGTCGCGGTTTTGGTGAGCGTCGCCGCCGGCGGCGCATTGATGATGTCGACAGTGGCGTCGCTCATGGCGCTGAGCACCTGTCCATCATCATCCACGCCAAGCGCCAGCACCACGTTGGTGACCGAGGTATTGCCATTGCCGCTGACAAAGGTGGTCACTGAACAGGTGAAAGATTGTGAGGAGTACAGGATTTGCGGCAGCGCGCAGTCGCCCATGCCGTTCAAATCGCCCAGCTTGTCGTCGTCCAGGTTTTCAATGGTCACTGCATCGACGGTGGACAGGTTGGTCACGGTATAGGTATAGGTGACATTGCCTCCCGGCTCATCGACCTGCTCTGGATCGGCGGTTTTGGTCACCGAAATTTCCGAAGGAACGTTAACGATCACCACCGTTGCGGAGTCGCTGGCGCTCACCATATTGCCCTCGTCATCCGCGCCGGAAGCGGTGACAGTATCCGTCTCCGATTTGCCCGCGTTGCCCATGACATTGGTGGTGAAGGAGCACAGATACTCCTGCCCCGGCGCAATGACAAGCCCGGACTGGCAGTCGCCTTGACCATTCAGGTCGCCATGGATGTTATCCACTAATGAACTCAGCGTAATGGGATCGCTGGACGCCGGACTGGTGTTTTTCACGGAGACGGTGAAAGTGACAGGACCGCCGGGCTCCAACAACTGTGTGGGCGAAGCGGTTTTGACCACTTCCAGCACCGGAGGCGAATCCAGAATGGTGACGCTCGCGCTATCCTGCCCCGACAGTGAGTAACCATTGTTATCCACGCCGCTGGCGGTGACCGTATCGGTCTCCACAGTGTTGGCGTTCGCATTGATCTGCGCGGTGAACTGACAGCTATAGGTGTCCACGCCGCCAGGATTGCGATCATCCGCCGGGATAGTCTGCGGCGTCGCGCAAGTGGTGCTGATTATGCCGTCATGTCCCGCCATGGTGATGTCACCGTAGATATCGTCGGTCAACGTATTCATCGTCACCGAGTTAGACGGATCGACTCCCACGTTAGTGATAGAAATGGAGAACGTCACCGTCCCGCCCGGCTCCGTCAGCGTAGTCGGTGAGGCGGATTTAGACACCAGCAGTTCCGCTGGCGGCACATCGATTGGCACATTGAACCCTTCGTCACACTTACACTTCGACGGCGATCCTGGGAAAGCATCCGTGGGAGTCACGCAAAGCTCATTAGCCCCCGCCTGCCGCCAGCTGGTGCAATAAGGCAGGTTCAACTTACCATCGGCATCCGGGTCAATACACACTGCAGTGATAGTGATGGTCGGATACAACGGATTATGCCCGGGCTTGTCGATATCGCCACAGGTATCCTGCACCCCTGACGGCCCTGATGTGCCAGGAAAAGGATCGTTAGTTCCGTCCAAGTCCAGCCAGGGAGGGTCTGGTTGAAACGGCAATGTGGAAATTGCGCATGAACCACTGACGGCACCGTCCCCTTCCGGGTCTCCGTCAGTGACGAAGTAGATGCCGATATCGTGTCGCTCTTTCGCCGACGACACCAACTCAAACGTAGCGGTGAACTCAACCGTATCTCCCTGATAAGCGCAACCGTCATCCAGTATTTCAAGTTGCGGCGTTCCATCCGGGTTCGTGGCGACGCCGGCTATCTGAATATCGTTAGCCGAACATTGCACATTGAAACCCGCGGTTTCCTCCATACAGCCCGCTTCCACCAAGTTCTGCGCAAACACTGGCGAGCTTATAAGCATGGCCGCGGCCAGCGCCGCCATGCCACTCACCTTTCGGCGCTCCTTTCTCGTACCTGATAATTTCGCGTTAACTGACTGCATATCCTTTTTTTCCTTTGTGATTGATTTTCACTCTGGCCCCGCGCAAACCGACAAACCACAGGGCCTCCAGCAGGATAAAGACTAGTCCATTACGCATAGTTCATATTTTTAATTTAACGTCCGCATGTAACCCAACGTTTGAGGGGCGGGGAAGTTCACCGGTTATAGAGAGAGTGTGTATGCCCTCGGTGACATACTTTTGGAGATCAGGGGCGGAAATCGAACACAAAAGACAAGAACACTGCCATTTGTCACTAGAACCAGACACATGAAAGAGTGATATATCGCATCGTTTTTCTTGTCTTATGTTCTGCTAAAAGAGGTAAAACATTGTTAGGAACGCAAGTAGCAATCATTGTCATAAAGAGCGTTCTAATTTTTGCTGTCGATGGTTTCATACAATTCGCGAGCGGCCTCGCCAAGAGCGCGAGAGAACAGGTTGAATACGGCGGAACGAGGCTCTGAGCGTTCAATCACGCCAATACGCCGATAAAAAACATCACCCTTTAATTCAAAAACACGCACTTGGCTGACATCCAATCCCGGCGAGATCGGCAACAAGGCGACGCCCAATCCTTCCTCCACCATTTTGACGATCCCTGTGAGCTCATCCATCTCGGCGCAGTCATTCACATGCAGACGATGCCGGCGTAGAAAGCGTTCCACCAGGCGACCGCCAAATGCGCCGCGGTCATAGCGGATAAAACGATACGCCGTCAGTAGCGCGCGCCAGTCGCTTTCCTGCGCGTCATGGGGCGCGACCAACGCGTAACGCTCATTCGCCAGGGGCGACCAGTTCAACTCACGAGGCAAGGCAAAAGGCGGCTCTACTAATATGGCCGCATCAATTTCGCCGCTATCGACCAGCGCCAGCAGCTGCAACGATGAGCCGGGGATAATCCGCAGCGATATCTCGCTTCCCGCGCGACGCAGATGAGACATCGTTACCGGCAGCAGACCAGCCTGCGCAGTGGAAACCGCCCCAAGCCGAACCTCGCCGCGCACAGGTCTTGGCTCCGCCCCCTCGCACATGCCGCCGAACAGGTCGAGAATCTGTTCCGCTCTACCAATCGCCGCCCGGCCCTCCGGCGTCAGTTGCGCCGACCTCCCTGCGCGTTCAAACAATGAGTAGCCCAATGCCTCTTCCAGACGCTGCATCTGCGCGCTGACCGCAGACTGGGTCAAACCGATGCGATCGCCGGCGGCGGCGAATGTGCCGCACTTAGTGACTTCCAGAAAGGTTTTAAGCTCTCTCAACATCGTCGATTGGCCCTCTGTAGCTATGTAGATAGACAGCGTCGGATAAACGAATTAATCAATAAAATTTGATAATAGGCTAAAAATTTATTGTTTTAAATTCCAAAAATTAATCAATAAAGTGACTCCGCTGATGTCCAGAAACATACGGAGAAATACGGTGTCCCTACCTTTAACCAACGATGGCGCGCAATGGGTGAAATCCATTCAGGGCGGCGAATGCACAGCGGAAGAAGTATGTGAAACATTGATCGCTCAGGTTACTCGCTATGAGCCGGACATCCGCGCCTTTGCTGCATTCGATCCACACAGAGTTTTACAACAGGCTCAGGCGATAGACTCCAGCCCCAACAAAGGAAAACTGAGCGGGCTCCCCATCGGCGTAAAAGACATCTTCGACACGGTCGATTTCGCTACGGAATATTTCTCACCTATCTATCGGGATCACCGCCCCTCGCGAGACTGCTCCGTGGTGGCGCGACTACGGCGAGAAGACGCTATCGTCATGGGTAAAACGGAGACTACAGAGTTCGCCTTTATGCATACCGGACCGACCCGCAACCCACATGCGCTGGATCACACGCCAGGCAGCTCCAGCGCTGGTTCCGCCGCGGGGTTGGCGGCGGGCTTCTTCCCGGTGGCGTTGGGTTCGCAAACGGCGGGCTCCTTGCTCAAGCCCGCGTCCTATTGCGGTCTGTTCGCTTTCAAACCGACTCGCGGAATTGTCTCTCTGGAAGGCGTCAAACCCCTGGCGCCCAGCTTCGACACCGTCGGCTGGTACGGACGCAGCATGGATGATTTGCAGTTACTCGCGGAGGTCCTGCTGGAGCCTTACTTATCGCTGCAGACGCCTCCTATCAACAGACCTCTTCGACTGGCCTGCGTCATTGACGAGTTTTGGTCTACAGTGGAAACGCCGGTCAAGGAGGCATTGCTCACCAGCCTTTTAACGCTGCGCTCCCAAGGACATCACATTCAAAATACCTCCACGCCGTTCAGCCTGAAGCAGTTGGCCGACAGTCATAAAATCGTGAACGACAGGGAGGGCAGCCGCGCGCTGGCTTACGAATACGCCAGCCACCGCAACCAGCTCAGCGCCTCAACGCTGGAAATGATTGAGAACGGCTTACGCCTGACCTTCGCCGAAGAACTCGCGGCTAAAACCACAATCACCGCCGCCGCAAACGCCTACTCTCAATTCATGGCCGGATACGACGCCATTATCACTCTCAGCACGCCCCACTCCGCCCCGGAGGGCCTTCTCAACACAGGCACATCCGATCTGATCAAAGTCTGGAACGCCCTGGGCGTCCCTCAACTCAACCTCCCTCTCACCCTTCCCGGACGCCTGCCAGTAGGACTACAAATCGTCGGTATACAAGGCGGTGACGGATGGTTGTTGGAGGTAGGCAGAGTGATCGCTAGCGCGTTAGGGGTACGATCCTCGATGGTGACCAGTAAGCCCGGTGAAAAGTAGAGATTAGATATTCATCGGAATGCTATCTAACTATTTTCACATTAGAATTTTCGCCACTCTACTCACTGATGCCGAGAAACAACTAAATTGCGAAAAATTCTTATTCCTCTGACATTGCTCCTGACCGCCTGCTCGCAGGCTCAAAATCAGCCGGTGCCGAAGGCCTCGCCAGTGATTTGCGCATTTGAGTCTGAGCAGATAGATACCTGTCACTTTGAAGACGGCGGCGATGAAATATCCGCAACGCTGCCCCCCATCTCAGTGATGACGGCGAGCTTCATATCTCTGCGATCAACATTTCTCGGGGCAAGCGCCGGCAAACTCTGACCCTGTCGCCGGATGCATTACTATTGCCGGGAGACAGAGGGTATATCTCGTTCGAAGATATTAACTTTGATAACCATGCAGATATCGCCGTCACTACCAGCTTAGGGGCCGCCAATCTTTATCTGGATTACTGGGTCTACTCGGAGGAGCAGAAGCGTTATGTGAAGGTTGGAAACTACCCTGTATTCAAACTCCAACCCGATACGCAAACGCTCACCACAGAAGTCCGCCTCAACGCCGCGCAATACGATAGAAAAGCTTACCAATGGCGCGGATTAGAACTTGTGGTGGTTGAATAGTTGATTAAACGCCAAACGCCTTAGCCCTTACAGACGAATTGCCGTTGCGGCGTCTCGCGCTTAGCATAAATGCGCCCGGGAAACGGGGAGTCATTAATGTGAGTACGACTCCTCTATGTGACATCAGACGCTTAGGGCGTCTGACTCTTGCTTCGACGAGAAGGACTTTTTATGCGACGCGTTGCGCTTCTTCTATTTCCCATCATTACGTCATGCGGCGTTTCGCCGCTTCAATCCATATCTAAAGACGGAGACGCCTGTCTGTTTGGCGTCGGCCGCATTCCAACCTGTGAGCATGCGTCTGCGGCGCTTCAGATCAAGGCTTCGCCGATGCTCGCGCCGCTCGCGGATGATCAGGTATTGCTGCAGGCCGTGGCGGCTTCCATCAATGGTCAGGAGCAACGTCTGGAGATCGCCCCCGACACGGTGTTCTTCGCTGGCGACATCGGCCATATCGCCTTCGACGATATCAACTTCGACGGTTTCCCCGATTTGGCTATCACCACCTCGGCAGGCGCCAAGCATGTTTTTCTGGATTATTGGCTGTACTCCCAGAACGCCAAGCGCTTCGTGAGGCTGGGCAATCTGCCGGAGCTGACCGCCGATCCTGCGACTCAAACTCTCAGCTTGCAAGTTCAAGTCAGCGAAACGCAGTATGAGAGAAAGCGGTTGAAGTGGGATGGCTCAAACTTGATTCCTATCGACTAGGAAATCAGCTCAGAACAAGCCGATCTGTCCGCCGGCGATATCCTGAAAGGACGCATTCATAAAACGAAGGATGCCGTCGGCGATAGGCTCGATCTGTCGCTCCACGTAGAGGTCATAATCCAGCGCGGAGCGTCGGTACTCCAGAGGCTCCGGCCCATTTACCGTCACCACGTATTCAATCCATCCTCCGCGCTGATAACGGGGCGCCAGCCCCTGCTCTTCGCGAATGCGATCCGCCGTACGCGCCGCCTGCACATGCGGCGGCACATTGCGTTGATACTCATCGAGCCGGCGACGCAGACGCTTACGGTAGTAGAGCTGATCGTCTTTTTTGCCTGCGCGAATATCACTGACCAGGTCGCGCACGTAATCCTCGTAGGGCTCGTTATGAAAAATGCGACGATAAAGTTCTTTCTGGAAAGTACGCGCCAGAGGCGTCCAATCGGTGCGCACCGTTTCCAACCCTTTGAACACCATTTCCGGCTCGCCTTCGCCTCTGGCGGCCAAGCCGGCGTACCGCTTCTTGCTGCCCTTTTCGGAACCGCGAATGGTCGGCATCACAAAGCGCAAAAAGTGAGTCTCAAACTGTATTTCTAGAAAGCTCTCAATGCCGTATTCCTGCATCAGATAATCCCGCCACCACTGATTCAGCGTTGCAGCCAGTTGCTTTCCAACGCTATCAATCTCCGCCGCCGCGCTTTGCCTGTACTCTTTCAACCAGACAAACACCGAGTCGGTATCGCCATAGATGACCTGATGGCCCTGTTGTTCAATCAGCTCCTTGGTGCGGTACAGAATCCGGTGCCCGCGTAATGTGATAGAGCTGGGCAAGCGATGGTCAAAGAAGCGGCATCCTGGTGTGCCCAGCACGCCATAGAATGAGTTCATCAGAATTTTTATCGCCTGCGACATCGCCGCATTTTTGTGGCGTTTCGCTTCATCCCGCGCCGCCCACAGCTCACCGATTATATCCGGCAGGATATTATGTTCTTTGGAAAATACCGCGCCGTTAAAGCCAGGAACCAGTTGCTTGCAGTCCGCTTTTACCGTTTCCTGCTGATCCCACAGATCCTCACGCAGCACGTCCTGCCCGCGTTCAATTTCAATGCCCTTGATACGCGCCAGCGGATCAATTTTGAAGGTGCGGATGATACTGGGATACAGGCTTTTAAAATCCAGCACCAGCACGTTGCGGTAAAAGCCCGGGATTGAATCCATCACATAACCGCCGGGACTGCCCACGCCGACCGGATTCTGCGACAGCATCGGCGCCACGTACCCTGCCCGATGTAAACGCGGCAAATAGCGGTTATCAAAAGAGGCGACCGAGCCGCCGAAACGGTCCAGCGCCAGCCCGGTCAATTGCGCCCGCTCTACGGCGAACTCAATCAACAGGGCGTGTTGAAACACCTCCCACACCAATTGGCAGTCTTCCAGATTGTATGCGGCCAGCCTGGGCTTATCGTGTAGAAACAAATGCGTGATCTCATCGCCCCGGTTATCCGGGTCATGAATCAGCTTGCCTCGCCCCAACAAATGCTGGGCGACATACTCCAGAGAAAAACTTTCAAAGTTGTAGGTGGCGGATTTGAGCGTATCAATGCCATCCAGCACCACACGGCCAGGAATGCATAAAGTGAAATGCTGGTCGTCGCTGCGCGACTGGCGCCAGTCCATGGGCGTCCCGCCTCGTCCCGGGTGAAAGGAGAGGTTCAGATCATCGGCTTTCTTTTGCAAGAAACGCAGATCGAAATTGATAACATTCCAACCGATCAGAATGTCCGGGTCAAACTCGTCAAACCACGCGATAAAGCGCCGAAAAACTTCCGTTTCGTCAGCGCAGTAAACCAAGTATTCCGGGCTGTCTTCCGCATTATCACCCACCATGAACACGCGCCGCTGCACGGCGCCTGCGCCGACATCCGCGCCATAAGAAGTCGCCACCAAACCGATGGAGTATAACTGCGCCCCATCCATGGACGTCTCAATATCCAGCGACAGTACCTTGAAATAAGGCGCATAGGGCGCGGGCTTGATGCGTGGATTGTGGAATTCCAGCACCCCATCCTTTTCCACCGCCTCGCCATGAACCGCCAACGAGCCGGTCACAAAGCGCTCCATCAGGAAACGGTCTGTAGGATGAATATCCGCCTCCATTGGCGTGAGGCCCGCCTGCGTCAGCAAGTCACGCACGCGATAAAGGTTGCGTTGCTCGCGCAGATACACCCCATGCACCTGCTGCCCGCCAAAATCCTTCAGCTCAAGCTCTTTTTCATACCAGGGAGGGCGCTCGCCGCCTCTGTCGCCGAGCAAGTTGGTCAGAATGCGGCGCGCCACAGGCATCGCCGAACTCTCAAGAAAGCACACCGCGTATTGGTCACTGACAGTCAGTCGCGCCGGACCGCGATCCGTTAATATCCAGTACTGCAGCGCCAATGATTTGGTGAGTCCGCCCCGCGCCTTGTCCTGCTCAGGGACGAGATCATCCCATTGTCGGGTCAGCAGAAACCCTCTCAGCGGCGCGGACATCGATATTATTCAGCCTCAGTTTTGCGATCGCGACAGGCGAACAACGCCACACAACCGACTATTTCCATTTCGACGCGATTAAAATACCGTCGTAAAACGTCATGAAGCGCCGTTGCGCAATCCTCTTCGTTACAGAAAACGCCGGCTTTGTTCAGGCTGCTCATACAAAGTCGGGTGAACATATCTTTCTCTACCCCGACGCTCAGCACCGTAGAGCCGAACAGGACGCCGTCATCATTCAACAATTGACTCAAATGCCCGAACGCCTCGCCTTTGCGTTCGAAGTGCCCGGGCACGCAATGCATGACATAGTTCACTGCGATGGAATCAAAGCCCGGGGCGTCAATCTCGACAGGTTGCAGTATATTGCGACGATAGCATTGTGGGTGATAACGGGTGAGCCTGCGTGAGGTTTTCTGGAGGCAGCTTTCACTCAGATCCATCAACGCCAGCCTCGGCTCCTTGGCGGGGAAAGTTGAGTGATCCAGCAAATAGCCCGAGCCAACGCCGACTTCAAGATGATTGGCGCTGAGATGATCGCGATAATGGCGCAATACCCGCTCAGTTGGACAACCCCAGGCGTACTTATCGATGAAACCAAACAGCGCCAAGTCATAGACCGCCAATGTCAGCGGGTTAAAGTAGCGTTGCGACAGCTTTACTCTGCTGTCTACAGGTCGGGAAACTGTTTCCATCTATAACATCTCCTGGAGGCCGACCGTCGTTTCATCCCTTTCCCTGCGCGGGCATCCACAAAACCCGGGCGCGCCCGGCAAGACAAAACAACATGTCTGAATTGAGTTTTAAGGCATCCTAACACCGAAACTCTGTTTTCGCCGCTACTATTTGCTTTATAAAAGACTGATTGATTTATAACTAACAGCTTGATTTATAACTAACAGCTTGATTTATAAATGACAGGCTGATTTATGACTGACAGATTGACTTATAACTAGCGGATCAAATATTTGACGAGAATCTCTATGTCCCTTCAAACGCTGCAGTTTTCCAATATCATTGACTTAAGCCACCCCATTGACGCCAATATCCCCCTGTGGCCGGGAGACCCGACGGTTCATTTCACCGACGAGGCCAGCATCGCAAAAGACGGTTACTTCCTGCGCAGTTTCCAGATCGGCGAGCACAGCGGCACTCATATGAACGCCCCCGCCAGTTTTTTTGAAAATGGGATGACTATCGACGAATACTCCCCTCAGCAACTAACGCCGGAGGCGGTGGTGATTGATGTCAGCGCCCAGGCGCAGGAGCAACCGGACTACGCCGTCACCATGCAGGACATACATCACTGGGAGCAAAATCATGGCGCCATACCCACCGGGTGCGTAGTTCTGTTCTATACCGGCTACCAGCATTACTGGAACACGCCAGAGCGCTTTTTTAATATGGACGCGCAGGGCGTCATGCGCTTTCCCGGTCTGGCGGCGGAGACAGCCAAATACTTGCTGGAAGAAAGACAGGTCGGAGGATTTGGGATAGACACCCACGGCGTCGATCCTGGGGCCAGTGTGGAACACCAGGTCAATCGCCTGACGCTGGCGCAATCCGGCATTGTGCTGGAGTGTCTGACCAACCTGGACCGCCTGCCGCCAAAAGGCGTCACATTGGTGATCGGCCTGCTGCGACTACGGGGCGGTTCAGGATCGCCAGTCTCTGTTCTGGCGCTCATACCCTGAGCGCCGGGGGCGTTACCACATCAGATCGTCGGGAATCTGGTAAGCGGCGTAAGGATCATCTTCGTCGGGCTCAGCGTTTTTGTTATCGTTGAGCACCACAACAAACTCAGGCGCGCGCTCGCGGATTTTCTCCGCCACTTTCCTGCTGATCACTTCGTAAGCGTCCCCCATTCTGGCGATGGCGAAACGACCAGAGGCCAAACCATCCTGCAGCTCCTGGGTGACGTAGATTTTCTTGACCTTGCCTTCATCCGCAAACTGATAGCCAACCTCGCCTTTATTGCGGTTGATGCGATTCATCTCGATCAACTGCTTAACCTGCGCCTTCAGCGCTTTACGGTCGGCCTCTTCCTGGCGCTGACGGTTCATCTCACGATCCCGCTGCGCTTTTTCCTCACGCGCCTGCTGCGCGCGCACCTTGGCCTCGTCCTCGACCTGATGACCTTTCGGCGTCTGTTTCGCCTGCTTGCGCTTTTCCTGCTTTATCTGTTTCGCTTTTTTCTGATCAACCAGCCCTGCCTTGAGGAGCTGCTCTTGAAGAGACTTAGCCATTATTCGCGTTCCAAACCATTAGTTAACTGAAATGGATTTTAACAAATCCCGCGCCAAGGTTTCAGCGCTCTTTTGCGCCCGTCTGCGCGTTCTCAATCCTGGCGATCGCCGCCGCCAGGTCCTGTTGCCCCTCGTAAACCGGCCGCTCAGGATCAGGAGATACTTTGCGTATATACACTGCCGCAATCCTATCAGCAAAACGCGCCTGAATATCCCGGTAAATCTCCGGGTCGCGCTCGCCGTCATCACCGAGCAAAACAAAATTCACCCTTGGAAAACGCCGCAGCAAATCTTCAATGTGGGCGGTTTTGTAGGCGGCCTGATCCAGCCAGGGCTCGCTGTCGGACTCATTCGACACTTTCTTGGCGACCACCACGCCGCGAGGAAAACCATTGTGCTCCAAGAACAGCGTAATATTACCGTACAACTGCCGTGGCGACGCGGACAAATAGAAGACCGGCGACGCATCCCATTGCGCATTATCGGCGATAACACTGGCGATAAATGCGGAAGCGCCCGGAACCGCCTCACGCTGAAGCGGATTCTTCAAAAATGTATTTTTCAACAATGAGGTCTTCGCCGTCACCTCACTGATCATGAGTGTATCGTCCAGGTCGGAAATCACCCCCAAGCGATTTTCAGAAGGCGCCATATAAACCCCGCCTTCGACAGCTTTCGCGCTTTCCGCATGCGCTGTCACCGTCAGCCAGCCCGACTGTTTTGCGTCCGCCAGTTCACCGTCGAGCCGAAAGTAGCCTTCCTCGTCCGTCTTCACTCGCCAATGCTGGGCGTCAAGCTGAACGCGCACCTCAACATTTTCCTGCTCGGCGTTGAACAGTTGCGCCAGATTGCGGCGTAGATTGGTCGCACCGCCGTCTTCCGGCGCTGCGCCCGTCGCATCTTCGTCCAGCTCAATGACGCGCCCCTCCAGAGTGAATTTACCTGCGGAGCCGTAGCCAGCGTAGAGGATCACCGCCAGCGAATCCTCTTCTTCCGCGCTGGCGAAGCCACAAAAACATAGCCATCCCAAAAAAACGACAGTCCAACGCATAAAAAGCTCCAAAGCCTCACATATCACACCGGAGGTATCGTCAAACAATACTCCCCGCAAAAAAGTTCAATACGTTTAACGCCTGAGTGAGCATGCCTCCAGGCAGCCGCCAAAATCTAACAACTCATCACATTAATCTTCGGCGGCGTTCTTCCCAATAGCAAAGGTGATTGCATATGTTAAATGGAAAGGCCGGACTAGCATCTCTCTCCGCCTGCGTCTTAATGTTATCCCTATCCAATCCTGACGCGGCGCAAGCGGCGGGATTACTCAAACCCCACGGCGGCAGTTTACCAGACCTGGATTTACGCTCCCAAGACGTCAACGTCACCATCGAAGGCGAATACGCCATCACCACCGTCGACCAGGTTTTCTATAATCCCAACGCCCAGCCTCTGGAAGCTATCTACTCATTTCCAGTACCGGAAAAAGCCGCCGTCTCCCAGTTCACTTATTGGATCAACGGCGCGCCGGTTCATGGCGAAGTCGTCGCGAAAAAACAGGCCAGAGAAATCTATGAGCAGGAAAAATCGGAAGGTCGCAATGCAGGTCTGACCGAACAGGACGCCTATAAAACGTTCGACATCTCCATCAGCCAGGTCTTACCGCAACAGGAAACCAAAATACGCCTGGTGTATTTGCAGCCAGTGCATGTGGACACCGGAATCGGCCGTTACGTCTACCCACTGGAAGAAGGCGGTGTGGATGAGGAAAAACTGGCTTTCTGGACCGCCAACGAGACAGTGAAAGAACGCTTCAGCTTCAATCTTGATTTACGCAGCGGCTATCCGGTGGAAGCCTTGCGTTTACCCGAGCATCCACAGGCGCAGATCGCGCGAATGGACGAGCAGCGCTGGACAGTTTCCCTGCAGTCAGACGCTCAAAGCCAGGCAGCCGTACAGGAAGACGCCGCCAATGCGCCCGCTTCCGCTCCCAGCGCTTACAAGCTGGATAAGGACATCGTGGTCTACTGGCGGCAACAACAGAATCTGCCAGGCTCCGTCGACTTGATCACCTATAAAGAACCCGGCAAAGACAAAGGGACCTTCATGCTCACCGTGGCGCCCGGAGACGATCTGCCTGCCATCACCGAAGGGCGCGACTGGACGCTGGTGCTGGACCGCTCCGGCTCCATGTCAGGCAAGTTCTCCACCTTGTTGGAAGGGCTGCGTAAAGGGTTCGCCAAGTTCAACAGCAATGATCGCGTTCGCGTCATCATGTTCAATGACAACGCGACTGACATCACCAACGGATGGGTGCAGGCGACACAGGAGAATCTGCAGCAGGTAGTCAGCGCCGTTGAGAATGCGGGTCCCAACGGAGGCACCAACCTCATGTCAGCCATTCAAGGTGCGCTCACCGGACTCGATGCAGAGCGCACCAACGCTATCTGGCTAGTCACCGACGGCGAAGCCAATGTCGGCGAAACCAAACAAAAGGCGTTTATTGAACTATTGGAGAAAAAGGATATTCGCCTGTTCACGTTCATTATGGGCAATTC
Source organism: Hahella sp. HN01 (assembly GCF_018986435.1). Lineage (GTDB taxonomy): Bacteria > Pseudomonadota > Gammaproteobacteria > Pseudomonadales > Oleiphilaceae > Hahella. The sequence continues at coordinate 256,985 of NZ_JAHMIN010000003.1, read as the reverse complement.
CGCCAACCGTCCTCTGCTGGAAGCGATCACCAAGCATAGTAACGGCTTCGCCATTAGCGTCAGCAATAGCGACGACATTATCGGTCAGCTCATGCTGGCCGCCAGTAAAGTCGACCACGCCGCCCTGCATGGCGCCAACTTGAAGATTTCCGGCATCAAAACCGCAGATGTCTTCCCCAAACAAATCGGCAGCGTTTATCGCGGCCAGCAATTGGTGATGTTCGGTCATTACTACGGTTCCGGGCAGGCGAAAGTGGAGCTGACAGGCAAAGTCTCAGGGTCGCCTATCCGCTATCAGACCCAGTTCGAAGTCAAAGACGGAACCCTGCATCCTGAACTGGAGCGTCTCTGGGCCTTCGCACAGATCGAAGATCTGATGGATCAGCAGCAGGATTATGGCGAGGATGCAGACCGTAAACAGGCTGTCACGGATTTAGCCGTCGAGTACGGTCTGGTGACCGACTACACCTCGATGCTGGTGCTCGATGAGGGACGCTTTGAACATTATGGGGTGGACCGCCGCATCGGAGATCGCATCCAACGCGAAGAGTCCGCCCGCGAAGTACGAGCGCAGCAGCCTGCGCAATCTCACCGGGTGGACTCGCAACAGCCGATGTACACCAAGAGCCGTCCATCATTTGGCGGAGGCGGCGGTGGCGGGGCCATCGACGGATTCATGCTGGCGCTGCTGGGTGCACTGGCCATCGCCGGACGTTGCTTCCGACCTCGTAAGCGCTAACTTCGGGAAACAGCAAGAGACGGAACCTTCCGTCTCTTTTTCTTTTTAAGACAATGACATAAATGTCTACTGCCCAGCTTGATCGGCTCAACGGCGCTGGTATAGCATGGCCGGCCAATCGCGCCATATCCCATAGAAGGAAAACCGACGCTAAATGGCTAATTTTAATACACATCTGCTCGGCGGAGCCGCCGCATCCGGCGTACTGACCTCTACCCTGCTGTTGACCGGATTATTCACCCCCGGGCAAGGCATGGCGCTGTGGGTAGCGGGAACTCTGGCGGGCTTGGCGCCAGACCTGGATGCAGACACCACCGCCATATTAAAAGGACTGTTCAGCGCTCTGGGCGTGATGGCTTCCTTTGTCGTACTGTTTACGTTCCCCGACCTGCCTCTGTTGCCGCTATGGGGCGCCATGCTGGTGGCGTTTCTTACCGTTCGTATCGGCGTGTTGCAGGTGTTCGCTCACCTCACTGAGCATCGAGGGTCTTTCCACTCACTGTTGGCCGCCGCCAGCTTTGGGCTGGGTTCCGCGTTTTTATGCTGGCGCTTCATCGATCAAGGCGTGGACTTCGCCTGGGCATTGGGAGCCATGGTGTTCGCTGGCTATATCGTCCACCTTATTCTTGACGAGTGTTACGCGGTTAATCTGGCGGATATGGAGTTCAAGCGCTCATTTGGAACCGCGTTGAAGCCGGTGAGCATCGATAACTGGTGGGCCAGCGGACTCTTTCTCGCCATCGCCATCTATTGCGCCATACAACTGCCACCGCCGCACAAGTTGCATCTTGAGGTAGTCAGGCTGGCCACTCTGGATCATATATGGCTGTCGCGCTCCTAAAGGCCGTTTAAAATTTATGCCAGTAGGACTCTGCAATAGCTTTGACCTTATCGCTTAGATAGGGATTATCGATATAGAAGGTCTGCCGCTGTTCGGGATGGATAGCGGCGACCATCTCCTTAATGGCCGGATGGGAGTTAAAATTCTTTATAAAAGCGCCGTTCTCATAGGCTCGCCGCAACCCCAGAGTAAGGATGCGATAACGCTCGACATCGTCTTTCCCCAGATAAAGGAAATAGTCGAACTTGTACGCAACCATCAAGCGCGACTCGATCATCAATCCTTCCCCCGCATGCTCACCGAGTTCAATAACCGCCTCGTGAACGCCGCGATTAAAGCCGTCAAAACGCCCCCGTTTTAACATCAACCAGAGGCTGGCGTAAGTGGACTCAGTCACCGTAAAGCCTGCGGAGCGCAATATGTCCGTATCCGGCCAATTCACGCCCGACCCTATCGTCAGCGCCTGTAGATCCGCCAGCGAGCTGACTTGGGAGAACTTTTCCGCATGATCTTCACGGATCATGAACACCCGATGCCCCAACAGTCCTCTCGTCAGGGGCACATCGACCTGTAAGAAGCGCTCTTCCCGAGTGCGGCTATATCCAGTGAAGAACACATTGAGAATGTCTGAACGCCGATGCAGTAGATTTAGGATACGTTCCTGAGTGGCGTCCCCCATAGACACCACTTCCAGGGTATGCTCACCCGGCGCATAGTTAAGCGCCAACTGCACGACACTGATTTCGTAGCTGAAAATTTCAGCGTCGCCATGCAGCAGGCCCAGCTTGAAATCCGCCGCCTCTGATCGGCTGCATAGGGTGACAAATATAAAAAGCAAAAAGATACGAATCGCCATAACGCGGGTTGTCCCAGCATGGGGGCGGATATCTGCAACCTAATCACAAACGGCTTTATAAATAGTAGACCAGTTCGGACTTGATATAGCTTCAGTTCAAACTGCTCTATGCGGAGCCCTATTGCGACATGGATTTTAACGTGACCAGGGAAATTTCTGGAGGAACCCGAAAGCGCACAGGAAGAATACTGGTCCCTACTCCCGGGGTTACAAACATCTGGCGACCGTCCTCATCAATATGCCCAATGGCGAATCGCTCGTCGTATTGAGAAGGCACAATGGGCCGACCAATCAATGGCAGGTTAACCTGACCGCCATGGGTATGACCGGCGAAAGTCAGGGATACGTGGCGAGGAATGTCGTAGAACACATCAGGGTTGTGAGTGAACGCCAGTACAGGCGCCTCCGCGGGGATGTCGCCAAGGGCTTTGCCGATATCATGCGCGCCTTCCCAATAATCGCTGATTCCAGCCAACCAGAACTGGCAATCCCCCTGGGTCAGCTCTTTGGACGCGTCTTCCAAAAACTCGATATGGGTTCCCGTAAAGGCGTCGAGGATCAATTGTGGGCCATGCCACCAGTCATGATTACCCATGACGGCGTACACGCCCAGGCTGGCTTGCAGCCGGTCCAGCTCAGTGGCGATGTCGCGCGGCTCCGCAAACTCGCCGCCAATCACGCCCTGAATTACAAAATCTCCCGCCAGCAACACCAGGTCCGGCTTCAACGCATTGGTTGCGTCAACCAGCTCCCTCAGCCGGGATAGACTATTGTGCGGCGACCCTACATGCAGATCGGCCATCACCGCCACCTGTAACCCATCGCAGGACTGCGGCCAGGGATGAATGGCGATACTGACTTCATTTTCAACCAACGACGCAGGCTCGATCCAAAACGCCCAGACGCCGAGCGTGATGCTCAACACAGCCAGGCCCATCATAATACGACGAAAAATTATCACTGCTTTGGGCTCCCGACCGCCTCTCGTTTATTCAACTTTCCACGCTGGATTTTTTGCGCAAGTGGTAGGTCAACGTCATGGCGATACAATGACGCAACGCCTCCACGGGAATATCGTCCGCCATATCAAACAGAATGCTGCGATTTCCCTCAAACCGAAACTCATCGCCATAGATGCGCCGAAACGTCTCCACCAAGTTGGTCTGGCAGTGGAAATAAACCGCATATCCAGAGGACGGGGACTTTAAGCGATCGATTCTGAGGGTACTGCCGCTTTTCGTCTTTGCGGTCAGGTAGCTGGGCTGCCCCCATTTGAGCGTTTCTTCCAGCTCGCCCACGCCTTCAGTGCTTCTCGCCACATCAAAAATCAAATCACGCAGGAACAACAACTTTGCTCTCACTTCATCCGGGTATGCGGCGAATGTCGCCTGTACGCGCGCATCAGCGAATTCAATATTGGCGTCGCTCATTTGGCTTCCTTCAATCAGAACCGGCGAGAGAAGAAAACTCGCCGTGTTTAAGTTGGGGTCAGCGTCTCAGCGTAGGGCGCTTGCAACGCCCTGACAACGCACCGTTAACAATTTATTGCAACACAGCCTTTAAAGCGCGCTGCGCGGGCGGTTTATAATCGGTCTTTTGGCTCTCCAGCGCACTTTACGAGGACGTAATTTTTAGATGAAAAGATGGTTGCTGCAATTATTGGTGGTTGTCGCGCTGGTTCCCGCAGTCTGGTTTATCTCTACGCCGGATCAACGCAGAACCTATCTGAACGCCCTGAATCTGCCGCAAGATCCCTCATGGCTGCACGAAGCTAATTTACTTGCCCTGCTGGGTAAAACACCGCAGCAACCGCCCGAAGCAGAATCGTTGACGGATAAGACACCCATGCCTGACGCGCCAGCATCATCGCCTACTTCATCAAAAGACGCAGCGCCCAATGTCATGAGCGCTTTGCGGCAAATGGCGCACAGCGCTCTGCCTCAAACCATGTGCGRAAAAACCGCCACTCGCGACATCCGGGACGTGGAAACCCCACAGATTTACAAATGGACTGACGCCAATGGACGCGTCCATTTTTCTGACAGCGCCCAGAACAAAAGCGCGCAGTTCGTGGGCGAAAGCTACGCCTCACAGAAGAAGTATTTCGATTTCAAGTTGACCAGCAAAGGCATGCCCCGCAACGGCCTGGTGGAAGACAAGATCCGAGCCGCCGCCCAACAGGTTTATACACAACTGGAAGCGTATCTCGCGCCTGAACGCCGCAGACAGATCATTCTTAACCTGGAGCTTTACGGCGATCGCGCAGAGTACGAAGCTCTGCGCAAAAAAGTGTTCCCCGGTTTCAACGCCGCCGCGTTCTTCTCCCACGGGGCCAACACCATTTATATGGTTAACGAGGACCAGCTGGAGACCACGGTCGCTATCGCCAAGCACGAAGTGGTTCACGCTGTTCTGGCGGGCCTGGTCGGCCCCATGCCTACATGGCTCAACGAAGGCATGGCGGAATACCTGGAACACGGCGGACTGCCCTACAAGGCGCTCCCCATTGATTTGAGCGAAAACGCCATTAACCAGCTGCTCGCTACGGAGCATCAGGACTTTTATAACGCCAGCGCGGAAAGCAACTATATGGCGTCACATAAATTGGTCGCGTACCTGAACAGCTCTGGCGAAGGTCGTCGCGTGATTGCAGACATTTTTAATGGCCTTGCCGAATCGCCCTGCAGTCAGGTCGATAGTCTCGGAGCCGTCACCAGCGCGATGGGGGATGTGGGGCATCTGGCCAAATTGCTCTGATCTCAGGCTCGTCGCTATTGTGCGCCGCTCCCATCAAGGGACCATTGCCAGAACCGCTCCCTGGCGTTGCCGGGGCGGCTATTAGTCATAAATAAGCCGACAGTCCGGTATCGCGGCTCCACCTCAATGTCCCCATGCAGACAAGCGGCGGAGCGTGGCGGATTGACCAGTGCAGAGGCCGCCTGCATCCAAACAGGATTCTTTGCTTCACCAGCCTTCTGACTGAAGCGAAGCATGTTATAGGGCGTCGGGAATGGCAGCGTCAACCTGCCCTGCTCTTCGTCCAGCCTGTAGTCGCTGGACAGGGGAGCGTCCGTGTCGACGCGAATGGCGCTTTCATTGCTGCTGTATGGGTCAGAACTCCAGATATAACCGATGGCGACCTCCGACTCCGCTGGAGTAACGATATGCAGCTCGTCATCCAGCCAGCATGCATAGGTCACCGCCAGATGCTCAATATCCTCATAGCGCTTGCCATCCAACTCCAGGTTCAAGCGCAGCACCTCTGTTCCAGCAGGCTTTTGTAAAACGGCATGCCTGATCATCTCGCCATCAGGCATGCGCCATACTTCATTTCCCACCCATTCAATAACGCCGTCAGCCGCCTTTGGGGAAGCGGTCAAACTCCGCCTCGCATCCCACTCTCCCTGAATAAAAATACCGGACGTCCCCTCCACTAACCAGACTGGCGTCGCCCCCAATATCAGCATACGAAACAGCAACAAAGCGATATGCGCCATGGAAACGCGATAAGCGGCGGAGAGGCCCCATACAAACAGGGTCAATATGGCGGGCGCCAGCACCAACACGCACAGATAGAAGACGCCCAATCCCTCCATACCAGAAACAGTGGAAGGAAGCAGAATCGTCGCACCGACGGCGCCCGCGAGGCCAATAGCCAGGATCAGGTGCACGCCAATGGCGCTGAACCAGTCCAGAGGATAGTCTGGCCTACGACGAAGCCCGTTGCGGCAGGCGAATAAAAGAAGGACGGCTAAAGCCAATACAAAAAGGATTTTCAGGCTGGGCAGGATATATAAGTAAAAAATCGCCGTCACGGTACGTCTCCAGAAAGGGAAAGGTATCTGAAAGCCTAGCTTTCACAGTAACCCATAACCACATCAGCGATAAAAGTATCGCATAGCGAGACGACAAGACGTAACGACGCCCATACACGCTCAGACAAGCACCCCGACTCAGTTAACGCTGCAATAAGTTCTCGCAGCGTTAACTGTAGTCCGCCGTCGTCACTGACGAGAGGCTTCGTACTCTTGAATCGCCCACAGAATTCTACGCGCCCCTTTCATCACTGTTTCTTCATCAGGATGAATGCCATCGCCGCGATGTTCGAACGTACGCCAGGGATTCACCAGCAGTGCGCCTTCAAGCTCATCATGAATCCGGCGGGCATATAAGCGGCCAAAGAATTTAAAATCGTCATTGCTCATCGCCCAGGTCAGTCCGGATAAATTGGCGAAAAGAGACAGATCAAGATCATCCGGATTCGGATAAAGGGGATATACAGGGGTGAGGCCCAAGTCCAGTACTTGTTGGCCAATAGCAATCAGGCGACCCACCGCCGCATTCATTTCCGCATTGCTGCACAGGACAGTTTTAGACTGTTCGATACCGAATGAATCGGAATGCAGGCAGTCGTTGCCAATACTAATAATCACATAATCCGCGTTGTATCCAGCAAAACCAGATGGGTCATATTGCGCCACCCGCATTAACGCTTTTTTCAGTTGCGTCTCGTAACTGTCCCAGCGCGCAGAGCCGCACTCCGGATTACAACTGATACGGCTGAATGTGGTGGCCCCCGCTTGCGCCTCGCTTTTGACTTTCACCCCATATCGCATCAATGCGTTACCCAGGTCGACATAATCTCCTGAACCAACCGATATCCCCGACAATGGTCCCTGCAGGTCGGAGTTTAGAGGCGTATCGCCACTGGCGTAGGAAGCGCCTATCAGCAACACGGGCTTATCGATCGCTGCGACGGAAGTGGTCAGGAAAATTCCTGTGGCGAGCAGTAGTCTCACAATCAGTTGTAATGCGTTCACTATTCTTGATCTCCATGTGGTTTAACCAGTACCTCACCCTCTAGCCATCCGGGACACCTGCCGCCGGGACAAACTTGGCGACAGTTCGCTATCAGGATGTAACGCATTTATAACAACTCCGAGCACATTGAAAAACGCACGATTGTTACATGGCGGAACGTAACAAAGCATATATGCTGAATAATGTTTGTTTTCAGAACATTTCAAAAAGCAGAGCGGTAGAATCATGAATGCGGAATTTTTCCACCAGCCCCGCCAATTTCGAAAAAGCGACTTTGCCCTGCGCCTGAAAGAGCTGCGCAGTCATTTCGGCTACACCCAGCAAAAGGTGGTGGATGGCGTCAATGAGCTTCTGCCCTTAATACAGCACCGCCCCCACCCGCTTTGTCGCAGCCGATACGCCAAGTGGGAATTGAACAACCGCACAGAAATGCCGGACTATCCAGAGCTGCTCGCCTTGTGTCACTACTTCGAGCAGGAACCCTACTACCTGCTCACTGGCGTCAACGGGCCTCGCAAGTCCCGCAATAGTCAGCATGCGCTGGACACCCTTTATAGCCGCTGGGAAGAAGACATTCACTTCAAGTACGTCGTAAAAATGTTGCTGGAGCGCACTCCCGAAGCCACTCGAAGATTAGCGGAATTAATCGACGTGCTGACGTTAGGCGACCGCAGCCTGCTCAATAATCACAAAAACAGGGCGAACTGATATCCCGCAGAGCGAAGCAACTTTTTCCTAACTTCCAACCTTAGGGTAAACCCCATATTGCCCCTCTGCTACGGAGCCTGCACACTGCTTACTACCCTAAGCATCAGAAACAAAAGGATATTTTATGAAGTCCGCACTAGGAGCCCTGTTTGGGTGCGCGCTTTCCAGCGCCTGTTTCGCCACCAATTTGAACATCGTCGACTACGGCGCCACGCCGGATGACTACAACGATGATGACGCCATCGCTATCAACGCCGCCATCAACGCCGCCCGCGAAGGGGACGTCGTCATCGTTCCTGAAGGGACATTCCATATTCGCGAAACGATCAACCTGAAAAGTAACGTCAGCCTGAAAGGAGAGGGCTACGCCAAGTCAGGCATTGCAGCGTTATTTGAGGGGGATGATCCAGAAGATATCGTCCTTAAAGGTAAGAACGTCACTAAAGTCACCATTTCCGGCTTGCGGCTTAAAACCAACTTGAGCGGCGGCGTTAAAGCGCTGGTTTATATCAAGAACTCTTCCGACGTCACTATCGACGACGCCAGCTTCCACCGATTCAAACGCCACGGCGTTTACTTCAGTAACACCGTGAACGGAAAGGTTCTGAACTCCAAGTTTCAGGAAGCCACCGAAATTAATACTGGCGGTTATGGCTATGGCGTGGTTTACACCGATGGATGTGAAGGCGGCCGAGTAGAAAACAGCGACTTTAATGGCCCGGATATCCGTCACGGCGTCGTCGTGCAAGGCGGAGACGCCAACGGTCCCAGCCACGGCGTCGTGATCAGGGACAACCGCTTTGTGCATACCGCTCAAGACGCCATCGACCTGCATGGTTACGGCGAGTACGGCAACTATGTCATGTACAACACCATCCAAGGCGACCCGGACAGTGACACTATTGGACGCGGAATTGGCGTCGGCGAAGACGTTCACGGCCCCTCAGGAAGCGGTAACGTCATCAAATACAACGTTATCCGCGATACCCGTTACGGCATTCATGTACTGACCGGCTCCCCCAGCGTCACCATCCGATACAACGAAATTTACGACTGCAAGCGCTACGGTATTTACATCCAGAATGGTCCCGATGCGGATATTCGCGACAATAAAGTCGAGGGCTGTGAAAAATGGGGCATTTACGTAGAAAAAGGCGACAACACCGTCATCCGTAAAGCGGAGACAGGCAACCAGGTCCATAACAACGGACTGGGCGGCTCAAGCTTTGGGGGCGTGCGCGTTGATGCAGACAATTCAGGTCTGGATATTCAGGACAACGATTTCTGCAACAACGAAAGCAAAGGCGGCGTAAACCTCTCATTTGAAGGCCAGGGCACAGTAAAAAACAACCTTTGCCAATAGCTTTCTTTGGGTCCTTGAAATTGCAGGACTACAGCCTGCCGCCCCACCAAGGTCAGGCAGGCTGAACTCGCGTCAACTTTGACCGTCATATGCCTGGCGTCAAACCCCAGACTTCCAAATTGCGCTTCCGCTCTGCGGAGTCAGACGCACTAACCACCCTAAACATCAGAAACAAAGGATATTTTATGAAATCAGCACTAGGAGCCCTGTTTGGGTGCGCGCTCTCCAGCGCCTGTTTCGCCAACAACTTGAACATCATCGACTACGGCGCCACGCCAGACGACCACAGCGACGATGACTCCATCGCCATCAACGCCGCCATTAACGCCGCTCGTGATGGCGATACGGTCATCATCCCTGAAGGAACCTTTCACACCCGCGAGGAAATCATACTGAAGAGTCGCGTTAACTTGAAAGGCGCCGGGTACGCCAAATCGACGATTACTGCGGTATACACCAGTAAGGACAATGACGACGAACATAAAACCTTAATTAAAGGCAGGTACCTGTTTTCGGTCACCATATCCGGGCTGAGACTGAAAACCATCCATCCAGAGGGAGTCAATAAGCTGATTTCCATCATAGATTCTGAAAACGTCAGCGTTAATGAAAGCAGTTTTCACCGATTTGAAGAGCATGCCGTTTATTTTTATAACACCGTCAACGGCAGAGTCGCCAACTCCCGGTTTCAGGATGCAACGAATACGATCGATGGAGGACATGGCTATGGCGTGGTCTACACAAGCGGGTGTAATGGAGGCAGAGTGGATAACAGTTACTTCTATGGCCCCGATATTCGTCACGGTGTAGTGATTCAAGGGGACAAAAAAATAAACCGCCCCAGCCACGGTATCACTGTAAACAGCAATTACTTCAAAGACACAAAACAAGACGCCATTGATCTACATGGGTCAGGCGAGTACGACAACCTCGTCATAAACAATACAATCGTGGGCAATCCCAACGACAAGGCGTTAGGCCGAGGAATTGGCGTTGGCGAAAACAGGCACGGACCTTCTGGCAGCGGAAATGTCATCAAAAACAACGTCATTCGTAATACTCTGTACGGCATACATGTCCAAAAAGGTTCCCCTGACGTTAAGATTAAAGGGAATAAAATCTACGATTGCGATCGCATGGGTATATTCATTGAGGGAGGACAAAATGTGGATATAGAGGCCAACACAATAGAAGGGTGTGAATGGTGGGGGATTTATGTGGAAGACGGCGACAATACCACCATTTCTTCAGGAAGCGAGGCTACAAACGAAGTGCACGGCAACGGCTGGGGCTCCAGTGGAACTTGGCGTGAACCCAAAGTCTATGGCAACGGCGGCGTACGCGTAGAGAGTCAAAATACTGGGATGAATGTGCGAAATAATAACTTTTGCGATAACGAGAGCAATGGCGGCCCCAACTTCCAGTTTGAAGGGCAAGGTACAGTCCGGAATAATCAATGTCAGTGAGGCGAACTAACTCCTCTCACATATGATTAATGCGTCACCAGGGCAGCTACAAACTGCCCTGGCCGCTTCCCTCTTCTTCAGTCCTAGCCCAAACATCGCTAATACTCCGTCTTGGGAAACTCATTTTTCGATAACCAGTAATAGAAGATAGAGTAAATGGTGTCGTAAAAGTCCTGTATTCCATATTCCATTCTTTTGCTGATCAAGCTGGATGCGCCCGATTTATAACACTCAATCGCTGTACGTTCATGGGTGGATTCCGTCAGAACGACAATGGGCGTAAAACGATTATGATCCGATTTACGGATCGCCTGCATGACTTCATAGCCGCTGGCGATTGGCAGCCCCAGATCCACCAATATGAGATCAAAGTGGGCGTTGTGAACCTTGAACATCGCCTTGGCGCCGTTATCCACAAACTCGCACTGGCATCGAACCTCCCGACGCTCCAGAACCCTGCGCATGAGGTCCACCGTGTCCTGATCGTCCTCAATCACCAGAACCCTGCGATTATGCGATGTGCTGCTTTCCATTAAACGGTAATCTGCATAAGACACGTTTTTCCGCTCCTTATGAAACCTGCTATTCAACGGTTCGCTCAGAGATTGACGGCGGGAAGGTCGCGTTTCTGCGAGACGCGGACAATGGGTAAACATAAACGGACATCGGGCTGATCATAACCCGCCAGATGGACCGCTCCCTGGCGATTAGTCGATTTAAGCATAGTTTAAATCGAGAGCTAAGATCGAGCTTGCCCCTGAAACGAAAAAAGCCAGCCTTCACAGGCTGGCTTTTTCAGCAAATGCAGCTGGCGATTAGCCTTGCATTGGCACCAGTTTCAGCTCAACGCGACGGTTGGCTGCGCGGCCTTCAGTCGTGCTGTTAGTGGCCACAGGATAACGCGGACCGTAACCGATAGTTTGCACACGTGAACTCAACACGCCCTGGGAGATCAGGTAACGACCAACGCTGCCGGCGCGCTGCTCGCTCAGACGCTGGTTCAGGTCCAGGCTGCCGGTAGAGTCGGTATGGCCGCTAACCTGAATGATAGTCTTATCGAACTCTTTCAATACCAGACCAACTGAGTCCAGCGTGTCGTAGAAGTTCGCCTTCACTTCCGCACGACCGGTATCGAAGGTGATGTTGCCAGGCATAACCAGGGTAATCTCGTCGCCGTTACGCACTACGCGCACGCCAGTGCCTTCCAGACGGTGACGCAGCTCAGACTCTTGCTTGTCCATGTAGTAGCCGATGCCGCCGCCTACAGCGCCACCCGCAGCTGCGCCGATCAGAGCGCCCTTGCCGCGATCTTTCTTACTGGAAGTGGCCGCGCCAATTGCTGCTCCAGCAACCGCGCCGATCACAGCGCCGGTAGTTGCGTTAGCGGTTTTCTTTTCCCCAGTGTAGGGATCGTAGGTTTGGCATCCAGCGGCCAGGGAACCCGCTACTACAAGAGCACAAAGCTTAAATTTCATTCTCTATCTCCAGATTTATCAGAGTTGGCGGTAATTGTAGTTTCATTTTTCTTAACAGAAGCTGAACGCTGACCAGCGATAGCTCTGTCAAAAGCTTCACTGATCCAGCCAAAGACCCTTGCCCGGATCTCTGGCGACTCGTTTACCAGTTGATGACGTCCCGTCTCCAGATATTGCACTTCCGCATTCGGCAACAGGCGCTGTAATTGCGGAACATTATGGCGCCAGTCCACGGTAGTGTCTTCCTTACCTTGCACAATGGTGACAGGTTGCTCCAGCGGGTCCGTGCTTTCAATACGTTTTACCCACCGTCGCAACGCGCCCACCCAGTCAATGGACACCGCCCTCGACTGCAAAGGATCTTTGTCTTTGAGAAACTTAATAAATTCGGGGTCGTTGGAATTGACCATAAATACCCGACGCCAAGTACGGATAAAAGGTCCAAACAAGGTATGCAGCATCACCACGGAGCGCCACCCCTGCGGACGCACCAACGGCGCCAAAAACGCCCAATGCAGGAACGGGCTGCTTTCAGGCGTGAACCGGTTACTGAACAGATACTCTATTAAAACCGCCCCGCCCGTGCTTTGCCCCACGGACATCCAGGGTTTCGGCATATGGCCGTCGCACAGCATCAGACAGGCTTCCAAAATAGACTGATATTGAGCGAAGTTCTTGATCGAAACGGTCTCTCCGCTGGACAGTCCGTGACCGGGCAAGTCATATGCGACCACCGCGTAGCCATCGCGTAACAAATGCTCAACCAAATGCCCAAACAGTCCCACATGGTCAAAGTAGCCATGAAACACAAATACCGTACCGCGCGGCCGGGGAGGCGTATACATATGGCAGGCCAGTCGATAACCAATGGCCTCAAAGTATCCCAGTCGATGCGCTACGCCAGTAATGCGGGTTTCTTTATCGATGCGATAGTAACTGCAGTAGTGTTTTTCTATCTCAGTCAGATGGGGCGCGTCTTTAAATGAAATCGGACGCAGTTGCTTGCGCAGGAGTTCTCTGTCCCAGAATGGCGTCATGAAAAAATCAAACCTTAATTTCAGGTCGGGCCGGCCCGCCCCAGATTCCTTTTGGCGAAGCACTCATTGCCGCCGCTATCTTCGCGCCGGATATCACACCGACGTCTGTTCAGCATAGACCAATCACGGGCTCGCGGTCGGGGCTAATTTAGCATGATCCGACTTGCGCCAAGATTAACAATAAAAAAGGGAACACCCGTCGCATTATCTGCGGCGGGTCATTCCCTTCCTTAAGGTCTTAAGCGGTCAGCGGATCAATTGATCTTCTGATCAAGTTCGCCACGAGAGTAGCGCTGGAACATGGCTTCCAGCGACATCGTCTTGATCTTGCTGGCCTGACCGGCGGCATTGAACGCTTCATAACGCGCCACGCAGATTTCCTTCATAGCCTTGGTGGCTACAGCCAGGTATTTGCGAGGATCGAATTCAGACTTGTTCTGCCCCATGAAACGACGGATCGCGCCGGTGCTGGCCAGTCGCAAATCGGTGTCGATGTTCACTTTACGCACGCCGTACTTGATGCCTTCCTGAATTTCTTCAACCGGCACGCCATAGGTTTCCGCAATCTCACCGCCGAACTCGTTGATGATCGCCAACCAGTCCTGAGGAACGGAGGATGAGCCGTGCATAACCAAGTGCGTGGTGGGAATACGTTCGTGAATCGCTTTGATGCGATCAATCGCCAGAATGTCGCCTGTAGGCGGACGGCTGAATTTGTAGGCGCCGTGGCTGGTGCCGATAGCAATAGCCAGCGCGTCCACCTGGGTCTTCTTGACGAAGTCAGCCGCTTCATCAGGATCAGTCAGCATCTGATCGTGGCTGAGAACGCCCTCAGCGCCAATGCCGTCTTCTTCGCCCGCCGTGCCGGTCTCCAAAGAGCCCAGACAGCCCAACTCGCCTTCCACGGAAACGCCGCAAGCATGGGCCATTTCCACAGTGCGACGAGTGACGTCGACGTTGTATTCATAGGTAGTCGGGGTCTTGCCGTCTTCCCCGAGGGAGCCGTCCATCATGACGGAGGAAAAGCCCAGCTGAATGGAACGCTGGCATACTGCCGGCGAAGTGCCGTGATCCTGGTGCATCACTACCGGAATATGAGGAAACTCCTCAATCGCCGCCAGAATCAAGTGACGCAGGAACGGAGCCCCGGCGTATTTGCGGGCGCCCGCAGACGCCTGCACGATCACAGGGCTGTCGGTTTGGTCCGCAGCTTCCATAATGGCCCGCATCTGCTCCAGGTTATTGACGTTAAATGCAGGAACGCCGTAACCGTGTTCAGCCGCATGGTCCAGAAGCTGGCGCATGGTAATCAGTGCCATTTCTCTTCCCCTTAGTGTTCAATTTTTAGTTAATTAATCTCTCGCATCGACCATCGCGACGGATACTTGGCCCGTCGCGTTTTCTGAGCCGACAATCTGACTACAGTCTGTCCCCAAAACTTACTCGGCGGCCCGCTTTTGCAGCATGGCCACAGCCGGCAGGGTCTTACCTTCCACAAATTCGAGGAACGCGCCGCCGCCGGTGGAAATGTACGAAATCTTATCAGATACGCCATATTTATCGATCGCCGCCAGGGTGTCCCCGCCGCCGGCGATGGAAAACGCATCCGATTCAGCAATGGCTTTGGCCAGGGTTTTGGTGCCTTCGCCAAACTGGTCGAATTCAAACACGCCGACCGGACCATTCCACAGAATCGTCTTAGCTGACTTAAGCAGCTCCGCCAAGGCGGCCGCAGACTGAGGTCCGATATCCAGAATCATATCATCGTCCGCCACCTCGGCAATCGGCTTAACGGATGCTTCGGCGCTCTCGCTGAACGCTTTCGCCGTGACAACGTCGGTCGGCAACGGAATTTGCACCTTGGCCGCAATGCTGCGAGCGGTATCCAGCAGATCCATTTCGCACAGAGATTTGCCGACTTTGTGATCGGCCGCCGCCAGGAAGGTGTTGGCGATGCCGCCGCCAACGATCAATTGATCGCAGACTTCCGACAAAGAGTTCAACACGTCCAGCTTAGTCGATACTTTGGAGCCCGCCACGATAGCGACCATGGGTCTTTGTGGTTTATCCAAAGCCTGACCCAGCGCTTCCAGCTCCGCCGCCAGCAAAGGCCCGGCGCTGGCGACTGGCGCGAATTGGGCGACGCCATGGGTGGAAGCCTGCGCACGGTGCGCGGTGCCGAAGGCGTCCATGACAAAAATATCGCACAACGCCGCGTACTTCTTGGACAGCTCTTCGTTATCCTTGCCTTCGCCGACGTTGAAGCGCACGTTCTCAAACAGAACCAGACCGCCCTCTTCCACCTCGAAATCGCCGTCCAGATAATCACGCAAGACTGGCGTTTCGCGTCCTAACAGGCTGGAAAGATGAGCGCCCACGGGCTGCATGGAGTTTTCTTCGGAGAACTGTCCTTCTTCCGGACGCCCCAGATGAGACATCACCATCACTTTGGCGCCCTGCTCCATCGCCAGTTTGATAGTGGGAAGCGCCGCCTGGATACGCGCGTCGGACGTCACTTTGCCGTTTTTGACCGGCACGTTCAGGTCTTCACGGATCAACACTCGCTTGCCGCGCAAATCCAGATCCGTCATTTTAATCACAGACATAACAGTTCCTCATTTCAACAAAACAGTTGTTATCGTTTAAAACCCTTCCCTATGGCGTCGGCAGGAAAATCCCGGCGAGCGCCGCGGCGGCCGGGATCTGGCGCTATAGACTCAGCCAATGCGCGGACGTATCCAGCATGCGATTGGCGAAGCCCCATTCGTTATCGAACCAGGCCATTATTTTTATCAGTCGTCCGCCGCTGACTTTGGTTTGATTGGCGTCCACCACCCCACTGCGAGGATCGTGGTTGAAATCACAGGAAGCCAGCGGCTCTTCGGAAAAGCCAAGGATTCCAGTGTAAGCGTTCTGTGAGGCGGCCTTGAGCAAGCCGTTAACTTCCTCCATATCCGTCTCACGGGATACGCACACCGTGAGGTCCATCATGGATACGTTGATAATCGGCACCCGCACCGCGTTCGCTTCAAATTTACCGACCATGGACGGCAACAGTCTTTCGATGCCTTTCGCCAACCCCGTGTTCACCGGAATGATGGACGCCATCGCGCTGCGCGTGCGGCGCAGGTCATGATGGTGGTAGGCGTCGATGACCGGCTGGTCGTTCATGGCGGAATGGATAGTGGTGATCACCCCACGCTCCACGCCAAGATTATCGTCCAGCACTTTGATGATGGGGACGATGCAATTGGTGGTGCAGGAGGCGTTGGAAACGATGCGATGACTTTGCCGCAGTCCGTCGTGATTGATGCCGTATACCACGGTGTAATCCACGTCGGCTTCGGCCGGTTGAGAAAACAGCACGCGGCTGGAGCCGCTGCGCAGATGTTTTTCTGCGGTCATGCGGTCAGAAAAGGCCCCGGTGCATTCCAGCACCAGGTCCACTCCGATATCCGCCCAGGGAGCCCTGGCCGGATCTTCTTCACGCAGGATGCGGATTCTGTCGCCATTGACCATCAGTTGCCCGTCCCGTAAAGACACCTCCCCACGGAAACGACCGTGGGTGGTGTCATAACGCGTCAGGTAAGCGATGGTTTCCGCGTCCGCCAGTTCATTGACGGCGACAATTTCCATGGATTGGCGATAGCCGGATTCGTACAACGCGCGCAACACGCTTTGCCCGATCCGGCCATACCCATTAATGGCAATACGATGGGTCATACCGCTAAGGCGTTCTTCTGTTAGTAAGTGGATTTATGCATCCAGCGAGTCTAACAGATCTTGCGCCTGGGCCACCACGTTATCCACGGTGAAGCCGAACTCTTCGAACAGCAGGTTCGCAGGCGCGGACTCGCCGAAAGTGCTCATGCCCACGATGCGTCCGTCCAGGCCAACGTACTTGTACCAGAAGTCCTGGTGCGCCGCTTCGATTGCGATGCGAGCGCTTACTTCCAACGGCAGCACTTGCTGGCGGTAATGGAAGTCCTGCTTGTCGAAAACGTCAGTGGCCGGCATAGACACAACGCGCACTTTGTGGCCCTGCGCAGTCAACGCTTCAGCAGAGGCGACAGCGAGGCCGACTTCAGAACCGGTCGCGATCAGAATCAGGTCAGGCTGGCCTGCGCAATCCTTCAGGATGTAGCCGCCTTTCTCGATATTCGCTACCTGCTCAGCGTCACGGGGCTGATGCGGCAAATTCTGACGCGAGAAAATCAACGCGCTTGGGCCATCTTCACGGGTGATCGCGCTCTTCCAGGCGACAGCGGATTCAACCGCGTCACAAGGACGCCATGTGCTCATGTTTGGCGTGGTGCGCAGGTTGGCCAGCTGCTCGATCGGCTGGTGAGTCGGACCGTCTTCGCCCAGACCGATGGAGTCGTGGGTGTAAACCAGGATGGAGCGCTGCTTCATCAGCGCAGCCATACGCACCGCATTGCGCGCGTATTCCATAAACACCAGGAAGGTGGCGCCGTAAGGAATGAAGCCGCCGTGCAACGCCACGCCGTTCATGATGGCGGACATGCCGAATTCACGTACGCCGTAATAAATGTAGTTGCCGTCAGCGTCGTCTTTGCTAACGCCTTTGCTGCCTTTCCAGATAGTCAGGTTGGAGCCCGCCAGGTCAGCGGAGCCGCCCAACAGTTCCGGCAGCAGCGGAGCGTATGCGTTGATGCTGTTCTGAGAGGCTTTACGGCTGGCGATGGTTTCGCCTTTGGCCTGACACTCGGCGATATAAGCGTCCGCTTTGGCGGCGAAGTCTTCCGGCAGTTTGCCGGCGCTACGACGCAGCAGTTCTCCCGCCAATTCAGGATGCGCTTGCTGGTATGCAGCGAATTTCTCGGACCAGGCTTGTTGCAGCGCTGCGCCTTTTTCTTTCGCGCTCCAGGCGGCGTAAATATCTTCGGGAACCACGAAAGGCTCGTGGGTCCAGCCCAGCGCCTGACGCGCGCCAGCGATTTCATCATCGCCCAGAGGCGCGCCGTGACACTCTTCTTTACCTTGCTTGTTGGGAGCGCCGTAACCAATGATGGTTTTGCAGCAGATCAGCGTCGGCTGCGAGGTATTGCCGCGCGCTTGCTCAATCGCTTGCTTGATGGCGTCGGAGTTGTGTCCGTCCACCCCTGGAATTACTTGCCAGCCGTAAGCTTCGAAACGCTTGGGCGTATTGTCGGTGAACCAGCCTTCCACTTCGCCATCAATGGAGATGCCGTTGTCATCGTAGAAACAGATCAGTTTGCCCAACCCCAGGGTGCCCGCCAAAGAACACACTTCGTGGGAGATGCCTTCCATCAGACAGCCGTCGCCCAGGAATACATATGTGTAGTGGTCAATAACGTCATGGCCGTCGCGATTGAACTGGCCCGCCAGCGCTTTTTCCGCCAGAGCCATACCCACGGCGTTGGCGATGCCCTGACCCAGAGGACCCGTGGTGGTTTCTACGCCAGGGGCGTAGCCGTATTCAGGGTGACCTGGCGTTCTGGAGTGCAGCTGACGGAAGTTTTTCAGGTCTTCGATGCCCAGATCGTATCCGGACAGGTGCAGAAGGGAGTACAACAACATAGAGCCGTGACCGTTGGACAGAACAAAGCGGTCGCGGTTAATCCAGGAGGGATCGGTCGGGTTGTGGTTCAGATAATCGCGCCACAGCACTTCCGCAATGTCCGCCATACCCATCGGGGCTCCGGGATGTCCTGACTTGGCTTTTTGCACAGCATCCATACTCAACGCGCGAATCGCGTTGGCGAGTTCTTTACGAGATGGCATTCAGCTCACTCCCTCTCAGATCGAGTTTTGGTTTGTGATTAGGGGGGTCAAAAACGAGAGCGTATTTTCATACATTAAAGAGGTATGAGCAAATTTCATCGCCCCAATCCCCATGTTTACCGCCCGTTCACCCCTCAAGCCCGTCTCCAAGGCGGTGACGCCGCCTTGTCCTACTGTCATTCACTGCAAAAAACAGCCCATTTTTTGCGCCAGAGAAACTATATCAAAATTTTTTGATATAGTTCTTGTGCGCATTTTTTGATGTTGCTAAACTTTCGGCCTATGAATGATTCCATGCTCCCACACAGCGACGGCGCGGATACTGAAGCCGCTGCGGACTACGCAGAACTGGCTGGCGTTTATAAGGCCTGCGGCGATGCGTTGCGTCTGGAGATATTGCGTGTCCTGGAACGGAACGCCTACGGGGTGCTGGAATTGTGTTCGATATTCGACGTCAAGCAATCCGCCATGAGCCATCACCTGAAAGTGTTGGCCAAGGCCAGGATGGTGGAAGCCCAGCGGGAGGGCAACAGTATTTTCTACCGACGTCCTATTCTGGCCGGCGACGACAGCGCCGAGCTGGCGCGGCTGCAGTTGTACAGCAATCTGGACCTGATGCCGTTGACCACGGACACCCGCGACCGTATTGGCAATGTAGGAGAGCAACGCGCGCAGCAAAGTCAGGCGTTTTTCTCCCGGTACGCCGAGCATTTCCAGGCGCACCAGGAGTTGATTGCGGAATATCCGTTATACGCCACGCCTGTGCGGGATATGTTGCAACAACAGTTGGCCGGCGAGAAGGTCAGCACGCTTCTGGAAATCGGCCCCGGCGAAGGCGCCTTTCTGGAAGATCTGTCGACGATGGCGGATTCCGTCATCGCCTTGGATAACTCCGAGGAAATGTTGCAAAAAGCACGCGATTTTGCGGACGCCAGACAGTTGTCGAACGTGCGCTTTATCGTAGGAGATACGCGAGGCGCCCTCGAACAGGGCGTCAGCGTTGATGTGATTGTGATGAACATGGTGTTGCACCATGTGGCGTCGCCGGCGGACATGATTCGCGATTGCGCGGCCTTGTTGCGCCCCGGCGGCATGTTGATTTTGAGCGACTTGAGCCGCCACGATCAGTCCTGGGCCAGAGAGTCCTGCGGCGATTTGTGGCTGGGCTTCGACAGCACTGAAATCTCCCGCTGGGGAGCGCAGTCGGGCCTGGCGGAAGGCGAAAGCATTTATATAGGCGTGCGCAATGGGTTTCAGATCCAGGTGCGCCAATTTTTATTGCCCAAAAACGGGAGCCGAACGCTGACCGACGCAACCGCATGTCAGTCCGAAGGTTCCGCAACATCAACCCACCCCAGTCATTGTAATCTTTAACCATAAGGACGCATGCGATGAGCGAATATTCCATTTTTACTTCCGAGTCAGTATCTGAGGGCCATCCAGACAAGATGGCGGATCAGATTTCTGACGCTATCCTTGACGCCATCATTAAAGATGATCCGAACGCGCGAGTGGCGGTTGAAACTTTAGTGAAGACGGGCATGGCGGTTATCGCCGGCGAAGTGCGCACCAACACTTACGTGGACCTGGAAGACATCGTCCGCGGCGTCATTCTGGATATCGGTTACAACAGCTCAGACGTTGGCTTTGACGGCGCGTCCTGCGCAGTACTGAACGCCATCGGCAAGCAGTCTGGCGACATCGCCATGGGCGTGGACGAAGCCAGCGAAAAAGATTTGGGCGCCGGGGACCAAGGGTTGATGTTCGGTTACGCGACCAATGAAACTGACGTGCTGATGCCCGCTCCGATTTATTACTCCCACCGTCTGGTGGAAAGACAGGCTTACCTGCGCAAAAACAGCATCCTGCCCTGGCTGCGTCCAGACGCCAAGAGCCAGGTGACTCTGCGTTACGAAAACGGCAAGCCGGTAGCGGTAGAAGCGGTGGTGCTGTCCACTCAGCATACCCCTGGCGTGAAGCAGTCCGACATTCGCGAAGCGGTGATGGAAGAGATCATCAAGCACGTGTTGCCGGAAGAATGGCTGCACAGCGACACCCAATACCACATCAACCCAACCGGCCAGTTCATCATCGGCGGCCCTGTGGGCGACTGCGGTCTGACCGGTCGTAAGATCATCGTCGACACCTACGGCGGCATGGCTCGTCACGGCGGCGGCGCGTTCTCCGGTAAAGATCCGTCCAAGGTTGACCGCTCCGCAGCCTACGCAGGCCGCTACGTAGCCAAAAACATCGTCGCTTCCGGTCTGGCGGCCAAGTGTGAAATTCAGGTGTCCTACGCAATCGGCGTATCGGAGCCCACCTCTATTTCCGTGAACACGTTCGGCACTGGCAAGATCAGCGACGACAAAATCGCCACTTTGGTGCGCGAGCACTTCGATCTGCGTCCACGCGGCCTGATCGACATGCTGGACCTGAAACGTCCGATCTATCGTCCGACTGCGTCTTACGGACACTTCGGCCGCACTGGCGACAGCTTCAGCTGGGAAAGAACCGACAAAGCCGACGCACTGCGCGCCGCAGCCGGTATCTGATTCCCATAGCAAAGAGCCTCCCCTGAGGCTCTTTTTGCAACAGACCGAGACTTCCGGCGGGCTCGCCCCGCCCCCCTCATTAGGATCAGCAATAGGACACCAAACATGGCTCAGTTACAATCTGTAGATAACTTCAGCGACTACAAGGTCAAGGACATCAGCCTGGCGGCATGGGGACGTAAAGAAATCAACATCGCCGAAGGCGAAATGCCTGCGCTGATGACGCTGCGTGAAAAATACCGCGCGCAACAGCCCCTGGCCGGCGCCCGCATCCTGGGATGCATTCACATGACCATCCAGACTGCGGTTTTGATCGAAACCCTGGTGGCGTTGGGCGCAGAGGTGCGCTGGTCCTCCTGTAACATTTTCTCCACTCAGGATCACGCAGCGGCGGCGATCGCAGCGGCGGGCATTCCCGTATTCGCCTGGAAAGGAGAAACCGAAGAAGAGTACGTCTGGTGCATCAAGCAGACCATCACCAAAGACGGTCAGCCCTGGAACGCCAACATGGTGTTGGATGACGGCGGCGACCTGACTGAAATTCTGCACAACGAATTCCCGCAAATGTTGGATCACATCCACGGCATTTCCGAAGAGACCACTACTGGCGTTCACCGTCTGCTCGACATGATGAAGAAAGGCGAGCTGAAAGTGCCTGCGGTCAACGTCAACGACTCCGTCACCAAGAGCAAGAACGACAACAAATACGGTTGCCGTCACTCATTGAACGACGCGATCAAGCGCGCCACCGACCACCTGCTGGCGGGCAAAAAAGCCCTGGTCATCGGCTACGGCGATGTGGGTAAAGGCTCCGCAGCGTCCCTGCGTCAGGAAGGCATGATCGTCAAGATCAGCGAAGTCGACCCGATCTGCGCCATGCAGGCCTGCATGGACGGCTATGAAGTCGTGTCTCCCTACATCGATGGCGTCAACACCGGCAGCGCAGAAGGCGTTAACCGTGACCTGCTGGGCCACACCGACCTGCTGGTCACCACCACCGGCAACGTCAATGTGTGCGACAAGTATATGCTGCAAGCGCTGAAATCCGGCGCGGTCGTGTGCAACATCGGTCACTTCGACAACGAAATCGACACCCGTTTCATGCGCGACAACTGGGAATGGGAAGAAGTGAAGCCACAGGTGCATATCGTGCACCGCAACAAAGATCAAAACGATCACCTGTTGCTGCTTTCCGAAGGTCGTCTGGTAAACCTGGGCAACGCCACGGGCCACCCTTCCCGCATCATGGACGGCTCTTTCGCCAACCAGGTGCTGGCGCAGATGTACCTGTTCGAACGCAAGTTCGCAGAGTTGCCTGCGGATGAGAAGCCCAAGAACCTGTACGTACGCGTTCTGCCCAAGCAATTGGACGAAGAAGTCGCGCGCTACATGGTGCAAGGCTTCGGCGGCGTCATCACCAAGCTGACGCAACCGCAAGCCGAATACATCGGCGTGGAAGTGGAAGGTCCGTACAAACCAGCGGACTACAAGTACTGATCGACCGCCGGTCTGGCGCGGTTCGCCGCGCCGCCGGTTGTCCAGAGAGATTCCCTAAACCGGAGGCAATACGCTAATGGAATCCCAAACTCAGTTTAAACGGCGTTTCAGTTTTGAATTCTTCCCTCCCAAAACCCCTGAGGGAATGGAAAAACTGCAGGCTGTGCGAGACAAGCTGGCCAAGCGCAAGCCGGATTTCTTTTCCGTGACCTACGGCGCAGGCGGCTCCACCCGCGAGCGCACTATCGACACCGTGCTGACGCTGCACAGACAGGGCATTTCCACCGCGCCCCACTTATCTTGTATCGGCGCCACCAAGGAATCCATCGGCGAATTGCTGGACCTGTACCGCTCCAACGGCATTCAACGCATCGTTGCGCTGCGTGGCGACCTGCCTTCCGGCATGGGCGCGCCCGGCGAACTGCGCTACGCCAACGAGCTGGTCAGCTATATTCGCGAGCGCACCGGCGATCACTTCTCCATCGAAGTAGCGGCTTATCCTGAGTTTCACCCCCAGGCGCAAAGCGCCGAAGCGGACCTGAACAACTTCCGCCGTAAGGTCGAAGCCGGCGCCACCAGCGCCATCACTCAGTATTTCTTCAACGCCGACTCCTATTTCTATTTCGTGGAGCGGTGCGAAAAAGCAGGCCTGAACCTGCCTATCGTGCCCGGCATCATGCCGATCACCAACTACAGCAATCTGGCGCGTTTCAGCGATATGTGCGGCGCGGAAATTCCGCGTTGGGTGCGCAAACAGTTGGAAGCCTATGGCGACGACTCAGCCAGCATTCGCAAGTTCGGCGAGGAAGTGGTCACGCGTCTGTGCGAACGTCTGCTCGCCGCAGGCGCTCCCGGCATCCACTTCTACACATTGAATCAGGCCGAGCCAAGTCTGGCGGTCTGGGACAATCTGAATCTGGGCGACAAGATTTCTTTCTGACCCGGACTCAAACGTCGACGCAATAAAAGGGCCTGCCTGGACTATCCGGCAGGCCCTTCGTTTATCCTGCCGCGCCCCTGTTCCCATACTATTTTTCAACGCGCCTTCCTGCTCTCCGGCATTTTCCACGTCGATAAGCCTCCGTGTTTTTAGTTATTCTCTTATCTGCTTCGCAGGGGTTGCGCCGCAACGCTTGGTGCTTCGCCAAATACCCGGCCATTACCTATACTGAATCCATAAACCAGGGGGCAGGCTAATAATGAAGTTGGGGGCTACCGCGGGCAGACTCGCAGCGCTGCTGATTATTCTCATAGCCTGCGTTGTACTGATCCTGCTTGATTACCGCGAACGCACGCGCAATTACTACCAATCCATGCAAGTGGAGCTGCAGCAGACGCAAAAGAACGTCAGCGCCTCCACCCGTCGCATCATGGAGCATATCGCCATTCTGCGCCGCGCAGCGGAAAGTTATTTTCTGAACCATCACGAGGATCATCTATACAGCGAGCTGTCCGCCAATATCGCCTATGACTCCACGCGCAGTCTCTTCGCCATGGATACCCTGCAACCGCCATTCTCCACGGATCAGGTAGGCAACCTCACCGGGCTGGGAGACATACAGGGACGCCAGCCAGACTACTACCGCGAGATGGAAATGGCGCTGTCGTTGACGCCGATCTTCCGCGCCACCAAAGAGAATCTGCCGGAGTCCAACTGGGTCTACTACATCTCCCAGAATCGCTTTCTTTATATCGCGCCCTGGATTGGTTCCGATAAGTTCGCTTATACCAATGAATCCCTGTCGCTGGAATTCTTTACCATGGCCCTGCCCTATCACAATCCCGAACGCACGCCGTTCTGGACCCGGGTGTACGTAGATGAGTTTGGGGAGGGACTGATGGTCACCGCCGCCGCCCCCATCTACGCAAACGAGGTTTTTCACGGAGCGGTGGCCATTGATATTACTCTTGATGTGCTTAAAGGGTTTGTGCGCAGTCCCAACTTGTCAGCGGGAGAGCTGTTTATCGTCAATCAGTCGCACCAGTTGCTGGCGCATCCGACTTTGACCTCATCCCATGCGAAAACCGCGGCCACTTTTCCTGAGGCATTACCCAAAGGCGTCGACAATTTTATTTCTCATCCCAAGGACATCCCCACCGATACCTTCCTGGAGATAAAAGGCTACGCTCTCATTCGCACCAATATAGATGAAACGCCCTGGTATTTGCTGCTGAGCGTGGAGCAGTCCGCCATCCGCAGCGCCATCATTGAGCAAATGACGCCGGAAATGGCGCTGGCGGCGCTAATCGTTCTTTTTGCCGCACTCATACAACGTTATTTTCTCACCGCCGGACAACTGGAAAGCAGCCAGCGCCGCTATCGGCAAATGTTTGAGCACTGCGACGCCGTGCAGATCATTCTCGACCCTCTGAACAACAAGGTCATCGACGCCAATCCCGCCGCCTGCGACTTCTTCGGTTTTTCCAGCGAAATGATGGGAAATATCTCCGCCTCGCGTTTATTTCTCTCTGAAAACAATGAAATGCTGGATGAGAGCTGGCTGCCTTCCCTGCAATCCGGCAAGACAGTCATCGCCGCCCGCCGCGGCGACAACCGCTCCAGTCTGGTGGAAATGTACGTTTCCGAAGTCAAAGACAGGGCCAGCTCCTATCTGTATTTGATCGTCCATGACATCACTGATCGTAAACGCAGCGAGGAGCAGATCCGCCTGCAGGCCTACTATGACCCTCTCACCCGACTGCCCAACCGCAGCTATCTGTTTGAACACCTCAATTCCCTGATCGCCAGTCATAAGCGGGAACATGCGCGTCTAGCGGTGCTGTTCATCGACCTGGATCGCTTCAAACAAGTGAACGACAACCTGGGACATGGGGTGGGAGACAAGCTGTTGCAGCAGGTGTCCAACCGGCTCAAGTCGCGGCTCAGAGAGAGCGACATGCTGGCGCGCCTGGGGGGAGACGAGTTCACCGTCGTCCTGCCTCACTTGCGGGAAGAAACCGACGCTATCCATGTCGCCAAAATATTGCTGCAGCAACTGGCGGAATCCTTCAGCGTCGGCGACTACGAACTGAACATCGGCGCCAGCATCGGCGTGACCCTGTTCCCCAAAGACGGCGAAGACGCCTCCACTCTGATCAAAAACGCCGACATCGCCATGTACAAGGCCAAGGACAACGGCCGCAATCAGTATCGTTTCTTTGAAGAACGCATGAACGAAGCGGCCGCCAGTCGCCTGATGCTGGAGGGCGATATCCGAGAAGCCACGCAAAATGAACAATTCCATTTAGAGTTCCAGCCCATCATCGACCTGAAGAACATGCGCCTGGCCGGCGCGGAAGCGCTGCTACGCTGGCTGCACCCCCGCTTCGGCGAGCTGCATCCCAGGGAGTTCATGTCCATCGCGGAAGAAACCGGCAATATTGTCCAGATCAGCGAATGGCTGCTGAAAAATGCGCTCAACCTGGCGGCGGAGTGGCAGTACTCCCGCCCCGCCGATCAACAGCCGTTCATCGCCGTCAATATGTCCCGGCGCCAGTTGATCAATTCGCAACATATCAAACGCTGGCGCGACATCATCCGTCAAAGCGAAGTGCCCCCTGGTTCGCTAGTGCTGGAGTTGACCGAGCATAATCTGCTCAATGAATTTGAAGAGAGCCGCCGCAGTTTGATGGAATTGCATCATATGGGCGTCAGATTATCTCTCGACGACTACGGCCACGGCGCGTCTTCCCTCACCTTGCTTAAAGAGCTGCCCATCTCCATGCTGAAGCTGGACGGCTTGCTGATCCGTAATCTCGGCCGCAAAACCAAGGAAGAAGTATTAATGGACGCGCTGGTGAAAATGGGGCGCGCCATGGATATGAAAATCGTCGCCGAGGGCGTGGAAACCCCACAGCAACTCGCCGTACTCAGGGAGTCCGGCTGCGATTACGGCCAGGGGTATTTGTTCAGCCCGCCGGCGCAGCCCCGCGAACTTTCCATGATGCTGGAAAAAGTGTTCAGCGTGCAGACCCAGGACGATTAAGCCTTTGGTCGACCTGCCGCCGGGCTCCACCCGGGCGCCGCCCTATGTCACAATAGGCGGCGAATTTACCGGACATAATTAGGAGCCTGGAATTGACTACCAACGCAGAACTGCGGGAACGCGATCTCAAGCGTGTGTGGCACCCCTGCACCCAGATGAAGGACCATGAGTTTCTCCCCCTGATTCCGATCAAAAGCGGCAAGGGCGTCTGGCTGGAGGATTTCGATGGCAATCGCTACATCGACGCCGTCAGTTCCTGGTGGGTGAACCTGTTCGGCCACAGTCATCCCTATATCAATGACGCCATCAAGTCCCAGTTGGAGCAATTGGAGCACGTCATTCTGGCCGGCTTTACCCATGAACCAGTGGTGAGACTGTCAGAACGTCTGGCGGAAGTGACGCCCGCCGGCCTCAACAAATGTTTCTATGCCGACAACGGCTCCTCCGCGGTGGAAGTGGCGCTGAAAATGAGCTTCCACTACTGGCGCAACAGCGGCAAGCCGAACAAAACCCGCTTCATCAATCTCAGCAACAGCTACCATGGCGAAACCCTGGGCGCACTCGCCGTCGGCGACGTCGCCTTATACAAGGAAACCTACAACGAGCTTCTCAATCCCGTCATCAATGTTCCCGGCCCGGATTGCTTTCACCGCGAAGCTGGCGAATCCTGGGAAGCGTATTGCCGTCGCCAGTTCGCGCATATGGAGGAGACGCTGCAGAAGCACGCCCATGAAACTGCAGCGGTGATCATCGAGCCGTTGGTGCAGTGCGCCGGCTCCATGCGCATGCATCACCCGGTGTATCTGAAGTTATTGCGGGAGGCCTGCGACCGCCATGGCGTGCATTTGATCGCGGATGAGATCGCCGTTGGCTTCGGCCGCACCGGCACGATGTTCGCCTGTGAGCAGGCGGATATCTCGCCCGACTTCCTGTGTCTGTCGAAAGGCCTGACCGCCGGCTATCTGCCCTTGTCCGTGGTCATGACTCACGACTTCATTTATGACGCTTTCTACGACGACTACGCCACCATGCGCGCCTTCCTGCACTCGCACAGTTACACCGGCAACCCGATCGGCTGCAGTGTGGCGCTGGCGACCCTGGACATCTTCCAAAATCAGCCCGTGATCGAGCAAAATAAGCGCCTTGCCGCCTGCATGCGCGAGCATACCGCGCATTTTGAGGACCACCCCAACGTGGCGGAAGTCCGCCAGACGGGAATGATCCTGGCGATTGAAATGGTGCAGGACAAGGCCTCGCGCACGCCCTTCCCCTGGCAGGAGCGGCGCGGCATACGGGTCTATGAGCATGCGTTGAAGAACCAGGCGCTGCTGCGTCCTCTGGGCAATGTTATCTACTTCATGCCGCCTTATGTGATCAGCGAAGACGAGATCGCTCATCTGGCCAAAGTGGCCTGGGATGGGCTGCATCTGGCGGTTAAGGACTGAACTTGAGAAACAATCGAATCTTTATCGACCAGCCTCTTGATGGCCTCAGCCAACTGACGCTGACCGGCGATCAGGCCAATTACGTTGGGCGCGTGTTGCGCATGCGCCCCGGCGACGCTTTTCATCTATTCAGTGGAGACGGCCGCGACTTTCCCGCCAAAGTCCTGGCGGTGAGTCGCAGGGATGTGGAAGTGGCGCTGTCAGAACCGCTGACGATCGACGCGGAGTCTTCCCTTAATGTGCATCTGGGACAAGTCGTGTCCCGGGGCGAACGCATGGACTACGCCGTGCAAAAAGCCACGGAAATGGGCGTTACGGCGCTCACGCCGCTGCTGAGCGAGCGTTGCGAAGTACGCTTGGATGGAGAGCGCCAGGACAAACGCTGGCGTCATTGGCGACAAGTGTCGATCAGCGCCTGCGAGCAATGCGGACGCGCCCGCGTTCCCGACATCGGCGACGTAACGCCGTTGGAAAGCTGGCTGCAAAACGTGACGGCGGACCTGAAGCTGATCCTGCATCCCGGCGATGCGCGCGCCTGGAGCCCGGCGCAGCGTCCCGCCAGCGTCTGTCTGCTGATTGGCCCCGAAGGCGGCTTTACGGATGAGGAAGTGGCTCTGGCGGAGCGTCATGGCTTTGTGCATGCGCCGCTCGGCCCACGCATTCTACGCACCGAAACCGCCCCCGTGGCGGCGCTGGCGTTGATGCAATGGCTATGGGGCGACTTTGGCGATTCTACGCCAACGTAAATCCAACTCCCTTTACAGCAAAACGCTAAAGAGAAAGCGGGCGCTTACATACACTTCTTCAAGCGCCCCTGAGCACGCCGATATTTCGTCCTAAAACGCCGCACAAAAAATGGGCGCCCTGTGGATAACTTTGTGGAAAAGCGGCTTGACCGAGCCGCTTTTCGCCGCCATTTCGACAAATGTGCAGCGGTCCGTATTTTAGGGCTTTCTTTTTCTTTTATTTTTCAGTCTATTATTGACTGCCTCCGAAAACGGCGGGCATGTTTCAAAACTTTGACGCTTCAACGCCACGTTCAATTAGTGTGCATAACCTATGACATTTTAATGACAATAGCGCGCCCACCTTTGCAGAGAGAGTGAAACGATGGATTGGCAGTGGTTACAGAACCCCGAGTTTTGGAAGTACCTGAGCATCCCCCTGGTCGCCGCGCTGATCGGTTGGAGCACCAACTGGCTGGCGATCAAACTGACCTTTTATCCCCTTGAATTCATTGGCTTTCGTCCCTTCCTCGGATGGCAGGGCATCATTCCTTCGAAAGCCGAAAAAATGGCGGTTATCAGCGTGGACTCCACCATCTCCAAGCTGGGAGCGGTGGATGAGCTGTTCGAGCAGATCGACCCGCAAGCGCTGGCCGGCCACATTGTCGCCGGCATATTGCCCCGGGTGGAGGAATACGTTGACGAAATCATGCTTTCAGAACACCGCACGCTGTGGGAAAACCTGCCGCAAGCCGTGAAAAACAAGGTCTACGAGCGCGTCCGCAAGAATGCGCCGCGCCTGATCGACAATCTGGTGAGCGACATTGGCCGCCAGATTGAGGAACTGCTGGACCTCAAGCACATGGTGACGGAGCGGCTGGTGGCGGATAAAGAGCTGCTGAATCGCATCTTTCTGGAATGCGGCGCCGCCGAGTTTCGCTTTCTGATCTACAGCGGCCTCTGGCTGGGGTTCGGCTTCGGCGTCCTGCAAATGGCGCTGTGGTACTTCTATTCCGTTGACTGGGTGTTGCCGGTATGCGGCTTTCTGGTGGGCTGGGCCACCAACTGGATCGCACTCAACCTCATCTTCCGTCCTCTCAACCCCGCCAAGGTCGGTCCAGTGACCATTCAGGGCCTGTTCCTGAAAAGGCAGCCACAGGTGGCGGCGACCTTCTGTCGTATCGTCACCCACGATATTCTGACCGTAGGCAACATCGTCAACGCCATGCTCAACGGCCCCAACGGCGCACGCACCCGCGCCCTGGTGAAGAAACACGTCAAACCTCTCGTAGACGTGACGACCGGCGTCGCCAAACCCATTACTCAAATCGCTTTCGGGCCTACCGCGTTCGCCGAACTAAAAAAGAAAGTCGGCGAAAAGGCCCTGGAGATATCCAAAACGGCTTTCAAAGACCCGCTTTTCAACGAAGAGCGCGCCATCGTGGTGGAAAACATCATGCGCACCCGCATGGAGGCGTTATCCCCGGAAGAGTTTCAGGACCTGTTGCGTCCCTGCTTCCAGGAAGATGAGATCAAATTAATCGCCATTGGCGGCGTATTAGGAGCGTTAGCCGGGCTGGCGCAGGTATTTTTTGTGTTCACTTGATCAAATTAACGCCAAAAACGAGAGGCGCACCACAAATTTATTAATACTTTTGGCCTATTACTTTTGACAAGTAATGTTATTTATCTACAATTACGCAAAAAGTAACAGAGTGTGACATTCATGGCGATCAATAACATTCCAACAAAGTTATCGCACAACGCCAGCTCAAAGGACCGACTGGAAAGACAGCTGTTCAGAGACGTACAGCGACTCATCCGGTACCTGGACAGCCGGAAGTCGTGCGGCTCCAGCAATCCTGCAATGGTCGAATCCTATGAAAGGATGATCCTTGAGCGTTGCGACGTGCTGGGCCAAATCTCGCGCATGTAAGCGCGCAAAAGGCTCAATGCCAACGGATGGCGTATTTCCCCTTGGATAGCCGCGCAGGACTGGCTAAACTTTCCGTAACCTTCTGACACGACTCGGCTTTCGGCGTTTACCCGCCTGCAGGTCGAAGACGGCGGGCGACGATTAAGAAAGACTCCGCTATTGCGCGGGAAGCCACGAAAAAATACCAAGGGCGCCGATATGCAGCGAATCATCCGCAGAACGTTAATTGCTCTGTTGAGCATTCTTTGTCTGTTGATTCTGGGGATATGGGGGCTCGGCCCCTACGTCGCCAAAGACGCGCTCACCAAATACTTCGCTGAGCACAACGCAGAGTTTTCTGCGGAATCCCTCTCCATCAATCCCTTCACTTCCGAGATCAACGGCCGTGGCGTCAAAGTCACGACCCCACGAGGATTAGAACTCAAGTTCGAAGCCCTGCAGGTCTCCGCGCAGTTGACGCCTTTGTTTGAAAATACCGTGGTCGTCGACAAAATCGCGCTGGACGGCCTGCATCTGAATATCGCCCAGGAGCAGGAAGGCTGGCGCGTCGCCGGAGTGCTGTTCCCAACGGGAGCCGAAGAGTCTCCGGCCCCTGCCCAGGAATCAGCCGGGGAAGACTGGACGATCAGCCTGCCCTCTATTCAGTTGCGCAATTGCACACTCAATATCAGCCGACTGCCGCCAGCGGGCGCCGCCGATCAAGCCCCCTTACAAGACGAGATTCGCCTGTTCAGCCTCAACCTGAAAAACATCAAAGGCAAAGGCGCGGAGTGGAACGGTTTCGCTGATGTGATGACTCAGGTGAACGGCGCCGATATCGTTCTCGCCACCGAGTTTCGCGTCGGCCCGGACAAGTTCGTGCAGTGGCTGGACATCAGTTCGCTCAAGGCCAGAATGCAGCAGTTCGCCCATTATCTCCCCGCCGATCTGCGCGACAGCAACGCCAGCCTGGACCTGAATGCGGAAATCGTGGTGGATTGGCGCAACGGCGCTCTGACCCTGACCACAACCACCAAAAAGCTGGATATATCTCAGGTCGACGTGAAGCTTAAAGATATGACCATCGAAAGCGACATCACCAGCATCGATCTGAACCCACTACAAATCAGCATCGCGCCGGAAGGCGAACCGGAAATCGCCTTCAACGGTAAGATCCACAGCGGTAAAACCCGCGTCAACGACAGCGCCGGACGCTATATCCTGGCGGGCTGGGACAAACTGGATCTAACGCCGGTCTCCTTCAGCATGGACGAGGCGCTTAACGTCAAGGTGGATCAGATCAGCTCACAGAATCTGGTGCTGTCGCGCTCCGCCCTCGACAACGAAAAGCTGCCGCCGCTATTGCAGGCGGGCACCCTGTTTGTGTCGAATGTGGAAGCCAGCGACAAACGGGCGTTTATCGAAATGGTGGAGTTGAGCGACATCCGCTCCAATGTGCATCTGGATAAAGAACGCAATCTGATTACCCTGGCGCCGCTTTCGGCGAACGCTCCTGCAGAAGAAGAGGCGTCGCAAACGCCGCAAACCGAGGCACAAGCCACCGCTGAAGCGCCCCCTGCCCCTGCGGACGATGCGCCGGAAAGTTCGCCATTCAATCTGGTGATCAATCAAATCTCCGTCAAAGGCGACTCCTTGCTCAGCTTCACCGATGAAGGCGTGAAGCCGCCTTTTCAGCAGGATATCCGCATCAACTCTCTGGTCGCTGAAAGCCTGACCACCGAGAACCCGGAACAGGCGTTCCATATCACCATGGAGGCGCAGACTGACCAATACTCCAAAATTCAGTCCGACACGCGCATCTGGCCATTCGCACCCAAGCTGTCCCTCGACACCCGCACCAATATTGCGGAAATAAACCTGCCGCCGGTATCGCCTTACCTGAGCGACGCCTTGGGTTATGACATCAACAACGGACAGTTTGATATGAACCTCGCCATGACCATTGATGAGGGACGCATCAGCGGCGACACCAAAATCATGCTGCGCGGCATGGATCTGGGGGCGGACAAAAACCCTGACGCCAGCACCGTTCAACAAGGCGGAGCCATACCCTTAAACGTGGCGCTGGGAATGCTGAAGGATGGTAATGGCAACGTGGAACTCGCCATGCCGCTGTCCGGGGACGTTGACAGCCCCAGCTTCGGCTGGAGCGGATTTGTCGCTCTGCTTGCGCAGAAAGCGATATTCGAAGCCGCCAGCGGCTATCTCATCAAAACCTTCGTGCCCTACGCCAATGTCGTCACGGTAGTGAAGTTCGCGGGCGAGCAGGCGCTGAAAGTCCGTATTGAGCCACTGCCCTATCAGGCTGGCCAGTCTGACGTCGGCCCAGAGCAACAGGCGTTCGTCAACGAATTCCGCCAATTGCTGCTGGACAAAGAGGACATGCAAGTGAAAACCTGCGCCATCGTCGCCCCCGCAGAACTGAACTATCCGTCCGACACGAAAGCCCTGACGGTAGAACAACTGAAGACGTTAAAACAGTTGGCGGAGGATCGAGGCCAGAAGTTCAAAGCGAAGGTGCTGGAAGGCGGAAAGATCGCCTCCTCCCGCATCCTGCTGTGTAATCCTGAAGTGGAAAAAGACAGCGACGGCAAAGGCCGCATCGAATTCGAAATCTAAGGGAGCCTCAGGTTGTTTTCAGAGATCCCCTAAGGTAAAGGGCGCTAACGCGCCCTGGCTTAACTCGCCGCTCTCTCCGGCGGCGTCGCCTCTCTGACGACAGTTTCCTCTCCCCGCACCCAGGACGCCAGGGTCATCTGTCCAAGCGATGCTTCCATCGCCGCCGTCACGCCCTTGGCGATAGCGTCCACGGACTTATCCGAATAGAGTGAAGCAGGCAGACTGTGCTCCGGCGAACGCAGCACGTGCATCAATTCCGCCAGGGTAATGCGGTCCAAAGGCCGGGCGGGAATCAGAGAATCCGCTTCGTCTCCCATAATGGCCAATACGCCCTTCTTCAACAGTTTGTCGATGATGCGCTGAATAGTCTCAGGGCCTACCGATAAGGTGTCCTCCAGGTCAGAGATGCTCTCGCCTCCTCCCTGCTGATCGAACTTTTTCGCCACCTTATAAACCAGCGCCAGTCCCGTACGCTCGTCAATCACCGCACAGGGACGCACCCTGCGCTGCCGGGTAATCTGATGAGAATGCTGGGCGTAAAACGCCACCGCCGCCCCCATCAACAGGATCAGCCAGGAGATGTACAGCCAGATCAGGACCAGAATGCCCACCGCAAATCCCGAGTAGATCGCTTCATAGTTGGAGGTGCCGACCACAAACTTGGCGAACACATAGCCCGTCGTCTGCCAGGCGATCCCCGCGCCTAACCCACCAATAAACGCATACCGGGTGCGCACTTTGGTATTGGGGATAAAGCGGTACATAAAAGTGAACAGCGCCACGATGATGACATAAGGCGCCATCCGGGTGGCGAGAGAGAACAAACGCCCAAAAGGTTCGATGCTCAGGACGGTTTGCGCCACGTCCGTGCCCACCAAAGTCGCCGTGGCGCCCATGGCGGAAAACGCCAGCAACGGACCGACGACGATGACGCTGAGGTAAGAACTGAAGCGCTGCGCCAAAGAGCGGATCTGCGACACTCGCCAGATTTCGTTAAAGGAACGCTCCACTTTCTGCACCAGAGAGATGACCGTGTAGATCAACAACCCCAGGCCTACCGACCCCAGCACGCCGACTTTGACGTTATCGACGAACGCGAGCACGTTCTGCACCAGTTCCGGGCCTTTTTCCCCAAACGCCTGGAAAACATTCTCCAGCAACGGCTCCAGCTGATTATGGACGCCAAATCCTTTCAATACGGAAAAGCTCAGCGCCAGCAACGGCACAATGGAGAGCAACGTCGTGTACACCAGTCCCATGGCGTGCAGCGTGATATGGCCGAATAACACATCGCGCACCACCGCAAACAAGACGCGCGCACTGTGCCACAACACTCGCATCATGCCGCCTGCGGCGCCGCCGGTTTCATTTTCCCAAAGCCAGCGATCCAATCGCGACACCCAGGTTTCTATCGTCGCTTTACTCATAGTTGTTCTCATTTTGCGCCGAATTCAGACATATCAGGTTGTTCAAAAGCAGCCATCCTGTGTTTGTTCTCTCCAAATTGTAGCCGCCGCCCCGCGCACGCCGCCATGCAGGCGCCGCTCGCCATTGCATGGCGTACGTATGACATAAAAATGGACGTCTTGAAAGGCTTGTCGGAAAAGCCCGGTAAAAACATTGTATATCAATGAGCTGGTTCGTATGTACGCCAAATGTCCTGCTTTCAATGCCAGGATGTTCGCGACGTGATAGGGATGGGATAAGGTTGTGTGGCGCAGGCTAAAACAGGAAAAGGGCGCTTTCTGGTAGCGCCCAATTTTCAAATCACAGTTGCGGATGAAACGGCCGGATTAAAACTGTTTCGCAGCCTCCGCTTCGATTTCCACCCGCCAACGTTCATCGAACAACCCTTGCACAAACAACAGGGTGGTCGGTAAACCGCCAACATCGAAAGGCAGTCTTTGCTTGGCCTTCTGATAGTCCGCCAGGTCCTCGCGGCGGATCAGGTAGAGTCTCACGCTCACCAGATCCTCCATATCCATGTGGTTGGCCTGCAAAACACCCCGCAGATTTCGCCACGCCAACACAATCTGCTCCTCCGCGCTCTCAGGGACCTCTCCCTTTGCGTCAATGCCCAGCTGCCCCGCGATATGCAGATGCGTCGAGCCTCGGGGAACCACTGCGCACTGGTGATAGTTGGCGGCGGGAGGAGGAACCGAATCCGGGCTCCAGATAATGTTCATCAGACTTCCCTCGTCAGCATGGTTATGGCGGGGGATTCCGTCAGCATGGCGTTCAGACGGCCAAAGTCGCCGATGTCCTTACGCCACAAAATGTAGGCGTCAAAACGTTCTGGGTGCGTCCACTCCTCCAATAGAATCAACGTAGTCTGAGTCTGATCTTTTTCATACAGATGCGTGGACAGATTACCTGCAAACGTACGCGTGGCGGGAAGAATCTCTGCAAAGAAGTCCTTTACCTTCCGGGCATTTCCGTCTGCCGGCCGCAATTCAAACTGCACTAATATCGCCACTTTTTTCTCCTCGTTTTATGCACTCACACTGGTTGGGAGAAAAGTTTAATTACTTTATAAAATCGATAAATAAACTAATATTTCAAAGATAGTCTTATAAAAAAGAACAATTAAGTCATGAAAACAGAATTTCACCGCATGCAGGTCTTCGCTCAAATTGTTGAATCCGGCTCCATCACCAAAGCCGCTGAGCAACTGGATGTTTCAAAATCTGTGATCAGTCACCACCTGCTGGGATTGGAGCAACATCTGGGCGTCAAACTACTGACCCGAACCACCCGCAGGCAGTCTCTTACGGAGGCGGGAAAGCGCTTCTACCAACGCTGCCTGGAAATGAAAAAGCTGATGTCCCTCGCCGAGGAAGAAGTGCGCGAATCCAGCGCGGACCTTGCGGGAGTGATCACCGTTACGTCGCCCCACACTCTTATGACTCACTTAATTGGGCCCGCCATGTGCGAGTTCATGCAACGCCATCCGCGCATCGAGCCCCATTTGCTGGCCAGCGATATGCGCCTCAACCTGATCGAGAAATATATCGACTTGTCAGTGACTGTCGGCGAATTACCCGACTCCAGCGCCAGAGCCGTAAAAATCGGCGAACTGGAGCAAGTGCTATGCTGCGCGCCGGCGTATATGCAACGCCAACGGATATCTCCTCCAATTGCGTCAATGGAGTTTCAAAATTTCGACTACATCGCCAATCAATGGGAGGGCGTCAATGTAGAGCGCAGATTCTTTGTCGGTAAAGAACAGAACCTGACTTATCGTTTCCGCTCCACTCGGGTCGGCGACAGCGTTCCCACTATTCGCATGATGACGCTGGCCGGACTCGGCGTCGCCTGCCTGCCCAGGCTGGCTATTGAGGAGGAATTAAAAAGCGGACGACTGACTCGCCTGACGCCGGAAGGCATGACATTGAAAGCTCCGCTATGGATTGTTCATAACTATGGTTTACAGATGCCGACGCGAATCAGGGCTTTCATTGATTTCGTGAAAGCCAAAGCGGAGACACAGACTTTCTGACATGAAGGATACGGCCGTTATATAAAGCAGGCGCACTTAATAGAGCGACTATTGTCTATTACGCTCTATTCGCCCCAAATAGTCGCCACCACTTTCCTCACTCCGCCATGATTACGGTGTTCACATAGATATATACCTTGCCATGTTCCGAGATTAAAACGTCCATCGGTGATCGGCAAACTAACGCTGCACCCCAACAGGCTGGATTTAAGATGAGCCGGCATATCATCGGAACCTTCATCGAGATGACGGTAATAGGGTTCATTTTCTGGAACTGCGTGATTGAAGTAGCTTTCAAAGTCCTGGCGAACGGTTGGGTCCGCATTTTCATTTATCGTCAATGACGCGGATGTATGCTTTATAAAGAGCTGCATCATCCCAACTCTGAATGTCTTGAGTTCTGGAAGTTCTCGCGTAACTTCATCAGTGATCAAATGAAATCCCCGTTGTCTGGGCTTCAAGCGTATTTCTTTCTGCAGCCACATATATCCGCCATCTCAACTCGAATTGCTTCAAATGGGAACTTTACCACAGGCCAACAGCGAACGCCTGAGGTTCCTTGAGCATTACCGTATTGCGTTTTTTACAAGCTCCAGTTCTGCTACATATACGGTTCCTTCTATATCAGAAGCAGTCTTCAGCGGTATGCTGGTTGGATTCAGGATCAAGATATTGGGGGAAACAAGCTTTCCGGTTTTCAACTTGGATAGATTAATCCAATTCGCCTTTTTCTACGTAAGCTGACGCCCGGTGTAAATGGCGTATTGCAACGCCCCTACATAAATTTGAAATCTCACTGAAGGCTTCTCTCAACAATACAGTCCATATAAATCTCAGAGATTATCTGCGCACACCGTCCTTCGCCACCTGCGCTATCATCCGACACAATGACGCCTCTAACCTAATGCCACGCCTGGATTTTTTTAGCGCCACAATAGAGAGATCACTCTAATTTAAAACCACCTGAACATGAAAATCAGAGCCCCGACAGCAGCGCTTTGCGACGAAAGAATGAGACAGTGGTCATGTACTTTTAATATTTACGACGAAAGTTATTTGCCTCTTATTAACATTCGATAATAATATTTCTTATAATTTTCTGGAAATTTAAACTGTTAACGACTATAAAAACCAGAACGCCGTTGTTGCATTAACCAGAGGAGATAAGAATGAAAAAACTAAACGCTTATAATTCCGCAAAAGCTGAGCTTGAGGCGCTGCAAAAAAGGATCGAAAGCCTGGAAAAAGACGAAGGCCTTAAGAAAGAGCTGGAGTTTAAAAAGAAGCTTGAAGATCTGATGGCCAAATACGACGTCAACTTGGACGATGTATTGAAGATGTACGGCAAAGAAAAGACTTCGCCGAAGCAAGACAAGCGTCGTGGCAGCCGTCCTTTAAAAGTGTATAAAAACCCAAAAACCGGTGAAGTTGTTGAAACCAGAGGCGGCAATCACAAGTTGCTGAACGAGTGGAAACAAAAGTTCGGTAAAGAGAAAGTTGAAAGCTGGCTGGTCGCATAATTAACGCCAGTTATATTGCCGGCCCTAAGCGTCGCGCAACAGCGTAATAACAATAAGGACGTACTATTTACCGCTAATCAGAATGATTGAAGTCGCTAGCCCGGAATGCGCTGGCGATTTCTGACGTCGCAACTTTTATAAAGCTGCGACGTATCCTTCCAGAGCTGTATCTCTACTTGCTATAAACGCACTTGCCGTTCTTCACGATGGGCGAATGCCGCAATATTGTCTCCCGTTTTATCCACCAGTCGTTGTCTCGCTTCCCGACTGGCCCAGGCGCAATGCGGCGTAATAATCAGATTGGGAATATCCTGCGCCAATAATAGATTGCCATTAACCGGCGGCTCTTCCGTCAGCACATCAAACCCGGCGCCGCCAAGACGACCGTTACGCAGCGCATCCGCCAGCGCCGCCTCGTCCACCAGGCCGCCACGAGCCGTGTTAATCAACAGAGCGTCAGACTTCATCAAAGCCAACTCCACAGCGCCAATCATATTGCGCGTATCTTCGGACAACAGGCAGTGAAGACTGAGCACATCCGACTGAGACAACAGTTCCGCCATCGGCAGATATTTCACGCCATCCCTGACGCCAGGCTCAGTTCCCGGACGGGCGCCGACTTTGACTTCCATGCCGAAGGCTTGCGCCACCGCGCCGGCGGCCCGCCCC
Source organism: Hahella sp. HN01 (assembly GCF_018986435.1). Classification (GTDB taxonomy): domain Bacteria; phylum Pseudomonadota; class Gammaproteobacteria; order Pseudomonadales; family Oleiphilaceae; genus Hahella. The sequence continues at coordinate 217,465 of NZ_JAHMIN010000003.1, read as the reverse complement.
AGGTCGCCGTATCCGACAACGCCGAATACTTTGCCGCTTAGCTCGCGAATAGGGTAATCCATCAGACAAAATTGTCGGGCTCGCCCCCAATCTCCCCGCTCCACCGCGGCAGTGTAGCGCAGCAGGTTATTCGACAGCGCCAGCACCATGGAGAACACATGTTGAACAATGGTGGCGGTTCCATAATGAGCGACATTCCTGACTTCCACGCCATGCTTCTTCGCCGCCGCCATGTCTATGTTGTTCACACCAGTGGCGGTGACGGCGATCAGCTTTAATTCAGGGCTGCCAACCATGTGCGCTTCATTCAAAACCACTTTGTTGACAATAACGATATCCTTGCCGGCAATGCGTTCAGCCACTTGCTCCGGGGTGGTCGCCGCGTAGCTGTCAAAGGTGGTCACATGTTCTTTTAATGAGTCCAGACTGACGTCCGCGCCCAGACTTTCGGCATCCAATATCACAGCTTTCATGAAGATAAGTCTCCCCTTTCCGTATTCCGGCTCTACAGGATTCGATAACATCGGCTATAAATTGTAAGAACAATGACAACAATACCCATCGAGCGCGGGAACTTTTCAAAATCGTGAACTTTATACGCTCTTTTCGGGGGCTTATTCAATGCGCCCGCCAGCGCCGCCAGCATGGAGCGGCTTCACCCCTTCTTCGCAGCGCAGCCATGTGCGGATTATTCCTGCTGTGCGCGCAGGCTTTTGCTTCGACCTATAACTCCATTCAACTCACTTCCCGCCAAGAACGTCTGGAGGTCGCCCCTTATCTCTGGTGGGTGGCGGAAACCCATGGGGTAATTAAAATCCAGGATATTCTGGAGCGCAAAACCGCCCCGATGGGATGGCGGCAAAACAGCCGCTTCGATCCTAACTTCGGTCTCGATGTATCGCCGCACTGGTTTCGCTTCAGCGTCACCAACGCCGGCGCCGAACCCGTGGAGCGCTGGCTGGAAATCAGTTATCCGGTGTTGGACGACATCAAGGTCTATCTGACGGAAGAAGAAAAAATCGTCGAAGCCTATCACAGCGGCGACACGCTCAATTTCAGCGAGCGCCCCGTGTTTCACCGCAACTTTATTTTCCCGTTCAAATTCAAGCCGCACAGCAAGTCGACGGTTTATATCCGCATCGACACTCAGGGCGCGCTGGAATTACCGGCGGATCTCTGGTCTCCTACCGCCTTTGTACAGGCGGACCAGTGGAAGCTCGCCGCCCAGTTCCTCTTCAGCGGCATCATGCTGGCCATGGCCGCTTACAATCTCGCCCTGGGATTCGTTATCCGCGATCTGACCTTCGTCCATTACGTGGGTTATGTTGTGTCCATCGCGATTGTGCAACTGGCGCTGCATGGCACGCCGTTTCAATTTATCTGGCCGCATTCGCCGCAATGGAATCAGATCAGTCTGGTATTTTTCATAGGCTGTAGCGTCACCTTCGCTTCATTGTTCGGCTATCGATTTCTCAATCTCAACGTGCGCGGGGGAGTCCTGCCGTACATCGGCATCAGTTGCGCCTTTTTCGGTCTGGTCTGCTGTGCGCTTGCGTTCTCCGCCAGTTACGCCACCGGCATCAAAATAGCCGTGCTGGCCACCGGGGTGGTGTCGATAACCTGGCTGGTCATCGGCCTTCTGCAATGGTCGCGCCGCGAGCCCACCGCCGCCTACTTCACCTTAGCCTGGGCTGTCTTCCTGTTTGGCAATATCGCTATTTCTCTGGAGAAAATCGGGCTGATTCCGAATCTGACGATTATTGGATTCATGCCACAGATAGGCGCCTGCCTGGAAGTGATGATTTTCTCCCTGGCTTTGGCGCAACGCATCAATATTGAACGCCGTCGCCACATCTCCATGCGCGAGCTGGCGCTGCATCGCGAACGCAGCGCCCGGGAGGCGGAGCAGTCAATGCTGATGGCGCAGCAGCAAGCCAACGACGAGTTGGAGCGCCGCGTCGCCATCCGCACGGAAGAACTCAATGAGGCGATGAAAAAGCTGTCTGTCGCTCATGAGCAGCTCAATGAAATCGCCACGTTCGATCAGCTCACCCAGTTGAAGAACAAGGCCAGTTTTGAACGCGTGCTGATGCAGGAGTGGAGCCGCTGCTCCCGCTCTATCTCCGCGCTGTCACTGGTATTTATAGATATCGATCGCTTTCAGAGAGTTAATCAGCAGTTCGGGCAATTCGCCGCCGACACCTGTCTGCAGGTTATCGCCAAGTTGATCAGTTCGATGGCGCGCCGCGCCGGAGACAGCATTTTCCGCTATGAAGGGGATTGTTACGTGCTGGTGCTGGCGCATTGCTCCGCTGAGGGCGCCCTGCAACTGGCGGAGCTGATTCGCTCACGCACGGAAGCCACCTTGATACAGGTGGATGAAGCCCGCTTCAGCGTCACTATCAGTATCGGCCTGTCCAGTGACATTCCCAGCCAGGGCTGGGAGCCGCAGGACTTGATGGAACGCGCCCGGGAAGCTTTGGCCGAAGCAAAAATGAACGGCGGCAACGGCGTCAGCTTCCGCATGTGACTAGCGCAGGCGGATCAGCGCTCCTGTAGCGCCTGCAACAACAGTTCGCCAACATCAATGCCATTGGTGGCGTGAATCACGGTATTACAACTGACCGTCCGTTCGATAGGCGCCGCCTGGATCGCGTGATAAGCGTCGTCCGCGAACACGGCGTGTACGCCAATGCAGACAGGGCGATGCAGACCCGCCGCCACCAGTTCCGCAGCGGCTTCAATCATAGTGCGCCCGGTGGAAATGATATCGTCCACCATCACCGGCGAATACTCCCGGTACTTCTCCGCATTCGTGGCGTCGATAATGACGTCTTTGTCGCCCAGGCGGGTTTTGCTGAACACCAGACGGTCACACCCCGCCAACTCCGCCACATGGCTGACCCACTGATCGCTTTCGCTGTCCGGCCCGACGATGACCGGCTTGTCCAGATGCGTGCGAATCCAGTCCGCAATCGCCGGCGCCGCCGCCAATGAGCGGGCGGGAATCGTGTAAAGATCGTCCAGTGAGTGATAACGATGCAGATGAGGGTCAATCGTCAGCAGGCGATCAAAGTGGGCGGAAATCATGCGGGCGAAATAGCGCGAGGTCACGCCCTCGCCGGGATGAAAGCGAATATCCTGACGCATGTAGGGCAGATAAGGCGCCACCAGGGTGATATGCTCCACGCCCAGATCCCTCAGGGTGGCGGCGAATAACAAAACGGGCAGAATTTTCTGATCCGGGTTGGAAAGATCAGCGCACACAATCGCCTTTCTCGGTGTTTCCCCTTCGATGCGAATATAGGTTTCGCCATCGGGAAACTGTCGCATTTGGTAGTTACCGACGTCCATCCCGGGGGCGGCGGCGAGTCTCTCAGCCACCGGATGCCCCGGCGCCAGGTTGTAAAGCAACATTATAGACTTTCCTCTTCTATACGGATTTCATTGGGGTGATCGCGCAAAAAGTCCAGTGCGTACGCCAGTTCGCCAGGCGCTTCCGCATAGATGCTGAACAGCGGGTCTCCCACCCTCACCTTTTGCCCCAATTTAACATGGAAGTCCACACCCGCAGACGGGTTTGAGGGCGCTCCCGCAAGTTTCGCCAACTTGGACACGAAACGGTTATTTACGAAGGAAACCACTCCAACCCGATCGGCGGTGGCTTCATAACAGTGCGGCGCCAGCGCTGGCTCATGGAATCCCCCCTGCGCTTCGCAAATAGCCATGAATTTGTTTAACGCTGCGCCGGACTCCAGTGTTTCTCTGGCGCGAGCGACGCCGGCGCCATGGCTGGCGACGCCGCCTATCTCCAGCAAACGTCCGGCCAGCGTCAACGCCCGTTCGCGCAAATCAGACGGCGCTTCCGCCTGATTACGCAGCACCGCCAATATGTCCCGCGCCTCCAGGGCCGGCCCAATGCCTCGGCCGACCGGCTGCGCGCCGTCAGTGAACATCGCCTCTACCTGAATGCCCAGCTTCTCTCCGGTATAACGCATATGGGAGGCAAGACGCTCCGCATATTCCGGGCTGCGCACTTTGGCGGTCATGCCGATAGGAATATCTATCAACACATGGGTGGAGCCCGCCGCCACTTTTTTGGAAATGACCGAGGCCACCAGCTGCCCTTCGCTATCCAGATCCAGCGCCCGTTCGATGCGAATCAGCACGTCGTCCGCCGGACTCAGACTCACTGATCCGCCCCAGGCGATGCAGCCGCCTTCCTGCTCCACCACTTTCTTCATTTGCGCCAGAGAAAGGTTCACCGGCGCCATCGTCTCCATGGTGTCGGCGGTGCCCGCTGGCGACGTAATGGCGCGGGAAGATGTCTTCGGCATGCGCAGGCCGCAGGCGGTGACAATGGCGACCACAATCGGCGTGGTGCGGTTGCCCGGCAGACCGCCGACGCAATGCTTGTCCATGATCGGCGAGGTTCCCCAGTCGATGCGCTGGCCCACCTTCACCATGGCGCTGGTGAGCGCCGCCACTTCATCCTGGTTCAAACGACTACCGGCGCAGGCGGTGACAAACGCCGCCAACTGTACGTCTGAATACAGTCCGCCGGCGATATCTCTCACCACCTCGTCAGCGCTTTCCTGAGTCAGCGAGGCGCCATACAGTTTGCCGCGCACATGGCTCATCGAGTCCACCGCTTTGGTGTGACTGAAATAAGCCACCTCGCCGTCCTCCGCATCCAGCAGGCGCCAGGCGGCGTCGGACAAACCCGCCTCCTGGTGCGACAACCAGCCGTCGGTGACCTGATTAACCGTCGCAATGATGCTGCGCTTGTTAGTGGTCACCCGTACCCGAGAGTGCGCGTTGAAGCCTTCCGACCGACATACGTGGCAATCCTGCCGCATATACACCACCGGTTCCTGATGGGTGTTAATGCCGATCCGCTTAAGAAATAAATAATTAAGTTCGCGTTGCTGCATAGTGTTTTCCGCAAATTGTTCGAACTTCGCCCCGACAGGTCCGCGCTGGCTCCGCCAACTGTTTCATTGTCGATGGACTAAGATAATAACAGGCTACATCAGGGCGCATCTAAGACCAGTGTAATAAACACGAGTACGGCTTATCTGCGTTAAGTCAAAAACCCAAGCTCACTCCGCCATTACAGTAGACGGAATGCTTCTTTAATTCCTCTGGGAGTCTCACAATGCATCTAAAATTTCTCGGCGCGGCGGGTACGGTGACAGGGTCTAAGTATTTACTTAGTGAGGGCTCCGGAAAATTTTTGCTGGATTGCGGTCTGTATCAGGGAGTGAAAGCCCTGCGTGAGCGCAACTGGAAACCCTTTCCCGCCAAAGCGTCGGAAATCAAGTCGGTAGTGCTCAGCCACGCCCATCTGGATCACAGCGGCTACATCCCCGCACTGATGAAACACGGTTTCAAAGGCAAAGTCTTTTGCACTCCCGCCACCTACGCGCTGGCGAAGGTACTTCTGCCGGACTCCGGTTTTCTACAAGAAGAAGACGCCCGTTACGCCAACAAGCGCAAATTTTCCAAGCACAGCCCCGCATTACCTTTGTACACAGAGAAAGACGCCTGGGAAGCACTGAAGCATTTTGAAACCGTGGACTTCCATGAGAAGTTTTCCCCTATCCACGGCGTTACTGCGGAAATACATCGAGCCGGACATATCCTGGGCGCAGGTAGCGTACAACTGAGCGGCGCCAAAGGCTCTATCGTATTTTCCGGCGATCTGGGACGGCAGGAAGACCGCATCATGTATCCGCCGGAAACCATTGCGGCGGCGGACTATCTGGTGGTGGAGTCGACATACGGCGACCGTCTGCATGACAAAGTCGATGTGCGCGCGCAGCTCAGCGAGGCGATCAACGCTACCGCCAAACGCGGCGGCATCGTTTTGATCCCCTCCTTCGCCGTGGGCCGCGCCCAACATCTGCTTTACTTAATCCAGTTACTCAAGGCCGACAACAGCATCCCCGACCTGCCAGTATTCCTCAATAGCCCGATGGCGATAAGCGCCACCGAGATTTTCTGCCACTACCACAAAGAACACCGCCTTACTGCGGAGGACTGCGCCCTGATCGACCAGGGCACGCACTTTGTCCGCACCGTAGAGGAATCGATAGAACTCAATCGCAAGAAGTTTCCCTGCATCATCGTGTCAGCCAGCGGCATGGCCAGCGGCGGTCGGGTGCTGCACCACCTTAAGACCCTGTTACCCGACCATCGCAACACAATTGTGTTCGCCGGATTCCAGGCGCCGGGCACACGGGGAGACGCCCTCACCCATGGCGCAGAAAGAGTCAAAATTCATGGTGAATATTTCCCGGTGAAAGCGGAGGTGATCAACCTGGAAAGCCTCTCCGCGCACGCGGACTATGCGGAGATTCTGAGTTGGTTAAGAGGCTTCAAGCAGCCTCCCCGCCACACTTATGTCACCCATGGCGAAAGCGTGGCGTCGGATACGTTACGCTTACGCATCGCGGATGAGTTGGGCTGGCGCGCCTCAGCCCCGGAATATCTGGATGAGGCGCAACTGGAGATCTAGTCTTCAATCGTCCATGCGTCGCTTTACTCGCGTGGGCCTTCCGGCAGCGGAAGCAGTTTCGCCTCTTCCGAGGACACTATAGCGATGGCGACAACGTCATTGCTCTGCTCAGGGTGAAAACGACTCCAGTTATCCTGCGCCCTGGCGATGGCGATAATCTGCGACGGCGGCGTCTCTCGCGCATATTTGCGATTGAAGCTTTTCAGCGAATCGCAAAAGTAGCCGTTACAGATATCCGAACGCATTTCCCGTGGGAGACTGCAGCCTTTGTTTGTGTGATTGATGCATGAGCCGCGTATGGACTTGCCGGATAGTTTATCCAGATAAAGCTGTAGCACATGGCGAGGTCGCAGCTCGGGATTTTCCCGCATAAAACGCCGAATAACGCTGGCCGACAGATAAGCGTGCTCACGCCCACTGGTGCAACAGCCACCTTTGCACATGGTGCACAGATGCATGTTCATATTGGCCAGAGTTTCAGAGTGCTCCAAAGGCTTATTGTTGGCTTTAGAGCGCGCGCGGCTGGCGAGATCGTCGTCCGTATCCTTAAAGCCGTGCATGCAGGCTTCACTGATGATTTGCGTCAGGAAATCGCGGTACTGCCGAATACGATGTTTCGGCAACGTAGTGAGACGGGTCGGCGCAGTGGGAATAGTGACCGGGGCGCCTTCGGGGTCCAGGCCTTCCGACTTGGCGAGCTGGGCGTATAGCGCCTGATTCTGCTTCGCTTCCTCCGCGCTTTGCGTTTCTATCCGCCGTTGCTCAGCTTCTGCGATGACTTTTCTTTCCTGCATCCGCTGACGGTGAAATTTCACTTGTGCGTCAAACAAGGCTGGTGGGGTGGCCGCCCGGCGCTCAGCCAGACGTCGACATTCCGGGTTATCGCAAGTGAGTTCCGATGACGTCGCCGCGCCTATCACAACGCGCTGCACAGCCAGACCGCAAATAAAGCAACTCTTGGCGCCATGGCTATTTACGACGCCATGACTGTTTATGACGCCACAGTTGTTGGCGCCACCAGATTTGTTGGCGCCGCCATGCGTATTTACAAACGCAGCGCTGGGCAATGAAGACACGAACCACCTCCTACCGTCACACCGGGCGAATGCGACACCGGCCTGACATGATTATTGTGAAAATCCTCTAACAGTTTCGCGTTCAAATGCTGACGTCGCCGACAGCCGCGTCGATGCAAAACTGCACATTTGCGAAAACGCCTGAACTACATCTATACGCGGCAAAATAATGAATATCCAGTCACGGGCACAGTATTAAATCCGCGTTAGAGTCACCTTTATCGATATAGCGCCCCAGAGTACGCCTCCCTCGGAAAGTTATTGACCCGGGTCATACGCGCAAACACGGCATAAGTTATGCTCGGAAAGACAGGGATAGATACAGCGGAGTATGGAATATGAAGCTCATGATATGCAGCGCACGCCAACTATTGCGCGCACTGGTTAACTATCGCCAGGGGACGGATATTGCGCTGGAGCAAATTGACGCAGACGAAGGCGCAGTCAATAACGCAATCGCCGCATCACTGAAAAATGATCACGACCAAAGTCGCGTTTACCGATCCGCTGAACCCACCGCCGACCTCCTGTGCAAACGTAAACGGCGTCCACCCGGGCTGCGGTTAAAAATCAGGCTGGTTCGCTTCAGTTTATGCAGCGGCGTATCCCGCGCCGAGCAAGGCGTCAATGAGCTGTCTCGCGCCCAAAACACCCTCTCTGACTACCTCCGCGGGCTATAAAATGAAATGCAAACCCTGTCACAAAAAATTAATGGGAGCGTTTCCATGACAGGTTGGTGACAGCTTAGCTCTCTATATTCGGGAAGAAGCATCGCCCCTGCTTTTTTATTGATCAAAAAACAGGCGAAAAAGCGAGTTCGTGTTTACAGAAATCTCGTTTTTTCTCAGGCGCTTATACGTTATGCTCGATAAAAATAACAGGAGCAGACCATGAAAGCAGTATCTTCAAAATCTTCCACTCCCTGCGTATTTCCGCACGTTGCAAACACGCGTAACGGACAATACTCGCCACCGCGCGACTTACTCCTGTAATCCAGTTCAAATCTTACCTAGAATTTCAAGCACAGGAGGTAGACGCATATGCCAATATTTTTCAGGAATGTGAAAACGTTTTTACAAGCCGCCGCCCTTACGCTGGCGCTGGCTCCGACCGCTCATGCAGACGTGCAGAAGTTTCTCATCCCCGCTGGCGAAGGCGGCGGCTGGGACACCACCGCCAGAGAGACCGGCGCAGCGCTCACTAAAATGGGGCTCATCGGCGGCGCCAAGTATGTGAATTATTCCGGTGAAGGCGGCGGACGCGCATTGAACGCGCTGGCGACATCCAAAGATTATAAGGACGCCCTGATGGTGCAGTCGCTGCCGCTGATTCTGCGCAGCCTGTCGGGCGTTTACGAACGCTCGTTTCGGGACGTCACGCCCGTCGCCATGCTGATCGCTGAATATCAGGTCGTCGTGGTGAACAAAGACTCTCCCTACCAAAACATGAATGACCTGCTGGCGGCCATCAAAGAAATTGGCAAGCGCAAGCCTATCGTAGGCGGCTCCGCCAAAGGCAGCCTGGACCACATTACCGCGCTGGCGGTATTGGAAGCGGCCAACATGTCCTCTAAAAAGCTGCGTTACTCCGCCAGCGACGGCGGCGGCGACGCCATGCGTAAATTCTCCAACGGTTACGCCCTTGCGATGGTGACCGGCATGGGGGAAGTCGTAAAACAGATCAAGTCCGGCGAGCTGCGCGCACTGGGCGTCACCAGCGCCGAGCGTCTGGAAGGGTTTGATATTCCGACAATGAAAGAACAAGGCCTGGACGTCGTTCTCGCCAACTGGCGCGGCTTCTTCGTCGCTCCCGGCACCCCGGACAAAACCGTCACCAAATATGCGGACATGCTCGCCGCGCTGGACAAGTCTCCAGACTGGAAAACCGTCAGACTGAAATACGGCTGGGAATCTCTATACATCCCGACACAGGACGCCAAAGGCTTCCTGGAAGAGCAAGAAGTCACCATCCGCAGACTGCTTAACAGCATCTAAGCGCACTCGAGCAGATTTCAAACATCTGAACTTAACAAGGGGCTTCAATTTGGCGGCCCCTTTTTATTTCTACTCCCAACTTATTCATTTCAACTCCAAATTCCCAGACTCCAGCGCTGCGCCTCCTCCTAGAGCAATTTAGCGCAATATCCTGACGTTATTTTCATTCCGCGCCGACCTGGTCATATTTCAACCTCTCCGCCTGTAACGCTTATAGAACCCGGCGTACACGCATCCAGGCCTCTCAAATTATTACTTCTTACTGTAACTTATTTTTAACATTTACACGCCACAAGTGCCGCAAAATAGCGCGATTTTGTGGATACGACTGAAACACGCAAGAAATATTTAGTTTGTATTCTAAGTATCAACTGTATAGAATCCTCCACCCCATGAGAAACGAAATTACTGCTATGCACATTCCAGACAGGCGTCAGTCAGAGATTATTCTGCGTGCGCCCACCGCTGAAGACGGCCCTTCCGTTCACCAACTCATCTCACGCTGTCCCCCACTGGACGAAAATTCGGTTTACTGCAACTTGCTGCAATGCACGCATTGGGCGAATACCTGCGTCATAGCGACAAGCGTTGATGAAAGTGAAAATCAAAAACCAGGAGGATTTATTTCCGGATACCTCCTGCCGGAAGACGCCAACACCCTGTTCATCTGGCAGGTGGCGGTTGATAGATCCATGCGCGGAAAAGGACTGGCGGGACAGATGTTGCGCGCCATTCTTGCGCGGGACGCCTGTCGAAACGTATCGCACCTGCAAACGACCATTAATCCCAGCAACCAGGCCTCCTGGAAACTGTTCGAGAAACTAGCCCAGGAATTGGGAGCGGAGATGCAACGGCGCACTCTGTTCGATGCGTCGCAGTTTACTGACGATCACGAAGAAGAAGTTTTATTGACGATAGGCCCGTTCGACCCATCCTGTCTGCGCGATTGACGCGGACTTAAGCGATCCGGTCTCAGGACCTGTATCCGGAGCAAGGGAGTGCATCCGGATTTAAATCAGACGGCGGAGCATTTCGCTGTCGCGGGCTCACCGCACCATGCTTGACATTCATCAGCTACGACAAGGAGAAACCATGAATATTTTCCAAGAAGTAGAATCCGGCGTACAAAGTTACGCCCGCTCATTTCCTAAAATTTTCAACAAGGCCAAAGGCGTTCATCTGTATGACGTTGACGGCGAGAAGCATCTCGACTTTCTGGCTGGCGCCGGCACTTTGAACTACGGCCATAACAACCCTGCGCTAAAAGAAGCGTTGCTTGAATACATCAGCCAGGACGGCGTCGCTCACGGTCTCGATATGCATACCGACGCCAAAGCGCGTTTTCTGACTGAATTCAAAGAGCGCATCCTGACCCCACGTAAGCTGGAGTATGTGGTTCAGTTCACTGGCCCCACCGGCGCCAATGCCGTGGAAGCCGCACTCAAAGTCGCCCGCAACGTTACCGGACGGCACAATGTTGTGGCCTTTACCAATGGCTTTCACGGAGTCACTCTGGGCTCTCTGGCGGCCACTGGTAACAGCCACCACCGCGATGCTGCGGGCGTGCCGTTGAACAGTGTCACACACCTACCCTACGACGGCTATCTGGGCAAGGACGTGGACACCAGCAAACTCCTCGACAAGATGATCTCTGATAACAGCAGCGGCCTGGACCTGCCTGCGGCGGTCATTCTGGAAACGGTGCAGGGCGAAGGCGGCCTGAACGTAGCCAGTGAGCGCTGGTTGCGCAATGTTGAGGCGATCTGCCGCAAGCACGGCATTCTGCTGATCGTAGATGACATCCAGGCAGGCTGTGGACGCACGGGGACCTTTTTCAGTTTCGAAAAAGCCGGCATCAAACCGGATATCGTGACGTTGTCGAAATCCCTCAGTGGATTCGGTCTTCCCTTCGCCGTCACCCTGATCAAGCCTGAGTATGACCAGTGGAAACCCGGCGAACATAACGGCACTTTCCGTGGCAACAACCACGCCTTCATTACCGCCGCCGCCGCGATTCGTCACTACTGGTCCACCCCGGACTTCGCCGCAGAGATCGAACGCAAAAGCGAAGTTCTGCGCACCGAGTTGAACAAGATCGCCGATAAGCACGGCAAGACGCTCATGCAGGCGAGAGGCCGCGGCATGATGCGCGGGCTGAATTGTCGCGACGGAGAACTGGCCGCCGCTATCTGTAAGCGCGCGTTCCAGAAAGGCCTGATCATCGAGACCAGCGGTTCCGAATCCCAGGTAGTGAAATGCCTGTGTCCGCTGGTGATCTCAGAGCAGGAACTCAAAGAGGGACTGGCGACGCTGGCGCAGTGCGTGGAAGACGCATTGGTCCATGAAATCAGCAAAGCCAGCTGATAGACCTCTTGCGCCTTTTATCTTTGTACACAGGTATACCTTTATACATCCGTCACGAATTCAGACTTATTGCAGGAGTCAATTGCAATGATCGTTAGAACACTGGAACAAGCTCGTCAATCCGATTGCAGAGTGAAAGCGGACAACTGGGAAAGCGTCCGTATGCTGTTGAAAGACGACAACATGGGCTTTTCCTTCCATATCACCACCTTATACGCCAACAAGGAAACGCCGATTCATTATCAGAACCATCTGGAATCGGTGTATTGCATCTCCGGTGAAGGCGAGGTGGAAACCGTCGCCGATGGCGAAGTCTACGCCATCAAACCCGGCACCCTTTACGTGTTGGATAAACACGACAAACACCTGCTGCGCGCCTTTAGCGAAATGACCGTCGCCTGTGTCTTCAATCCGCCGCTTAACGGCAAAGAGACCCACGACGAGAATGGCGTGTACCCCCTGGAAGCAGAAACCATAATGGAGTAGAGCAAAACCATGAACATGATTCTTGATAAAGCCCACCTCACCCCACCGGACCCCTATCCTTCGCGAAAAAGTTCGGAAGTCTGCATTCTCAAGCGCTGCGACCCGGTGGTTTACAGTGAGTACGACGCCGACTGCCCTCTGACTCAAGAGCAGGTGGAAAGCTACGACAAAAACGGCTTCCTGATGCTGCCCGAACTGTTCACTCAGGAAGAAGTCGCGCTGCTAACCGAAGAAATGGAGAGAATGCGCCGCAATCCCATGATCGCCAAGCGCAAGGAAACCATTACAGAGCCGGAAAGCCAGTCGGTGCGCTCCATATTCAGCGTACACCAACTTAGTCCCCTGTTTTCCAGACTCGCCACCGACCAGAGACTGATGAACATCATTCGTTTCATCCTCGGCGACGACCTGTATATTCACCAGTCCCGTCTGAACTACAAGCCCGGATTCCGCGGCAAGGAGTTCAACTGGCACTCCGACTTCGAGACCTGGCACGTGGAAGACGGCATGCCGCGCATGCGCGCCCTCAGCGCCTCCATTACCTTGACCGAGAACTTCGAGTACAACGGTCCATTGATGCTGGTGCCCGGCTCGCATCAATACTACATCGCCTGCGTCGACGGCACGCCGGAGGATAACTACAAGACATCGCTGAAGCGCCAGGAGTATGGCGTTCCCGACGAGATCGCCCTGAGCACGCTGGTCAACGAAGGCGGTATCGCTACCGCCACCGGCAAACCCGGCTCCGTGATATTGTTCGACTGCAACACCATGCATGGCTCCAACAGCAATATCTCGCCTTTCCCGCGCTCCAACGCCTTCTTTGTTTATAACGCCTGGAGCAATCGCCTGGAGACGCCTTTCAGCGACCACCAGCCGCGCCCGGAATATATCGCTTCCCGGCAAGCGACTGCGCCGCTTAAGGCCGGATCACTAACCGATCCCTCCTGAGCCAGATCAGGTCTCGGCGCCCGACGACGGGCGCCGGCCTTATCCTTCAGACATTTCGCGCATCGCCCCGCGCAGCTCCGCCATCACCCTGTCCACCAACTTCGCCTTTACCGGTCGCTCACACAGACCGACGCCAAGCCTTAACAAGGTTCCCCGCCATCCAGCGGAAACGCCGCGCATTTCCGCCAGCGCCTGCGGCCACACTGCGTCGAGGCGATCCCGAATCCATCCTTCCGCCAGCGTCATTTCAGCGCGACTTAACGCGCCAGGCCACCTGGGCATGGCGCTTTCCATCGCCTCGCCTTCAAAAGGCTTACCTACGCTCGCCATTAAAGGCGCGATCTGGTAATGATCCCGACGAATGCGGGAGGTGAAACGTTCCCGCTCCACATCGCTGAGCGAAGCGTATCCATGCTGGATGATGGGGTTGGCGGCGGGTAAAACAAACCAGTCACGCAGGAACTTATAGCCGTTCAGCCGCCCAAGAAAGAAGTCATGGTGACGATAGGACTCTGAAAAGAAACCAAGAAAACCCTGTAATCCGCCGGCGGCGATATCTAACCCTCCCTTTTTACCTGGACGCCGAGGGGCCACCAGAAAACGGGAATAAATATCGCCAGCGTCCGCCAGTCGAATATCCTGGCAGTCAAACCGGGTCTGGTTTTTCAGGCCGCTCAGCAATCCCAGCAGGATGTGAGCCAGAGAGTCCTGACCCGCCAGTCCCGGCGCGGGCGCTTCAGGGAACGGGTCCAGCATGATAACCGCCCGATTCGCCGCAACGCCGGTGCGGGGATTACGCCCCTCCAAGCCCGACAACGTCCGCCGCGCCAACTGAAACGGCTCATTGTTCATCACGCCGCCATCCACATTGAGAAAGCAATAGGTCTCCTCTTGCTCCTCTTCCCGCCCCCACGCCGGCGTGACAAACCGATATACCCCTTCGTCATCACAGCGAATAAAACGCCAGTCGTAATCACGACGAGGCCTTCGCAAAGTTCTCGCCTGTAACGCAACGGGAAAGGCTCCCGCCGCCAGCGCTCCCTGAATCAGGTCACGCCAGGATTCATTTAAGAAATCCAACGGCAATGCGCGGTGATCCGGTGGAAAGTCCAACACCTGAACAGCTGCGCCAACCGGGACGGCGAAGCTCAGATGATCCTGATGCAGCCGCGAAAGGTGCCCGGTCAGGTCACGCGCCCCCGGCCCCTCTCCCTTTGCCGTGGAGAAAGCGAATGCGTAAGGAACGCCACGTAAGTTGGATACCGTAAAGTGCAGACTGAAGGCGTCTCCCATCCAGGGCCGTTGATATCCATCAGACGACTCAGCGGTGGCGTCCAGGCGTCGCAACAGCGATTCCGCCACTTGATCCAGGTGCGCGGAATTCAAGAGCGATCGTAACGCAGAGTCCTTGCCCAGACCGTCAGGACGCAGCAGGCGTTGGGCGTCAATATCTCGAACCCAAACCTGGTAAAAAGGATTGTTGAATAGATAGCCGGGCTCTTCCCTGGGGTGACGCCCATGTTTAAAATCCCGTCTGGCGAACAACGCCGCCAAGGCGCCGTTCATCGCTCCTGCGGAAGCGCCGGATACCGTTTTTAAGCGCACGCGATGGACGGGAACGCCAGTCTGTCCCCTCGTCGCCTCCCATGCATCCAGAGCCTCAAACAATACATCCATGAAACCCGCTGCGTAGGCGCCGCCGGACACCGCGCCCGCCAACGCCAGGGCGAATTCAAATGTATGGGAAGGCACGGGATTTTCCTGGGAAACGGAGCGGTCTTGCGGAAACCACCGTTTCAATTCGCTGACGTAGTCCGAATATTCATGGCGCTGAGAAATTGATTGCATAACAGACCTCCTTATCATCCGATGAAAAAGCGCGCATGGCGTCCGTCGGGAAGAGCGAAGACGTCATGCGCGAACTTAAATCAGGCCTTACTGCGCTATCCAGATTACTCATCAAAACGACCAACTTGGGCTCCATTTCCTCGCTGCGGCGGATCACTGCGCGCCCCATTTAAGGGCATATATGTACTTCAGGAAAGTAAAGGTTCAATATCGGTGCTTGGGTGAATCGCCGGTGACGCAGCCCGTCGCGGAATACGGCGGAAGTTTCCGAAACCTGTCCGGCTGGTCATAAAATTGCTTCTGCATCAGCGGCGGCCGCTGAGCATGAGGCTACCCGCCGTCAATAAACAAAAAAACACGATCCGGGAGCATACATTACGATGTTGAATGTCAGCATGACTGCGTTACTCAAAAAAGCCCGTCAACCTCTGATCGCCCTACTCGGCGCCGTGGCGCTGCTGGCGTCGTTCATCAGCCACGCGGAGGCGCCCTTTAAGGTCGGGTTTGTCTATGTCGGCCCTATCGGCGATCACGGCTGGTCCTATCAACACGATCAGGGACGCCAGGCGCTGGAGAAGCATTTCGGCGACAAAGTCAAAACCACCTATGTAGAAAATGTGCCGGAAGGCGCCGACGCGGAGCGGGTCATCCGTAATCTGGCCAAGTCCGGCCACAAGGTGATCTTCACCACCTCCTTCGGTTTCATGAACCCCACCTTAAAAGTGGCGGCCCAGTTCCCCAACGTTGTGTTCGAACACGCCACCGGCTACAAACGCACCAAAAACGTCAGCACCTATATCTCCAACACTTATGAAGGACGCTACGTATCTGGCTATGTGGCGGCGAAAATGAGCAAGACCGGCAAGCTCGGTTACATCGCCTCCTTTCCCATTCCTGAAGTCATTCGTGACATCAACGCCGTGCGTCTCGCCATGAACAAGGTCAATCCGGATTATGAGCTGAAGATTCTCTGGGTCAGCAGCTGGTTCGACCCGGCGAAAGAAGCGGAGGCGGCTAATGTCATGATTGATCAGGGCGTCGACGTCATTCTGCAGCACACAGACAGCCCCGCCGCCATGCAAGTAGCTGAACAGCGCGGCGTGTACGCCGTCGGGCAATCTTCCGATATGTCCCGTTTCGGCCCCAAAGCGCACTTGGTGTCGGTCGTGGATGACTGGTCCTATCACTACATTCACACCGTGCAAAGCGTCATGGACGGGACCTGGAAACCTCGTGATTATTGGGGCGGCATGGCGGAAGACATGATCCTGTTGCCAGAGTTCAACAAAGCCATTCCCGCTGACGTGGTGAAAGAAGCGGAATCCATGATCGCCGACATCAAGTCCGGCAAACTGAAACCCTTCACCGGTCCTATCTATAACCAGAAAGGCGAGTTAAAAGTCCCTGCCGGTGAAGAGCTCGCTCACGAAGAAGTCGCCGGCATGAATTGGTATGTACAGGGAATCAAAGGCGAAATTCCCCATTAAGAGATCGCATCAGGTAAGCGCGACGGGCCGCAAAATGCTATGTTTAAGGCATTAGCGGCCTACGGCCGAATCTCAAAAAAGATCGCAGGAATTTGATATGCAAGACTTTCTGAAAGGACTTCCCAAGGCGGAGCTACATTTGCACATTGAGGGCTCGCTGGAGCCGGAGTTGATGTTCGAAATCGGACGCCGCAACGGCGTCGCCTTGCCTTTCGCCAATGTGGAAGAAGTCCGTGCGGCTTATGAGTTCAACAACCTGCAGGAGTTTCTGGATATCTATTACCAGGGCGCCCAGGTGTTGCTGCATGAGCAGGACTTTTACGATATGACATTCGCCTATCTGCAGCGATGTCGTGAGCAGAACGTCATCCATACGGAAATGTTTTTTGATCCGCAAACCCATACAGATCGCGGCGTGGACATTGGCGTGGTGATACGCGGCCTGACCCGCGCTATGGAGGATGCGGAAGCGCAGTGGGGCCAATCCAGCAAGCTGATTCTCTGTTTCCTGCGCCATCTGAGTGAAGAAGCGGCGATGGAAACGCTGCGCCAGGCGTTACCTTATAAGCAGCACTTTGTCGGCGTTGGGCTCGACAGCTCTGAAGTCGGTCATCCCCCAGAGAAGTTCCAGCGCGTGTTCGAGCAAGCGCTGAACGCCGGCTTATTGAGCGTGGCTCATGCCGGTGAAGAAGGACCGCCTGAGTATATCTGGCAGGCGCTGGATTTGCTGAAGGTCAAACGCATCGATCATGGCGTGCGTTGCATTGAAGACGCGGCGCTGATGCAGCGATTGATCGACGAACAAATTCCGCTGACCGTCTGCCCGCTCTCTAATATCAAGCTATGCGTGTTCGACTCCATGTCAGAACACAACATTTTGCGTCTGCTGGAAAAAGGTCTGAAGGTAACAGTGAACTCGGATGACCCGGCGTATTTCGGCGGCTATATGAATGAGAACTTCATCGCCATGCAGGAAGCGCTACCCATGAGCAAAGAGCAGGCGGCGCAATTGGCGAGAAACAGCTTTGAGGCCAGTTTTCTGACCTCAGAGGAGAAAGTGCGTTTACTTGCCCGCCTGGACCAATATCTGCAAAATCACTGAGACAGAGCTCACTCGCAGCATTTTTTATTTTTCTTACCGCTGCCGCAGGGACATGGATCGTTCCTGCCGACGCTTAATGCCGTCCAGGTGGCGTCCCCATCCACATACAACCAGCGCCCCTGCTCTTTAGTGAAACGGGAGCGTTCCTGCAACTGCATCCATTTGTCCCCTTCCTGAAACGTGGCCCGAAAATTTACCCAGCCTTGTTCGCCTTCCGAGCCGCTATCCAGCACTTCCAAACGCTTCCACTGGATGCTTTCGTTCGGCTGTAAATCAGCCGGGCGATGCTGCGCGCACCACGTCTGCTGCAGGTACTCCATCAACCCCATCGCAAAGGCGGTATACCGGGATCTCATCAGCTGTTCCGGCGTCTCCGCCGCCTTACCGGAATGCAGCGGCTGGCAGCATTCTTCATAAGGCGAACCGGAATTACAGGGGCACAGGTTATTCATAACTACTCTCATTCAGTCAACAAAGGTTCGGATGCCCGCCCTTTTTTAGCGGAGCGCGCCTGAATCGCCAGACCGGCGACAATAAAACCAAGACCCACCAGGGTCAGCATGTGAATTTTCTCGCCCAGAATAAAGTGGATCAGCAGCAGAGAAATAAACGGCGATATAAATATTAGATTACTGATGCGACTGGCGTGGCGCGTATATTTCATCGCCATCAGCCACAACATAAAAGTCACGCCCATTTCAAACAGACCGACATAGACTGCGCCGCCCAACGCGGCGGGCGCCAGATTCAAAGGCCAGGCCAGCACGGCGGCGCAGGGCGTGGCGAATAAGAAGTTTTGAAACAACCCGATCACCGGATCGCGCTTGTCTCTGGAGTTCAAAATCCAATAGGCCGCCCAGACCAGGGTGCTGACCAAAGCCAGCGCAATCCCTATAAGATTTAAAGATTGTCCGCTGTCATCGCCGCCAAAGGAGATCACCACCACGCCGCTGTAACTCACCAACATGGCGATCACATCCGTACGCGTGAGCTTGTGGCCGAGAAAAGGCACAGCAAGAAACGCCAGCATCAACGCCCAGGTGTAGTTAATGGGCTGCGCTACCTGGGCAGGAAGCAGATCGTAGGCATAAAACAGAATGTGGTAGTACAGCAGCGGATTCAGTAGACCGAAACACAGCGCCCGCCAGCCGTTTTCCCGCAAAGAACGCATCGCCTCCGCCAGACGCCCCTGCCAGAGCAGCGCCGCCCCCAGGGCCAATACGGATGTCAGACTGGCGAAAAACACCAGCTGACTGACACTTTGCTGCGCCAGCGCCAATTTGAACGCGGTGGCCACGGTGGACCACAGCAAGACGGCGGACAAACCATAGCGCAACGCCAGCGACTCGTTAGTATTGCGCGAAACTTCCTGAGACATAGCTGCGTCCTGTACTTCTATCCTGACGACAAATATTGAAGATTTCGCCAATCCGCAATATTTGGACTATGTTTAAATTATGCCGCTGACGATGTCGTTAAAGCGACCCAACCCACATATCGCCACATCTCAGCGGCATTCCTTCATGCACTGCTGACGGGCGACCACAATGCGAGTCCATCCTCCGACTCTATTAATCCTTAGCATATCCGCCCTTGCGCTGATGACGGAACGGGGCGCTGCGACGGAGCTGTCCGCCTGTGAATCCGAAAGGGAAAAAATGACGCAAACATTAGGCGCCGTTTTCAAACCTTATCTAAGAAAGCACGAATCCCTGGCCAGCCAACGCGGCAATATAATCGACTTGAAAGTCAGCCTCAACGGCTGGGTGGAAGACATCGCGCAATGTTATCGCAATGTCTACGCAGAACGGGGCGCCCCGGAAGACGATAATGTTCTGAATAATGGTTTGCACTGGGCGGGAACCCTGACCGAATTTCATGAACTGGTGAAAACCCTGAACCGCCAGATTCAAACCGAAGCCCAGAAAAAAGCCGAATCTCTAAGCGAAAAAGATCCCGCCTTCCGCCACCTCCTGCAACAGGTCCTTCTCCCCAACTTCCCGCTACAAGCGGAAAGATCGGGGGGAGAGTTTATTTGAGCCAGGTTCCCGCCAACCTAGATAATGTTCTGGCGACCTCGGCAGAAGTCGAGTTAATCTGCTAATACTGATATCAATTAATGGCGCAGCAAGAGCACCAACGCCATGACCAAGGATATGCGATTAAGTTCGCTTGCAATCCGGCGTAGGACGCCGACTGCTTCGGGGTTGCGTTTTTGCATGCAGCTTCCCGCAAGATTGTTGTGGCTGCTCTATTTCGCTTTCTCCGTGTCTTTCCTCTTTTCGTCTTTCACCACAGAAACCCTTGCCGCAGAAACAAGCGGGGGGAATTCATCTCCCAAACATCCGCCACAGGTATGGACCCTTGATATACAGGGAGCTATCGGACCCGCCAGTGCGGATTTGTTCATGCGCGCTTTAGAGGAAGCGAATGAAGCCGGGGCGTCTCTTTTTCTATTGCGACTGGATACTCCTGGCGGCTTGGACAAGTCCATGCGCGACATGATTCAGGCGATTCTGGCTTCCTCAACTCCAGTCGCCGCCTACGTTTACCCCAAAGGAGCCAGAGCAGCCAGCGCCGGCACATATATTCTGTATAGCTCTCATATCGCCGCCATGTCTCACGCCACCAATCTGGGAGCCGCCACGCCGATATCAATCGCAGCTCCTTCATCCTCGCCAACAAAGCCTGACGACGACGCAGAAAACAACGAGAAAGGACTAAGCACACTGGAGCACAAGCAGATCAATGACGCCGTCGCTTATATTCAGGGCTTGGCGAAACTGCGAGGCCGAAACGCAGACTGGGCGGAACGGGCCGTGCGCGACGCCGCCAGTCTGAGCGCGGAAGAGGCGTTGCAAATGAACGTCATTGATATGATGGCGGATTCAACAGAGCAACTGCTGGCCCAACTGGAAGGAAGGCAGGTCAACCTTGATAACGGGGCGGTAACCTTAAAACTGTCTGGATATGAGTTGCATCCTGTCGAACCAGATTGGCGCAACCGCTTTCTGGCTGTCATCACCGATCCCAGCGTCGCTTATATCCTGCTGCTGATCGGTATCTATGGACTGCTGCTGGAAGCCTACAATCCCGGCGCCACCCTGCCTGGCATCCTCGGCACCATATGCCTGTTGATCGGCCTGTATGCATTACAGCTGCTGCCTATCAGCTACGCGGGATTGGGACTCTTGTTGCTGGGCGTCGCACTGATGACGGCGGAAAGCTTTGCTCCCAGCTTCGGCGCGTTGGGTTTAGGCGGAGTGGCCGCATTTATTCTTGGCTCCGTCATGCTGATGGACACGAAATCGCCCGCTTACCAGATCGCTCTGCCCGTTATCATTGCCGTCGCCGCCTTATCCGTCCTGGTGCTCAGCGTGCTACTGCATTTCGCCTTCAAATCCCGAAAACAGGCGGTGGTGTCCGGTGTGGAAACCCTTATCGGATCGCAGGCGGAAGCAATCGCCGATTTTGAAGGGAGCGGCCGGGTCGCCGCACAAGGACAACTATGGATGGCTTATTGCGATACGCCAGTAACGCAAGGCCAAAAACTCAGAATCACAGGAATACAGGGACTGACCCTGCAAGTGGAGGCTATCCCATGATCGCTTACGTTGTTTTGGCGCTGGTTATTATTGCGCTCGCCCTGCTGCTGACGATGTTTCGCGTCATGCGCGAGTATGAGCGCGCCGTGGTGTTCTTGCTTGGCCGCTTCTACAAGGTGAAAGGGCCTGGACTGATCGTTATCGTTCCCATCATTCAACAAATGGTGCGCGTCGATCTGAGAATCGTGGTCATGGATGTGCCGACGCAGGACGTAATATCCAGGGATAACGTATCGGTTAAGGTCAACGCTGTGGTGTACTACCGGGTGCTGGACCCGCAGAAAAGCGTGATTAATGTGGAGAATTACAACGAGGCCACCAGTCAACTCGCGCAAACCACATTGCGTTCAGTGCTTGGTCAGCATGAGCTGGATGAAATGCTTGCGTCGCGGGAGGAGCTGAATGAGGATATCCAGCGCATCCTTGACGTCCAGACCGACGGCTGGGGCATCAAAGTCTCCAACGTGGAAATCAAACATGTGGATCTGGATGAGCGCATGATTCGCGCCATCGCCAAACAGGCGGAAGCGGAGCGTATCCGGCGCGCCAAGGTGATTCACGCCACTGGGGAGCTGGAAGCATCGGAAAAATTGCGCGAGGCCGCCTCAATTCTCGCCAAACAACCGCAGGCGATTCAGCTACGCTACCTGCAGACGCTCACGGAGATCGCCAGCGATAAAACCAACACCATCGCGTTTCCACTGCCGCTGGAAATTCTCAAGGCCTTCGGCATCCAGGAAAGTGAGTCCAGCTGACCTCACCGTCAAGCTTAACTCGCCTCGGAAAACCGACTCAGGGCATGGATTCCGCACAGGGGTAGTCGGACAACTTCTGCAATACGCTGAGTTGCGCCGCTGTAGCGGTTTTTATCTGATAAGTCACTTGCAGGCCGCCAAAGTCAAACTGGGCATGGCCGGAGGTGTCCGACTCGGGCGTAATCCGCGCTTGCTCAAGGAACCGAAACAACGCCCACTCTCCAAAGAAGTCATACCGTTTACGGTCGCCGTTCAACGTTTCTACTTCCACGTATGCGTCCGGGTGGCTCGCCGGCCAGGCGAACTCGGACCAAAATCTCGGTCCGGGCACGGAAGCCGCCTCTACTTCACCGATTACCATTCGAATCCGTCGAATTGTTGATGGCATCGTCAAAGGCTTAAAACTCACTCTAAAACCAGCCTTTGGTGCGGTCTCCGAAGAATGGGCCGCTGGGCTCGCTATCGGGGATGTGGACAACGCCGCCACGACTTCGTCTCGATAGCATCCAACTTCTGCCGCCATCGCGTTCAAACAGCTTCCTGCAATCAGCGCAGCCCACGCAAACGCCTTCAACAGGAACCTCATTGACGCCCGCTTCTTACGCTAAAAAAGAGACAAAAAATCACCTATAAACCTCCCCATTGCCAAGCCCTCCGCAGGATAGCATT
Organism: Hahella sp. HN01; assembly: GCF_018986435.1. Lineage (GTDB taxonomy): Bacteria > Pseudomonadota > Gammaproteobacteria > Pseudomonadales > Oleiphilaceae > Hahella. Next base: position 194,608 of record NZ_JAHMIN010000003.1, on the reverse strand, counting down.
ATTGGCGAATCGATTTCAGAAGCGGCGAAAATCGCCTCAAACAAAAAGCAGGGAAGCCCGTCACCACTACCTTCCCTGCCGTCATTCCTACAAAAAGTTATAACGAGAAAATTGCAATAATGACTACGAAAAAAACAGTTCTACTAAGCATGAGAATGCTTGTGGATATCGATAACAACGCTAAAGAAGAACAGGCGCTCAACGCTATTGAAGAAAAAGCTCAAGAGCTGTTTGGTGAAGCCAATTTCGAATTATTATTTAAAAACTCAAGCACATTGAACGAGAGAATCGATTGCGATAAATGCTGTGTCTGCGGCATTTGGGTTTATGACAAAAATGTACAATGGTCCGCCGGGGACCTTTATGATCTTTCTCCTGGCATCAAAATTCACTCGGATATGTTCTGCTCATTTTGTGAACCGCCACGTCCCCCGATGATTTCCGATGAAGGCGCCAATGAATGGACCTCAGAGCCTATAAGCATAGAGTGGGAAAATAGCTGGGGAAGACCCGTAAGAAATTCGCACAGCAGAGGCTGGGACAACGATGCAGACGGCGGGGGCTGGTAGAAAGTTGGCGTAGTGTGACGCTGAGGGGCGATTCGCCTCTCAGCGCTCAAACTTCGTCGATAACACAATCGACGACATGGTTTTTTCGATGCCTTCTATCTCACCAATGTGATCCAGCACTTCATCGATCTGTTCCGTGGTTTCCGCGCGGATCAGGGCGATGAAGTCGTACTGTCCATTGATCGTGTACAGCGACCGCACTTCGTCTATGCGTCGCAGCGCCGTTTCCACCTGCTTGTTCAGCTTCGGATTGATTTCAATCATCACCTGGGCGCTGATGCGCTTTTTCTCATATTCCTTGTCCAGACGGATGGTATAGCCGCGAATGACCCCTTCCGCCTCCAGCTTGGCGATGCGTTCATGCACTGCGGTGCGGGACAGGTTGAGTTTTCTCGCCAGTGACGAAGTGGCTTCTCGCGCGTTCGCCTGCAATAGGTCGAGCAAACGTTGATTTTTTTCATCCATATGACGATTTCACTACATATGTAGATATTTCGTCTAAATTTATCAGTAAATTCGTCACTATGACAGTTACAATCCGACATCTGCGCCTCCTATTATAGATTTATTCATCCAATAACAATTAGGAGAGGCACATATGAAACCCATCGTTGTTGTAGGCGCTGGTAAAATCGGCTCAATGATCACGGATTTCCTGAACAGCACTGGCGACTACAAAGTCACGCTGGTGGATCAGAATCAGGACGCGCTGGACCGCATCGCCGAAGAAATTCCCGGCATCTCAACTGTGAAGGCGAACGCCTCTAACCAGCAGGAAATGGAAGCCGCCTTCAAAGGCCACTTCGCCGTTATCAACTCCTGCCCTTTCGATATCAGCGCATCCATCGCTCACGCAGCCGCAGCGCAGCAGGTTCACTACCTTGACCTGACTGAAGACGTCGCCAGCACTCGTTTGATCAAGTCCCTGGCGAAAGACGCCAAATCCGCCTTCATCCCGCAGTGCGGCCTGGCTCCTGGTTTCATTTCCATCGTGGCTTATGATCTGGCGCGTAAATTCGACTCCCTGCACAATGTTCACATGCGTGTCGGCGCACTGCCCAAGTTCCCCTCCAATGCGTTGAAATACAACCTGACCTGGAGCACCGACGGCCTGATTAACGAATACCTGAACCCTTGCGAAGCCATCGTTAACGGTCAATTGCGTGAAGTGCCTCCCATGGAAGAGCTGGAGCATTTCTCCCTGGACGGCGACGATTACGAAGCTTTCAACACTTCTGGCGGCCTGGGCACCCTGTGCGAAACGCTGGAAGGCAAAGTGTCCAACCTGAACTACCGCACAGTGCGTTACCCTGGTCACCGCGACGTCATGAAGCTGTTGCTGAACGACCTGCGTCTGGGCGAGCGTCGCGACCTGTTGAAAGAAATCATGGAGTCCGCCATCCCTGTCACCATGCAGGACGTTGTATTGGTATTCGCCAACGTCAGCGGCGTGAAGAACGGCCTGTTCCTGCAGGAAACCTTCGCACGTAAGATTTACAGCCGAGAAATCAACGGTAAACTGCGTAGCGCCATCCAGATCACCACCGCATCCGGCATCTGCGCTGCGCTGGACCTGCTGGCGGAAGGCAAACTGCCGAACCAAGGCTTCGTACGTCAGGAAGATATCCGCTTCGAAGACTTTATAAACAACCGTTTCGGCCGCAACTATATGGAAGACGACGGGAAAAACCCTTCGGCTTCAGTGCGTCGCGTAGCCTGATCAAATATGGGCGCGGCGACCCCGCGCCCCGACATCAGGACAGGTAGCGAACCAGAAGCTCGCTACAAGGACAAGCAAACGCACTTACGACTCTTTACGGGAGGACCGCTATGAATATCCAAGAGATTTTTTCAGCCCTGGGCATGGACCAGGGCATTCTTGCTTCAGGGGACTACAAAATCAGCTCCCCGGTTGACGGCAAAGTGATCGCCAACCTGAAACTGGACAGCAAAGACGAAGTAGAAAAGAAAATCGCCGCCGCCGCAGACGCCTTCAAAGCCTGGCGTCGACTGCCCGCTCCTCAGCGCGGCGAGCTGGTGCGTCTTTACGGCGAAGAACTGCGCAAGCACAAAGAAACCCTGGGCGCCTTGATCACGCTGGAATGCGGCAAGATTATTTCTGAAGGCCAAGGCGAAGTACAGGAAATGATCGACATCTGCGATTTCGCCGTCGGTCTGTCCCGTCAACTGTACGGTCTGACTATCGCTTCCGAGCGCCCCAATCACGCACTGCGCGAATCCTGGCACCCAATTGGCCCAGTCGGCGTTATTTCCGCGTTCAACTTCCCCATGGCGGTTTGGGCATGGAACAGCGCACTGGCGCTGGTGTGCGGCGATCCGGTAATCTGGAAACCTTCCGAGAAAACGCCTCTGTGCGCCCTGGCCTGTCAACATCTGCTGGATAAAGCCATCGCTCGCTTCGGCGAAGCGCCAGAAGGCCTGTCCAGCGTCATCATCGGTGAACGTGAAGTCGGCGAACTATTGGTTGACGACAAGCGCGTACCTTTGATCAGCGCCACTGGCAGCTGCGCCATGGGCCGCGTAGTCGGTCAGCGCGTCGCGGCTCGCTTCGGCAAATCCATTCTGGAACTGGGCGGCAACAACGCCATCATCGTGGCGGAATCCGCTGATCTGGACATGGCAACTCGCGCCATCGTTTTCGGCGCAGTCGGCACCGCTGGCCAACGCTGCACCACCACTCGCCGCGTCTTCGCTCATGATTCCGTATATGACGAATTACTGGGCCGTCTGAAAGCCGCCTACAAGCAACTGCCTATCGGCAACCCACAGGAAGCCGGCACGTTGATCGGTCCGCTCATCGACGGACGCTCTTACGAACAAATGGAGCAGGCGCTGGCTGACGCCAAAGCGAAAGGCTGCGACGTATACGGCGGCGGACGCGCGCTGGAAAAAGAGTTCCCACAGGCTTACTACGTGAACCCCGCCATTGTGGAAGGCGGCAACGCGCTGACCAACAACGCTCACGAAACCTTCGCGCCGATTCTGTACTTCTTCCGCTATTCCGACCTGGAAGAAGCGATTGAACGTCAGAACGACGTGCCGCAGGGTCTGTCTTCCGCCATCTTCACTCTGAACATGCGTGAAGCGGAACTGTTCACCTCCGCGGTGGGCAGCGACTGTGGCATCGCCAACGTCAACGTCGGCACCAGTGGCGCTGAAATCGGCGGCGCATTCGGCGGCGAGAAAGAGACTGGCGGCGGTCGCGAGTCCGGCTCCGACTCCTGGAAGGCGTACATGCGCCGCTCCACCGCGACAGTGAACTATTCTTCCGAGCTGCCGCTGGCGCAAGGTATTAAGTTCGATCTCAACTAAGCCTTTGCTGAGTTGACTTGAAAGGAGAGCTTCGGCTCTCCTTTTAACATCCGCGCCAGGACGCGCGGTTCGACAGGTCAGGATTTTCCTTATTGGTTTAACACTTTATTGACATGGCAATAATATTGGCATGTTGATAAACAGGCGCATGGATGCGCCTGCGCGGCGGCCAGCCGCGGGAGACAGGGTCTGACATGTGCAGGCCCTGTCGTGGCGGACACAAATAGAAGGAAGCTATTTGTGTCCGCCTGATTAATATATACCGATGATGTACGGGAAGCTGTTTCCGACTGTGCGCCTGTAACCGGACTTCGACCGAAGCCGGATCTCCTCCTCTTCTTCCAGAACGCCTCAGGCGTCTGGACGCACGCCGGTCAGACGAACGTCAGTATTATTTTCAGGATTACGAGCCGTACCATGCAAACTACTGCGCTTTTCAAACTGTTGTCTTCGCTGACTGACGCCGCCAAGGCTCAGCAATTGCTTGATTCCGTTCAATTGCACCCCATTTTCGCCCAGCCTCACCATGACGACGAGCAGCTCAACCGCGCCGTCATCGCCCAGGCGATGAACATGATGCTGTTTGACGACCTGCTGGAGCGGGTGCCGGAAGGCAAGCAATACGTGGCTGAAAAACTGGCGTCTGGAGAAAAGGTCGTGTTCGACCATGGCGCGCTGCGCACTGTGGCCTGGGAAAATCAGGCGCTGCCGATGGGTTATAAAGCGTTTGCGCGCATCCTGGAGCCTCTCGGCTTCACCGTGGCCGGACAGTATCCGTTGCCCAAGCTGAAAATGTGCGGCTTCGTCTACACGCATGCGGACCTGCCCCACGATATCGCCCAGTACTTCGTCAGTGAGCTGTACCCGGAGCAATTCACCAAATCTTTCCAGGACGCCGTTGACCGAGTGGTTTCCGTGTCTTCCGATCCATTGACGCCGCGCTCTGCGGAGCTGTTGCAGAAGCTGGCCGCAAACGGCGCTCTGCCTCTGGCGGACGCGGCGGAATTGCTGCCTAACCTGCTGCAGTGTTTTGACCGTCAGCACGGCGTGCCCCACTTGCACGACTATCTGGCGTTGCGGGAAGAGTCCGCGGAAATGGCCTGGATCTCCACCGAAGGCAACGCTTTTAACCACGCAACCGATCGCGTGGGCGACATTCGTCAGCTGGACGCTCATCAGCGTGAGCTGGGCCGTCCGATGAAGGACGAAATTGAAGTGGCGCGCAACGCCAACATCATGCAGACCGCTTATCGCGCCACCAAAGTAAAACGCCAGTTCAAAACGGATCAAGGCGTCGAAACCCATGAGGTTCCCGGCTCCTTCTTTGAATTCATTCAGCGCAACGATATCGACGAGAGCGCTGAAAAGGGCATGGACCTGCGCTTTGACAGCAGCAACGCCCAAGGCATCTTCACCATGACTCGCGCCGTTGAGCAAACGGCCGAGACAGCGGAATGCTAACTCCAGCATATTGAAGAATTAGCGCACATCGTCGCTCCGGCCAGGCTTTGCAAGCCAGCGGCCTGGACCGAGGTTGGCCATGTGCGCATTTTTTCGCTTCTTTTCGGCCGGTCAGGCTATACTCCCCTCCTCGATTAACCCCGACAACGCCACGTTCACAGACTTCGCCATGCACGCAACAGGAATCGGCGACTCACGCCCATTGCTAATTCTCTACACCCCTCACCGTCCGCCCATGCCTCAGTATGAGCAGATGGAGGACTATCGTTGCGGCATTTCTGGAGAGACGGAAGTCATCATCAAAGAGACAGGCAATCATTGGCGCAAGATTTTTTCCATCTTCGCCAAGATAACGCAGGGACTGTTGTTTCCAGAGGAAGACTGGCGCGCGGTGCGGGACAGGCGTTTATTCACGGAAGGCGGCGCGACGGCGTTGTTGTTTCAACAACACCTGCAGGAGACGCCAACAGACCATCAGCCTCCTGTGCACGTTATAGGGGGACAGCAATTCGCGGAAGGGTTCTTAACGCTTCCCCAGACACCTCAAGAGTTGCAGGAAGACTGTCGCATCTTGCGAGCGGGAAACGTTTACCTGACGCCCTATCTGGACTACAGGCAGTTTCCCAACGCGTTGATAGCAACATTGCTCGCCGACATAGAGCGTCAGGGGCTTGTGACGACTAGGCCGTCGCCGCTTTAAGCTCCACTTTCAGGGGAGGAACTCCCAGCTTTTCTTCCTCCTGCAGACACTGCAGCGCCAGCTCTGAGATAGTGCGGCGATAAGCGTAACGCATCACCCGCAGACAGCGGTCGCTGATCTGGAAGATCGCGCCGGCGTTCAGCTCATCCAGCTTCTCCTCTGGATTCACGCCCCAATTCACGGCGAATTCCGCCAGAGTCTGCTCTTTGCTGGTGGAAAAACGCAGGTCGATATTGGCGGAGATCTGATGGAATTGACGCAGATATTCCCTCGCCAACTGCACATGTCGCGCCGCCGCCTGAGCGAAAAATTTAGGGCGCTCTTCTTCGTCCTGGCGATACAGGGCGTTAAGCCCCGCCATGCATAATGGCAGGCTGTCCCAGATATCCCGTAATAAGAACAGCTGACGGAAAGTGTTGTACAACGACTCCGCCCGCGCTTTGTCATCGGCGGACATCTGCGCCATCGCCAGATGCATGCGCTGCGCCACATAGGCGTCCAGACAGCGACTTAACTCGCCCGCCATCCGTTTCACTTCCGTACGTCGATCATCCAGACTGCGTTGCACAGAACTAATATCGCCAGCCTTCACGCCAAAATCAGCGGCGTCGATGTTATACCCCGCCTCCACATACGCCAGCCCGACCTGAGCCGCCTCCATATGCTGATAGGCTTCCCAATACAGCTCCATTTGCGCCGTCGCGCGCGGAATCTGGCCGCGCAGTTCAGTCACGGCCCCAGCCAGATCCACCTCCGTCGGCGTGGCGTTAAACGGCTTCATCAGGCGCATAGAGAACAGGTCGGCGAAGTAGCGCTTCAAGGCTTCTTCCGACTCATTCATTTTGGAGTGAACGTCTCTTATTTCCTCGAAGGAGCACAGGTACTGCTCGGGCTTCTCCAGCCCCATTGAGTTGTATATGCGCAGCGTGACGATTTTGCACAAAGCGTCAAAATCCGGCATCAACTCAGTGGCGGGAAATTCATCGGTCCAAACCGGCTCGTAACCCAGAGATTCTGCATGGGCGATGCGGTCGTTATCCGCCGGATGGGTATCCCAAACATTGGTCTGGCGCTCATCCATTTTCGCCCGCACTGCGTCGATTTCTTCCTGGGACAGTTCCGCCGCCAGCTGCGCAATGGTTTGCGGCAGGTTGTCGATCAGGCGGTCTTCGTTCCAGGCGGATTGCCAGATCTCGTCTCTGCGCTGCTGCGACATGGACATATTCCACAACGCCACCGCCGTACTCTGAAAGGTTTCGCTGCCCGCGACCCAGCTTTCGTATCGATCGGCGTCGTACTCCATCTCCCGGGACATCCAACGGGTGACGCGCAGATTGAATAAGAACAGGTATTTCAGAATCAGGCGCGTGCCTTTGATCATGCCCTGCGCGGCGATCAGCGCCACATCCAGCGCAAAAATCGGGGAATACTCACGCCATTTGCTCAAGCGACGATCCCAGGCGTCGGGATAGAAGGCCCGGCTCGCCATCCAGGCATTGGCGGTGTTGACGATATAGTTGGCGATCATGGCGTTGCGTTGCGCAAAGTGCCCGAACTCATGCCCCAATACGCCAATGAATTGCCGACTGTTCATGCCCGCCAGCAGAGGCAGGCCGACCGTCAGGGTCAAACGTCCCTGAAACAGGCTCAGCAGTCCTTTTTCCGGGGCGACGTGAGCATTGACCTCGCCATCCACGTAGATCTTCACCGGAGCAGGCAAGCCCATGCGTTCGGTGAGCAGCTGCACCAGCTGATAAAAGCGGCGATACTTTTTCGGATTCAGTTCCAAGGTGCGGTTTTCATGGTCGCGGCCAAAGAACGGCTTCAGCAGGAACAGCGCGAATACGGTTCCCAGTAGAACCGGCACGAACACCATCAATGTCCCCATCGCGTTGGTTTTACGCACCGCCAGAATATCCGGGATACTCATCCCGTACCAAATCGTTCCCACTATCGCGCAGATTGTCAGGCTGATGTAAATCAAAGGCGCTATCAGACTCAACAGGGTCACGCTGAACAGCCCCAGTTTATAGGCTGTGGTTACCGGTAATTTGGGAATAGGTTGATGCAGACGCTCCTTCGCCAGGGCAAGCACGTCTCTTTGTATGTCGGCGTCTTTGGCTGGCTTGGCGCGACTGGCTGTCGATGGGGCTGAGCTTTTGGCGGGCTGTGCGGCTTCTGTCGACGCAGGTTGCACAGGCTTCGTCGCCACCTCCTCGGAGGGACAAGGCTGCAACGTCACCGCCAGTCCCAGGCGAACAAATAAGGCCTGATATTTTCTGGCGTCAGAAGAAGACAAGGATTTCTTGATCACCACCGCCCCCGTCAACAGACGCTCGACTTGCGCGTTCGATAACTTCAAACGCGCAACGAGATTATCTCGCACCTGACGCTCTTCGAAACCGGAAAGAATTTTACCCTGGCTGATAACATTGAACTGGGGGGAAGCAGGTGCGCTCAAATCGACATCCTTTGTGGAGGCAGCAAAAGGCGGCAATTTTATGCGCCGAAGCTGATATTTTCTAATCTTTTTAGTTGTTTTTACGCGACGAAGTGTAACTGGCGCAGCCGGATTTATGAACACTAAGCCGGGTATTTCAGACAAGCATCGCTTGAGCTCTGATAACTGCGTCAAATCGACTATTTTTTCTTTAAGTCCTATTCATTGCGAACCATGCGGAAATTGTTCATGAAAACACCAGCGGCTTTCAGCGCTCTCTTAACATTACCTTTCTTGCTGACCGGCTGCACCGCTTCTCTGGAGGATGTCCGCGAGGCGCCCGCCAGCCTGCAGCTCTCTCCGTTTACGGAGGTTAAAACGGATTTCGTCCACCACTGGACGCAAAAGGTTCATCCTTTTAGCGGCGCGGCAGTGCTGGATGTTGATGGCGACGGCAAGGAAGAGATTTTTGTGGGCGGTGGCGAAGGACAGGACGACGCCTTGTTAAGCCTCAGGGATGGCGAATTACGCAATATTATTCAGAACACCGGATTATCCGCCTCAGCGGCCACCTATGGCGCGACTGCGATGGATATGAACGCCGATGGCGAAGTGGACCTTATCATCGCCCGCAACGACGGCGTCTATTTGTACTTAAACAACGGCGGGCGCTTCACGGCGCAAAAGCTGCCGGTTCAATTGCCGGACAATACGGTCTCTTTCGCCGTCACTGTCTCCGACATTGACCAGGATGGCGACGGCGACCTTTACATCAGCAACTTTATCTCCTTTGACGCCTTCAAAAGCGCCACCTTCAACGACCCCGCCCACGCCCGCGCCAACATTCTGCTGCGCAACGACGGCAATCTGCAGTTCACCGATATTACCACGCAGTCCGGAACCGCATCGCTGCAAAATACCTTTTTATCTGTCTTTGTCGACCTCAACGGCGATCGTCTGCAAGACTTGGTTGTGGCGCAAAACACAGGAGAGGTGGAGATATTCAAAAACCTGGGAGACGGTCGCTTTGAATCCGTTCCCACCCACTCCGGGTTTGGCTTCTGGATGGGGTTGGCGGTGGGAGACATTGACCGCGACGGCGACCAGGACCTGTTTTTCACCAATATCGGCAACTCCATCCCGGAGTTTCTCACCAGCGGCGACCTGCGCGATGACCAGCGTCAGGACAGCGAATGGTTGCTATTGCGAAACGAAGGCGACTTTCGCTTCACCGACATGACCGAACCGTACCAGTTAACCGGCTACGGCTTCGGCTGGGGCGGCGTGTTTGAAGACATCAACCTGGACGGCGAAATGGACCTGCTGGTGGCGCAGAACTACATTAAATGGCCGATTCACAAGGTCAGCAAACTGGCGGGCAAGGCATTTTTGCAACTGCCTACTGGAATGGGCCACGCCACCGGCTTTTTTCAGGCTGACGACCTGGAACTGGACAACCCCTGGTTCGGCCAGTCCCCCGTTATCATGGACCTGAATGGCGACGGCCGTCCGGATATCGTCTGGTTAAATATGGACGGGCCCGTACGGGCTTTTCTGAACACTACAGAGGCCAACTTCATCGCTCTGCAGCTGCCTGATTCACCGGAATGGTCTGGCGCCGAAGTCACAATCGAAATGGAGGATGCGCGCAGCTATACCCGACAAGCGACATCCGCCGTGGGCCTGATGACAGACCAAAGCCCCCGTCTTGTTTTCGGAATCGGCGCCAGAGAATCCGTCACCCGCATAGTGGCGTTGAAGCCCGACGGTAAGCGCCTGGAGTTGGTGGACCCGAAGATCAATACCGTGCTCTCTCTGAGCGAATAGCAATGCTTAACAGGCGGTCAGGCGCGGTATCTTCTCCGGGCCGCCAAACTCTTCCGCTATTCCTCCACTCTCAACTGTTGCCTTTTTGCAACTCGTAACTTATTGATATTTATGACATTGCCTGCATAGTCGTCGCCGCCGTCTCTTTTCTGCGACTTTCAGCCACCCTTTCACCGACCGCAAAATTCACCGAACAAAACTAATCTATTGTTTTTAAAGGAAATTTAAAAACTGGCGCCGAACTTGATATACCTAGGGCGAAACACGCTGAGGCTAAGCAGCCCGGCTACCTCACGAAGGGAGAGGTTAACAGGAGGAGTCTTGAATCCGCACATTCAGACCCGCCTCCTTAGAAATGGAAACAAGGACACCAACTTAGTAGGTATTAGAGTATGAATAAAGCACTCGCAATCGTAACCGCGTCATTCCTGGCAGCACTGACTGCTTGCTCTGACGAAACCAGCGTTCAAACCGAACAACCTGTGGCGGAGCAACAGCCTCAAACTGAAATGAGCGCCCCAGTGCAAATCACTGAAGCGCCTGCCAGCTCCGACCAATACGCAGGTCCAGCGGTAGAGCAGGTGTTTTCATACCTGGACACTGACCGCAACAGCGTCATCAACAAAGAAGAAGCCGCTGCAGACTCCAGCATCAATGAGTCATTCGCCCAGATCGATATCGATCAGAACGGCGAAATCAGCCGCGACGAATTCGTTGTGTACAGCGGTGAAGCCACTGCAGCCGGCTCCAGAGCTGGCCAGCTGTACCAAGCGGACCCTCAGCCTGAAATGGCTGTAGATCCAGCAGCGCCGGTAGATCTGGAAACCGCTCCAGCCGAATAATCGGCGACAGTTTCAGCCAAAGCGTGCGTCTATAAGTTAAATCCGGGCGCTACTTGACGCACGCTTTGGCTCCTTATCCCAGCCTCTTACCCTCTTCGTCCTCAATTTCCTGATTCAACCGCCCTGCTCACTTCTGAGCCTCTAACTCCACCACGACTTCCGTTTTCACTGAATTAGCGATAAAGCAGCTTTCATGCGCGCGATGATGCAATGCTTCCAGCTCCTCATGCGTCGGTCTGGCTGAGCCGGAAAATTCAACGCGGGGACGCAGCCTTACCTGAGTCATCATCATGACGCCCTGCTCATTTTTGGCCAGTACGCCGATGGCGGAGTCCTCATAGCTGTCCACCACGAATTTGCGCTTCGCGGCGTACGCCAGAAAAAACAACATATGGCAGCTGGAGAGTGACGCGACGAACGCTTCTTCAGGATCGACGTTTTCAGCTACAGAAAAAGGTAAGGGGACAATATGCGGAGACGCGGAAGCGGGAACTCGAACGCCGCCGTCAAACTCCCACTCATGCCCACGACTATATTGATTGGAGACAAAATCCTGTGCGCCTCTAAGCCAGCGCACAGTGGCGAAATACTCGGACATCCACACCTCCTTGAATCAGCCAAATGAAACGCGCGCCGAAACAACGGCGCGCATATGCCGTGAAGGAGAATGTTAACAGACTTTTTTCGATCGGCCGCTCTCTGGTCGCCACCACACATCAGCCTCCTCAAATATAGAGCACTTTTTATACGCCAATACGGCCAAACGAGACAATTAACTGGCGAAATACGCCATTCACCTCCTGATTTTTCAGGCTTTTTCTTTTTAGATACGTTAGTTACGTTCATTTGCAAAATGTGAGCAGAAATACACCATCCCCCTGCTATAACTGGGCTATATTTGAGCAATATTCGATCATCTCGCACGCGCCCCACACTTCTCAATCTCGTCCTGATGGCATGACGTCACATTCTGATTTCGGCAGGAAAACTGAAATGAAGCAATACGACCCGACAACGCCCGATCACTACACAAATCATCTAGCGGAGGTGAACGAGACCAATGCGGTAATCGCTACTGAGGACATATACAACAAGGACGGGATGCTGCTGGTTAAAAAAGGGCTGGCTATCAAGCCGGAGGTCGCGCGCAGACTGCTTAACCATAAACTGGTGAAGCCGCTTGAGGTGTCCGTCAATGTGGATGACGCCCTCTATGGGAAAGAAATTCACCGCGACATTCATCAAATGTTCGATCGTTTCGAAGGACTGCTGGAGATTCATTCGTCCATGCGTCTGGAAGCCAGCCTTATCGAAGTGTGCGAGAAGTATGGCGGCTACGATCTGCTGGTGCAGAAAGTCACCGTTCTGTGCAAGCGATTGCCGAAAGAGTATCAAAAGGGCCTGTTCTGCGCGTGGTTAAGCTTCGCCATGGCGACACGGCTGAACCTGAGCTTAGAAGAACGCGAAGCGGCGTTTATGGCGGGACTGGCTCACGACGCCGGCATGCTCCATATCGATCCGCAGATTGTCGCAAAAACCGGCGAATACACGCCGGAAGAATGGCGCGCCATGCAGAGCCATACTCTTATCGGCGACCTGTTTCTGTCCTATATCAAAGAGATTCCTGACGTCACCCGTCGCGCAGTCAAAGAGCATCACGAACGCGCTGACGGCAGCGGCTATCCCGCCGGTCTGTTTGAAGACAGCCTGTGCATCGTCGGACAGGTTGTGGCGATGGCGGATGAAACCTACGCCATCTGCGAGAAGCGCCGTTTCAATGACAAAATTCATCTCGGCGAAGTCATGCCGGTTTTTCAGATCGACAGTTCTTTCTTCCCTAATCAGGTGCACATGGCGCTCATGTCCGTGCTGCGTCAGGTGAATCACGCCGCCACCCAGCTGGCCATTTCCGGCGACCTGAGCAGCATGTCGACGCAGCTTATGGAGAAGCGTCAGATGCTGGAGAATGTAGTGGAAAGCATCTATGCGCTGCGGGAAACCCTGGCGGAGAGAGAGCATATTAAACGCATGCGCGTCGCCAAAGTGAAGATAGATCGTCTGTGGACCCTGGTCACGCGCTCCGGCATGCTGAGCGCGCCCCTGGGCCGCTGGTTGCAGCATGTGGTGGAGAATCAGATCATTCAGACCGTCAGCCGTGAAATCGTGGAAATGGACCTGATGTATCAGGAACTGCAGTGGCAGCTGAAACAATTGGGAAGAGTGTTGTATCTCTACCTGGAGGAAGAGAAGAAAATTACGCCCGAGCTCAAAAAAGCTCTGACTAACTCCATTAAGGTTCTCGACATGGGCGCGCCCAAGCCCATGGAAAAACAGGAAAAAGTCGCCTGACCCTGCTCCGTGGCGGGCGCCGCTTTAGCGTGCGTCCGCTGCGTCAATTTGAATCACCGCCCTGCTCCTTTGTCGCCCTCTTTTCGTTCCCTTTTTGCCCTCTTTTCACCCTCAGGCCGTTTTTGGGGCGCTGCCTCGCCAATATTCCTAGCGTTCCGCTAACACGCCCCAAACAGGCGCAAGGTCTGAAGAGTTGAGTGTCTAACGCGCATGACTAGGCGCAAAAAATCACCCGATAATCTCGATCAGATTAATGTGTCACCTAACGTAACAGAATGATATATAAAAAATTTTAATGAAACTAAGAAAATTAATTCCTATCCAATTGTATAGATCTGAACTATGCTAATTCATAAGCGGAATACTTCATGCAAGTGGTGTTGGGGCGCATTCAGAAACGTTTTCTCACATCTGTTCAGCGGAGACGCCCGCGGGCGCGCTGAAAAAATGTCAGGAAACTTGTCTGCAGGCCAGACGCAGCCGAAAGGGGCGCATATAAAGCTCCAAAGAGGCGCATGATGACCCTGTCTGAGCAAGGCGAAGCCGCCAGTCCACGATAGCCGGTCACTGATCATGTCGACGTTTTAGCGCCACTAAGCGAGCTATTCATCACAAGAGGGGGCCTATATGAGCATCTTCAGTCAATTCGCCAGTCGATACGACTCACGCAAGGAAGAAGAGTACACGTTGGAGGAGTATTTGGAGATCTGCAAAAAGGATCGCACCGCTTATGCGTCCGCTGCAGAGAGAATGCTTCTCGCCATCGGCGAACCGGAACTGGTCGACACATCCCGCGATCAACGGTTAAGCCGCATCTTCTCCAATAAAGTCATCAAACGTTACCCCGAATTTGAAGAGTTCTACGGCATGGAAGAGTGCGTGGAACAGATAGTGTCGTTTTTCAAACATGCAGCCCAGGGTCTGGAAGAGAAGAAACAGATTCTCTATCTGCTTGGTCCGGTCGGCGGCGGTAAGTCTTCCCTGGCGGAAAAATTGAAGAGCCTGTTTCAGAAACAACCCTTCTACGCCATCAAGGATTCCCCTGTTTTTGAATCGCCGTTAGGCCTGTTCGATCCGGCTGAAGACGGCAAGATCCTGGAAGAGGAATACGGCATTCCCAACCGCTACCTGCGCTTTATCATGTCGCCCTGGGCGGTGAAACGCCTGCATGAATTCAACGGCGACATCAGCAAGTTCAAAGTGGTCAAGCTGTATCCGTCCATTCTTAATCAGGTCGCCGTCTCCAAAACCGAGCCCGGCGATGAAAACAACCAGGATATTTCCGCGCTGGTCGGCAAGGTCAACATTCGCATGTTGGAGGATTTCCCTCAGCACGATCCTGACGCGTACTCTTTCTCCGGCGGACTCTCTAAAGCCAACCAGGGCATGCTGGAATTCGTAGAGATGTTCAAAGCGCCGATCAAGGTGTTGCACCCCTTGCTGACCGCCACGCAGGAAGGCAACTACAACACCACAGAAGGTATGGGCGCGGTGCCGTTTGAAGGCATCATCATGGCTCACTCCAACGAATCAGAGTGGCAGACCTTCCGCAACAACAAAAACAATGAGGCGTTCCTCGACCGGATTTACATCGTCAAAGTGCCTTATTGTCTGCGGGTGTCCGAAGAAGTCAAAATCTACAAAAAACTGCTCAAGCATAGTTCTTTAGCCGGTTCGCCCTGCGCGCCCGACACCTTGAACATGCTGGCGCAGTTCTCCTGTCTGTCCCGTATCAAAGAGCCGGAAAACTCCAGCATTTACTCGAAAATGAAGGTGTACGACGGTCAGAACATCAAAGACACCGACCCCAAAGCGAAATCGATTCAGGAGTACAAAGACTCCGCCGGCGTCGACGAGGGTATGGACGGCCTTTCCACCCGTTTCGCCTTCAAGATACTGTCCAAGGTGTTCAACTTCGACACGACCGAGGTGGCCGCCAATCCGGTGCACCTGCTGTATGTGCTTGAGAAGCAGATCGAACAGGAGCAGTTCCAGCAGGAGACTCACGACCGCTACCTGCGCTTCATCAAAGAGTCTCTGGCGCCCCATTATGTCGAGTTTATCGGTAAAGAAATTCAGACCGCGTATCTGGAGTCTTACTCCGAGTACGGCCAAAACATCTTCGACCGTTATGTCACCTACGCCGACTTCTGGATTCAGGACCAGGAATACCGCGACCCTGAAACCGGCGAAATCTTTGACCGCGCGGCCATCAACGACGAACTGGAAAAAATTGAGAAACCCGCCGGCATCAGCAATCCGAAAGACTTCCGCAACGAGGTGGTCAATTTCGTTCTGCGGGCGCGGGCCAGCAATAACGGCAAAAACCCGTCCTGGCTCAGTTATGAAAAACTGCGCACCGTGATTGAGAAGAAAATGTTCTCCAACACGGAAGACCTGTTGCCGGTCATCTCGTTCAACCCGAAAGCGTCCCAGGAGGACCAGAAGAAACACCAGGAATTTGTGCGGCGCATGATCGAGCGTGGCTATACTGAAAAACAAGTGCGTTTACTTTGCGAGTGGTATCTACGGGTTCGCAAGTCGCAATAAAGTGAGGGTCCATTATGGGTATGACCCACATCATCGACCGTCGACTCAATGGCAAGAACAAGAGCGCTATCAATAGACAGCGCTTCCTGCGCCGCTATCGCGAGCATATCAAGAAAGCGGTGGCGGATGCGGTCAATAAAAGGTCCATCACCGACATTGACCGCGGGGAGAGCATTTCGATCCCCAGCAAGGATATCGGCGAGCCGACGTTCCGACACGGTAAGGGTGGCCGACGTTCCGTCACCCATCCCGGCAATAAAGAGTTCGTCACCGGAGACAGCATCCCACGGCCGCCAGGAGGCGGCGGTGGAGGCGGCTCCGGTCAAGGTAAAGCCAGCAACCAGGGCGAAGGCATTGACGACTTTGTTTTTCAGATCTCCCAGGAAGAATTTCTGGACTTCATGTTTGAGGATCTGGCCCTGCCCAATCTGGTGCAGAAGCAACTGAAAGACACCTCCAACTACAAATTCGTCCGCGCCGGTTACACCACTCACGGCACGCCGGCCAAAATCAACGTCATTCGCAGTATGCGCGGCGCCTACGCCCGCCGTCTGGCCCTGTCCGGCAACACCCGCAAGAAAATTTCCGACATGCAGGAGCAACTGGAAGCGCTGAAACGCACGCCGGAAACCCCGGACCCCGTATTCAGCAAAGAAGACCAGATCCGCGCGCTGGAAGAAGAGATCAAACGCCTGAAAGGCCGCGTACAGCGGATTCCTTTCATTGATGAGATCGATATTCGCTATAACCAGCACGTCAAACAACCACAACCCGCCACTGCGGCGGTGATGTTCTGCCTGATGGACGTGTCCGGCTCCATGAGCCAGACCCACAAGGATATCGCCAAGCGTTTTTTCATCCTGTTGTACCTGTTCCTGAAGCGCAATTACGAGAAGATCGAAGTGGTGTTTATCCGTCACCACACCAGCGCCAAAGAGGTGGACGAAGAAGAGTTTTTCTATTCACGGGAAACCGGCGGCACCATCGTCTCCAGCGCATTGCAGATGATGCGGGAGATCATGGAGGCGCGCTATCCCACTGACGACTGGAATATCTACGCCGCGCAAGCCTCCGACGGCGACAACTGGAACGACGACTCCCCCCGCTGTAGCAAACTGCTGGCGGAGTCCATCCTTCCCTACGTGCAATATTATTCTTACATCGAAATAACGCCCCATGAGCATCAGATGCTCTGGCATGAGTATGAAAAGCTCACCGAAGCCTTCCGGGAACGCTTCTCCATGCAGCAAATCATGGATGTAGGCGATATTTACCCGGTATTCCGCAAGCTGTTCCAAAAGCAGGTGGACTATGCCTGAAGCGATTGAACATACCGAAGCCGCACCGCCTGCGGGTCGCAGGCCTATATCCGAAGGTTCCGAGTGGACCTTTGAGCTGATCAACCGTTATGACGAAGAAATTCGCAAATGCGCGGAAGAGTTCGGGTTGGACACCTATCCCAACCAAGTGGAGATCATCAGCGCCGAACAGATGATGGACGCTTACTCTTCCGTGGGCATGCCAGTGGGATATCACCACTGGTCGTTCGGCAAGCAGTTCCTGCAAACAGAGAAACTCTACAAACGGGGCCAGATGGGTCTGGCCTACGAGATTGTCATCAACTCCAACCCCTGCATCGCTTATCTCATGGAGGAAAACACCGTGATGATGCAGGCGCTGGTTATCGCCCACGCCTGTTATGGGCACAACTCCTTTTTCAAGGGCAATTACCTGTTCCGCACCTGGACTGACGCCAGCGCGATCATCGATTACCTGATCTTCGCCAAGAATTACATCGCCCAGTGCGAGCAGCGGCATGGCGTCGAAGCGGTGGAGCAGATTCTGGACTCCTGCCACGCCATCATGAACCATGGAGTAGACCGCTATAAACGCCCGGCGCCTATTTCCGCCGCGGAGGAAGAGCGTCGGCAACGGGATCGGGAAGAGTACATGCAGAAACAGGTCAACGACCTGTGGCGCACCATTCCTTCCAAACAGGGAGAAAAAGAAGCCCAAAAGACACGTCGTTTTCCCTCCGAGCCCCAGGAAAACATCCTTTATTTCATTGAGAAGAACGCCCCTCTGCTGGAGCCCTGGCAACGGGAGATCGTGCGCATCGTGCGCAAGATCGCGCAGTATTTCTATCCACAACGCCAAACTCAGGTTATGAACGAAGGGTGGGCCACTTTCTGGCACTACACCCTGCTTAACACGCTGTACGACAAAGGACTGGTGACCGACGGCTTTATGCTGGAGTTCCTGCAAAGCCACACGTCCGTGGTGTATCAGCCGCCTTTCGACAGTCCCTGGTACAGCGGTCTCAACCCCTATGCGCTGGGCTTCGCCATGTTCCAGGACATTAAGCGAATTTGTCAGGAGCCCACGGAAGAAGACAAAGCCTGGTTCCCGGATATCGCCGGTTCAGACTGGCTGGAGACGCTGCACTTCGCGATGCGCAACTTCAAGGATGAGAGCTTCATCCTGCAGTTCCTGTCGCCGAAAGTGATTCGCGACTTCAAGTTCTTCAATATTCTGGATGACGAGATGGACAGCGAGTACCACGTCACCGCCATTCATGACGACAACGGCTATCGCGCCGTACGCGAACAATTGGCGCGGCAGTACAACCTGAGCTATCGCGACCCGAATATCCAGGTGTGGGATGTAGACGTGCGCGGCGATCGTTCGTTGACGCTGCGGCATACGCCCTTTGATCGCGTTCCTCTGTACGAGAAGGACGTGTATGAAGTGCTGCGTCATGTCCACCGCCTATGGGGCTTCGACATCCACCTGCATTCCGTGGACGGCGAAGTCACACTGCGCAGCTTCAGTTGCCCACAACATGGCGAAGATGACGAGGACGATTCTCATGACTGACGCCGCCGACAGGCCAGCCTGGAGCCGGCGGCCATGAACTTCCATTTCTGTCCCCTCTGCGGCGAAAACCTCACTACCCGCCAGATAGACGGCAAAGCGCGGCGTTGCTGCGCTTCCGACGGCTGCGACTATGTGCACTGGGATAACCCCACGCCGGTCGTGGCGATGCTGGTGGAGCACGAAGGCGACATCATCCTCGCCCGCAATAAAACCTGGCCGCAAGGCATGCTGTCCATTCAAACCGGTTTTCTGGAGTCCGGGGAGTCGCCCGAGCGCTGCGCCTTGCGTGAAGTCTCCGAAGAACTTGGTTTGACCGGAGAAAGCGCCAACTTTATCGGCTATTACGCCTTCCATGAGCAAAACCAACTGATCCTGGCGTTCCATGTACGCTGCAACGGAGAAATCCAACTGGGCGACGAACTCGCCGAGTACAAGCGCATCCCGCCGGAAAAACTCAAACCCTGGAATTTCGGCGCCGGACTCGCAGTGCGCGACTGGTTAAGCAAGCAGGGATTGCTGGCGCTCTAACCCCCCTCTTTCTCATCACTCTTTTTGAACACTCGGTATCGGCGGGCCTTAAGCCCGCCTTTTGTGCGCTATGTATCACTGACCAGTCACTAACGTCATATTTTTACAATCCCGCCGTTCTCGCCCTCCCTATCATTGGAAGCGCTGAAACCCAATCGAGAGATCGTTCACTAGCCGGCGGCGACCGGCTGAGACATCGACGATTGATATCTTCATTGCTTAATTTAGGGAATCATTATGCAAGCACGCTCTTATAAAAACGCGGTTGGACTACCGCTGAAAATACTTGTTTCATCCATGCTCCTTGTCGGCCAGGCTAGCGCAGACCAGCTGACCGACTTCTCCATTCCTGTGGGAGAGGGCTTCTATAAAGACGTCCTGATCGACGGCGGTCCCGGTATAACCGCGTCCCCCACCAGACACTTCGAGTCTCTGGGATTGTCCTATGAAAGGCTCAGTTATAACGCCTACGACATTTTGACCGGTGAAGTGGACGAGGAAGACAGACAAGAGTTCTTAGAAAAATTCACCGGCTCGGATATCGACCTTAACGGCCGTCTTCTGTATCCCGATGGAGCTCCCCGTTATCGCATGTTGAATATCGGCGCGGCCTCGTTCTTGCGCACCTCAACAACACCGAGCGGCGGTAGCGTGCACATGGGCATACTCAACGAAATCTGGAATCCCGCTCAACGTAGCGGCGCCCAGAATATCCGGGACTTTGTGAAAAACGGCGGCGGGTATGTCGGCTTTTGCGCCGGCGCCAGTATGGCGGGATCTTCCGTACACGGACTGCACTTATATCCTGGTCAAACCTTGCCTTTGCCTGACTCCTCGGAGACGGTATACCTGACGAGCAGCCTTACCGATGTTCTCGGATTTAGGGAGGTTCCGTATGTTATGAGCAAAGGCGGTGGTTACATATATAAATCACAGTCCAACCAGTATCCTGAAGGTGTAGAAATCCTGGGGCGGACCGACCGATATCCAGCAGTCTGGAGCTGGCATGACCCAAGCAATCCTCATAGTGGAACCTTGGTGCTGAGCGGCCGACATCCTGAACTTAGCCTTGAAGAAAAAGCCGAGGAATTGACGAAAGCCATGTATGCGCTGGCGATCAAAGGCAGTCTGGACGGGAGCTATACGCCCCAAGTGCGCATCAAAGGCGATCTGGAAAACGGTCGCACCCGCTATATGGATGAGAACACCGGGTACTACGACGCCAGCCATATCAAGATCGGCGACAAGCAGTATCACCACTTCAAGATCAACGTTGAAGATCCGCGTAAGAAGTACCTGACCATTGAGCTGAACGGCGAGTATGGCTACGACTTTAACCTGTACCTGAAGAAAGGCGAGCCCGCCTTCGCCAGCAACGCCGATGTGGCGCTCACTGACGTCGGGAACTACAAGACGCTGCAGATCGATAATCTGACTTACGGGGAGTGGTACGTCAGCGTTGAAAACGCCACTTCTGTCACGGCGGACCGTTCCACTAACTCGGAATATTCCGGTCAGTTGGACGTGCTCAATGGCGTCGCCTACGACATTACCGCCACCTGGGACAGAGAACCGCCCTGCCCCACCAGCATCAGTGACGTCAGTGCGGCGAATCCGGCTTTCGTTGGACAAAAGCTGCCGATCAGCTGGCGCGCCGAGTGCTTTGACGCAGGCAGCTACGCTACCGTAGATCTGGTCAAAGCCAGCAGTGAAGCCAAAATTAAGACGATCACGTCCAGTGGCGGCCTTAACAACGGCGTCAACACCCTGGTCTGGAACGCGACCTACAACCAGGTGGGCGAGTACAAAATCCGCGTCAGCGACAACCTGAACCCGGGTAAAAAGAGCCTGAGTCCTGCTTTTGAGCTGAAAAAGCCAGAAATGCTGATCGTCCCTCCCGTCTCTTTCGGAGAGAAGCTGAGCGTGATCTGGCGTTGGACTGGCGAGAGCAGTCATGTAAGCCTGGATTTATACCAGGGCAATACTCTGGTCACCAATCTGACGCCCAGCTACGCTCAGAAGAGTGGAACCAACTCGCTGGAGTTCGCCGCGACCTGGACCTGGAAGCCGGATGTAACCTACAAAGTTCGCATCAGAACCCGGGATCGCGCCAGCAACCTGGCGCTGTTCAGCCCTGAATTCAAACCGACTCTTAGCTCGAAAGTGACGGTTGATGGATTAGACGTAAACAGCGCCGGCGTAGGTGAAGTCATGCTGGACGGGTGCAATCCCGGTATGAAATGCAGCCGCACGCTGACGTTCGCCAACCAGGGCGGCAAGAGCGCCAACCTCGCGCTGCAACTCAGCTATGTGGATGAGATTATCGGTAAAAGAAGCTGGGGGACTTACGGCCTGTCGTCGACTTGCATCAGCAACGCGAGTAACGGCCAATACGCCATGCAGTTGCCTCCCGGCGGCGCTTGCGACGTCGACCTGACCTACTCCTGGCCGACAGGCATTTCCAACGCCAGAGGCGGATACTTATCCATGAGTTCTTCCGACAGCGATATTGAGCTGCCCTCTCCAGGACAGAAAGGCGTGCTGCTCTGCGCGGACTGTCGCTAAGCTTACTGACACGCGGCGCCTAAGGCGCCGCTTTTAACAACTCGTCCGTCGGCATCTGAGTATGATGCTTGTCGTAAATTTTCCTGATCGCCCCTTCCTTCCACATCTCCGACAGGTTTTTGTTGAAGTTCGTCATAATGCTCTCCGCATCAGGACGTCGGCGGGAAATGATGAGATGCAGCCCGTTGACCTGCAAAGGCTTGGACAGCACCCGAAAATGCTCCGGGTCTCCAAACAGACGCTCAATGGTGGAGCGCCCCACTCTCACTCCAATCGGCACCAGGTGCACCCGCTTGCTTTCCAGCAATTGAAAGCAGGTTTCCAGATCATTGGGAGTCCAGAGTCTGACGACGTCCTTATCCAACAACGGTTGTACGCTCTCCAGGCTGTAACCCAGGGGACGGCATAGCACCAGTCCTGCAAGATCCTCATCGCTCGTATACTTGATTTCCTCGTCGCGACGAACGAAGAACAGCTCCACTGTCACATACAAAGGGGAAGAAAAGTAAAACGCGTCCACACGGTCGCGGTCTTTGACATAGGGGAATGTGCCCAGCACGTCGCCGGCTTCCGCCAGGCGAAACCCCCGGTTCCAGGGCAGGTACTCTATTTTAACGCCTGCGCCGCTGCGCTCCAGAACGGCTTGAATAATCTCCGTCACCAGTCCGCCATTAGGCAGGTCTTCCCCACTGAAAGGGGGATAAGAGTCCTTTCCCGTCACCAGGGTATATTCCACCGCCTCGGCCCAGCCGCTGAGCAGAATCAGGCATAAGGCGCATCCTAAAGCTTGGCGCGCCCTTGTCAAATACAACGACATTTAGCCGGCTCCGTTGGTCGGTCTCAGGGTCTGAGAAGAAATACCTTAAGTATAGTCTCATGCAGACAGCCCGCCACGCAGGGTGCTATCGTTGCCTTGGGGACGCTTTTAGGGACTATTCGTTTAACTCTGGAAATCAAACTCTTATGCGTTATCAGACGCGTTTCGACAAGCCGCTGGAACAGGAGTTACAGCGCTATCTGGAGAGCCTGATCAATGACCTGGCGCTGGAACTGATCAGAACCCGTTTCGACTTTGACTCCGCCGTGCACAACGCCCGCAAGCTGATCAAGGAGCTGCGCGCACTGTTGCGACTGCTCAAGCCCGCCTGCCACGAAGCCCACGACAACCTGCTGCAAACCCTGAGGACTACTGCTCACGCCCTCGCGCCCTATCGCGATTGCTTCGTTATGCTCAATGCCTGGACGCGCTTCGCCGCCGCTCTGCCTTCGCACCCGGATATCGACAAAATCAGCGCCTTCATTCAGGAAGAGGCCGAGCGGGCTCCAGCGCCCGATCGAGAGCACACCCAGAAGCTACTGCAAGAAACCAACTGTGAGCTTTTGAAGCACAAAGACCTGCTGCAACAGCGTCCCTGGTCCGCCGAGATTGACGCCGACTGGCTCAGCTCGCGTCTGGCGCGCCTCTACAGGCGAGGACAAAACGAGTTCCAGCGTGTGCAGGGCGGCATCGACGCAGAAGATCGCCACGAGCTGCGCAAACGCCTGAAAGATCTGATGTACGCACTACGCGTGATCAAGCCCGCATGGAACAAATCCCTGCGCCGTCTTCACAATGGCCTGAAGAAAGTCACCGAAGGCCTGGGCGACGCCAACGACCTGAATCTGCTGGAGCATGCCGTTGCGGATACAGACGTCAGCGGTCGCGAACAGATACGCCTGGAATTGTGCGCCGTACAGCAGGCGTTATGGGAAAAAGCGGACCAGCAGGCGGCCCGACGTTTCGCCGACACCGACGCAAAATTCAAAGACTTGATACACAAGCGGGTTTCCTGAGCTGTCACATCCCTGCAACGATCACCGCCTACACTGACTCCAACAGTGGCCGGAAAGGAATTCCACGCGGTTCGGCCACTGAGAAGAAGGCTCTGTAAAACATTCGGCTTCCTTAAACAGCGATCACCAAGTTTTAGAGCGACATTCAGGCTGCCTTTGCAGCCTTTTTTTATGCCTTTGACCCGTCCTGAATAGAGTTGACACATTCCAGCCCTAACTTTGGGAGAATGTGATGAATCAGCGAGTTAAGCGAACACAACGGGACTACACTCTGACTTTTAAACAGGCAGTGGTGGATCAGGTCGAAGGCGGAGAGCTGACTTATAAACAGGCTCAGGCCCGCTACGGTATCCAAGGCCGTTCGACGGTGCTAACGTGGTTGCGTCGATATGGCAGCCAGGACTGGAGTCCTGGCGTCACCTCCCACCGTGTGAACAGGAGTCCCACCATGCCGAAGTCCCCACCTACCCCGGAACAGCGGATCAAGGAGCTTGAGGAGAAGCTGCGTCTGGCCGAACAGAAAGCTGAGTTCTTCGAAGCGATTGTCGATGTGATGGAGAAGGATTACGGGGTGTGCGTAAAAAAGCGGCCCGGCAAGTCCTCACGCAAGAACGCGGAGCCGGATTGACCGTCAGCAGGGCGTGTCGTCTCTTGGGGATTAGCCGGCAAGCTTGGTATCAGGCGGAACGAGCRCAGCGAGCCAGGGAGGATCGTGAGCAGCGGGTGGTGGACTTTGTCCGGACTGTTCGTCTCCGTCAGCCCCGGATCGGCGCTCGCAAGCTCCGGCATCTTCTCCATGAGCAGTCGGATCACACCCTTCATCTGGGGCGGGATCAACTGCTTCAGGTGCTGCGTAGCCGGCGCCTGTTGGTTCCCYKACGCCGGCTTACCACAAGACCACGCACAGTCATCACCGCTTCCGACGTCACCCAAACCTGCTCAAGCCGGGTCCAGAGCAAGTCGTGGCCTGCCGGCCTAACCAGGTCTGGGTGGCGGATATCACCTATCTGCCGACACGCTCTGGCATGAGCTACGTGAGTCTGGTGACCGATGCTTACTCCCGTAAGATCGTGGGTCATCATGTACATGAAAGCTTGCGCAGCGAGGATGTGGAACAGGCCTTGCGCAAGGCCCTGCGTGAACGGCCGGGGCGGCAGCCATTGACCCACCACTCCGACCGAGGTGTCCAATACTGTTGCGACAGCTACCAGAAGCTGCACCGTCAACACGGCATTCAATGTTCGATGACCGACGGGTATGACTGCTATCAGAATGCGTTGGCGGAACGGGATCTTGAAAACGGAGTTCCTGCTGATGCGACCGGGGAATCTAGGGCAGGCTCGAACGATGGTTGATGAATTTGTGGATATTTATAACCGAGAGCGGCCTCATCTGGCCCTGAAATACAAAACGCCCGACGCAGTGCATCGGGCGTTTGAGACGAAATAGGTGTCAACCTATATCAGGACTAGACAACTATATAAGAATCAGCATCCCAGCTTTGCCACCGTTTTCACCACGCCAACAACCTCATCGATTTCACTGGCAGTTATTCCCTCATGGCATGGTAAAGTTAATAATCTATCCGCAAACGCCTCTGCTACCGGAAAATCATCCTCGCCATTTTTTACTCGCGCCTTAACCCCTTCAATTTGCGGCAAAGGGACCCGATAAAACGCATTGGCGCCATACCCAAGCCTATTCAGCTCCAACTCCACATGATCACGCATCGCTCGGGAAGGAGCCAGAATTGGAAACCTCAGCAAGCCCTTTCGTGAAGCATTATCTGCCTCTCCACCCAGCAAAAGCTTCCAACCAGCATCCCGAAGCTCCGCCAGCCCTCTGGCATATGCTGTCACTTGAGCTTCACGAATAGCGTAGAAATGCTTAAGCCCTACTGAGACAAGCTGATCCATCCCATCCCTCACTTCAATGTACTGAAGAGGATGATAGGTCGTGGCGCCAATATTCAGGAAAGGCATACGCTCCAGCAAGCCATACGGATAGCGCATTATCAGAGTATTCACGATGAGCGCTTTTAGCTTCCACGCCCAGTTAACGACAAGCTGCGAACGTACAAGAGTTTTCGTAATACTCGAAATAAGCCCGGCATGTGCGGGCTTAAACAATAGTGCACCACCGCCCATCAGGTTTACAGGCTTTCCCCTACCGTAACTGAGTATGGCGAAGTCCGCATATGCTGCTTTAGCGGACAGAGGAATAGGAGTCTGAGCTGAATCTTCAATTAACATAACGCCTTCGGCGTCAGCAATCTCTCTCAACTCGGGCAACCGCTCATACATGCCCAGAAAATTAACAGCAATGATAGCAACCGTATTACTAGTCACCGCCTCCTGAAGCTGCTCAAGATTCAGGAAGAAAGAGCTCTCTTCCAAATCAACCAAAACGGGAGACGCCCCCTGAGCAATTATCGCCGCCACCAAATCCGGGCAGGCATAAGCTGGCAGAATAACCTCAGGAGCGCCAACAACTGATGACGCTTTTGCCTGCATCGCAGCAGCAACCGCCAGAGATAAAGCTGCAGTGCCGCTATTGGTATAGATATGCTGATAGTTTGCTTTCCATGGAATATCAACTGGCGCATTTTGCGACAAATAAACCTTGCCACCTACAGGTCTTACTTTAGCTAACACGTCCGCCTCCTATCGCTTGGATGGCGTCCACACGGTCATTCTTGTCCCCTTGAAGAAATCAATGGTAGCTTTGGCGATCGCCAAATTTACCTGGACAAAGAAGTAAGGAATCTTCACGTATACTTTTTCGCGCAAGTCCGGCTTGAAATGGCCAGTCAAGACCAGCAAGTAAAATGCAATCTGCCCCAGCAGCACCAAAGAATAGATTCCTCCCTGATAATTCAGCAGTAAGCTAAATACAAGCAACGCCGCCAAAAACCAGGGCACTGCCCAGCGCATTACCTTATGACTCAATATCTGAACTGCAAACCAGCCAAACTGGACAGGACTTAGTACTTGAGGATGACGCGACAAGGCGGTAATTCCTCTGATAATTGTCCGCACCTTGCGCTGATACTCTTTCTGCGGATCAGCAACATCTTTATAAAAGCCCAAGACATCAGGCGCTGTCACAGCAACCAGATCTTTTTTCGCGCAGTTAAGGGCGGTATTAAAATCACTAGGAGAGTAGATATCCCATTCTTCGCATACCTTCTTTCTCGCAGCGAAGAAAGAACCGCTCAATCCAACCAAACCAAAACGCTCAGATTCCAAGCGGCGCAACCACATCTCATATTTGACATAAGCGCCCTCTCCTGCAACCTGATCATCGTTAGTAATGAAACGATCCTCACTAGACACAGCACCGACTCTTTCATCTGCGAAATAGCTTTCCAACTTTTTAATCGCATCCGCTGGAATCTTGGTCGCAACATCCGAAAACACAAGTATCTCTCCAACGGCAATAGTAATTGCCTGCAGCTGAGCGTACTCTTTGCCTTTACGTTCATCGGCCCTGGCCAACCGAACCCCTTTATCCGCATACTCTCTGACAATATCGTCCGTTTCATCAGTAGAGCAGTCCGACGCCACAATAATCTCCATATCCGGATAGTCCAGCTCCAAACTGTTCTCTATCTTCTCCCTAATTCGATCTCTCTCATTATGAGCCGTTATGATGAGCGAAACTTTTCTTGCGGCCGATCCATCCGCCCTAACCATTCTTCTTTTGGGCAGCAGCTTCAAAATCAAAGGATATAAAAAGTAGCTATATACTGCGCCAAACAACGCCACCCAGAATAGTATCTTGAGCATGGGTCACCTATTCAAAATTAAGCAGAAATTCTTCTCAAATCCCGTCCACATACATTAACGCCACCTCATAATAACTGAGCATCGCGTCAACACTGCATTTGGCGCAGGATATTAGCATATCGCCGACTTCAAGTTGGAAATTTTAGCTTTGGATTCAACCGTTAAAAAGGGAAAAACAATGGCGTAAGCAAGACCACCATGACACCGTATACCAACGCCACAGGAGCCCCCGCTTTGATGTAGTCCAAAAACCGGTAGTTACCAGCGGAATAAACCATCAAGTTTGTTTGGTAGCCATAAGGCGAGAGAAAGCTTGCACTCGCAGCGTAAGCAACCACCATAAAAAATGGTTTTGGATCGACATTCATACTCTGCGCCGCCGCCAAGGCAATAGGAAAAGCCAGCGCAGCGGCGGCATTATTTGTTATTAGCTCAGTTAACAACCAAGTCGCCAAATATATACCCACCAAGGCCCCCCAAGGACCTAGCCCACCAAAAACAGACATAATTCCAGTAGCGACAACATCAGCCAAACCGCTATGCGTCATAGCCTGAGCGATGCCCAGCGCAGCGCCGATTATCAAAATCAGCTCTATTGGCAACTTCCTGAACAACTCATTTAGACTGATGAAGCGCATCGATATATAGAAGAGGAGCAGAAACAAGGCGCCATCAAAGAGTGAATAGGCTCCCATTGCGCTTCCAAGCAGCATCCCCAAAAAACCCAGAACAATTAAGGCGCTATTAAGTCCTGAAAACTTTTGATTAGTGCGCAAACCTCTAACTACTAACAAATTAGAGGCCAAGTTAGGCATATTCATAAAGTCGTCGCCCACAGCCAAAACCAGCGCATCTCCCGGGAAAATCCGGATTTTTCCCAACCCTCCCTTTAAGCGCTCATCTCCCCGACGGATTGCAACGACCCCTGCATCAAACATCGCCCGAAAGTTAACCTCTTTCAGAGTCTTCCCTTTCAGTTGCGACGACTGAGTTACAACAACCTCAACTAAATTTCTTTCAACCAAATCCTGCTTATCATCAAATGGCTCCAACCCTGGAAAGTGACTAAGCAACTGGACCTGCGAAATATCGCCTGCAAAAATGAGAACATCATTAGGCTCAATTAATTCAGAGGGCGTCACCGGCGTAATCAGGTGCCCACGCCGTATGATCTCCACGAGAAAAAGCTGCTCCAAATTCCTAAAGCCATTTTCAGACACTGTCTTACCAATAAGAGGAGACTGGGGCAGCACGGTATACTCAAGGAAATACTCTGACTGCAATGCAGATTTTGTCATGCCATTCTTAGGCAAAGAACGCACGCTCAGAAAGACAATACACGCACAACCACATATAAAGACCGGCAGCCCAACCCACACAAAATCAAGCAACGCCAACGGAGGATAGCCAGCCTCTCGAACAAAACCATCCACAATAAGATTCGTAGAAGTTCCAACAAGAGTGAGCACACCACCAAGAATTGAGGCGTAGGAAAGAGGAATTAACAGGCGCGAGGGTGAAATAAAGTTATTATTCTTCAGTGGCGCAATAAGGGAGCTAACTACCGCTGTATTATTTGCAAAGCTGCTTACAATTCCTGCAACTCCAATAGTCTTCAGCAAACTACTTCGCTCTGTACTTCCAACAATCCAGCCAGCAATACGCGGCAACAACAGTGTCTTCTCCAGTGCAACGGAACACAACAGCAGCAAAGCCAGCGAAGCCAGCGAAGTGTTGGTAAAGTTCGCCAGCATCTTCTCTCGATCCACCAACCCAAAAACATACAGAGTGACGAGACCAAAGATAAATACCATTGCAGGACGCAGAGATGTAACTGCCAGCGCAACAAGGATTGACAAAACCACCAGCGCAGATAACCAGAGGCCCGATTCGCCGAACACGCTATCTCCTATATTAACTTAACCCGCTAAAACGCACATTCCACCACACCTTTGCAGTAGCTGCAATTTCAGCAACATTAATAACAGACACATCTTTCTTATTAAGTTGGAGAGAGACCGAATAGGCCTCACAAAAAACAAGACGGGTAGTCTAGCCTTAGTCACAACATGCGAGGAGTTCGGTTCTCAGCTTCGGTAGACAGGCCAGTAAACACTCAAGCTTAAAGCACAAGAAGCGGAGACTTTGCAAAATTTTTGCCGCGATAACTATCGACATACAAAAGGGGCGTAAAGAAAACTTTACACCCCTTTCGCTTAAAACTTCAGACTAAACTGATTAAGCTTTCTTACGACGAGAAAGACCCAAACCAACCAAGCCCAAGCCCAACATCGCCAGAGTACCTGGCTCAGGAACATTGTAACCGCCTTCGATAACGTCGTTAGCGCAAGTCATAGTCCAACGCAGGCCCAGAGCAGTAGATTTGCTCAGATCAGTAATACCCAGGTCAGCCAAAGTGATAGTAAAGGACAACACACCCAGATTACCAATAGTGTTGCTTGCGCCACTCAGGTCAGCACTGGAAGTTTCACCAGCAACCAAACTTGCTGCGTCAGTTTTCACGCCTACTTCTTGATTTACACGAACAGAACCAGGACCAGAAAGTACTAGCTGAGACGCGTAGTCTACTTCTGACAGGCTGTAAAGATCGCCAGTTGTAGAATCAAGTGCGTATTCCCAATGCTCGCCGTTGCTAACATCGTCAGTACCGTAGCGGTTTGCTGCAGTGCCGTTAGGATTCCAACCGTTAGTGCTGATGAACAGATCACCAAACTTGTGACCTAAGCTATCAGCGCCTTCAAAGAAGTTTGTATAAACATTTACGTAAAGATTGTTTGCGTCGTAGGAAACTTCCATACGATCTACTTGGTAAATGTCAGCATTTCCAAAAACGTCGCCATTGTAAGAAAGGCCCGCGCCGTTGTAACCATCGTTGATAGTAGCAGCATTTGCAGAAGCCGCAGCGACACCGATAACCAAAGCCGCCAAAGTTGACTTAGTGAAAGAACTCATAACCGATTCCTTTTTTCTTTTGAAAGAAAGTGATGATAAACCCGACGCTAATAAAGCACACCCTATGCCAATATTTTTTTATCATTATTTTTCAATGCATTATAAAAATACCCCCCCCCCACTGCCTCAAGCAAATGTAAAAAAAGCTGACAAGAAGGTTGCCAGGGTATAAAACCAGTTGATCTCCGTTTTTATTCTTCTTTATAGTGCGCAATCACTGAATTTTAGTTGTGCGATCAATGCCGTCAGAGTTAAAGAGATTCAACCTAACCACAATTTCACTTGTGCTACTGACCATTTCCCTAGGTTACTGGCAAGAGTGGTTATCCCTATTCCAGTTGTGGAATGATTCCTACGACTACACACATGGCTTTCTGGTCTTTTTTGTAACCCTGTGGCTTCTCTATACAAAACGCCACGACGCCATGCTCCTTAAGCCAAATGGCTGGTGGATCTTTTTACCCGCACTATTACTGACAGCCGCCGCCCATCTTTTAGCAAAAGCAGCAGATGTCAAAACCGTCGCCACACTCAGTTTGCCTTGCTTTATCTTATTCTCTGGCATGTTTTTGTATGGAAAACAATTTTTTATAAAAATTACTCCAACACTCTCTTTGCTGTTCTTCGCCCTCCCTGTGTGGGATGACATCGCGCCATTACTGCAGCGCATCACCGTATTCACCAACCAGATACTACTTAGTGCTTTTGACATACCCGCTATAATAAGGGACCTGTACATAACAATCCCCCAAGGAACGTTCTTTGTAGCGGGCGGATGCAGCGGCTCCCGTTACTTACTCGTCGCCATGTTTATCTCTAATGTCTACGGAATACTTTATCTCAAAGACATCAAGCGAAGCCTTTTGCTCTTCTCTTTTAGCATCTTCTTTTCAATGCTTGCGAACTGGATTCGTGTATTTGGCATTATCTACGCTGGCTATCAAACAAATATGCAGAGCTCGCTCGTTAACGATCACGAAGTTTATGGTTGGATCATTTTTGCTGTTGTGTGCCTGTTACCAGTGTTTATTACCGCACACTTCATTGAAAAAAGCGCACCAGACGCAATTAGCGAATCCACCACCAGTTCGCCAAGCTCCACCCATGCCACTGCTACGCCATCGCTCACTCCAACCTATATTCGCCTCGGCATTGCTGTAGCAATTATGCTGATATCACCAACTTGGATCTCGCTCCTTTCCCTAACTCAGCCTTCAGAAAGAAGCGTTTTAACTTCCAATGAACTACCTGTTGGCAATGGAACCTGGAAGGGACCCCTTCTAAAGGAGACTGCTTGGAAGCCTAGGTTTCACAACGCAGATCTGGAGGCCACCGGCGTTTACATAAACTCAAATGGAGATAACCTGCAACTTAGCGTCAACTGGTACGTCGAACAACATCAAGGCAAAGAGCTGGTTTATTATGATAATCATCTGTTTGATGATAAAGAGTGGACGTTGATAAGTTCAAATGCGGCTCCAGCCTCCATCCAGAAAGGAATCGCTGCAAAAGAAACGATACTGAGAAGCAAGTCAAATCAAGACAACTTCGTAATTATCTACCACTGGTACCAAATTGGCCCATTCACAGCCAATACAGACCTGAAGGCTAAATTATTTGGTGCAATTGCTAGACTCACAGGAAGAGATTCCAGTGGATTACTGGCTATAGCAAAATATTGCTCATCTATTAGCAGCTGCCAAGAATATAGAGAGGAACTCCTCTCTCTATCAGTAATCGCGCACAATTCTTTTAAGTAAACTGGCACGCAGTTGCCTAATCGCCAAAGCTATGAAAGCATTAAAAAACGCCGTCAAATATGTAGTTCAATCCATTAACTACACACAGTTCAAGTTAAAAGCGAAGTCTTTTAACAAACCAACGCTGTATATTCTTACCTATCATCGCACACTACCTTTAGACGACCCTCGTCGAAATTTTGAGCAGCCAGGTATGATGATAGCCCCCGAACACCTGAAAAATCATATACACTGGCTAAAAGAGGCGGGAGGTAACCCCATATCCCTGACAGAATGGGGAGATAAGAGGGATACACTCAAGCCTGGGCTCTATTTTGCTGTAACATTTGATGATGGCTGGAAAGATAATCAAGAGTACGTTACCAGCTTTTTAGCAAGCCAAGAAATTCACAGCACAATCTTTTTAGTCGCGGACTACATTAGTACCGACTTCATTTTTTGGCCGGAAAAGCTGCTATACCTTCTTAAAACAACGGCGGCCAACAAGCCTGAAGCGCTATCTCACCCTCAATTCAACTGGCTGCGCGAGCTGGGCGCAAAACTTGACTGGTCAAGCCCTCCAGACACTGAAGAACTGGATCCCATTATCAACCTGTGCAAAAGTTTAGATGAAGTCACCTTGTACCAAAATATAAATGCGACTATATCTTCCACTCTCGAAAGCAGCGCCTCTTTACCTATAACACACCAGTTAGTCAGTGACTGCGACATCAAGCAACTGCTAAGCACAGGCTTTATCCAATTTGGCTCTCACACGTGTCGCCACTCCCGCTTAGATAAACTTCATTCAAAAGATGAATTAAAGTACGAGGTTGTCGAGTCAAAAAGAAAAATATCTCAACTAACAGACACGCCTACTGACATTTTTTGCTATCCAAATGGAAGTATGTCTAATGAGTCGCAAGCATTAGTTGACGCGAATTACGTAATAGCGTGCACCACCGTTGTAGGCAACAATCAGGCGACGACTCCCCTACTGCGCCTAAAAAGACACAACCTTCATGACGGAAATGCCGGCACAAAGCTTAGCTTTTTTTCCACCCTCAGTAAGGGCTGACTTTGTCTATGCAAAATCCACCTCATATAACCCATATTGCTTCTGGCGATATATGGGCCGGAGCAGAGAAGCAACTCTACGAACTATGCAAAG
The DNA here is from genome assembly GCF_018986435.1 of Hahella sp. HN01. Classification (GTDB taxonomy): domain Bacteria; phylum Pseudomonadota; class Gammaproteobacteria; order Pseudomonadales; family Oleiphilaceae; genus Hahella. Next base: position 161,063 of record NZ_JAHMIN010000003.1, on the reverse strand, counting down.
CTCTGGTTGCCTCCAAGCAAGTTAAAGTTTCAGCCATAATTTTTAATGAGGGCGCCCTTGCTGACAAACTGAAAGCCTTAGGAATGCCGGTGACCATTGCTCCTGAAAGTCAGCTCTCCTTTATGCAGTTGATTTTCAAGACAAGATCCCATCTTCTCGCCCAGAAGGCAGACCTCATACACACACACGGATTCAAAGAAAACATAGTTGGCTCTCTCGCCCGTATCGCCAGCAAAACCATGAAATCCGTCACTACTATCCATGGCAACCAAGAAACCCAATTACCATGGACTAAGCCTCACAAATTAGCGATATATTACTTAGACAGACTCCTTACCAGATTTTATCAAGACAGAATAATCGCTGTTTCAACACAGCTGGAGCAATCTTTAAGAGCCTTGTATTCAAACAAAGTTGTTAAGATCTTTAATTTTATCAACAGCTCAGAGATTCAAGAGCTGCGAAAACCTGAAACTAATAGAGAGCTATATACAATTGGTTTCGTTGGCAGGCTTGTCGGCGTCAAGCGAGTAGATTTGTTTATCAAAGCCGTTAAAGCTCTAACCCAACGCCTCCCCCAGCTAAATATTAGAGCCAAGATTATTGGCGATGGACCGCTTCGACTGTTAGCGGAAAAGCTCGTCATCGAACAGCAGCTTGATAATGTTATTGAGTTCACCGGCTTTATAGACCCATCCACACCAGAAATAGGAAAGCTTGATATCTTAGTTATGCCGTCAGATCACGAAGGGCTTCCCATGACCTTACTTGAGGCGCTAGCTCTTCGCGTACCTGTTGTCGCCCACAACGTAGGGGGCATACCAGAAGTACTAGATAATGGAAAAGCCGGGGTGTTAGTTGCAGATCATTCGGAGCAGGGTTACGCCAATGCACTAGCCAAATTGGTTTCAGACCCAAGGCAATTATCACTCATAGCCGAACATGGCTACAGTCATCTGGCAAAGAACTTTGACGCATACGCCATCACCCCTAAGTATTTGAAACTTTATTTTGAACTAATATAGCCAGGAGGAATTCTGAATGGTTGACACCAATATTGTATGGCAGGATTTTAAGCTGCAACGGCAGGACCGCGCCAAAATTAAAGGACAGAAGCCTTGTCTTATATGGTTTACAGGCTTGAGCGGATCAGGAAAGTCGACGTTATCGAATGCCTTAGACATTGAGCTTCATAAGAGGCGTTACCACACCTACGTACTTGACGGCGACAACGTAAGACACGGACTAAATAAAGACCTAAGCTTTTCGGATAGCGATAGAATAGAAAACATACGCCGTGTAGCTGAGGCTAGCAAGCTCCTCGTTGATGCGGGAATTATAGTAATGACCGCATTTATTTCACCATTCAAAGCAGATCGCGACATGGTGAGAACCTTATTTGCTGATGGAGAGTTCACAGAGGTTTTCGTCAACACCCCTCTCCACATTTGCGAACAACGCGACCCTAAAGGCCTCTATCAAAAGGCGAGAAAAGGCGACATCAAGAATTTTACCGGTATAGACTCACCCTACGAGCCTCCTGAGCACCCTAACATCGTCGTAGATACAAGCAAAGAAAGCACAGAAGAATCAATTGCGAAAATAATTTCTTACCTTGAAGAAAGGAAATTTATCAACCCGCTCAGAAACCTTGAAAATGAGTAAAATACTGATTTTGTATCATTGCGAGAGCAATACGGGATATGCAATCGGCTCTTTAGAGCGAATATTTTGGAGAATGGGCTTAAATTTAGTTAATTCTCCCAACAACATCCACCTTTGCTACCCTAGCTTCACAAAAGGAATACCAACTTACCCCCCTGGTGGCTACAACAATTATCTCGAATTTTCGGACAAAGAAGCAGACGCCGTCAGGATAGCGGAATTCGCCAAGTATATAAAAGACAACGACATATCCATCCTGTTTGGGTTTGATCAACCGCTGTCCCTACCTTACTACAAAGCCGCCAGAGCCGCCGGCATAAAAGCATTTATATCCTATTGGGGCGCCCCTATGAGCAGCCTCAACTCGGGAGTCAAGCTAATACTAAAGAAACTTGACGCATCAAGGTACCGGCAGGGGCCAGATCTATACATTTTCGAGTCAATTGCGATGCAAAAGTCAGGTTATCTGGGCCGCGGCATAAGCAAACGCAAAACCGCCGTGTGTTATCTCGGCGTCGACGTAGGCAAATACCGTCCAGACAGTAATGACCGGTTTTATGCACACGACCTTTACAACCTGCCGCGAGATAACAAGCTTTTCTTCTACTCGGGCCATTTTGAAGAAAGAAAAGGCGTCAGAGTTATCGCAGAAGCAGCCAATATCATCGTGGAACAAAGAAGCGATGTGACATTCCTGTTGTTCGGAAACAAAGATGACGAAGCCTCACCTTACGAAGCAGTTCTAACAGAAAAGGCAAAAAAACAAGTTATCTTTGGAGGGTATCGCGATGATCTTGAGAGGATACACAGAAGCTGTTTCGCAGGAATAATCGCCTCTGTCGGCTGGGACTCATTTACGATGTCATCTATAGAAATGCAGGCCTCTGGACTCCCGCTGATCGTGTCAGATCTTCAAGGACTTAGCGAAACGATCATTGACGGCAAAAGCGGCTTTCTATTCCAGCCAGGCTCTTCAGAGCAACTGTCATTAAAAATACAAGGTTTGCTATCTTCCAATAGCCAGAGGGATACAATGTCCAGCTATGCAAGGGAGAGAATCGTTGAAGCTTTTTCAGATAAAGCACAGGTTTCAAAATTGACAAGCCTCGTCAACCAATTCCTGTAGCCCAGTGAAGTTGGGGAGAGACTCTCCAACTTCACTCACATATCGTGAAACTATTGCAACTCAGCTGATGGGGCGCTAGGAGGGTTGACGCCAGGGATTTTATCCAATGTAATCATTAAGTTATCCATGTAAAAGGCAGTATCGGCACTATAACCACTATTAGCCCATCCTAAAAAGTAGCCTTGATCCAAATAGTTGCCATTATCGCCATTAATGTCTGTCGCTGACGAATAATTAGCCAGCCCCGTTACATTAAAAAGCGTATCCCCCCCTTTTTTAACCGTAATAAATCCGTCAGTAGCCCCGGGGGCACTTGCAAGCTTTATATCAATTCTGTAGTTGATCCACTTTCCTCGATCAGCCGCTGCGAACACTGGAGTAGCGGAGGGAATTTTATGCCCCCAGTCACTATCTCCAGGCCCTAAGTGGTATGACAAAACCGAGTCTCCTTCCGCCCCTCCTTTGACAGTAGCAGGCCAGTATTCAAAAGCTACTGAGTTGAGGGATGCTCTTGTGCCGTAGTCGCCAGACCACAGGACAAGAAATTTATTGTTCGCTGTAGAGGATTGCGTTCTATGTGTAAAATTAGTGGGTATAAAAAGGTCAAACGTTATACTTAAAACTGACACTTGGGGCTTAAGTATACGAAAGCGCTGTTCTACAGATGAGTCCTTACCATCGGCGACCCCCTTAAACAGAAACTTAAGGCTCTTTTTCTGACCCGTATTAACCTCACCATTGATATCGACAGCCTTATACTGCTCGCCACTTACAGTGCCACCAAGCCCCCACCACTTGAATATCGGCACACTGCTGGCCGCAAACTCGTCATATGACAGACTTGTCCCAGCAAAGTTCTCCTTATAAACATATTCCGCCGTTTCCGCTAACGCGGACGTAGTGAGCATCGAACAAGAAAGCACTAGCCCAGCCGTAAATCCTGGAATTTTTTGCATGCTTTTAAGTTTCATGTCTGTAAAACCCTCAAAAAACTCTTAAAATCAATGCAGACAACTGCCCACTACAACGTAACTACCAAATACGCCTTATATAAGAATAGCAAGGTTTTGGAGCACAAGCGCAGTTTTTGCCAACATCTCGGAGCCGCTCTTTCTAGGAATCGGCCGTCTTTAACAAAGATAACCTTCTAGCGATCAGAAAACTTGAGAATCAGTCAATGAAATACAATTTTCAAAAAATTTTGAAAAAGGCTTACACACGACTCACGAAGTTTATCTTAAGCCGCAAAAAAGGCTTGATAATCGGAGAAAACGTAACCTTTAAGGGGCTTCCGAGCATCATGCTTCACCCCTCCGCCAAGGTTGTCCTCCATGACAACGTCACGGTTAACTCTTTGAATAAAGGTTACCATATCAATATGCATTCTTCTGTAAAACTTATGGCCGATATGCCCGGCGCAGTCATAACTATTGGAAAAGACACAAGAATTCACGGATCGTGCTTACATGCCTATCAATCAATAGAGGTAGGGGAAGGCTGCCTAATTGCAGCAAACTGCCAAATAATGGATTGCAGCGGACATAACATTTGCCTAACCGCCCCGCATGAGCGCCTTAACACAAAAGGAACCCCCAAGCCCATAGTCATCGGCAACAATGTATGGATAGGCGCTAACACCATCATTTTACCCGGAGTCACCATCGGCGCCGGCAGTGTAATTGGCGCAGGAAGCGTCGTTAGAAACGACATCCCTGCTGGCTGCATCGCAGCAGGGAACCCAGCCCAAGTTCTTGCACAGCAGCCCCCCAACTAAAAGGCCCTAATGGATTTGGCCAGTTATACAAAGAGCCGCTAAGCATGAAAGCTTTAGCGGCCATAGGCAAGAATCACCACCAAGACTGGTCGCTAGAAAAAGGAAGTCTAGAGCTTTGAGATCACTCCTTTCACTTTACCGCTTTTGGTCTTTTCCAGTTCTTGGACTTTGGTCACCTGAAAAGTAATAGACTCTCCTAATCGTTCTTTCAGGTTCTGAATTAACTCAGCAACACCGTTATCAGCAGACTCTCCTTGAGGCACTATCCTCAACTCAATTTTGTCGAGCGCATGTTGCACAATTTGGCATCCTCCAATTCCAACGACTCCTTTAAATGCAGGGTCCAATCTACCGATCCTTTTGCCCTCAGGAGTTAAAACTACATCATCCTCCCTGCCAACGATCTCGCTGATCTTTAGAGCATGACTCCCGACAAACGCGTCTTCAGAATTCGCCACTGTTACATTGTCACCTATCTTATATCTTATCAAAGGCATGTAAGAGTTTATGAACCCCGTCAGCACCAATGCTCCTGATTCGCCAGGCATAACCTGCCTCCCCTCCTCATCAAGAACTTCCACCAGACCATAGAAGGGATTTGCCGTATATAAGGACTCAGAGTTGTATTGCGCCAAAGTCCCTCCCATCTCTGCCTGCCCGTACTGGTCATATACCTTACATTCAAAGAAGTCTTCAATCTCCCGCCTCTGATACGAGAACAATGTTTCACTTGAAGTCACTATACATTTTGGCTTGTTATTAAGCACCAACCCTTTTACTTTAGCTAAGCAGGCTAACTCGTAGACTGCTGAGGGATAGGAGTCGATATATATTGGGGCCCAGTCATTCAGTTCATTTATATAACTGGCAACATTCTTTTCACTCAAATGATACGATGAACACAACAAAGTATTCATAGTGAAATTTTTGCGGCAGAAAGGAGCCCCGGAGTCAGAGCTTAAAATCTTTCGCCCAGCAAAAGTTGCGCTACGATCAAAGCTGTTAACGCCATTTGAATTTAAAAAATATTCAAAATGGGCGTAGTTTTTCTGCAGCGCAGATCTCGTACATGCAATACTCAAAGGCGACCCTGTTGACCCACTTGTGTTTATGGTAACAATGTCCTTACACTTTTCTTTTGATCTAAACTCAGAGCTTCTGCTCTTTAATGTAGACTTATCAAGAATGGGGACCACAGATGAGAAGTTATCTAGAGTTATTTCACATTCATTCGGGAGTAATCTATAACACTCTGAATAGTAAGGAACATTTTTTTTAGCGTAGCTGACCAACTCTCTTATTTTGGAAGCTTGAAACGCCTTCACTATGTTTACGTCCCCCATGGACGCCATATACTCATCCAGCTCTTTTTTATAGCCAGGATAAATACCGCCATATCTCCTCACTTTTAGCTGAAGTCCATACATGCTTAGCGCAATATTCTGCATGAATGGGGGCATAAGTTGATAAAGACTATCCACCAGAATTATCCTCCATTATCAAGAAGGCTAAAGTATTTCTCGGCCATATCATCACCAACAGCCTTAAAGGAATAGCGTCGTTCAATGAGCTCTCTCCCAGCCCTCCCAAGATCAATTCTTAATGACGGTTTATCCAGTAAATACAATATCTTATCAGCCATAGCTTCTGGTGTTTCAGCAAGTACGACATTCTTGTCCTGCTCAACGTCTATGCCTTCACACGCTATCGGGTGCGCCACCATAGCCTTACTCATTGATAATGCGTCAAGAACTTTAAGTTTTGTTCCACCGCCAACAAAAATGGGGCATACGTATACGCTCGCTCTCTCAATATATGGTCTTACATCGTCCACAAAGCCAGTTATCTTGATCGCCGCTTCCGCTCCAACGAGCGGGCGTAGTTTATCCCCACCTCTTCCGACTATAGTTATATTTATTGTTGGTCTTCTTTGTTTAAGCAATGGCCAAACTTCTTTAATAAAGAACTCCATAGCCTGAAAATTTGGATACCACGTCATCCCTCCAGCAAAAATGAGAGAATCATCAACCTCTCTTTCATTAAATGAGGAGGAAAAATAGTCTGTATCCACTCCATTTGGAACGACATGAGTATCAACATGTAGCTTATCAACAAGTCTCTCAGCATCCAAATCTGAGCAAACAATATTCAAATCAAATTCATGGCAATATCGTTTCTCCAAGCTATATATTTTCATTGCGTCCAAATAAAAATACAGCTTCTTTAATATGTGTTTTTCGCCCTTAGCCCTTCGATACTGCATATGAGATTCGATATTATGATGATTCAAAATCTTTTTAGCTGAAAGCACTTCCTTTGCATAGCGCGCGACACCAATCGTATCACAATGAACAAGATCATAGCTGTCATTCCCACCTATATCCTTTAACCTAGCCAATAGCTCGTCAGATTTTAGCCAGTACTCTATATAAGGGGATGAGGACAGACCTGCCTTTATGGCGGTAAGCGCCTTATTTGGCTTATTTTTTTCTGAGTTAATATAGAAAAATTCAATTGAGCTTGTGTACTTCGACAGTTCGTTCTTACAAACTTTAATCCCCTCTTCAAGACTTCCAAAGTTTTCTTTAACAGGAAAACTTTGCACCAAAGAAAACAAGTCAATATCAAAATATCTACTCGCCTCCTTTAGCAAATTAAAGCTACGCTGCAGAGCCCCGCCTTTGGGCGGGTACGGTATAAAATGTGAAAGCCATAACAGTTTTGGCTTTTTTGAAGGTGATCTGTTCCCCATACTATTCCCACAATAGATAATTATAGCCTTAGCCTAATGATAACAATCTCTATTATAACTTGCTGTAAAGTCAGGATTTCTAGTGATCAAAAAAATCGAAACCTAATCCATCTGACCTAACCTTACTCAAACTCAACCTTTTCGCGCCGTAAAATCTTTACTACTAAGTTAACAGAACCATAGCACAACAGTTAAAAAAACGTAGATAACTGTGTAAAATACCGCCTTTTTAAACGTCCACCTTCTACCCCCTTTTCCAGAGGTTGCTGTGCTTCGCTATAGACCAGACATTGATGGCCTTCGGGCGCTTGCTGTTGTTCCCGTAATTCTATTCCACAGTTCAATACAAGGATTTTCCGGCGGATACGTTGGTGTAGATATATTTTTTGTCATTTCTGGCTTTCTCATAACCAGCATTATCTATGCTGAAATGGAGAAAGGTGAATTTTCCATTCTTACATTCTATGAGCGGAGAGTTAGACGGATCTTCCCCGCATTGTTCACAGTTATCGCTTTGACGCTGGTGGCAGGATACCTGATTTTATTGCCGAATGAATATGAGAACCTGGGTAAAAACGCATTATCAGCAACTCTTTTCTCTTCGAATCTTTACCTAATGACAGAGATTGGCTACTTCGCAGCCCCAGCAGAAACCAACGCACTATTGCACACTTGGTCTCTTGCAGTCGAAGAGCAGTTTTATATCTTCTTCCCTCCTCTCTTGTTGGTTATATGCAGCTTAGGCCGCAAGAGAATTTTTCTTTTGCTTGCATCAATTGCTTTATCGTCTTTGGTGTTGGGCGTAGTTCTCACTAAGAGCCACCCAGAATCGTCTTTTTTCTTCACTCCCATACGCATTTGGGAACTGATGATCGGCTCTATTTTAGTTTTTATCCCTAGAGGTGAGCTGTCACGACCTACAGCAAATATTATCTCTCTTGGTGGGCTTAGCCTAATCGCGCTCAGCATTATCACTTTCACACCCGCAACACCATTTCCTGGTTATGCCGCACTTGCCCCTTGTGTTGGCACTGCACTAATCATTTATGCAGGGCAGTATGAAGGCATCTATGTTTCTAGGTTACTATCCCTATCACCAGTCAACTTTATAGGAAAAATTTCATATTCCTTGTACCTATTTCATTGGCCAGTGCTGGTTTTTCTGAAGCTTTATATAATCACCCCTATAACAGACTTACACCTAGCCTTTTACTTTGCATTAGTATTTTCTCTTTCATATTTGAATTGGAGATACATTGAGACGCCATTTAGAAAGAAAAAGCTTCTTTCGAAGCGAACGCCAACCCTAATAACAAGTGCAGCAACTCTGTCACTCTTTAGCATCATTTCCTTCATAACCATTACCTCACAAGGACTACCCTCTCGAGTAGATGAGAAGATATCGGTTATCGCAGATGCGGCAAATGATAAACCAGACCTATCAGCATGCCTGAAAGACAACCAGGCATTCGGCTCCCACTCCCACCTCTGCAGCCTGGGAGCCGATAGCAACAATGATGCATCAGTGTTATTGTGGGGCGACTCGCACGGAGAGGCTTTAATGCCAGCGCTTGATAAGGCCCTAAGTAAACTGGCGCTTAAAGGTGAGTTTGTCGGAAGAGGCGGCTGCATTCCTTTACTCGACGCTTATCAGTCGGCGGAGGGCTTCTCAGAGTGCCCACAAATAAACGAGGCTATTTTTTCACACATAGAAAACATGCCCAAAGTAAAGACCGTTATACTTGCCTCCAGATGGAGCTTGTATGCAAATGGTCTACGTTACGAACACGAGCACGGTTCAACAGTGTATCTGCGAACCTCTGACACCGCTCACACATCTCTTGAGCATAATAGAGAGGTATTTAGAAGCTCGTTTTTCAGGACCTTAAACAAACTAAGGGCTAAGGGAGTCAAGGTATTTGTAGTAGAGCAGGTTCCAGAAATTGGATTTGATGTTCCAGAGAATATTGCTCGCTCAAAGCTACTAAACGTTGACATTAATATAGAACCAAAAGTTGATGACTATAATCGGCGTCAGGAGTTTGCAAGAGAGATATTTAACGAAGCAAAAACTAACGGCTTAGTCAATGTCATAGCCGTCCAACCACTATTCTGTGATGAGTTTAGCTGTGCAGCGACAAAAGATGACAAGCCAATTTATAGAGATGGAAATCACATAACTCGCACGATGTCCGAAAATATCGCATATATCTTTATCAAGCCACTATCAGCAGCAGAAAGCTACAATTAGACAAACTATTAGTTAAACTTTTTTGAACTTATACTCCATGAGAAGACATATGGAAAAAAATAACTTTCACGTGCTTCATGCTCACGCCTCAAGAGAGAACGTTGGGGATGATGCGATAGTTATCGCGATCCAAAAGATATTGAGCAGTGCCCTTCCAGATCACAAACTGACTTACACCACTCTATGCTCGGACAATAGAAGCCGAGAAGAGTCTATTACAGGTTACATGCACCTTTACACTTTGCATTATCCAAAGAACTGGAGCCATTTGCTTAGTGAGTTTAGAAAAGCAGATCTCGTTGTTATTGGTGGCGGTGAACTCATCTGCGGCGCTCTGGAGTATTTAATGCTACTCCCATTAGCCAGAATTTTTAAGATTCCTGTGGTGTTTTTAGGTGTTGGTGCAGACCGACATGGAATGTCATTTCTGACAGAGAGCTACACTCGCCATACATTGAAGCTTGCCGACAAGTTACTGGTTAGAGATAACTCCGCCTACGAAGTCATTAAGTCATTCAACACTCCACCTGAAAAAACCGAGGTGACGGCTGATGTTGTATTTGCTCTATATAAAGATCGCCCCGTTGAGCCTATAAAATCAGGCATCGGAGTTTGCTTACGCTCAACACAGAGAGACGATAGAGCGCTAACACTCGAAAGATTGGAGGTACTAGCGCAATACGTTTCTGAACAGTCCAAGCAACTAAACTGTGATATACACTTATTTCCTTTCATTCCCTATGCTACAGACAAAAACGGCGACAAGCTGGAGATTGATAAGGAGTTTAAGTTTGGCCTTCCTTATTCAGATCAAGCCATAATGGATAAGCTATACGAGCTTCTACCGGAAAAAGAAAGGGTTATTATGCACACGCCGCTGGAGCACCCTGAGGAGATAGTTGAAAAGCTTGCCAAGCTTAACTATATAATCTCGATGAGACTACATGCGCTAATTTTATCAGGCCTTGCTGGCACTAAGTTTATAGCCGTAAATTATGCCGACAAAATAGCTAGAGTAATGACTGAATTAGGCGTAGGAGGCCAAGTAGTACCGATAGATGCGCTAGATTCATTAGAGAAAGTCGGCGCAACCATTTCAAACCTCCCCCCTCTGGACTCAGAGAGTCTAAAGTCCTCTCTGGTCAGCCTAAATAGCAAAGCATTGAAGAATGCAGATATCATAAAAGATATTATCAAGCACGCCCCAAGAAAAAGAGCGCACTTAGCTAGCTACGCATTAGCCATTCCGTTTCTGCTTATTAATGCCTGTTACTTTTGGCTTGTCGAAAGTAAAAACCCAACGTTAATTAAGCTCATTAAGCTATTCAGGGGCAAATAGCCATTTGAGCACTAACATAGACTCCATGTTAGTGCTCAGTTCTTTACAGTGACCAAATAGAATAATCACGCCCCGTCACTTTCTCTAACTCCAAAAGCTTTTCTTTAAATATTGGGGTTAGCAGCTTATAGACTTCATCACGCTCCTGACTCGACAATTTTTCAGCACTCACCTCTTCTGACAACTGATTACCAAACTTCTTGAGAGCCTTAGGAATCAGGGGAGACACCTTATCCCACACTTCGCTATGCCTTAGTTTATTCAAATACCCTTTTCCTTTAGCCTTCACATACACTTCTGGAGCCTTATTGGAAACCAGATTTTCCTTTGGCTCTACCATATCGACATCAAGCCATTGGTATAGCTGGCTCAGCCCGGAAAAAACGTCTTCCTTGAATTCCTCAAAAACAAGCGTATATACACTCTCTTTGCCAAAGGCGGCATAATAAGGCGCCAGCTGATACGCATAGTCTGAATAAGCTATATAGTTTGGATCTTCCTTAATTGCAGAGAAAATATCTCTAGTTTCTCCGGCTCCTTTTAAGTTCCTTACGGAGTGGAAATAATGACTAATGGTTCTCTCAATAGGGTTTCGCATTATGTATATAAACTTAGCATTAGAATTATAGTCCTTTATTCTCTCTACAACCCCTTGAAACCTAGGAAGCTTTGTATAGTGCGTACTCGACTCCCCGATGTATCTTTCTTCTCGAGCTCTCGCAAATAAAGCCGAATACTCACTGTCATCACGTCGCCCCCAAAGCTCTGGCACAAAGAACCCTGGCTCCTTTTCCTCCGACATGAAAATTTGTGGGTGTTGCGCTAAATAGTCATGCAGAGTGGTAGAGCCTGATTTCATAGCGCCAATTAAAAATAAGTTTGCTTTAGCCATAAATCACGCGCCCGCCTTCTTCGCCACAGTTGAGTACACAGTTTTCAAATCCGAAACTTTCACAATTTTCAGAACAAAGAGCATTATTAAGAACAGGAAGCAAACTAACACATTAGACAAGAACAAATTACCTGTATTAATCACTCCGATCTCATTAACCCAAAAAAGAACAGAAGCCAAACACAAGGAGCTAACTGCTGGGTACCAGTTAAGCTTCATATTAAATCTCGCTTTCGCTAACTTATGTATAACAAAGAAGCGAACAAAGAAAGCTATAGCTGTAACCACGGCCGCCCCCATCAAGCCATATGATGGAATAGCCAACCAATAGGCAACCAAACAAAACAACGCGGTAAACATGGAGCTAACACCAAATACCTTGGTGTTGCCAGAGGTAAATATCCCCAAATTACAATACCCTGTCCAAGATAAGAAAACATAACCCAAAATAATCACTGGAACATATTCGGCAGCAGGCCAAAACTCCTGGTCAGACATGAGCTGTAAAAAGTAACCTATCCATATAGATAAACCAAAGGCCATAAAAACCAAGAGCACTGACATAAAACTGAATATTGCGGGAAACAAATAGTGCTGACTTTCCTCCTTGTATATACGATATCTTTCAGCCTCCCACATTGACTGAAATGGCTGCCAACCAATTGCATATAATATAAAACCAAACTTGTAGGCCAGCGCATATATCCCAACATCAGACAAGGTCAAATATGTTCTTATAAAAAACCTGTCACCGTATGTAATAAAGAACATACTGACCGCGGCGAGTATAATTGGCCAACTAAATCCCACCAATTTTTTAGCCATCTCCTTAGACAAAATAATTTTGTTGCTCTTGATACAGTACAGAGTAAGGAGAACCGCAACAGTTCCCTGCGCCAAAACAGAGGCTAACGCAGCTCCCATAACCCCCCATTCAAGGTACACTAGAAGTCCAACGCAAAGAGAAATTTGTAACACTAGCTTAGCTAAAGAAAAAAATAGGACACTCGCCGCTTTACCGTTAGCACGCAGCCAAGCAAGAGGTATTTCAGACATACCTCCAAAAAGCAAATTCAACGAAAAAACAACTAGAACGGCATGGTATTCCTGCCCACCAAATAATAGCGCTCCTATTGATGTGGAAAAAACAATAAGTAGTACTGCGCCAACAAGGTGCGTAAAGCTCAGCAGAGAGAACGAGGTTGAAAACACCTCACTTTTTTCTTTTTCATTACTGGCAAGGCCATAATATCTTAGAAAGGACTGCCCAACTCTTGCGCCAAAAAATATAGCGGCAAAATCTACCGTCATCGATAAGAGCTCTATAACTCCATACCCCTCTGTAGATAAATACCTTGTATAAAGAGGCAGCAAGATAATACTAGATAAAGAGCGAGCAATTATTGCAACGCCATATATCAAAGAGTCACTAAATAACTTCTTAACTTTTGAGGATGACATCTTTTATTTATTTCTCAGGTGAAATAGCCTGATCGTATATCTCACACATACGATCAGCATATTGCTTTGGCAAGAAGTTTTCTTTAACGCTTATTTTAGCGCTCTGAGTTATTAGCTTCCTGAATGCCGCATCCATGACCACTTTCTGAATCGCCGTTGAAAACTCGGTCGAGTTTCTAGGGTCAACCAAAAGCCCTGTGACCCCATCATCGACCAACTCCTCTGGAGCGCCTAGTTTGGAGGCGATAATTGGTACGCCTGAAGCCATTGCTTCTGTGACAACAAGTCCAAAGGGCTCTGGCTCTATGGAAGAGTGAAGCACCAGATCCACATCCTTGTATACCTCATGAACATCACGAACAAATCCAGCCCAGATTATATTCTTCTCAACTCCAAGTAATTTCGCCTGCTTCTTGATTTCTTCAAGATAGGCATCACCAAACCCCTCGGTTGAGCCCCCTACCAGGACCAAATATACCTCATCCCCCAGCTTGGCCTCAGCAAATGCTTTAACCGCCTCAAGCTGCCCTTTCCATTCGATTATTCGACCAAATACAGCAATTAAAAAGGCATTTCCGGCTAACTCATACCGCTCACGCAAGTCTGAGTTTCGGCTTTCATTACTTAAAGTACAGCCTTCCTCAATAAACTGGTCACCAACAGGATTCCAAACAGTCACCAGTTTGCCTTTAGGATAACCATGCTTCGCTGCCGAATCACTTACATAATTAGAGATAGCCAAATAACATGAAACGCTTGGTTCTAAGAGCCTGTGTAGAAAAGATCGCTTTTCTTCAACCACGCCATGTATATGCCAAACACACGGAGTGCCAGTTATTGCAGCCGCCATCAGCACATAAACGCTATTATTTATATGTACAACGTCTATTTTTCTCTTCTTTATAATTTCACACAAATCCAGGACATACCTTAGATTCACAAAAAACTCATAAATCGAGAGCATATATACACTTAACTTTCTAACAACCCTCGACCTAATTTTCCGTATCTTTTCATATGCACTGAATCTATTCACATATGTAAATGCAGGTTTACGCGACAAAACCTCAAAATCGCCACCAATATCAATCCACTTGGATATGTCGCCATCAATTGCCGAAACAATAGTTGGGTTATACCCAGACTTCAAATTTTTTACAATGGAGACCAATACTACTAAAGCGCCGCCGAATGATACCCCTTGATCAACCAAAAGAACGTTTTTCCCTCCAACGAGATGGGAGTCGACAACATCACTTGCGCTCATTTTTTAATTTCACCTTGACATTCCATGAATTATGCATTGTTGATGTGAGTGCAAAATGAATCCAGAGGAAAGGATAGTAAAGAACAGTCACAAATGAAGCGCTTATCAGTAAGCCGACCAAACCTAGGTCCATGCCATAGCTTAAGTAGTAATAGAATTTATCATCATATTTGTCCGCTTGCTTTCTGACAGTCCTATTTGTTTTAAAGGAAGTAAAAAGAAGCAAAAATAAAACAAGAAGCCCCGAATAACCTAACTCGCTTCCACATTGAACAAATATATTATGGACTAACTTACTTCCCTTCTCTTCTGGAGTAAAGTTTCTTGGGTAGAAAGTAGTCCACGCATCATGCCCAACCCCCAGGAGAGGGTAATTATTTAACGTCTCCCAACCATGTCGCCACCGTTCCATTCGGTGTAGCGACGTTTTATCTTCGCCGGAGGACTGGAACCTTGCTTTTGATTCATCAGGAACAAAGTACCATATAATACTACCCAAAATCGAAACCGCCACGAGCGTTCGTATTAGATATTTCGTTTTGCTCAGAGCCATAAGTCCACTGGCGGCCAACCCAACCAATGCTCCACGAGAAGATGAAGCTATGATGGTTGCAGTTCCACTAAAGGGCATGAAGTAGAAAATAAACTTCCACACTTTATTCCAGTGCCCCTTAAGCGCCATAATAAAGGCCACTGCGAGTGGAACGTATATCGCCATCTGAATGCCGACTTCACCACTATTATGAAACCAGCCTGGCGCCCCCGTTACACCCCAGCTAGCAAAGCCAAACCCTCTGGAGGCCCAGCTTATAAAGCCATGTTGAGACATTTTCAAGGAATATATAAGATACGATAGGAAAAATATAAAAAATCTCTTTGGCGTATTAACTATTTTAACAATAAGAAAATATATAATAAACCAATCACTAAACTTCCATAAGTTATCAAAAGAAACAGATGAGTATTGAGAAAAGACGGATGATAACAAAACCACAGCCAGATAAGTGACCATTAGCTTATTTAAAGGATGCGCGGTCTTTATCTTCTTTTTCTCAAATAGAAGAAGCCCCATGATAGCGGTCAATAGGCATAACGGAACCCAAGGTAGAATATCTAACCAGTCGTATATAGACTGAGGTCGAACATATTCAAAAAACAAGTAACCACAAATACCAATAAAAGCGATCCCTTCCGCCCGAATAGTATGGTAATAGTACTTTAAGTCCATGGAGTAGAGCCTTTCCATGTCCGAGTCTATGGAAGTCTCCACTTTCTTTTTAGGGAAAGCGCCACCAGGGCTCTCAAGCTGAGGAAAATTCATTACAAGCTTTTCTGCAGAATAGCGAGCTTCAACTCAATTGTGTCGAAGACCTCGTTAAAAACTGGCACTTCCTTACCGTAAGGGTCTGGAATGTTCGGCGTTCTATTTTCGCCTAACATTCCCAGAATTATAATTTGAGATTCGCCACCACTCTTTTGATAAGGCTGTAGTGCTTTCACCATGTATGGCTCCATCACCACCAGCAAATCACTATCTCTCAGCGCTACATCCTGAATCCGAGTGCTTTTGTGCCCTTGAAGATTAACCCCTCTGTTGGCGGCGACATCTTTGGCGGTTGGATTAGCAGGGGTGTCGCCATCAGTAGCCAGACCACAACTTATAATTTCGACCCTGCCAGAAGAATCATTTTTTGACAAAATATCTTTCAAATAAGCTTCTGCATATACACTACGGCATACATTCCCTTTGCAGATAAAAATTATTCGTTTTGGAGAAAATCCAGAAGGAATATTCGAGTACCTTTTATATAACCCCACCATCATACAAAGATATTCAGTCATATACTTCAATAGTTTTTTTAGCTTACCCAAATGATTCACCTTCTTCTAACGCCGGGCGCATTTAGCTCCACGAGCGCGATTATAGAGACTGTGCGTGGTTATTCAAACCACAGTGGACAACTTTTGACAGTTCAACACATACCCAATTACTATCACTGGCATTTCAGCAACGAAACCTTACTCAATTTCTAAGTGACTGACTCACAATGACCAACATTCGCGCCCTAATACTAGACGCCAATCAACGCTCCGCTCTCGCCGCCACCCGCTCTTTAGGCGCCCAAGGCATTTGGGTCATGACCGCAGATGAAAGCCTCGAAACGCTGGCAGGAGCCTCCCGCTTCTCACTAGACAAGGAGGTGTACGCCTCCCCTTACACCAAGCCAGCTAACTTCTTTAACGATATTTTGAAAATAATATCCGAGAAGCAGATCAACTTCCTTCTGCCCGTTACTGAAGCCTCGACTTATGTCATCCTGGAAAACAGAGAGAAGTTGCCAAAAGGCTTAATTCTGCCATTTTCAGAAGCGGAGTCGATAGAGCATTTGGCCAACAAAAATCGCTTGTTTCAGCTTGCCCAGTCTCTAGGGCTACCAACTCCACACACTCAGTATATTGAAAGTATAGAGCAAGCGCAGAGCGTATTATCCGACATTACGGAGTACCCTATCGTATTAAAGCCTTTTAAGTCGCGCATTCTTACGGATCGAGAAATTATCAGCACTACTGTAATCATCGTTCACTCCCGAGCTGAGGCCGAGGAGGCACTCAAAAAGCGCTATTTCCGTGATTATCCCTTCATGATTCAGTCTTACATTAAAGGAGAGGGTCAGGGCTTATTCGCTCTTTATTCCCAAGGAAGCCCTGTTTGCCACTTTTCCCACCGCAGACTTAGAGAGAAACCCCCATCTGGAGGCGTCAGCGTGCTTTGCGAGTCAAAAGAAGTTGACTCTCGCATGAAGCAAATTTCTGACACCTTACTCCATCATGCAAATTGGAATGGCGTAGCGATGGTGGAATTCAAGGTAGCGGATGATGGCACGCCATACCTTATGGAAATCAACCCCCGATTTTGGGGCTCTCTCCAACTCGCCATCGATTCCGGCGTAGATTTCCCTTATCTCCTTCTAACTTCCTTTGTAAACGGCGCCGCCACTCCTGTCGACTCATTCGTAGTTGGGCAAAAAATGCGTTGGCTGCTTGGCGACCTGGATCGCCTGTACCTAGTTTTAAAGTCCCCATCTCGCCAATATTCAATAGGACGAAAGTTGCTTGAATTACTTCGCTTTTTTCTTCCCAATGGCAGAACCAAGCATGAAGTCAACAGACTATCCGATTTCAAGCCATTTATATTTGAACTAAAGAAATACTTACGCGATTTACGTAGCTAAAACTTCGCCAAAGTACTGAGAACATCGCACATTCATCTTGCCCAGTCTTAAGACTGGGCAAGACCGCTATTGCAAAGCTCCTCTAGGAAGACTATGCAGTGAGTTTGTCGTATAGGCCCTCATAGTCTCGCACCATGTTTACTAGAGAAAACCTCTCTTTTGCAGAGCTTAACGCCGCCTGACGCAATTTATCCGCATACTCTTTATCCCTGAGCTTGAGCAAAGCCGTTTTAACTGCTTCCGAGTCTCCTACGGGAATCAATTGGCCTGAAACCTCATCTTCAATGATTTCCTCTGGCCCACCACTTCGAGTCGCGACAACTGTCAAACCTGCCATCATGGCTTCAACTGTCGCTATGGAAAACCCTTCACTTATAGAAGTTAAAAGAAAGATATCCGCTTGCCCCAGTAAATCCTTTACATCTGAACGAAAGCCAAGAAAGTGCAGATTAGGCACTCCGCCATGGGACTCAACTCGCCTCAACAGCTCCTCATAGAGACTCTTTTTCTGATCCCCTACAACGACAAAGTGGTACTCCTGGGCCCCCTTCATCTTGGCGGCAGCATCCACCAAATGCTCATAGCCTTTTGCGGGGCGTATATTACCCACGGAAAGCACAACAATCGCGCCGTCAGGCAAGCCAAGCTCGCTCTTCAGCGTCCCGCCTCGCCGCGAAAAGAGCCCAGGATCAACACCATTGTAGATGAGCTTTAACTTACTACTCTCAAGCTCCCCTCTTTGCTTTAACTCTTCTTCCAGCTTCTTCGATACAGAAACGATAGAGTCCGCCCCTAGGCTTATTAACTTAAACTTCAGATTCAACAACCTTTCCTGCTTCGCCACATCAACACCTCCATGAAATGTGGCTATCATCGGCTTCCGCGTAAGCATGGCGACAAGAGCACCATATACATTCGATCCCATTAAGTGCGCATGGATCACATCTATCTTCATTGATCGGACAAATTTCACCAGCGCCCAAGCATAACCAAGATTAAAGCTCCCTTTAGAGTCGATAAATACAGGCTCCAGGCCCGACTCTCGGACTTGATCCGCAACCCATCCATCTCCACGCAGAATAACGTAGTGTCGATATTTGTCTTTGGACAAATTTCTCAATAATTGGATGAAAACAGTCTCTGCGCCGCCAGGACCAGTGGTGTCGATTAAATGCAATACGTTCTTCATATAAGTTAGTTACCAACCAATCCTCTCGACACTTTATTCTTGCTCACGAAGAAAGCCAGCGAGCACACGTTTTGCTTCATCTGACTCCAGAAACTGAGCGTGCTCCGCGTCCACCGTTTCTACCTCGACTCTCCCCGTAAGATGCCTCTCCCAACCCAACCATGGAAAACTGTACGCCCCCGCTTTTTCCATTGGCAAACGCAGCAAAATCACGCTGCCGCCATAGGTTCGTTCGTGGTGTCTATCCATGGCGATTCTATTAGCCCTACGAACGTCGAAGATTCTCAATGTTTGAGGCAAGCGAAGATTAAAGGCGCGATAGAGACTTAGCTTAGCCACCTGAAGATAATATTTAGATCGCGCAGAAAAACTTTGCATCGCCTTCTCCCAAAAGCCACGCCTATCTACCTCTGCACTCTCACGCTCATTTTTTGCCAACGGACCAATCGTATCAAGCAGGATAACCCAATCAACTTTAAAGCCTTTAGCCAAAAGTTCATTGGCCAATTCTATAGCTATAGTTCCCCCCATAGAGCCCCCCAAGAGACAAACATGCTTTTTAGCAAACGTTTGTTCTACCTGGACTGCATAATACGCCGCCATTTCCAAAATAGACTCGAATGGCTTACTAGCGCCATCCAGTCCTGTCGACTGTATTCCATATACCGGTCGATTCAGTCCTTCAAAATCAATCAACGCCTTGTACGCCAGCACATTCCCGCCAATAGGGTGAACACATATCAGTGGCGTTTTCGCCCCTCCAGGCGACAACGTGACAATATTACGCCAGTGGGCGCCCTCTCCTTCCTGCGACGGAGAGTATGCATCAACCTCTTGGGCATTATCATTCGCCACCAAAATGCGCCCCAACTCTTTCGCCAGAGACTTTGGCGTTGGCGCTTTAAACAGCAGCGCTAAAGGCGCATTAATTCCACATTTCCGATGCAACTGGTCAAAAATCTGTAGCGCCTTTATAGAATGACCGCCAACTTCAAAGAAGTTAGCATCTGCATCAAGACTGTTTAGCTCCAAAACCTCTTTCCATACTCCAATTACTTTTTCTAACAGAGCTTCGTTCACCATCAGGTCGGTCGCCAACTTGTCTGGATCAAAGCCTTCCGCCGGAGAAGCCTTACTAGCTATGTAGCCAGCTTGTCCTTCTAGCTTCAGTTCGGACTTACCTGCTTCCAAACTATCTATCAAGTTGGTGAGTGTATGAGTAAAGTCGGAGATCATGAATTTTGAGGTTTGCTCGGTGAAAAGCGCCGTGCTGGTCTGGAATCTGAACGTAAAATCCCTTCCATCAAAGTCTACAAATAGAAATATCTCACCTTGGGTATAGCCAGCATCAACATGAAGCGGCCGCAGAGCGCCAGCATTTTTTACCGCCCTTTTACGTTGAGAAAAGTCATTAAACGTAATATAAGCCTGAGCCAGGGTCGGCCTGGATGGGTCTCGATCAGCATGCGCCGCAGAAACTATTTTATCGAACGACAGCTCACCATGCAGGAGCGCCTGATTTAGAGTTTGCTCAACATACTTAACTTGCTCAAAAAGACTCTTTTCCTGTTTATACAGCCTGAGCGGTATCGTATTAAAGAACATGCCTATCGCATCATGGAGCCCCGCCTTGGAGTCTCTACCGCTTGTAGCTGTGCCTAGTACTATATCTTCTCCACCAGAAGCTCTTTTCAACCATGCCGCATAGGCGCAAACCAATATAACAAAGGGCCTGGTGCGAACTAAGTGAGCAGCGGCAATTAAACGCTTCGCAACATCCTCACCGAGAAGCGCAGAATATTGTCGTCCCTTAAAATCAAAATATTCCGGTCGTGGATAGTCTGTTGGGAGACTTAAGGCTGGCAAGCGCCCTTTTAACTCCTGCCTCCAGAAGTCCACACTTTCTCGTAAATCATCTCCACCTCTCGCCAAATTGACGCCATCCCACCCCACTGCCGGCTGAGCTTTAAAGTCCGCCCCCCCTATCAATTGTTCGTATAAATCAAATAACCGATTCCATACCAGCAATTGAGAGACTCCATCCAATAAAATATGATGGGTAATCATCTGTATTGCGATCAGTTTTCCATCAGCCTCATAGGCTACAAAGCGGACTAATAACTCCTCACTAAAGTTAAACTCCCTTTTCGCCTCCTGATGTAGGTAGGCATCAAGAGCGCCTGAATCCCAATATAAATCCCGAACCTCCAACGGCGTCTCAGGCTCTTCGCGCAACTCCCAGCTCAAATCATCAACATTTAAATGCAGCCTTATCGCTGGCGTAGCTTTCATTAAGGCATCTATCGCAAGCTTTAACTGATCAACTTCCCAGACGCCCTCCAGCATGAATGCCTCAGACTCGTTGAAAACACTACTGGAGCCTGCCAACTGACATATAAACCAAATACGTTTCTGTCCATCGGTCAAGCTTCTATCGTTATTTGCCGACTCGTCCAGCCTATTACCATCTTCGGAGAAAGAGGCGACTAATTCACACTGCTCCATGAAGAGTGGATGAGCGATCAAAAGATTAATGCTTAGGAATTTGCCAAACTCTTTCTCAATCTCCACCGAGAGACGAGCAGAGGCCAACGAATGCCCCCCCAATTCATTAAAATGGTCATAGGGACTTTTAGGCTCGGCGCCTAAAACAGCCCCCCATACTTTCGCAAGCCTAAGCTCCGTATCTGTGGCAAAGCTTGCCTCGACGCCATCAGCCGTCGATAGACTCGCTTCAACGTCCTTTTTTAGCGCTTTTTTATCTATCTTTTTGTTAGGCGTCTGAGGAAAGCTTTCATAGACTCGCCACAATCCCGGCGTCATATAAAACGGCAGCGTATTCCGCAGATCTTTTTCAATAACTGGAAAAGCAAGCTTTTCGCCGGCAAACCGAACACAACCTACCAGGACGTTATCGCCTACCGCATTAGATACGGCGACAACAGCTGCATCCGCGATTCCCGGGATCTGCTGCAAAGCGGCCTCAATCTCTCCCAATTCAATTCGAAAACCGCGTATCTTTACTTGATTATCAAGGCGATCCAGATAACGCAGACGCCCATTTTGCCTCTGCTCGACCAAGTCCCCTGTGCGATAAAAAGCTTTGGTTTGACCATTTTCAACCAAAGATATAAATCGATCAGAATTTAATTCAGGGCGTCGAAAGTAACCTGGCGATAGACACTCTCCGCCGATTAACAGCTCCCCTGAGCCGCCGGTGCAAACTGGCTGCAAGCTCTCATTAACGACACGTAACTCGATATTAGCGTATGGTTCGCCTAAGGGTATAAAGCCAGCCTCGATGTCTTCTGAGCTAACCTTATGGCTAGTTACCCAAACTGTGGCTTCTGTTGGACCATACATATTCCAGACTTCACCAGCGCTGCTGAGCAGCTTTGCGGCCAAGTCTGACGGGAAGGCTTCGCCTCCACATAATATTTTCTGATCTTGATTCGGCTTCCAGCCCAGCTCCAACATTAACCGCCAGGTAGCTGGCGTGGCCTGCAAGACGTTGATGCGATTATCTTCGATTATTGCAGCCAGTCGATCTGGAGAAAGCGCATCCCCTTTCTTACAAACATATACGCAGCCCCCCAAAACTATGGGAAGAAATAGCTCCAACACGGAGATATCAAAAGATATCGTGGTTAGACCAAGAAACCGGTCGCCATCTTGCGTTCCGATCTTATCGTCGACGCCATATAAAAAGTTTATCGCCGCCCGATGCGTAATTGGGACGCCTTTAGGCCTTCCAGTGGAGCCTGATGTAAAAATAATATAAGCAAGCAATTCCGCCGTATTGGTTCGGCGTTCAGAAATGCGCAGATATTCACTTCTAAGTTCATCAAAAGAACGCAGAGCGTCTCCCGGCGGGTTCAGGTCATATCTATCAAGCAAAAGTACATTTTGCGTACTTCCAACCAGAGGTTGCGTAGAGGGTTCATAGATAGCGGCCGATACATCCGCGTCTTCAAGGATAATTGCAATTCTCTCAGCAGGGAAAGCGGGGTCCACAGGGACATAAGCAGCGCCTAACATCCCTACTCCCAAAAGCAGAGCAGAAAGGTAATGGTCTCGATTAACACATACAGCCACCCTATCGCCTGACTTTACGCCCAAGATCTTGAGGCGCTCCGCCACGAGCAAGGAGTGACTTAGTAACTCTAAATATGTGAATTGACCATCTTCAGACTTGACTGCGCTACAGTCAGGGAAGCGCTCGGCTGCAGCAATTAGAGCTTCCGGCAACCCCCACTCTTTTTGCCTGGCGGCGGCAAACAACTCTCGCCTCCACCCTCTATTCCCAAGAGTGCTACTCATTACTTTACTCTGCAGTTTAGGTTCGACGCGGCGGATAAGCCTATCAACCGCCTATGGCAAGTACTTAACCAGCAACGGGCCCACTGTATTAGTAAGCCAAACAGGAAGCCTCTTCCAAACTGCTATAACCAACTTGAACTTCGGATTATCCGGGTTCAATTTGGGCGCGTCCCTACCTTCCGCCAAGCCGTAATCCCAATGCAACCTGACAGGAGTCGCCCCCCACTGCTGTTTAAACTTATAGGTGCCGCTACCTTCAGTGCAGCGCCCAAAATCAAATATCTGATACTTCTGATGAATGCTGAATTTGAGTATTTCCCAGTACATCAGCATATTAATTCCAGAGCTGTTAGCTTCCTGCAACGTAGAAGCCCAGGGAATTTCCATGCGACGCCCGTAGCCAATTACAATTGCGCATGCAACTACAGTCTTATTTAACCTGCCTATGACAACTCTAGCAGATTCTCCGTATGAGCTAAGGAAACCATGAAAAAAGTTTTTCCCATAAACTGGCGTACCAAGATCCCTCATATTCCTTGCGAAAACAGCATAGAAGTCATTCAACAACTCGGCGCCGCCGATAGTGATTTCCGCACCTTCCTTTTGAGGACGCTTAATTTGCGCTCGAGTTTTGGGCTTGAAGCTTAACCACAATTCTTCTTCTCGCTCTGGCAACGCAAGCCAGAATGTCAGCTTCTCAGTACGTTGCGGCAATCCCAGATTGGATGTCGTCAAATGTCTCAGCTCAATGTGACTTGCTCCCACCTGATCGCGCCAACGTACTGCATCGGCGAGCAGCATTTGTGCGACCTGTTTGCTGTCAGCCAGAATTCCGCCATAGTTAAAATACGGCGCAGAAACAATAAAGTTTCCAAATAGGCGGCTATTCAATTGAGTAAGAGGCAGAATACCGACGACTCTATTCGATTCATCAAGCGCACAAATAAATCGACATGGATGGCCATACACCGACTCGACAAAAGATTTCACCCATAACTTGTGGTACGGGGAAGCCTGTAGATGTTGGTCGACGTATTCCTCCCAAGACGCTCGCAAACCTGGTTCGGAGTCAACTTCCACGACGCGAAATGCTTTGACTGCGAGACCTAAGATCTGAGGCGCAGAAGAGACTTCCTCAACAATCTGTTGCAGCTTCTCCGCCTGCTTAGCCTTATCTGGCGGACCATCCGAAAGCACATCGCTCGATTGTCCGACCGGCTGGCGCTGCGCCTTCTTAAAATCCTTAATCTTACCCGTTACTTCCTTAAACTCGGCTGATACTACCCCCATTTCAACAATGAGCTCACCCGCATCGGAGCCATTTTTCTTAGCCTCGCCAATTAAGCGCGACAGTTCGCCCTTGCGTGCCTTAAGCTGGTCTTCCCTTAACTTCAGGCTGTCTAGATTGTTAGCATCATTCATAAAAGGCGTTAAACCGCAACTGGAGCAGAGTCTATAGACTGAGACCTGAGCACGTCTGAAACCGTAGTAAAGGAAAAGTCATCGAGCAACGCCTCTAACCTGGAAAAGCAAACATCCAGATTGTTGTAATGCCTAAATGTCGACAACATGCTGGCCTTGACTCGAGGCTGCTTCGGATCAATTTCCCATGGATGCAAGTAAAAAATAAAACTGCGACCCAATCTATTGACCCGCCCTAACCCCCAACGCGTAAGCCAATAGGGAAACAACCTGAAATAGCCGCCGCCAGCGATAGGAAGCCTGTATTTGCCAATAGGGCAAGTAGTTAAGGGAAACTCCACAATCTGTTTGCCATTTGGCGCTTGTAGAAGATAAGGGTCTTCCGGCGTGTTCGGCATCCCATAGCGGTCATGCCTTACCGGAAAAATACTTGAGTCCCACTTAAATCCTAAATCACACAAAATATCCAACGCCCACTTGGACTTAGCTGTTATTGAGTAACTTGCCGCCCTATACCCTTCCACTGGCTGCTGGATGATATTCTCCAGAATATCTTTGGATTTAGCGGTTTCTTCCCTGAATACTTCAGGAGTCTGCGAATAAACCAATTGGTGGCTGTAGCCGTGTGACGCCACTTCGTGACCCGCCTGATGAATCTCCGTGACAATATGAGGATATCTTTCCGCCACCCAGCCCAAAACAAAAAAAGTGCCTTTTACACCTTTCTTATCAAACAACTCGAGCAAGTCTCGCGTATTTTTTTCAACGCGACACTCCCGACTCGTCCACTCATCAACGCCGATTGATTCCGCTAGCGCTGCAACGTGGAAATAGTCCTCTACATCTATAGTCAAGGCGTTCTGCAAGACAACCACCTGTATGCTGAATGATTAAAAGTTGGGGACGTAGTCGACGCCGACTCCAACCGTCAGCGCATCGAATTCATTTACTCCATCCGAAGAGTCTTTAACTTCATACTCCGCGTAGTATCGAGAGCTGAAATTTTTAAACCATTTATGGTTTAACCTAAGTGTATGGTCATACGAGTCTTCGTCCGCGTTGCGAGCGCCAACCTCTTTATTTGTATACTCCGACGAAGCAAACCAACTCCATTTAGAGTTGATTTTATGAGACCAACTAACGGACAAAGAGTGTTCTTTATCTTCAAAGCCAGCACCTTCGTTGTCTTCTGTACTGCTAACTCCTGACAACTGAAAAGTATCTCTGGCATTCGGACTATAATTTGCTCCAGCAACATGCTCCTGCAATAGAACGCTGTCACTGGAACCAAACGATATAGGTCTTTCAAAAACCTGAAAAACAGTTTCTGAAGCACTATCAGTCAGTGTACGTTTGTAAGAATAAAAAAGCCCTAAAGCCGCAGTAGCTTGATAATTGGCATTAAATGAGCCTGTAACATCTTCTGACTCATTGGTAACGTTAGCGCGCTCACTTTTCAGCTTGGTAAAACCAACCGCCAAACTAGTAGTAAGATCATTATATTGCTTACTAAAACGTACCTCAGACTCCAGTGTTTCAAGGTCAGTATCATTATCTAACTTTGCCCACTCACCACTGTTACTCCAGGTAAACGTCAGTGCACTGGCGAAGCGGTGTATATAATCAGCCGTCGCCGTTTGTCTCTTGCTATCAACGGCGGTATTGCTATCAAAGTCGATTTGTTTGTAATTAGCGCCTAAAACCAAGTCGTCCTCTGAGGTCATCGCAACTCGATAACTTGGGCCAGTAGTAAGAACATTCTTACGCACTCTTGAATCCGGCGTGGTCGGTGTACTGCTATTCAGGACAGTTTCGGTAAGCTCGTCTTTAAGAGACCATGAAAGCGCAGGGGAAAAGTTATATTTGCCACTATAGGTGGCTTCAGTAGTGACCTCATCGCCAAATGTGTCCCCCCAATAGTGCTCAAAACCAAAGTCAGCTGATAACGAACTTGAATACACTCCTTTTGAAAGAGTTTGACCCAAATTGATCCCTACTTTAGTTAGGGTGTCATCTTTTTTTTCTTTAGTCTTCGTAACATTATCTGAGTATTCTTGCGTGGCGCTAAGACGAACCTCCAGAGGCTCCGCACGAAGGGCCAACGGCGCGCACAATAGGTTTACGCCAACCAGAGCAAAGAGCGTTGGCTTTTTCTTAAATGGAACAAGGTAATCCATGAAGGGACAGGTCCTTATGGTAGTTACATGAAATAAGACAGATTTCTTAGGCCCAAATTAGCCATTTATTAGGACTCCAGCGCATTTCTGCGAAGGAATCGACGACACAGCGGATACAATCTGACTTTCTGTAACCCTTCCATGAGGTACGACAACCAATGTCAAATCACACAGCTCGGAAATGATCCGCGCATCTGGCGACACTGCAATCGAAGGTGTGTCCAGAATAATAAAGCGATCAGGGTAACGCTTTCTTAACGAGTGCAGAAACTGCCTCATGCGAAAAGAAGTAAAGAATTCTCCTGAAGATTCTCTTCTACTACCGGCTGGAATCAGCCGCAGTCTTTTGATTCCCGTCGGATATATTACCGACGCTATATCCATATCCGGGTCTTCAATAAAGTCAGTAACGCCCAGATCTGGCATAAGATCGAGAATATTGTGCAACGAGGGCTCCCTCAAGTTGCAGTCTATAACCAATGCCGTCTTACTGCTATCCAACGCAAATGCGGCAGCTAAATTTACAGCCGCAAAGGAAGCTCCACACCCTTCAGTTACACCCGTAACAGCCAAGGTAAAGTTATTTCCCTTACTGATTTCCAACAGGCGTGTACGAAGCTCCCTAAACTTATCGATAATAGCGCGATCCGGAGACTCTGGATGAATTATGCGCTTTTGATTCAGGTCGTCCACCGACAAGAGAGAGGGCTCTCTCATTTTGGCGATTTGCTTGCTAATAACATAGCGCTCTACGCTACCTGATTTAACCTCCAAAGAGCTCGGAACTAAAACTCTGTCCGCAGACGCATTCTGAGCCTGGTCCTGAGGTCGAGTCACGCCCTTATCAATATCATAGATATTTTTGGTGTTCTCCTGCTTATCACTCACAAGACGACTCCCGCATAACGCATCCACCCGTACAATAAATAGACACCAATACTCAACACAGCCAAAAATAAGATGACTTTCGTACGACGCCGGTCAATTCTCCGTTCCAGTGGAGTGGAAATATAAGGGATGGTCGCCAACACAGGGATACCCGTATTTTCCTGCAAAATAGATCCTGTACGCACTCTTGGATCAACTTGGCAAAATGCAATAGCCAGACCGAAAGGGGCCAACATGCCTAAAAAAAGGCCAACCATTGCAAAGTGCCGAAATGTGAAGCCTGAAGGCTTCAAAGGGTACGCAGGGGCCTCATGTATCTTATAGCTAAGGCCATGCCCTTCAACGTCAAGCCTCATTGAAACGCGTGCTTTCTCACGTCTTTTGAGCAGATCGTCATATATGCTCTTGTTGACCTCATAATCCCGAGTAAGCTCAGAGATTTTTGCCTCATTTTCCTGAATCCGCTGCATGCGGGTACGCTCTCTTTCCAACAAGGCAGTTAGAGAGCTTTGACGCGTTCTCAGCGTGTCAATATTCGCCAGAGCCTTAGACAATTCACTCTGCAACTCTTGATAAATTGGGTTAAAAGAAGACTCTGAGCGAGAACTAGAGCCGCCGCCGCTAGATAAAGCCTCGGACCTCTGTCTTTCCAGCTCCGCAATTTGTTGTTTGAGCGCGATAATATCTGGATAACTATCTAGATAAATTAATCTAAGCGAATCCAGCTTCTTGTTTAGCTCCTCGATTCGCGTTTCGTATGCGTCTCCCGCTACTTCTCTGCGAACGATTTTAGACTGACCGGAAAGTTGCGACTGAAGAGCGTCCCTTTGCGCAATAGCCTCCTTGATGCCCAATTCGGCCTCTTCAAGCTGACGCTCAAGCGAGGAAATCCTAGACCCAACAGTGTCCGCAGTACCATCAACATTCTCTTGTAAGAAGTTTTTCAGCCGCTCTTCAGAAGCCTGCAGTTGCGTTTGATACGCTTTAACCTGCTTATCCACGAACTCGTAAGCGTTACGACTTTCTTCCCGCTTACTACTTTCAGTCTCATCAATAAACAGTTGACTCAACTCCCGAGTAACATCGAATACTCGTTGAGCAGTTGAGTCCTTATATTCGATCTCAATAAAGTTGGGGGCTCCCGTTTTCTTAACGGCGACATTATTTCTAATTTTGCTGATAATGCCTTCTTTCGCAGCTTCGGTTTTAACCGGACCCCAAATTTCCTCCATTTCAGCGAGCCGCGTCAGAACTCTTCTCGACAACATGACTTCTTCCACGGAAGCGACGTGATCCTTAACTTTTGTGGTCAGTGCCGAGCCTTCCATCAATGGCCGGATAATGTTCTGATCATCCACATAGATAACGCCACGCGACGTAAACTGCTGCGGCCAAAATGCGCCCACGACAAGCGTTCCGAAGCTGACAGCAAGAAAAACAAAGAACGACAGCCATTTCCGGGAGCGAATCTCCCTGAAGGCTTCTTTTGGTAGCTGATCTAAAGGAACCGCCATATCATTGCACCAGCATAGTCATAAGAGAAAAGTTCTGTCTCAAATTCAATTTCGCCCCCAACTGCGTCGTATTACAACACCTTCTCAGGCACAGTAATTATATCCCCAGGGTTCAACTCATAGTTGGTGGTCACGTCGCCTTCCTGAAAGATTTCATTTAATTTTACAGGAATGATAACGGTCTTCCCTTGATACTGCCTGTACAGCACGCCGCCGTCGCCGCTAGCGAAGTCATTCAGCCCGCCGGCTGTCAATACGACATCCATGACAGTCATACCATGACGATAAGGTATTGAAATCGGCGACTTCACAGCGCCAGTAACGCGCACCCTACTGGAAAACTCATAGCTCTGCATTCCGGTGACAACAACGCTTACCTGAGGCTCACGAATATAAACCGACAGCTTTTGCTTGATTTCCTCAGCCAACTGAGCCGGAGTTTTGCCGGACGCTACGATATCGCCAACCAGTGTCGTAGACAATTTGCCATCCGGCCTAATTGGCACTCCTCCAGACAATTCAGGGTTGCGCCAGACATTTATGTTAACCACATCGCCAGGCCCTAGAATATACGACTCCAGCATCTTCGGCCGGTCTTTCAGAGCGGCGCTAACCAAAGCATTGTCGGAAGGCTTAACCGTGCTGCAGGCGCTAAACAGCACAGCCAGCAATGCTAGAACGCATATTTTCAAGGCGTTAATTTTCATCATTAGTATCCCAAGTTAATCAGCAGTTGAATCCAATGCGACTCTTCAGCAGCCAGGTTTTTCCGGATAGTTTTCCAACATTACGCCCTGCCAAATACTTCAAAACAATGATGCCAATGTTAAAAACCCGAGCGCCCGCTTACCGGGAGCCTTTCTTAAACAAAATAACCTCAACGGTCTGAATTAATACAATCAAATCAAGCAGTAGGCTCTGATTTTTAATGTAGTATAAATCATACCGCAGCTTCTCCTTGGTGTCCTCCTCACTATCGGCGTAAGCGAAACAGAGTTGCGCCCAACCGGTAATACCGGGCTTCACTCTATGCCTTTCGTTATAGTAAGGAATCTTTTCCGAAAGCTTTTCCACAAAAATAGGTCTTTCCGGGCGCGGCCCGACTACAGCCATATCTCCGAGCAAAACATTAAAAATTTGCGGCAACTCGTCGATACGCACTTTACGAATAAAGCCGCCAATACGGGTCACACGAGTGTCATTTTTCTGCGCCCAGACAGCGCCATGCTTTTCCGCATCAACCCTCATGCTACGGAACTTCATAACAGGAAACGGCTGACCGTTTAGCCCCACCCTCTCCTGCTTGTATAACACCGGAGCCGACCAGCCTTCCTCAAGCTTAATGGCGAGCACCGTCAATAACATAATAGGCCAAGTCACGAGCAACAGGCTTAGACTGGATAAAATATCAAAGCCACGCTTGGTGATGCTGCGGGTGGAAACAGCCCCAAACCCGTCTGCGAAAATCATCCAGCTAGGCTGGATCAAGTCCAGCGCCACTTTGCGTCCTTCGCGCTCCAGGAACGTGGGGGCATCCACAATATGCACCCCCTCCATCTTGCATTCCAGCAGATCATCCAAGGGCAATTTTTTCCTGCGGTCATCCAGCGCGATAACAATTTCATCGACAGGATGCTGTAGAACGTACTCTTTCAACGTTCCAGGAATCGTCAATACTTTCTGATGAGGCACCTTGACCTCTTCATCAAGCCCAGGCACGAACCCCATCAACTCAACGCCTCGACGGTCCAGAGGCTCTTTTAAGTCGTCATAAAGGTTACTCGCACGATTTCCTGCGCCGAGCACTAAGACATTGCGCTTGAAGCTTTGTTCATTGGCGAAAAATAGGAACAGACTACGAGATATTCCCAGGATAAAAATCGCCAGGACGGACGAAAGGGCCAAAACGCCCTTGCCGAAGTACCACAACCAGGATTCGGTTACATAAAATAGGAATGACAAACCTGCGGCGGACATGAGAATCGAGAATATCGTTCTCAACATCATGCCCGACATCCCCTCTTGGGTTTTGGCGGGATAGACCCCCATCGCGATCATGATGATCAGATTCACCGCCGCAAAGGTCAGCGCCTCGGGGAAGGCGACTTGATAGTTATCAAGGAAAAAATTAATTTCGCCGAAATAACGGAAGAAAACGCCACAGTAAAATACTGCGCCTAAGACCACCAGGTCCGCGGCGCCCATGATAATGTAGGGCAAATGTATGTAATGCCGGAATATACGTACGTGGGCCAAGCCTTTTCTCCTTACCAACACGGACTTGCAGCCTAGACTTGAGGGCCGCTCATGCTATCAAATTTTTTTGGACAACTTAAGTTAAGCAAATACAAAAGAGTATTGTTAAACTAAATTCAAATATCTTGGCGCGTATTTTCCGATATACTTGCGCGGCGACGCGCTTTGGCTAAATTTCTCAAGAGTTCGCTTGATATTGTCGCAATGGTCGAGACGCGCACATCAGCCCAAACGAAGTCTTGAATGATTTAGCCTTAAGCGCATGATCCAATCATGGATGCGCGGGCTATTTCCTGAGTTTCCACGGAATTGCCAAGGGCTTCCGCGGAGACCGTCTAACGACGGACGCTCATTATAGTTCGATTTTTTAAATAAAATACTACTACTATCTCGCTTAAAGGGTTTCCAATGACAGATTTGAGGAACGCAAAAATTGCAGTTGTGGGCCTGGGTTATGTTGGCCTGCCACTGGCCGTCGAGTTCGGCAAGAAGTTCTCTACCGTTGGCTTTGACATCAATGCCGCCCGTATCGAGGAGCTGAAATCCGGTAAAGACAGCACATTGGAAGTGGAACCCGAACTACTTGCTGAAGCCAATAAACTTTCCTACAGCAACAAACTTGAAGATATACAATCCTGTAATGTTTACATTGTCACCGTCCCAACGCCTATCGACGACTTCAAGACACCCGACCTAAGACCCTTACAGTCAGCCAGCCGCACAATCGGCAAAGTACTGAAAAAAGATGACGTTGTTATTTACGAGTCCACCGTTTATCCCGGGGCAACGGAAGAAGTCTGCGTTCCAATACTTGAAGAAATCTCCGGATTGAAGTTCAACCAGGATTTTTTCGCTGGCTACAGCCCCGAGCGAATCAACCCAGGGGACAAGGAACACAGAGTCATCAACATTCTGAAGGTCACCTCCGGCTCCACTCCTGAAATCGCCCAGTACGTAGACGAACTCTACGCATCCATCATTGTCGCGGGCACCCACAAAGCGAGCAGCATCAAAGTTGCTGAAGCGGCCAAGGTTATCGAGAACACTCAACGAGACGTCAATATCGCCTTGATTAACGAGCTATCGCTGATTTTCGAAAAGCTTGGCATCGACACACTGGAAGTACTGGAAGCGGCCGGCACCAAGTGGAACTTTCTCCCCTTCCGCCCTGGCCTGGTTGGCGGTCACTGCATCGGCGTCGACCCTTACTACCTGACTTACAAAGCCCAGGCGGTTGGTCACCATCCAGAAATTATCCTGTCCGGCCGACGCATTAACGACGGCATGGGCGAACATGTGGCGGAACGTGTCATTCGCATGATGACGCAACGCAAGCAACATGTGGCTGAAGCCAACATTCTTGTATTGGGATTGACGTTCAAGGAGAACTGCCCCGACATCCGCAACACTCGCGTAGTCGATGTTATCAGCGCCTTTGAGTCGTACAACGCCAACGTTGATGTCTACGACCCCTGGGCCAGTCCTGCGGAAGCGGAGCACGAATACGGCATTCGCGTTATTCCAGAACTGAAAGCAAACCATTATGACGCCATTATTCTTACTGTGGCTCATAAGCAGTTCAAAGATATGGGAATAGAAAATATCCGCAAACTCGGCAAGGACAACCACGTCCTCTTCGACGTCAAGTATGTTCTTCCGAAAGACTCGGTGGATGGACGCCTGTAGGGCCAACCAGAAACTGAACAATAAAAAAGCGCGGATATCCGCGCTTTTTTATTTTTACGCCGCCCTCCTGAAAAAGAGGGCGTCAGATCACAAGCATCAGATAACGAATAGATCCATAAACTCGTTAACTGGCGTCGCCTCCAGCGTCTTCTGATCTTTACACAGAGAAAAAATATCATCGCAGCGCTTACCAGGGAAACGCGTCGCCAAATTGGCGCGGAATTTTTTCTCTAACAAAGGAATACCCTCCTCGCGACGGCGGCGATGGCCAACCGGATACTCTACTTCAACTTTATCCGTGGACGTTCCGTCTTTGAAGAACACCTGCACCGCGTTGGCGATGGAGCGCTTGTCCGGCTCGTGATATTCCTGGCTATAGCGCTTATCTTCTACGATTTCCATTTTGTTGCGCAGTTCATCAATAATCGGGTTCGCAGCATGGAAGTCATCTTCATAATGTTCCGCCACCAGATTACCGAACGCCAACGGCACAGCTGTCATGTATTGCAGACAGTGATCGCGGTCCGCCGCATTCGCAAGAGGGCCAACTTTAGAAATAATACGGATCGCAGATTCATGAGTCGTGATAACGATCTTATCGATATCCTGCAACCGGTCTTTGACCTGTGGATGCAACGTAACCGCCGCTTCCGCCGCTGTTTGAGAGTGGAATTCCGCAGGGAAAGAGATCTTAAACAGTACGTTCTCCATCACGTATGAACCATAGTCTCTCTGGAACTTGAAGACCCGATCTTCGGGCGCTTTAACCTTCTGGTCGGCTACGGTCTTGCTGAAGGACACGTCATAGAAACCCCACTGTGGAGCCGTCAGAACGCCCGGAATTCCCATCTCACCGCGCATGCTGATGTCAGCCAGACGCACCGCCCGAGAGGTTGCGTCGCCCGCCGCCCAGGACTTACGTGAACCGGCATTCGGCGCGTGGCGATAAGTACGCAGCGAAGAGCCGTCGACCCAGGCCTGCGAAACCGCCGCCATAATCTGCTCTCTATCCCCGCCTTTCAGCTTGGTCACCACAGCAGTGGAAGCAATACGCACCAATAGCACATGACACAGACCCACGCGGTTGAAGCTGTTCTCCAGAGCAATGACGCCTTGGATTTCATGAGCCATGATCATGGCTTCCAGAACATCCCGCATGGTCAAAGGCTCTTTCCCAGCTGCGACGCGCTTCTGAGACAAGTAGTCCGCCACCGCCAGTATACCGCCCAGGTTATCGGAGGGATGCCCCCATTCCGCCGCCAGCCAAGTATCGTTGTAATCCAGCCAGCGAATGATACAACCGATATCCCATGCCGCCTTAACAGGGTCCAGACGGAATTGCGTACCTGGAACGCGAGCGCCATTGGGCACGACCGTGCCTTCCACAATCGGGCCTAAGTGCTTGGTGCACTCAGGGAATCTCAACGCCAACAGGCCGCACCCCAGAGTGTCCATCAAGCAGTTTCTTGCAGTATCCAGCGCTTCCTGGGATTCGATTTTGAAGTTCAGGACATAGTCAGCAATATCCTGAATGACCTTGTCATAATCAGGACGATCATTCAGATCTACATTCGCACCCATTCTCTTTCTTCCTCAATTTGGTTATTCGTATTAATGACGCTGTTCAATCGGAGTCCATTCAGCGGACTCTGGACCGGTATAGTCCGCCGAGGGCCGAATAATGCGATTGTTCTCACGCTGCTCTTTCACATGCGCAGCCCAACCAGTCAGGCGCGACATAACAAAAATCGGCGTGAACAATTCGGTGGGAATGCCCATGAAGTGATAGGCTGAAGCATGGAAAAAGTCTGCGTTGCAAAATAGTTTTTTCTCACGCCACATGACTTCTTCACAGCGCACGGACACGGGATAGAGCACCTTGTCGCCCACTTCTTCCGACAGCTTTTGCGCCCACTTCTTAATAATGGCGTTGCGGGGATCGGATTCACGATAGATGGCGTGCCCGAAGCCCATAATTTTTTCCTTGCGCTCCAGCATGCCCATGATCTGCTCTTCCGCATCTTCGGGGCTCGTGAACTTTTCAATCATCGCCATCGCCGCTTCATTGGCTCCGCCGTGCAAAGGGCCGCGTAGCGAACCAATGGCGCCGGTAATGCATGAATGAATGTCCGACAACGTAGAAGCACACACCCTGGCCGTAAATGTCGAGGCGTTGAACTCATGTTCCGCATACAAAATCAGAGAAGCGTGCATCACTTTTTCATGCAAAGCGTCCGGCCTGCTTCCATGCAGCATGTGCAGGAAGTGCGCGCCGATGGAGTCATCGTCAGTTTCCGTCTCGATACGCACGCCATCCTGACTGAAACGATGCCAGTAACAAATGATGGACGGGAAAAGCGCCAGCATGCGGTCGATATGATCATCTTGCTGCGAAAAATCAGCCTCCGTCTCCAAAACGCCCAGCATGGAACAGCCGGTTCTCATCACATCCATTGGATGCGCATCGGCGGGAACTCGCTCCAAGACTTCCTTAAGAGCCTGAGGCAATGACCGCAGCGACTTCAACTTCGCCTTGTAGGCGCTCAGCTCCGCTTGATTGGGCAGTTTGCCTCGCAGTAGCAAATAGGCCACTTCCTCAAATTCAGCTTTATCGGCAAGCACCTCAATGCCGTATCCCCGATAGGTCAAACCATGCCCTGACTGACCTACCGTGCATAGCGCCGTCTGTCCTGCGACCTGACCTCTCAGGCCCGCGCCTCCAATATTTTTTTCCGCCATTGCTAATTCTCCTCTTGCATCAGACTGTTTTAAGAGTTTCGCCAGGGCGAAACCTCAATGCTTGCAGCGACTTATGCGTTATTTGTTTTTCCTCGCCGCAAACAGCGCATCCAATTTCTTTTCGTAATCGTGATATCCCAGAAAATCGTATAACTCCATACGAGTCTGCATGGAATCGACCACCTCTTTCTGATCGCCTTTACTCAAAATACTTTCATACACATTCAAGGCTGCGCGATTCATCGCCCTGAAAGCGCTCAATGGATATAAAACCATCGCCACGCCGACGCCAGCCAGTTCAGCCTTGTTGTATAACGGGGTTTGCCCGAACTCAGTAATGTTGGCCAAAATAGGCGCGCTCAGCGCATCCGTGAAGGCCTGATAATGCTCCAGCTCCGTCACCGCTTCAGCGAATATGCCGTCGGCGCCAGCCTCCAGACAGGCGCCAGCGCGGTCAATCGCCGCCTGCAGCCCTTCCTGGGCAAACGCATCCGTTCGCGCCATGATGAAAAAGTCTTTGTCCGTGCGCGCATCGGCCGCGGCCTTTATCCGATCCACCATTTCTTCCTGGCTGACAATCTCTTTATTAGGCCTGTGCCCACAACGCTTTTGCGCCACCTGATCTTCAATGTGTACCGCCGCAGCCCCGGCGCGGATCATTTCTTTGACTGTACGCGAGATATTGAAGGCGCCGCCCCATCCAGTATCGATATCGACCAACAAAGGCAGCTCCGACGCCGCTGTAATCCTGCGTACATCTTCCAGGACGTCATTCATGCTGGTCATTCCCAGGTCAGGAAGTCCAAATGACGCATTGGCCACGCCACCACCTGACAAGTAAATAGCCTGGTGCCCCACTCTTTCCGCCATCATCGCGCAATAGGCGTTGATAGCCCCGACAATTTGCAGCGGTTGGTTATCTTCTAGCGCTTTGCGAAAGCGACGTCCTGCTGACATATAAGCCCCCTGTTGCAGACCATTGAGAGACGGATGATTCACAGCGTGCTATAGCTGCAACTCTCCATCGCGATACTTCCTGATTAAATTGTTTCTCGCAGCGGAAATGTGTCGCCGCATCAAGAGTTCAGCCAAGTCGCCATCCCGCTCTTCAAGCGCCTCGATAATACGCCAGTGCTCATGAAACGCTTTTTCGGGTCGACCGCTGAATGTGCTGAGACGATATCGATATAGCCTCAACAAGTGATATAACTCGCCTGTCAGCATATTGCTGAGCTTACGGTTTTTACTGCCGGATATAATTCGGAAATGAAAGTCGAAGTCGCCTTCTTTTTGGTAATAGGCGAGTCCTTTCTCTTCCTTGATTTGCTCAGCATGAATATCCATCAGCCGCTTCAAATCGTCTATTTCTTCTTGCGACATGCGCTCTGACGCCAATCGAATCGCCATCCCCTCAAGGGATTCACGCACTTCATACAACTCAATCAGCTCTTCGAAGGTCAGCGCCACCACTCTGGCTCCAGAATGAGCCTTGCGAACAATCAGCCCTCTGCCTTCCAATCTGTGCAGTGCTTCCCTCAAAGGCCCTCTGCCAAAGCCAAATTTTGCAGACAGCTCCGCCTCACTAATTTTCTCTCCTGCTCGAATGTCGCCTTTGACAATAGCAGTTTGCAGGCGCTCAAAAGCTTGGTCAGCAAGAGTTCGGGAGTCAGGCGCAGCCATATTGTTTACAATTTTCTCCTGTATCGCGCCAACACAACCATTGCGCCGGCGCACGCCAAAGGATTGTAAACAATTTTGCCAACAAAGAGAAAGAGGCTTCAAGCCGTTTTTTACAATAGCGGAATACCCTTAAAGCAAGCTCTGCCTGGCCGCTCAGAATCACAGATATTTATAGAAGAAGACAAAATCCATTTTTTTCATGATGTTATATGAGATTTTTGATAGCCCGACACTAAGATCCAAATAGTGTATCCGAACTAACTACAGATGCAGAATGAATGCAAAACAAGGCGGAAGAAGAAGGAAGCGCCACTCACTTAGCCAACAGCAAGCCAATGGCGCATAGATTGTTTACAAAATGAGAGGCTCGACTTCCAGAGACACGCCAAAGCGCTCCTCAACAGAGGCCTGTATTCTGGAGGCGAGCAACTTCACTTCAGCACCCGACTTATGACCGGGGTTAATAAGCACCAAAGCCTGCTTGGGATAAACCCCAACGCCATTTTCCAGGAAGCCCTTCCAGCCACAAGCCTGAATCAACCAACCCGCCGCCAGCTTCCGAGAACCGTCCGTGAGCGGGAAAGAAACAATATCAGGAAATTTCTCGCTGAGAGCAAGAAAATGCGCGGCAGACACAATAGGGTTTTTGAAAAAGCTGCCAGAATTAGGCAATTGCGTCGGATCAGGCAGCTTTTCCGTTCTAATAGCCTCCACCAATTTGGCGACCGCTCTGGCGTCACAGGGAGCGCCCTCCAGCTCCCAGCGCCTTTTTAGCTCTGCATATTCGAGAACCAGTGGAGTTTCAGCCGACAGCCTGAAAGCCACCTCCCAGATCAGCCATCGCCTTCCCGACTCCGACTTGAAGAAGCTGTCGCGGTAGCCGAAGCGGCAGTCAGACAGAGAGAACTCCCGCTCCTCAAGCGTATCCATGTGAATCGCCCACACGGAGTGCAACCGATCCTTAAGCTCCACGCCATAGGCGCCGATATTCTGAATTGGAGCGGCGCCCACGGTACCCGGAATCAGAGCCAGGTTTTCCAGCCCTATGTAGCCTTGCTCCAGCGTCCACCAGACAAACTCATGCCAGTTCTCGCCAGCGGCCGCCCGCACAATATCGCCACTGGAATCCGAAGCATCCACACTGACGCCACGGTTCCCCATATTGATGACAACACCTGCAAGATCACGGGTAAAAACAACGTTACTGCCACCGCCAAGCACAAAAGCAGGGACAGATGTAGATATCAGCTCTGACAGCACGCGACGAATATCATCAATATTCGCCACCGTCACCATGCGCTCCGCCCGAGCGGGACACCCCATGGTGTGGCGCATCGCCAAGTCCGCATTCAACTCCCAATGCATATCAGCCACGATGTTTTAGTTGCCCTTGAACATGTTCAACAAGCCCTTCACAGGCGTCTTCCACCAAGTCCAGTACATGCTCAAACCCCTGAGGGCCGCCGTAATAGGGGTCCGGCACTTCACGCTCATCACTGGACGAAGCAAAGTCCAAAAACAACTTCACTTTAGATTGATGCTTCTGGGGGCAGATGTGTTGCAAGTTCGCGAGGTTGTCCCGATCCATCGCCAATACCAGGTCAAACTGCTCAAAGTCATCTGCGGTCACCTGTCGAGCTCGAATGTGCTCAAGAGAATAACCACGCTTACCGGCAAACTCACGCGCCCGACGGTCAGGCAGCTCACCCGCATGCCAGCCGCCCGTGCCGGCGGAATCCACCTCCACGCAGTCCGTCAGCCCTGCACGCTGCAGAAACGCCTCGAAAACGCCATGCGCTGTGGGTGACCGACAGATATTACCCATACACACAAACAAAATATTGATCATGATGTCTTGGCCATCATCGCGCGTACGCGCTGCAAATCAGCTTCCGTATCCACACCCGCCGGCGGAGCCTTCGCCACCACATCCACATGAATGGGCACGCCGCGCCACATGGCGCGCAGCTGCTCAAGACTTTCAATCCCCTCAAGCGGACAACTTCCCCAGGTGACATAATCCCGTAAAAAGCCAACTCGGTAAGCGTAGATGCCTATGTGGCGATAAAAGTCATAAGTAGGAGGCAGCCCAGCGCTTGGATCGGCAAAATAATCCCGCGCCCAGGGAATCGGCGCCCGGGAGAAATACAACGCCATACCCGCTTCACTTTTCACAACCTTGACGGCATTGGGATTAAATAAAGTTTCCCGGTCGTGAATTCGCTCGCACAGCGTAGCGATTCCCGCCTGCGGATTCGCCGTCAGATTATTAGCGACCTGACTAATCAGTTCCGCCGGCAGCATCGGCTCATCCCCTTGCACGTTAACGACGATTTCATCATCGTCCAGCTCGAGAATATCCGCGCACTCCGCCAAACGATCCGTGCCTGAAGGGTGGTCCGTACGAGTCATCAGAACAGAGCCCCCGAAACCTTCCACCGCCTCAGCAATTCTCGCATCGTCCGTTGCGACATAAATACGCTTGGCCAGACTTTCCTGCGCCCTCTCGTATACATGCGCAACCATAGGCCTGCCAGCAATATCCAGTAAAGGCTTGCCTGGCAGCCTGGAGGAACCGTAGCGGGCGGGAATAATAACGGTGAACACGCTCATATCAGCTCAACCGCTCATCAGTAGTCAGTGTGCGCGCTTCTTTCTCCAGCATCACCGGAATGCCGTCGCGGATAGGGAAAGCCATACCGTCGTTCTTACAGACCAACTCCTGCTTCTCCCGGTCATACTTCAAGTCGCCCTTACACACTGGGCAGGCAAGGATGGCCAATAGTTTTTTATCCATCTTTTTTGTGACTCCGCAATTCGTTTAGTCTGACGTCGATCCTCTCATAAAACGTAGAGTTGAGCTCAGCGCCAACTTCCAGGTACCAAGCGTTTTCAAGATTGAACGACTTACACTTGACCGCATCTTTCTCCGTCATCAAAACGGGAAGATCATCGTTGAATTCTATATCCTTCTGGGCGTAACTGTAATGATCAGGAAACGCATGCTGAATGGAGGCG
Organism: Hahella sp. HN01; assembly: GCF_018986435.1. Taxonomy (GTDB): domain Bacteria; phylum Pseudomonadota; class Gammaproteobacteria; order Pseudomonadales; family Oleiphilaceae; genus Hahella. The sequence continues at coordinate 120,414 of NZ_JAHMIN010000003.1, read as the reverse complement.
ACATCCAGATCCGCCAGGGTTGCGAAAAAGCGCCCCGGATTCCCGATCGCCGCAACAGCATGCGCAGTGCGCCCAGCAAAGTAATTAGTACTTTTTTCTTCCTCGCCAGACACTTTTTTCCAGCGCACAGGACGTAACTGCATTGCGTAATCAGCATTGACCTGCGCATGCAAACCATTACTGACGACCAGATCCACAGACTGCACGCGCCTGACCGGTTCCCGCAAAGGGCCTGCAGGAAGACAAAGTCCATTGCCCCACCCTCGCTGCGCATCCACCACAACAATTTCCATATCCCGCGGCAATGCCAAGTGCTGCAATCCATCGTCGCTGATCACCACATCGCAATCATATACATCCAGCAGTTTTTGCAGCGCTTCCGCCCGCTTAGGCGCCACTACAACGGGACACCTCGTGCGCATGTGAATCAGGGCAGGCTCATCGCCTGTTATTCTGGGGTCAGGATTTCGCTCCACCAGAACAGGATATGATTCGCTCACACCGCCATATCCCCGACTTACAACGCCGGGCCTCAGTCCTCTACGCTGAAAGTACTCCACCAGCGCTACCACCAAGGGAGTTTTACCAGCACCCCCCACCGTCAGATTGCCCACCACAATAATCGGCGGACGCATAGACGTAACACCCGCGGCGGAAGCCGGGGGCTTTGCCATGGTGAAAATGGTTTTTCTGATTGCAACGACCAACAGGTAGAGCCATGACAACGGCCACAGCAGAAATCTCCAGCGCGACTTACCGTACCAGACTCCCTCGATCCATGCGCTCATGCGTCGGCTTCACTGAACTGCAGCTTGTGTAAAGCCGCGTAAGCGCCATCTTTTTCAATCAACTCGCGATGCGTGCCGACTTCCACAATACGCCCCTGATCCATGACTACGATCTTATCGGCGTTCTCAATAGTGGAAAGCCTGTGGGCAACCACCAATGTGGTGCGGCCTTTCATCAAGGTTTCCAGCGCGCTCTGAATATTCCGCTCCGCGTGAGTGTCCAGCGCGGACGTGGCTTCGTCGAGAATCAGTATCGGAGAGTCCTTAAGCAGCGCCCGCGCTATAACCATGCGCTGCCGCTGCCCTCCAGACAAACGCGTTCCATTTTCGCCCAGCAGCGTGTCGAAGCCTTGCTCCAGCTGCTCGATAAAATCCAACGCGTCTGCAGATTTCGCCGCTTCACGCACCTGATCAGGCGTTGCATCAGCCAAAGCGCCGTAGGCAATATTGTTGGTGACCGTATCGTTAAACAACACAACCTGCTGAGTCACAATGGAGATTTGGCGACGCAGAGACGTCAGAGTGAAATCTTTGAGCGGTTTTCCGTCCAACAGAATTTCGCCAGTTTCATAGTCATAAAATCTGGGCAGAAGACTGACCAACGTGGACTTCCCACTACCGGAACGCCCAACCAGCGCAACGGTCTCGCCCGGCTCGATTACGAGGTTAATGTCCTGAAGCGCAGGCTTGCCTTCATCACCGTAACTAAAGCCCAATCCTTTGAACTCCAATCGGCCTTGCACTCGCTCCGTCGTAAATGCGCCTTCGTCTTTTTCAATCGGCTCATCCAACTGCATGAATACATCCTGCGCCGCGGAGATCCCTCGCTGAATGACGGCGTTAACCTCAGTCAACTGCCTGATGGGCTTAGCGCAGGTCGTCGCAGCAGTGATGTAGGCCAGAAACTCGCCAGTGCTCATATTGCCGCGAATTTCAGGACTAAGAGCCAGCCACACCAACAGGGCGATAAAAACGGAGATAACCAGCTGAATGATCGGCGTTGACAGCGCCTGCGTGAGCGACATTTTCAGCGCCTGCGCGATGTTGTACTCACTGGCTTTCATGAAGCGATTGAATTCGTACTCCTCGCCGCCAAAAGTCCGCATCACGCGATATCCGCCAATGGATTCCGAAGCCACATGAGTAACGTCTCCCATGCTGCTTTGTATGCGATGACTAATACGCCGGAATCGCTTGGAAACGTAGCTGATAAGGACACCGATGATCGGACCAAGGACAAGAAACAGAAGCGTCAACTTCCAGCTGACAAAGATCATGTACCCCATCAACCCAATGACCGTAAATCCTTCTCTCAGGACAACCGTAATCGCATTGGTGGCGGCGCCTGTCACCTGGTCCACGTTATAGGTAATACGGGAAACCAGATGTCCGGTTGAATTGGAGTCAAAGAAGCGACACGGCAATACGGTCAGATGGCGAAACAGCTCCAGGCGCATTCTGTGAACAATGCCCCTGGCCACACGCGCCATGAAATAGCCACCACAAAATGAACCCAGGCCGCGCAGGGCGAATATGCCGATGATCAGCATGGGAACCAGGAAACGCCCTTCCGGGCTTGGAGTTTCGATCGCCGCGACGATGTACTTGGTTGCATCCGCCATCCCGGCGCTGGCTAATGCGTAAATCACATTACCCAGCACCGCTAGAGCGAAGACCTTCCATAACGGCTTCAAATAAGACAGCAGCCTGCCGTACACTTGCGCGCCGGCATACTGCTTTGCGACTTTTGACATGTCAGCCCTTAGTCAGGATAAGGTTATTCGGCTTCGGTGCGTTGAGTGGTAATACTCAACTTCTGATACCCGAGCTGACCGGCGACATCCATTGCCCGGACCACGAATTCGTGGGGGGTTTTGGCGTCCGCCGTAACGATGAACGGAAGATCGTTCTTGCCCTTGGACAATTGCTCCACCGCCCTTTTCAATGTAGCGATCTGACTATTGATCAGTACTCGCTGATTAACGGTGTACTGACCGTCTTTATTGATCACGACCTCAATTTGATCAGCCAGGCTTTCAGACGCTTCGCCTGAGGACTTCGGCAGCTCCACCGCAAGACGGCTTTCCTTGGTGAACGTGGTTGAGACCATAAAGAAGATCAGTAGCAGAAAAACAACGTCAATCAGAGGCGTTACGTTTACTGACAACTCTTCTCTGGATTGGCGCCGGAATTTCACTTGCTTTTCACTCCGCTCATGTCGACGTCACGATCGCCGTGCACGACTTCAACCAGCTTCAACGCCTGCTGCTCCATCTCAACCACCAGCTCATCCACACGACGCTGGAAGTAACGGTGAAATACCAGTGCAGGAATAGCGATAGTCAAACCCACCGCGGTAGTAATCAGCGCCTTGGAAATGCCGCCCGCCAATGCTTGCGTATTGCCAGTGCCGGCAATTTGAATTTCGGCGAACACGTCGATCATACCGATAACCGTACCCAACAGTCCCAACAGGGGAGCAATCGCCGCCACAGAACCCAACGCCGTCAGGAAACGCTCCAGTTCATGCACAACATGACTGGCTTCTTCCTCGATACTTTCTTTCATGATCTCACGACCATGTTTGGCGTTGATCAGACCGGCGGCGAGAACGCGCCCAAGGGGAGTGGATTGTTGGAGGTCTTTCAGGGTTTTGCCATTAAGTTCTTTTTTCTTAAGGCGCGCCATCAAATCGTTAACGATAGAGCGCGGCGCAACTTTTTGCGGACGCAGAGTCCAGAATCTTTCAATAATGATCGCTAGAGCCACCACTGAACATAGCAAAATAGGGATCATTATCAAGCCGCCGGCCTTTAACAACTCGTACACGCATCTGTCTCCTCAAAAAAATTGCCATACTTTACCACAGCCTATAAACAAACCGTAACAGCAAAAGCTTATCGGTAAGTAATCTTAGTCCTTTAAAAGCACGGGGTTGTTCACAGAATCAGCGATTCTTATCCAACGCCATCAGAACCTCGCCCCAAGGTCCGCCAAACTGTATTTTTACCGCGCCGTCGCCCTCTTCAATCGATATCTGCACAGCGCCCACCTCGGCCGTGTTATAAAACGCTGCGCCTCTGCGCTCAAACCAATCACGCACCAGCTTATGTGGATGCCCAAAGGCATTGAGATAACCTGCTGAAGCAATGACAACCCGAGGCGACACAGCGGAAGCGAACTCGGGCAAAAAGCTGGAGGCGCTACCGTGATGCGGCGAGACCAGTATGTCAGACGCCAGCTTGTCTTTGGCTTCAGTTAATAGCGCCCGCTGCGCCGACGCCTCAATGTCTCCAGTCATCAGTATGCTAAGCCCCCTCACCGTCAAACGTATTACGCAGGAACGGTTATTACCTTTCCCTCTCGCTCCCTCCAGAGGCCAAAGGACCTCCATTCTCGCCACCCCGACCTGATAGTTGGCGCCGGCGATACAGGGTTTAGAGCTTTCCACTCTGTCCGGTTCACCAGAAAGCGCGGACGCCACGATGAAATTTGTGCGGACATCGCCCCAGCCGCCAGCGTGATCGCTATCTCCATGACTAATAACCGCGTACTTCAATCCTTTGACGCCAATAGACCGCAAGTAAGGATCGACCACAGTTGCCCCAGCACTCCACCCATCCGCGAAGCCAGGGCCCGCGTCATACAAAGCCGTTTCGCCACGACTTTCTATCACTGACGCCAATCCCTGCCCAACATCCAACAAGGTAAAACGGAACCAAACCTGCTCATATTGCTCACGCATCCCTGCCCCAATTAGCGCCAGCACTCCGATAAACCAGACAGCGCCGGGCATCCGCATCGCCCCCGCTACACAGATTCCGACGATGACGAAGCTGACTGACGCCAGCGTCATCTCCAGAGGCGTTTGCAGAGCAGGACCTAACGAGGCCAGCTCGGCTACCCGCCAAAACCCATCCAGACAGATATCCGTCATCCGCAACAACATCTCACCGCCGGCCGGCCAAACCAAAGCCACAGCAAGCGCCATCAGCCCCAAGGGAACCACAATCAGCGTCACCAATGGCGTTGCGACCAGGTTCGCCAATGGAGCCGCCGACGGAATCTGCTGAAAACTTATCGCCAGAATTCCTGCCAGACCAACTGTCAAAGCCATTTGCGACCGCCACAGCGATCCTGGTTTCGAAAAGGATTGCAGCGGTCGATGACCAAAGGTCACAAAGAGCAGCCCCACCGCCACGAAAGACAACCAAAAGCCCGCGCTCCAGGGAGCCAAAGGGTCCAGAAGCAAACTGCAGGTGAGAACCGCAATAAAGAAAGTCGACGGCAATATCCGTCGACGCAACCTCAGCATAAGCAGCGCAAGAGAAACGGCCAATGCAGCGCGCACCGCTGGCAGACCGTAATCGATCAGAGCGACATAGGAGAGTATCGCCAATATAGTCAACCCACACGCAACCCAGTCGGCGAACTGCCGAGGGAGCCAACAAAACGCCCAACGCAAGGCGAACATAACCAGAATTGCTATCAAACCAATATGGAGGCCGGAGATAACCAATAAATGCGTCAGACCGGAGCGCCTCAGCACATCCCATTGCGACGCACCCAGCTCTGTGCGAGCGCCCAGAAATAGCGCCAGGAAACTTCGTTGATGCGCCATCGACGCCGTCGTCGAGCGAACCAGACCCCGAGTCCGAGACCGAAACTCAGCCAGTCTCCCCATAAGCCCCTCAGCCCGTTCCATTGCCCACAACTCAACAGAACCCTGGGCAATGGAACCTCTGGCGTACAAACCTGACCGCCACAGCTTTTGCCAACCCCATGGATCATGAAAGTTTTGTAATGGCCAAAGGTCTTTTAGCTTCGCCTGCAGGGAATAACGTCCGGACTCGTGCAACTCCACGTCACAGTAGTAGCAGGATAAACGGATGGTCTTGCTCGCCAGCTCTGGCAGCAAAACGCCATCCACACGGGCCTCTGCGACACAAAAGGAAAAGGACTGCACATTACCGGCGCGCACGGAACTACATATCTCACCGCGCAGTTGCAGGGGTTCGCCAAGCAGTGACGGCGGCAAGGATTCCGCAATATTTTGTAATCGAATTCCGGCGAAAATGACCCCAAACAGAAACAATGCCGGGGTATAATAGCGACCTCGGCCGCTGAGACTCCCCGCAATAACGCTCAGCAAAGCTAAAATGCTTAAAAGGGGGAAAATCCAGACATACTGGGAGACGAATGAAAGCCAATGATGGCCGAATAAAAAAACTGTTAGCCATCCGGCGGTTAGCGCGAGCATCCATGTGCGCATCGGTTGTTCCCTAAATTTACATTACACTCTAATATATGGCGGCTTTTTTCGGAGCAGCACTCTATACGACTTTCACGCGGTTGTAATCAGCAAATGCCTAAAGATTTCATCAAGAAGTGGATGCCAAATCCACACAAGCTCAAAGAAAACAAGTCTCTGCATTTTTTAGGCGACATCTTACATGAGCCCAACCTCTGGCATATCAACCGCCATGCCATCGCCAAGGCCGTTCTGGTTGGCGTGTTCTGCAGCTTTATTCCCATGCCTTTCCAAATGGTGGTGGCCGCATTCATCGCGGTCTGGGTAAATTGCAATCTGCCACTGGCCGTCGCACTCGTATGGATTAGCAACCCTGTCACCATGCCGCCTATTTTTTATTTCAACTATCTGGTTGGCGCACACATTTTAGGCATGCCGAAAGTTCATTTTGAATTTGAGCTCAGTTTCGCCTGGCTAGGAGAAAAGCTGTATCAGATTGGTTTGCCGCTCTATTTCGGCTCATTCATTTGCGGGCTATTCTTCTCCGTACTGGGCTATGTTGTCGTCGAGTACCTGTGGCGTCGTAAAATCAGACATGACTGGCGCAAACGACAGGAAAAGCGCGCAGCCCGACGCGCGTCGGGCATGACCTGCCAGAATACCAAAGCTCAATAAGGAACATCGTCGCCCGCGGCGAAAAAACAAGCATCGGACCCCGTCCGCCTCAAGAGTCCACCCCTACTTCAGGAAACCGCTATGCTGATCATTCTTCACCCTGACACAGATATTTCCTCAGAAGCTTATAGAGAAACCTTGAACTTTATTGACGCACTGCCGGGCGTCTCCAGCAAAGTCCATGAAATTCAGGGCCAGCAGCAGAAGTTGACGGAAATCTATCTTCTTGGCGACACCAAGAAGCTGAACGCCGAAGAGTTGGAAGCCTTACCCGCTGTTGAACGAGTCGTTCGCATTTCTGAAGAATATCGCATTCTTGGCCGCCACGCGGACAGCAAGCGCACTACAGGATTTCACTACAATGGACTGACCTTCGATCAAGAGAGCTTCCATGTGTTCGCAGGCCTTTGCGCAGTGGACAACCCGACTCACGTCGAAGAAATGATGCGCGCCCTGAAAGAGAACGGCCAGCAATGCACCCGCATGGGCGCCTACAAGCCACGCACCAATCCCTATACATTTCAAGGTCACGGCAAAGACTGTCTCCCCTACGTCTTCGAGTTGGCGGGCAAATACGACATCAAAGTCATCGCCATGGAGATTACTCACGAGAGCCATATCGAGGAAATTGATGAGTGCCTGGAGAAAACCGGCCGCCCTACTGGCGTCATGCTGCAAATCGGCACCCGCAATACACAGAACTTTGAGCTGCTCAAAGCCATCGGCAGACAAAAAGAGTATCCAGCGCTGCTGAAAAGAGGCTTTGGCATCTCACTGAATGAATCTCTCAATGCTGCGGAGTATCTGGCGAGCGAAGGCAACGCCAATGTCGTCTTCTGCCTGCGAGGCATGAAAACCGACGGCGGAGCGCCTCACCGCAATCTGGTGGATTTCGCTCATGTCCCTGTCATCAAACGCCTTACCCGGATGCCAGTTTGCGTTGACCCGTCACATTCTGTCGGCAATCACGAGCGCGCGCCCGACGGCATACTGGAAGTTACTCACGCCACTGCCCAGGGGATCATCGCGGGCGCCAATATGGTTCTGGTGGACTTCCACCCTCACCCATCCAAAGCCCTGGTAGATGGCCCGCAGGCGCTGACCATGCCGGATTTGCCAGCATTTCTGGAAGATGCGAATTTATGCAGGGAAACCTATCTTAAACGCCAAACAATCTACAAAAAGGCCAAATAACGGAAACTCAATATGATTATTGTGGGTCATCGGGGCGCCAAGGGCGAAGCACCGGAAAATACCGTCGCCGGCTTTGCTCATCCCTACCAGGAAGGCATCCGCAATTTTGAGCTGGACCTCCAGCTCAGCAAAGACGGCCACTTGATGGTCATTCATGATAAAACCACTAATCGCACCACCGGCCACGCCGCCAAGGTCGCAGAGCTAACTGCGGCTGAGCTGGGCGATTTGGACGCAGGACTGCATGTTCCACCTTGGCATGAGCCAGCTCCGGTGCCGACGCTACAGGACATCCTGGCGGTCTGTCCTGAGTTTCAGTCGATACAGCTGGAAATCAAGACTGACACCAAGCCCAGGCTAAACATTCTTTGCAATCGACTGGTAGAACTGATCCAACACGAAAAGCTGTTTGGACGCGTCGTCGTTACGTCATCCAACTCATGGGTGCTGCAGCAGATCAAGCGACTGAATGGCTCCATCGATACGGGATATGTCGCGGAGAAACGCTTCCCTGGACCAATACAAACCGCACTCAAGCTCAACTGCCGAATGCTGGTGCTGTATTACAAGCTGGCCGACGAGGAGCTGATGACAGAAGCCAGAAAGGCGGGACTGGAAGTCTCCACCTGGACGGTAAATATGATTCCCGATGTATTACGTCTACAGGAGCTGGGCGTGCACAGCGTCATCACCGACTACCCCTGCCACGTCCTCAAATATCTGAAGACCCAGCAACCGCACCTGACTCACGCGCAGTAGTCGCTTTCGCGACAGCAGGCGAACGGGACGCAAATCCCGCTCGCCTAAGCCCGATTAGAATATCCGATTAAGTCCGTTTAACGCCGCCACCCGATAAGCTTCCGCCATCGTGGGGTAATTGAAGGTGGTGTTAACAAAATACTCGATGGTATTCAGTTCACCAGGCTGATTCATGATGGCCTGCCCGATGTGTACGATCTCGGAGGCCTGATCTCCGAAGCAATGAATGCCCAGCAACTCCATTGTTTCCCGATGGAATAGCAGTTTCAGCATACCCACCGTGTCGCCGGTAATCTGCGCGCGGGCCAAATCCTTGAAAAACGCCTGCCCTACTTCATAAGGCACCTTGGCCTCAGTCAGTTCTGCTTCCGTGCGACCGACAGAGCTAATTTCAGGAATCGTATAAATCCCGGTAGGCACATCGGTAATAAAGCGGAAGAAATCATCCTTAACTATCTCTGAGGACGCAGAACGCCCTTGGTCATAGGCGGCGCTTGCCAGGCTGGGCCAGCCAATCACGTCGCCCGCCGCGAATACATGCGGGATCTTGGTGCGGTAGTGATTATCCACCGCCAACTGGCCGCGAGCGTTGGGCTCCAGCCCAATATTCTCCAGCCCCAGATTATCTGTGTTGCCGGTGCGCCCGTTACACCAGAGGAAGGCGTCGGCGCGAATACGCTTGCCGGATTTCATCGTCAACACAACGCCATGATCATCCCCGACCACGCTATCGTATTGCTCGTTATGGCGCACCAGCACCCCGTTATCCCTCAGGTGATAACTCAATGCGTCGGAAATTTCTCCGTCAAGGAAAGACAATAAACGCTCGCCGGGATTAATAAGGTCCACTTTAACGCCCAACCCGACGAAAATGGAGGCGTACTCACAGCCTATCACCCCTGCTCCGTAGATAATCAGGGTTCTAGGCGTATGACTCAGCTTGAGAATACTATCGCTGTTATAGATACGACGATGAGTGAAGTCTACGTCTTCAGGCAGATAGGGCCTGGAGCCTGTCGCGATAACGACCTGCTTGCCATACAAGACTTCTTTACCGTTCAGACCGCCCCGCACTTCGATACGATTCTCATCAATGAAACTGGCGCGACCGCGATACAGGTCTACTCTGTTGCGGGCGTAAAACTGCGTACGAATTTTGACCTGCTTACCAATCACTCGCTCCGCATTCTGCAAGACTCTGGGGAAAGAAAACCAGCGCGGCTCCCCGATATCCCGGAACATAGTATTGGTATTGAACTGGATGATTTGCTTGACTGCGTGACGCAACGCTTTCGACGGAATCGTCCCCATATGGGTGCAGTTGCCGCCAACCTGACTCTTATCCTCAATCACTGCAACGCGCTTGCCGTGCTTCGCAGCATTCATCGCCGCGCCTTCGCCAGCCGGCCCGGCGCCAATTACAACCACATCATAACGATATTCAGCCATGCGCTGTCGGTCTCCTGAAATCCTATCCCGCCGGATTGCAGCCGCCGCAGGCCGCCAGACGGAACATCTTTATAATTTAATACTTAAGTCGCGACGTCAGATAAACGCACCGTCGCGTGCGACAACTCAATCACAATCCGCAGAACGCCATCGAGACATTCGCGGACTTGCTTCTATAAGGTAAGAGCTCACCCCTTACGGGTGGCGTCGTATGCGAGATCTTCAGCCTGCGCCTGAGATTGCTTGGCGGCAGCTTCCGTCTCTTTTTCACACTTGTTTTTATCGCCTCCGCAAATATCGCAGGCGACTTCCATTCCCAAGGCGCTCATACCGCCGCATGAACCTGAGATGGGCTTGCGGCCTAGGATAACGCCGATGGACATGGCCACAACGATGAGCAGCATGACGCCGAAAACAACAAGAAACACATACATCGCTCTACTCCTCCAATCGTTTGATACGTTTCAAAAACGCGGGGGACGTTTCTTCTACAAACTTACCGTCCCGCCGGACAATAAACAACACAGCGATATCGTTTTTGACCGCAACATCCATACCTTGTTCCGGCCCCATTACCATAAAGGAGGTCGCCAACGCGTCCGCGCGCGCCACCGTATCGTCGATAACGGTTACCGAGGCGAGATTGTGGTCAATCGGCTTGCCAGTGCGGGGGTCAATGGTATGGGAATAACGAACGCCATCTTCTTCGAAGTAATTACGATAGTCTCCGGAAGTGGCTACCGCGCCCCTGTCCATTTCCACCACGTTTTGCGCCCGCCTTTCGCCCACTACCGGCGATTCTATGGCGATCCGCCATGGCTGACCATCAGGCTTGTGGCCACTCAGCATGACTTCGCCGCCAACCTCGACCAGATAATCAGTAACGCCCTGCGACTCCAGGTATTTAGCAGCCAGATCAACGGAATAGCCTTTGGCGACGGCGGAGAGATCAACGTACATCGCCGTCTCTTTGAGAACCTTATCGCCGTCCGCCTGGTATTTGAGGTGCTGGTAGCCGACTTTGGACAACTCGCTGGAAAGCGTGGCGTCATCCGGAATCTTAATTGGACGAAGATCAGGACCAAAGCCCCACAGATTCACCAGCTTACCCACTGTGATATCAAAAGCGCCGCCACTGATATCGCTGACGCCTTGCGCAATTTGAAAGACTTCAAATGACTCAGGCGAGAAATCAAACCAGCTTCCAGGTTCAGATTGATTAAAGCGGCTTAATTCCGATTCGGGCTTATACGTCGACATCAGGCGATCAACCAGCTGCAATTGCGCCAATACGCCCTGCGCCAGCTCCTGCTCCGACTTGCTCGAATCAGAAGCCCATTTGACATGATAGGTCGTACCCATGATTTTGCCCTCAGAAGAGTGCAATTCCGGGCCAGAATGAAAGCAGCCCGCCAATGCGAGACTGCTGGAGAGCAGTAAAGCACTGGCGGGCTTTCTGATTTTGAGGAACGCAGAAATAATATTAACCACCAAAGTCGTCTAGCAGAATATTCTCGTCCTCAACACCCAGGTCTTTCAGCATTTTGATAACCGCCGCATTCATCATGGGCGGTCCGCACATGTAGAACTCACAATCTTCCGGCGCTGGATGCTCCTTGAGATAGTTTTCATACAACACGTTGTGAATGAAACCTTTGTAGCCCGTCCAGTTGTCGTCAGGCAGCGGATCGGAAAGAGCCACATGCCATTGGAAGTTGTCATTCTCCGCAGCCAGACCGTCAAAGTCGTCAACGTAGAACATTTCACGACGGCTACGAGCGCCATACCAGAAGGACATTTTACGACTGGTCTTAAGACGCTTCAGCTGATCGAAAATGTGCGCACGCATTGGAGCCATACCAGCGCCGCCGCCAACGAACACCATCTCCGCATCAGTCTCTTTAGCAAAGAACTCACCGAAGGGTCCGTATACCGTTACCTTATCGCCTGGCTTCAACGAGAATACCCATGAAGACATTTGTCCGGGCGGGAAGTTGGTGCCTGGAGGAGGCGTCGCGATACGGATGTTGAACTTCAGTACGCCGCGCTCTTCCGGATAGTTCGCCATGGAGTATGCGCGAATCACCGGCTCTTTAACGACAGAACGGAAGCGCCACAGGTTGTGCTTGTCCCAGTCTTCGCGGAAACGCTCTTCGATTTCAAACTTATCGAAGGTCACGTCGTAAGCTGGCGTCTCAAGCTGAACGTAACCACCCGCGCGGAAGTCAACAACTTCGCCATCCGGCAGTTTCAATACAAGCTCTTTGATGAAAGTAGCGACATTATGGTTAGACACCACCTCGCACTCCCACTTCTTGACGCCGAAGACTTCTTCCGGCACTTCAATTTTCATGTCCTGCTTAACAGCAACCTGACAGGACAAGCGCCAGCCTTCCTTCTCTTCACGACGCGTAAAGTGCGCTCTCTCCGTCGGCAACATGGAGCCGCCGCCGTCGAAAACCTTACATTTACACTGCGCGCAGCTACCGCCGCCGCCGCAGGCGGACGACAGGAACACGCCCTCTCCAGCCAAAGTTTGCAGCAACTTGCCGCCAGCTGGCGTTTTGATTGTGTGATTGGGATCGCCGTTCACCTCAATGGTGACGTCGCCCGAGCTGACCAGTCTTGCGCGCGCCGCCAAGATCACCGCCACCAGTGATAGCACTATGGCGGTGAACATGACTACGCCCAATATGATTTCAGTGTTCATTTGTTATTAACCTTCACCTGTTCGGACCGATTACAGAGAAATGCCTGAGAAAGACATAAAACCAAGCGACATCAGACCTACGGTGATGAAGGTGATGCCCAGACCACGCAGACCTTCAGGAACGTCACTGTATTTCAGCTTCTCTCTAATACCGGCCAAAGCGATGATCGCCAACGCCCAGCCCAGCCCAGCGCCGAAACCGTACACCAGACTCTCTCCGAATGTGTAATCACGCTCAACCATGAACAGGGAGGCGCCCATGATCGCACAGTTAACGGTAATCAGCGGGAGAAACACACCCAGCGCGTTATAGAGCGCGGGGAAGAATTTATCCAGCACCATCTCCAGTATCTGTACGATAGCGGCGATAACGCCGATGTAAGTCAGCAACCCAAGGAAACTCAGGTCAACATTAGGCAGTCCCGCCCAGCTCAATGCGCCTTCGCGCAACAAGCCATTATAAATGGCGTTGTTAACAGGCACGGTCACAGCCAGTACGACGACAACCGCAATACCGAGACCTATAGCCGCTTCCATCTTTTTGGACAAAGCCAGGAACGTACACATCCCCAGAAAGAAGGCCAAGGCCATGTTTTCAACGAATACCGCCTTGACAAGGAGGCTCAGATAATGTTCAAACATGCTTAAAACGCCTCCTTAACTTTGTGCGCGGACAGTTTGTACTCCGCCGCTTCCACCTGATCCTTCTTCCAGGAACGCAGCCCCCAGATGATCAAGCCGATAATGAAGAACGCGCTCGGAGGCAGCAGCAACAGGCCGTTTGGCTGGTACCAGCCGCCATTAGCGATGGTGGGAAGAATTTCCACACCGAACAGCTTACCGGCGCCCAGCAGCTCACGCACTGTAGCAACGGTAATCAAGATAGCGCCGTAACCTGCGCCGTTGCCGATACCGTCAAGGAAGCTCAGTACGGGGCCATTCTGCATGGCGAAAGCTTCCGCACGTCCCATTACGATACAGTTGGTGATAATCAGTCCGACGAATACAGACAACTGCTTGCTGATTTCGTAGGCGTAAGCTTTCAACACCTGATCAACCACAATTACCAGCGACGCAATGATGGTCATCTGTACGATGATCCGGATGTTGCTTGGTATCTGTGAGCGTATCAACGCGATAAAGAAGCTGGAGCTCGCTGTTACCAACGACACAGCGATCGCCATTACGATGGACAGCTTAAGGCTGGTGGTGACAGCCAACGCGGAACAGATCCCAAGAATCTGCAGCGCAATCGGGTTATTGGAGAGAATAGGCTCTAGAAGAACTTTCTTCGGCGTTACGTCAGACATTTCCTGCCTCCCCGGATCTTACCTTTTCCAAATACGTTTTGAATCCGCTCTCGCTCAACCAGTAGTGCAGCAGATTTTCCACGCCGCGGCTGGTGAGGCTGGCGCCAGACAATGCGTCAACAGAGTACTTGGCGTCAGATGAAGAAGGATTCACACCGCCCTTAACGAGACGCACTGCAACATCAAAGTTGTCATCGTACACCTCTTTACCAGGCCATTGCGCTTTCCAGTTAGGGTTGTCGACTTCACCGCCCAGACCGGGGGTTTCGCCGTGCTCGTAGAAGCCCAGCCCCACTACGCTGTCGCCATCCGCTTTCAAAGCCAGGAAACCGTACAGCGTCGACCACAGGCCATAGCCTTTGACCGGAAGGATCACGCGAGTCAGCGCGCCATTTTCCTTGACCAGATACACTTTCGCGTAACGCTCGCGACGCTTGATGCTCGCCAGGTCTTCAGAAGAATCCAACACTTTGGACAGTTTCGGGTTCTGCGCAGATTTCTTTTGATCAAACGCGTCTACGCTTTCAAAACCGATGTCCTTGGGCTCCACGTACAAACCAGTATCCAGATCGACAATTTTCGGCGTTATCTGAGCAAACTTCTCTTCCACTTCTTTTTTAGTGGGAGTCGCGCTCAACATGCCCGCCGCGCGGAGAATATTCTCTTTCAGGTTCAGTGTTTTATTCTGAATCTGAACCGGCTTCAGCAGTACGACCGAAGCGGATACAAAGATAGAGCAGACGATACACAGCGCCAGCGCGACGATGACCGTCTTTTGAATTGAATCGTTTGACTTAGACACGCGCCAGCCTCCGTTTGATATTGGCTTGAATCACCAGATGGTCGATAAACGGCGCAAACAAGTTGGCGAACAGAATGGCCAACATGATGCCTTCAGGGAACGCCGGGTTAACCACGCGAATCAATACGGTCATCAGGCCAACCAATATACCGAACGCCCACTTACCGGTATTGGTCATGGATGCGGATACGGGGTCCGTCGCCATGAACATCATACCGAACGCGAAACCGCCCAATACGAAATGCCAGTGTGCAGGCACCTGGAACATCTGGTTAGTGTCGGAACCGATAAAGTTCAACAGAGTTGCAGTCGCGGCCATACCCAGGAAAACGCCAGCGACGATACGCCAGGACGCAATGCCCATGATCAGCAGTACAGCGCCGCCCAACAGAATCGCCAGCGTAGAGGTTTCACCCACACTGCCCTGCTGGAAGCCAAGGAACGCGTCCATCCAGGAAATGTTGGCTGTCAGCGCGTTCAAGCCGCCGGAAGCCGCCACACCCAGAGGCGTCGCGCCACTGAAACCGTCAACAGCGGTCCAGACCGCGTCACCGGAAATCTGCGCAGGATAAGCGAAGTACAGGAAAGCGCGCCCAGTCAACGCCGGGTTCAGGAAGTTTTTACCTGTGCCGCCGAATACCTCTTTACCGATCACTACGCCAAAGCTAATGCCCAGCGCCACTTGCCACAATGGAATGGTTGGAGGACAGGTCAGCGCGAACAGAATAGAGGTTACGAAGAAACCTTCGTTAACTTCATGCTTTCTGATCGTCGCAAACACCACTTCCCAGAATCCGCCCACAGCAAAGGTGACCGCATAGATAGGAAGGAAGTAAACCGCGCCATAAATGAAATTATCCCAGATGCTGGCGGGGTTATTACCGGCGAGCATGGCGATAATCGCGCCGTGCCAGTCCATATCCATGGTCAGGCCATTAGCCGCGAGGTAGGTGTTGGACTGGTAGCCCACGTTGTACATGCCGAAGAACATGGCCGGGAATACGCAGAACCACACCGTAATCATGATGCGCTTCAAGTCAACGCCGTCACGCACGTGCGTGTTGGCGCTGGTTACTTTGGAAGGCGTATAGAAGATGGTGTCGACGGCTTCGTACAGCGCGTACCACTTCTCATACTTGCCGCCTTTTTCAAATTGCGGCTCGATTTTGTCAAGAAATTCTCTCATTCCCATGCATCAACCCTCTTTCTCAATGCGAGTGAGGCTATCGCGAAGAATAGGACCGTATTCATATTTACCCGGACACACGAAGGTGCAGAGGGAAAGGTCTTCTTCATCCAGCTCCAGACAACCCAGCTTTTGCGCCATTTCTGTGTCGCCGACAATCAGAGAGCGCAGTAGTTGTGTTGGAAGAATGTCCAACGGCATCACCTTTTCATACGAACCAACGGGGACCATGGCCCGCTCGCTGCCGTTCGTAGTGGTGGTGAAGTTGAACAACTTGCCCGGGTTGAGCTTGGAAAGATAAATATTCAACAAGGAGAATTTATTGGAGCCCGGTGACAACCAGCCCATAAATTCACGCTTGTAGCCTTCTTCAAGGCAGGATATTTGATTGGCGTAACGCCCCAGGAAAGCCACGCTGCCTTTCGCGTTACGTCCACCCAGTACGGAACCGGAAATCAGACGCACATCGGAAGACTTCAGTTCGCCTTCAGTCAGCTGGGTTAGCGATGCGCCCGCACGGGTGCGCAGCAGGCGAGGCTTATTGACCATAGGGCCAGCCAATGCAACCACTCTCTCCACAGACTTACGTCCGGAGGTGAACAGGCGACCAATAGCGATTACGTCCTGATAACCAATGGTCCAGACAAACTTGGACGCGTTCACAGGATCAAGGTAATGGATATGGGTGCCTGCCAGACCAGCGGGGTGTGGGCCGTCAAACTGTTCCTGCACGGCGTTGGAGCCGTTAGGCAGATCGAAGCTGACGCCAGCGCGGGCGCAGACGAAGACTTTGCCGCGGGTCAGTTTGCCCAGAACAGTCAAGCCGTTTTTAAAGTCGGCCTTGGCTTCGTTGATAATGACCGCCGGATCAGCGCTCAATGGGTGGGAGTCCATCGCCGTTACGAAGATGGAGTGAGGCTCAGCGTCAATGGCAGGAGCCTTGCTGTACGGACGCGTTCTCAACGCAGCCCAATCTCCAGAAGCGATCAGGTTTTCAGCAACCTGCTCGCGAGACAAATTGGGCAGTTCCTCGGGGCTGTATTGAGCAAACTGCTCATATTCGTCCCCTTCAACGTCGATAACAATCGACTGAAACACCCTACGTTCGCCTCGGTTCACCGCTGACACTATACCGCTCGCTGGCGAAGTGTAACGGACGCCTTCCGTCTTTTTATCAGTAAATAGAAGCTGGCCGCACTTAACACGATCGCCTACCTTTACTTCCATGGTAGGTTTCATGCCGTTGTAGTCAAATCCGATTAAAGCAACCTGGTTTACAGGCTTACCATCTTCAATGACCTGTGCAGGCGCTCCGGCTATCGGAAGATCCAAGCCTTTCTTGATCTTGATCATCAGCCCCGCCTAATCATCAGAATAAATTGATTTACAGCCACCACGAATGCGCTCTTGTGATTGGAATTTAGGATTGCCCTTGTTGGAGGGATGCACAGGATGGCCGACCAAAAAACGCCATAATTATAGTGACGCAAATCCGGATTTTCTACTACGCCGGGCGAGCTTATACGGCCAATCCCCTATTTTTTCAGCGAATTCAGTCATTCAGCGGCCCCGCTGCGGTTTATTACCATCGGATTACAATTATTCAGGCGCATTTCCCAGGAAATACGGCCCCCACACATCCTTAGACTTTAGTATTAGAGCGCTCGCTCAACCGCTCAATATTTCCGCACCAACAAAAAAGGCGAGCACATTGGCCCGCCTTTTAAACCAGTTGGTCAACCTTTCAGGATTGATCCGACAATGGCTCGTTTATCCCATTGTTTTGGGGTAGACAGCATAGGTAACGCCCGCCATCTGGTTCACAACGCGAACCACCTGCGCGCTATATCCAGCTTCGTTATCGTACCAAACATACAACACGGCGCGATTGCCATTGACGATAGTCGCCTGCGCGTCGACTACGCCTGCGCGACGAGAACCAACAAAGTCAGTGGACACCACTTCCGGCGAGTTGACGAAGTCAATCTGCTTCTGCAGATCAGAGTGCAGAGACACGTCACGGAGATAGCCGTTCAGTTCTTCCACTGATGTATCGCGACCCAAGTTCAGGTTCAGGATAGCCAGCGACACGTTTGGCGTTGGCACGCGGATGGCGTTGCCGGTCAGCTTACCAGCCAGCTCAGGCAGCGCTTTGGCGACAGCCTTGGCGGCGCCGGTTTCCGTGATAACCATGTTCAGAGGCGCGCTGCGTCCGCGGCGGCTGCCCTTGTGGTAGTTATCGATCAGATTCTGGTCGTTGGTATAGGAGTGAACGGTTTCCACGTGGCCGTCTTTGATGCCGTACTCGTCATTCAGCGCTTTCAGCACCGGCGTGATGGCGTTGGTCGTACAGGAAGCCGCGGAAAGAATACGATCTTCCGCAGTGATCAAATGGTTGTTGATGCCGTATACGATGTTCTTGATGGAGCCTTTGCCCGGCGCAGTCAACAACACGCCCTTGACGCCTTTGCACTCCAGGTGACGGGACAGGCCGGCCTCATCGCGCCATACGCCTGTATTGTCGATAACAATCGCGTTATCGATGCCATACTGGGTGTAATCCACTGCATCCGGGTTATTCGCGTAAATAACCTGAATGTAGTTGCCGTTAGCGATGATGGCGGATTCTTTCTCGTCCACGGTGATCGTGCCCTGGAAGGAACCGTGTACGGAATCGCGACGCAGCAGGCTGGCGCGTTTTTCCAGATCATTGTCCGCATTGCCTTTGCGCACGACAATTGCGCGTAAGCGCAGGTTCGCGCCGCCACCGGCTTTCTCGATAAGAATTCTCGCCAACAAACGTCCAATACGTCCGAAACCGAACAGCACGACGTCTTTGCTTTCTCCGGAAGTCCCCATACTTCCTTCGGCGGTGCATTTCCCAACTACTTCATCCAGCTCGCTGCGCACGAAATCTTCCAGCGCAACTGTATCTTTTATTTTTTCATATTTAATAGCGAGCTTGCCGATATCTACGTGAGCGTGCCCAAGTTCCAGCTCGTCCAGCAACTTTAATATAGGATAAGTGTTGTGCACGGACAGTTCATGATCAGCTACCTGACGCACAAAACGGTGCGCTTTTAACAGGCCGATCACTGAACGGTTGATGATTGGGCGACCATATATGGATGTGATGACGTTATATTTTCTGTACAGTCTTCCGATAAGGGGAATCATCGCTTCAGCGACGGTTTCGCGTTCCTTCCATTCCCCAAAACAAGCATCCAATTTTTCTTGACTCACTTTTATGCACCTCTCGTCTGCGCAAATCGGGCGCTCATTATCCCTTTTCAAAACATCCGAAGCAATTTAGGCTCCTTGATTTTTAACGCTTTCCAAGGCGTTTCAGGGCCCTTACACAAGTGGACTGGCTATCACGTTTTCGGGGTTTGGTTGTGATTTTACGAAACAATTGTAGAATGCCCCTTGACTTTAAGGTGGAGATATAAAGTTGACAGAGCGGCGCCAACTTCCTTCAAATTCAACGACTATCAAGTACTGGCCTCAGGCCGTCGGACAGTCAGACGCTTACATTCTGGCGCAGGCGCTCAAAGAGCAAAAACGCCTGTTGGTGGTAATAACACCAGATATGCCCTCGGCGGATCAGCTCGAATCAGCGGTGAAATTTTTTTTAGGGGACGTGAAAAAAAATGAGAACACGCCCCCAATTTTGACCTTACCGGACTGGGAAACCCTTCCTTACGATACTTTTTCGCCTCACCAGGACATTATTTCCCAGCGTATTCAGACCCTGCATAAACTACCGACCTGCGCCAGCGGCCTGCTTATTGTCCCGCTCAGCACCATCATGGTGCGTCTGGCGCCAAAGGAGTTTGTGCAACGCTCCACCCTGATCCTGCGCAAAGGCCAGCCGCTCAGGATAAACAGTTATAGATCCGAGCTGGAGCAAGCGGGTTACCGCTGCGTCGATACGGTTTATGAACACGGGGAGTTTGCCGTCAGAGGGTCGATTTTCGACATATTCCCGATGGGCTCCAAAGCGCCTTATCGTATTGACCTGTTTGACGAAGAAGTCGAAACCCTGCGCCAGTTTGATCCAGAGACTCAGCGCTCCGCCGGACAGGTGGATGAAATCAGTCTGCTGCCCGCACACGAGTTTCCACTTAACGACGCATCTATCCAGTTATTCAAAGACAACTTCTACGAGAAGTTTCCCGGCGCGTCCCGCAACATTCCTTTGCTGCAAGACATAAGCCGAGGCATCGCCACGCCCGGGCTGGAGTACTACCTCACTCTATTTTTTACTGAGACCGCCAGCCTGCTGGATTATGTGGCCAAAGACGCCTGCTTCGCCCTTTATGATGGGCTGCACGAAAAAGCGCTGCATTTCTGGAAAGACCTTGAGCAGCGTTACGAAGATTTGCGTCACGACATTCAGCGGCCCCTCTTACCGCCAGCGGATATTTATCTGCGGGTTGATGAGCTGTTTGAGGGACTGAAGCAATTCCCGCGCGCGCAATTCAGCGCCAAGTCCGAGGAAACGGACAAGCCGTTCTCTCCCCTTCCCCACCTGGCTCTGGACGCCAAAAAGGAAAACCCGTTACAGGCTATTGACTGCGCCCAGCAGGACAGCGGTTACAAGATAGTCTTGTGCGCGGAGTCCGCCGGTCGCCAGCAAGCGCTGATGGATACATTCAAGGAGCACGGCAGACCACTGAACTTGTTAGAGTCCTGGGAAGCATGCCTGAGTTCCACCGACCAGTGGAATATCACGGTGGCGGAGCTGGCGAAAGGGTTCGCTGACAACGAAAACCGGATTCTGGTCGTAGCGGAAGCAGACCTGTATGAAGGCAGGGTCCTGCAGCGGAGACGACGCAAACGGACGCAGGAAAGCCCGGAAAACATCATTCAGAACCTGACCGAGCTGAAGCTTAATGCGCCGGTTGTTCACATCGATCACGGCATCGGCCGCTATAAAGGCCTGCAGTCGCTTGAAGTGGATGGCCAGAAGCAGGAGTTTCTGGTGCTGGAATACGCCAACGAAGCCAAGCTTTATGTACCAGTATCCTCTCTGCACCTGATTTCCCGCTATGCCGGCCTTGACGACAATCTGGCGCCGATTAACAAACTCGGTACGGATCGCTGGTCCGCCGCTAAGCGTCAAGCAGCGGAGAAGATTAAAGACAGCGCGGCGGAGCTGCTGGATATTTACGCCAAGCGCGAACTGCACAAAGGCTACGCCTGCCCGCCGCCGGATGAGCATTATCGCGCCTTCTCCGCCGCCTTCCCATTTGAGGAAACGCCGGATCAGGCCACGACGATCAACGCAGTCCTGCAGGACATGATGAAGCCACGCCCCATGGACCGGCTGGTCTGCGGCGATGTAGGCTTCGGCAAAACGGAAGTCGCCATGCGCGCCGCCTTCCTCGCCGCGCATGCAGGACGCCAGGTGGCGATACTTACGCCTACCACGCTGCTTGCGCAACAGCATTTTCAGTCCTTCCAGGACCGTTTCGCCGACACCGCAATCAATGTCGAACTGATTTCCCGCTTCCGCAGCGCCGGCGATATAGAAAAAGTCAAAGACAAACTATCGGAAGGCAAGGTCGACATTCTCGTCGGCACCCATAAACTGCTGCAGAAAGACATCCAGTTTAAGAATCTCGGCTTGCTGATCATCGACGAGGAGCATCGTTTCGGCGTGCAGCAAAAGGAGAAGGTTAAATCTCTGCGCGCCAACATCGATATACTCACACTGACCGCCACGCCGATACCGCGCACCCTGAACCTTTCCTTTCAGGGCGTCCGCGATTTGTCGATTATCGCCACCCCGCCGGAGAAGCGCCTGTCCGTCAAAACCTTCGTACAGGAACACAGCAACAGCATTATCAAAGAAGCCGTGCTGCGGGAAATTTTACGGGGCGGCCAAGTGTTCTGCCTGCACAATGAGGTTAACACTATCAACAAAGCCGCGGCCGAGTTACAGGAGATGGTTCCGGATGCGCGCGTGGCTGTCGCCCATGGCCAGATGCGTGAGCGTGAGCTGGAAAAGGTCATGTCGGATTTTTACCATAAGCGCTTCAATGTGCTGATGTGCACCACCATCATTGAAACCGGTATCGACATCCCCTCCGCCAACACCATTATCATCGAGCGCGCGGATAAATTCGGCCTGGCGCAGTTGCACCAGCTGCGGGGCCGGGTCGGTCGCTCTCATCACCAGGCATACGCCTACCTGTTGACTCCTCCGCCACGCAACCTCACTGAGGACGCCAAGAAAAGGCTGGACGCCATCAGCAGCGCCCAGGATCTCGGCGCCGGGTTCACCCTGGCCACCCACGACCTGGAAATTCGCGGCGCAGGGGAATTGCTTGGCGAAGAGCAAAGCGGGCATATCCAGAACATTGGCTTCACGCTTTATCTGCAATTGTTGGATGCAGCGGTCAAAGCGATGCGCGAGGGCAAAGAGCTGGATCTGACCCAACCTCTCGATCAAGGTTGTGAAGTCAATCTGCGTTTGCCCGCACTGATTCCCGACGACTATCTACCGGATGTTCACAACCGTCTGATCCTGTATAAACGCGTCGCCAGCGCCAAGGATGAGGACGCATTGCAGTCTCTGCAAATTGAGATGATTGACCGCTTTGGCCTCTTGCCTGACGCAACCAAAAATCTGTTCCGCCAGGCTCGTCTGAAATTGACCGCCGACAGGCTGGGCATCGCTCGAATTGATATCGGCGCCAGGGGCGGCGTGATCGAATTCAACGCGAAGACCACCATCGAACCGATCAAACTGGTCAATCTCATCCAGCGTGAACCCAAGCACTACAAATTGGACGGAGGCTCCAAGTTACGCGTCACTCGCTCACTGGAGGACAAGGAAGACCGTATGCAATTCGTGGAAAAACTCCTGAAGTCCTTCGCTCCCGCCCGCGCATAACCCTGCCGGGCGGCCCCGGCGCCAGGGAAATGTAGTATACTTTGTGAGGGTTTGTTGATGGATGGCCACTTCCCCATTGGCGCCATCAACCCGCCCTAGCTTTTATTCCCTGGCGCACGCCTTCCAATCACAAAACAAAAGAAGTTGTCCAAATAAATGCTATTTTGCCGAACACCTCAACTTTGCCCTTTCTCAGCGCGAAGCATTGCACTCTTTCTCACGCTGTTTCTTGGGCTTATGTCTTCCAGCCTGCGCGCCTATGCAGGGCTTTATCAAATCGACCTCATCATGTTCAAAACCCCCGTGCCGGAAGGGGAAGAAAACTTTGAATACTATCCCGTCGATTACAATCCCGAAGCGCCGCTTCTGGTGGATTTCACACCGCTGAGCAGTCTGCAGAAACAGGCGCTCGGCGCAAACCAGACATTGTTAAAGTGGATCGCCAACAACCTTGACCGTCGCTCTGGTTATCAGGTTGTCTGGCATAAATCCTGGGTGTCGAATCTCGCGTACAACCAAGATACGCCCGTGCGTATTTTTGATACGGAAAGATTGGGCGAAGGCTACAGCATAGAGGGCGTGGTGAGCCTGTCACGCACTCGTTACCTGCACACCACGATTGATTTATCCCTGGTGGAGTGGAGGCAAAAGCAGCCAGGCGGCGCCATGGATGACATGTTTACGCCCTTCCCCGAGCAAACGGGCGCCGCCAATGCGCTCACGCCAATGCCGCAAAACACGCCGGAAGCAAAGGTAACCGCACCCGACAGCGAGGAGCCGTTCATGGAAGAGGCCTTCAGAGGACTTGAGCCTGTCGCCCGCTACCGCAACCGACAATCACGCCGCATGCGCAGCGGCGAGGTCCACTATCTGGATCATCCTGTCGTAGGCGTACTGGTGAAAATTATCCCGGTCCGCAATGTGCGCATCCAGACTTCCGTCGACACCGCAGAAGGCAACCTGGCTGGCGAGGACGAGAAAGAGTCGGAAGAAAGCGAAACCGACAGTCCAACGGAAGACTGATATAACACACCGAAGTTAGACGGCTTTGAGCATCCAATAAAAAAAGCGGGGTAATTTCCCCGCTTTTTTCATTCAACGATCAGCATGTATAACGCACAACGCTGAAGATCAGCTCTCTGCAACCAGCGCCGCCAGCAGCTGCTTCACATACCCCATCCCCTGATCAATCGCCTCATGGATTTCTTCCATGGTGATGATATTTTCGCTGACGCCCGCCGCCGGATTAACGACCAGGGAAATACAGGCATAAGGGACATCCAGCTCGCGCGCCAACGCCGCTTCCGGCATTCCAGTCATACCTACGATGTCACAGCCGTCTTGTTTCATGCGGCGGATTTCCGCCACCGTCTCAAGGCGCGGTCCCTGGGTAGCGCCGTAAACGCCAAAGTTGCTGTGCTTAACGCCCAAGGCGGTCGCCTTTTCACAAATCAGTTTGCGCAGCGCTTCATCATAGGGGTAGCTGAAATCAATATGGGTGACATGCTCGATATCGCCCTGAAAATAAGTATGCTCGCGCCCATAGGTGTAATCGATCACCTGGTCAGGGATGCACACATGGGTCGCCCCCATATCCGGATGAATGCCGCCTACGGCGTTTACCGCCAGGATGCCTTTGGCGCCCGCTTCTTTCAACGCCCAGATATTAGCGCGATAATTCACTTCATGAGGCGGAATTCGGTGCGGATTGCCGTGACGCGCCAAAAACAGCACCTCTTTCCCTTGCAACTGCGCGCGTACGATATCCGCCGAGGGCGCGCCCCAGGGCGTATCAATCTTGTCCTGCCCCTTGATTTCCAGACCTTCCAGCTCAGTCAGTCCAGTGCCTCCAATAATGGCGTACATGTCATTCTCTCCGATCTTGTAAACTTTCTGCTTCTTTCAACACTTTCAGTTGGTCCGGCAAATGCACCGTTTGCGTTGGAAACGCCACTTCCGCGCCGTGCTGCTGAATAATGTCCATCACTTTGATCAACACGTCCTGCTTGACCTCGTGGTACTTGATCCAGTTGGTGGTCTTGGTGAATGTGTAGATAAAGAAGTCCAGAGATGACGCCGCAAAGGCGTTGAAATTGACAATCATGGTCTGGGTTTCATCTATTTCATCGTGCTCCGCCAACATGGCTTTCACCTGCTCCACAATCACCGGCACTTGCTTAAAATCGTCATAGCGAACGCCGATAGTCTCGTAGATACGACGGTGAGTCATTCGGGAAGGGTTCTCCACAGAGATCGTAGTAAAGGTGGAATTGGGCACATACAACGGACGCTTGTCGAAGGTGCGAATACAGGTCAGACGCCAACCGATCTGCTCTACTGTTCCCTCAATGTTTTTGTCTGGAGAACGAATCCAGTCTCCCACAGAGAACGGACGGTCCAGGTAGATCATCAGGCCGCCGAAAAAGTTGGCCAGCAAATCCTTGGCGGCAAAACCCACTGCAATGCCGCCGATACCCCCAAACGCCAACACCCCGGATACGCTGTAACCCAGGGTCTGCATGATAACCAGCGCCCCGGTGATGATGATGGATGCGCGCAGCAGCTTGCTGATCGCCGACATGGTGGTCTTGTCCATGGGCTGTTTCATCTTGTCCGGCGACACCAGAATTTCTTCCGCGCCTCTGACGAAACGGATCAGGAACCAGATAATCAGCACGATGACGCCGATAGCCCGGATAATATCCACCGCCTCAAATACGACCGCACCGGTTTCCCGCTGCGCCACTTCCGCCGCCCAGGAAAGCCCGATCAGCCAGATGAATACCCCAAGCGGCTTGGCGCCGGCGTCCAGGAGCGTGTCATCCCATAAGTTCCGGGTTTTCGCCAGCTGACGCGCAATTCGCGCCGTTATTTTATGGCACAGATAATTGGCGACCAGGGTTACGAAGACGATGAGAAACACCCGCACAATCCAATGCATGGAATCGTCGGCAAACCCCAACCAAGAACTCGCTTCACTCCAGGACACAACTTCCCCCTATCGTTACGTTAGTATGCTATTTCATCGCGTTTATTGACGCAGGCTTTGCGCCAGCTCACGGGCTCGGGCCAGCCTCGCCTGGCCCACCGTCCCTAAAGGGCGTCGTCGCATACTGTCGCGACGGCGCAGTGAATCCTCCGGGAATAATAGATCCTCAGGCAGGGCCTCCAATTTATTGGCGACCTTGAGTAAGCGCTCAGGATTGTTGCACGCCATCAACAAATCACAACCCGCCTGCAGCGCCCTGACAACGCTGGCGCTTTCATCCTCCTCGCCATCCAGATCCGCCCCCTGCATGCCCATATCGTCGCTGATAATGGCGCCCCGATATTGCAAGCGCTCACGCAACACCTGGGTGAGCCAGAAAGCGGACTGACTGGCGGGTGAGGGGTCGCAGGCAGGATAAATGACATGAGCAGGCATCATCGCCTCAACGCCGGCTTCAATCATTTCGATGAAAGGCCGCATGTCCGCGTCCAGTAATTCTTCATAGCTGCGCAAGTCGCGGGCGCTCTCCACATGCGTGTCTTCCGCCACAAAGCCATGTCCTGGGAAGTGCTTGCCTACACCTGCGCAGCCAGCCTCCCCCATCCCGCGCCAGAAGGCGCGCGCCAACGCCGCCGCCATTGCCGGCGTATCACCAAAAGCGCGGTCGGCGATGACTTTGTTTTTGCCATAATCTACATCCAGCACGGGCGCGAAGCTGAAATCCAAGTCAAACTCTCTCAGCTCTATGGCGGTGAGCCAGCCCAGCTCTGTCGCCATTGCCTTGGCTTTAGCGGGGTCTTCTTGGTAGCTTGCGCGCAGTTTTCCTGGGGCCGGCAATAAAGTGCGCCCTTCCCGGAAACGTTGCACCCGACCGCCTTCCTGATCCACACATAAAAGCAGTTCTGGACGTATCGCGCGGATTTGTTTGACCAACGCATCCAGTTGCTGTGGATCGGTGTAATTACGTGCGAAGAATATGACGCCGCCCACGACAGGTCGGCTCAGTAAGTCCTTTTCCTCCGCGCTAACATCCAGCCCTTTAAGATCGATAATCAAAGGACCCAGTTTTGCTGTCTTGCTCATAAGAAATCGCGTATCTGGCTGATTGGATTGAGGCCGCGCGCAGTTTAGCCGTTGATGAGAACGGGAGTTCCAAGGCCGACGCGGTCAAAAAGCCGGATAATATCTTGATTTCGCATCCGAATACAGCCATGTGACAACGGCTCGCCCATAGGCTCGGAGTCTGGAGTTCCATGTAGATAAATGTAGCGACGCATCGTGTCCACATCGCCGCCGCGGTTGAAGCCCTTTTGGGTCCCGCTCAACCACAGAATGCGAGTGAGAATCCAGTCACGTTCAGGGTAGGCCTCAGCAAGCGCCGGGGAATAAGTTTCACCGGTCCAACGGCGGCCGCGAAACACAGCATTAAGCGGCGCCTTTGCGCCAATTTTGGCGCGAATGATATGTTCGCCCCGTGGCGTTTGTCCGCTGCCGTTACGTTCGCCAACGCCCGCTCTGGCGGTGGAAACGGTGAAAGTCTCCACCGCTTTACCTGAATCCAGCAGCGTTAACGTTTGCAATGGTACAGAGATGACAATAGAAAGCGACATGAGGCTCCAGGAGTTGATTGGCGACTGCCCCCAAGGATATTACATCCTCGCCGGGTTTACAGCCGCTCCTGACTTACCCTGCGCTGGCGGCTTCCGTAGAGGTGTGACGCGACTCGTCCGAGGGCGCATTGATGCCCGCAGCCAGGAATGGCACCAGCTGATTGACGATGCCGATCACAGGGGTTTTTACACCCAGTTCTTTCTCGAGAATGCTGCCCAACGCTTCTGAGGAGGACATGGTGAACGCTGTGGCGCCCAGCATAAACTGAATACGCCAGAAACGCTCCACCGCATTCAGCTCTGGCGTAGCGTCCTTCAACAGGCGCATGAACAAACGGAATTCTGTGGAATACTGTTGCTCCAGATACTTGCGCAAATGTCCCTGAGATTGCGTGTAAGCCAGCCCGAGCAGACGCATGAAAATTGAAAGACTCTTGCTGTTCCTGGCTGGAATGTCGATAACGGAGGAAGTAACGATCTGCAGCAGTTCCTCCAGTTCGACTTTGCGACTTTCCGCAACGACGCCCTGAAGTCTATCTCGCAATATGCGGGTGAATGGATTAATGAAGCGTGCGAACACGGCTTGAATCAGCGCGTTCTTGGAACCGAAATGGTAGTTTACCGCAGCCAGATTGACTTTGGCTTTGCTGGTTATCTGCCGCAGTGATGTTTCCGAGAACCCCCGTTCCGCGAATAACTGCTCTGCAGCATCTAAAATCCGATCAACTGTATCTGACTGAGACATGTTTATTCTTCTGACGTACCGCTCCAAACAAGTGTTTGAAACATACGTTTGATAGGCTGGAATGTCAAGTCTGACAACGTTTTATATTGTGCAATTATTGCACACACGATTTTAACGAACCAGATCAGCGGAAAGGACGGTCAAGTTTGCGCTGAATGCAGATAAATTAACAGTCGGAAGTTCCCTTATGCGCCGGCGGGCGTGACTTGCAGCCTCATACCCGCCGGAACCCGAGAGCTCAGTCCATACTGTTGGCGCCAATGCGATGAATCGCCAAGTCCGCTCCCTGATATTCCTCTTCTTCTGATAAGCGTAGTCCAGACAGCTTTTTCACCGCGCCATAGACGACAAATCCGCCTACAAACGCCAGCGCCGCGCCAGTGACCGATCCGACCAGTTGCGACAGGAATGTGACGCCGCCAAGGCCCCCAAATGACTGCAAACCGAAAACGCCCGCCGCCACGCCGCCCCACAAACCACAGACGCCATGTAAGGGCCAAACGCCCAATACATCATCCAGTTTTCGCAGGCGTTTTTGCATGTACTCAAACAGGAAGACAAATAACGCTCCCGCCACTGCGCCGGTAATAAGCGCGCCAATCGGATGCATAATGTCAGATCCCGCGCACACCGCCACCAGCCCGGCCAAAGGGCCGTTGTGTATGAATCCAGGGTCTTTACGTCCTACCAGCATGGACGTCACGATGCCGCCCACCATCGCCATCAGGCTATTAAGCGCGACAAGCCCGCTTACGCCGCCCAGCGTCTGCGCAGACATCACGTTGAAGCCAAACCACCCCACCGTCAGTATCCAGGCGCCCAGCGCAAGAAAAGGAATGTTGGATGGCGCGAAGGCCATGAGCTGACCATTGCGATAGCGGCCGTTTCTCACTCCCAGCAGATACACCGCGGCGAAGGCGATCCAGCCGCCCACAGCATGTACGACGACAGACCCTGCGAAGTCATGAAAAGTTGCTCCAAAACTTTCTTGTAAGAAGTCCTGAAAGCCGAAAGCGCTGTTCCAGGCCATTCCCTCAAATAAGGGATACACCACGCCCACACAGATTGATGCTGCGATTAGCATGGGGTAAAACTTGGCGCGTTCTGCGACGCCTCCGGAAATAATGGCGGGAATCGCCGCGGCGAAAGTCAGCAGGAAGAAGAACTTCACCAGCTCATAACCATTGTTGACGCTCAATTCGGTGGCGCTGGAAAAGAAGTTGACCCCATAGGCGATCTGATAGCCAACGAAGAAGTACGCCAACGTAGACGCGCCGAAATCCGTCATGATTTTCACCAGGGCGTTTACCTGGTTTTTATGGCGCACGGTTCCCACTTCGAGAAATGCAAAGCCGGCGTGCATCGCCAGCACCATAATGGCTCCCAAAAGGATAAACAGGGTGTCGGCGCCTTGCAGCAAGGTCTCCACCGCATTATTCGTATCGTTCATTCCATCTCCTGTTACGCTCTTGCATGGTGCGCCGCTCATCACGACGCACACAAATAGTGCTTTTTATCTTGTTATTGTCGATCCGTCTTAGAGTTAGGCAGTCCCTTGTTTTGGTTTGTTTTTCGCTGAGTTACGACCAAGCATCACATTTACCAGCCGCAACTCGCCGACTAAATCAGCAAATTCCAGACCAAAAACGCACCAACTTAGCACGGCGCACTTTAATGAGACAGAGGCAAATAGACGTTGAAAAACACGCAATAAAAGCGCGCGCACGAACACAGGAATCTGCTCCCTACTTCAGAGAGCAAAGTCTATGGGGAGAGCCGTAGCAGGGATTGAAAGTGAATTTGAGGGAGTAAGGGATAAGTGATAGAGGAAATGAACGACGACGGTCATCAAAGAGCACAGAAAGGCCCACACTCAGGCTTCAGCTAACGCCAGATCCGCAAACTCCGTCTTAATTTTGGCGCTGGCTTCCATGTATTTATTCTTGGTGATCTCAAAAGCCTGCTGAGCCTCCAGCAGGTATTGCAGATAGAGACGAATCGCAGCGACCGTCCGCATGGCTTTGATTAACTGCCCTTGCTGACTCAAAGTGACAAGACGCCGATAGCGTCTGTCCAGCAGACTCTTGCGGTAGGTTGACATCATCAGACATTGATACGCCAAACCGTTGGAGCCTTCCAGCATACGGATGTGGGTGATCGCGCGAAATTCCAACTCTTTTCTCTGACGCACTAACTCACCGTACCCTGCATTCTTGATGAAAAGACGCCGCAGGGGTGGAATAGCCAAGGCGGATAAAGCGACAAAGAAACCAAAAGCGATACCAGCAATCCAGGCGTTAAGCCCACCCTGCCAGCCAATCAGGAATACCGCGAAACTAAGCAGACAGGATAAAAGCCAGAGATCCCTGCGCCGCCGGGCGCTGATCAAATCAATCGTCTGCGGATAGTGCTTGATCGCCAACACGTCATAGTTCATGACTTCAAGCGCCTCACACTCCCGGAGAATCTGAGTAAGTTGATTACGCTGCGCCACGGTCTCCCGATAGCGGCGCTTACGATCCTCTTCACTCTCCGCCGCATCCGCCTTTTTCTGCTCCGCTTTTTTGGCGCTCTGAGCGGGTGGCGCAACGCCGTTGCTTTTAGCCTTAGCTATGTCTTTATTAGCGCGCGGGTCCGACGGCGGCGCTGCAGGTGTTTTTGCAGGAGACTTCGCAGCAGGTTGAGATTCCTTGGCGGCGGGTAGCGTATTGCTCCGGTGTTCCTCCACCGCACGCCGCACTGGGTCCATATCACCGCGCGCCAATGAGCGCAGCGTCTTGGGATCCAGATCAAAATCATTAGGGTTATGTATCTTCATATCGAAAACTATAGAGTAATAACGAGGACGGGTCACCAGCGCCCACTGCGCCAAAACCTCGTCAACCTCAGAGTATTTAGCAATAGACGCGCCAGTCACCTGAATTCATTAGAAAAACCTGCACATTGCTGCGATGCGAGACTTAGCTAGATATGACATACGCCGAGTATTTGGCGAATACGCCCTCCCCTTGCGACAAAACATACCGCTGGGCCGCCTCTTTCGACTCAACAACCCAGAGAAATACGCCTGAAAAGTTAGAAAATACAGCCATGGACGCTTATTATGGCCACCTGCATAAAAAGCATTTACCTCAGCGAAAGGATCAGTCCACCGTGTTTACAGGAATCGTTCAAGGCAAAGCCACACTGCGCAAAGCCGTACGCCGCGAAGGTCTCTACACCTACGATTTTGAGTTCCCTACCGACCAATCTTCAACAGAAACAGGCGCCAGCGTCGCCATCAACGGGACCTGTTTGACGGCGGTGCGCATTGATGGGGCCTACATCGCCTTCGACCTTATGACAGAGACATTGCGCCTGACCAACCTTGGCGATCTCAATGAAGGTGATGAAGTCAATTTCGAGCATGCCGCGCGAATTGGCGATGAAATTGGCGGCCATCTGATGTCAGGGCATATCCATGATGTCGCGGTGCTGACTCATATCGAGCGCACGGAAAATAACGTGGCGCTGGATTTTCAGTTGCCCCTGGAACTGCGCAAGTATGTTTTCGACAAAGGCTTTATTGGCGTTAATGGCGCCAGTCTGACCGTCGGCTCTGTCAGTAAGGACGGGTTCAGAGTGAACCTGATACCGGAAACGCTGCGTGTCACGACTTTCAGCGCCCTGCAACCGGGCGACAAGGTCAACATAGAGGTCGACCCGCAGACGCAAACGCTAGTGGACAGCTTGGAGCGAATGCTGCCCCGTTATCTGGAGAACCTGACTCCCGGCGCCTGATCGCCAGCATTGGATGCGCGCCGCAGTGGCGCGTTTCCCGCTTATCTCCGATAATTATTTTCTATGACTTTTCAATCCGTTCCTTGTGCTTTCCCTGTAGGTAGTTAGAGATCCAAGATGCTGATTATTCCCGCTGAACAGACCATAAACTGGCGCAAGCCCCCGGTCGCCACACTGCTGTTGATCTTCATTAATTTCGCCATATTCTTTTACCTCAGCGGCAAAGATAATCGAGTCTGGCAGGACGCCGCCCATTACTACGAACAAAATCAGATGGTCAAACTGGAGGCGCCGGAATTCGCCGACTATCTGCAGCGCCATATCGGCCTGGGACAAGACAACCGTTTTGAGCTGTCGGCGGCGGCGCGTAAAGCCGTCAACGAGGGACGCGGCGACGAACTGATTCCCTACATGCTGACCGATAGAAAGTTCGTTAACTATCTGATGCAGAACGGGCAGGAGTTCATTGAGCCGGAAGCCTTTGAAACCTGGAAGTCCCAGCGCACTTACCTCCAGGAGCACTATCTCAGCCAGCTCAGTCATCTACAGATGGGGCTTATTCCTGGGGAGATGGAACTGGCGGACTTACTCTCCTATCAATTCCTCCACGGCGGCTTCGGGCATGTTTTCGGCAACATGGTGATGCTGTTTTTACTCGGATTCGCTATTGAACGCATTCTTGGCGCTGCGCTTTATGTCATGGCTTATCTGTTCTGCGGCGTGGTTTCAGGCTTTATTTTCAGCATGGTGGAAGGCGACAGTCTGACGCCGCTGGTGGGCGCATCCGGGGCTGTGTCAGGTCTGATGGGGATGTATGTGGCGCACTACCGGCTGCAGCAAATCCGCTTCTTCGCCTTCCTTTATGTCTACTTCAACTACTTCCGCGCGCCAGCGTTAATCATGCTGCCGGTTTGGGTAGGCAAAGAGCTTTACGAGTACTTCACTTACGTCGACTCCAATGTCGCCTATGTCGCTCACGCCGCGGGACTGGTGGCGGGGGCCGCCATCATCTTCCCCCTGGATCGCCTGGCGCCGAGGGCTGCGCAGGAAATCACTCATTCCCCGGAAGAACAGGACCAGTCCATGCGAGAAGAACTGGCTCGCGCCATGGACGCCGTTGGGCGAGTCGACTTTCAACGGGCTCGGGAACGCTTCAAAGCGTTATGGGAAAAACACCCTGACCACATTGGGATTCAAGAGCAGCTTTTCCATTTATACAAAGTGAAACCGGACACCCAGGAAAGCCTGCAGTTCACCATCACAGTGCTTGAGCACGCGTTAAAGATGCAGGACTTTAATCATGCCTATTTCATCTGGAGCGAGTATCAGAAGTACGCCAAGGAAAACTCTCGTCTGGAAGACAAATATCATTTCCGTATTCTGAACACCTGCCTCAACAACAACCTGATCAAAGAAGCAGAGCAGGTATTTGGCGTAGTGGTGAAAAGCATCAGCAATCCAGAGCTGGTGCGAGAGTGCTACCGCACGTTGATTCAGGCGCTCAAAGCACGGCAAATGGACGTCAAAGCGCAGAAATATGAGCGCGAACTAAAGCAGCTTGAAGGCTAAGAATCTTAAGAACCTGCCATAAATGGGCGCGCAACCCGCGCCCTTAGGAAGATAGTCCAAACTTGGCGACCGGCTCCGGCAGCCTGCCATTCTTCGCCATCGCTTCAATCCATGCAGGAATTTCCGGCACAGCGGAATGGTCCGGGTAATGTTTCTGCACATAAAGCAAATATTCCTTGGCCTTATCCGCTCGGTGCAGCCCATTCGCCAGGGTTCGCGCCATGACAATGATCGCGTCTGCGGCGTGCGCGGATTCTGGAAACCGGGAATTGAACCCCTGCAGCAACTTCAAGGTCAGCCTGAAGTCGCCGGAGTGATACAGACTCTGCGCCACGTTGTACAACAACGTCTCATCGTTGATCGTATAGTCCGGGAAATGTCCATAGAGCCCTCTCAGCACCAGCTTCAGCTCATGAATCCTTCCTGCGTCCGCCAACATCTGCAAAACAGGCTTTGACGTTTTCAAAAGCTCTGGCCAGGCGCTGGTCTCCAGCAGCAGTTTGTACAGCCGGTCCAGCACCACCAAATCATGCGGTTTGCGCTTGTACAAGTTGCGCAGCAGCCCAGCCGCCGCCTCATAACGCCCTTCCTTAAGGTTTATGTCAATTTCCGCCATCGCCAGCTTATCATTCCGCTGCGCCAGCGCTTCTGGATTCTGCGGCGGCGCATCAAGAGCTTCATCCGGCGCCAGGCCAAGGCGATGCTGATACTGAAACAACAGATAACCCAGCATATTGAAGATCACCAGCATGAAGTAACTGGAAATAAAACCCGCTAGTGGAAAGCCCAGGGTTTGGGAAAAGTTGCTCAGTACAAAATCCTGCGCCGCGCCTAGCCCCAGAAACAGCAGAAGCAGATAGCCATAAAGAACGAAATACGGCCAGCCAATGCTGGAGATGAATCCGATCAGACGCGTCGGATGCAAGGCATCCACCACATTGCCTTCAATCGCCAGCAGCATGATGCTGGCTGGCAGAACCAGGGCTGAAAACGCAACCGCCAGAATCATCAGAAAAGAGCCGCCCCATATGCCGGAAACGACAATGAGCGCGCCGAAGGCAATGAAGATCAAGGTCTGCTGAATGACCAGCAATAACCCGCCGCCGCTGAATGCGGACAACAGCTCAGGCGGCTTCAACACGCCTTTGGAGGTGGTCTCAATCACGCTATACATGTATTTGACCTGCGCGCAAAACAGGGCGATAGCGATGATCAGCGATATCAGGTCTTTACCCAACGCCAGCGGCACCAGGGTGCAGATGGCCACCAAAATCATGGGGTCCCTGGCCATGGGGTAGGCGAAGAAGTCGTTCAACCGCTGCCAGAACGGCGTGACCTCCGCCGCGGAGCCTTCCGCGGAATACCGCATGACTTGCTGACACAGGGGACAGGTCGCGGCGCCTTTGCCCGGCTTGACCGGAACGCAGCTACCGCAGAGTTGAACATGGCAACCCAGGCACTGCCAGTTGGCGCCATGGGTGGGATGATATCTGCAATAAACATCCACGCGCGTATATTTCCTTTTGCTAACTTACTACTTAACTCGTTTTCCAGACTCCTGTTAAAGGAGCGTATGACAACTCATTTTGCGACCGCATTGTCGCTGACACAAAGCCGTCAGACATGACCCACTCGGTAGAGGCGATTATTTCTTGCGCTTGCGTACGCGCTTGTTCGCCAATAACCAGCTTTCCAACATTAATTGTGGGTTCAGGTTGCGCTGCTCCACCAGAGATCGCTTTATTTCGATCAGTTCAGCATAGAGTGAAACCAGCTGCTGCGTATCCAGACGCGCGCCTACGCCCGCCAACGTCGCTTCCGTCTCGCTCCCCTCGCCCGCACTTACCTGCGTGGCGGTCAGCAATTGTTTCAGCCAGATAGCCAGCCAATCCGCCAAACGCTCAAGATCGAGCTTGCTCCAGGTTTCCGCCAGGGTGAACGCATCCACGCGCCCTTCCAGGTAGTTGAGCCAGTCCGCCAAGACTTCCGCCCGTAACTCCAGTATGTCCTGACTGTGCCATGCCAATGCGGTCAAAGGGCGACCGCCAGCGCTTTCCGTCAAACTATAGGCGCGCTCTTTCGGCACATCCAGTTGAGTCAGCCAATTCACCACAGACTCTCTATCCGGCGCAGCCAGCGTATATATCTGACAGCGGCTGCGAATCGTCGGCAGCAGCAGGCTGATTTGTTGCGAAACCAGCAGAATGACGGCGCTGGCGGGCGGCTCTTCCAGTGTTTTCAGAATGGCGTTGGCGGAATAGGCGTTCATCGCCTCCGCCGGGGTCAGCACACAGATTCGGCGACGGGAGATTTGCGGCTTGGCGTAGATAAAGTCTCCCAGTCCACGCACCTGGTCAATTTTTATGGCTTTGGCGCCGTCCTCTGGAGCCAGCCATTGCAAATCAGGGTGCGTCCCTGCTTCTATCAGCTTACAGGAACGACAATCGCCGCAGGGACGTTCAAGACGCTGAGCCTGCTCACAAAGGAGGAATTTGGCGTATTCAGAAGTCAGGCGATTCTTGCCAACGCCGCGTTGTCCCGCCACTAAAATAGCGGAAGGCACTTTATCGTTGTGCGCCAGCCCCACCCAGTCGCGCCAGGTTTTGTTGAGCCAGGGAAGTTGATCCAGAGATATTTCCGTCGATTCGGACATTAGTACTCGATATTTGGTGCTATTCAGTTTTTGTTTATCGGGCAGACAAGTAGCGTCTAGCTGACTGCCACCTACCTGGAACAGCAGTACCTGTAGATATCAGGCCCGCCTCCCGCGGCATGCCGTCGCGCAGGCGCAAGCATGTGCGAGACTATTAATCACGCCGACCTCGTGAAGGTCGTTTCGGCGACTCAAGGATTCAAAGCCAGTTGCTTGATATCCCGTTTCAGGCGGCGCACTCTGTCTGGACTGCCGCCCGCGTCATCCGCATACAGGTTTTGCTCAAACTCGCTGAAAATCTGCCGTAGCAATTTACGCTGCCGCGGCCACTTTTTAATCGCCAGGGCCAATGCCTGCCCAGGCGTCAGGCCCGCATCCAGCAACAACCCCTTCTTGTTCATTCTATTCAGCAGAGATCGATACAAGCGCACCATGGGATCGCCTTTATTCCGCCGCCACTCCGCCTTAAGGGTCAGTAATGACAGAACGAGAAAGACCATCATGGAGACGCCTGCGAGTATCATCAGCATCGTCTTCATGTCGCTATCGCCAAACCAGCGTTTGAAGAAACTGCTTTGCTTCTCCTGATCGTAGTTGACGACCCATTTCTGCCACATGTAATTCATGTATTCCAGATTATTGGTCGCCCAGGCGAAGACGCCGATATGGTTATATCTGGCCAGGGACAACGGCGTATTTTGCAGGAATGTGCCCTCTTCCGCGACGGCGTCTCTAATGCCCGACTCCACCCTTTGCGGCGCCACCGCCGCCGTCGGATCGACACGCACCCAACCGCGTTCAGGCAGCCATGCTTCCACCCAGGCATGGGCATCATACTGATGCACCACCAGAAAGCCACCCTGCTCGTTCCACTCTCCGCCCTGATACCCGGCGAGCACTCGCGACGGGATATTGGCCGCGCGCAAAATGAACGCCATCGTACTGGCGTAATGCTCGCAAAAGCCGCGACGCGTGTCGAAGAAAAACTCATCGATTCTATTCGGCGAGGTCAACAGCGGCGGCGATAGCGTATAGGCGTAGGGTTCCTGATTAAAACGCGTCAACACCGTCTTTATAAAGGTTCCGGCGTCAGGCGTCGTCTCACGTAATTGTTTGGCCCATTCAGCAGTACGGGGATTGGAGCCCTGCGGCAAACTGCTGAAACGGGCGAAGCTTTGGGCGCTTTCTCTATATTCCTCAGCTTGATTGATGACGCGATACCACTCTGGCGACTTCACGTCTCGCATAAATCTCACCAGCTGGTCCGGCGTTGAGAAAGGCGCGCCCCGCGCCACCTTGGCGTCATCCAGCGCAAAGCCCCATTCACGATTATGGGGCTCCAGCAGCACCTCATAATCCCATTGCTCAGTCTGAGTTCTGGCGCCCGGTCTGACCGCGCCTTGGCGGTCGCGATTGGTCTGACTGAATGACCGCTTCCAACTCGTACCGTCGTAGCGATCAAGGATCAAAGCGCGCCAGTATAGGTCCCGGTAGGCCGGTCGCGGTCCATTAAACACAATCCGAAACGCTCGCTCGCCTGACTGGGCAAGATTCGCCACATCTCCCGGCGACATGGTTTCATCAAGCCCAGTAAACGCGGTGGAGCTCTTCAGCGGCATCGCCCACAAAGGACCAAAGCGGGGAAAGAACAGATACATCACGATCAACAACGGCGCTGCAACCGCCATGGAGCCATACACGCCTTTAAAAGTAGCGCCAATGGAACGGGATTTAAGCGACTGGTTCACCGCCATCAGAGCAACAAAGCTCAATCCCATGGCGATGAATATATAGAGACTGACGAACAGGGACTGGGTGAACAGGAAGCCGAGGCAGAGCAAAAACAACGTCATGAAACTGAACAGGAAGGCGTCGCGCCGCTGGTTCAGCTCCAGCAACTTCAGCGCATAAGCCAACACAAAAAAGCCGACCGCCGTCTCCACCGTAAACTGCGCCTGCGTCGAGAACACATAGGCGACGGAGGTCACCACCATGACTCCGCCTTTCACCCAGGTCGAGGGCGCAGGCCATTTCCCCTGATACACCCGGGTGCGCCAAAACACGGACACACATGCGAATCCAAGCAGCCACACCGGCACGTGATTCCAGTGCGCGCCTGCGGCGGCGGCCAGAGAAAACACCATCCATACCAGCGCCCGTGTATCCAGTGCGGGAGACTCATCAAAACTTCGCTTAAACATGATCAGGATACTTCGCCAGCGCAGTCAGACATTTATTGCGATGCTCAAGACCTGAGCCAGGCCCGCACGCCCAACCGGGCATGCGTAATCCGTAAGGCGTCCCTTTTTGCTCCAGCTCCAAAATCTGGGCGCACAGCGTAGACAGGCGCAGCTCCGTCTCCATCCCCTGGTAGGCGTCAAAATCAATCCAATC
This sequence comes from Hahella sp. HN01, assembly GCF_018986435.1. Classification (GTDB taxonomy): domain Bacteria; phylum Pseudomonadota; class Gammaproteobacteria; order Pseudomonadales; family Oleiphilaceae; genus Hahella. The sequence goes on along the minus strand of NZ_JAHMIN010000003.1, from coordinate 81,649 downwards.
CGGGTCTAATTCCGGCTGACTGAATTCCTTACTGTATAACTCCCCTTGCTGCGCGTACTTCTTCCAGGCGATACGGGTTAACGGCTCGCCGGGAACATAAGTGCGCAGGCCTGCGAAGTCCTCTTGCCCCACGATGTGCGAATCGCCTTTGCCTTCGCCCTCAGCCAGGGAAGCGCTCCACTTAAACTGAGGTTGCGTCGCCGGCCTGGGATAGACCAGCGCCTTGGCGTTCAGGTCCTGCCAGGACCAGGCGCGAATCAGCCCCATCGGATAGGTGGACGTAATCAGCATACGCCCCGGCGTCAGCCAGCCTCGTTTGCGACAGCGATACTCAATCACCGCGCGTCGCTGCCCATTCTGATCCAAGTCCAAAGTAACATAGCTGTCAGGCGTCCAACCGAGTTGCACCGTGGCCGCGCCATGTTCCGACGCCGACACCAGAAACTCAAACCCGGCCAGTTCGTCAGAGAAGCAGGAAGCCGCGCGATGAAAGCGAATAACCAGTCCCGACATATTGCGGTAGGCGATGAGGATATTGACCACGAAAATAGAAATAAGAAAGAAGCCTACGGCCAGAATCATGGAGTTCTGATAATTGATCCCGGTAAGAAGAATCAGTCCCGCCAACATCAAAAAGCCGACGCCCCAGCGCGTAGGCAACACAAAAATAGCCCGATGCGACAGCGTGGCTTCTTCTACCGGCGGCAGCCGCTTTTCCACCCACTTATCAATGCGGCGTCCGAGTTGACCGCCGATGCGCGCTCCTGATTTTTGCCGAATGCCGGTTGTCATAACACTACTACTTAACTTCTGTCCTTGTCTTTTGCAGGCCAGGGAAATACAGGCTTACAAAAATTAATCAAAATTCGCGCGATACAGTGGCTTTTGCGAATCAATCGGTTGAAAATGTAAGTATACGCAGTAAAACTGGATTCCACCTAAACGCTTGTGGCCGAACGCAATTATTTTTTCTCCACGCATGCTTTCGGCAGCGGGCCCATGAGAATCGGTTGTTGGAAAATTTACGTTTAACACGAAATTGTAAAACACGGCGCTGCTATGAACTACTCAAGGATTTTGCTCGGATTGGCCGCCACCGGCCTTGTTCTGACCGCCCGCGCGGAAGTCAAATCAATGACCAGCGGCGAGTTGACCGACACCTATATTAAAGATTCCACCATCATCGTTACCCCTGCTCCCAAGAAGCCGGAGAAAAAGCGGGTCGTCACCTACACCATCGGACCCGGCGAGCCCGTGAAAACAGAAGCTGAAGAACAGTCAGAACTGAACACCGCGTTGACGGTGGATCAGCAACAGTTTAAAGACTCTTCAGAAGCCGCCGCCCAAGTGATAAGAGAGCTTGCGTTTATTCCCTATACGCAACCAGGGCTGGCGGCACTGAGCGAACGTCCGCTGCCTCATCCAGATTTGGTGATTCCAGACGGAGCCTTCACATTCCAGCAGGTTCTATCGCCGTTGAATCCGGATATGGCGCAACTGCCCTACGGCGACCAGTTGAACCTGCAATCCAATGGCCAGCAGTTAACCATCACAATTGGAAACAATTTACCCGGCGTCGATAACATCATCATCCCTGAACGAATCCAGGGCGGCATGATTGATTTAGTTCCACGGGACAGCGGTGGGTTTGATCTGACGCTGACAATGCCTCAGCAGTAAAAGAGAAGCACAGAAGGCTCGCTAATACAGCGAGCTTTTTTGTTTGCGGAGTCATAAGAAACACCAGCCGGATGACAGATACTAACCGCTTCGGCAGATTATCAAAGCAGGCGCGCCAGACGCGGGCTTCCATCCCGGCCTAACGCCATCAGACATTTTCAGAACATCTTTATCGGCGACAGCTTATACGCATCCGCGCCGACATTAATAATATCCGTATTGATCGGGGCGTTGAGAATCACCAGCCCCTGCTTGGTAAGAAAAACCTGATCATCTATGTTCACAGAGGTATCGCTCTGCTGAATATCCAGCGGCATAAATCCTGTGCCAAACCCTACATTGGGCTGAAAGCTGAATATTGCGGCGCCACGGTCTTCAACGCCATCTCCGTTGGTGTCGATCTGGCCATAACGCAAAGGTAAAACGGCCGTAAACAGGTCAACGAGCGTCCCCGTGCGCGGGGTTCCAAAGGTCATCCCCTGCAGGGAGACATTATCATCGTGAACCGCCCCGTCGCTGGACGTCTGACCAGGATAAATAACTTCCCGCACCCCATCGGGGTTGGTGTAGGCGATCGCCTCATAGGTGACTTGACCGTTTATTTCGATAACGGGAGCCGCCTGCCCCACAACTTCGCTGAGCTGCTGATCGTTAATCGGTTTTAATTCGGCCATTACCGCCGTGGAGAACATCGCTGCGCAAACAAACACAGTCTTTTTCATACTCCCCTCCACACTCCTTACATCTCTAGAGCTGTTGTTACTGCTGGCGCTTAAGAGCCTTTCGCTCAGCGCGAGGCAGACGCGACGCTGTGCTCACTGAAGCCGTTGCGTGTATCGTCTGTCTGAGAAAGGATGATTTTTACTGCAGAACAAATAGATGCTTAAGAGATATTCACAAGAAAAGGCATCTCGAACGATGCCTTTTCCATCATCAATCGACCGACCGTCAGGTCCGCCCGGTATTAGTTACCGTGAACAACCAGCTCAAGGCCGTCCAGGTTCATACCGATGATTTCAACAGCGCCCATGCTGTTAACTTGACCCAGACCAGTCTGGTTCAGGTAAACACCCATGTCGCCTACGCGCATGTTGATGTCGGAGTTGGCGAAGGTGATGCCGATACCGCCCAGGTTAGTAGTGCCCAGAGTGGCTGCGTCAGCCAGGGCGTCGATAGTAACGTCAACGCTACCGTTGATTGAGATGTCTTTCGCGATGAAGCCGCCCAGTGCGCCAGTAGAAGCGCCCAGAGTAGCGTTAGAAGCGGAATCCCATGCTTCTACGTCAACTTCCCATTTGAACGCGTCGATGTGGATGCCAGCGTCAGTATCCCAGTCGCTGTCAGCGATTACAGCGATGTCTGAGTAAGTCAAAGAACCGAAGCCGGCTTCGATGACCAATCCGCTTTGACCGGAAACGTCCGCCAGTACAGCGTCGTCAACTGCTTTCAGTTCAGCTTGCGCAGCCAGAGGAGCCGCAGCGATAGCAGATACCAAAACTAATTTTTTCAGGCCTTTCATTAAAATTCTCCTAATGTTTATTTTTTTAATTTCAGGAAACTCTCGTGAGCTTCAGATTACCGCTCAATAATCAAACAAATTGTTTGACAACCGACCGAATAATTCTGAGCGATTGTTAATTTAGTTTACGCTTCATTGGTTTTCCGTGATTACTCTCACAGTTTCCATATTATTAATATGCGTCTAGAATTCCATTTAAAAACAAACAATTAGCGACTAAGTACAACCGCCTGAGCATCGTGAAACGTTTCGTTTTTGTTTGATTTGTGTTTCACAATCACGAGGCCAGTGTAGGGTTGTGTAACCGGCGAATCCGTGAATGAAATCACAGAAACCAGGCCGTTTGTTAAGAAGTGTTAACGGGTAGACACTATTTGGCCATCTGGCCTATATACGGTCCGACAAGGCCGCCAAAAAGCGCATCACAATAGATAAACATCCTTTTAAATTTCCTGCCAAGAGCCAGCCAAACGGTTAATTGCGACCGAACTGGAGGTCCAAACGCCGCCGCCAGCGACTTAAAAACGTGAGCAACTTCAAATATGCGCTCGCTAACACTACAATTCCGCAGTCTTTTGAGACCTCTCAAGCCAATAGACGTAAGACAATAAGAAGTCCGGCCGCGAAACACCGCCGTCCGAGCGCCTGAAAAATGGAAGCCGGAAGGTTAAAATGTCGGATTAATAAGCCAATGGCGCTTAGCGAGCGCCGAAAGAGGCGCTTTTTAACCAGGCCAATATTTGTTGATGTCAGTTTTCACCATTCCCTACGCAGACTATAACGCCGTCATTCACTTGCTATCTTCCCGTCCTGGCTTCTGTTGGCTGGACAGTCGAACTCAAGAGGGGCGCGCCTTTGAAATTATCGCCTGTGATCCGGAATGGATAGCCCGCAGCCAGGGTAACACCCACTTTCTCTCCCGTCCCGGCGAGACAGAGACGCCCATCTCCTATGCCGACCTGCTGGCGCTTGCTCAGCAACCCCGCGCCGCCCTTCCGACGCCCTGTTTCAAAGGCGGCCTGATCGGATTCATCAGTTATGAGTTTGGGCGCAACCAGTTGCTAGGCGACCGCAACTGGCGTCGCGATGCCATATTTCCATCCGCCTGCATTGGCGCTTACGACCATTACTTGGTCGTAGAACATGATAAAAAGACGATCACCGGCTTCGGAACGCCCGCTTTCCAGAGCCTGCTGCAACAAAACGCCCCCGCCACAGAAGCTTTCAACGTCACTCGGGCGATTGCTCCGGACTGGAGCTACGAGCAGTACGCAACCGAGTTCGACAGAATCAAGGAGTACATTCTCGCTGGAGATTGCTATCAAATTAACCTGACGCAACGCTTTTCAGGCGCTTACGCAGGCGATCCTCTGGAGGCTTATATAAATGTAAGGCAGGCGGCCAAGGCTCCCTATTCCGCCTTTTTCCGCAGCGGTCTTGGCGATCTGCTTTGCTTTTCGCCGGAGAAATTTCTGACGGTGAACGGTCGCGATGTCGTCACCAAGCCGATCAAAGGCACCCGCCCGCGCGGCGCCAGCGCCGCCGACGATTTTCGCCACATTGAGGACCTTACCTCCAGTCCCAAAGATCGAGCGGAAAACGTGATGATTGTGGACCTGCTGCGCAATGACCTGGGTAAGATTTCCAAAATCGGCAGCGTCAAAGTGGAAAAGCTCTGCGCGCTGGAGACCTACAGCAACGTTCATCATCTGGTCAGCACAGTGACATCCACCTTGCGCGACGACGTCTCACCTTTCGCAGCGCTGATATCCTGTTCACCGGGCGGGTCAATTACCGGCGCTCCCAAGAAGCGGGCGATGGAAATTATTGATGAGCTTGAGGGTCACGCCCGCAGCGCTTACTGCGGCAGCGTATTCTACCTGTCCAATGATGGCCGTATGGACAGCAATATCGCCATCCGCACCATGACCTGCAGACAGGGCGACATGCATGTATGGGGCGGAGGCGGCATCGTCGCGGACTCCAATTGCCTTGCTGAATACAATGAGTCTGTCGTAAAAATCAGACACATCGTCGAAGCCCTCGGCGGAGAGCTTCCCGGCAAACGCGAAGATTAGTCCGTCACCAGGCGACTGGCTTTGATAAATTCCGCTCGCAGCTCATCGTAGGTAAACACCGCGGGAAACTGCGGAAATTCAGTTATCACATTGTCAGGCGCATTAAACAGAATACCGGCATCGGCCTCCGACAGCATCGTGGTGTCGTTGTATGAGTCCCCCGCAGCGATAACACGGTAATTCAGGCCATGAAACGCCTGCACCGACATCCGTTTTGGGTCTTTCTGGCGCAGCACATAATTCGTCACTCTACCGCGCTCGTCGACTTCCAGGCGATGACATAACAATGTCGGCCACCCCAGCTTCTCCATCAATGGCATTGCGAACTCGTAAAATGTATCGGACAAAATCATCACCTGAAACCGACGGCGCAGCCAGGCGACAAATTCCTGGGCTCCAGGAAGCGGTTCCAATGTGGCGATAACAGCCTGGATGTCCGGCAGCCCATAGCCATGTTCATTAAGGATTCTTAATCGCTGCCTCATCAACACATCGTAGTCCGGGATATCCCGGGTCGTCGCACGTAAAGCGTCTATCCCAGTTTTTTCCGCGAAAGCGATCCATATCTCGGGTATCAACACCCCTTCCAAATCCAGACACGCTAGTTCCACGACTCACTCCTGTCATCTTTATTCGATTGAAAGTTACAGAAACAAACGTCTACGCCGCTCGTTTCAGGCGTGACGCAGCGCCCTACAGCAGCCCAGGCCAGTGCTGCTTTTCCTAAAAATCGCCTTAATCATAAGGGTTTAGCAGGGGGTTGCATATTCGATGAATAAAGCTAAAATCGATTAAAGATGTAAACAAGATTTCACATAAGTTTACGAAAAAAATAACAAGATCAAACTATAGAGGAGAGTCCGATGTACATCAGCGCAAAAAAGCTGGCTGGTCTGGTTGCGTTTAACGCGTTAGGGTTAACTCTGACGTTAGTTTTGGCGAATCAAATACTTTAAATCACCTCTAACTTGAATAATTAGTCACGTCCCGGTTTGCAGTCCGGGACGGCTGCCTGACGTCCCGAATCTATTGAAGACGCCCTCTCTTCTACTACCTATCTCATTCTCGCCACACGGCATTTAACTGAATTGCTTCGCCAGCGGGTATATCTTTGACCTGTTTGTGAACCTGGCCAGTTATAGAAAAGTGAACCTCTATATCCGCAAGTTCAAAGTTTTCCGCCACATAGTCGCCTCCCAGCACGGGCAGTTTTTTTGAAGCTATACAACATCCCAGGTTTTAACACCAAGCCTTGTTCCTTGAGCTGCGCGACGATAGCCGCCAAAAAGCACTCATTAACCAGATTCGTATCTCGCAGCTTATGACGAAAGTCCTCGTAGGAATCCGCCACTTTCTCATAGGTCCCATCGCCTGTGGATAACAAAAATACCTCTCCGTTGCGTTCCTGGAGATAAGCGTCGCCTGTGGAAGAAATCAAAATGGGTTGCGCGGCGTCTCCCACCAACCAACGCCAGTCACTTATGAGACAGCTCTTATCAAGGCGCTCGATATTTACTGTCAGATCATTCCAGGTTATCGACATATGACTTCCTTTATTATTGAGGGTTCAGTTACAAGTCTTTACAGTTAAACATGCAGACATAGTTAATCCAAATGGACTATACTAATTTTACGGTGGTGATAAACCCTTGCAGAAGCAGCCACCGACCGAATTAGGAGGCCATGAACGCCTCCTTTTTTCTTTTTAGCGTCCCCTCACTGTCTTATCCCACAGCATCGAGCCTTAAACATCATAAGTATTGGGGCGCAGTCACACCTCACCACATCCAAACGTAAAGTTGACTGTTTTCATGAGGCATTATTTTATTCTTGGTCTACACTTTCTCTCGTAGTGACACAGACCTGTTGTGTCAACAGCTTAGAATCAAATCTTGGGAGGTCTCTTGACCTCCTTTTTTTGTTTTCGTTCTTTAGATATAAGTCTTTATTATTTTTAGCACTATCAACAATTTGTTAGCCTACAGGCGTCTAATTTCTCTGCTACAAGGCGCTAGGTGATGATACCCGAATATGATGTAAAGGAACTCGCCAAGGAGATGGAAGAGTGGAGCCCCAAGGAAGTGATGCGTAAGGCGTTGGAGCTTTACGACAATATCGCAATTTCGTTCAGTGGCGCAGAAGATGTGGTTCTGATAGAAATCGCCAGCAAACTAAAGAAGAACATCCAGGTGTTCACACTGGATACAGGTCGCTTGCATCCCGAGACTTATCGATTCATCGAAAAAGTACGCGATCACTATAATCTGCAAATTGAAACCCTATCCCCTAATGCAGAGGACGTGGAGCGTCTGGTCAAAGAGAAGGGACTTTTCAGCTTCTATAAAGATGGCCATTCTGAATGCTGCGGCGTTCGCAAAGTGGCGCCGCTAAGGCGTAAGCTCGCTAACGTCGACGCCTGGATCACCGGACAAAGAAAAGACCAAAGTCCCAGCACACGTAATAAAGTGGCGTTAGTGGAAGAAGACGCCGCGTTTGGCGCGCCGAATCATCCTTTGGTCAAGTTCAATCCTCTGGCGAATTGGACGTCGCAGGACGTATGGAACTACATCAGGATGTTCGATGTTCCATACAATGAACTGCATACAAAAGGATTCATCAGTATCGGCTGCGAACCTTGCACGCGCCCCGTGCTACCCAATCAGCATGAGCGTGAAGGACGCTGGTGGTGGGAGGAATCCACCATCAAGGAATGCGGGCTACATGCAGGCAACCTCAAAAGCTGAGCCCCACGCGCCTGCCCCGCAGCAACCTCTAGTACGTGGGCAGGCTGATACTCTCGAAAAGTTCTTCGATTTCCGCCTTGGTGGCCTTTTGAGACGCCTGATCCACCAGTTCTCTGGTGAGATGGGGTGCGAAGCGCTGGATAAATTCGTACATGTAACCGCGAATGAACGTCCCACGCCGAAAGCCGATTTTCGTCGTGCTGGGACGAAACAGCTTGCTGGCGTCCAGGGCCACCAAATCAGAGTCCGCCACCGGGTCATACGCCATGCGAGCGATGATGCCAACACCCAATCCCAGTCGCACATATGTCTTGATAACGTCGGCATCCGCCGCGGTGAACACCACTTTTGGCGTCAGCCCTTTTTCACTGAAGGCTTCATCTAATTTAGAGCGCCCAGTGAAGCCGAACACGTATGTAACAATGGGGAACGCCGCCACATCTTCTATTTCAAGCTTCTTCTTCTCGGCCAGAGGATGGTTTTTCGGCACCACTACACAGCGGTTCCAGCGGTAGCAGGGAATCATGATCAGATCCGAAAAGTGCTCCAGCGCCTCCGTGGCGATGGCGAAGTCCACGGTGCCGTCCGCCGCCATTTCCGCGATCTGCATTGGCGTGCCCTGATGCATATGCAACGAGACTTCCGGATATTCCTGAATGAAGCTGCGAATGATGGAAGGCAGCGCGTACCGCGCCTGCGTGTGAGTCGTAGCGATGCTGAGGTCGCCTTTACGCTGATTGCTGAATTCCTGCGCAATCTGTTTGATGCCGTCGACCTTACGCAGAATCTCACCGGCGACTTTGATGATGGTCTCTCCCGCTGGCGTCACCCTGGTCAGGTGCTTGCCGCTGCGAGAGAAAATCTCCACGCCCAGTTCATCCTCCAGCAGACGGATTTGTTTACTGATGCCGGGTTGTGAGGTGTAAAGACTCTGAGCAGTGGCGGACACGTTGAGATCATGATGGGCGACTTCCCATATGTATCTCAGCTGTTGCAGTTTCATTGAATTGTCTCCTTGCAGCCCGGCGTTATTATAATTGGAGATAAAAATATAAATAAATATTCTTTTTAAGAATAGATAAATCTAGCTAGATTGGCCAAATAATTCTTGGCTTATTACGCATTTGTTAGTTTAGACCATCTCTATGGAAATTCTTTTATATATTGTCGCCGGGGCCGGCGTTGGTTTTTTGGTCGGTTTGACAGGCGTTGGCGGCGGTTCTTTGATGACGCCGCTACTGATTCTTTTCGGCTTTCCCGCGCATACGGCGATCGGCACCGATCTGCTCTACGCCGCTATCACCAAGTCCGGCGGCGTCGTCACTCACGCCCGCAGCGGCACGGTAAACTGGAAGCTGGCGGCCACCCTCGGCGCTGGCAGTATTCCCGCGTCGATCATCACCACCCAAGTTCTCGCGCACTACTTCCCTCACCCGGAAGCGTATAAACACCTGTTGACCACCAGCCTGGGCTTGATGCTGATCGTCACCGCCGCCGTGCTTCTATTTAAAGACCGGTTGCTGCGCGCCAGCTCCGGAGCGACAGTCATGAGCGACGAGCGACGCGCCGGGGTCACCGTATTTATGGGCGTCATCCTGGGCGTGTTTGTGACATTGTCCTCCGTCGGCGCAGGCGCTATCGGCACCGCCCTGCTCATGTTGCTTTATCCCGCTTTATCTTCGTCCCGCGTCGTCGGCACGGATCTCGCTCACGCCGTTCCCCTGACCTTCATTGCGGGTCTCGGACACATGCAGTTAGGGAACATAGACTACTATCTGCTCGGCAGCCTGTTGATCGGCTCTCTGCCAGCGATCCATTTCGGAACCGCCTTGGCTAAACGGATGCCTTCGGCCGTGCTGCGCCCCGCCTTGGCGAGCATGCTGTTGATCATCGGCGTCAAATACGCATTTTTCTGATAATTGACGCAGACGGCTAATGTCTCTATTCATCCAGCCCCCCGGTAAAGAGCCCGCTCTAACGGGGTATGACGTGCATATTTCATTGATTTAATTGAGTTCAGTTGACAAGTTTTCAGTTTCCATAAAGACTGAAACCCGCTTTTGGCCATACTGACTGCACTCTGCGCATGATCGTTCTCGAAACCAAACTTTTCCCGCTTCGCCTCGACGACAGCCTGTTAACGCGGCAGCGTCTGCTTGCCCGCATCGGCGAACCCGGCAGCGCCCGCTTTATTGGCCTCGTTGCGCCCGCCGGCTTTGGAAAATCCACGCTGGCGCGGCAATGGACGCAGTCTCATCATGCGCTTACCAGTTGGATCTCGCTCGATCCTGCCGATAATTCCGCCACTACATTCTGGAGCTATGTCGTAGAAGGGTTGCGTCGTAACGGCTTGGACGACATCGGAGAGCTGCGCGCGCACTTGCAGGAAGCGGCGCACACCAACGTCAGAGTGCTGGTGACTGCGCTAATCAACCAGCTACACCAGTATCAGGATCGCCACTTTGTGCTGGTTCTGGACGACCTGCATCATATCGCCAACAAGGACATCTTCGACGGCTTAACCTATCTGGTGGACTTCGCGCCCGCCAACTTCACCTTGCTCGTCACGTCCCGTAACGAGCCGTCGTTTCCGCTCGCTCGCTGGAAGGTAAAACGCTACGCCAAATTGCTCTATTCCGCAGACTTGGTGTTCGACTCGCAGGAAGTCGCAGACTTATTCGCCCTCGCATTGGACGTCAAAGTCAGCCCGGAAGCTGCGGCTCGCGTCGTCGGCTCCACCGGCGGCTGGGCGGCGGCGTTGCAGTTATTGTCGCAAGCGGATTTGAAACGGGCGGACGGCGCCTTATCGAACGACAAATTTGAGCAGGCGCTAGCCCAGGCCAAAAAAGAAATCGACGACTACGTCGCCCAGGAAGTACTGGACGATCTACCGTCCCATCTGCGTCAATTCATTCTGGAAATGGCGGGAGCTCCCCGCTTTGACGCACCGCTATGCGATCAGGTCAGAAGCGCTCAGGACAGCCATCAGATATTGCAGGAGCTGGAAGCGCGCAACCTGTTTCTGATTCCTCTGGATGACGCTGGCCAATGGTTTCGTTTCCATGAGCTGTTCCGTGATGGCGCATTGCACTACTTGAGACAACGCCAGCCGGAAGTTCATCTACAACACTGCCGCAATGTCGTGCGAGCCTGCCTGGAGCGCAGACTTTATTTGGAATCCGTGCAATTGATCATGCACATTCAGGCCTGGGATCTGCTGCAATCCACCCTGGAGAGCATCGGCAACCAACTGGTCCGGCAGGGATACCACCTCTACATCATTGAATGGCTTAACGACGCCCCGCAAGAGCTACTTGACCAGTCACTGCGTCTGCAACTGCTGAAAATATGGTGTCTGCTTTACGACAACCAGTTCGCCGCCATTCCCGACCTGGTGGAAGCGGTGAAGAAGCACCCGTTGCTGCCCGAGCAGGATGATACGGTGCGCCATGAGTTGCGCCTGCTGGAAGCCTACGCCGCGCGGAGCCGCAAGGACATCCAGACCGCCAGCGCGCTGACGCAGTCCGTCTTACAGGATCTGCAGCAGATCAACGCCCCAATCAAGTCCCTGGCCTACTTCGGTCTGGGCAACGACTACTACGGCCTGGGGCGACTGGATGACGCCATTGCGGCATTAAAGGAAGCCGTCACGCTGGGCAAACTGGAGCAACGCTTCTCCACCGTGCTTTCCAGCCTGGGCCTGCTGTTATGGATCATGCAAATCAAGGGGGAGTTTCTGCATGCGATCAATTTGTTCCGACAAACGGAACTCTGGGTGCAGAGTTATCATAAGGACGGCCCTGAACCCAATATTGTCTCATGCTGGCTGAACAGCTCGCTGGTGCTGATCCATTGCGCCTTGGGCAATCAGGAACACGCCGAGCGCTTTCTCAAACCAATGCTGTCATTCGTGGATAACGCGGAGCCGCAACAGAAGCTCATCACCTATTACACCTGGGCGGAATTCAACCGCCATTGCGGCGATTACCCGCAAGCGCTGCGTCATTATGAGCAGGCTCGCGAACAGTTGGAGTATAACCAGCGCGAACTGGCTGCGTTCGCCCCGCCCGTTCTGGCCGGCAAGTTGCACTGCCTGCTGGATAAAGGCGACATGGCCAGTGCTGAATCCCTGTGCGCCCTTATTTTAGGCAAAAGCCTCACAGAGACTTCTCCTTTTGAGGCCATGGAAAACCTGTCTGCACAGGCGCGTTACTTTCTACGCAAACAGCAATGGCGCAATTTGCAGGAAACCGCTGAACTTATACTGGCTCTCGCCGAAAACCACGGCTCTTCCCGTTATCAGGCGCAGGCCAAATTGCTGCACGCCGCCGCTATGGGAGGACAAAATCAGTCAGAGGCCGCGCAGCGGCTGATAAGTGAGGCATTGGCGCTGGGTGAAAGCAACGATTTCGTCGCCATGTTCCTGGCGGACGACGCCTACCTGAGGCCGTTATACGCCAACCTGGATATCGCCGAAACAAGCCCGGCTTACCTGGAAAAGCTGCAAGTCACCTCATCTTCCCAGAATGCTGCACCGACAAGGGAAGAAGAGCCGCAGACCCAGACAGAAGGTTTACTGGAAGAATTAAGCAAGCGGGAAATGGAAGTGCTAACGCTGATTTACGAAGGGCTCCCCAATAAAAAGATCGCGGACCGATTATTCCTGGCGCCCGCTACCGTAAAGGCGCACATTCGCAATATCTACGGCAAAATCGGCGCGGCGAGCCGCACGGAAGCATTGGCCCGGGCCCGTCATCTAGGCCTGTTGTGATCCATTACCTCCTTTTTACGCCCTATGGACGATGCGGCTACGCCCCCTCATTTTTTACGCTAGCCCTATGAATCGAATTCGACAAAGCCTTTCATTTCGAATTCTCTTGCAGGGCTTGTCCCTGCTTTTTTTGTCTCCTTAAGAGCGCAGGAAGTTTCATCTCCTGTTTTGCGCTAGCGGCGATGTCTGGCTATGCAGCTTCGAACTCGCCGCCCCTTTTTCCGGCCGCTTCGGCATTTTCAAACAACGTCCATACTCTTGCGCAGTGCAATATGCCGTTGTTTCCTGCTTATATAACGATGACGTGGCTCTTTATAAGTTATAAGCCTAGGATTCACTGGCGGTGGGCTGACGAATATCCGCCGAGACCACTTTGTAAGGCGGCAACGCGTTGAGAATGATACGGCCGTAGGAGCGCGTCCACAGACGACGATCCATAATCGAAATCTTACCGCTGTCCCTCTCGCTGCGCAGCAAGCGTCCACATGCCTGTAGCAAACGCGTGATCGCGTCAGGCAGCACCACCTGATTGAACGGATTGCCGCCCTTGGATTTCAGCCACTCCGCGTAGGTCGCCTCCACCGGGTCATCCGGCACGGCGAAAGGCAGCTTCGCGATAATGACGTGCTTGAGATAATCTCCAGGCAAATCCAGACCCTCTGCGAAACTGGCCAGACCAAACAATACGCTCCCTTTGTTTTCATCCACGCGCGAACGGTGATTATCGATCAGCTGGCCTTTATTGCCTGAGTCCTGAGTGATGATCAGACTCCCCAGTTTGGTGTCCGTCAGGGCGCGGGCGGCGAACTGCATGTGCTTCCTCGCGCTGAACAGCACCAGTGTGGCTTGCTTTTCATCGATGATGCGCAGCAGCGCCTGGCTCAGCATTTCCAGATAGCTTTCGGAGTCTTGCGGGTCGCGACCAAGATCGCACAACTCCAGAGTACAATTGTTGTTGAAGTCGAACGGGCTGTGATGAATCGCAAAAATACTCCCGTCGGGAAGGCCCACCTGTCCCGCCAGGCGATCAAAGCGCCCCGCCACACTCAGCGTCGCGGAAGTCAGCACACAGCCAAACGCTCGCGACCACAGCCGCTTGCGCAGCAGATGCGCCGCATTGGTGGGGCTGACATGCACGACCACATCGCTATCCGTTTCTTTAGCCCAGGTCGTCAGCCAGCGGGCGGTTGGCGTGTGGCCTGCCTGGACTTCCTCGCCCATGATTCGCCATACGTCTTCCAGATTCTCCACTTGCGACTGATACACCGACAGCGCCATCACCGCCTGATCATAGGCCTGTCGCTGCGCGCCGCCCTGCTGTTCTTTTTCCGCAAGATCCCGCAAGCGCTTGAGCACCGCCTCCAGTTCCTTATTCATCTCGGCGACCTTATCCGCCATCGCCGCTGACAGCTTGCGCAGCTCCTCGGGAATCACGCCCATGGGATAACGGTATTGAAAGGTGGCGCGCTCGTCGTTTTCTTCCCACTCTATGGTCTCATTCAGAAACCGGCCGACGGCGTCGAGATGGTGATGCGTTTCCTGGGACAACGCCGCCATTGGGCTGACCCGGTTGGTGATCTGCTCGTCGTAGGCGAATACGCTTTGCCCTTCCACCAGGGCGCGGCTCAGTCCACGCAACATTTTCTGCGAGGATTTCAAACCGGCGCTGAAGGCGAAGTGATTCAACGCCTTATCCGCCATGTGGTGGGCTTCGTCAAAGATGTAAATGGTTTCTTCCGGCGGCGGCAGAACAAAACCGCCGCCTAACGCCAGATCCGCGAACACCAGATCGTGGTTCGCGACGATAATTTCCGCCTTTTCGGACTCCATCTTCGCCTTGTAATAGGCGCACTGAGTAAAGAATGAGCAACGCTTATTCAGGCACTGGCGATGGTCCGTGGTCACCGTTGACCAGATCGTCTCTTCGATGGGCTCCGGGGCGCTGTCCCAGTCTCCGCTCCACCCTTTGTCCACCATCCAGTTCATGAACCGTTGGTAGGCCTCCGCATCTACATCCTGCCCGCCGCTCTCCTGCGGCCCATCCAGCAACAGGATGCCCTGCTCTTGACCAGCCAGATAGGAATCAAGCTTATGCAGACAGATATAGCGCCCGCGCCCTTTCGCCAGCGCGACTTTGAATTCAAGATCCGTGTGCTCCGCCAGCAACGGTAATTCACGCTGCACGACTTGCTGCTGCAGCGTCACGGTGGCGGTGGAAATGACGATTTTTTTGCGCAACGCGGCCGCGAACGGAATGGACGCCATTAAATAGGCCAGGGTTTTCCCTGTACCGGTCCCCGCCTCCACAACACAAGTGGTGGCGTCGTTGCTACGGCGAAACTCGCCGTCCAGTTCGATGGAGGACAGATAACGCGCTATCTCAGCGATCATATGCCGCTGCCCGGAGCGAGGCTTGATGTTACGGGCGGCGATATACTTTCGATAGGCGGACTGAATCTGCTCCTTTATACCTTCACTTACCATGCTCGCCTAACTTTCGGGAGCCCAGTTACGGATGACGGGAATCCAGAATAACTGGCCGCCTTTATCCAACACTACGCCGTTCTCGGTAATCTGATACACCTTCAGGCCGGAAAAACGCTGCCCTTCCCGAAGATAGTTATTGTTGATCATGATTCTACGGTCATCCGGACTGGCGCTGTAGATATGACTATTGAACTCCATCGCTGGAATCTGCTGCTGGAAAGCGACGCTCAGCTCAGAAATATTTGGATACTGTTCTTCCACGTTCTGAGCCGCTTCCGCCGTTCCGGAGCCGGGGATGATCATCGCCCTGCGTGAAGCGCCACTGGAGGGTGCGATAAGCATACCCCCATCCGCATTGACCGACTCTTCCTCCTCACCGCCGAGGTCCACATAGATATCTGTGTTCGAAGCGGTATCCAGTGGCACCTTATCAACCATAAAGTCCGAGTTATTCGCGCTCATCGGTTGTACGGGAACCGTCTGGCTCGGAGCGTTCGCGGCAGTTGGCTGCGCTGACTGGGGTTGCGCCGGCGTCGCAGGAGCGGTCGCCGCCGAGGCTGTAGATGAAGCAGGAGCGGCGTCAGCGGAAACTGTTTCCACTGGCGTCTCTTTTTCGAAAGGGCGATTCATAAAAAAGAAAATCGCCAGGGCGATGGCGTTGAGGCTCAGCAATAAAATGAGAATCAGCGCCCAGGGCGCGCGCTTCTCTTTACGGGGCATCATGAATGCGCCGCCTTGCACCACGTCAGGCAGCTTTTCCTGATATCTTTCTGATTCGGAACGTCTCAGGGCTTCAAGTATATAGGACATGTCGTTTTCCTATGAGCGCTTGATCGGAATAAGCAGAGGCGCTGTGCTGTCAGTCCAGCTATTTAACATGATCAGGGTGATGGCGCCGGGAATGCCGTCCGGCAATATCCCGACCTCCTGCTGAAACCAACGCACCCGGTCTTTCAATGAGGTGTCAGGCAACGGCTCCAGTGAAGGCATTTCGCCTTGCGACAGCCAAACCTCATTCACCCGTTTGATCTTACCGTCAATCCACTCATTTTCATCCTGCACTTCCCCTGGCTGAATCACCATGGACGCATAAGGAGGCACTTTCCACAAAATACTGTAATCGCCCTGCCAATGCCCATCCAGTTCCGCCAAAGGAATAGTATGACGTTCCCCATCCAGTTCAATCACCGCCGACTGATCCGCCGATACGGAGATTAGCGCAGCGCTGAAGGTTTCGCCGGTATTATTCATCAATTTCAACACGGCTGGACGATTCAGCTGCAGAAGGCTGCGCCAGTTGCCCTGTCGATGCAGACAGCGCAGCCCGCGAGTCTCTACGAATTCACACACCAAACCGCGAGCGCCGGCGTTGTCGGCCAGTCCCCAGATATGCATCACGGACTGATAGGCCTTACGCGTATTGTCGCCCTTGGGCCGATAGGAACCCAGCACCTTGGAAGCTGAGGCCGCCACTGGCGATACCCAGGCGGCGGGCTGTGCGGCGGCGGTTGCAGTCGCACCGCCGACGGAAGCTTCTGAAGCCGCGCCTTTCTCATCGGAGGGTAAGGCGGCGTCTTTAAGCGCGCCCTCATCCCGCTGAATCTGGCCTCCGCCTTTGCTCGCATCCGATAAGGCGGACGCCTGCGCAACCGCGCCAATGGCCTTTTCCGGCTGGCGGCGATCCTGATTGAGAGACAAGCCCAGCACCAGGGTCAAACCACCCGCTAACGCCCCAGCGGCGAAGCCTTTGACGATCCAGTTGTCCAACCATTTCACGGTGGTGCGTTTGGCGTTAAGGCCAATTTCTTTGCCCGCCATCTTGACCAGCGCAGGGGTCACCACCTGGCTGTTTTCCGAATAAGCGCCTAACAGCGCCCGGTCGCAGATCAGGTTGATAATACGAGGTATGCCGCGACTGAGCTTATAAACCTTATTAATCGCCGCATTACTGAACAGTTCTTTGCGACAGCCTGCAACGGACAGGCGATAACCGATATAGGCGCGCACATCCACGGGAGAAAGCGCATCCAAGTGATAACGGGCCGTTATGCGTTGCACTAACTGACGCAACTCCGGCCGCTGCAGCAGCTCTTTCAATTCCGGCTGCCCCAGCAAAATAATCTGCAACAGTTTCTTTTTTTCTGTTTCCAGGTTGGTGAGCAGTCGCAATTGCTCCAGCACATCCGAAGACAGATTCTGCGCTTCGTCAATCACCAGCGCGGTATGTTTGCCGGCGGCGTGCGCTTTCAACAAATGCTTGTGAATAACGTCGATAAGGATCTTGATGGAGCATTGGGCGGGATAGGCGATGTGCAGCTCATCACAAATCGTGGCCAGCAGCTCTCTGGCGGTAAGTTTCGGATACAGGATGAAAGCGATGTCTGTGTTTTTCGGCACCCGCTGCAAAAAGCAGCGACAGGTGGTGGTCTTACCGGTGCCGACTTCACCGGTCAGCAGCACGAAGCCCCCTTCCCTTTCAATGCCGTACAACAAATGCGCCAAAGCTTCTCTGTGGCGTTCGCTCATGTAGAGATAACGGGGATCAGGCGCGATGGAAAATGGGCTTTCTTTTAAACCGAAAAACGCTTCGTACATGGAATCCAAAATTGCGCCTGTTGGCGCGGGCATAGTTACTGTCAACGCGCTAGTGTAACGCGCCGGACGACGGAGTTAAATTATAGAAACGGCAAATTTCAGGGATTCGTCCATGAAACACATAAATTCTCCGTCAGCGTCGCGGCTGCGCTCCATTATGTCTATTTGGTAACGTTCACCACCCGCAATTCCGCCTTGCGTCCCTGCAGCCGGTTTTTCAATCGTTTGATTCCTTTTTCCAATGTCAGACTGATCTTGGAGTGCGTCCGAATCATGGATATTTTTGGCCAGGTGGCGCGCTCGCCTTCCAGCGCCAGCCGCTCGACGACATCCGGCGAGGGATTGGAGAGCATCCGTCGGAAATGCCAGAAGCTATAACGAGGCGCAATGGTGACATCGCCATAATAGCGTTGCGCCAAAACCGTATAGGCTTGCCCGCACAGCTGCCGCAGCAGTTCCGGCTCTGCCTGTTTCCGCAAATAATCGAACGCGCCCATCCCGTGAAACTGCATTTCCGCCTTGATCACCCGCAACGGCAGCGACGCCAGACTGATTTTCTGGTCGCGTTTCTTCGCATTCATAAATGGAACGATATGCGGATTGGTCTGGCTCACAATGGAAAAGTTAATGTCATACAGATGCTTGAGTCGCTCTATAGGCAGATCGCTCACCACTGAGCCGTCCACCCAGCGGAGTTTCGGCATGTAGGGAACAATGCCGCCGTTCTCATCCTTGCGCATCAAACGCACGGGCGGGAACACCGCGGGAACCGCCGACGACGCCAGCGCAGCGCTCCATACCAGGAGATAAGGCGAGGTATAGCCGCTAAGCAGGCGCTCCTTCTGGTGATGATGCACTGGCGAGACAGAGATATTAATGCTGCGGCCAGTGCGCTGATAGGCCTCTAAAAAGGAATACTCGCCAATATTCGAACGCAGACATTTCTCCAACTGGCGGATATCCATAAACCCACGCCCGCGCAGCCCGTTGAACATCCCCATCCAGCGCCAGGCTTTCAGATTGTGGCGATGGGGCTCCAGCATTTCCGGAATTTCCGCATCAGTATGAGTCCCCAACATGGCCGCAATGACGGACCCGACACTGGAGCCAGCGATCACCTGAGGCAGCAGGCCGCGCTCCCACAGCGCCTTAATCACGCCAAGATGAAACAAGCCCAATGTCGCGCCCCCGCTCAGCAATAACGAAGGCCGGCCGAAGCTGATCGACGTATCTTTGAAAAACTCCAGTTTCTGCCTTGGCGGCAGCTCGGGAATATCATTGTCACAGACGTAATTGAGCGCATCGCAGACTTGATTGACGTACTCCTCAATCAAATGCTTGGTGCCGATATAACTGTGCTGATACAGCAACGCATTCCCCATATTGCCGAGGTCATGGTGCAACCCTTCGCGCAAACTGCGGATCAGCTTGGAATGATCACGCCCCTGCATCGCGTTGCGAAGCTCCATCAGGCGGTCATAAATCAGCTCGTAATTGTATAAATCGCTGGCGAATGACTCCTTCCACTCCACATGCCCTTCCAGATAGTCCAGCTCCAGCGCGGCGTCACGCCAGGTGGCGTAATCTCTCGCCTCGGCCATCGCCTTACGGTACTTGTGAAGCTTCGTGTTCAAATATCTCGACATCATTCCCACCCAGCTATCAAATCCTTAGATTAAATATAGCTTATCGGACAGGGAGGGCCGCAAGTAGCTATACGAGTGAAGGACGGGAAGAGACGTGGCGAGAAAAAGGATGAGAATGAGAAGGCGGCGGCGAGAGACTGGCTCCCGCCTGACAGGATCAATAGTCTTCGTCGAAGTCGTCGGAGGTAAAGGGATCTTCGATCTTACCATCGTTGATCAGGAACTCACGCTGCTGCAGATAAGCGTTTCTGACGAAGGTATAACGATCGCCCTGGATCAAATTCTCCGCCGGAATAATATCGGCGCGTTTGTCGACAATACGGGTCGCGCTGGCGATGTATCTTTCCGGCTCAGAGAACAGATACCCTACCGGGTCCGCATAACTATCAGGAATGCGGCCAATGGTGTCGGTAATCGTGCCTGGCCCCAGGAACGGCAGCATCAGATAGTTGCCCTGGGGTACGCCCCAATAACAAAGCGTCTGACCGAAATCCTCTTTGTCCACGGAAATATCAAAGGCTGTCGCCACATCGAACAGACCGCCAACTCCCCAAGTACTGTTAAACATGATGCGGCTGGCCGTCGCGGCGGCCTCGTGATGCTTCAACTGCAGAATATTGTTGGCCAGCGTGACGACATCGCCAAGGTTGCCAAAAAAGTTCGTAATTGAGCGATCGACGACTTCCGGGGTCACGGCCCGATAGCCTTTGGCGACGGGGCGCAGAAAGTAGTCGTCGAGAAATTCGTTAAAGGCGAAAACCTTTCTATTGTAAGATTCCCACGGGTCCTGTGGGTGAGAAGCCATCGCCCCTGCGGGTGCGGCCATTGACAATAACAAAACGGCGGACAAACGCCTTGTATGCTGCGGTTTACTCGTATCCATAAATCCCACTTAAGCGCCTTGGGGGGCTCTCTGTATTCTTCAGTCTGGCTTAACTTCGGCGGTATTCAAGACTCTCAAAGCTTCCGTCTTCTTGCGGCGACCTCTCAATGTCGTCGCTACGCGGAATGCTGAACTGGCCGCGGGCGCTTATTTTTATTGGATATGGCGGCAGGTTGGCTCAAAGGCCCGCTTAATATGCGGGCTAACTCACATTTTTGCAACGGCCGAGCAGTCTACCTGACAAAGTGTCCACTTCAAAGTAGGTATTCCTCTGTAGCCCTGGCTTTATGGTTCGCGACCCCAGCTTGCGTCCTTCAACTCAATTCCCGTCCGAGAGTCTGTCTCAATATGACACTTATGAATAGTTACAGTTCAATGAAACGGGTTGCGCTGGCTATCCAGAAAAAGAAGGAGTCAGGCTCAGAAATGAAAAAGCCGCGACGCATTCGCCACGGCCAGAGAAAAGAAAGTTCAGGATTTCAGACTAAATCAAACCTTGCGGACAATAATGCTGCCTGCTGAATAGCCCGCGCCAAAAGAGCAAATCACGCCCAGTGCGCCGCCACTCAGGTCCTGCTTGTTCAGGTGAAATGCGATGATGGAGCCGGCTGAGCTGGTGTTGGCGTAGGTGTCCAAAATGGTTGGAGCCTCTTCCGCTGTCGCCTCTCGTCCCAGCACTCTCTTTGAAATCAGCTGATTCATGCTCAAGTTCGCCTGATGCAGCCACATGCGATTGAGCCTGGAGGCGTCGATATCGTTGCCGCCCAAGTGCTCCACAATCATCTCGGAGACCATTGGCACCACTTCTTTAAACACCTTGCGCCCATTCTGGACGAAGAGTTTGTCTGGCTTGCCAATCCCGGACTCATCACAACGGTTCAAGAAGCCGAAGTTATTGCGGATATTGTTGGAGAACAGTGTCTTAAGCTTGGTTCCGATAACTGCAAACTGGTGCTGGCTGGTCGCTGTCTCCGCCTTCTCCAGAAGGATCGCCGTGCATGCGTCGCCAAAGATAAAGTGGCTGTCGCGATCCCTGAAATTCAAGTGGCTGGAGCAAATTTCCGGATTCACCACCAATACCGCGCGAGCGGAACCGGATTCAATCGCGTTGACCGCAGCCTGAATGCCAAACGTAGCGGAAGAACAGGCGACGTTCATGTCGTAGGCGAAACCGTCAATGCCCAAGGCGCTCTGCACTTCCACCGCCACTGCGGGATAAGCGCGTTGCAGGTTTGAACAGGCGACAATGACCGCATCAATGTCCGCCGGGGTCTTGCCCGCTTCAGTCATGGCTTTTTTCGCCGCATCGACCGCCATTTCACACTGCACGCTTGGCTCTTCGTTGCTGCGCTCTGGGATATAGGGATGCATACGGTCTACGTCCAGTACGCCCTCTTTGTCCAGAACGTAGCGACTTTTGATGCCGGATGCTTTGAGGATAAAATCAGCCGAGGATTCTTGTAGCGCGGCGACTTCCCCTGACTCGATTTTCTCTTTGTTCTCTTCGTTAAAACGTTGCACATAGGCGTTAAACGAAGCCACCAGCTCTTCATTGGATATGCTGTAAGCCGGGGTAAACAGGCCCGTGCCGCTAATGACTACAGAACTCACGATTCAGCCTCTACTTATTTAATTAGTTATTGCACTCGCGTATTGACGAGAAATCTTAGCACATAACAGCGCCGGGGCTGGATGAATTTGCCCCGGCGCGCCCAGAAGAATGTGACCATTATGTTAAGAAGCAGAATTAAATTCGGACTTTTTCCCATTGCTTCTGAAGCTTCTTCTCAGACACGCTCATGAGGGTGCCTAGCTTCTGCGCAAAATAGGAAACCCGATACTCCTCCAACATCCAGCGGAAATTGGCGAGCTCTTCATCCACATAACCTTCCCGTTGGTGCTTCTCTTTTCTCGCGTTGTATTGTGACCATAGCGTCTCGAACATCAGTTGAAACTGGCGCTCCTGAGTGATCTGCCGTGGCATCTTGTCCAACCGCTCCTCGATCGCGGCAAGGTAGCGCGGATATTGCCGCAACCATTCCAGCGGCGCTTCCGTGAGAAACCCGGGGTACACCAAGTGCTGCAGCTGCCGCTTCACATCTCCCAAAAACATCGCCAGCGCCAAAACCGTGTTTTTGCTCAGTGCTTTGGTTATGCGGTGATAGGCCTGCAAAATTTCATGCAGCAACAACGCAAGCTCTTCCGCTTTGGGAATTAAATCCGCCTTATACTGCTGCACCCGTCGAGTGAACTCATCTGCGTTGGCGATGGCAGGTTTGTCTTTAAGAAAGACCTCGATACAGGCCGTCAAGGCAAGCTCGTCCACCAGACCATCCAGCTTTCCGGTTGGCGCATAGTACAATCCAATCTCTTTCAGCTTGGGCAGATTCTTCTTCAGATACTTCACCGTATCCGCCAGCCTCAGCATGATCAGCCGCGCCATGCCGAGACGGTGCTGCGCCTGCGCGAACCCCGCGTCGAACGCCGACTTTAACGCTACGGACGTTCCCTGATCCTGCAAATAGGGATACAGGAACAGACTGGCGCCCGCCTGGCTGACGGCGACTTTCTCCTGCATGGCGCCGAAGCTCCATTCAGTCAGCCCTGCCTGCTCTTTGAACAAGGTTCCGGATTCCTGCGCCAACTTTTCCAGGCGTCCTTCAAGCCTTTTAACCAACTCATGATAATCTCGTCCCTGGTCAATCACGCCGCCCTGGCTGTCCACTACCTGGATATTCATGCGCAGATGAGGCGGCAGCAGGGATTCATCCCATTGCTCAGGAGCGACCTGCATGCCGGTCATTTTGCGCAACTGCTCACCCAACGCCAGAGACATGGGATGGTTATCCGGAACCATGGCGTCACTGGCCGCCTTAGCGAAATCAGGGACAGGCACAAAGTTTTTCCGAATCGCCTTCGGCAGCGAGCGAATCAACGCCTCGCACTTCTCTTTACGCATTCCCGGGGCCAACCAGTCCAGAAGACCCACTGGCGCCTGCGCCATGGCTGCGGCGGGCATGCGCACCGTCACGCCATCTTCTTTCGCGCCCGGCTCAAACTTGTAGCTCAGCTGAAATTGCTGCCCATTCCACAATAATGCGTCGGGAAACTGCTCTTCCAGCTTCACCTCCGGCAGCACTCGCAACAGCGCTTCCGGCGATAACAGCAACGCCTTTTTGTCACCCTCCGACAAGCGCTTGTACCAATACTCCAACCCTTTGACGGTGGTGATGTCCGCGGGCAGTTGCTCATCGTAGAACTGGAACAACACTTCGTCATCAACCAACAGGTCGCGACGACGGGCTTTGGCTTCTATCTGCTCCACTTCTTCCCGGCATTCCGCATTGTGCAGAATAAACGGCAGGCGGCTGTTGATCTCGCCTTCAATAAGCCCTTCCCGGATCAACGCCTCGCGACTGAACTGCGGATCAATGCGGCCGTAGCTCACTTGGCGACGCGGCACCACAATCAGGCCATACAAAGAGACCTGCTGAAACGCCAGCGCCTCACCTCGCTTTTTCGACCAGTGCGGCTCCAGATAACTGCTCTTCAGCAGTTGCGGCGCAACCTTTTCTATCCAGCCGGGCTCCATGCGAGCGACGGTGCGGGCGAACAGGCGACTGGTTTCCACCACTTCCGCCGACATAATCCAGTTCGGCGCCTTTTTCCGTACTTTCGACCCCGGAAAGATCACAAACTTGCGCTGACGAGGACCGGCGTACTCGCCCTTTTCGTCTTTCTGACCAATTTGGGTAATCAGCCCCGCCAATAGAGCCTGATGCAGTTCGTCATAAGCAGCGGGCTCCGTGTTTTCTTTGTAGCTTTGCTCATGGCAGAGCAACAACAGCTGGCGATGAGTGTCACGCCACTCGCGCATTCTCAGGAAAGACAGGAAGTTTTTCTTGCAGAAGTTGCGCAGTTGATTCGCGCTCAACTCCTGGCGCTGCGTCTCATAACCGTTCCACAGGTTCAGCAGGCTGACGAAGTCGGATTGCTCATCCGCCCATTGCGCATGCTTTTCATCCGCCGCCTGCTGGAATTCCATGGGACGCTCCCTTGGATCTTGCACCGCCAGGGCGGAAACAATAATCAGCATCTCTTTCAGGCAATGCCCTTCCGCAGCGGCCACCAGCATTCGCGCCAGACGAGGATCAATGGGGAAACGCGCCAGGGTCCGCCCTATCGCCGTCATCTGCCGTTGCGCGTTTACCGCGCCCAGCTCTTCCAGCAGCTTGTAGCCGTCATTGATATAACGCTTGTCCGGCTTCTGCATGAAAGGGAACTTCTGGATATCGCCCAGACGCAACGAAAGCATCTGCAGGATGACCGACGCCAGGTTGGTGCGCAGAATTTCCGGATCGGTGAAGGGGGCGCGACCGACGAAGTCCTCTTCCGAGTACAGCCGGAAACACACGCCCTCCGCCACACGACCGCAGCGACCTTTACGCTGCTCGGCGCTGGCCTGCGAAATCGCCTCTATCGGCAGTCGTTGCACTTTGGAGCGGTATGAATAGCGGCTGATACGCACCTGCCCCGGATCGATCACATAACGAATGCCCGGCACCGTAAGGGAGGTTTCCGCCACGTTGGTGGAGACGACAATGCGACGCCCGCCATGGGACTGGAAAATACGGTTCTGCTCCTGATTACTGAGTCGCGCGTACAGGGGAAGGATTTCCGTATTACGAAATTCTTCTTTACGCAATCTCTGCGCAGTCTCGCGAATCTCCCGCTCTCCAACCATGAATATCAGGATATCTCCGGGTGGTTTGCGCTGCTCACGCTCCATCTGCTCGATTTCCCGAATCACATGCACAACGCCATCCTGCAGACCGATATCCACCTCGTCGTCCATAGTGATCAAGGGACGGTAATGCAGCTCTACCGGATAAGTGCGGCCAGACACTTCCACCACAGGCGCTCCATTGAAGTGTTCGGAGAAGCGTTCCAGGTCAATCGTGGCGGAGGTGATGATGATTTTGAGGTCGGGCCGCTTGGGCAGGAGGTTTTTCAGATAACCGATCAGGAAGTCGATATTTAACGAGCGCTCATGGGCTTCATCGATAATGATCGTGTCGTAACGATTGAGGAAACGGTCATTCTGGGTTTCCGCCAGCAGTATGCCGTCGGTCATCAACTTCACCAACGTGCTGTCGTCGGTATGATCAGTAAAACGAACCTGATACCCCACCTGCTTACCAACTTCGCAGCTCAGCTCCTCGGCAATGCGGTTAGCGACGGAGCGCGCCGCCAGACGACGAGGCTGCGTGTGGCCGATCAAACCGTCCACGCCACGCCCCAGATCCAGACAGATTTTCGGCAACTGCGTGGTTTTACCGGAGCCGGTCTCACCGGCGATGATAACCACCTGATTTTCAGAAATGGCTTTTTTGATCTCTTCCAGCTTATCGACAACTGGCAGATTATCCGGATACCGCACTTGCGGCATCGCTTGCAGGCGCGTCGCCCGAATTTCCATAGAACGCAATGTCGCGCGCCAGAACTTTTCAACGTCCTTTTCCGCAACAGAACCCTTTGCGATTTCCCGCCATTGCCTCTGCAATCTAAAACGATCTTTGATTAACACCAGGGACGGGTCAAAACGAGACTCACTCGACATGTAATATACTTTTTAACCAATACTAATTCAGGATGCGGATGTTAGCGGGAAATGGGTTAATAGTTAAGCGGTAAATGGGATAGCGTAACCACGCAACAGCTTGAAATTCAGGCAGTCATACTCGTAATTTGCACTCAGAAAACTAACCACTGGCGCGACTATCCACGACATCAAGTTTCATTATTTTATTAATGACACCGGTTGTTCTCTTCACTCTTCATGAAGAATTTAAAACGTGCGGCGCAAAGCCCAATACAATATTAAGATTCAGCCGCCTTATTGGCGGACAGCAATAGGGTCACCCAGGAAAAAAACGCAATGCTGGCCACATCCGCCATGACATCGGTGATGTCCAGCGTGCGGGACGGAAAGAATGCCTGCGTCAACTCTTCCCCTATTGCGAATGTAAGCACGCAAAGCGCGCCGACATAGAGAGGAATCGGGCCCAGTTTCAGGTGTTTGGTTTTGAAGGCGAAGTTAGCGGCCAGGGTAAGAACTCCGAATAAGCAAAAGTGCCCCAGTTTATCGCCATAGGGAATGGATTGGACGAAGTCGAAGAAAATGCTCGCTCCACCAGTATCCGCCAGATAGATAATCCATAGAATAAACGCCAGAAACCCAAGGGCGAATAGACTGACCGCTTTCTGCATAATCAATTAACAACGCTCTACAACTGAAAGAACCCGCCTTTAATAACACAAAAAGCGGGCTCTCGCCCGCTTTTCAGCTTTCTTGAACTCGCTGCGCAGAGTTACGCCGCTTTGTCTTTCTGCTTTTTGATTTCCTCATCGCGCAGCTCCCGGCGCAGAATCTTACCGACATTGGTTTTCGGCAATTCATCGCGGAACTCGATGGTCTTGGGCACCTTGTAAGCGGTCAGGCGCTCGCGACAGAACTCTTTCAGCGCGCTTTCAGTCAGATTGGGATTGCTCTTCACAACGAACACTTTCACCACTTCGCCGCTTTTCAGGTCAGGCACGCCAATCGCCGCGCACTCAACCACATCCGGATGACTGGTGACTACATCTTCAATTTCGTTGGGATAGACGTTGAAACCAGACACCAGAATCATATCTTTCTTACGATCCACAATGCGCAGGTAGCCGTCGTTCTGCACCATGGCGATATCGCCGGTTTTCAGCCAGCCGTCTTCAGTCATGGTTTTGGCGGTCTCATCCGGACGCTGCCAGTAACCTTTCATGACCTGAGGGCCTTTAACGCACAGCTCGCCGACTTCCCCAACGGTAAGGTCTTTACCTTCGTCATCCATGATCTTCACCATGGTATTGGGAATCGGCAGACCGATAGTGCCGATTTGAATGGCGTTCATGGGGTTGATGGAAACCACCGGCGAGGTTTCTGTCATGCCGTAGCCTTCCGTCACATCACAACCCGTGACTTTCTTCCACATTTTCGCCGTATCGCTGGTCAGCGCCATGCCCCCTGCGGCAGTCACTTTCAGGGAAGTAAAATCCAGCTCCTGGAATTTTTCATTGTTGCAAAGCGCCACGAACAGCGTATTGATGCCCAGGAACGCTGTGAATTTCCATTTGCCCAGCTCTTTGATAAAGCCGTCGAAATCCCGCGGGTTGGGAATCAAAATACTGTGGTTGCCGGTATCCAGCATGACGCCGCAATTCATAGTGAATGAATAAATGTGATACAGCGGCAGCGGAGCAATGACGGTCTCGATGGCTTCACCCAGACGCACCGTCAATAACGGCTTCAATTGCGCCACATTGGAAACCAGGTTGCGGTGGGTCAACATCGCGCCTTTGGCGACGCCGGTCGTGCCGCCGGTGTACTGCAACACCGCGATATCTTCGGGGTTAACGTCCACAGGCTTGAAGGTGTAGCGCGCGCCCATGGACATGACTTTAGTAAACGGGACCGCGTTGGGAATATTATAGGGCGGCACCATTTTCTTGACGTACTTGATCGCCGCGTTCATCACCATGCGCTTAATAGGCGGGTGCATGTCTGGAATCTGCGCCACAATGACGTGCTCCACGCCGGTATGCGGAAGCACTTCCTGCGCCTGCGAAGCCATATTGGCCAGAACCACCAGCGCCTTGGCGCCGGAGTCGTTAAACTGATGCTCCATTTCCCGCGGGGTATAAAGCGGGTTAGTGTTAACCACGATCAGTCCCGCCCGCATGGCGCCGAAAACAGCGATCGGATATTGCAGCAGGTTAGGCATCTGGATAGCGATACGGTCGCCGGGCTTCAGGTTGGTTTCATTCTGCAGGTAGGCGGCGAATGCGCGCGTGTGCTTCTCCATTTCGCCATATGTCATGGTGGCGCCGACGGCGGTAAACGCAGGTTTGTCCGCGTATCGTTTACATGCCTGTTCGAACATGTCGACAACCGATTTGTATTTCCCCAATTCAACTTCGGATGGAACTCCGGGGGGATATTTATCCTTGAAAAAATTATCCATACCGCTATCTCCTGGCCAACGCTGTTAATAGGCAATCTGATTTATATTTGTAATTGTCTTCGGCAAACGGGACTGACTGAGAGATGACCGCGTCGCCCGAGGCGACGGCTTCAAGGATGACGGAGCAATGCCGCAGCTAACTCGACGCTTATGCGCCCGGCGCTCGAACCTGCGCCGTAACCCTTAAAATGAGTGAATTCCACTGCACAGAGCAACGTCGACTTCCGCACCCGGCGGTTTCGACGCACTCCACATTAGAAACTCTTACTCGCGATCATATATAAGCCAATCATCGAATCCCTGACGACCACTACCCCATTCTTACTTCTGTCATCGGGCGGCGCTATTTTCAGGAGAGTCACCCGGTCGGGTGATTACCCCATTAAGCCGGAACGGTATAGTGGGCTCGTTTTTTATAGTGCGCGATAGAATAGCAGCTTTATTTTGGCTTATGTAGACAAAAGTCTTACTTAATTATCGGAGTTTCCCTGGTTTCCCTGGGACAATACAGAGCGGAAATACCGCGACAATAATCGTTGACGCTGATGCTGACGGTAGCTAAATTGTTGCGAATCAGCGGATAAAACACTAATAAAATCCAATAACTAGCAAACATCATGCGCAACCTGGAAGATTTCCTGACCAGCACGGACGGCCATAAAATCGGGTACTACAGATGGATACCGGACTCCCCCGTCATACGCGGCGTTATTCAGATTTCCCACGGCATGGCGGAGCACGCCGGACGCTACCGAAATCTGGCTGAGCACTTCTGCGCCCAGGGCTACGCGGTCGTCGCGCATGATCACCGCGGTCATGGCCGCTCTATCGCCAACGGCCAGACCGGTCATTACGCTGATCGCGACGGCTGGGACAAAGTCGCCGCAGACCTGCTGTTTATGGCCAACCAGATAAAAAGCTGGCATCCAGACGTTCCGCATTTTCTCTTCGCCCACAGCATGGGGTCTTTTATCAGTCTGCAATGCCTGATCGTGCATCGTCCGCCCTTTCACGGCGTTATTCTTTCCGGCAGTAATTACGGCGCGCCATTGAAATATCTTGCGGCGGCGGCCATCGCCAGGGCGGAAAAGCTACGCTTGGGCGCGCGCAGCGCCAGTCGCCTGCTGGATCAGCTTTCATTCGGCTCATTCAATCATCGCTTCGCTCCTAATCGTACGGAATTCGACTGGCTTTCCCGCGACCCCGCCGAAGTGGACAACTACATCAAGGACCCATGGTGCGGCTTCATCTGCACAACCGCCACCTGGATCGCGATGCTGGATGGTCTGCGGCGCATTTTCACGTCCGCCAGCTTCTCCCGCATCAACCCCAATCTGCCTATCTATCTGATCGCGGGAGATAAAGATCCGGTTGGAGAGTTCGGCAAGGGGGTAAAAAGACTGGAGCGCCACTTACGCGAGGCAGGCGTACGCGACCTTAGCTGCACGCTCTACCCCGACGGACGCCATGAAATGCTCAACGAGATCAATCGCCAGCAAGTGCTGAACGACCTGTCCTCATGGGTGACCGCGCACACTCCGTAACAGACGCGTTAGAGAAATATGGATTACACTAATATATAAAGGAAAGTTAATCCCTGCGTCGCCACTCTCCGGCGTGCGTTGTCAGCAACCCAATCAAGTTATCAGTTCACTATGGACGCGCTAGAAAACATTACCTACGACGAACTTCATGTGGGCGACTCCGCCACTTACACCCGTACACTGACAGAGCAGGAAATCGTTCTGTTCGCCGCCGTTTCCGGTGATATCAATCCGGTGCATCTGGACGCCGAGTACGCGCAGTCCACCGTATTCAAGGAGAGAATCGGCCACGGCATGTGGTCCGGCGCATTGATTTCAGCGGCTTTGGCCACCGTTATTCCGGGTCCCGGCACCATTTACCTGGAACAGCACCTGAGCTTCAAGCGTCCGGTAAAGTTAAATGATGTCCTGACGGTCACCCTCACAGTAACGGAAAAGCTGTCGAAGAAACGGGTCGTGCTGGATTGCGCCATTCACAATCAAAATGGCGTATTGGTGGTGGAAGGTCAGGCGAAGGTCATCGCCCCAGATGAGAAAATTTCACTGGAAAGGCCCACACTACCGGCTATATCCATCAGCGGCGAACAGTGATTCGTTAATTAAGAGCGACCGGCTTCATCAAGTCCGCCGCTCAATTTTCTCCATAAAAAAAAGCGCCCACTCAGGGGCGCTTTTTTGTTTGCTCAGGCTTACAGCAAATCAATGGGATATCTGATCGCCTGTTTGCTTGCGTTGGATTTGGCGCCGAAGTTCAGCAGCCTCAAGTAAGAGCAGATTTTCTTTTCGAAGTCCTGATTATTCAGGTTACTCTCCACAATCTTGCACTGCGACACACTGCCATTTGCTTCCACTGTCAGCTCAGGCACCAAGGTTCCTTTAAGCGTTGGATCTTTGCGAAGCGCACGCTTATGCAAGGTAGACAGCTGCCCTTTGGCCGCATCAAAGACCTTCCTGATCTCCTCAGCGGAACGCGTTGTGCTACGCTGATTGCCAGAACCGGAGCCAGACGTTTTCTTGCTGGTGGAACCACCGCCGCCCGGCTGGGCTTTTTCCTGCACTTCCGTCACCTTACGCGAAGCCAGCGCCACCTGTTGGGTAGACTTATCCAGCTTGTTGGCGTCCACGCCCCCACTCCCTGAAGTGGAAACATTGTTCACCAACTTATCCGACGCCTTCTTGCTGATCGGAGTCGCCGTATACAGCGGCTGGTCTGACGCATCCGCCGTGTCCGCCAGCGCTCTCATATCAGAGAGCTGATCGCTCAGCGCCAACAAACCAGAGCTTTGCGCTTTCTCGCGCGCCTGATCTACCGTCTGCTGCTTGGGTTGCTCCGCCTTCGGCGTCACCTTTCTCTCAGGTTTCGGCTCAGGCTTGGGCTGCGGTTTGGGTTCTGGCTTTGGTTCGGGTTTCGGCTTGGGCTCTTCTTTCTTCTCTTCCTTTTTCTCCGGCTTCGGTTCCGGCTTTTTGATTTCCGGTTTTGGCAGTTCCCGTTTTTCAATCACTACCCGCGCCAGCTGGGGAGGCAACGCCTCCAACTCTTCACGGGACTTCTCGGGCAAATCAACCAACGGGATAATCACGCCCGCCACCAGCATAACCAACATGGCGAACGCGAGAATCAGAAAGAAACGATCTCGCTCCCTAGCGTCAACGTTCCACGGCAAAGGAGAGCCGGCGCGTGCTTTCACCATGCTAGGCCTCCTTCTCGGTAGTGCGTCTTACCGCCAGTGAGATACTGCTGTAGCCCGCTTCCACACAAGTGGACATGATTTTCTTCAGCAACTTATAAGGCAGCTCTTTATCCGCCATGATGGTGATTGGTCTGCCTTCAGGCGGCGCCGGCGTGTTGACGCGGGACACCTGATAGTCCAATTCCAGCTTGAGTCCGTTAATCAACAACGGGGCCTGATTAACCGCGGCGACAACCTTACTGACCACTCTGCCGCCGACAATAATGTCGTCATCCGTCACCGTGACGGTCAACTGATCAGTGGGCGGCTGGTCGGCAATGGACACGGGCAACTCTACAGCGCTGTTTTGCTGCAGCACCTGGACATCGGATGAATTCACCATCAGGAAGAACACCAGAATAGTGAATATATCCATCAGCGACACCAGATTCAGCGACGCTGTTTTATGCATTCTTCGGTAATGGCGTTGATAACGCTTGGCGCGGCCTGACTGCTTCATTGCGCGCCTCCTGCCGGAATGATCTCAGGCGCATCGGCAATGGAGATATCCGGGAACAACTCCGCGTTAACAACGCTGCCCGCCACAACGGTTTTGTAGGAACGCACCTTATCCATCACACTAACCAGTGTTTGATAGGACGTGCTTTCCTGAGGCAACAACGTGATATCTTTCTTATCTGGAGGGACCCGGGCTTTAATGTCCTGCATAGCCAATGCGAGCGTCTTATAATCGTGCTCGCCACCCGCCTGTTTCGGGATCTGCATGATGACCCCGCCCTTGTTATCCGCAATCACCAACTGCTCTTCCAGGATCATGACCTGCAATTGCAGCTGGTCTTTATTGTCCTGGGCGGAGTTGGCGGCGGACTCAGGGAAGTTCAGGTTCAGAACGCTGGTTTGAGAGAACACCAGATTGATCAGCAGCACCGGCACCAGGACGATCATGAGATTCATGAACGCCGTGATGTCCAGGTCAGCGACAGCCTCCGGACGACGGTGTTTACGACGCATCGGTCTGTCCTATGTTCTTTCTGGTGCGGCTTTCGCTACCGGGGCGGCCTGGGCTGGTTTCTCCGAAATCAGGTTCATGATCTTGATGCCAGCCATTTCAAAACTATCCACGATTTCGTTGGTTTTGGTTTGCAGGATGGCGTGCACCAGCAGTAAAGGAATCGCCGCGATCAAGCCGAATGCGGTGGTGTTCATCGCCACCGAAATACTCTTCGACAACAAGTTGGCCTTCTCCGCGGGGTCCGCGTTGGCGACCGCGGTAAAGGCGGCGATCAGACCGATGATGGTCCCCAAGAGTCCCAACAACGTGGAGACGTTGGCGAGCGTCGCCAGATATTGCGTACGCTTTTCCAGACGAGGCAGAACTTCCATCAACCCCTCTTCCATCGCGTATTCAATCTGATCCCGCGGCTGACGGTTCAGCAAACGGGTCAAACCCGCTTCCACGATGGTGGACATGGCGGTCTTGGATTGTTTGGCCTGCTTCAGCGCGTTGAGGTAATCCTTGCGCCCGATCATCATGATCAGTTTGTTGAAGTCCGCGCGGTTGCTCAACTTGGCGACGCTGAGATAGATATATCGTTCAACAGCGATTGCTACGCCGATCACGAGGACAATGGCGATGGGATACATGAAAACACCACCATCTTGAAAAAAGCGAACGACAGTCTCGAACATATCGCGCTGACTCCTTAATCACTTCTAGGTTATTGCTGGTCTAAATCGCCTATCTTAAGGTTTTTACGATAGTACAGACTTTGCCGAAACGCCTGTCTATCTAGCGGTCTGAGCGCGCCGTCCAATTCTTTTTCCGGCTCCGGAACTTCAATCGCCGGACTATCCGGCGTTCCCCAGGGCACCAGGTACAAGACTTTAGGTTGCTCCTGCTCGCCTCTCAACGCCGTTCCTTCGAGCTCGATCAACTCAGCCGCAAAACCTGCGTTACTGTAGAGACCGCAGAGGCATAAGGCAAGTATTTGAAATCTCATACCTTCTCCGCCTATTGGATACGCCGCTCAAGGTCGGCGATCCACATCGCCACTTGCTCGTCGGGAGCGGATCGAAGTTCCTGGCAGCGCTGGTAATGCTCCAACGCCCGCACGTAATCACCCAGATACATGTCGTAAAGTATAGCTATATTACGATGATAAACCGGCTCATTCGGCTCCGCCTTCAGCGCTCTTTCATAAAACGCCAAGGCATTCTCAAAATCACCCTCCTCCCGCGCTAAAACTGCCAACTGATTCAAAGCTCTGGCGTCTTTGGGGTTTACATCCAGCGCCTGAGCGTACCATGTCCTGGCGGACGGCAGATCGCCCTGCTTTTCCGCAATGACTCCCAGATTGAAATAAGGCGCGCTGAGACCCGGTTTATCGGCAATGACCTGCTTGAACAAATTCTCCGCCAAAGCGACCTGATTATTGTTTAACGCCGCCAGCGCCTGATCGTACTTCATCTGAGCCTGTTCTCCGGCAGGAGAGATATCAGCGGCAGCGTCCTTGCGCATCGGCGAACCCGCGCAACCAACCAGCAACAAGGCCGCCGTTAGCGCCAAACCTGTAACGCCGTGTTTATTGCAACGTTTGCGCGACATCCACCTTTACCTCTTGCTTGTCATATCTGGCGGGCATAATTTCCCGCAACGCCAGATAGCTTTTCTTAACCCACTCGTCGTAAACCCCTTGCTGGGTCCGGCTTGCATTGAGCTCGAGAAACTCAATGGCTTTTTCTTCAAAGGGAAACGCCTGCTCCTCCAACAGCAGGCTGTATTGCTCCCGCTCCAGATCACTCAGATTACCGGGGCGATTGGATTCCATAATGTCTCTACCCAACTGGCGATACACTTCGCCCATCATGTAAGTCGCCGCAGTGGCGTATTCGCTCACGCCATAACCGTTGATGCGATTGAGGCGTTGCATGACTTTTTTCAGCGCAGCTTGCTTGGCCGCCAACGACTTGCTCAACGGCAAGGTCAGGCGCACGTCGTCAAACGCCGCCTTTTCTTTTTGCGCCAGCGTCCAGCTGGCTTCCGCCGCCAAAGATCGACTCGCGGGAGTCCGATCTGCGCCGCCGCTCTCCTCAAACTGAATCAACTTCTCGCGCCATTGATCCGCTTGTTGCATCTGCGCGCTCTGGGAGTAGTAATCAATTAATGCGTCCCGCACCTGGATAGCGGTCTCGAACGGAGCCGGAAACTCGTTCGCATATTGCAGGTACACCTTGGCCGCCTGCTGCTCCCGACCCGCGTTTTCCATCAATTCCGCCGCCTGCAACAGCGCCTTGCGCTTACGTTCAGCGTCTTTTTCGCCCGCAGCGATACGCAGCAACTCATCCGCAGCGGATTCTGGACGCTGATGCTGTTGATAGGCGTAGACCAGTTTCTCGCCAATACCCGTCGTCAGCTTGTGGTCGGGATAGCGCTGACGGAAGTCATTCAACAGAGCAATGGCCTCTTTCCAGCGTCCAAGGTCAATCGCGCGCATGCCCGCATCGTACTGGGCGCTGACGCGCACCTGGGATTCCGGCGCTTCGTCGATGACTCTCTTGTATTCAATAAACGCCGCGGAGACCTCTCCACGCGCTTCCGCCTGCTCGCCCTGGCTGTAAATGCTGGCGGCGAAATTCTCCATCAGCACGTCATAATCCGGCGCCTTGCGGGAGCGCAACGACAGCGCCTGCCGGTAGGCGTGCTCGGAGTCCTGATATTGGCTCAATGCAAAAGCGGAGTGACCGGCGACGGTCCATGCCGCATTACGGGTCGCCTTATCATCTGTAAAAGAAGCCGTCTGGGTAGCGGCATCCAGGGCTGCGCCGTACTGCTCCATGGCGTAGAGTTCATTCGCCGCGAACAACAGGCTTTCTGTCGCGCGAGAATCCCGGGGGAAAGTTTTTGCAAACCGCAGCAGCGCATCCACACGGCGGCTGCGCAATGTAGCGTCTTCCTGATTAGCGTCCACTGCTTTGCTCAAAGCGTTAACGCCGGCATAGGCCGCCTCATGACGTTGAGGAAAGTCAGGATAGAAATAGCCCGCCTTGTCATAGGCCCGCACCGCAAACTCCCATTCCTCCAGCAGAAAATACGCTTCGCCCTGCAAGTAAAGCGCTTCAGCGGTTTTCCCTTCGGAGGGAAAGATCTCCTCCATACCGTCAAAATACGCCACCGCGTTCTGCAGGTGTGTACGACGCTCCACCCCTGCCGCCTTCAAACCGAGGGCGTATTCTCTTTGCCCCAGATCATCCAGATATTGATAGAGAGAGGGACGCAGGCGGGTTTTGGCGGTCTCTTGTTGTGAGTTCCAATAGTTCGACGACAGTCCCAGCTCACGAGTGAAACGGGCTTTCTCCTCCCATGCCAGCGAAGGCAGGCCGCCCTGGTCGTACGCGGCGATAATGCGGTCATGGAAGTCACTACGATCCGTAGCCGCCGGATAGGCGGCGATATAAGCCTGCGCGCTGGCGGCGGCGTCCTGATAGCGCTCGCGCTGCAGGTAGTAGTCGTATAGCGCCGCATACAGTTTAGGCGCCAAGGGACGATAATCGCCCAGTGCAATAGCCGCTTTCAGCGTTTCCGGCCCTTTACCGTAGCTGGCCATGATGCTGACGATGCGCAGGGCATCATCTCCCGCTTCACGAACGCCGGGCGCCATCTGCCCTGCAGGAGCGGAATTGGACTCCAAGTGAGACAACACTTGCAAAAAGGT
The DNA here is from genome assembly GCF_018986435.1 of Hahella sp. HN01. GTDB lineage: Bacteria > Pseudomonadota > Gammaproteobacteria > Pseudomonadales > Oleiphilaceae > Hahella. Next base: position 45,239 of record NZ_JAHMIN010000003.1, on the reverse strand, counting down.
CTGCAATGACGCGCTGAAGTTTTCCTGCTTAAACTGGGTCCAGCCCAGCATGTATCGAGCTTTGGAAGCCAGGTCGCCATCGCCGCGTTCCGCCAGCACCCTGCTGTATGCGGATTGCGCTTTGATATATTCGCCAGCGCTGTAGCGTAACTCGCCAATGCGGAACCACGCCTCGGTCGTATAACTTGAGCGCGGATACTGTCCTACCAATCGCTCCAGACTGGTCAGCGCTTTGTCGGTACGCCCCAGCATGCCGCAGGCGCGCGCCAACTGATAAAGAATACGATCGTTGTCTTTGTCTCCCGGTTGACGCTGCAACAGGGATTCGTAGCTCTCTATCGCGATACTCCATATTTCGTCGTCGATCAGCCCCTGGGGTTTGGCGTCGTAGAACAGCTCTTCCAGGTTGATCAGCCGATGCAGCGCCTTGATGCGCACTTCCGGATCGGAGGCTTCGCGGATCAGGCGACTGTATCGCAACGCCACCTCATTCAAAGGCGTTCGCGGCGCTACCCGATAGCTGAAGTCGATATAGGCGGGTTTCAGTTCGCCGATGGTCTTGTCCGCCTCGTCCTTCTCCACGATGACGATCGGCGCCAGCGTGTCCGCCAACGCCTTCAGGGGAATAAAGCCAAGAAGACTCACACTGAGCGCAAGGGCCGCGGCTCTCATAACACCCCCTCCCCGGCTGTCGCCGCATCTGGCGCAACAGGCTGCTTCTTACGCAGCTCCGCCACAGCCAAATCGTCATACAAATTCACCAACGCCAATTGGCTACGCACATGATAGCCGTCTATTTCGCGCCAGTGCTGCTGCAACAACTTGACCGCCAGTTGTGACAGTTTCTTATCATAATCGTTGATTTTCCCCGCCAGTTCTCGATGCATGGCGGAGAACTCTTTTTGCAGAGTTTCAACTTTGCGTAGTTGCGTCTTGTAGAGATCGCCGCCCTGGCGCAGGCCGCCCTGAACACTGACAAAATTATCCTTGAGTTGATTTAACTTCTCGTCCAGCTCGCGCAACGCCAGCAGTTGCAACGCCTTTTGATCGTCGGAAGCCTGGGCGGCGGACTTGGCCAGCGCATTGCGTTCCGACACCAGTTGATTGAGTTGTTGCGGACGCATTTTTGCAAGCGCTCCAGCGGCGCCCTGCTTCGCCTGACGCGCGCGGCGCTCCAGGGCGGCGGAGAAGATCTCCATGCGTTGCGCGCCATTTTGCAGCGACTGCAGTAAACCGTGCATTTGCAGCAATTCTTTGGCGAAGGGAAAGAAATCAGGCTTATCCATCAAATAATGAACAAAGGCGATCTTTGGCGTATTGGTGAGCAGATCCGTAGCCAGATACCATTCCACTTCGCCGTTCTGCAATGGCGCCTGCAGCAGCAAGTCCAACACGCCTTTAGCGTTGATTTCGGTCACGACTTCATCGACCTGACGCTTTTCTTTCTCATACACGGCGATGGCTTCCAGGTACGCGTCAATGGCGGTGGCTCGCAGCTTTTCCTGCTCATAACCATAGGCGATGGCCTGGAAGGTCTCCGCAACGCCGGAAGACGTGAGGGCGAATTTTTTAGCCCGATGCCAGGATTGAATAGCCGTGCGATAACGTCCCAGTCCCGCGAACGCCATGCCGTAGTCATAGATCGCCGCCGGCGCTCCCGGACCGGAAGCATGAACGTTTTTCAGGAACGACAGGGCTTTGTTGTAATCCTTGTCCAGCAAAGCGATATGGCCCGCCGCCAACAGGACACGATCACTCAACTCGCGCCCTTCATAACTGTCATCAGCCATGGCTGCAGCGACGCGAAGCGCGACCAACGCGCGAGAAGAATCAGGATCATCCGCGGCGTAATTCACTCCCAGGTTATAATAGCCATGCGCAGCCCACAGACTGCCCTGGGAGGCCTCACCAAGAACCTTGGCCGCCTCCTGCGGGCGCCGCAGTTGCAGGTAGCTGTTCGCCATATAGTAGAGGGCTTCGTCTTTGCGATCCCGGGCCATCCCTTTCATCGCTCCGGCGAACAACTCCACTGCCTCTCCCCACTCGCCATCGCGATAGGCGAGACGCCCCTTGATCATTTGCGCCTGCTGTTTAACCTCGGGTTCTCTGGCGGTAAATTGCAAATGCTCTAGGAGCGACTCCGCATTACGACGCATACCGAACTCCAGACCGGATTCGATGGCGAGAATATGGTTCAGGTTATGATATTGATTATCCACATGATTGGAGCCAAGGTGCTCGTTCTCCAACAGCACCAGGGATTGTAGAAAGTCATTCGTGTAGTAGTGAAACAGAGCTTCCCGGTGCAGTAATTCGTCGGCGGCTTCTTGCGCCCGCACAGCGCTGGCGAGCATGCACAGAGCATTCAGAATCAGCAGCAGGACGGACATTCGATGCATGGTTGGCGTTACATCCCCTTTCATGACGTTCGACCGTAATCAGCAGCGCCTAGCGCAGCTCTCTGATCAGAAAACGGGGCGTTCTGACGCCATCGCCCTGCACCCGCAATTCCAGGTATTTAGAGCCGTTTTCTTTATTGAAAGACAGTGTCGCCGCTTTTCTCAGGTATTTGTCGCCGGCGCTGCGTCCATTGAAAACCGCCACCGCCTTGTGCGCGCCCGCAGGCAGATTTCCCATAAACAGACGTTGCACGCCGCCGCGCTGCAATGCCTGCAGTTCACGTGCGGAGTAGAGGTAAGTGGTCGCCATGTCGCCGTCCAGAGTGAGCTCGACGGAATCCAGCTCAAAACCGACGTTTTCATCTACGGCCAGAAAAAACACCACTTGCGTGTCGATGGGATACAGGACTTCTTCCTGCAGTTTATATAGCTCGCGGTTGAGCTCGATGACGCGCTGCTTGAGGGCCTCCATATCCCGCTCGGTCGCGGCGCTATGAGCCTGGGAGGAAATGACGAATGTCAGTATGTGCAACGCTGTGATGATTATTCTTGGAATTATTCGCAAAGCCTTCATCCTCAATACCCTTGTGAGAGCCGAACTCTCGGGTGAACGCAGAAAGAGACGAAAGCCATGGTAGCACCGGGTCGCCGGCGATAGTGTGAACTCGATTCACCAAACTACACAAATGTTTACAAAACGAGACATGGTTAGCGTTCGCCACTGACGCCTGATTCGCCAGCGCAGCGCAATAAGGTAAGCAATAGAAGAGAAAGTAAGGAAAGAAGCGCCGTCCAGCAACGGCGCTTAGAAAAGATCCTGAGGGGAGCTACTTACTCAGGTACTTCATACCCTGCTCCAGCCCATCAATGGTGAGCGGATACATATGCTGGTTGACCAACTGACGGGTGATTTCCAACGAGCCGCCCATGCCCCAATAGTCTTTGGGATAGGGATTCAGCCAGATCACCTTGTCGAACTTATCCGTCACCCGTTGCATCCAGACCGCCCCGGCCTCTTCGTTCCAATGCTCAATACTGCCGCCGGGATGGGTGATCTCATAAGGCGCCATACTGGCGTCGCCCACAAAAATCACCCGGTAATCCGATGCGTATTTATGCAGAATATCCCAGGTTGGAATGGTTTCGCTGACGCGGCGGATATTGTTCTTCCACACGCCTTCATAAATGAAGTTGTGGAAGTAATAGTACTCCATGTGCTTGAACTCGCTGCGCGCGGCGGAGAACAGCTCCTCGCACACGCGAATATGCGGGTCCATGGAGCCGCCAATATCGAAAAACAGCAACACTTTTACAGAGTTATGGCGCTCCGGCACCATCTTGATATCCAGGTATCCGGCGTTATTGGCGGTGCTGCGGATAGTATCCGGCATGTCCAGCTCTTCCGCCGCGCCCTGACGGGCGAATTTGCGCAGACGACGCAACGCCACCTTGATATTGCGAATGCCAAGGGTGATGGAGTCGTCCAGATCTTTATAAGTACGCTGCTCCCAAACCTTCACCGCACGGCGATTGCGGGAGCCGTTCTGCCCGATGCGAATGCCTTCCGGGTTATAGCCGTTCGCTCCAAATGGCGACGTGCCGCCAGTCCCGATCCATTTATTGCCGCCCTGATGACGCTCTTTCTGCTCCTCAAGTCGCTTTTTGAACGCCTCGATCAGCTCTTCCAGGCCTCCCAGGGATTCAATCTTGGCCTTTTCCTCATCGGTGAGCTGCTTTTCAAATTCCGCCCGCAGCCAATCTTCGGGGATCAGCGCCTCCAACACCGCATTCAGGTCTTCCAGTCCTTTGAAGTAGACGCCGAAAGCCTGATCGAACTTGTCGTAGTGCTTTTCATCTTTTACCAGACAGGCGCGGCTCAGGTAATAAAAGTCATCCATATCCGCAAACGCCAGCCCCTGTTGCAGCGCCTCCAGCAGGTCGAGCAGCTCCCGTAAGGACGCCGGCACCTTGTTCTTGCGCAGCGTCAGGAAGAAATCAATCAACATATATGTGTCCTCCTTTGCTCGCGGACGCTGCATTGCGTCCGCTCATTGCTGCGATCAGCCTTTTCTGCGCGTCATGAACGCCAGTTTCTGCAAAAGGTGGACATCCTGCTCGTTCTTCACCAAGGCGCCGTACAAGGGAGGAATCGCCTGACTGGGATCGTGGTTGCGCAACACATCCTCTGGGAGATTGTCCGCCATCAGCAGTTTGAGCCAGTCTATCAACTCCGATGTAGATGGTTTCTTCTTCAACCCGGGCACTTTGCGCACGTCGAAGAAAACATCCAAGGCGTCCTTCACCAGCGAACGCTGAATGCCCGGGTAATGGACGTCGATGATCGACTCCATGGTGTCTTTGTCAGGGAAGTTGATGTAGTGGAAGAAGCAGCGACGCAAGAAAGCGTCTGGCAGCTCTTTTTCGTTGTTGCTGGTGATGATGACGATAGGCCGAGTAGTCGCACGGATTCGCTCCTGCGTCTCGTAAACGTAGAACTCCATTTTATCCAGCTCCAGCAACAGGTCGTTGGGGAACTCGATATCCGCTTTATCGATCTCATCGATCAGCAGCACGGACTGCTGCTCAGACTCAAACGCCTCCCACAACTTGCCTTTCTTGATGTAGTTGCGAATGTCGTGAACACGATCGTCGCCCAGCTGGGAGTCACGCAGGCGCGAGACCGCATCGTATTCATACAATCCTTGCTGGGCCTTGGTGGTGGACTTGATATGCCATTGAATCAGGGGCGCCCCCAGGGCTTCCGCCAGCTCTTCCGCCAGCATGGTCTTGCCTGTACCGGGTTCGCCTTTGATAAGAAGCGGCCGCTGCAATCGAATGGCCGCGTTGACCGCCAGCTGCAGATCGTCAGTGGCGACATAATTCTTGGTGCCGGAAAACTTCATGTGTGAAACCTTGTAAGTTGTGTGAATGCATAATTATTAGAGGAGTTATAAGCGGATATATTACCCGAAAACATTCAAATATTTCATGCCAGCCGCTAAGCTATCTCTCACGCTCGTATTGTTATGGCCGGGGAAATCTACTTAATCTGCAAGGAGATACGTAATGAACGTCTACGAAGACAACTCCATGTCCATCGGCAACACGCCGCTGGTGAAGCTGAATCGCGTCACCAAAGGCAATGTGTTCGCCAAAATTGAAGGCCGCAACCCGGCCTACTCTGTGAAATGCCGTATCGGCGCGAACATGGTATGGGATGCGGAGAAATCCGGTCGTCTCAAGCCAGGCATGACCCTGGTTGAGCCCACCAGCGGCAACACCGGTATTGCTCTCGCCTTTGTCGCCGCCGCACGGGGATATAAGCTGATTCTGACCATGCCCGCCACCATGAGCCTGGAGCGCCGTAAGGCGATGAAAGCGCTGGGCGCGGAAATTGTGCTGACCGAAGGCCCCAAGGGCATGAAAGGCGCGATCGAGAAGGCGTCGGAAATCGTCTCTCAGGACCCGCAGCAACACTTGATGCTGCAACAGTTCGACAACCCCGCCAACCCTGAAATTCATGAAAAGACCACCGGTCCGGAAATCTGGCGGGATCTGGAAGGCGCAATCGATGTCCTGGTCGCTGGCGTCGGCACCGGCGGCACCATTACCGGCGTCTCTCGCTACATCAAAAACACCATGGGCAAAAACATCACATCCGTGGCCGTGGAGCCCACTGCCTCCCCTGTGATCACTCAAACTATCAAAGGCCAGGAATTACAGCCCGCCCCTCACAAAATCCAGGGCATCGGCGCCGGCTTCGTACCGAAGAACCTGGATTTGGACATGGTGGATCTGGTTGAGCAAGTCACTAACGAAGAGGCCATGGAAATGGCTCATCGCCTGATGCGGGAAGAAGGCATCCTCTGCGGCATATCCTGCGGCGCCGCGGCGGCCGTTGCGGTTCGCTTGGCGGAGCGTGACGAGTTCAAGGACAAGAATATCGTGGTTATTCTGCCGGACAGCGCAGAACGCTACCTGTCCACGGCGTTATTCGACAACTTCTTTACTGAAGCGGAAAACGTGCAGTAGTTGGACAACGCCGGCCTTCGCGCCGGCGTTTGAGCTTTTACTCGCGGGATTCACTTTCATCTGCTTTTAAGTATCGGCGGGCTTCACCGCCCCTTCTTCGTACCATCTGGCGGCGACAGCGCCGTCCCGAAAAGCGATTAATTCCCCTGGGCGCATTTGTCGCCACTCTTCATCGACGGTCAGCGGCTCCGTGACAATCATGGTGACTTTGTCAGTGGGATTGGTGTGCTCTTCGAAGTTCACCCGAATCTCGCCGTCTTCCAAGGAAGCGCAGCCGAAGGGCGCCTGCCGGGTGATCCAGTACAATTTGGTGGAGCAATACGCGAACAGATACTCCGAGTTGGTGAACAGCATGTTGAACACGCCTCTCGACGTCAGCTCCAGACAATTCCGATACAGCCTTCCGCCCAGGCACTCCAGGCTGTTGAAGTCATTACAGCCGCTGGCGACGTCTTCCAGCAGCCAGCAAAACGCATGCTCGCTATCCGTCTCCCCCACCGGACGAAAACGTCCCAAAGGCAGGTCCTGATAGGATTTCAGTTGTCCGTTATGCGCAAAACACCAGTAATAGCCTCCCAGTTCACGGATAAAAGGGTGAGTGTTTTCCAGGCTGATGTCGCCGACATTAGCCTGCCGGATGTGGCTGATAACCGTACGGCTTTTAATGGGATACTGACTGATAAACCGCGCGATTTCTGAGGTAGCGCTGGGATTGGGATCACGGAACTCACGCAGCCCCTTGCCTTCATAAAAGGCGATGCCCCAGCCGTCTTTATGCGGGCCGGTCTGGCCGCCGCGAAACATCAGACCGGTCCAGGAAAAACAAATATCCGTCGGCGCATTCGCGCTCATTCCAAGAAGTTGGCACATGTTCAGAAGTTAACTACTTTTTGTCTTCGTCTTCCGATCCAGCGGGGAGGTCGTCAGTATCGGATATATCAAAATCTTCCAGGTTGAACTCATCATCCATATCCCTGGCTTTCTCATTGGAAGCCAGAATCTCGTCGGCGAGCGACTCTGCGTCCGTATCTTCAGCGTCGAATGAACTCATGGGCGGCTCGGCCTCCTCCTCTTTTTTCGGCTCCGCTGCTTCCTCCATGCCGAATTCCATGTCGTCCGCCTCATTCATCATAGAGGGTTCTTCAGCGACATCAATAGGCTGTTCCAACTGCTCTATCTCGTCTTCCAGATCATGCCCGGACTCTTCCAGGGAAGGAACGTCATCGGAATCATCCAGCTTGGTGGTCTCTACCGGCTCTCGAACTTCCTTTTCAATGCGGCGTTTGCGGTAGATCCAATAGCCGCCTCCTACCGCCAGCAACAGTAACGTGGCGCCGCTGGCTGCGATGATAATCCACAGCATGGCGTTGGAGCCCTTTTCCTCCACCGCCGCATCCTGCTGCTCCGTCGCCGCCTGATCCTGCATTTCCGGTGTAATCGGCGCTACGATGCTCTCTTCTTCGGGCTGCTTCGGAGGCTCTGGGGCTTTAACGGTTTCCTCCACCAGCGTCTCATTCATTTGTTCCACGCTGCTGTCGTTCACCAATGAGCGATATTCATTCGGCGACGCTTCCTGGCGAGGGAACTCCGCCATCACACTGTCAGGCTCGAAACGGAAAGCGGAGCCAGAACGGGTTTCCCCTTCCACCCTCAGCATGACTTCATATACGCCATCGCCCCGGGTAGCGTCGACTTCCAACTCCCAGCGCCCCGTTTCCGGGGTAAAGGGAATGGATTTAATCAGATTGCCGCCGTCCGGCCCTTTGATCTTGGCGATAATTGAGGTTTTCGCTTCGTTGATATTTGGACTGAGGGGACTAATGACAATTTTGTAGCGCGTATCCGCCCCAGCGCCGGTGGCCTCAAGATCCACCGCCATGGGCGCGTTCAGAGAGATCAGCTGCCGAGATTGCCGCTTGAATGTGCGACCATCGGCCTGCACCAGCACTTCGTACCTGCCGACTTGTTTGAGCTTGGTGATACTTTCACGAAAGACGCCATCGGCTGGAGGAGCGCCTTCTTTGGAAATCCGCTTGGTGCCGGATTTGTTGTCCTCTGTCCGAATGGTGACGTCCACCGCGACCAAGTCCAGAAAAGTCCGGTTTTGCACCAATTCGCCGTCTTCAAAAAAGCCGATCTTGAGCTCCAGCTGGTCTCCCGCGTAGAAGTTCGCCGGCAGCGGGTCCACCACCATTTTCAGATTGCTCACGACCGTCACCCGGCTGCCCGGGGCCAGCTCCGCGTCCAGCTTCCACTCCCCTTCCAGAGGCCGTTGTACGGTCACCAAATCGTAACCCGCCGCCTTGAACCACTTAACATAGTCAGGACGGTCTTTTTCAGTAAAGCGCTTGCCGGTAGGCTCGACAATGGCGGTTTCCGCATTTTCGCTGGCGCGAAACACCAGGGCGGTAAACTCTTCGATGCTGGAGTCCACATCAAATGCATTGTCTTCCAGAGGCACCTCTTCAGCCGGGGCCGCTCGCTCGAAGGCTTGCAGAAAGACGCGACTCAACTGATCAGACGTTTCCGCAATCGCGTTGATGCCATTACTGCCAATAGAAAGCCGTTGCAGCAGCATCTGATCCGCATTCTTGGATAGCGCAATGGTGTGAATTTTGGCGCCGAAGCTCGCGATTCTTTTCAGCACCTGAGTCAGAACGCGATCCCGCTCCGCGACGTTTTCCCCCGGCTTTTGCGAGATATCCACCACGCCGTCGGTGAGCAGAATGAAGTGCGTGTTGCTGTAATCCTTACCTTCTACAAAGTCCTCGGAAGCTTTCTCCAGCGCCGCGCCGATATTGGTATATAACGCCGTCGAGCTGATTTCCTTGGCTTTGTCCTTGGCCAAGCGACGCCAATTGGGATCGACGACCTGATGCGGGGCCAGCTCATTCACATACTGCCCGAATGTCCATACTCCCGCCGAATCGCCTACAGGCAACAGCTCCGTCACCAGATTAAGAGCCGGACGCCGCAGGTTTTTCGGGTCATTCTTTTTCATGCTGCCGGAAATATCGATGAGCACGCGCACATCCGCAGGCGGAGGCAACTCCATCTGCGCGGAGGCGACTCGCCACAGCATCAAGCTACAACACAGGCAAACGAGAATCTGGCGGAAAAGCAATATCATATTCGAGCGTATTCCAAGTTGGCGCAGGCGAATGAAGCCGCTCAGCAGCCGTCTCCGCTGGAAATATCGACCGCTGGCGGGCGCAGCGCGGCCGTGCCCGCGGCCATCCTTACTTCAAGTTATAGCAGGTTTTGTTGCAACAACAATAAAATACGCAGGAATTGCTTAAAAAAGCGAAGGGACTTAATTGATTTTTAAGTAATTATGTACGCCGTCTAGGCTTAGCTGGCGCGGGTTTGGCGGTAACGAAGAGCTTGCCAAGCACTACTTGCAGCGCGAACAGCAGACCGATGACGCACCAGGCGGCCAACATCAGCAGGCCGGCTTGCAAGGCGGCGTTGTCATCATGCTGGAGCCAGTTGTAGGCGGCGACAATATGGGCGGGCGCCCACAGGCCGTCTTTGGGAACGGACATCGCCGGCGTAAACAGCACCACCGCCAACAGGCTGCGCAGGAAGAGTTGCACGGGACGGGGACCACAACGATTGAACAACGGCATCATCAATGCGTATAAAGCCAGCGCCGCAACGAGATAAGCAACCCAACCGGCGATATAACCAAAATCTGTCAGCATAATTTTCTACTTTTCAATAACAGTTGCTTCAAGCGTTCAAATCATATCGATAAGAATCAGCTCTTCCCAATCATCCGGGTCGATATCGTCTTCGCTTATCGTTCTGTGCCGTACGGACTGACCCGCCGCTTCCACGGAGCACGCATCTCCGCTAATCAGAGGATGCCACGCTGGCAGCGTCTGGTTTTCAAAGCGAAGACGATAAGCGCAAGTCTTTGGCAGCCAGTCACTGATTTCGGGAAGATTTTCCGGCGAGATAATCAGGCAATCCGGGTTCTTCGATGCGCGCGCAGTATAGCAATTACACTGCACCCTTTCAGCATCCAGATAACGGCAGGCGACGGCGGTGAAGTAAAGCTCATCGCTTTCCTCATCCTGTAACTTGTGCAGGCAGCACTTGCCGCAGCCGTCGCATAGCGACTCCCATTGCGCGTGACTCAGCCCATCCAGTGGCTGCTCCCACCAGCGCGACTCAGTCATCCTGATCTTTGCGTCCCACAGCAGGACGTTGTTCACGCGCGCGCACCACATCCATCATGTAATCGTCCTGAACGGAGGGCATCTGCAGATAAAACCCTTTTTCATCGATGGCGCTCATGACTTCCGCCGCGTCCGCTCTGGCCAATGGCTTGTCTTTCGTCAGCAACAGATCAAAAACATGCTGCGGTTTGCCAAAAAGTTGCAGTAACGCTTCCGGCAATGCGCCGACGCCCTGTTTTTTATCCACATAGACATACATTTCCTCTTTCTTGGAGCTTCTGAAAATGGAAATCAGTCTGCGATCCGGAGTCATAACCTGTTTTTACCTCAATACCTAACTTCACGCTTTGCGCAATAATCTGGGGTCTTACGACGATTGCCGGGGCGGGACGGACTTGTCGTCCTGCAACCAGCGTTCAAGCGGCTCAGCGCAGATACGGCCGCGCCAGCCCTGCAGCAACTGCGGTTGCGTTCCCGCGCCGCCTTGGATATGCCAATACACAAACTCTTCCAGCAATCCCCGACTGGCGAGCAAGCCCACGTTGATGCGGTGCTCTCGCGCCAGCTTTTGCGTCAGTTTTTTTACTTTCTTCACCAAGTCCTGATATTCCCGCGGAATCGGCGGACGTATCATTTCAAACCCGGTCTCAGGCTCATCGCCGTCAGACTGCATATGCTCACGCACTATCCCCACCAGTTCCGCGCCGTAGCGACGCAGTCCAGCGCCCTGGATAGAGGTAATGTCCGTGAGCTGCCCCAGGCTTCGCGGCCGACGCTGAGCGATAGCGATCAACTCATCGTCAGGACAGATTTTCTTGCGTGGAATATCCCTTCCTCTCGCTTCCTGTTCGCGCCATGCCGCCAGCTTCGCCAGCAATTGCTGCGCGCCTTTGCGCAAACGCCATCCGCCACGCAGCTTCAAATAGTAACGCCCGACATCCTGAACCCCGGCGGCGGCCAAACGCATGGCCTCACCTTCCTCCAGCGCAATGTCATACTTGTCGGACTGTCGCAACCCTTCTTCCAGCTTCTGATAGAGCGGCCACAACACCACGACATCTTCCTGGGCGTATTGAATCTGCTTGTCTGTGAGCGGGCGCTGCGTCCAGTCTGAACGCGTGGCGTGCTTCTCAAGCTCAATCCCCAGATTCTGGCGCACCAGCGACTGCAAGCCTTCGTTCAGCTCACCATCCAGCAGCGCATTGGCGACCTGGGTGTCGATCATGCCGCAGGGCTGCGACAAGCCAACGCAGTTAAACAGCTCCAGATCCTCGCTGCAGGCATGCACCACTTTAAGTATGTCGCGGTTCTCGAACAGTCGACTGACTCCGCTCCAATCGGTGATTTTCAGCATATCCACCAGATACACGCACTGGCGATCATATAGCTGCAGCAGCGCCGGCGCGGGATAAAACGTGGTTCCACGGATAAATTCCGTATCCACCGCCAGCCAGTCGGTCTTTTCCAGGCGCTGCAGCGCGTCCTGCAACGCAGCGGGCGTGTCTATCCAGAGACTTTCATAATCCGGCGGATATATAGCGGAGAGTAGCGTATCGTTAGGCAAAAGGTTTTCGACCTTGCAGTGCGTGACTTAACGTGCCGCTGTCGATCATGCCCAGCTCCCCTCCAAGAGGAATGCCATGGGCGATTCGGGACACAGGAATGTTCAAGTCTTTGGCGATGTGGGCGATAAAATGCGCCGTCGCTTCGCCCTCCACGGTGGGATTGGTGGCCAGGATCAGCTCGCTGACGGCGCTTTCCTGCAATAGCTGCTTGAGCTTATCAACGCCAATGTCTTCGGGACCAATGCCGTCTATCGGCGACAAGTGCCCCATCAGCACGAAGTAACGGCCGCTATAGTCCGACGTCTGCTCGATCGCCAGCACGTCCGTCGGCGACTCCACTACGCAGAGAACGCGATCATCCCGTTTCGGGCTTTCGCAAATCGAACACAGGTCCGCCTCGCAAAAATTCTGGCAGCGGGAGCAACGTCTCACCCTGGTGAGCGCATCGCTGATGGCGATAGCCAGGTCCGCCGCTCGGCCCTGATCTCTTTCCAGCAGGTTAAGCGCCATGCGAGTGGCGGACTTCGCCCCCACGCCGGGAAGATACCGCAGACAACGGACCAACTGATCGATAGCAGGCGTCAGACTGGAAGACATATATGGATACTACCCCGTCATTAAAACGGCATTTTGAAATTAGGAGGAATGCCCAGACCTGCAGTCATGTTCGACATCTTATCCTGGTTGTTCTTTTCTACTTTACGCACGGCGTCATTCACCGCCGCCGCCAGCAGATCTTCCAGGATTTCTTTCTCTTCCTGCATCAAACTGGCGTCGATCTCCACTTTTTTCACATCATGGCGGCCATTCATGACAATTTTGATCAAACCGCCGCCGGACTCTCCGCTCACTTCCGCATTAGCCAGTTCTTCCTGGGCTTTCTGCATTTGTTCCTGAATCTTTTGGGCCTGTTTCATCAAGTCGCCCATGTTACCTTTAATCATATGTCTACTCCTGAAAAATAGGCTCAATACTGTTTTCGATGACCGCGGCGCCGAAGCGTCCCGCCATCATCTGAATATTGGGATCACTGCGAATGGCCGTCTCCGCCTGCTGTTGCAACTCAGCCCTGCGTCGCTCCGCATACTGCAGCGGCGTCAACCATTTCGATTCGCCGGCTGAAACTTCGATTTTAACCGCTTCGCCCAGGAATTCCGACACCGCCACGCGCAAGCGCTCACGTTGCGCCTCATTGAAAAAGTCGAGATGTTCGCGATCAATCGTGAATATGACCAGGCCCGGCGTCACCGCTTCCAGTGCGCAACGTTGCGCCAGGGTAGCGGTCATCCCGCTAATGGCGAGGCGTCTGACGGCATCCTTCCACACCATTCCCTGCATGGTCGGCTCGCCCTCCAATGGCGGCGTCAAAGGACCCGCTGGAGGTTTCTTGACGCTGGCCGGGACCACAACAGGAGGGGCTGAATTGATTGACTCAGCGACCCCGGGACTTGCCTGCGGACCCGGGCCAGATTCAGTTACTGGCTTTGGGTGCGGAGCTACTGCCTCCCTTGCCTGTTGTTTCTGCTGCGTCTGGGTTGGCGCAGTCGCCTGAGGACGCTCGCCATGGGGCTGAGGGGGCGTCGCTGGCGCACCATGATTTCCCGCATTGTCATAACCAGAGTCCTCCGGATAACCGGAAAAACCGTAATCCGCATCAGAAGGCCCCGGATCATCGGCAAAGTAGGCGTCGTAATCGTCAACTGGCGGCGGCTCCGCTTCAGAATGCCTGGAGGTTGACCGTTCCACAGGCGTTACAGGCGAATCATCAATGACTGGCGCATCCACCTGATTATGTGGTTCCGGTTTCGGCTGCTGCGACTCTTGTTGAGGGCTCCCCTGTCGGGCTGGCTCTTGTGGCGATGGCTCAGCGGGCGCTTCTGGGGCCTGCTGTTGCAGCTCCGGCTCCGGTTGTGGGGCCACAACGACTTTCTCCGGCTCTGGCGCAGCTTCTACGGCTGGTTGCGGCGCTGCCGCCGCCTCAGTCTGGGGTGGCCCGGGTTGAGCGCTTTCCTTATCGTCTTCAGCCGAGGCTGTCGCCGAAGCCGTGGACGGCGCTTGAATCTGCCTGGCTGATTTGATGTTGGGACGGAAGGCGATCATTCGCAACAAGGCCATCTCAAACCCGGTACGCGGGTCGGGCGCCAAGGCCAGATCTTTGCGCCCCATCAATGCAATCTGATAGTAAAGTTGAGTGTCTTCCGCCGTCAGCGTTTGCGCCAGCTCAGCGACCTGTTGTTGATCGCCAAAACTGTTATCGACGCCGCCAGGCACAGCTTGCTCCACCGCCACGCGATGCAGCAGTTCCGCCAACGCCTGCAACACATAAGCGTAATCCGGCGCGAACTGGGCCATATGATTGACTTGCGCCAGCATCGCAGCACAATCCTGAGCAGCGATTGTCCGCAGCAGGTCAATAACCACATGCTTCTCAATGGTCCCCAGCATTTCAATGACGTCTTTCGCCGCCAGCTTGCCATCGCCAAAAGCGATGGCCTGGTCAGTAAGACTCATAGCGTCGCGCATGCTGCCTTCCGCAGCGCGCGCCAGCTCCCACAAGGCCGCTTCTTCCGCAGGCACATTCTCCGCCTGCAACACATGGGTCAAGTGGCTGACAATACGTTGTGGCGACAGATTCTTGAGGTTGAACTGCAAACAGCGCGACAGAATCGTGACCGGCAGTTTCTGCGGGTCTGTGGTGGCCAGCAAAAATTTAACGTGAGGCGGCGGCTCTTCCAGGGTCTTCAACAGTGCGTTGAAACTGGAGTTGGAGAGCATGTGCACTTCGTCAATGAGATAGATTTTATAACGGCTGCGGGTGGGCGCGTACTGCACATTGTCGAGCAGCTCGCGCATGTCCTCGACCTTGGTGCGCGAGGCCGCGTCGATCTCGATAAGGTCGACGAATCTGCCTTCGGCGATTTCACGGCATACGCCACACTCTCCGCAAGGGATGGCGCTGACGCCTTGTTCGCAATTGAGGCATTTGGCGAAGATTCTCGCCACCGTGGTTTTACCCACACCGCGAGTGCCGGTAAATAGATACGCGTGGTGCAGACGGTCCTGATTCAGGGCGTTGGTCAGCGCTTTGAGTACATGCTCCTGCCCCGCCATTTCCGCGAAATTGCCGGGACGCCATTTTCTGGCTAGAACCTGATATGCCATGCCACTCCTATCGATTCATAGGGATTACGATATTGCTTCAACTTGCTCACCCGGCCCGCCATAGCCTGTACGGCGCTCTCTTTGGAAGAACTAAAATTCAAACGCATACATTAGCACGCAAGGGGTTTTCTGTCACCGAAACGACATTGCGCAGACGCAGGAAGACCGTTACAGGAAACGTGAAATTAACAGGAAAATTAGATATGGGAGGGAGGAGTTGGAGGTAGCCCTACCAGCCACACCCCGGCACACATATCCACCGCTGTGGCTGCTCCCTTCCGGGCCTGACCAGGTTCACGGTTTCTTGTTGCGAGGGGACCGGCAGAGCCACCATAGCAAGTCAAGAACAGCTGTTCTTCACAAGTGGCGCGCATCATAACAAAGTCAGATGGCGGGCTCAAGCACGAAAATGACAGAAATTCCGTCGCTTAGGAGTTGTGTTTCTTTTCTGCTCGACGAATGAACTCTTCGAGGATAATACGGTACAACTCATCCCCCAGATATTTATCCTCGACGCCAGACTCGATGCTCGGGTTATCGTTGACTTCAATCACCGCCGCGCGATTTCCCTTCTGCTTTACGTCCACGCCATACAAACCGTCGCCAATCAGCCCAGCGGCTTTTACCGCGGCATTCAACACCACTTTGGGCACTTCATACGTCGGCAATGTCGCCCAGGCGCCGGCGGCTGTCGAACCTTCACCGTGCTTGTAGATCTGCCAGTGGTTACGAGCCATGAAGTACTTACATGCGTAGAACGGCTTGCCGTTCAGCACCCCGATACGCCAGTCGTAATCCGTGTACATGAACTCTTGCGCCAGCAACAATGCGGATTGCTTGAACAGCGTCTGTGCTTTTTGCTCCAACTCTTCCGGCGACTCCACTTTCACAACGCCACGGGAAAACGAACCATCCGGAATCTTCAGCACCATAGGCAGACCCAGTTCCTGCGCCGCCGCCAACAATTGTTGCTTGTCGCCCTTGCTGACGATCAACGTCTTGGGCGTCGGCACTCGATTAGCCCGCAGCAAATCCGCCAGATAGACTTTGTTGGTGCAACGCATGATGGAAGTGGAGTCATCCATCACGATCAAGCCTTCCGCTTCCGCCTTTTTGGAGAATTTGAAAGTGTGATGATCAATCGCAGTCGTTTCGCGAATGAACAACATATCGTATTCAGGAATGCGCTGATAATCCTTGGGTTCAATCAGGTCCACCGCCACGCCAAGCTGTTTGCCTACTTTGGCCAACTTCTTCAGGGCGGCTTTGTCGCTGGGCGGCATTTCCTCTTTGGGATTGACCAATACCGCCATGTCATAGCGATATTTTTTGCGTTCCTTCGGCTTGCGCCACACCTTACGGCTGAAGGCATCCAGTGAGTTGGCGAACAGCGTCTGCTCCTGATCGTCGAAGCCTTTCGGGCTTACCGGACGCATAGCGGACAATTTCCAGCCGCCTTTCTGTTCGATTTCCACTTCCACCACCGGGCAAGGCAGCTTCTCGAACACCAGAGCGCCCAACGGCTCCAGATCCGGGTCACTGGTTTTACCGAAGAAGCAGCGGAAGGTCAGTTCCTGATCCGGCTTGTTAGCCAGCTTCTTCAGCGCCGACAACGCGGTGTCGTCATCCAGATCAAGAATCAGCGAATACAGGGAGCGCTTTTCAATCTCGTTCAACGTACGCACGGAAGGAATGACGTGGTGCCCACGCGCTTCAGCGAGCAATGAGCAATAATAGCCTTTGCTGAGATACTTGTAGCTGCGGCAAAGGTTGATCAGTCTGACGCGATCATTTTTGTTAATGGGTAGAGCCAGGTAGTCTTCAAATGATATTACGTCTTCACTTGGATAATAGGGGGTCCAATCCTTTAAAGACTCAACGACTATGTAAAGACGAGACATACGGCTTGGGGTTCCTCCGGGAGCTTGGGGATAGGGAGTTATAGCGCTATTAAATGACGAACGTTCATTTTAGACTTGCGCATCTTTGCTAAGTCTTGCTTAACTTAATTAGCCTGTCCACTACATATTTGACCTTACCCCCAACTATTTCAAAAGCATGAATAAAAACCAGCCACAAACTGTAATACGCTCTTTGGCGCCCCACTATCGGGAAGCCCACATGGAAGATCTCGATGAGCTGGTGGAGCTTGAAAAATCATGCTTTACCACGGACCGGCTCAGCCGCAGAAGCTTTCGCCATATGATCAAATCCGAGTCCGCCTCGGTAGTGCTTTGCGAAATGGAGGAGAAGCTGTGCGGCTATGCGATTACGTTATTCCATCGCGGCACCAGTCTCGCCCGCCTCTACTCTATCGCCATCGTACCTGAGTCGCGCGGCAAAGGCGTTGCGCGGGCGTTGATGGATATGGCTGAGCAGTCGGCGATCTCACGCCGCTGCATATTTATGCGCCTGGAAGTACGTACGGACAACCAGGAAGCGATCGGCCTATATAGAAAGCTGGGCTATCGTCAGTTTGGGGTTTATCACGATTATTACGAAGATCATCGGGACGCCTATCGTTTCCAGAAGCAGATCATCCGTTTTGCTCCGCTTAATCAAACGCTGCAGATTCCCTATTACAGCCAGAGCACGGATTTCACCTGCGGCCCCGCTTCGCTGATGATGGCCATGGCGACCCTGAATACCGAATACATTCCCCGCAACTGGGAAGAGATACAGATCTGGCGTGAAGCCACCACTATATTCATGACCTCCGGACACGGCGGATGCGGCCCTCACGGACTTGCGCTGGCGGCCAACAAACGAGGCTTCAAAGCGGAAATTTACGTCAACTACGAGGGGCCGTTGTTTCTCGAAGGCGTCAGACGCACCGAGAAAAAAGAGGTATTAAAACTGGTGCATAAAGATTTCATGCACCAGCTTGAAGAAACCGATGTGGTCATTCATAACACCGTGCTGACCCAGGAAATTCTGGAGCAGGAAATCAAACAAGGCAAACTGGCTTTGGTGTTGATCAGCACCTATCACTTCGACCAGAAAAAAGCGCCGCACTGGGTGATGATCAGCGCCGTCGACTCGGATTTCGTATATATTCACGACCCGGATGTGGATGAAGAGTCGCACCGGCTCGCCATCGACAACCAATATATTCCCATCGCCCGCGCCCAGTTCGATCGCATGTCCCAGTTTGGACAAAACCGTCTGCGTACGGGCGTAATTATTTCGCAACGCCCCAAACGCACAAGACGAAAAAATGCCTGATATTTCCGAACGCTTCTCCACTTCCCGCGCGCAAGCGAGCCGAATTGACAAACTACTGGTGGATCAGGGCTATTGCCGCTCGCGCAATCAGGCCAGGGAGCTGATCAGTCTTGGCAAAATCATGCTGCAAGTCGGCGCTGGCTGGGAGGCGGTGTCCAAACCCAGCCAGACGGTGCTTAGCGACGCCAGAATAAAGGTTCTCGATAACGAGCTGCAGGAATACGTTTCCCGTGGCGGCCTCAAACTGGCCGGCGCTATTACGCAGGTGGGCGCGGATTTTCAGGACAAAACGGTGCTGGACGTGGGCCAGTCCACCGGCGGATTTACGGATTGCTCACTCAAGCAAGGGGCCGCCTTGGTGGTCGGCGTGGAAGTGGGTCACGGACAGTTGACGCAGTCTTTGCGAGACCATCCTCAGGTCCGGGTATTTGAAGGGATCAACGCTAAAGATATTCCCCTCTCCCTGCTTGAATTGACGAGTAATAAAGCAGGCTATGACTTTGCGGTCATGGACCTGAGTTTCATTTCACAAACGCTGGTGCTGAAATCCGTCGCCGCCCTACTCGTCGATGGCGGCTCGTTGATCAGCCTGGTGAAGCCCCAGTTTGAAGTCGGCCCGACCGGCTTGGGTAAAGGCGGCATCGTGAAAGACGCAAGTCTTTATACTGAAGTGGAAGAGAAGATCAAAATGGCTTGCGCGGACGCAAGACTCAGAGTGATGGATTACTTTCCTAGCTCCATCACAGGGGGAGACGGTAATCGGGAGTTCTTCGTCTTCGCCCGCAAAGCGGCGAATTCCTGACGAGAGACAATGCAACCGCGCGCCTGCACCCGACCATGCCGGGACTGCGCGGAGAAAGGATCAATGCAGAGCGCGCTCCATCGGCGCAGGGGGCGCGCCAGCGTCCGCCGTGGCGACAAAGCCACAATCGAGAATTTCACGCAGAATATCCTGCTTGGCTTCCAGGGCGTTTCTTAAAAATACTCCCAACTGCTCTTTGGTGACGCCAGCGGATACCCACAGGGTATCGCACATAATCACGCGAGGTGCGCCATCATCCGCCAGGTCGGCGAACGTCTTGATATTGGCGTATGCGCCATTCAAACGCGGTAATTCAGCAACCAGATTCAACAAAGCGGACGCTCGCAACTCCACTTCGGTAGTAAAAATCAAACATTCCTGCTCCAGAAACACCCGACTTTCCAACACCCCTTCCTGACTTTGCAGGTCGGCGATGTGCACACCCTGGCACTGCCCGCAAAGGTAGTGATCAACTTCCAGGTCTTTTAGCCATTTAAGCAGGCTATCACTATTAATAAACTGAATATGGGGCATGTAAACACTACTCTTACGCTTAACGTGGTGGCCTTCAAAGCCGCGGATTATAAAGTAACCATCCCTATATGAGTAGACCTTAACAGCCTATATCGGCCCCCGGCCGCCGAATGACGACAACGGAACCCGGTTAATCAGCGAGCATTTTCATTGACGGGGTTTGGCGCCACGCGTCGCTTTCATTGATACAACTGCATTAAAGACAGTGATTCGGGGGATCAAACCATGAAACTTATCAAAATGCTGCAAAAACTCAGCGCCAAACCCGCTGAAGAAACTGAATCCAACTACAGCCGTAAAGCAGTCAAAGATGTTGATCCACGGGACCTGACCGGACAATGGGGTATGAGCGCGACCGACGCGCTGCAAGTCAACTTCGTCACCCGTGAGTGCGGTAAACGCTAATCAACTGATCGCATCTACATCGTCCTTATTCCTTTCTAAACAATATTTAACGGCCCGGCGCACGTCGCTCCGGGCCGCAGCTATTGACTCCCCCTGCGCCTCTTGCGAAAGTTTTGCTTTCCCCAGTTCCCGATGAAGGATGCTCTATGCCTGCAGTAACCCGGTTCTGCAAACAATCCCGTCTATTACTAATAACTCTTGGTCTTTCCCTGCCATTCACCGCCCACGCCGACTTCGCAGAATGCGTGGCGGGGCTGCAGGAAAAAGCGAAACAGGAAGGGATTTCCGAGAAGGTCGTCAACGAGGCTTTGGGCCAGGTCAAGCTCAGTGAACGCGTCATGGAACTGGACAGCAAGCAACCTGAGTTCATAGATACGTTCACTAATTACCTTAATCGCCGCGTTACGGATGAGCGGGTGAACAAAGGCCGTGAAATGCTGGCCAAACATCGCCCCCTGCTTGATCAGATAGCCAAAGAGACGGGCGTTCCCGCTCAATATCTGGTCGCATTCTGGGGATTGGAAACCAACTATGGCGGCTACACTGGCAAGATGCCCATTATGGACTCCCTCGCCACCCTCGCCTGCGACCCACGCCGCAGCGGCTATTTCACCAGCGAGTTAATAGCTGCGCTGAAAATCATCGAGAAAGGCGATGTGACCGTGGACAAAATGCTTGGCTCCTGGGCCGGCGCCATGGGCAACTTTCAGTTCATGCCTTCCGTTTATCTCCAGTACGCAACCGACAAAGACGGCGACGGCAAGCGCGACTTGTGGGGCAGCCTGCCTGACGCCGCTACATCCGCTGGCTTATTCCTGAATGGACTGGGATGGCAGAACGGCTTTAAATGGGGTCGCGAGGTCAAGCTGCCGGAAAAATTCGCCTATGGCGAAGCAGGGCTGAAGCGCAGCAAAACTCTGTCAGAATGGGGCAAGTTAGGCGTCCTGGATGCAGACGGGCGCAAAATGCCAGATCTGGACCTGCAAGCGTCGCTGCTTATTCCCGCCGGGCATCTTGGCCCCAAGTTTCTGGTTTACGATAACTTCAAAGTCATCATGCGCTGGAACCGCTCTGAATCCTACGCCATTGCAGTGGGCCACTTGGCCGACCGTATAGCCGGCGCAGGACGTTTGCGGCAAACACCGCCTGATCTGCCGCGCCTGCCTTTGACCGCCGTCGCCGACTTGCAACAGAAGCTCACCGATAAAGGCTTCGACGCGGGCAAACCTGACGGCATTATGGGACCGGCCACCCGGGATGCTATTCGCGCGTTTCAGGAAAAGCAGGGCATGATCGCCGATGGCTACCCCAACCCGGAGGTCCTGCAGGCGCTGGATATCAAACTTCAGTCGGAATCCTGAGCGAACGCCCGCCCAGCAATCATGGGCGGGCGCTTATCCGCTGACGCGGCGATTTGGAAATGAGGCGGGGTCAGCTTCCCACAAAACGCCAACTTACTTGGACGTTTCAGGCTGCGCAGCGGCTTCTTCTCTGAACATTTCGTAGTAATCCACCTGCCGCACAAATTCTTCGCGGTCAATCGGCTTCAATACTTCATCATTGATCAATGATGCGGCGGAGTCGCCCAAACCGGCGAGCTTACGAGGCTTCCTCCAAGGCACAATATAAAGCACCTGAGGCTGCTCCTGATTTCCACGCAATGTGGCGCCATCTACGGTAATGACTTCGGTCTCCGCCCGCGCTAACGGGCTGACAACCCAAGCCGCTGAGATAAGAGACAGACTGATAATAAAGTTCTTCGGCCGGGATTGACGGCTCATACCCCGCCCTCCTACTGTAAACGGCTCTGCAGATCCACAATCCAACGATTAACTTCATCGTCGGGCTGCGCCTGCAGGCTCTGATAAATCTGATATTGCTCCAACGCTTCCTGCAATTTACCCATGTATAAATCATAGGTAATCCCGAGATTTAGTCGGGCGGGCGCATAGGAGCCGTCAACGGCGATCGCCTTACGGTAGTACTCTTCCGCCTCTGCGAACTTACCCTGGCGACGGGCCAGATATCCCAACAGAGAGTATCCCTCGGGATTCAATCCGTTGACGCTGACCGCCTTCTCGAACATCGCCTGCGCCTGGTCAGGCGCATCTGTATTCATATAAATGATGCCCATATTGATGTATGGGCCGGACAGCTGGGGATAATCTTCACTCACCGCCTGAAATTTTTTCAGCGCGGAGCCGAAGTTACGGGCTTTTTGCTCACGCAACGCGGCTACGTACTGACTACGCGCACCCTCAGGAACCTGGGAAGCGTCAGCGCCGCCTGTCACCCCACCGCCAGACGGTTTCTGGGGCGAGCCGGAGCACGCCGCCAGCAACAGAGTTAATGCCAGACCACCAAGGCGAATACTGCTTTTACGACTAAAGAATGTTTTCACTGAACTCTGGAATCTCTTCTGATTTTTTATAGCGCGCAGGGAATAGCTTTTTCAGCGCCTCAAAGCTGTTTTTCACCCACTCATCGTAGGTTCCGCTCCAACTCCGTTGTGCGTTCGCCTCATGCAGTTCAATCGCGTTTTCCTCGAAGGGATACGCCTGCTCCTCCAGCAACAACTGGTATTGCTCCAATTCCAGTTCATTGAGATTGCGAGGACGCTCAGAGTCCAGCAGGTCGCGGCTGAGTTGAGAGTAGATCTCCCCCATGCGATAAGACGAGCGCGTGGTAAATTCCGCTATGCGATAGTTTGCTGTTTTCTTGTAAGCGGCCATCGCCCGCTTCATCGCCTCCTGCTTGGAGCGCAAAGAGTTTTGCAACGGCGCGGTCAGCTTGATGCTCTTGAACTGAATGAAAGCGTCATCCGCCAGCACGCTGGAGGATTTCGCCGCGAGATAGCGCATACGGTCAGAGCCTTTCGACCCGGCGGCGTCATAGCCTTGCACCACCTTCTGCAACCAGAAACGCTGCTTGATCGGATCATTCGCCTTAGCGTACAACTCGCTCAGCGTATAACCTGCTTCCGCCGCCATATCCGCCGGTTCAGGATAGCTGTTGGCGTAATCCCGGTAGGTGTCGATGGCTTTCTGGGTTTGCCCACTCTTCTCGTATAGCTCCGCTGACAACAGCAGCGACTCGCGTCGGGTTTCGCCGTCAGGATGGCTCTGCGATATCATCGCCAACTCCCCGGCTGCAGCGTCCCATTGCTCCGTATTGCGATAAGCCATCGCCAGTTTGGCGGGCACGTCCTTCGCCAGTTCATGTTTCGGATAACGCTGACGGAAGCTGTTCAGAACAGAAATCGCCCGATCCCATTGTCCCTGCTGCAGCATATAAGTAGCGGCGTCATAATCCGCATTCGCGCGCACCGACGCGGTAGGCGCCGCCTGTCCAACACGTAAAAATTGATCAATAGCGCCATTGACGTCATTGGCCGCCAACATCAGCTCGCCCTGTTTATAAATACTGGCGGCGAGCAGTTCGACGATCTCGCCGCGACGCTTATCGCTCGCCGGCATAAGCGCCAGCACGCGGGAATAGGATTTTTCCGCTTCCGCATACTGCTTGAGCTCAAACTGGCTGTGACTGATGATCAACCAGGCGCCTAACAAGGATGCATTGTCCGGCGGCGGCGTGCGTTGCGTCAGCCGTTGCGCCACATCGATCGCACGCGGGTAATCCTTCATGGCGAACAGCTTTTCCGCCGCCGAAGCCATTACAGCGCCCGCCCTGGGGTCAGACGCATAGGATTGGGCGAAACGAATCTGGCTTTCAATTTTGCGCAGCTCAATCTGCTCGCGCTCAGCTTCAGCGGAGCCTGACGCCAATTCATCAAAAGCAGTGATCGCCGCATAGCCCGCTTCCGCGCCTTTGGCGAAGCCCTTATATTCATACGCCGCCTTTTCGTAGGCGACGATCGCCTCTTCGTATCGCTGCACGGCGAATAAGGTTTCGCCGCGCAGGAACACCATTTGAGGCGCTTTCGGATCTTGTGGGAAGGTATCCACAAACTCCTGATAGTAGGCGGCCGCACTGGCGTACTCATCGCGCAAGGCGGAGCGCGCCTGCTGTGCGCTTATTTCCTTGCCATCCAACCCTTTCGCACGGCCATTACGGGCCGCAGCGACATTTCGATCCAGCGTTTGCGCCGCGGCATGATGGTGTGTAGCCAACTCGTCGATATACACGCGCAGTTTTTCCGCCGTGAAGGTTTTCACCTTCTCATCCTGCTGCCGCCAATAGAAGTCGCTGGTGACGCCGTAGTTCTTCACGAACGCCGCCTTTTCCGGCAACACAGAGCTGCCGAAGCCCGCGACGATGAGCGTTTGAATGACGCGCTCCTGGTAATAAGGCGACCATTTGCTGAGTGGATGCAGTTCGATAAAGCGGCGATAGACGGAAACCGCATCCGTATAACGCTCCTCTTTGACCAGCAGCTCGCCGTATTGCTGATAAATCAGGTGTTCATAACTACGCGCGCCGACTCTTGCAAACAGGCTCGTAACCGTATCCACCCCATCCAGATAATTGAAGGCGAAGCCCATTACCCGCAGTTGGTCCTCCACCAGAGTACGAGACTCTTTGGACAAGGCGTCCAGGTCGTCAGACTCCGGCATCACCAGATCCAGTACTTTGACAAAGCTGTCCAGAGAGGTTTCGTATTCTCCTTGCTTGAACAGGCTCCAGCCATGCATATAGAGCGCCTGTTGCTCAAAGCCGGTTTTAGCGCCGCCGCGAATGACCGACTCAAAAGCCCGCTGAGAGGCGTCATAGTCGCCATTGGTGAACAGTATCTCGCCGCGCCGGAATTGCGCTTCATGAAAGTAAGATGAGCGCGGGTACTCTTTCACCAAGCGGTTCAGCGCTTTGAAGGAATCATCGCGACGCCCTTCCAGATCATAGGCTTTCGCCAACTGATAGAGCACTTGGTCGTTTTCCGCCCGATTAGGGTATTTCTTCAACAGCCCTTCGTAAGCGGAGATGGCAACCGCGAAATACGCCGCGGAGCCTTCCGAGTAGTCCACCACTTCCTGAGTCACGGAAGACTCTTCGTTGCGGATCATTTGCAAATCCGCCAGTCGATATAGAATCTTGGTGCGGGTTTCAGGGTCTTCGACAACGGTCAATAAATCCGTGTAGTTGGCGATGACCTCATCAATATTGATGTTCACCGTTTCTTCGCCCTGATCCTCAATAATGGCGGGCTTCAAATCGGCGATCGTCGGCTGATCCGCAGCGCGGCGACTTTCCTCGGAACCGGAAAACAACGAGCAGCCGCTCACCACAACCGCGATGGCGGTTAACGTCAACGCCCTCATAAGCCGCCCCCTTCGCCGTCGAGAAGTTCATCGGACAAACGAGTACGCGCCAGTTTGGCGGACGTCATGTAATAGTTGACCTGATCTCTCTGCCGCAACAATTCATCTCTCGCCATGTCGCTGACAGTGGTTTTCGCCCGGGTAAGCGCGCGGCGCACCTGATCGTTCAATTCCAGCAAGCGGGGTTTGGCGCTATCCACTCTTTGCTCAAGCGTTTCCAACTGTTCTGACTTGGCGATGAGGTTGTTAATTCTCACACTGCGCAGAGAATATTCTTTCAGCGCCGTATCCAGCGCCGCCAGTTCCTGCTTGGCTTCCCAAAGCCGCTGGGGAAACTCTTCGCTGACGGTCCAGTTCAGGAAACCTTCCATACGACGCAATTTCTCTTCATATTCGGGTACATCTTCAGCCCAGTCGGGATCTTGGCGCATCAGTTCGATTGTGCGTCTGGAGCGTTCGATAATGGCTCTATAACCCAGCTGATCTTCTGTAAGGAAATAGGGACCATCGCCAGACGCCTCGCCCTCTGCGATGACCTGCGCCAACGCGTCGCGTTGGGCGCGAATGCGGTCAGCGTCCAGAGAGGTCATTTTTTCACGGGTTTCCCGAATACGCTCTTCCCGCGCAATCTTTCGGGTGTCAATCATCACGTCAAAGCTGTCCACTTTGCGCAACCATTCGTTCAAAGTGTTTTGCAGTATGGTCAGCTCACGCAGCTCTTTGAGCACGCGCTGGAATTCTTCCTGGGCGACCAGATGAGCCAAACTGTAAGTAGCCGGACGCACATCCAGACGTCCGTATTCATCTACGCGAATGTTGTCATCGTCCAGGCGGGTAATATGCAGCTCTGGATCGCCGCCAAATTCGAGACTGTCGAACAGACGATCTTCGTCCAGCTCAGCAATATTGGTTTCCAGCAGACGCAGGCTTTCCTGATATTGGGTGACGGCATTGGCGTATGCATTGAGCGCCTTCACTTTCTGCCCAAGCTGCTCATAGACATAGCCGATGGCGAAGTGAGATTCCTGAATGATGGGATTGGCGGCCTGCTTGCTGCTCAGGGTCTGTAGTGACTGGATCGCCAGACCGAACTCGCCTGAGTTGGAAGCCGCCAGGGCGTATCCGAACAGCGCCTGATCCGACCAGGGACCACTAATGCGCACCTTGCGAAACTCCGTCATGGCGCCGGCGTAATCGTTTTGCTCCATTCTGAGGACGCCGGTAGTGAGACTGATTCTGTCGCTCAACGCGTAAAATTCATTTGGGTCGTCCTCGTCCTGCGGCGTCGGCGCGCTAACGCTCGCCAATCGGCGCAGCGCCGCATCCAGATCGCCAGCCTTGCGTTGATTCAGAGCCAGGTTGTACTCCAGATAGGCGCGCCAGTAGGAGTCTTTCGGCAACGGCTGTAAAAATTCCTCCGCTGCGTTCAGATCCTCCAGCCCCAGTGCCGTTTGTCCCTGGAGGTAAAAATACTCTTCCAGCAGCTCCGAATCGGAATCCTCCAACAGTTCACGATCCACCCGCTGGAACGAAGACTTGGCGTTCTCCCATTTCCGCATCTGGTAATACACTTTACCAAGATAAAACCAGGCCTGGTTACGGACTTCCGGGGTCACCTTGCCTTCCAGCAGGTTTTCAAAAATACGCTTGGCTTCATCCACCATGCCGTAAGAAAGCAGCATGCCTCCTTTCAGCACCTGAGGATGGTCGCCATGATGGGTGATATTGTTACGCAGCTCACCGATCGATATATCCGTGAGCGCGCCGTAATAACGCTGCTGATAGAACTCGAACAGCACTTTACCGTACTGCAAATCCAGCGCCCGCTCAGGCTT
This sequence comes from Hahella sp. HN01, assembly GCF_018986435.1. Taxonomy (GTDB): domain Bacteria; phylum Pseudomonadota; class Gammaproteobacteria; order Pseudomonadales; family Oleiphilaceae; genus Hahella. The sequence goes on along the minus strand of NZ_JAHMIN010000003.1, from coordinate 17,820 downwards.
TTTCTCATCCGCAGCGAAGACGCTTTGCCCCAGGCTCGCCAGGACGAGAAGAGACGGTATTGTTTTTCTAAGTATTCTTTTCATTGCCTCAGTGACTACCGGCTACCAGACACAGTTAAAGTTATTCCCATTCGACAACGGTGAATTCAGGTTGGTACTTCTTAGTCGAGTCGGTAATGCGCAACTCCAGCGTTTTGATGTCCGAGCCCTTCTCAAATTTTTGCGTAGCGCCGCGCTTATAATCGCGGTTATCGGGCCCTACTCCAGTGAAAAATGCGGTGATTTCATGTTCGCCGGTCTTAAGGTTGCCAATATGCAGGCGCTGCATGCCGCCCTTATACAGGGCCTTGGCCTGGCGCTGCGTATACAGGTGGCTGGCCACTGTTTCGCCATCGATTTTGACTTCCACTGCATCCAGCTGGAAAAACTCGCCAACGTCGACGGAAAGAAACACCACAAACTGCGTGCTGGCGGGAAACAGCAGGTCTTCCTCCAGAATGAACAGGTCGCGATTCAGTTCAATGGCTTTCTGTTTCAGTGACTGCACCTGATCCACGATAGGCGTATCGGGGTCCACGGCAGCCATGTCTGTGTCGTCCGCCATCTGCATCACATCAGCGGAAGCGGCGTCTTCTGCGCCCTCCTCCGCCCGCACCATGGCCGACAACAGCAGCAAAATCAGGAACAATGCATGGGCCAGGCTGTTTTTGTAATTCATACTTTCAATCCCAATTAAATTGATCGCATCCCGTAATGGATAACCTCACCGCTATCAGTAAGACGCGGTGACGAAGAAGCGAATGACGGTGGCGTCAAATTCGTACAAAGGTTCCTCTCCCGGCGCAAAACCGGTCCGCGTCACGTCGCGGAAATCCTCGTACGCGAATTTCATGTAGTCGACAAACAGGTTGATGCTGCCTTTTTCAATAAACGAAAAGCCTTTATTGAACTCATAGGTCAGACCCACGCCAACGCTGTCGCCGCTATAGGTGCTCAACTCTTTGTCGCGCCCCATAAAAGTACGAACATCCTCGCCTTCAAACAGGTCGTCATAAAACTCTGCTTTAGTTTGTTCGTAGTGACGAAACTTGAACTCGGTAATGAATTGATCGCCAAACGGGTGCACATAGGCCAACTCGTAGTTATAGCCCTTGATGTTCCATGAGTCGGAAAAATACCGAACCTCGCCTTTGACGGCCGCTCGATATGGCAGGTAATACATGCCCCGCAGCGCCACGGCGTTACTGGTGCGCGTTTGGGGATACTTTTCTATTCTGTACTCGTAGCCTTTGGGGCTGGTGGTGTCCAGGAAACGGTAAACCCGGTATGGGTTATTCAGGTAACCCTCATCCGTGATCGTTTCGATATCCAGGTTAAGCAAGGCGTTCTTGGTTAACACCTGACTGACCCCAAGACGATAATGCTGCCGGTCCACTTCCTCATCAAGGGATGGGTCCAGCTTGCTGCGCACATTATCCCAGCCTTTTGAGTAACCCATGGTCAGGGTGGTCAGGTCGCCGAAAAAATCCTGACTGATATTGAAGTGGATCGACTCGGCGTCAAAGTCATTTTCCTGGCTGTTGGTATAGGCGAAGCTCATGATGGACTTGTTGTACAGATAGTCCACGCCGAGACCAGCTTCTGTCCGCTCCTCCTCATAGGGCGTCGCTCGCGCCAATACGTCAACGGAAGCGGAGCTGACCGAGTCGACATAATAGTTCGCGCTCAACGAGACACTGGCGTCGAAGTTCTTTCTGACCAGAACGGAGGGGCCGTCAATTTCCATGCCCCCGCCTTCGTAGCGGTGGTACATGGCCTCCGCTTTCTCTTCCGGCAACACGGCGGCGCTGGCGGATAACGCCGTCGCCAACAAACTGAATATCGCTGCAATGCGGTGAAAGTTTTTCATATCAGTTACAGCCGCAGCCTCCGCCGGAGCCGCCTTCAGCGCCGCGCGCGCCTTCCCGGGCCTGATAAACGTGATGCATGTAAGAACCGGCGATACCGATGCGGCCAAAGCTCATGATCGGGTCAGCGAGGTTATTACGCTCATAAGGCATAACCCAGGGTTCGAGACTGCTGCAGCCTCCCAACAGCATGGGAGCCAGCAACAGGAATATCCACTTTTTCATTGTTATTTTACTCGCGAATCAGCGCTTTAACTTCTTTAACGTAATGATCTTCAGTACCTGGCTGGTAGCCTTTGTGCAGGTAACGCATGTTGCCGTTTCTATCCACAATGACCGTCGTCGGCATCGCCTTCACGTCGTACATGCGGCTGACCTTGTTCTGGTTATCGTAAAGAATCGGGAAAGAGACTTTGGTGTCTTTCAGGAACTCATTAGCCAGAGATGAATCCTCATCCACATTCACCGCAAAAATCGTGAAACCGAATTTTTCGTACTTTTTGTAAATGTCTTCCAGTATCGGCATTTCCTGACGACAGGGACCGCACCAGGAAGCCCAGAAGTTGATGAGCACCACTTGGCCGCGATACTCCTGCAGGCGCAGGTTCTTGCCGAGAGAGCTTTTCAGGGTAAAGTCACCCGCCGCGCCCTTGATCTCCGCAGCGTTCGCGCTGACGGTAAGAGTGCTGGCGGAAATCATCAGACAAAACGCCGCCACACTTTTAAAGAATTTGTTTTTCATAGCTCAGACTCCTCAAACTACTCTTTCTTCGACGCCGATTTCAGCGACCGTCATTAAAAGAAAACGGACAGACCCGTCGTCATTTCCAGGTTATGGGTTTTCTTATCCTCGCCCAGGATATCGGTATCGAAAATGTGGTCTCTCATGCCCAGATGCAGGGACAGCCAATCAGTGCCCAGCATCTGGAATCCCCAGCCGAAATTGGCCGTCAGACGATCATCGCCGGCGAACTGGGTGCTGCCCAATCCGCCCACGACATAAAAATTAGTATTGAAGGCGTACTTGCTGCCAAGGAATATTTCCCCCGGAAAAATGTTATACCCGAGAGAAAGGTTGTAATAGGTCAGGTCGCGCTCGTCGTCTTTCAGCAACTTGGCGGAGCCGCTCAGCTTTTCATAGCTGGTCTCGCTGGTGTCAGTGACGCCATAGTTAGCCTCAACGAACAGATCTTCATTGATATGGTAGGCCAGGCGGGCGCCAATCACGAAGTTAACGCCAAAGTCCTCTACACTCATCAATCCGGTAAATACGCCGACTTCAAAGTCTTCGGTGTCGATCAGATCTTCCTGCACGCGACGCGGCGTCACCTCCGGCTCGATCAGCGGCTTAACGGCGGTTTCAGACTCAGCGTCCACCTCCTCAGCCATTGCCTGCCCCGCTCCGACAGAAGCCATCGCACACGCCAATACCGCACTGGCGACAGGACGACGCCCGTCGTTTAGAAAAATACGCTTAATCCAATTTTCCATTCTTCTGCTTCTTCGTTTTCGTCGCGGTCAGTGAAGACCACGTAGTCTTTGTATTCCATACGGATAAAATAACGATTGGTCATGTACCATCTGACCCCAAGCCCGTAATGTACGGCTTCCTCAACCCTGTTGTCTTCATTCACCAGCGTTGCCTTCGGCTTAATAAATGCGGCGCCGGTTCCCAGCGTAAAGAAAGGAGAAATCCGCCAATGGGGAAAAGGCTGGTGCACGATATTCAGGTCCGCGATCATGATCTGGGAAAAATCCCCCAGGACTTGAGAGGCCCAGAGCTCCGTCGATAAATTGGGAGTGAACAGATAACCCACATACATGGAGTTCACCGCTGCGCCGCCAAAATCGCCGGTAGCGACCCCGCCTTCCCAGCTACGAGAGGAAAAGTCGTCAAAGCGGGGCTCTTTGAAAGCAACCTGCTCGCCGCTTCCATCCAGAGTCATTTCCATTTGCGCACGGCTGGCCCAGCCTTCCTGTCCCTTGGCGTTGCGCACTTTGAACCACTCGGTTTTCCGTTTGAGAATTTCAATCTGCTCGTCCTGCTCAACGACGAAAAACACCGGGTAGCCCCGGCCCGGTCCCGTACGGAACTCGAGATAGGGCTCGGCGACTTTTACAGTCTGATATTCGTCTTCAGCAAAACTTTTCAGTGAAAAGCAACAAAGGATAACCAACAAAACCGGGAATATTCTTACCGCTAACAAGTGTCTTTAATCCTGTGGAACGTCAAATGGGTTGTTGTAGTACTGCGCTCCAATATCCAGCCACTCGGATATCAACTTCAACTCGACCGGGTCAAGCCATCCTTCATGGCTTCCCCCTGTCTGGAAAGGCGCGAAAAAGCGAGTGCTGGCCACAGCTCCCTGCGGCGTCATTGAGCGATTGACGGCGACCGTAGTCGTCACAGGTATCGGATTGCCGTCAGTGTCAAGTTTCAGGCTGCCATCAGCATTAGTCTGAAATACTGGGTTACCCTGGTCATCCAAAACCGGAATTTGGCGATCCACAAGCGATCCTCCAACAATTTCCTGCTCGGAGTCGTTAAACAATAACTCGCGATATGACTTCAGATGGTCAGCCTCGTCAGTGGACGTCCCGTCGCTTAAATCAAGCTGCGCCGCAGGAACTTGCTGCAATTTAACATCCATAGGGTCAACATCTTGATGACAACTATTACAAGTATGATCAGCCAATACAGTCGTCCCATCATCATCCAATACTTGACGCACTTTCCCCCACAAAGGATGAATATGAGTCGCATAATTGATAACGACGCGGCACTTGGCGTCCTTTGGCGTCGCGCAAGCAGCCGATACTGGCGCAGTCGTCGCCAAGTCGGCATAGGCGTAACTGAAACTCTCCGCTTTTGCAGTAATATTAGCGTCGGTCCACTCATCGTCAAATACAATGTCTGGATTCAAGTAACGCAAACCGTTGATTCGGGCGAAGGTTTCCGCCATGGATTCACCCATATTGGCGAATAACGCAGGATCAGTGTTCAAAAATGGCGGTCCATCCGTAGGGGCGCCCACATTTACGGACGGCGCCTGCGCTCCCGGACGACCATGAGGCGCTTCGCTGTTGGCGGTGTGACAACCTAAGCACTCCAACGTCTCCCCCGGCCTCACTTGCAACCAGTTCTGATGGCGCGGACTGGTGCGTTTTCCGGCCTTGTCAACAATACTCACCGCAAACGCCACATTGGCGGGCACGGCGAACTTAACCGACCCATCCGGCTCGATGGGGACATATCCCAGTATCTCGCGCATTAATTGCCCTGCACTGGCGCCGAACGCGGTCCCGGGAACATCGGCGATATCACTGTCGGGCATAGAAACCGCTTTGACCACTCTCAGGAAACGGGCCGGTCGATTATCCGCTGACGTCTGCACCGGGTCGGCCATGGCGCCAATGCCGGCGGGCGTCGTGTCTGTTCCGTCAATGTCATAAACGCTGCGAATATGTACAACGCCATATCCCGCTTTGCCCAGATCGGATTCAGGTCCGTCGCCATCAGGGATAAAGTCCGCTCTGGTACGACTCTGCAGCACGACAGCATCAGTGTAATAAGTATCCTCGGTGGGGATGATAACGGGCAGCTGAGTGCCATCCACCGCATTGTAGATCCACAGACCATATAGAGGAGGCGCAGGCTGGTAGTCCGTGCTCTCCAGACGATCATTGGTGCAGGGAACAATATCATTATCCGCATCCAGCAAGCGGCACTGGCTCCAGCTCACTAACAGGCGCCCAGTGCCATCCCACATGGGATATGCTGAATTAAAGGTTCCAGCCAGCGTTTGCACTTCATCGTCAGTGGAAACGTCACTAGGCGTCAAAGCCGTCTGACCGTTGGTCAACACATCGCGATTTTCGTATGTAGGCTGGTCGTGCTCGGTAAAGTTCGCCGCATCAATGGCGACCAGCGCCCCGCCATACCGACTGCTCACATAGGGACGCAAACTCACCATGATGCGCCCATCCTCCAGCTCAACAGGCTTAAGAAACTGCACCGCCTCAGTGCTGGAGCCTGTGTCGTGGCTGTGGCGACCGTATAAATATTCAAATCCCGTCCCATCAGGATTAACCCGATAGAGATTCATGGAATTATTGCCGCCCATGTTGTCCCAGCGGGTAAATACTATTTTGCCGTCCTGGGTCACTATTGGGTCCAGATCACTGCTCTGGTTAAATGTGATCTGTTTGATTCCATCAGTATCCGGATCAATGACATGTAAAACCATTGCTGGATTGCCACGATCTTCATTCAATGCTTCAAACTGGGGTTTACCTTCGTCCAATAAAATCGCTTGCGACTGTCGTTGACGCGTTGAGGTAAACACAATGCGGCCGTCCGGCAAATAATGGGGGGCCATGTCATCTCCCGCTTCCGCGACATTGTCGGATGCGATAACCCTCTCCAGCGTCCCTGCAGCGACGTCATATTCCCAGATATTCCAGGTAGGCTGCTCATCTTCATCCGCATCTTCAATTTCCGGCGCCCGCATGGCGAATATAATTTTGGAGCCGTCAGAGGCCACATCAACATCCTTCACATCGTAAAGAAGTTGGCCTTCATCATTGAGGAACTCCGGCCCTTGAAACGCCTGAGAACTGATATCTCTCGCCGTCGCACTGGGGGACGCCTGGCTTCGGATGTACAGGACAGCTCCTGGACGAAACTCAATTGGAGTGCGGGCGTCCTGACTCACCAGAGCGCCGTCGTCATTACGAACAAGGGGACGTTTTACGTAAGCGATGGGAATATCTTGAACTACGGGGTCAGGGCCTTGATTAGCCCCGCCTATGCCGCCGCCGCAGGCCGCAAGCGCAGCGGATAATATAGATAGCGAGAATGCTCGGAGTAACAGGTGACCTCCGGGCGTAAGGGTATTATTGGGCGGCGTTTTTATCTTTTTCATAAGCATTCACAGTCAGTAATGCCAAATGGCCATCAGACCAATTATTTTAAATTAATGTTACAAGCCGGTGAGCTTAATTTATCCCCTGCCCGGCGCCAATACTTTCGGCGAATTCCATTCAAACGCTTGTTTAGTTATAAAACCTTGAGTAAATACTAAGTGGAAAATACTTAATATCCCTCCCTCCTGAATTATGTCTCGGACATTTATAGAAGCCAGGAGGGATTTGTAAGTTAGTGTAATACCGTGCGGGCCAGCACAAAACTCCGTTAGCCTCTTCTACTACACTATTTTATAAAGAATTATGACCAGTTCTGTGTATAGGCCATTTTTCATAGAACATATGAACATTTAATATTTGTCGTTTTATCAATTAATATTAATTATCACCTAACCATTCGTTTAAGCGCACTGCACGAGAGCTGCAGGAGAATATAAAATATGAGTAGTCTAACTCCCATAGATAATAAGCGCAGACAGGTTAAGCGTTGCGTTATATCTCTACTCTCACTGGCTATAACCCTATCTACTGCAGCAGAGGCAGGCCCCAGGGAACAGGCTAAGAGAATCCATGATCGTATCGCGGGGGTGCCGCCCAGCGAGGCGGTCCTTAACGACATGGCCAGCGATATAACCTCCGGCGACCCCATCGCCGCCGCCTATACCGCTATGGAAAACAAAAATTTTTACGACGTGACCCTGAAAAATATGGTTGCGCCCTGGACCAATGAAGCGCAGTCATTATTTGTTCCCTTGAACGACTATACCGCCACCGTCGTCGGTATGATTCGGGATGAAGATGTTCTGGGGATAGACTTTCGGGAAGTGCTTTACGGCAATCATCTGTATGTCGGCAAAAGCAGCTTGGGCGCCCCCGCCTATTCTTTAGCAAACAATGCCCATTATGAGTTTCTGGAAACCCAGCGCGTCAGCCTGAAAGACGACTTGGTGCACACCACTCAGTCGCTGCCTGCTGAAGCCACCGCCGGCGTTATGACGACCCGCGCGGCGGCCAAAGCTTTTTTCAGCGGCGGCACCAACCGCGCCATGTTCCGCTTCACTTTAATGAACCACCTGTGTAACGACCTTGAGCAGGTGAAAGACATAACGCGCGCGCCTGACCGCATCCGCCAGGACGTCTCTCGGAGCCCAGGCGGCGACAGCCGGATCTTTCTCAACAACTGCGTGGGCTGCCACAGTGGGATGGACCCGATGGCGCAGGCATTCGCCTACTATGAATATGAATACGATATGGACGCCGACCCCGATGGTGAAAACGGCGCGCTGGTGTACAACACGGAAGGCATGACCGATCCAGACACTGGCACCCGCGTACAAGGCAAGTACCATATCAACTCCACCACATTCCAATATGGCTACGTCACCCCAGACGATCATTGGGATAACTATTGGCGTGAAGGCCAGAACAGCCTGCTGGGCTGGGATAAAGGCCTGACCGGCTCCGGCCAGGGCGCAAAAAGCATGGGAATGGAGCTTGCTCATTCAGAAGCTTTCGCGCAATGCCAGGTAAAAAACGTCTTCCGCACAGTTTGCTTGCGGTCGCCGATCGATAGCGCAGACAGAGATCAAATCGGCGCTATGGTTTCTTCTTTCAAAGCCAGCGGCTACAAGATGAAGCGTGTATTCGCCGAGTCAGCCGCATATTGCATGGGCGAGTGAGGCGGTTTATCCGTCTCGCTAAACAAGAATTCTGAATCGGATTACGACTGTGAATACCATGAGCTCACTACAACAGCAGATAACAAGAGCGATCGCCGTACTGATCGCCGCTATCAGTATTCTGCTCAGCGGTTGCGGCGGCAATAGCGGAGCCTCCAACGAGAACTTACCCAACACGACGCGCCCGGGGCAAGGCAGCACTTATACTGGCCCGGCCCCGGCCACTGACGACGTACAACAGTTTAAACTCAGTCTGTGGGACAAACTTTCCCCGACTAACCGTTGCGGCGGCTGCCACACTACCGGCGGCCAATCCCCGATGTTCGTGCATAAGGACGACATCAACATCGCCTATTCCGAAGCCAATAGAATCGTCAACCTCAGCGATCCCTCCCAATCGCGCATGGTTTCAAAAGTGCGCGAGGGGCATAACTGCTGGGAGAGCAGCGTCGATTTTTGCGCCAACATCATCACCAAATATATCAGCGACTGGGCGGGCGGCGTTTCCGGCGACACCAAGACCATCGACTTGATCGCTCCGGCGGATAAAGAGCCAGGGCAAACCAAGAACTTCCCAAGCGACTCTGGACTGTTCAGCTCCACCGTATATCCACTGCTGACCACTAATTGCGCAGGCTGCCACCGTGAAAGCGCAGCCATTCCACAGTCGCCTTACTTTGCCAGCGCCGACGTGGATTCCGCATACGCAGCGGCGAAGAGCAAGATGGATCTGGGCACGCCCGCCAACTCTCGTTTCGTTGTGCGTCTGAGAGATGAATTCCACAACTGCTGGTCCGGCTCCTGCGCCAGCGACGCAGCCAAAATGCTGGAAGCTGTTGAGACCTTTTCCGGCAGCATTGACCCTGACCAGGTCGACCCTGACTTGGTCGCCAGCAAGGCGCTCAATCTGACCGATGGTCTGGCTGCGAACAGTGGCGGCCGTTATGAGCAGAATGTCATCGCTTTGTACGAATTCAAAACAGGCCAAGGCGTCACCGCTTATGACACTAGCGGCATCGAACCCACTTTGAACCTGACCCTAAGTAACGACGTCGAATGGGTCGGCGGCTGGGGCATCAAACTCAGCGGCGGGAAAGCGCAAGGGTCCACGACCAACAGCAAGAAATTACATGACCTGATCACTGCAACAGGCGAGTACTCCATCGAAGCATGGGTGGCTCCTGGCAATGTAACTCAGGAAGGTCCTGCGCGCATCGTCAGCTATTCCGCTGGCGTCAACGCTCGTAACTTCACTTTGGGACAGGTTCAGTACAGCTACAGCCTGCTGAATCGCACCAGCGAAACGGATCAAAACGGCGAGCCCGCACTTGTTACAGACGACGGCGACCAGGACCTGCAGGCGACATTGCAACATGTCGTAGCGACATACAGCCCCGCTAACGGTCGCCGCATCTATGTGAATGGAAAGTTCACTGGCGATGAGGATATGACTACCGCTGGCAACCTGAATGACTGGGACGACACCTTCGCCTTCGTATTAGGCAACGAGGCCTCAAACAATCGCCCCTGGGACGGCACTATCCGGATGGTGGCGATTCACAACCGCGCGCTGACGGAAACACAGATATCCCAGAACTTTGAGGCTGGCGTCGGACAGAAGTTTTATCTGCTGTTCGGCACTTCACACCTGATCGACGTCCCGCAGAGCTATGTGGTGTTCGAAGTCAGCCAGTTCGACAGTTACAGCTATCTGTTCAACGCGCCGTTCTTTATCAGCCTTGACCCGAACGCAGCGCCTTCAAGCATTCCCGTCAAAGGCATGCGCCTCGGCATGAACGGCCGCGAAGTCACCGTTGGTCAGGCCTACAAGAACATGAACATCACACTTAACGAAACCAGCTATACCCCTGGTAGCGGACAAGTCATGTCTGACAGAGGCACCATCATCGCGCTGGAGAAAGGGCCAGAGGAGGATGAGTTCTTCCTGACCTTCGAGCTGCTAGGGTCCAACAGTCACGTGTTTCTTGAAGCGGAACCAACGCCTCCTGGCGCTCCCGCCGATGGCGATCCGGTTCCCGAAATCGGTCTGCGTAACTTTGACGAAATTAACGCAACTATGTCCGCTATTACTGGCGTCAGCGCATCCTACCCTGGCGTCAGGACAACCTTTGAAACGGTGAAACAGCAGTTGCCTACCGTCGAGAATATCAATACGTTCCTGGCGTCGCATCAAATGGGGGTTACCCAGTTGGCGATCCAGTATTGCGACGCCCTGGTGGAGGACAACACGCTGCGTAGCGCCTTCTTCCCTGGCTTCGATTTCAACGCCAGCGCATCCAGCGCCTTCTCCGGCGCAGGAAGAGACCTGATCATTGACCCACTGTTGAATAAAGGCATGGGTGTAAACTTGGCGTCACAACCAGATGGCGCCGATGTGAGAGCCGAACTGAATCAGTTGATCGACAAACTGGTTGCATGCGGCGGCGGATGCTCCGCAGACAGAACCGAAACAGTTGTCAAAGCAAGTTGCGCCGCTGTATTGGGCAGCGCAGCAATGCTGGTGCAATAGAGTTTTACGATCAACGGCAAAAATTTCGATAGAGGTGGTTTTATCATGGCAAGAAGACGTGGACCTTACGGCCTCGACGAGCCGCTGTTTCACCCGGACCACAAGCGCCCGGTAACACGTAGGGACTTTATCGCCCAAGGCTTTATGGCTGGAACGGCTTCGGTGTTCGGTACATCCGTACTTGGCCTCTTCGCCAATCCGAGACAAGCGAACGCTGCGCTATCTTCAGATCTGGAGTCTCTAAAAGCGTCCTGCGGCATTGCCGTACAGGGCGCAGGGAAGATACCTTTTATCTGTTTCGATCTGGCTGGCGGAGCGAATATCTCTGGCTCCAACGTGCTGGTAGGGCAGCAGGGCGGCCAGATGGACTTCCTGAGCACGGCAGGCTACAGCAAACTCGGCTTGCCAGGGAATATGACTCCCGCGATTAGCGGATTCGTCAATCAAGAACTAGGGTTAGCTTTTCATTCCGATAGCGCATTTCTGCGTGGAATTCTGGAGAAAACTCAAGCTTCGACGCGCGCATTCATAGACGGTGCGGTTATTCCCGCACGTTCGGATAATGACACTGGCAACAACCCGCACAACCCGATGTACGGGATATACAATGCTGGCGCAGATGGCTCGTTGGTGTCTCTGATTGGCTCCAGCAGCTCGGATTCCGGCGGCAATTCCATGGCCCCGGCAATGCTGATGAACCCCAAAGTACGCCCCACCAAGGTCGACCGTCCCAGCGACGTGACGGGCCTGGTGGACGTAGGCGACTTGGTCGGCTTATTAGACCAGTCGGACGCTGTAGCGGTAATGGAGGCGATTTATCGCATCAGCGACAAGAAAACCGGCGTTGTCACCACCGATGAGGTCGTTAAAAAGCTGGTGGACTGCGGCTACCTGAAGAGCGCGGACTTAGCGGATCGTTTCGGCAACCCCGCCTCGTTGAACCCTGCGCTTGATACTGACATCGTCGGTCCTTCCGGCATATTTACCCAAGCGGAATTTGATAGTGACGGCGAGTTCAGAAAAACCGCATCAGTGATGAAAATGGTGCTGAACGGCTATGCCGGCGCCGGCACCATCACCATGGGTGGGTTTGACTATCACACTGGCGACCGCGCCACAGGGGAACGACGTGATCTGCGCGCCGGCCGCTGCATGGGCGCTTGTCTGGAATATGCTGCGCGCCTGGGTATGCCTCTGATGATGTATGTCTTCAGCGATGGCTCACTGGCCAGTAACGGTCGTATTGACGACTCCGTGGATGGACGAGGCAAAGGAGAATGGACTGGCGATAATTCTTCCACCGCCGCGTCCTTCTTCCTTGTATTCAATCCTGGTGTACGCCCAAAGCTGAAAAACAGTAGCGCCAATGTGCGTCAGATTGGCTACATGCGCGCAGACGCATCTGTGGAGACAGCTTCCAGCCCCGCCGCCAACAACGTCAATCTACTGGTTAATACAGTAGTGCTGAATTATATGGCGTTGCACAATGAGCAAGGTAACTTCGCAACCACTAAAGGTTTTGAACAGCACGGCCTGGGCGCCGATCTGGACAAACTAATACCTTTCGAAATGATTGTGAACGGTAAAATAGGCTAAGATCCACGTGGAAACTATAAAAAGGGCCCAATCAGGCCCTTTTTTTATGATTGACCCGTCCTGAATAGAGTTGACAATTCCAGCAGCTAGTCAGCCGTCGGCGGTTGCAGCTCCGATGAATAATGCATTTTGCGATTGCGATCGATAATAATCGCATCGATGCCCGGCAGCTTCTCAATCAACTCCAAGCCCTTTTCCGCGCCGAGAATGAAGACAGTTGTGGAAAGCGCATCCGTCGTCGTCGCGTCCGGGCCGATAATAGTGACGCTTTGGGATTCTTCCGCTGACTTTCCTGTTTTTGGGGAGATGATGTGATGAACCCGCACGCCATCGTGCATAAAGAAGCGTTCATAGTCTCCAGAAGTGGAGATGGCGGTATTTTCCAAAGGTATCAGGACTGCATTCTTATCTTCCAGGCGCGGATCTTTCACGCCAACAATCCAGGGTCGGCCATGTTTATCCCCCATTAGGCGACTGTCGCCACCGGCGCTCACCAGCGCATATTGAATGCCCAGCCCCGCCAGTTTTTCGATGGCCTTGTCTACCGCGTAGCCCTTGGCGATGCCGCCCAGATCAATGGTGACTCTCGGATCTTTAAAATGAATGCTGAGCGCCGCCGGGTCCATTTCTATCCATCGATAATTAATCGCCGGCAGATTTTCCTCTATCTGTCTGGCATCGGGCTCCAGCCCTTCGCGGTAGTTATAGTATTTGCCGATGGATGCGAAAGTGATATCAAAAGCCCCCCCGCTCAGCTCAGACACCCGCTGCGCTTTTTCAATCAGATGGAACAGCTCTGGCGTGATCACCACCGCCTGTTTAGCGGCAAGCCGGTTCACTTTGGATACTTCGCTACTGTCGATGTAGACGCTCATCAGCGCTTCAAGTCGATCAAACTCCTGATCCACTGCCGTAAACGCTTTTTCCGCCGCATCAGCGCCACCCTCGTCCACCCACACCTCAGCGCGAATTTTTGTCCCCATGCCATTCCAGTCTTTACTGAACCATTCGGCGGAAGCGAATTGAACAAAGGAAGTAAGCAGCAAGACGCCGCTTATCAGAGCAAGTGGTTTCTTCATGGATTAACTACCGAAGCGGATTTGTCGCAGAGGTATACCCCAGCCGGCAGTTAAATACAACCAGCCATCACAATGTCAAAAGGCTTTGTGATCACACACATAGACAAAAGGGGATGACGACAAAAACTCGCGCTGACGCCCCACTAAAAATAACCAGGATCTGACTGTGGGGCTTGAGCAAATTTTAGATGCGAAACTTGCGCACCAATTGCGTCAGCTGTTCACTCAGGTTGCTTAGACGCTCGCTGTTCTCCGCACTGCGATGGGCTTCCTTGTCGGTCTCCAGGCTTATCTCATCCACCAGCCGGATACGATCATTCACCCCATGGGCGAGTTGCATTTGAGCAGTCGCTGCAGTGCTGATTTCGCTGTTCATATTGCGCACTCTTTCAATGGCCTGCGCCATTTCGTCCAGATGCGCACCGGTGGCGCGCGCTTCTTCCACTGTGGCGTTGCCTTTCACCTGACTTTTATTCATAAAACTGATGGCTTTTTTCGAGCCTTCCTGCAGCTTCTCCGTCATCGCCTGAATATCAGCAGTGCTGTCCTGAGTCCGCGAGGCGAGAGAGCGCACTTCGTCCGCCACCACGGCAAAGCCTCTACCCTGCTCCCCCGCCCTTGCGGCTTCAATGGCGGCGTTTAGCGCGAGTAGATTGGTCTGCTCCGCAATGGAACGAATCACGCTGACAACGGAATCGATTTGCTCAATCTCAGAACCCAATTCCTTAATAATCTCCGCTCCCTGGCTAATGTCCGTCGCCAGTCCTTCAATGGACTCAATGGAGTCCACCACCAGATTTTTAGTTTTCTCGCCAATTTGATTAGCCTGCTCCGCGAGCAAGATCGAGTCTTCGGAAAACTTCGAAACGGTATCCACCGATTGCGACAGGGACTCCATATCTTCGCGCAACACTACTGACTCGTTACGCTGACGCTGACTGACGTCCGAGGTATTGTGGGCGCATTTGTCCAGTTCACTGATGTTATCTTTCATACTCGCACTGGCGGATTGGATGCTGACGATGACATCCTGAATCTTGCAGATAAACGCATTGAAGTAAGACGCCAGCACTGCGATCTCACCCTTGCTGCCGACCTCCACACGTTGCGTCAGATCGCCTTCCCCTTCGGCGATATCCATCACTCGCCGCGTAATAGCTTTGATAGGCTTGATCACCACGTTAAGAATAATGATCGACACCAATACAAAAGAAATCAGCGAGCCGATAGCGCCGAAACCAATGGCGCGATTCACCCCATCCACGACCTGATTAGTCTCCTCGCTGGATTGAGCGACCAGATCTCCGGTGATTTGGTTAATCCGGGTAATCGCCGCATTCATATCCGCGATGATCGCATCGCTGTCGTTGGCGAGCTTGATGGCCTGATCCCGATTATTGAGGCGCAGCAGGTAAGCGTTAAAGATGTCATTTTCCTCCTGCAACTTTTTGATCCAGCCGTTATATTCACGATAAATGTCCTCAATATCCGCCAGCGTCGCTTCATCCTCCACCATGCGCTTGAGAGTCTCTAACGTCGCTACGCCCTCTTTGACGCCATCGTCGAATTCCACCTGCAGCTTCTTCATTGCATTGCGGTCTTTTTCTGAGGTGTAGCGCGTCACCGCTATCTGCAGGCTCAAAATTGTTTGCTTTAAATTCTGCGCTTCGATCACCACCGGATAATCGCTTTCGAACATGTTGATAAGGGAAATCATATCCGCCAGCATTTTGGAAATTTTATCCCCTTCCGCCCTGAACGCAGCGAGAGCGGTAATATTGCGCTGCTCCAGCTCAATAGCGTCGGTCTGACTCTTGACGATGCTGTCCACCAACCTGTCCAGTTGGTTGCGATGATCAATCAGCAGATCCACTTGCTCCCGGGTGCTCGGCGACAGCTCCGCCAATAATGAAGCGTTCTCCATAAACCCGGGGGTAAGCGCCTTGATGGTCTCGTGTTTGGCGCGGATCTCGCTCGCCTGATTGACGGACAGAATATTATTCACGCCCTTGGTGGTGATCAGATAGTTAACCGCCAGTTCGTCGGCCAGGTCGCCGGAACGATTAACGTTTTCTATCAGGTGCGTAAACCGGTCCCGCACCGATGACATACCGCTCCAGGTAAAAGAAAAAGCGCCAGAGATTATCACCGCGGTGATTAGCAGCAACGCCGCGACGCGGAAGCCTATGCTATTGAAACGTAAGGAGAAGAAACGGGAAAAAGCGCCAACCGCCATAACTACCACCTACTAACGCCTGTCGAGCCCTTTAAAAGCATAGATCACAGGTCAAATATCAACCATTTTTAAGCTGTAACAGAATCTTAATAAGTGTTAGCGGCTTGATCCGCATCATAAAGTGCAGGCGCCGACGCCCGCGCTCAGGAAGCTAGTTATCAGCCAGTCAGGGAAAATAAGGAGGGAGTTTGCGGGCTCTAAATTTGGAGAGACATTAAAAAAGCGCCTCGATTGAGACGCCTTGCATGAGGTATGACGAGACTTGCTCGCGGGGGATCAATCCCCGCCCAGGTTGCGCAAAGAACGCAGGAACAAACCTAAACCGCCTACCGCCAGAACCAATATCACAATCAATTCAAAAGCAGTCATGGAGCGCATGCTGAAGTGGATGGAGGAAATAACGCCAAACACCAGCGCCGTCAGCGAGCCAATCGTCAGTATCCAGCCAAGAATGTTCTTCGCACTGAAAAAGATCAGGCCTACGCCGAACATGAATGGAATCATCACCATACCGGAGGTAATACCCCAGTGGCCGCCAAACGCATTGAAGCCGTATAAACGCATGCCCATGCCGAAACTTGATGAGACGACGATAGAGTTGAACAACATGTACAACCCGCCGCACAGCATGATTAATCCGACAAAAAACTGCCCTACTCCACCGGAGGTTCCGCCAGCGCCTTTCATTGTTCACTTACTCCTGCATCGTCATTAAATATCGCGCCATACGGCGCAAAAAGCTGGGCAACTATACAATAAGCGTAGCACTTAGGCATCATTCGTAGCCTGAAAAACACCGTCTCCGCACAGATTTCGGCGAAAAACTGAGGGGGTTTTCCACCGCAAGAACATGCACTTTTAAAGTAACCAGAACGATATCGGTCTATTACCTCTTCCTACGCGCCAAATTCCTAGCTGTCCCGGACTTCTCCCTCCCTGGTCTGACCCAGGCGATGTCGCAGGTAGAGTCGGCGGTCATCTGTTTATCTCGTTGGTTATCGGAGGTGAAGCCGCTTTGGATAGGAAGTCCAAAGCTGTTTTTGGAGATATCGGACATTTTATAGACACTGACCACGTTGAATTTACTCTCAAGATATTTCCGCGCCAGATCGTCAATAACGGAAGGTTGGTGTTGCACGATTTCCTGGGGGCAAGATCAAGATGACCACTTATAAAAAAACTTTCTTCTCCATGGATAACGTCTCCTTGTAAACAGTAGCTTCAAAAGGCCTCCTAGGGAACCTCTGAAAAACTATCTGCGTAACCATCAACCATAGATTTCACGAAAATATTTATCAAAGCCAAAATCAATAACCGTTCCAAGCTTTTCCGCAATTGGAGATTGCCAAATACTCAGTCCTGATGGCAGGAGAAAGGTTAGTTTTCTCCTTAAATATAACTTTAACATCGACTTTAACTATGGCTGATGTTGAACCACTAAACCTATCCCCAAAGGTCGGCTCATAACCCTTAATATTATCTATAACCTCACAGCATTTCGGGTTTAATGTGATAAACTGATCCACTCCCTGATAAAAAACAACATCATGCTCATCAACGTTATCCATACTCAACAAGCAACTTCCTTCCTCATCGTCACAAGTATAATTCATAATCACAGGCGGATAATTATTGAGCACATATTTTACAGCCAGCCTAATTCTTTCTTCATCTGAAAAGTAACGTTTTTCAGCATAACAGAACCCTGAATAGCTTAGTGTAGTGGTCTAATAGTCCCGGACACATTAATAAGAGACAATACCCGTCAACGATTAAGGTGTCAGCATGAGTCAGAAAAAGTCGTATAAACAGTATACAAAAGAGTTTAAAGAAGAGGCCGTTTCCTTGGTCCGCGACCAAGGTTATT
>NZ_JAHMIN010000020.1 GCF_018986435.1 Hahella sp. HN01 | reverse complement strand
AATGAAGACGTCGCCGCTGATATTGGCGCTGATTTCCGCAGCTACCTTCTTCGCCAACTCCTCGACGGACAACAGCGCTTCACCGGTATCGCTCAGGTTATGCCCCGGAGGTTCCACGGCGAAAACCTGCACCTCGGCGTTCAACTCTGCAAGGCGTTCGGCGAATGGCTTGAAGTTAATCGCGTTGCCGCCCGCATAGGGGAAGCACACCAGAGTGACCGGCGCTGAACGCCGATCAGAGGTCAGCGACACCAGAAGGTCAGCCTCGTCGGCGGGCATTTTCTTTCTGGCCACATCCGCCAGCGGCGCCAGAGTGGAGTTGCGCATGAGATCCACCAGGGAAATCAGTCCTTCCAGCAGAATCGTGACTTTCATCGCCGCCAGAGAGTTACCGCCCAGGTCAAAGAAGTTATCGTCGCGTCCGATATTCTCTTGGGGAATCTTGAGCGCCTGCGCCCAGGCCGCCGCGATGCGCTTCTCCACCGCATCCAGCGGAGTCTGTTGCGCCGCCGCTGTGTCGACGGTTTTGCTCTGCTGCAACTCAGGCTTCCGGAAAATCAGCGCAGATATCCCGTTAACAACCTCAACGCCGCCATCCTGGACATAGCGCCCCTTAAGTTCAGTGGGTCGCAATCCCAGGCCGTTCAGGACCGGATTAACATCAGTCTCCAGTCTGTCCGCTTCAGCGTTCACAAAATACAGGTCCCCGACCGCTCCCACAGGAATAAAGCGACCGGATTCTCCCAGGAGATAAACGCCCGCATCCGTATTTTCCAGTTCTGGACGCTGCGCCAGATTCACCGGAACTTTAGCGCCCTGCTCTGCGATAACCGCCAGTTCCTGTTGCGTCAGAATGGGCTGGCGTCTGGGGTCCGCTTTGGGGTCCTGAGTCATGCTCTCAAAGATAGTGAGATAGTATTGCGCGAAGTTCTCCACCTGCTCCGACGTGAAAGCGTGCTCGTGGTAGTGCAGGCTGAGTTTCACATCGTCAGTGAAGAAGTGACGGCAGAACTCGGCCCGAATCGTGAATTCCGTCTCCGAGTTCGCCCGCACGTCCAGCAGATTGAACTCCGGCATTTCCTTGAGTTCTTTCAACAGATAGAAATGGGTGTAGTTGAAAGCGGTGTCGAACAGCGGCTCCTGCGTCCCGATATCCTGTTTCATGCGCGCCATGGGATAACGACGGTGCGGCAACAACGCCGCTTCCGCTTGATACACGCGTTGAATCAGGCCAGCCCAGGACTCCACATCGACATCCACCCGGAACGGCACTGTGTTGAGGAAAAGTCCGATCGCCTTGGTGGCGTCTTCCGCTTCAGGACGGCCGCTGTGTTCGTAACCGGTCATGACGTCAGCATCGCCGGACACCACGCTCAGGAATTTAAGGTGCGCCGCCATCAACAGTGTTTTGACCGGAACCGCCAACTGGTCAGCCAGCGCAATGATCCTGTTGGACAGCTGCTTGCTGATGTCCACCTCATGAAACAGCACGGACAGCTCTGAGACGGGCTGCGCGGCGTCCAGTTTGGGCAGACGGGTATATGTCGCGCCGTCCAGCATATTCTCCCAGAACGCACGATCACTGACGGAGCGCAACGACTGGGCTTCCAGGCCGATGTAATTGCGAATGTGATTGTCCACCAGCGGCTCGTCAAAGGTCCCGCCCTGCAGCAGCCTGTTGTATATGCGGAACAGCTGCGTATGCACCAGAGTGATGCTCCAGCCGTCGAGGGCGGAGTTATGCTGACTAAGCACATAGCGGTACATGTTGTCGCGCAGGACATGCACATGCAGGCGCACCAGGCCGGGCTGATTCCATTCGAAACGGTACGCTTTCTCTTCCGCCAGCCAGTTCTGATGCCACTGCTCCTGCTCTTCTTCGCTCATTCCCCGCAGGTCGTGACAGTACAGCGGCGCTTCCACGTCCGTATGCACCATCTGGATATACTCGTCGAAGCCATCCAGGTGATAGCTGGTGCGGAAGATCGGGTTACGCTTGACCAGAATGTCCGCCGCGCGCTTGAACACCTCCAGATTGATCGGGCTCTCAATGATGTAGCTGATAATGTCGTGATATTGCGCCGTGCCGAAAGTCAGCTCGTTCTGGAATATCAGTCCCGCCTGCAACATGGACAGCGGATAAGCGTCATCAACCCCTTGCGGCAGACGCTGGCGGTCCTGCTCGCCGAGCAGCTCAAACGCGTCAAAGCGGTGTTGCTGAAGCTCGCCTTTTTCTTCTTCCATCGCCTGCGCCAACGTCGCTATCGTGGGGTTGGCGAACAACTGCTGGAAGGTGAACTCCAGATCGAACTTTCTGGCCTTGGCGAGAACAGTGACGAAGTGAATCGAGTTGCCGCCAATCGCAAAAAAGTTATCGTGCACGCCAACGCGAGGCAACTGCAGCACCTCGCGCCAGATGTCCGCCAGAATTTCCTCGGTGCGGTTACGGGGCGCAGTATATTCCGCGGTTTGCAAATAGCTGTCCGGCGACGGCAGCGCTTTACGATCCAGCTTCCCGTTCGGCGACAGCGGCATTTGCTCCAGCACGATAACCATATCTGGAACCATATAGGCCGGAACCTGCCCCGCCACATGCTGACGCAGGGTCTCTTGCTCCGGCTCGCCGCTGACGGTGACGTAGGCGACCAGCTTGTCCAGACCGGCGGCGCGGTGCACCAGCGTGACGGCGTCGCGCACGGAGGGATGGGAACGCAAAACCGCGTCGATTTCCTGCAGTTCAATACGAAAACCGCGCACTTTCACCTGATGATCCAGACGGCCCAGATACTCGATTTCACCATTGCCGAGCCAGCGCGCCAAATCGCCAGTTCTATACCAGCGTTCAGATGCGTTTTCAGGATTGGAGACAAAGCGATCCGCCGTCATTTCCGGCAGCGCATGATAGCCCCTCGCCAACCCGACGCCAGCGATGCAAAGCTCTCCGGGAACGCCTATAGGCAGACGGCGCAACTGCTTGTCTACGATATGAATCTGAGTGTTGTCGATGGGACTTCCGATAGTAACCTTGTCCAGAGTGGCTTTGGCAGTGCAGTCAATATGGGTGACGTCCACCGTCGCCTCAGTTGGGCCATACAGGTTGATCAGACGGGTTCCATTGGCCGCGTGCAGCAGCTTCTTGAAACGCTCCGCCTGATGCAGGGTCAACGCTTCGCCGGAGGTAAACACCTTGCGCAGCGACTGCAAACGAGCAACCGCCTGAGTGGACTCCACATAATCCAGGAAGGCGTTCAGCATGGACGGCACAAAGTGCATGGTCGTCACCTTATTCGCCTCAATGGCCGCCACGATTTTCTCCGGTTCGCGCTCACCGCCGGGCTCCAGCATGCAGACGCGGGAACCGGTAAAGAACCACCAGAACAATTCCCACACGGACACATCGAATGAAATCGGCGTTTTCTGCAGGATGACGTCCTCCGCCGTTAGCGGATAGGCGTTCTGCATCCAGGCGATCCGGTTGATGACGGAGTGATGCTCGATTAAAACGCCCTTGGGTTTACCGGTAGAGCCTGAGGTGTAAATGGCGTAGGCGAGATTTTCCGCACTGCCGACCGTCTCAGCCGCCGCGCGCTCTGCGCCCTGCACTTTCTCGTCAATATCGATGACGGTATAGCCGGACGTATCCAACTGCAGCAGATTACGGTGAGTCAGAATGACGCTGGCGCCGCTGTTTTCCAGCACATACTGAATTCGGTTTGCCGGATAACCCGGGTCTATCGGCAAGTAGGCCCCGCCGGCTCGTAAAATCGCCAGGATCGCCACCATCATCTGCGTCGAGCGCTCGGCCGCCACCGCCACCAGCTGATCTTCCGCCACGCCGGCCGCCCGCAACTGCGCCGCCAGGGAATTCACTGCGTCATTAAGCTGCGCATAGGTCAGTTGGTCCTGACCACAGACCACCGCCGCCGCATCCGGCGTCTGCGCCACCTGCTCAGCAAAAACCGTTTCGAGTCTGACGTCCCGGCGATATTCCCGCTCAGTCGCATTGACCTGCTGCAGCAACGCCTCATCCGCAGGCGTGGTGATGGAAGCCGCCGTGACCTCTGCGTCAGGCGCGCTTGATAGCTCCAGCAGCAGCTTCTCAAAGTGTTCGGCGATACGCTGAATGCTGTCCGCATCAAACAGACCGTCGTCATAGGAAATCGTCAATTCCCCTTGCTCAGCGTCAACGAAATGGCTGATCAGCACCCGACACTGAAATTGACTGGATACTGAGTCATCAGCCGTCTCAAGCGCTTCCAACGCCACATCAAAAAAGGGATTGCCGCCCTTCTCCGCTTCCAGACCAAACTCATCCGCCAACACCGTCAACGGATAGTCGCAGAATTCCAGCCCCGCAAGCATGGCGTCCCGCGCCGCGCCCAGCAGCTGCTTAAAATTCGCGTGCGCCGGCGCCTGAATGCGCAGCGCCAGATAGTCGGACAGTTTGGTTTGCTCCGGTTGCAACGGCTGACCGATGCAGGCCGTGTCGGAGCCGGTGTAGCGACGCAGCAATTCCGCCAGCGCCGCCAGCATGACCACTTGACGCGTCGCGGTTTTGCCGCCGCTTAACTTATGCAGGCGCTGCCTTACGTCGGCGTCCAATGTATGCACATAGCGTTGATTCAGCGACCCCGACGGCTTCACCCTATCGGGATGAAACAGGCTTTTCTCCACCGGCTCAGCTAAAAGACTGCGCCAGTATTTTCCGTGCTCCGGCCGCTGCGCCGCCGCAACCTTTAATTGTCCTTTGGTTTCTATAGACTGCATGTCCTACTGCCTCTAAATTTTAAAATTCAAACTCGATTTCCGGTAACGCAACCGGGCCACTTTCTTCGTCCTGATTCAGCGTTCGAATCTGGCTATTCACATCGCTCAGCGCCTTATCAATGATCTCCAGCAGCCGATCACGGAAAGAAGCCATTGTCTTGGCGGTGAAAAGATCCCGATTGAAATGCCAGCTTGCTCGCAGGCTGGTTTCGCCATCTTCAATTTGCAGGTTGAGGTCATAGATGGCCGCACCGGTCGCCGCCGGCGTCCAGACGATCGCGCCGCCCAGAAACGTTTGTCTGCTCAGCCCTGTGTTCTGTAGCGCAAACATGGCGTCAAACAGCGGAGAGCGGCCATAAGAGCGGTCCGCAGCAACCTGCGCCACCAGACGGTCAAAGGGGTAATCCTGGTTGTCGAAGGCGTTCAGCGTCATGTCGGCCACCTCCCGCAAATAGTCTTCAAAGCGCGCAGCCAGAGCCGGTCGCAGCCTCAAACAGAGCGTATTCACGAACATCCCCTGAATGTCGTCGACGCCAGGGGCCAGACGACCTGCGACGGGCGTCCCTATGGTGACGTCGTCATCGCCGGTAACCTGGGCCAGGAAGACGCCATAACAGGACAGCAGGAACTGATAGACGCTGACCTGAAGACGCTCGGACAGGCGACGAATGTTCGCCGTCCTCTCTTCTCCCAAATCAAACTCAAGAAACTCCCCACTGAGACTGCGCACCCCGGATCTTGGAAAGTCCGTAGGTAAATCCGGCAGCGCAGGCTTCTCCGCATACATCTTCAGCCAATAGGCTTCCTGCTCCGCCAGATGGGCCTGACCGCCGTCGCTGGCCAGCCAGTGCGCATAGTCACGATATTGCAGGGGCGACGCAGACAAACTATCGCCGCGATACAGCGCCTCCCACTCCGCAAACAAACGGAGGAGTGAATAGCCATCAGTCAAAATATGGTGAATATCGAAGAGCAGATAGGTTTTCTCTGAGTCGCGATAGAGCGCTGCGCGCCACAGGGGCCCCTGCTTCAAGTCAAAGGGCTGGATGAATTGAGTCAGCGCATTGAATACGTCTGAAGCCGCCGGCGCCTCCGCTATCGACACAGCTGGGTCGGCATGAATCAACTGCCGGGTAACTTCCCCTTCGCGTTCAAACGAGGTGCGGAGAATTTCGTGTCGATCAACTAATCGCCGCAAGGACTCCTGCAAGCGAACCGGGTCTATATCCGCCGGCAGCGCCACCCAAATCGGTAAATTGTAATGACAGGCGTCCGCCTGCTTGGACTGCTCGATGAACAAACGCACCTGTTGCGGCGTCGCTTCTATGCTGGCTTGCGCTGGAGAAGCTATCACTCCACCCGTTGTGGCGCTCCGCCCCCGTTGCCCTCTGACCAACGTCGCTAACTCCGCCACCGTGCCACTGCGCAGAACATCGGCGACGGCGATTTTTACGCCCAGGTCACGACGCGCCCGCGACGCGATCATGGCGGCGGTTAACGAGCTTGCGCCCAACCTGATCAGGTCGTCATCCGTCGCCAGATGGTCAATGTTCAAAAGCGAGCGACCTATTTCCAGTAAGACGCGTTCGATATCATCCACCGCTTCAGCGCCGCCGGACTCTACCTGCTTCATCTCCGCCAGGGCGCGACGGTCCACCTTGCCATTAACCGTCAACGGCAATTCAGGCATGGCCCAGACCGCCGCCGGAACCATGTGCGCGGGTAGTTGATCGATGAGTTGCTGACGCCAACTATCCAGATCAAACTCATCAGCGACGCCTAAATAGCAATGCAGCCGATATTCCGCTGCGCCTTCGGGCTTGAGCGCGAGCACCAAGGCTTCACTCACCGTCGGATGCGACAGCGCCGCTTTCTCGATTTCGCCCAGCTCAACCCGAAAACCGCGAATTTTGATCTGAAAATCCCGGCGTCCGAGAAACTCCAGCTCATCCTCGGTATTCCAGCGCGCCCGGTCTCCCGTGCGATAGATCCGGCTTCCCGGGGCGTAAGGATGAGGTACGAATGCTTTGCTCGTCTCGTCTTCCCGTCCCAAATACCCTAACGCCAAGCCAGCGCCGCCGACATACAGCTCGCCTTCAAACAACGGCGGCGTCAGACGACCAAACCGGTTCAGCACCAGCGCGACGGAATTACTGATGGGAGCGCCAATGGAAATACTGTCCAGTCGAGCGGGATCAATACGCTGCACCGTGGATATGACCCCGTTTTCAGTGGGGCCGTAGGCATTCAGAATGACGATTCCCGGACAGGCGGCGTATACCGCCGCCACTTGCTTCGGAGAGATCACATCGCCGCCCACCAGCAACTGGCTTAAGGGCGCGAACATGGCGGGATCATCGCTGGCCAGCTGTGAAAACAGTGAGGTCGTAATCAACGCAACATCTGTTTCCTGCTCCCGGAAAAAACGCGCCAGTTCAACGCTGTCCAGGAGCACTTCCCGATCAACAATCTGCAGGCAGCCGCCGTTGAGCAGCGCCGCCCAGATTTCAAACACACTGGCGTCAAATCCTGTTGCGCCGGCCTGAGCGACGCGCACGCCGGGTTGCAGGTCGAGATAAGTGGCGCGCCGAACCAATCGCAGAACGCCTGCGTGCGTGTTAAGTACGCCTTTGGGACGCCCGGTAGTGCCGGACGTAAACATCAGATAGGCCGCCTGAAAATCCGCCGGGGCGGACTGCGACGGCGTCTGGATTTGCAGGGCGCGCACACGCCCGCCAGGCATGTCCAGCGCTAGCAACGCATGTGTCGCACCGACCAGGGCGCTCGGCGGAGCTTCTTCACTGTGGATCAGCACGGCAGCCTGACTGTCCTCCATAAGCAACTGAATGCGCTCAGCGGGATAGTCAGGGTCCAAAGGCATATAGACGGCTCCCGCTTTGAGCGCCGCCAGTGCGGAAACCGCCATGGGGATGCTGCGCGGGGTATGAATGGCGACAACCTGTCCTGGCTGCACGCCCAGCTCGCGCAGGGCTTGGGCGAGCTGGTAGCTGACCTCATCCAGTTCAGCGTAAGTAAGGGACGCCTCTCCATGGGTTATCGCCAGCGCCCTGGGGGTTTCCGCCACGCGCGCCGCAAAGGCTTCTTCAATTCTGGCGTATTCATCAAAGGCGGTGACCGTCGCCGTTCCCCGCCCCAATCGCTCAGTAATTTCATCCGGGGCTAAAAGCTCCAGCTGAGACAAAGGTTTGTCCTGCAACAAACCCATCTCCAGAATATTCATAACCGCAGTGCACAAAGGGCGCAGGTAGCCGTAGGATGCGAACACGCCGCCCCCCTGAACCAGCAGCTCGGCTCCCTCCGCCGTGACGCGCAGCCCCATGACAATGGGCGCACGCGGAGCGTCCTTCTCTCCCAGATTGAACAACAGGGGCGTCAACAAGTCCTGCGCCGGCGGCAGAAGACCATACTCTTCCGCGGCAAGCTTGAGATAAGGAAACGCGCGATGAGACAGCGCTTCCGTCATCGTCTTCGCGATCAGATCAATCACTGAGGCCAGATCGGCGCTGGAATCCAGCGTGAACATCAGCGGAATAATCGTGGCGTCGTCGAGTTGCACTGACAGCGTCAGACGCTCCATGTCAGTAAAATGCATCAACGCCGTCAACCACCCCGCCAGCGCCACTTGCTGCGGCGTAACGCCCACCTCGGCGGCGGCGCCTTCAATGGCGCTCAGCAGGTCTGCGCCAACAGGGATGCTCGCCACCAGACGCTCAACAGGCTCCGCCGCGCGGGACGGCGCTTTAAGTTCCGTTGGCGACCACTCTGCGTCAAACAGACCCCGCCAATAGGTTTCCGCCGCGCGGATCGCCTCAAGCTCGGTGAAATCCATATCACTAACCTCCATTGCCGACCATTACCGGCGCCAGTTTTTCAATGGTCTGCCGCACGTATAACTCACGTATCGGAAGCGCAGGCAGACCCGCCGCTCTCATGGCGGAGGCGATTCTGACCGCATAAAGGGAGTTGCCGCCAAGGCTGAAAAAGTTGTCTGCCGCGGTCACTTCACGCCCCAGCACTTCACTCCAGACCCTGACCATGTCAGCGACGAGACGGTCGGCTTCTGTCTCCGCCGCAGTCTCTTCCAAGCTGGTTTTAGCAGGCTCGGAAGAGCTCTCCGCCATGGCCTTAGGCTTATCCGCCGCTTTGCTCTGCGCCTTGGGCTCAGGCAGCTTCTTAACGTCCAGCTTGCCATTCGCCGTCAGCGGCATGGCGTCAACCTGGGTGAAGGTGGAAGGCATCATGTAAGTCGGCAGCATCTTCTCCGCTTTGACGATCACGTCCTCCACGGCGATATCCGACAACACCAGATAACTGTCCAAACGGGCGGAAGCCGGATCGTTTTTATCCGGCTGGTTCAACACCACCGCCGCCGCCTCTACCCCATGGACGCCGAGCAAGACTTTGCGGATTTCATCCAATTCGATGCGGAAGCCACGCAGCTTCACCTGACTGTCCAGGCGCCCTAAATGCTCCAGGCGTCCGCATGGCAATAAACGCCCCTTGTCGCCGCTGCGATACATGCGACCACCACAAAAGGGATCAGGCATAAAGCGTTCTTCCGTCAATTCCGGGCGGTTCAGGTATTGCGAAGCGACGCCCGCTCCCGCGACGTAAATTTCACCCGCTACGCCCACCGGCAGAATATTGCGCGCGGCGTCCAATACATATAAACGCCAGCCTGGAATCGCCGGACCGACAGAGCGCGAACCGGCCATGGCCTCTGCGCGCGCAATGGTCTGGGCGGTGACATGCACCGTGGTTTCGGTGATGCCGAACATGTTCACCAAACGACAACGGGATTCCGGGTAGCGGTCGAACCACTTCATCAGCATCTTCGCGTCGAGGGGTTCGCCACCGAAGATAACCAGTCGCAAATGCTCCAGCGCAGCGCCGTTTCGCTCCATTTCCATAAACTGGGAGAAAGCGGAAGGGGTCTGGTTCAGCACCGAAACCTGCTTCTCCCTGACCAGCTCCAGAAACTCGTCAGGCGCGCGGGAGACCCAATAGGGCACGATCACGAGATGGGCGCCCGTCAGCAGACTTCCCCATATTTCCCACACTGAGAAGTCGAACGCGGCGGAGTGGAAAAAGGTCCAGGCGTCCTGCGCATTGAGGCCAAAATCCTCCTGCGTCGCCGCCAGCAGGCTGACGACATTCTTGTGAGGAACCACCACGCCTTTGGGTTTGCCAGTCGATCCAGAGGTGTAAATCACATAGGCTGCGTCATCGGCGCGGACCTGCTCTGCGGAAGGCGTCGTCACCCGCGCATCGTCAATATCCCGCTCCAGCTCTGACGGCGCTATCAGCCGCCGCTCCTCCGCCACAGGGAATGCGTCTGCGTCGGTAATCACCAGACGGATCTCGGCATTCTCACAGGTATATGACAGACGCTCTTCCGGATAGGCCGGGTCCATGGGGATATATATTGCGCCCGCTTTCAGAATCGCCAGCATAGACGCGATCAAATCAAATGACCGCTCCAGACAGATACCAACGCGATCACCGGGTTTGACGTTGAGCACAACCAGATTCAGCGCCATGAGATGCGCCTTGCGCTCTAACTCCGCGTAGGTCATTTGCTCGTTTTCATAGGAGAGCGCGACGGCCTCTGGAGTTTGAGCGGCCTGACGGGCGAACAATTCCTCCAGACGTTCTGCTGGAATATCGCCAAGCTCGCGATCCACGCCTAACGCAGCCACTTCCTGCTGCGCCTTTTCATCCAGCAGCGGAAAGCTGCGCAGATGCAATTCGCCATCTTCGCGCTGCCGCTCATAGGCCCGGCGCACGCACTGGAAGAACTGTTCGACGCTGTCGCCGGCAAACAAAGCGCCGTCAGCCAGCCCGCTGATGCAATATCGACCCTGCCCCTGGCTCTCAATGAGCAGCGTGAGCGGATAAGGCGCTCCCAGAGATGGCGCATAGTCGCATGCCGCCACCTTGACGTGCGGTGACGCTGCGGCGTCATAGATGAGCGCAGCCAGAGACACTTCACCGCCGTTTTCACAGTCTTGCAGACGATTCGCCAGCTCCTGCGAGCGCCAGACCGGTTGCTGCAACGACTGCTCGATGTTTGCTTTAAGACGCTGCGCTGTGGCGTCTTCCTGCACCGGCGCGGCGATTAGAGACCAGCCGCTCACCGACTCGACGCGGCTGTCATTAACGGCAACGACGGGTACGTTCGTCGCAGAATAGCGAGCCCATACCGTAGCCAGCGCACTGATCCAGCCCGCCACCAATTGCTGGTCATCCTGGCCGCTGAAAACGCCCAGACGCATTCTGATCAGGCCCTCTTCGCCCTTGCCCCGCCAGTCCGGAAGCGGTGAGAAATCGGCGGATAGCAGAGAGGACAACTCCGGCTCAGATCCAGACGCCGCCGCAGGCGACTGGTAAACGGCGTCCTGCTCAGAGATCGCCGCACAGACGAATGCATCCAGGGATGCTTTATCAAAAACCGCGCGATTGGCGACAATCACCAAATCAACAAAGCGGTCTGCGTAGGTTAATAACACCACGCGAATATAGGGAAACGTCTCGGCCAGCGGCCTCTCCATTTCCTTTCTGACCCGGTCCGCAGCCTGATAGCTGTCCGCCCGCAAATGCAGCGTCTCAATCCAGACGTACTCACGTCCCTCGGCCGCCATTTGCATAAACGGCAGTGCAGCAAGGGCGTGTTTTAGCCGCATCGCAACGGACTCAGGATTGACGGATTGCGTCAGGCGATAGGCGGCGGCGTGCAGTGCGCTGGGCGCCACATCGCCGTCACTCAGGTAAGAGCTCAGATTCCCGGCCATTTCCGGGTGATTCAAAAAAGTGCTTTTCATGGAAGTGCCTTATGTCGAATGAGAAAATCTGGACAGTCCTTGGCGAAGACCTCTTTCCACCGCCTAACGCGCGGAGAAGCCGCCGTCGACGGTGATCACGCTTCCGGTGACCTGACGGGACTCGTCAGAAGCCAGCCATACAGCGCTATGGGCGATATCCTCAGGCTCGATCAGCGCATTCATGGGCTGCGCCTGCACAAAGGTGTCCTCGTGCTCGGAGACGGGCACGTGCAGGGAGCGCGCGATCTCAGACAACATGCGACCTTCAACATGGGAGGCGTCGCGAACAGACCCCGGGCATAACGCGTTGACCCGGACTTTAAGCGGGGCGTAATCAAGAGCGACGGCTTTGCTCAGACCGATGACGCCATGTTTGGCCGCCACATAGCCGGAGAAATGGCGGTAACCGACCACCCCCGCCGTGGAAGCAATGTTAATGATGCTGCCGGAGCGACGCGCCGTCATGGCGGCGCCCACTGCGCGAATCATCCGCCAGGCGCCGGAAAGATCGACGTCAATCATGGTCGTCCATTCATCTTCACTGATGTCATGGGCGATTTTTCCAGACGGTGCGGCGATGCCTGCGTTATTCAACAGCACATCAATGCGTCCGAAACGATCCAGTCCTTTTGCGACGACAGCGTTGATCTCAGCTTGTCGCGTCACGTCCGCCAAGCCGGTCAAAACCGCCACGCCCTGCTCTTCACATAATTGAGCGGTGTATTGAAGCTGGCTCTCCGATCCGAGGGGATAAGGCACGGTGGCGATATCTCTTCCAATATCCAGCAGTATCAGATCCGCCCCCTGTCTGGCGAACTCAAGGGCGCAGGCGCGCCCCAACCCTCTGGCTGCGCCGGTAACCAGCGCTACTTTTCCTTTTAGTCTCATAGTTATCTCCTTGACGACACTGCGATCCACTAATAACAAGAATTAAAGAACCGCACTTTCGATCAGGGCGATAAGCGCCTTGGGATCGTCCATCAAATACATATGGCCGCCGGGAAGCTCTTCGTGCAGGGTCTGCACGGAAGAAGCCTTGCTCCAGAGCGCTTTATCCTCAGCCGTCACCAGCTCATCGTCACTGCCGCGAATAGTCAGCACCGTGATCGGCAAGGAGTCATCCGCCAGAGGGTGATAGCTTTCATGCATCTCCACATCCGCGCGCAGCGTCGGCAACAACACTTCCCGCATGATGGGGTCTTCCAGGGCGGGATGAGAGTAGCCGGCAAATTCATTGACCCGGCGTACAAATTCATCATCCGGCAATCCAGAGGCGCGCTCTTCCCTGCTGTTCCATGGGCTTGGAGAGCCACTCACGATTAACCCCTGCACATTGGCCTTTTCCTCTCCGCACATGGCGCGCGCCAGCTCAAACGCCAGCACGGCGCCCAGGCTGTGTCCAAAAAAGACGATGGGTTTGGAGAAATCCAGCTCCGCCATTAACTCGGGCATGATTCCCTGCACCGCTTCCGCCACGTTGGTGTAGGCAGGCTCCACAAAGCGCTTCTCCCGTCCTGGCAACTGCACAGCGATCACATTGAGCTTCTCGGACAAATCCTTCCACTCGTGAAACACCGATGCGCCCGCGCCAGCGAAGGGGAGACAAACCAAGTTAACCAGAGAGACTTCTTTCATTTTCTGTATCCTTTAGTTATTACTATTTCCTTTTCCGCCGGCGCATTTATAAACGCCAGACAATAGGAGGCCATAAAGCCTGTTTAGCTTTATATAAAAATATAATGAGCGGTATTTATCGACGGACTAGAATAAGTCTATGCGAGGTTCCATATACTTCCCTTTCCACAATTAATACTTCCTGATTCCCGTTAATGTTGTCTAATTAGACAGAATATCTTTTACGCAAACCATTTAATGCTCGCCAGATTGCATGAGCATGACATAAAGAAACGTCATTAGCGTTCGCTTCCTCCGTAAAGATGCACCCATATAACCCACTGATTAGTATGGACAAAAGAGAAAACCACTCTATGCAGCGCAAGTATTGGCGCGCCTGACAGCATAATTTCCATAACGACAAGTTGATGTCATTTTTGCTACGTCCTTAAAAACAAGGCGTGGAAATTTCACTTAAACACTTAACTATACTTGTATAAACGGGATAAGAAGCGGTGGAGAGAAGAACCCGAGAGAATATAGCCGGGATAGGACATAAACGGACGGATAGAGGCCGTCCCCTTTGGCTTATAATACAACATCCTGTAATACTCGTAGTGCTGTTAATGTTTAATCAACAAAACGTGATTATATATATTTTTTTAGCCGCTTCAATCCGGTAGTCCGTATTTTTTACTATATTGCAGCGTTAGGGGAAAAAGTCGCTCTTCATGTCCCCGGTTTACTCGTTAGTCCAACCGCAATGGAAAAGTGAGCGGAAAACGTTTACCACAGAAGGGCGCATCAGCATCTCGCGGTCAATGCCGATCTCTCCTCGCCCCATTGTTCGTATTTTGTAGACAGTTTAACCATGCTTGGTGGATTTATCCTTGCTTACATCCCCAATAAACTGCTCCTGACATTGAAAAACAGGCTTTCAACCCTACACTCTGGAGACGATATATGAGCAGCAAAATCGCAGTAGTCACTGGTGGAAACCGTGGTCTGGGCAAAAACACGGTCTTGCATCTGGCGCAAAAAGGCGTGGATATCATTCTGACCTATCGCAGCAATCGCACTGAGGCGGAGGATGTCGTCAGCGAGGTGCGTCAAATGGGCCGCAAGGCGGTCGCATTGCAACTGGATGTCGCCGAAAGCAAGAGTTTCGCGGACTTTGCCAAATCAGTCGCCCAGGAACTTAGCGTCAATTGGGGCCGTGAGCAGTTCGATTACTTGGTGAATAACGCAGGGATCGGCATCCATGCGCCTTTCGCGGAAACGACGGAAGAGCAGTTTGATCAGTTAGTGAATATTCATCTGAAGGGTGTGTATTTTCTGACGCAAAAACTCCTGCCGTTTATCGCAGATGGAGGCAGAATCGTTAATATTTCCACCGGCCTCGCCCGCTTCGCCCTGCCCGGTTACTCTGCGTACGCAGCGATGAAAGGCGGCGTAGAGGTGCTGACCCGTTATATGGCGAAAGAACTTGGCGCGCGGGGCATAGCGGTGAACGTGGTAGCGCCGGGCGCCATTGAAACGGATTTCGGTCAGGGATTGGTGCGCGATAATTCGGAGATAAACAAGTTTATCGCCTCACAAACCGCACTCGGACGCGTCGGCCTACCAGACGACATTGGCGGCGTCATCGCCTCTCTGCTCTCAGAGGACAATCGTTGGATCAATGCTCAACGTATTGAAGCGTCCGGCGGGATGTTTCTCTAAGCGGTCTCAGCGGACCAGCCCAAGGGCTGGTCCAATTATGCATTCACTGTAATCTCAACAGCGTTTTCTTTGCAGAAGTCGGGCTCTATGATTGGGACGTTTCAGAATTAGATTAATGGCTCGCTATGTCCTCAATCCCGGCATCGTGGTACTACCTGTTTTTTCAGCTTCTATCCATCGCTCTCTGCACCACACTGCTCGCATTGATGCTGCAACGTTTAGGCAAATCGGAATACTTTTCCTACGCTACAGGTATTCTTAGCGCTATTTTTATCTTCTTAGCCGCGCCGAGACTCCTGGGAGTTTATGCTCGCAGCGAACAAATCACGTTGGATATGGCGATAGGGTTCATCGCCTTTTTAACCGTCGGTTTATTTGGCCTGATGTATGTCTTGGCGAGCAACGCTTTATCTTATTTAAAAGCCAAATGAGGAAAGCGCCGTTAACGCGATAATCCAACGCTGATATAGCCACACGCCATCAATACGCCAGTCGCCAGGATGGCGATATAAACTCTTTTCTTTAGTGCGTTGCGTCCTCGGGCGGAAATAAAAGCCGCCACCGGAACGAGGATTCCCATTTCAATCATCAGATTTCGCCAAAAGTAAAAATTAAGGAAATCGAGCTTTCCCGCGCTGGGCAGGAAGCCATAGTCAAAGGTGTATACAGTGTCGGTCAGCGGCCAGAATATGGGGTTCTTATGCACGCCGACACAGTAATCCATGAGCACGTGAGCCATGGAAGCGGCGCAAATCAAAAGCGGGGTGGCGTTCCTTAAGCGTCTGATGAACACATACTTCTTCAAACCCAGTCCGATGCAGGCTATCACCAGACTCGCTCCAATGGAGTGGGTATAACGGGGCGCTATATTGACGCCGAAGCACCATGTCAGCAGATAATCCAGATCGGGGCATACGACCAACCCCATAAAGAAAAAGCTCAGAAACAACCGTTCCGACTTACTTTCCGCTTTGGCGTTATCGCCAATCGCCGCTCCAATCAGAGCATGGCCGAATATAGAAGACATCGATTCAGGTTACCGCAACTCACCAGTGCTTCAGGGCGCGATTCCACTGGTACAAACACCAGGCGAACACATTATAAGTTTTGTTCAAAAGCCAACGCAGACCGGGAACTTTAGACACCTTCGCTTTCCATTGCTCCGACGACGAAACCTCCCAGATAGCGATAAAGGCTTCATATCCCACGCGCAAATCGCCATTAAGGTCGATGACATGCAGCCGCTCTCTGACAAATTCGAGATCCGCATTGAAATCTTTCACCTTATCATTGTCCAGATGCACGTCTTCCCATTCGACACCACAGACCGCTCCCTTTTTCTGCTGGAATTTAATGCCAGCATCACACACCGGACAGGCGGAGTTGTAGAAAACGCGGATTTTAGGTTCCATAGGCGTCCCGTTTACCTATCAGTCTGTATGCATCAGGACATCACCCACCAAACTACTGCTACAGCGAGTTAACACTGATCTTCATACGGATTTGCCAAAATACTTCCTGACGCGCTGCATACGCCATAGACTCTATCACCGCAGCGAAATTCAGTTTCAGACCGCCTATCTTTTATAGTAACCAGCCACCGATCTTCTAACTGATCCAGTTCTATATAAAAACCAACCCTTGATATGCAAGATTTGGTATAGAGTATTTCTTCCACTACGCATTTTGCCTTATCCATAGAGTCAATTGGCGCATCAGACTCACAGGACAAGGAGTGTGTGCTACACAAAAACAATGTGCTCAATAGCAGAAATTGGCAGCCTTTTATCACCGACAAAAACCTCTTGTTATTTAAGTTGACAGCATTGCTGCAGCCGCCCGAGCATGAGACGGTTACACTAGTAAAGCATGCCAAGCATATGGAAAAAGATCTTACGCTGGAAGCGCGTTTTAAAGCTCTGATACAGAGCGTCCCCGAGATCATGAAAACTGTTGAGGCTTGCGCCAATTATGGTTTGCCTGATTACTATCTGGCTGGCGGCGCGGTCACCCAGGCGCTCTGGAACAGCATGCTTGGAGAGGCTCCTCTAAGCAGAGTGAAGGATTTCGATGTGGTCTATTTCGCGCATGAAGCATCAGCGTTGGAAAAAGAGCATGAGAATACGCTCAACCGCCTGACTCGCCATAGCATTCCCATCGATGTTAAAAATCAGGTGTATTTACACGAATGGTATCCACGCAAGTTTGGACACGACATCCCACCCTATCAGAGCGCGGAAGCTGGTATCTCGTCCTGGCTGCCCGCATTCGCGATTGGCGTGCGAAAACAGGTTGATGATCTAAAGATATTCGCGCCTTTCGGACTGAATGACGCCATGAACATGGTTATACGTCCCAACAAGTCCGTCATGAGCGCAGCCAACTATATGACTCTGGTGGATAGTTTTAAAAAACGGTGGCCCATGATAACGACTCATCCTTGGGAAGGTTTCGATAATGCATAGCTCCACCTGGAGCCAGTCTGTTAGGATTTCGACCAACGATGCTTAATCAAACTGCTTCTTGAATTGGATCTGCATCGTTGTTGCGCCATAAATAAAGCCCGGAAATTGAGCCAGAGGCGACTTTCGCCCCGTACACGTCAAGGAAGTATCTGATATTTAACACCCATTCTCAGGAGGAGAATCTCAATGTCAGGATGCTTAGCCACCCAATTCCCAACGTCATTAATCCGGGCCGTACTTGCCCTCCCGTTGCTGTTGTACTTCTGCGCAGGGTCCTCGCTCTGTCTGGCGGAGGCTTTTGGAATCAGAATCAAGGATTCCGCCCAAAACTGGGGGATGACGCAGAACAGTTATTATTCCTTCAGTGTCCATAAAGACGCGCTCTTCGCCGGCGGACGCGCTGTGTATGGTTCTGGAGGTCCCACCGCGCGCCTGTTGCGCAGTGAAGATGGTGAGAATTGGGCGCAGGTGGACGTGCCTTTCAGCACAGA
This sequence comes from Hahella sp. HN01, assembly GCF_018986435.1. Taxonomy (GTDB): domain Bacteria; phylum Pseudomonadota; class Gammaproteobacteria; order Pseudomonadales; family Oleiphilaceae; genus Hahella. The sequence continues at coordinate 102,946 of NZ_JAHMIN010000020.1, read as the reverse complement.
TGATAACGAAGTCCGTCGGGTCTGGTCCGCCCCCGACGGATATCTCTATGCGGTAACGCAGAGCGACACGCCCAAAATCTATCGCTCGCTGAATGGGCGGCATAACTGGACGCGGGTGAAGACACTATCCGAGGCGGATGAATATGGTCGCTGGTTTGAAGCCTTTCAGGGCTGTATTTATCTGGCGGGACGCAGCGACAAACACACTGAAGCCAGGCTTTATCGTTCCTGCGATGGCGTCACCTGGAACGTAGCCGCCTCCTTCCCCGGCGTCACCGGCATTTTTTCCTTACTGGCTCACGAGAATACGCTGTACTTGACGACAGGACTCCCGTACTCAGGTGAAGTCAGCGTAATGGCGTCGAATAACGGACTAAATTGGGCGCGCGTGAATGAAACGACTTTCGCCAGCGATGAAACGCTGCATTCTCTGGTGGAATGGCAAGGCGCATTTTGGCTGGGCACATTAAACAGCACGACTGGCGGAGCTGTCTGGCGCTCAGAGGATATGCGCGTCTGGGAGAAAGTCACCGGTGACGGCATGGGAGTAGGTCTTGATGAAAAAGAGGTGTATCGGCTGTATCCCTGGGGAGACCTGCTAGTCGCAGGAACCTACAATCCGGTGGATGGTGGTCGCTTATGGGCCACAGAAAACGGTCACGACTGGGGCCAGATAGGCAGCCCCGGCGGCAACTCCGGCAGCGAATATAAAGGCGTATTTGATTTCATCGAGTTTCACGGAGCGCTTTACACCGCACACAGGGTCAGCTCCATCGCAACAAATATCCCGACTTTCCCGCAAGTCTTATTGAGGCAGTAAGTCCTTCATAATAAAGGCGGTTTAGATGTCCGCCTTTATCTCCAGCCGCTGACTTCAGCGCACAATCTCACTGGGACAAAATACTCGAATTCTGTGTCCGTCCGGGTCCTGAACGACAAAGGTATAGCCGAAGTCCATTTGCGTGGGCGCTTGTATCACCTTCGCCTGCATCGCGCTCAAGTCTTCCAACGCTGCGTCGACAGCTTCCTTGCTATCCAGCATCAGGCCAATCTCCGCGCCACCGCCGGTCATATCCGCTGCAGGCTTCACTTCCTGTTTTGCCCACAGTCCCAGCTTCCAGCCGGACTCCAATACAAACAGCGAGAAGCCTGGGGAGGATTCCACAGGAGCTTTCCCCAATACATTTGAGTAAAACGCCGTACTGACTGGCATATTGCTGACATACAAAATGATATAGCTAGGTTCTTTCATAAACGTTCTCCAAATTCGATCTATCACTGAATCCCGTTATCGGGCGAAGCTGAAGTGCTTTCTGGCTTCCATCGCTTCGTTGGAGATCATCTTAGGCAGGCATACTGCCAGTTTCTGGCAGTAGAGTTTTATTGCGGCTCCACGCCTTTGTATTCACGCCATTCCTTCAACAAGTCATGACGACGCCGGGGAATGCGAGCCTCCAGACTGTGGAGTTCACCGATACGGTCTGTGCGAAAATGGCGGAACCCTTTGCGCAGTTCGCACCATGCAACCACGACTCTGATGGTGTCGAAAAAGCCAACCGCGAATGGCCAGATGATCCGTGTGGATGGGTTACCCTCGCTGTCGCCGTATGCAATGCATAGTTTGCGCTCAGCCCGAATCGCCGCCCGCACTCTTTCCAGTATGCTGTCGTCCTCGGGTTGCGTCGCTGCGGGTCCAATCAATAGCGTGGAAGTCTCCAGCTCCTGCCGTAACTCGGCGGGGATCACCGCCGCAACTTTTGCCATCACATTACGGGCGGCTTCCCCCAACTTCGCATCGCCTCGCCGGGACACCCATCTGGAACCCAACACTAACGCCTCAATTTCTTCATCGGAGAACATCAAAGGCGGCAACATAAAGCCAGGACGCAACAGATACCCAACGCCCGGCTCCCCCTCTATATGCGCCCCCTGAGCCTGCAACGAAGCAATGTCGCGATACAACGTGCGAATACTAACGCCCAACTCAGACGCCAACTGCTTACCGCTCACCGGATAACGGTAGCGACGCAGAGTCTGCATGAGTTCAAGCAAACGTTCAGCTCGTGACAATTTTGGTGTTCCTATGAGGGGAATCTGAAAGCATGAAGCACATCCTGCCATAAACTGGCAGCTTGTGCTTAGGAGGGAAGAGATTTAGGAGGAGCTATTTGGCGTTGTTGTAGCGCGTAATCTCTTCGTTATCCCATATAGACTATTCGATTACTGTGCAGCCAACAGCACACTAATCACTGCCTCTAACAGGGCTCTCACTTTACAACCTCAAAAAGAAGTTTAACCAAGGATGATTATTTTCAAAGTTCTGAATTCCCCACATTTAGTAGCACAGCCTCGTCAACGCAGAAAGCTTATAGCCAGCAATGAGTTTTGCTTACTTTGTTTAGTTAAAGTCACGGGTAACCACAATTTCCAGGAGTATGTATGATTCCAAAATCTGGAGTAGCACTAGGAGCCTTCCCTAAAGTAGAGTTTTTTATAGGTGGTGGGGGTGACAAAGGTGATTGGATTACAAATGTGACTAGAGCAACAGGAATTATGGGAGACGTAAGGGATTATCGTGAAGGCTCCTCTTCAGGTATCACCTGCTATTATTATGGTCACGAGGATCAAGACCTAGTACTTTCTATGATAAAAGGGAATTGGCGTTCAGGAGCCTTTAAAAGCATTAGGCTGACTGGCCACAGTTGGGGCGGACAAGCAGTAATGGATCTCACACAAGATCTATTTCACGCAAGTATTCCAGTCGACGAACTAATTACTTTAGACCCGGTCTCGATGTTTCCATTTAGCAAAGTCATTGCTGGAAAGTGGGTCAATGTCTACTGTAAACAGTCAATTATGGATAACACTATTGGCGCTGTCCCAGTAATCGGAAATGCTGTGAGCGCCTTAACTAGCTGGGTTGGCCAAGCAGGAGAAGACACAAACAGCAGTGACTATATAGCTAATGTTGGAGGCCAATTAGGCAGTGAGAACGGAGCCCATAATATAGAAATGAATATAACTCATGCGGATGCTATGCATATGTACAAAAAAGCAAGAGCAGAAATGGCAAACGCACCATTAAATCCTAAAGCTATAGGAATAAGATAATGAGACTACTTTTACTGCTTTCTCTCTCCACCTTCTTGTTAGGTTGCGCCACTGAAAAGCTTCATTTAAGTAACGCCAAACTGTTCCCAGTAGAAGTCATGAGCACAAAAGAGTATTCCGAAGGTGACCCGTATCTATTTACAGGTACATATCTGGCATTGAAGTTTGACTCTGACACACCTATAGACATAGAAGATTTTCTCAATCAATTCAGAGCATCTGTAATAAAAGACGACGACGAAATTGAATTTTCGAATGGCATATTAGACGGTGGCGACCGTCACTATATGAGCTTTCACAAAGGTTTAATGTCATTAGAAAACACTGATTTTGACCGCATAGACTTCCAGCTTAGGTACGACCCAATGCTGACTCCAGACTACACGAGCAATGTTATTTCTTTTACAAAGGAAGAAGTATTAGAAGCGACAAGAAAACCAGTTATAGAGTATTAATAATACTCTTAAATAGCGGGCAAATATTCGCACGTTATTCTCGATCATCTAGGGAGCCTCTGAAAAACGTTGGCGAGGCCGCCAGTGCAAGGAAAAAGTCGGCGAAAAAGCGCAGTTTATCGTGAATAAATGAGCATTTTGAGCCGACTTTTGACGCCGTAATGGCGGCCGCAGGTAGTTTTCCAGATGTTCCCTAGCAAGAACATCCAACTCAACAACAAAGTTAACGCCCTGAAAGAAGCGCAGATATAACTCGACTTTGTGCGTCCCACTTAGCAAAAAAGACGAAGTGTACTTGACTACTTTGTTAGATCTTTGATGCTAATTGCGCGTAGATTGGAATCATGAGCCAGAAGCCGCCGAAGATACCGTTTTTTAACACCGAACCATGTGCATATTTTGAGCTTGAACCGAAATAGGCTGCAAAGAGCAAAATAATAGCAGCCAAGAACAAAACCCAAAACATACTTAGCCACATGCCGATACCGAGAATGGATATGCAGAAAATGCTGCCGAAGAAAAACCATTTTGATTCGGACTTTTTATTGGTGCGTAAACAGGTATACCAATACAACCCTGTATAGAGAAACAAAGCTACTACAGATAGGATGATAGTTTCCATTGGAAGGCGCATCACGTCTGGCTCAACGGTGGAGTCGCAAAACTCATTGGCTTATCCAGGGTTTTACTCGACCCGGCAAAAGTACTCATAGAATTCCCACTTACCATCCTTGATTGAGTAACAATCACCATCCAGGGTAATAATTCGAATTGAATGCTCAGGTGCGCCTTCTCCTGGGTATTCCATACTAAATTGCTTATCAGAAACCTTATGAATTACGTGAGGAATGAATTCAAGATTTTCTGGCTTTTCGTCAACAAAATACGCTATAGATTCGTTTTCCCTGGATACCACTATCAATTTCCCGAAAAATCCACTTCTAAAGAACGCACGAGTTTTTTCCGGAATTCCAGGTGCGGCCTCCATGCTACGCAGCGTCATCTCTTCGTTTGATTGCCATGTTCCTACTAGATCGCTAACTTCGTAGGCTGCCGCCAGCGGAGAAAAAATAATACATTGAACTAAAATCGCTCTTTGAATGATTTTACTCATAACTCTTCAATCAACCGAAACGTCATCAGTTTTGTGCATTGACTTTATACGAGGCTATTGGCTCCTCCCTCAAACTCCGACCAATAATCATTGCAACACCAATTGTTATCACTGTAACTGGAAAGTCGATAACCCATAATGGAGAAACAAACCACTCCCCCATTAATATGGACGTAATGATAACGCCAAGTAGGTCACTTATCGAAACTGCCGCTATCAAATGAAAAATCGTATAGCGAACTTGGACTTTAGCGTAGTAGGAAAGCACCAGCAAACACACCAAATTTATCGGTAGATATTGATAGAATAAAAAGTCCAACGAAGACTGGCTTGCCAAATCCTCCCCCCAAAGCACTGTGTAAGCCGCGGACATTGAGACACCCACTACAAAGAGAATCAACGAATATTTAAGAATACTAAGAAAGTTCAAGGTGACTCCCGCCACATAACGTTTATATATCGCGCATACGCGCCTTTTGATTTCAAGGCGCTAAAGATACCTTCTCCAGGCTACTGAATCCAGCGTACGGCCGGCCAGACATTCACGGCTTTATTCACGAAAAGCCGTGAAGTCGTTTGGCCGAGGTATTCACTGAGTTTAGAGCGGATAGAGGTCTTGTGGCGAAAGCGATTCAGAATAACGACCTCTATGACCCCATGTTGGAAAATACAACGAAGTTCTGGAGGCGCCTGTAGGAAACTGAAGCATGCAGATTCCTTCAGGCGCTTGTAGGCGGAGGGTGTTCTATAGACGCTTGCGAATGATGTCAAAGAGCGCGCTGGATTCGCGCTTTATAGGATCGGGTTCACCCTTCTCCATGGCGTCCCAGTATTTCCAGTTCACCTTCTTCGTTCCGAGTTCGTAATCCATCTGATCCCAGCTGTCCTCCCGAAACGCATAGAAAGCCCAATGCAGATTAAGGCTGTCAGCGGCTTCAAGAACATCCTTCAGATATTCGCCACAACCGGGAATCGTTCTGGCGCAGCCAAACTCTCCCATCACCATCCGATTTATCGGGACTCCCGACTTTTTCGCCCAGTTAATGGGTTGTGAAATATAAGCGGCTAGTTGCTGCGGGCCCCAATGCGACGTTTTCTCCCCAAATGGAATATCGCCTGGATACACATAGCGGTCTTCTCTATTAATGTTGGGAGAGCTGGTAAAGTCATAGGGCTCATACATATGGAAGGAATAAAGAATGTTTGAATCTTCGAGCCCGGATGGCCAGTAGGAAAAAGCATCCGCAGCAGCGTACCAGCCGGCATCCAGCATCACCGTTACGTTCGGATCAACCTGTCGTATCGTTTTGACCAATGATTGATAGAACAAGCGCAGGTCACGGGAGCTTCCCCGACTCTTCTTATACCACTGCACCATTGCGTCAGAATCGGCATGCTCTTTCAGGTCGCTATTACGTTCCGGGGCAGGTTCGTTGACGAGGTTGAAAGCTGCAATGGCCGGGTGCCCTTTCAAGGCTGTCGCGAGATCTTTCCAGAAGCGACTGGCGTCGTTCCAATTATTTTTGTCCGACCAGATCCGGTCATCAAAAACATCATTATTGTTCTGCGACCAGCGCATATTGGGCAAAGACAATGGAGCAATGACCACTTTCAGATTCGCCTTGTGCGCCCGGTCCAGCACCTGCTTCAGTTGCGCCAGATCGGTGCTGTTCAGGGACTGGTAATGATCCGCATCGCCGATCAGAAAGTCCCGACCTTCAGAAGGCCACTTGTCATATGCCAACCTAACCCAGGTCGCACCATAGGCAGCGAGAGCGTCAAAGTATTCCTGAGTCGGTGGAAGCCGGTTAAAGCTGTTTGCGCCATGCTGCGGGGAGTCCCAGAAATTCGCCGTTTCAGCTTTGATGACACAGGAAAATAGAATGAGTGAAACAAATACAACGCGTCGAAGCACCAATTAAAATCTCCATGTTTCTAAAATAGGGCGACAATAAAGAGCGAAAGATAGAAGAATTCTCCCTATTTAAATATCGGTATTTCTGCTGCTTCTTGGCGAAAATTCACCAGGATCTACTCATTTTTATTAACTGTCAGCAATAAATGAAAACAGGAAGAATAATTGAAACACAATGTCATCTTTATCAAGTCGTGAATGCTTGTCAGAGGATTACAGAAGAGGATCTGGCGGAATGACTACGGTTGGAAATGCTTTATGACTTTACTCTATCAAGCCCAACCGTTTATTTGTCGCTATTTTTTCCAAATTTAGGCTTTCCAGCCTTTGCAAGAAGGCCGACGATTGTTATCACAAGCATCGCAACAAAAGTGTATTGTCCTAATACCTGAAAGATCCCCCAAGCCGAGCCGCCGCCACTAGACAGCCCACCAGGAATAATAGATTTTTCGCCATTACACATACCTTGTTGATGAAATTTTCGCCATCACATAAATACTATATGATGAGGATTCCAAAGGATGACGTTATCGACGTTAAAAAAGTAGAGCGCCTGCGCTTGAGAGTATAATCTTCAGAGGTCGAACAGCCATTTTATGATAAGATCGGCAACTATAGAATATAACAGATCAATTAAGTAACTAAGACAGGTATCGGATGGATTATTCAGAAGAGAGCGCAACGACTCATGATAAAGAAAAACTAGCCGCTCTCTATGTGAGATCACTCAAAGAAAGCTTAACAACTATAAACCGTTTCAATCCAGAAAATTTAAATCGGCAATTTCTGGAATATTATGATGAGTTTTGCTTTACAAAAATACTGGTAAAAAGTGAAGTTGTTGGCTTATATAGCACTAAAAACATGCCCGACCACATTTGGCTAGTTCACTTATATATTGATCCTAAATACCAGTCGATGGGCATTGGGACAAATATCCTGAACAACATCATTCGAGAAGCTAAAGATAAGATGCTTCCTGTGCGACTAGCCACGATAGAAAAGAGCCCTGCCAATAATTTTTACATCAAAAATGGTTTTAAGCTGGATTATTCGGAAGACACCAACAATCACTACATCTATGAAGACTTATAGACCGTAATCGATTAAGCTCAGCCACAGCACTTAAAATAAGGCCATGTTATTACTCATACTTCCGATGTATTAGATCACACAAACCTTCTTCTTTAAGTGCTTTTTAACCCTCATGGGATTGCCCCCTAGCTTGATCGCGCCACATGTCCCTAGATGCGCCTGAGATTGAAGTGTCAGGCGTGGCGTATGGCGTTGCCCATATACTCAACAGATGACTTTTCACGCGATTTGATAGCAACAATTCCTATGCGAGCTGTGAGAAGCTTTTCTGCCCTGATTTGACGGCGCCACTCCATTGCTGAGAGTGTTGCAGCAGCCAGAAATAGGAACGTAAGAGATGCTACAAGACGAATATTATGTCATCGAACGGGAAAACAACGACGACTACCCTTTGTTTTCCTGGGACCAGGAAAGCGGCCCCTATGGAGGTGGAAAGGCGGTTAACTCCCCGGCTCCCGTCCATCTAGCTTTGGGTGAGCCCATTTCCGCTAGTTTCAAATGGGTCGACTATCACGCCCTACCCAGTCCAGTGGTGTCAGAACCTCTTGCAGAGATTCTAGCAGGATTAAACATCTACGGGGTGGAGCTTGTACCGGCCCTAGTGCGCAACCCAAAAGACTTTGACGAGCCAGTTAAGAAATACTGCTTAGTACATATCTGGAACAGGATTGCATGCCTTGATAAGACCAAATCAGTTATCCGGACCAACAAAGCTGGCACACGAATTTTTTCAATCGACCAGATGGTCTTGGATGAGAGCGTCCTCAAGGATATCGAGGAAGATAAACGACTGGTTTTCGAGTTAGATGAAAAGGCGGCTATCTTCCTTGTTCACCAGAAGGTTAAAGACGCCATTCTTTCCATTTCGCCCAAAGGATGCCGATTCTTCAAGGCAAGCGATTGGAATAGCTCAAGCTCTTTCGATTAATAACAATCTGGCCATACCCATTTTCCCATTAAATGGATGACAAGACGCACGGATGCTGAACCTACTTTTCCACCTCATACCTGTTGTTGCCGGCGCTGCAGCTCAAGCCGCCACCTGTCTTCACGACTCATTGAAGCGGACTCGTCCCACCTGTCATATCAAATCGGTAAATTGAACCGTGCTACTCCAATCCAGCAACAGGAAACCCGCCTTTTCCTTCTGACGATACCCGCGATTTTATAGAGCTTACCTGGGTGTTACTGCAAAGGATCTGGCGGGATTGCCACTATTACTTAAAGGCAGGAGTAATGCTTCGTGACTTTTCTCCAACCGAAGAGCCAGTTAATCAATCCGGAAACCGCGTGCCTTGGCTCTTTTGATTTGCTCTTCCGTCAAAGGCGGTTCGTCATCCGATTTCCAAAAGTATGGGAGCTTTTTCGCTACTTCATTCAAGGGAATAAATCCTTTGATCTTGTCACCTTCGGATACACTGTCCCACCCATCAACGGGGTTCCAGTATGACGCAGATATTGTAGCCATCCCGTATGTTTCAACCGCAATGATATACACTCCCTGCTCTTTCGGGGTATCACCTACAGTCCACTGAATATCTTCAAACATGAGACTCTCCATCAATATTTCAGCCTGAACTTTTCCGCTTCACATCCATATTCCCATAGCCTCGTGGTTTCCCTTTCAAGAAACTCATGCGCCCCTGCCAAACCATGGTAATGAGAAAGCAGTGATTATCAAGAATGGCCCTCCGGGAATAAATCGGCACAGAAGAATGAATCATAGGAAGGTTTCTCCTGCTTATATTACTCAATCGTCTGATATTCCAGAGGTTATCTAGTTAAAACAACAATCGTCCGTATGGAGATACAAAGAAATACGATTATTAGTAGAAAATAAAGCCAATAACGGAAGGGCCTTTGTCTTCTTTCAAAGACGGCAGAAAAAAAGTATGCCTTCCCAGATTTATGGGTAGAGTAAAGATCATAAAGAGAAACGAAAAAAACAACTACTGCTGCAGGAATGTAGGCCATAGCCACTGAAGCGCCGCCCATATTCACCGCCCCAAAGGCTACATTATAAGAAACGACAAAAGCGATATTGGCTGTAAGCAGCGGTTTTAGCATAGTTTCAAGCTTGCATTCAGATTAGGACTCATCGGCACATTAGTCGATTATAGCCAATCATAGCCCTACAACTCTGGGGATTGCTTTAGCTCATACTGATAAGGCCACATAGTGTCGAAGTCAGGCAAATCGCACTATATGGTGAGTAATTGAGCCTATTTTTTTGCCATGAGAGCTGGAAATGGCACTCAATATCTCAAATTCGCTGCAATACCCACAATGCCATGGTTTCCGGGAATTATCTGCTACAGAGTATTTCCCTAAGATCGTATTTCAAGCAATTTCCTGCCGCTTTAATAAAACCTCAAGCAAGAAACGAAGGGAGATTCCCCCTAGTGCCCGGCCCTCTGAATGTTTCCCCAAGAAAGTCGAACGCGTCTTTCAACAAGTTATATAGATTACACATATAATCCCCCTAACAAACAGGAGGATGCGTGATGCCTGAATATCCTGACATTACTGTCTATATCGATGCGTTGGAGCGGCGTATTCTTGGCCAGGTGTTGGAGTCGGTGGAGTTGCATAGTTATTTTCTGTTGCGGACGGCGGAGCCGTCTTTGGAGGCGGTGGTTGGCGGGAAGGTGACGCAGTTGCGGCGGATTGGTAAGCGTATCGCCATTGGCTTTGATAATGATGTCTGGATGGTGTTTCACCTGATGATCGCGGGGCGGTTGCATTGGCGCGAGGCGGGTAAGAAAGCGCCGGGAAAAAATGCGTTGATCAGCTTGCAGTTCCCTAATGGCGTTTTGTTTTTGACGGAAGCGGGAACGAAGAAACGCGCGTCGCTGCATCTTGTCAGAGAGGAAGCAGGCTTGGCGCAGATCAATCCGGGCGGTCTGGAGATATTGGAGTCGGATCTTGCCGCGTTCCAACAGGCGTTGACCCGCAATAACCACACATTAAAAAGAGCGCTGACTGATCCGCATATTTTCAGCGGCGTCGGCAACGCTTATTCCGATGAAATTCTGCATGCGGCCAGACTGTCTCCCATCGCGCAAACTCAAAAGCTGAGTCCAGAAGAGATAGAGCGGCTGTATCAGGCGTGCCGCACTAGTTTGACCACCTGGACGCAGCGTTTGCGCGACCAGTATGGCGACGCCTTTCCAGAAAAAGTCACCGCCTTTCGCGAAGACATGGCGGTGCATGGTCGTTACAACCTTCCCTGCCCGGTCTGTGGCGGAGCCGTACAACGCATTCGCTATGCGACCAACGAGACCAACTATTGCCCTGACTGCCAGACAGAAGGACGCTTACTGGCGGATCGGGCGTTGTCCCGTCTGTTGAAAAAAGACTGGCCAAGAAGCGTTGAGGAACTGGAGAAAATTCGCGGCAAAAACGATCACTGAATAAAGCCGCCATGGCCGCCAATCGGTCGTTGGGGTCATTGCCAAAACTTCTCGGTCGGCTAAACTTTCGGCATGGATTCACCATTAACCAGGCTTCGCCCGTCTCCGCAGGGCAATGACCCAATAACAAGGACTCAGTATGCCGCAAGACCAGCTCGCGCCCAATTGGACGCTAACCCCAACATCCGGACTGCAAATCAACACCACCGCCATTTCCGCCAACGGCGCGCAACTTATCACCGGTACGTCCTCCGAATATGGAGAGAGTAGCGACTTCGCCATTTACAGCTACGCCACCGACGGCTCCGCGCCGTCACTACAGTGGAGCGATCCACTGGGCGACAACGTCACCCAGGGCGTGTTCTGGGTCGCGGTCTCCGGCAACGGCGCTTACGCGGCCGCTGGCGGACAATACGGCAGCGGCAACGGCTTTCTGCGCACTTACAATGTCGGCGTCGGCGTCTCCAGCCGTCAGGAATTCAGCGTAGACAGCCGCATCAATGAAGTAGAAATCAGTTACGACGGCTCCACCATTATCGCCGTGGAAGGCGCCAACGCCTTGCTGCTGACTCTCAACGGACAAAGTTATAGCGACTCCCAAACCAACGTCAGCGAATCCTATTTACGCAGTTGCGGCGTCTGCAACACCGGCGAAATTGTGGTGGTGGGCGGCGAACTGGACAGCTATTCGGAGAGCGTCGAATTCGCCCGCGGACGTAAACCGGCGAAACGTGCGGAAGTCAGCTCCACCGGACTGGTTATCCTCTACGCCAATCAAAGCGGAGCCCTGGTGGAATACGGCCGCTTTCATACCGCCACCGGCGTTCTGCGCGTGGTCATCAGCGCTGACGGAGGCTACTTCGCCGCTTCCACCAAGAACGGCTACGTTTATCTGTTCGCCACCCCGGACAGCCCTGTCAGCGGCCTCACGCCCCTCTGGTCCTACACGCCTTCCGACCAGTCTCTGGGACTGACTTACGCCCTGGCTATCGCCAATGTCAACGGACAGGTCTATGTCGGCGCCGGCGGCAATTACGACGGCTCCGGCGCGACCAAAGCCGCCTCTGACAGCCCCGGCTTCGGTTTCGCCTATATGTTGAAGAACGCCGGCGATTCCGGGGAATACTACCCGCAACGCCTGTGGATCAATCAGCTGGAGTATTGCCCCAACCCAGGCATGAATATGGACGCCAACGCGCAGTATGTGACCTCCGCCGACGGCGAGCCCATCTTCAGCGACAGCAACTCTTCGCCGCAGGAAGAAACGCCCGGCAACTTCTATCTGTTTAACGCGCAAACCGGCGAGTTGTACTGGAAATACGCCACCTCGCTAATGAACTGGCCCATGTCCATCAACGCCGAGGGCACCGCCGTCTTCGCTGGCAGCGATGACGGCAGCGTGTATTACTGGGGCAGCCCAGCGCTCTGATTGTTTGAGAAAGGAAGATCAGACCAGCTCAGGGAGTGAGCTTCACCACATTGGGGGCGCTGAATTTCCCGATGATTTCATGTAGATCGGCAGCTTTGGAGAAATAGAATCCCTGAGCGAGGAAGCATTGGTTTTCCTTCAGGAATTTCACCTGTTCGGCGTCTTCCACACCCACCGCCACCACCTTCAGCTTTAGATTATGCGCCATGGAAATCATCGCTTTTACGATTTCCGCATCATCGCCTTTCCTCAGCATGTTGTGAATGAACGACTTATCGATCTTGATGCAGTCGATGGGTAGTTGCTTGAGATTGCTCATGGAAGAATAACCCGCGCCGAAATCATCCACGGTGATACCAAAGCCAAGCCTATTCAAATCGTTGATGCTGCGGTTGCTTTGCTCCAGCTCTTCAATAATGGTGGATTCCGTCAGCTCCAGTTGAATATTGCAGGGCTCATTGCGATGGGCGGCGACAATGCGTCCGATATCCGCGATCAGTCCTTTATCCCGCAATTGGCGCGCCGACACATTAATCGCCACGCCGACATCAGCGAACCCCATCTTGCGCAACTCCTGGGTGGCGGAAATGACTTCGCTGATCACCCATTTCCCCAGCTCCACAATGAGGCCTGTCTCTTCCGCCAGGGGAATAAAATGATCGGGATAAACGATGCCCTGGCTGGGATGATTCCAGCGCAGCAGCGCCTCCAGCCCCACCAGTTTTTTGGTTTCCAGGTCAATCACCGGCTGATAGTCCAGGCGGAACTGCTTCTTGGACAGCCCCTGGATCATTTCCGCTTCCAGCGCCTGCTTCTTCTTGGCTTCCTCATTCATGGAATGAGAGAAAAACTGGATATCGTTGCGGCCATTACGCTTGGCCTGATACATGGCGGTGTCTGCGTTCTTCAATAACTCATCCAGCTCCACGCCATCGTCAGGCGCAATGCTGATGCCGATACTGGCGCCGACAAAATATTCTTTTCCGGCGAACTTGAACGGCTGGTTCAAGGTCCGCCGAATGCCCTGCGCCACACGCCGGGCGTCGGCATGCCCCCTAATATCCGACAGAATCACGGTAAACTCATCGCCGCTGATGCGCGCCACCGTATCGTTCTTGCGCACGTTCTGTTTGATGCGCGCGGCCACGGTTTTCAGCACTTCGTCACCAGCGTCATGGCCGTAGTTATCGTTGATCTCCTTAAAGTGATCGATGTCGATAAACATGAGGGCGATCATAGACTTGTCGCGCACGGCCCGGGTAATGGCGTTTTCCAGGCGCAGCTTGAACAGCAGCCGGCTCTCCAGTCCCGTCAGGTGGTCGTAAAACGCCAACTGCTCCATCTCATCCTTGCTCTTTTTCAGCAGGGTAATGTCTTCACAGGTCACCACATAGTGGCTGACTTTTTCCGGCGCGGGACGAAATACGCCATAGTTGCGCGCCGCCTGTTCATAAATGGGGAAAATGGAGATCTGCACCCAGTACTGATTGCGCGAGGCGTCGTAACAGTGCAACTCATCGCGGATCATTGGTTCCGGCAACTCACGGAAATTGATCTGATCAAGACGCGGAAAACAAACACGCTCCTCCAGTGAGGATAGGTGTTTGTCGAACACCTGCATGCGATCGTAGCCGGACATCGCCAGAAACGCGTTATTCACGTAGACGATAATGCCATCCGCATTGGTGATGATGACGCCGCTGCGACTGCTCTCCACCGCTTTGGACAGAAGACGCAAAGACAGCTCGCGCTGCTCCCTCTCCGCAATCTCCAGCTTCAATTCCTGATTGGCCTGCGCCAACGCCTCCGTTCTCTCCTCCACTCGGGCTTCCAGCGCATGGTTCAGTTTGTACAGCGCCTGCTCTTTTTCTATCAGGGTCTGCGTCTGCTCGTACAGCGCCTCATTGGCCTCGCGCAGTTGATGGGTGTGCAACTCAACCCGGTTTTTAAGCCGGTTGTTGAACGTCATCAATAAAAAGATGCCCACCGCCCCGGCGATCACCACCAGACCGCCAATCAACAGCGCTGTATGCAACACCAGTCTGGCGTCATTGCGGTCCGAGTCGAAGATAAAGCCCTCCAGATTGTAATCCCTGGACGCCATATCCAGCGCGGCGAAGGTGTCCGCGATATGCCGCCAGCGCCCCGGGTTCATATGCCCGACCTCCACCAGCTTGGGCACGATCAGGTCAATGGTTTCCCGGGCTTCATACACAAGCTCATCGTATTCTTTGCGGGAGTTATATTTACCTTGCAGCAAACGAATGATCTCTTCCGGGTTGTCCACCGCATAACGCCAACCTTCAATCGTGGCTTCGCGGAAACGCGCCACCTCTTCGGTATCGCTCATCGCATGATTTTCGGTGGTGAAAAGGGTGTCGCCGTAGAAATCGATGCCGTAACTGCGCGGGTCCATGATGTTGTAAGCGATCTGACGTTTACGCAGCTGATACGGCAGGTCAGTCACGTAGCCCACCATGGCGTCCACGCGATGCTCCACCAGATCGTTGATATTGAAAGACAACGGCATCTGTTTGATTTGAGAGAGCAGCACGCCTTCCTTGCGCAGAATGCCAATGGTGTTGGCGCCGTATGGCCCATGGGGAAACATGACGCGTCTATCGATCAGATCCTGCGGACTGAGTATCTCCGACTCCGCCAGACTCACCAATACCAGAGGCGAATGCTGGATCATCACCGCTACGGCGGTAACCGGCGCGCCCTGCAAGCGGTAAAGCAGCAGTTCAGAATTGGCGACGCCGAAGTCCGCCCTGCCCTCCACCACTTCGTCGATAGGATTAATGTCCGGCGCCGCCTCGCGCAGGGTCACGTCAAAACCGGCTTTCTGATAGAAACCTTTTTCGATGGCGGCGTAAAAGCCGGCGAATTGGAATTGATGCAGCCACTTCAACTGCACAACGACAGGGGTAAGTTCTGAGTCCGCCGCCCCGCAGATTCTCGTCATCAGACAAAGAACCAGCAAGCATATCGTCCGGATACGGCCAATAGGAGAAGATGAGTTCGGCATCTATGGCATTACCACCGGTTGTTTTCGGATGAAACGCGACGCCCGAAAAGCTGCTGTAACGCAACCCAATCACGGTTGACCGGAATTATCTCTTTAAGCTTAGTAGATAATGTTCCCGAGCACGTTGGATTTCCATATCTATGACACATTTTTTCACCTGTGGGGCGAATATTTTACTTCCATGATCGCCCTCATACTGTTTCAGTCAGTTTGATTATTATCCCAACAGCAACAAAAGTCCGGTCTATAGTTAAATTTCAGGCGATATTTTTTCATTCAACTCCCACATGGAAACGAAACGCCACTCCCTCTCTCTTGAAGCCGCCTGATCCGCAAAACAATAAAGCAGAGGTATATATACGATGAGCGTATTAAAACGGTTGTCTTGGCTTACGTTCTTTTTAGGTTTTTCTCTCTTCGTCGGCGCCAAAGAACTGGCCTTTCTCATTCCCGGGGGCGAAGGCGGCGGTTGGGACACTACCGCCCGCGAAACCGGCGCAACGATGCAGACTATCGGCCTGGTGGATGACGTCAAGTTCACCAACCTGTCTGGAGGCGGCGGCGGACGCGCCCTGGATGATCTGGTGCGCAACGCGCCCAAATACTCGGAAACCCTGATGGTGCAATCCACTCCATTGATATTGCGCAGTCTGACCGGGGTGATCGACAAAGACTTTCGCGACATCACGCCCATCGCTACGGTGATTGCGGAGTATCAGGTGGTCGCGGTGAAAGCGGACTCGCCGATTCAATCAGTGCCGCAGCTGGCGGACCTGATTCGGGACCATGCCGCGAAAAATCCGATTATCGGCGGTTCATCCAAGGAAAGCCTGGACCACATTACCGCCGCGCTCCTGCTTAAATCCGCCGGCATCGGCATTGATCAAATGCGTTATGTGCCCAGCGACGGCGGCGGCGACGCCCTGGAGAAGCTGTACAAAGAAGTGGGCGTCGCCCTGGTGACCGGGCTGGGAGAAGTGGTCAACGATTATAAGTCAGGCAAACTGCGCCTGCTCGGCGTCACCAGCGACGAACGCCTGGAAGGCTTTGACATCCCCACCATGAAGGAACAGGGTTACGATCTGGTTTTCGCCAACTGGCGCGGCTTCTTCGGCCCCCCCGGCATGCCGGCGCAGGACATCGCCCAATACGCCGATATGCTGGAGAAACTGTCGCAAAGCGATCAATGGAAGCAGGTAAGAAGCAAATACGGATGGTCCAACTTTTATCATCGCGGCGACGCCATGCATCGTTTTCTGGAGAATCAGGAAAAAGATATCCGCGAAGTGTTGCTGAGCCTGGGCGTTAAGGTGCGCTGATTTTCACGATCGGGCTTATTCAAGCGCCGACGAACGTCGGCGCTGTAGCGATGGAAATGTCTCTTTAGCGACGGACCTTCGCCACCGCTTCGATTTCCACCAATGTGCCCGGCGACGCCAGTGAGGCGACGCCCACGCCGGTCAGCGCTGGCCGTACGGTTCCCAGATAGTTGGCGAGAATAGGCGCCACTTTCGCCATGTAATCCGCCAGCTCTCCTCTGACATAGATGCGCACTTGCAGCAGGTTATCGACGGAAGACCCCGCTTCCTTCAGCACGATGCTCAGGTTCTCCAGTGCATTCGCTGTCTGGGCTTCAATCGTATCGTTTTTCAGTTCGTAGTCCGCGTCCCAGTCCACTTGTCCGGACACAAACACCAATCCTGACTCCGTATCAACCGCCGCCTGCGACAGCCCAAAAGGCGAACCGTCATACAGCGCGCTGGGGTTCACTTTACTAATGCTCATAAAGACCTCTAAAACCGACTAATAGTGTGCAGTCAGAGTAGAGCTTCAGAGGCGACCGAGCGATCAAGCTGCCGTTGTAACCGATACAAGCGCCAATGGATTGACCGATACGATCAGGCGCGGGAAAGGCGCTGTTTCACGGTACCGAGCGCCCACATGATCAGGGGATCATTCTTGGCGCTGGGATGATAGGCCGCCACTACTTCGTATCCCGGCGGATATTTGCTGAGAGGAATCTCGAATAAGCCTGCGCAAGGCAGCAGCCGCGACGGCATAAAGGCCACCATATCCGTCGCCTGCAAATATTCCTGGGCGATGTGGAACGACGGCGCTGAAATCGTCACGTTACGACGCAACCCCTGCTGCTCAAACCAGGCGTCCGCCGACCCGGCGAAACCGCCAGTTCCTGGCGAGGTGACAATAAAGTCGCGCTCCACCAGCCGCTCCAGAGCAATCTCTCCCTCGCCCGCCAACCCGGCGTCGGCGGAAACGCAGAGATATCTTTCCGTGAACAATGGCTCGGACAGCAGACCTTCCGGCACATAGCCATGGGAGGTGAACGCCAGAT
Source organism: Hahella sp. HN01 (assembly GCF_018986435.1). Lineage (GTDB taxonomy): Bacteria > Pseudomonadota > Gammaproteobacteria > Pseudomonadales > Oleiphilaceae > Hahella. The sequence continues at coordinate 85,033 of NZ_JAHMIN010000020.1, read as the reverse complement.
CAATCTCCCCTTGCCGCATTTTCCGGGTCAGATTGGCGCTCTCGATATTGGCGACCACGACTTTCACCCTGGGCGCGGCTTCTCGTAATTCCGCGATCAGCCCTGTCACAATCACTTTCTGGGTGTAATCCGTGGCGGAGATCACCAAAGTTCTTTCCACCTTGGCCAAAGAAAACGCCTCCGGCGCCGGAATCGCGTGCAGATGGGTCAACACCTGCTGGATATGCGGCTCGATCAGTTTGGCGTAAGGAGTCGGAGCCATGCCATGGCCAGTGCGCACGAATAACGGGTCGCCCAGAATGTCCCGCAGTTTTTTCAGCTGTTGACTGATCGCCTGCTGGGACAGATCGAGGGACTCCGCTGCAGCGGAGATATTGCCGAAGCGATACAATGCGTCCAATGTCCGCAGATGGTGGATTTCCAGTTTTTCGATCATGCATGCCTCAACAGAATCCTGGACGCCGTCGCCTGAGCAACGGATCTGAAATACCTGCCTGATTGTATGTGCATGGCGCGGGGTTGGCGACGCATAACTCGAAAATCCGCCAAGAACTGGCAAACTGAAATTGAGTTTGTCCCTGTGATCGTTTAGCTTCGTCCCAACTTTCACAGAGCAGTTCGCACCGTGATAAAGCACCTTTGGGTCAAAGAAGGATAAGTGTTTGAAAGATATACTGTCTTATCTCAATGAAGAACAGTTCAAAGCCGTTAGCGCCACCGAGGGAGCCACTCTGGTTCTGGCTGGCGCCGGCTCAGGCAAGACCCGCGTGGTCACCTACAAAGCCGCACACCTTATCCTGAATGAAAAAGCGCCGCCGAAATCCATTATCCTGGTGACCTTCACTAACAAGGCCGCGAATGAGATGCGATCGAGGCTAGGCGAGCTGATTGGCCCCATCGCTAAAATCATCCATATCGGCACCTTTCACAAGCTGTTCCTTGAGTTGATCCTGAAACCCAGTTCCGATCGTCCCGTCACGCAGAAATATGGATACAACAAGACAACGCGGGTGATCAGCGAACATGAGGCCAGAAGCTTCATCGAGTCATTCTGGTCCAACCTGGGCGAGGAACAGCAGCGCTTCGTCGCCCGCAACGGCATCTCTCTCAATGAAGTTCTCGCCTGTCTGTCCCGCGCCAGAGCCAACGGTTTCGGCTCCAACGACTATGCGCCGCCGATGGAGCTGACCAATCGTGAACGCATGATCGATCGCATCATGATTGCGCTGTGGAAAAACCTGGACGAGGAAAAAAGAAAGCTCAACGCCATTGATGCGGACGATATTCTCTATATCGCCTGCCACGTGCTGAAAGAAGACGCTGAGTTGCGAGACGCGCTGCAATACCATTTGAAGCACTTCATCATAGATGAGTTTCAGGACTGCAATTACCTGCAGTTTGAAGCCATACGCCTGTTGGCCTCCAACTCCGTTTCCATCACCGTCGTCGGCGACGCCAAGCAGTCCATCTACCAGTTCCGGGGCTCGGAGCCGTCGGTTTTCCAGGCGTTCCTGGAAGCGTACGAATCCCCCAGCGTCTGCGTGCTGGACACCAACTACCGGTCCTTGAACAAACTGGTGCAGCTCAGTAATAAGCTGGCTGACAGCATGCCTCATCGCCTGCAGGAAGACATCGCCATGCGCGCCCACAGAAGCGGCGACGGCACGGTGCAGTTCGCGTCGCCTATCAATGTCGTGACCGAGTCAAACGAAGTCGCCGCGAGTATTCAAACGCTATTGAACGCAGGAACGCCGCCTGATGAGATCGCCGTTCTCTACAGGGAGAACAGCCAGCGTCTGCATATCGAACAGGCGCTGATCGCCCGCCGCATCCCTTACTTGGTTAATGAAGGCGTTCCGCTGCTGCGCCGGCGCGGTCCGCGTATGCTTTTGAGTCTGTGTCTTGCGCCCTCCAGCAGCGAAAGTCCGTTGGAGGAGAAGTACCTGGAGTACGTCCTCAATAACAGCCGGATTAATCTGCAATGGCGACACAAGAAATCCGGCAAATATAAAGACGAAGCGATCTTCAAATATCTGCAGTTTATTTCCGACGCCGATGGCAGCCTCGGCGAAAAGGCGACGGACATCATTCGCGACGTGCGCCTGATCAAAAAGCTGAATCACTGTCCGCCGTCGCAAGCGGAAGAGCAGTTATGGGAAATACTGCTGCGCCACACTTATTTCAGCCGGGAGGGCATGGAGAGCCTGCCCGCCAAAGTGGTGATTCAGCAGTTGTTGGACGGCTTGAAGAAAGGCGTCCCTCTGGAACAAAGCGCCGAGGAACTGCTGAAAATAAACAGCGATAAAACCGAGTCGGATAAGATTCATCTCATGACTATTCATGCCTCAAAAGGCGCTGAATTCGATACGGTATTCCTGATCAATGCGACCCAGTCCGAGCATAAAGAGAGAGAGGAAAACAGGGAGGAGGAACGCCGGGTTTTCTACGTGGCGCTGACACGGGCCAAAAGCAGACTGCATATCTCCTGCCCGCAATATAACGAACGTGGGTTACCTCTGCAGCCTTCGCCCTATATTGCGGAACTCAGGCGCGTCTAGAAGTGCTGGGTCAACGCGCTATTAATCAGGCGGACAACGCCCGCAAGTAAGCACGCCGCTGGCGGCATATTTTCGTTAAATTCAGGAATAACTATGTCATACGAAATTTTTTTTCAGAAATTCAAAAACGGTGAGGCCGGCGTCATTCCGTTTGAAGAAATAAATGCCGTACTAAAAAATTATGGTGAGATTATCGAAGACGATGGCGACTTTGAGTTTGTCTCGAAGGTTGGCGAAATCTGTGAAAGTGCATACTTATTCGGTGAATCCCGCGACGCCATTTCCGGGATAGTTTTTTTAAGACCCATGCAGCATGAACTCCTGCCCCAGATTATTTTTGAATTACTCTCAATAGAAAACACATGCTTTTTTGGTCCCGGTTTAGACTATCTTCAAGCAAGAACTGACATTTCTTCCCAGCTGCCTGAGTCATTACTTGAAGGCGCAGAATCAGGCCTGCAAATCATAGATTCGGCTTACAGTTCATGGCCGTTATCATAGAGGGGCTATTTTCTATTCTTCAGGCATTCGCACTTTAAACGCATACGTACACCTAAACATAGCGCTCCCCCATCGAACTTTCGCCGTCCGGGGGATACACTGATGCTTTCGCAGAGATCCAAATTATCCATTAGCTGTTACAGAGAAACGCGCCATGTCGACGCCCATCGCTTTGGACCTGCGGCGTTATTCGCCGGAAACGCAATGCCATAGCCATGATTATCACCAGCTGGTGCTGCCGCTCAGCGGTCGCCTGGAGCTGGATGTGGCGGGCCAGGGGGCGATGGTGGACCGGCGCACTGCGGCGGTGATCGAAGCTGGACGGGATCACGCATTCGCCGGCGGCGAGGATAACCGCTTTGTAGTGGCGGATCTGCCGGTGTCCATGGAGCCTGCGCTGGGACGTCTACCGGCATTCATCGAACTGGACCCAGGATTGCGCTCCTACGTTCACTTTATCGCGATGGAGCTGGGTCACGGACACCTGGGCGAAGCATCCCGCGAGCGCATACTCGGCTTATTGTTGCAGTTGCTTCGAGAGCGCTACGGCGCGGCGTTGAATCTGGACAAGCGTCTGCTCGCCGCCCGCGACTTTCTGGACGCACACTTGGGCGACACGATCACCCTCGATCAAGTCGCCAGCGCGGCGAACCTGAGCCGTCGCCACCTTTCTGATCTATTCAAAAACGCATTCGGCATGACGCCGATGGATTATCTGCGGGACAAACGTATGCGACTGGCCCTGGCGCTGTTGGAAAACAGCCAGCTCAGCATACAACGGATAGCGCTCGATACCGGTTTTCAGAATCAGGCCGCGTTCAGTGACCGTTTCAGACGCCACTTCGGTAAATCCCCCAAGCATTTCCGCCCGCGCGAGAAAAACTAGCGCCGCAGCGACGAATTTTCCCCCGCGGTAAAACGCTAAGCTGACGTTTCCGAACCTTTTCTCTTATACAACGAAAAACCTCATACAACGGAAAAAAGAAACGTCATGAACCGACAAGCCGCTACGTCCATAGGATTCACCGCCGTCGTCTTATGGGGCGCACTGGCGCTGTTCACGCGCTGGAGCGCAGGCGTTCCTCCCTTTCAGTTATTGGCGATGACATTTTGCATCGCCGCCTTACTGATGCTGGGTAAAACCGTGGCGCAGGGAGGCAGTCTGTTGCGCCTGTTGCGCCAGCCTGCGCGCGCCTGGTTATTGGGTGTGGGCGGGCTTTTCGGTTATCACCTGTTTTACTTCATCGCCTTGAATCAGGCGCCAGCGGTGGAAGCCAGTCTGATCGCCTATCTCTGGCCGCTGCTGATCGTCTGTTTTTCTGCGGTGTTGCTGAAAGAGTCTGCGGGAAAAACCCTGTGGCTGGGTGGACTGCTGACGCTGGCGGGCTGCTGGGCGTTGTTATGGCGCCCCGGCGCAGGCTTTGATGTGCGTTACTTGAGCGGCTACGGAGCCGCGCTGCTCTGCGCCCTGATCTGGTCGCTGTATTCAGTGTTGTCCCGCACTCTGGCGGAGGTCCCCTCTGACGCAGTGGGGTTGTATTGTCTGGGCGTGTCAGTGCTGGCGGCGTTGTGCCATGGTGTGCTGGAAGAAACTGTCTGGCCGCTGAGCGGCGGACAATGGCTCGGTGTGATTGGATTGGGGCTGGGCCCGGTGGGGATTGCGTTCTTTACCTGGGACTATGGCGTCAAACGCGGCGATATTCAGCTATTGGGGGTCTTGTCATACGCCGCGCCGCTGATTTCCACGCTATTGTTGATCGCCTTCGGCGAAGCGGAATTCACGGTAACGGTGTTGCTCGGGTGCGGTCTGATTGTCGGCGGCGCCTTGCTGGCGTCCCTGGGACCGGCGCTGCTGCGCAAGCCGGCCCCGCAGACTTAGGCGCGGACTGCCCACGCCCAGGGCGTCACCATTTTCCGGGAGGCGCCTGATAAGACAGTATCGCGTCGAGCAACTGCGCCGGGTTTTCTTTGATGATCAGGGCGTCGATATAGCCCTGACTCAGGAAGCGTTCGTCCTGCATGTGGCGGATAAAGTCGAGCAGTTTGTCGTAGTAGCCAAAGGCGTTATAAAAACAGCTTGGCTTGCTGTGATAACCCAACTGGCTCCAGGTCCAGACCTCGAAGATTTCCTCCAGGGTTCCGGCGCCGCCGGGCATGGCGATAAACGCGTCTGACAGCTCCGCCATTTTCGCTTTGCGCTCGTGCATATCCGCCACCACGAACAGCTCGGTCAAACCGGTATGCTCGATTTCCTTTTCTTTCAGCGCCACAGGGATGACGCCGGTCACCTTGCCGCCCGCCGCCAGCACCGCATCAGCGATCACGCCCATCAGGCCCACATGGCCGCCGCCATACACCAGTTCGATATTCCGTCGCGCCAGCTCTTCCCCAAGCGCTTTGGCGGCGTCTTGGTATTCCTCTCTGGCTCCCATACTGGAGCCGCAAAATACTGCTATTCTCACCACTTTCCCCTTATAAATCAGATCGACAGCCAAGCGCCCACACTATAACGCCGATAGGCGCCTCATGCTATTAAGACAACGGCGTAGAAGGCCCGAAATGCACAAGCGCGCAGTGACTAACGAACAGTCAATATGAAGGCGAAAATCCAACGGGGCGGACAAGGTCGACGACCAGGTCTCAATAGCGAATGGCGGAGTCCTGCTCATACAGGGCCAGTGCAGCTTCCGCCGGCAACGGCGGTGAAAACAGATAGCCCTGCGCCAGATGAATGCCCAGGCTTTCCACTACTTCCAGTTGCTGAATCGTTTCAATGCCTTCCGCCACCACCGCCATGTCCATTTTCCTGGCCATCGCGATAATGCTGGAAAGGATGGCCTGCCCGGCTTCGTCGTCATGCAGGTCGCGCAGGAACGAGCGGTCAATTTTCAGCGTGTTGAAAGAGAATTTTTTCAGATGGCTGAGGGAGGAATAGCCCACGCCAAAGTTGTCCAGAGACACCCGGAAGCCCTGGTTGCGCAGCTTGTCCAGGGTCATCGCGCAGCCTTTGCGATCTTCGAACAACGCGCTTTCCGTCACCTCAAACTCAAAGATGTTGCGGGACATGCCGGAATCAACCAGCAGCTGATTGATCTTGTTGAAGACCTCCCCCGTCACCAGCTGCCCGGCGGTGATATTCAGGGAAACGCTCGGTTGCAACTGATACTTCGCTTCCAGGGATTTAACGAACGCGCAGGCGTGTGAAGCCACCAGTAAAGTGATGTGATCAATCATCCCGCGCTTCTCCGCCGCCGGCACAAAATCCAGCGGACTGATCCAGCCGTACTGCTCCGAATACAGGCGCGCCAGCGCTTCAAATCCAGAGAGATGACGGGTGCGCAGATCAATGATCGGCTGGAAGCAGATCGTGAACTCATCCTTATCCAGGGCTTTGCTGATCAGGTTATCCATCGCCAGACGGGCCTGCTCGCTGTGCTCCAACTGCGGCGAGAAAAACTCAAAACGCATCTTGCCGTGAGCCTTGGCGGAGTACATGGCGGTGTCCGCATATTTGATCAGATCATTGACGCTGTCGGCGTCGTCCGGGCACATTGCGATGCCGATGCTGGCGCCGATAAAGGTTTCCTGCCCTTCCACTTTGAACGGGGGCCTCAGCTGGTCCAGCACCCGTTGCGCCACCGCCGCAGCGTTCTTACGGGCGCCGATGTTGGGAACGATAATAGTGAATTCGTCGCCGCCAAGGCGGAACAGAATATTGCGCTCCTCATCCGTATCCTCCAACGCCTCTTCTTCCGAAATCTGATAAATCACATCGGAGGGACGCAATACTGAAGAGAGACGACCGGTCACTGCGGTCAGCAAGCTGTCCCCCACTTGATGACCGTAGACGTCATTGATCTGCTTGAAGCCGTCCAGGTCGATAAACAGCAGCGCCAGCGATTGATCGCGTTCTTCATTGCGCCGCATCAACAGCGCCAGCATATGCGCCATGGCGTGGCGGTTGGGCAAACCGGTCAGGCTGTCGGTGTAAGCCTGGGTTTTCAGCTCCCGCGTGTACTGACGGATCTGTCCTTCCATCTCCAGAAACGCCTGCTGCAGACGCCCTATTTCGCCGCTTTGCAGGCGTAGCGACTTGGCTTTGTCCGGCGCATGGAGAATGTGATAGGTGGCCTTGGCCAGTTCTTTCACCGGTCGCACGATCATGCGATCCATCTGCACGTAAATAAACCAACCCAGCAGGACGAACACCACCACCAGCACCACGATGGCGGTGAACAGCAACCGATGAAACTCGCTGCGCGCCTCCGAAAACGGCATCGCATTATAAAGACGCCAATCCCCGAGCAGGGGACGCGAATCCACCAGATAATCTTCTCCCATCATCCGCGCCATGTATTGGCTCGGCCCATCCACGCCTGCGCCAGGAATATTCGACAGCCCGCGCGCCTGCGTTTGGGACAGGCCCGAGGCGTATATCACGCCCCGCCCCCGGCTGGCGATAAAGGTGGCGTCCACTTCCGCCGCATCGCTTCCGGGGTCATGCCGCATTAACCAGTTCATGTCCACGGTGAATTTGAGCACGCCTTTCACTACCTTGTTGTTTTCGTAGGCGCCCAGGGAGCGGTCAATCGTGTATAACGCGCGGTAAAACGTCAGGTGGGGTCCGTCGAAGCGTTCCTGATTGATGAAGTCATAGTAGGTGTTGTAGGGGTCTTGCAACGCCTGCTGAAACAGACTTTCCCCGGCCGGCTCCGCTTCCGGGGAGCGGATATCGTCGGCGATGCGGATGTCCTCGACGCCGTCAGGCAACAGCAGGACGATCTCCAGATACTCGGGGAACAGCGTGGCGTAACGGCTCAACGCCTTGGCGGAAAGGTCATACATGAGGGTGTAACGCTCTTCCCCCATGGACAAATATCGATCCAGCACATCCTCAGAAACCAACAGGCGCATATTGGCCAGGGTATGCTCCACCGAGCCATTCACATTGGCCGCCGCCAGGGAGGCGGATTCATCCAGCAAATGACGGCTGCGGCCTTCCCAAAACGCGGTTAGCTCCACATACAGCGCGGTCGCCAGGCTCAAAAAGCAGGTGAATGTCGCCACTACCAGCGTAATGATCAACCGCGCGCGTAACTTCATTGCAGAATCTGTTCGAAGCCGAGATTGTGCCAGATGCTCATCATGCGCCGCTTGTATAGCGTGCTTGGCGCTTTATGGGTTCCCATCCTGGGATTGATGGCGGGAAATACGGTCTGATTGGCCAGCAGTTCCTCCGGCAAAATTTTCAATGCTTCTTCATTATAGGTGGCGGAATAGGTGAATTCACAATTGCGGGCGGCGTTGCGGGGTTCGCTGATAAAATTCAAAAACGTATAGGCGGCTTCCGGGTCGGAGGCGTAACGGCTGACGATAAAGTAATCGAACCAGACAATACCGCCCTCTTCCGGCAGTCGGTATTCAATGTTCGGGTTGAACTGTTTCAACATCAGCGCATCACCGCTGTAGGCCACGGCGGCCACCGCTTCCCCGGTCACCAGGAGCGATTCGCCGTTGGTCTTGAGCGAACGATAGGTCAGCACATGGGGCTTCTGGGCGGAGATCAGCTCCGCCGCCAGGGTCAGCGCCTGGGGAGATTCGTCATACATGTCGTAGCCCAGGGTTTGCAGGGCGATAGGCAGCATTTCCGTGGCTTGCGGCGTCATCACAATCTTGCCTTTCAGCTCATCCGCCGGACGAAACAACTGCATGAAACGGGAGATCGGCCGCACCAGATCAGAGCGATAGGCGACGCCTTGCGTGCCCCAGGCATAGGGAGCGACATAACCCACCAACGCCGGTTGATGGCTGCGCCACAGATCATTATTGAATTTGAGATTGGGGACTTCGTTTTCGCTTAACGGCGCGGCCCAGCCCAGCTTGATATAAGCTTCCGCCGTCAGACCGTCCATCAGAATCAGGTCAAAACCCTGGCCGTTGCGCGTAGCCATGACACGATCGCGCTTCTCTTCGTTCTGGAAATAGCTGAACTTCAGCTTGATATGGTGGGTTTTCTCGAACTCGGCGACAACCTCCGGGTCCAGATAGTCTTCCCAGGTGAAAATGTGCAAAACAGCGTCCGCGTGACTGACGAAACTGAACAGCGACAGCACACTGAAGAAAAAAAGCGCAACCATAGACCGTTTCATCAGACACACGCCTCCCCGCACAAACAGGCTGCATCAGTTTAAAGCAAGCGCACGAGGACGTTAGGGGGGCTCCTGTAAATTCGTGCAAAATCTGCGGCGCATAAATTTGGATGTCCGGCTGGCCGGACAGCTTTCAGGCGATGCATCCGTAACTTGTCAGCTCTTCTGAACATTTATTGAACACGCCCCACCCGCTTACGCGCAACCTGCTGAATTCACGGCGTTAATCATTCTGGCGCAGGATTTGATACGCCCTGAATGCGTTCATGGCAATGACACATACAACACAGAAAAATCCGGCGTGTCTTGTTGCGCGGACAGTCGCGACCAACAGACAACGCTCACCAGGGACGCACGACAACAACTCAAGGGGCCGACTATGAACAGATTCATGACGCTGAAAGGCGCAGTCGTTCTGACTTCCACACTGGCCGCCGGCGGCGCCGGACTGGCCGTGTCTCCCGGGCAGGAGAGCATTGATTTACGCAGTCTCAATGTCGACGCCGCCCAGATCTCCATCTCCGGTTTATCTTCTGGCGCTTTCGCCGCCATGCAGGCGCATGTGGCCTACTCCAAAACCTTCATGGGAGCCGGGCTGGTGGCGGGCGGCCCTTATGGCTGCGCGGAAGGCAGTCTGACCCGGGCCGCCGGACGCTGCATGAGCCAGGGAGATTTGCCGGACGCCGACGCCATCGTCAGGCTGACTCAGGCCATGGCGGACGCGGGCAAGATAGATAACGTGGCGTTTTTGCGCGACGACCGCGTATGGATCTTTCATGGCAAGAGCGACCATCGGGTTAGAAGCTCGTCATCGCAGCGGGCGGCGGAGGTGTATCAGCGGTTAAGCGGAACTCAGAATGTCTCCGTCAATATTGACCTCGTAGACGCCGGCCACGCCATGCCGACGCAAAACTTCGGCGCCGATTGTACGCACAGCGACTCCCCGTATATCGGCGACTGTCAGTATGACGCCGCGGGCCTGTTGCTGAACCACATCTATGGCCCTTTATCGCCCCCTGCGTCGGAAAAACCGGAAAACCTGCTGACTTTCGATCAGAGCCTGTTGAGCTATTCGCAGTATCTGGATGAAACCGGCTATATCTACGTTCCCGACGTCTGCCGGGGCTCACAGGCGGCCTGCCGCGTGCATATCGCCCTGCATGGCTGCAAACAGAATCGCTCGACGTTGCAAGACACCTTCGCCCGCCACGCCGGCTACAATGCCTGGGCGGAGAGTAATCGCATCATTGTGGTGTATCCGCAAACCAGCAATGAGCCAATGAACGGCTGTTGGGATTGGTGGGGGTACGCAGACACAGGCCATGACACACTGGACTACCTCACCCAGCAAGGGCCGCAGATGCAGTTCATCAAGCGTATTGTCGACCGTTTGACTGGCGAGGAGACAAACGGGACAGGTTCTGTGGCGGCGGCCTGTTATCGAGAAGAAAATCTTAACCACTCGCTGGCTGGACGGGCGCAGTATTTCTGGGGGCTTTATTACGCGGTGGGGTCTATGGACTATCTTGGATTTTCACCTTCTCATCGCACCAGTCTGCGTTGCGATAAAAAGGATTACTGTCGATCGATCAATACTTGCATATAGCGAAAAAAAAGCGGCGGCTTCCGTGAGAGGCCGTCGCTTGATGCAAGACTAATTGGCGTCGCATTTCACTTTATCGATATCGCACCAGAACGCATCGATTTTAGACTCGCATTGCTGCGCCGCCTTCCCCGTGGCTTCCAGCTTGGTCAGGCCAATGCCGGTAAAAGTGCCTTTATGGGTTTTCAGGATGCAGGAATATTGCGTCTGCGGCGTCGTGACTGGAGGAGGCGTCGGCTCGGCGTTCTGTAAATCGTAAACCGTATCCTGTAACTGCCTCACCGCCAGCTCAAGGTTCCTGACCCGCTCTCGAAGCTTGCGATTGGCGCGGTAGTGGGATTCATAGTCGTAGCCTCGCTCACGCATATACTGGTCGTAATCGCGACGGTCAAATTCCTCGTCTCTTGAGGTTTCAATGTAGATGATCTTTTCACCGCCCATCTGCACTCTGAATTCTTCCGCCCCTGCGTTTTGCATTAAGCTTCCCAGCGCCACCGCCAACAACATCGCTTTTTTCATTTTTAATGGTTTCCCCAGTTGAAACGCTTCGTTAGTTATAGGGAAGCCATTGTAACGGCAAATCATGAACTTAAACTGAATAAATATCCCTTTTTCGGTTCAGCGTATCAGTCAGGCGGCCCAAAAAGGTCTCAGGCCGCCATGCTGAAAAACAGAAGGGACACGTTCTATTCAAAAGAGTCCATGATAACCCGGCCCATGGTTTTATCGTCCGCATCAGTGATGTAACGGTATTCCCGGAACCAGTCCCACCATGCGTAGACAGAGTGATACTCCACGTCCAATCCGATAGTGCGCGCGCCAGCGTTGTAGCGATCAGCGCCGCTTAACGCGAAGGTCATATCCCGGCCGCGTTTGTTGGCCTGCATCTCGTTGTGCGCCATCTTTTCGCTCATGATGATGGGATAGTGATAGTCATACAGTTGACTCAAGGAAGGCGCCTTGCTGACGCTGGTGACGCGACCGTCCACGCGCAAATCCCGCACACAGGAATCCAACGCACCGTCATATGCGGCGCCGCAGGCGCTGTGCAGTGGCACGACGCTGTCGTCCCTGCCTTTAATGATGGGGTGCGTCGCGAAGCCGTAAAACTCGCTGCCGGTAGCGGCGATTCTCAGACGGGGTATGGCGGGCAGATTAGTGACGGCGGTGTTGCGCGCAACGGAAGTCTGCAGATCAATCATCACGCCCGGATTAATGCCCAGCGGAATTTCATAGCCCAGAAACTTCAGCAGCGCCTCCAGTACCTCTGCGCCGTGGTTGACGCCATTAATCAGGTCCACCCCGAAGTTAGCCAGTTCAGTACCGCCGCCGGCGCCCGCCATGTCGATCACCGCGGCGACTTTAAAACGCTGCGCCAGGGACGACCCCAACAGAGAGCTCTTGTTGGACAGCACATAGCGCATCACCAGGTCGCCGGTGGAATGGGTAATGACCACGCATTCGTTATCACAGAAACCGGAGGACAGGATCGGCTGCAACTGATTGGCGATCAATGCGGCGATACCGCCCGCCCCCTGCAAACGATAGTGCGAAGGCCAATAAAGAATGCGGGTGGTGGCGGGGTCTTTCAGCGAGGCGTCAAAGCCGTCCCAATAACCAATGCCATCCGCCCGCCCCTGGTCGGTGGGGTTGAACAGAATATGCTGGGGTAAAAAGCCCTGAATCAAGAGGACGTTCTTGCCCGCCAGTTGCGCCTTGGCGGCGCCGCAGGCGGCGAACATCAACATTGCAGTCAGCCATAGCTTGAGTGTTTTCACGTTAAATCTCCTTTTTTATCTTTGTTTTCGAGAATCGGTGGCGCTGCGGGCTTAACGTCCGCAACGTCGCGCCCGTTTACTGCACGCTTCCCAACTGGCGCAGAAACTCCAACCGCTTTTGCGCGTCTTCATCGACATAGGGAACATCGTCATAGTCAGAGAAAGGAAAACCGTTCACCGCAAAGGACGCCTGGGCGACGCTTCCGTATTCGGTTTGATAGGTGGGTGGGGCCGGCATCCGGGTCAAGGAAATGTCCCGCAGCCGGTATGGCCCGGCGTTGCCTTTCTGTTTCAGCGCCGCAATATGAGCCCGCAGGTACACCAGGCCGTTTTCCACCTGAATCTCTTCCTGCGCGGATAAATGCACTAGAGGCTCATTGGCGTCAGCGCTGTAAAGAATGGCTGAGATCTCGTGAAAACCGGGGGCGTTCACCTGGACATGCACAGGAATATACAAATAGGCGCCGCGCACTTCCGCCGCATCCACATGAGTCACCTGCGCCACGCTGGGGGTATAGGTAACCGGCGTTCCGATTTCAAAGACGCGGCCATTGATGGTCAGGTTGGCGATGACGCGTAAATCGCTCCCCGCGTCCGCCAGCGCAGGATCGCCGCCAGAGAAGGTTAAATTGAACATGGAGCCGCTGCGCTGCACGCCCTCGGTGACGGCCAAGGTTTCAGCCTGTTCCACCAGACGTCCGTCCGCTTCCACTGTCGATCCGGCATTCAGGCCGGTGACGCTCACCGACGCGACAATGTCCTCGCCGATGAAGTACTGGCTCTTCGTGGTTTCGAGGCTGATGCGGGGACTGTTTGGATCTTCGAAGTCCAACGGCATGCCTGCAGGAACGCTTTTATTGGGGAGGTACTTGGCGAGCGCTTCTTTATCTCGTATCGGGTTGGAAAAACTGGGGTACTGAATCTGATCCTGATATTGATCAGCGACCTGCGTCAGGCGCGCTTTAACTTCCTTTTCAAAGAAAGGATTCTCGCCTGCTTCTGCCTCTTCTTCGGCATCCGCCGTCATGGATGGCGACGGCTGCGATAGCGCGACGACGCTCCCGGTTGGCGCAGCGGTCGCAGCGGCGACAGGCGGCGTCTCGACGGCAGGCGTCACCGCCGCTTCAGCGTCAGGGATATCCACGCCCTGACCGCCAAAGAAAAAATAACTTAATGCTAACGCGGCTATTGCGCCGCAGGCCAAAAAAAGGCCCTGCTTTTCCTTGAAAAACATAACGATTAACCTTTGTCCGTTGTTATTTTTGTTTTAACGTTCGGCGGACCCTGTCTGCGCCAAACGCGGATATTTTTATTTCCTGTGGGCCACTATAAGCGTTAGAAAGCGGACGCGAAACCGCCCAAATAGGTGATTTCAAGCATTAGATATTAGATAAAAAGAGAAAGGGAGCTGACTGGAAGGTCAGTTTTTTGAGGCGGGAGAAGAAGAGGAGGAACAGTCATCCTCCGCCAGATATTGTTTCAGCTTCGGTATCGCCATCACGCCAATAATGCCCAGCGCAAACAAGATAACCGGAAACAGCAACATCATTTTTGCTTCGCTGGAATAGTGTTTACTCATCGTTTGTTTGCTCTATTTAGGTAGATGTAGTCAGATCTCTCACATACAACAACTCATGCAGCGGCTCGCCGGCGTGTCCATAATCCACCTTGGATCTTCCGTCGGGCAGAAATCCCAAGTTTTTATAAAACGCCATGGCGCGCTGGTTTCCGTTCAACACCCACAGGTATATGGCCTTGGCTTTTTTCTGCAGATAGTAGTCGCTCACATACTCTATTAGCCCTTTACCCAGGCCATGCCGCCAGTAGTTGGGATCAATATTGATGGAGTACAGTTCGACGCCCTCTTCCCTAGCGAGTTGCTCGTCGCGAAACGCGCCGCTGCTGCAGAACCCGGCGACACATCCCTCATGCTCAATCACCAGACGCAATATCGGGCTATCCTGCGCTAACGCCGCCGTCCATTGCTGCGTTCTTTTTTCCACAGACAGAGACGCCAGAAATTCACTCGACATCAGCCCGCGATAGGCTTCCCGCCAGGCCGCCACATGGATGACGGCGATGGTTGGAGCGTCTTCCACTGTAGCGGGGCGGATACGCATTCCGGAGTCCGCCGACATCACACGGGAGCAAGGGGCAGATAGGGCTCAGGCGGCAATTCGACGTTGATGGCGTCGTCAACGCTTACGGGGCCGCCCTCCAGCACAATCGCCATCACGCCGGATTTGCGGATCAGGTTACCCCGTTCGTCACGGTCCAGCACGGCGGAGACGAGTCCTTTCTGATGCTTATCAAGCTGTGAACAAGGGCTGCGCAATCCGGTCAACTCTATACGGGCGGTCGCGCCGAATTTAAGAATCGTCCCAACCGGCAACGACAACAGATCCAAACCGCTGGTGGTGATATTCTCTCCGATCACGCCGGGGCTGACATTGAATCCTTTGCCTTGCAGTTCTTCCAGCAACTCATTATGAATCAAATGCACCTGACGCAAGTTGGGCGATTGCGCGTCTTTCTTAACGAGATGGATATGCTTCACCATGGCGCCGCGGTGGGCGTCGCCATCGACGCCTTCACCGGCGACCAGCTGAATAGTGGGGACCTGTTTCTTGGTAAACGTATGTTCAGCGCTCTTGCTGACAGATAGAACTTTAGCCAACGTAAACTCTCCTTTTACTCACTCAGTTCGGCAGGATAATCCTGCGCTGGTCAGCATACCAGCGCCCCCGCCTGAAAGTTAAGTCGTTGACCTGATTGCGATTGCGCCTTGGTCAAAGCGGGAGCTTTTACCAGCGTTGGATCAGGCTTTGCACCAATCGATTTTGGTTCCGCCTTCATAGGGCACAGCGAGCTTTTCCTTGATCAGGGACTGGCCCAGACTTTCACCGTCGGCCACGACGTCCGCCAGCACCCGGAAATATTTATCCCGCTGGATATTTTCCAGTTTCACCTCTTTTGCTCTTCTCAGCTTCTCCACCAGAAACTGCTTGGCTTTCAGCGCCAAAGCCTTTTCTTTCTTGCAGGAACCGCGCAGCTCAGGGGTATCGATATGTTTGATGCGCACGCCGATACGTTGCCCCACAATCGCCGGCCAGTCAGCGATGTCGGCGCGAAAGGTGTCGCCATCATAAATACTGGTGACCTGCGCAACCGTTGCAGAGCCAAAATTTTCATCTTTGATCCCTGCATTGGCGAGCATTGGCGCAGCCAGAATCAAACACAAAGCCAGACGTAACTTCATATGCATAACACCCTATTTATCAACAAGACTAGGGCGAATGCTAAAGTTGAGTTGTAGATTTATCCAGTAAATATTTGTTTAGACTGACTTCTCTCTATCAGCCAAACAAAAAGTCGCGCACTTCCTGGTAGATGCGCTGCTCGCTTCTCCAAGCGCTGGAGGAGAATATTTCACTGGGAAACAAAGTCTTGCTCTGCATAACAAAACCCAGACGGGTGGCGTCGTCATTAGTTTCCAGAATCACGTCGCTAATTTCATGCAGCGGGCATTCGAAATGCTCCACGTCGCGCCACAGTCGTTTTCGTGTGCAGACGAACAGATCGCGCTCTTTGTCCAAGGTAACCCTGGCGTTGGCGGAAATCATTGCGAACCAGACAAACACCGGAACGGCCAGGCCCAGACCTGCTACGCCCACCCAGCTGAATGATTGGTACAGCAGAACGGAAACAAGCGCGGCGGCGGCTGAAAATAAAATCAGCAACCAGCGCACTTCACGGCATTCCAATGACATCAGATTGTTGGTTTTGCGCTTTATTAGCATGGTTCGGATTTTGATGTATTAACCAGCAGCAGACGCAGAATTACGCCACTGCCTCGACGGCTCTCATTTTTCAACGACCGCCGTTCCATAAGCCAGCACTTCGACTGTGCCCAGGGCGTTTTGTAACCCGTTGGAAATGGTCGAGGTTTCCAGTTTCACGTTGTAGATTTCTTTGGACCCAAGGGAAATGGCCTGCTCCTTCATGCGCAGAATCGCTTCTCGACGCGCTCTTTCCATCAAGGATTCGTAGCTGAACAGGCGGCCGCCGATCAACAGTCGCAACATGGCGAAGAAGCGTTTGAAATAATCAACGGACACCACCACGCTGCCGGTTACCAGTCGCGCCTCCACATTGGCGCGAGTCGGAGGAATATGCCGCCCCATGGATAAGATAACCGCTCGATGCTTCGCCTCGCGAATCCGCAATGACTTGAAGTGGGCTTTCTCAGCGCGACGCCCAAATCCATAGCCCAGCGTCATCAATAGCAAAAACAAGCCAATATTGATCAGGATTTCCATGGGCGTTACTCCATGACCACCGCCGTACCATAGACAAACAGCTCCGCTGCGCCCTGCGCCACAGACGAAGTGGCGAAACGCACGTTAATCACCGCATTAGCGCCCATGCCGCGCGCCTGTCTTTTCATCCGCTCCAGCGCTTCGCCCCGGGCGTCTTCCAACAGCTCGGTATAACCGCGCAGCTCACCGCCGAATATATTCTTCAAGCCCGCCATGATGTCGCGCCCCACATGCTTAGAACGCACAGTACTACCCTGCACCAGACCAAGATGTTTGACGATATTTTTACCAGGAATGGTTTCGATATTAGTGATCAACATAACTAATCCACAGACCTCTTGTTGGAAACACCTGCGGACATAATATGTCACAAATATTAAAAAAGGGAAGGACAAATATTTGCGTTGGGTAATTTGAGAAAATCTAGGAATCCGATTGTTGTCTCAAGACTTCGTATATGGCGGGTTGCTTAAAAGCGAGCAGAAGCTGAGCGGCTGATACCGCCGCAATGACAGCGAACAGTGTCATCAATAAACCATCGCCAACGGAGACGATCCCCAAATATGCGCTAACAATGAAACACCAACACAGAAGGTTTATACATGCCAGCATTACCGCAACAAGACGAGGCTTTCTTACTAGTTTTGAGCGACAGTGCGGACACACTAAGCAGGTTGCGTTTCCGATCCTAGTCTTACTGAGCACAATCAACTCTGGGCCCTTCCGTGGAAAAAGAAAGCCGCATTCGGGGCAACTGGATCTCATTCGAACTCCATCATAAACAGGAACGCTTAAACCTTAGCACAGCGGTAACTTGTTCTGATCAAATCTCACCGGCCGACTTTGCTCGCCCTATTGGCCAAGCCACTCTGGAAAAGCGCACTATATCACTCCGCCGCCAATCTCCCTCACAGCATCCTATTCCACATAGCCGTCTCCATTCAGCCATATTGGCGAGGGGTCTTTTTCGTCGAGAACGATGGCTCGATATCGGGTCTCGCCGCTATCGTATCGGAGGGTCAGTAGATAGCCGTCGATTTCGTATTGGCCCTTTTGCTCAGGGGACACATGGTTGAAGGCCGAGCTGGCGCCAGAGATTTCCGTGCTGGCGTAGACCTGCGCGCCGCTGATAAACCTGCCGTCTGAGAAAAACTGAAAGTTTTTGATTGTCGCCACAGTGCTATCGCCAGTGCTGGAGCCGCCGACATAGTGGAATTTGTTGTTTATACGAAATCCTTTTGCTATTGCCGGATATTCCTCATCGTAAGCGAACGCCTTCCACTTATCCCCTTTCAGCCACTCATAATCGCCCCAGCTTTTGCGCCATTGGGTCCAGCGTTTGGGATATCTGGCTTTATGGGCGTCGACGCCGCCCGGAAATACTAACGCTCGAATATCCTTGCAGGCTTCGCCATTTTCAAAAAGTAATATCGGGTAGGCTTCCTTTAGGATCATTCCATAACTGTGGACGACCTTCTTGTCGAACAGGACGGTCTCTATTTTGGCGATGTCTTTCTGGATCAGCGCAGGATCAAGGTGCGGTTCCTTTTCCTTTTCCTTTTCCTTTTCCTTTWCCTTTTCCTTTTCCTTTTCCTTCAAAGCTTTGGCCTGGGGGGCGATGGCGAGCAACTTATCCATCAGGCCTTTGTAACGGGTCGCAGGCTGATACTCTTCGCTGGTCAGAATTTCTCCCAGAAGGACGCAGTTCTTGGAGCCGAGACTGCTGACTTTTTCATTCATCGCCTTGTCCGCTTTCACGACATTGTTCTGTAGTTTCTTATCCTTCGCTAACAAGGCCTGCATCACAATGTCGATATCATCGATATGATTGCGTTCGCGCCAGGACTGATACTCTAAAACATGCTCAGTTGGGCATGCTTTGGCCAGCTCGGTGGCGAATCGGACATTCGTATATAGGTTGGGAAATTCTTCAAACCCCGAGCCGCCTAGCACAGAAGTAGAGAAGGCAGTGGTGGAGAAAATAATCCCGGACAGGAGTCGCTTCATTCATGAACGCCTTTGTTTGATCTCCTGATACCACGAGGGGAGTCTGCATCAGCATGCGACCGCCTCAGGAGAGATAATCAAAAACGTTATAAAAAACATAACCCTGCCCAGGTTACAACTATGATTTACCCCAGGTAATAATCGCCCCAACTCATCCTAAAGCCGACGGAATGCTGACAGTATGAGGCTCGGGAAAAGCCGTTTATTCCACGTACTCATTCCCATCCAGCCAGGTGGGCGATGGGGAGTTTTTATCACGCACGAGGGTTTTGTAGACGGTCTCGCCACTGTCAAAGTGCAACGTCAACAGATAACCGTGGATCTCATAGCGTCCCTCTTCCTCTGGATAATAAAAACTAACGGAAGAACTGATGGCGTCGTCGTGAGTCGGATATGAGTCCAATTGGCGGATGAACTTGCCGTCAGAGAAAAACTGGTAGCGGATGACATTGGTGATGAGAAAGGCGCCGCCGTCGGTCTCCTGCTGAAAACGCAGGTCGCTTTCTAAGCGATAGCCTTCATCAAGAGGCGGGAGGGCTTTGGTAGAGGCAAACTTTTGCCATTTCTCGCCGTTCAGCCACTCGCGTTCGCCATGGTTTGTTCGCCAACGCGTCCACTTGGAGGGGTTCTTGGCTTTGTGCTTCGCGACGCCACCGCGAAATACCAGCGCTTGCATATCCATGCAGAGATCGCCGTTTTTAAACAGCAGCTCAGGCGCATCCAGCGCCGTCGACTTTCCAGCAACGCGCAGGGTGCGACGGTTGAACATCACCGCTTCTACTTGTGCGATATCCTGCTTGATCAGCTCCGGATTTATCGGCTGACTGTCGGCGCGCTCCCTTTCGCTGGTGAGCGCTTCCTGCGGTATTTCCTCAAGTAACTTCTGGCTTAACTCATTGAATGCGACAAAAGGCATAAAGTCGGGATTGCCGAGGACTTGCCCCAGATGAGCGCAATAATCCGCGCTGTGCAGTTTAACTTCCGCAGCTGCGTTCCTGGCGATCTCCGTCAAACGAACCTGAAGCTGCGCATCATTCACCGATAACACATTGACGGCGGATTCAATATCGTCGATGCGATTGAGTTTACGCCAATTGAAGTACTCCGACTGATAGTTGTCAGGACAGGCTTCTGTCAGCTTGGCGACATACTGGATCTTCGCCAGCATGTCCGGAAGACGCTCAATACTGGCTTCATCACCGAGAGCGAAAGTCGACAGACCAACGGAAAACAACAAGGATCTAGCCAGGATATTCTTCATTTATTCTCACTAACTTTGGTGGGATTCCTATGGTGCGCGCCCAAGGGCGCAACTGTTTTTACGGCCAGGAATATCGAGCGAATATATATTTTTTACAGCAAGTTACAACCATTCTTTAACAAACCTGAACCCACTCTTACAAAAATCAATTTGGCTATTTTTTGAACCATGCCTATGTTTTTTATTACTTGAAGAACGGAATAAAAAGTAACGTTTCGCTGACAAGGAGTGGGCTGATGGATAACGCTGCATTGACCTTGGATGTCGCGATTGTCGGTGGAGGAGTTTCCGGCGTATACAGCGCCTGGCGCTTGCAGTCGGAATTTGGCGACAAGCAGGCGATCGCACTGTTTGAGTACAGTGACCGTATCGGCGGTCGCCTCTATAGCATCACGCTGCCCGGTCTTCCCAATGTGGTGGCGGAAGTGGGCGGCATGCGCTACATCCCCGACGCTCATATTCTGGTAGCCAATCTGGTCAAATACCTGCAGTTGCCGACGAAGGATTTCCCCATGGGAGCGCCCAAACCCGTTGGCTCCCGAGACAATCTCTTCTTTCTGCGCGGCGTACGTTTCCGCTATCGGGACTTCAGCAGTCATCCCGACAAGATTCCCTATAACCTGGCGTGGAGCGAGCGCGGTTATGGGCCCGAGGATCTGCAGGTCAAAATCATGAACTACCTGTATCCCGGTTTCGCCGACTTGTCTCTGTGCGATCAGATGCGGGTGAAAGTATTCGGCAAAGAGATCTGGAAGTACGGCTTCTGGGATCTGCTCTACCGGGTGCTCAGCAATGAAGGCTATATGTTCATGAAGGACGCTGGCGGCTATGACGCCAACGTAGCCAACGCCAATGCCGCGACGCAGCTGCCAGCGACAGAGTACAGCGATGAGACGAAGTTTCTCACGCTGAAACACGGCTTCCAGTCGCTGCCCCTCACACTGTGCGAGCAGTTTGTTCAGGCGCCGGGGAGCCTGCTTGGAAGCAAACGTCTCTACATGAATCATCGTCTGGCGGAGATTCGCTACACCGGCGACGACGATTATCCCTACAGTCTGCATTTTCAACATACGCATACGGTGGATGGAAAAACCACGGACCAACCCGGCGAAACCATCGTGCGCGCCAAGCGCATTATCCTGGCCATGCCGCGTCGCTCTCTGGAACTGATCAAGTCGGAGTTTTTCGATGATCCCTGGCTGCAGGAGAACCTGCCGTCCGTGTTAATCCAATCCGCCTTCAAGCTGTTTCTCGCCTATGAAAAGCCCTGGTGGCGCAGTCTGGGATTGGTGGCGGGACGCTCCGTCACGGATCTGCCGGTGAGACAGGTTTACTACATGGGAACCGAATGCGAGCAACCCGGCGGCGAGCCTTTCCTGAACTCTCTGCTGATGGCCTCCTATAACGATATTGGCACGGTCCCGTTCTGGAAGGGGCTGGAAGACGGACTGCCTTTCATCGGCTACAAACCGTCCTGCCTGGAGGCGGATATCAGCGCCGACAAGATCGTGCCCCGCACCCGCTATCAGGTCAGCGAAGACATGGTGCGCGCGGCGCAACAACAAGTGCGCCAGGTCCATGATCAAGTGGAGCTGCCGGAGCCATACAGCGTGGTGTATCACGCCTGGGACGACGATCCCTACGGCGGCGGCTGGCATGAATGGAAAGCCAATTATCGGCTCGACAGGATCATGTGCCGCATGCGCCACCCGGTGGAGGATCAACAGATTTTTATTGTCGGCGAAGCCTACTCCTACGATCAGGGCTGGGTGGAAGGCGCGTTGACCGTTGCCGAGTCGACCCTGGAGGATTTTTTCGCAATGGCGCGCCCCTCCTGGCTGCCCCCGGAACAACAATTCTCCCTGATGCCGGTCCCCTGCCCCGACGGTTGCGCTGACGACTGCGACTGTCTCACCTGCGATGACTGCAAGAAAGTGTTGGATGAAGTCACTCAATTTGCGTACAAAGGAATCGACAATGTTGAAGGATAACTCATTTACCGTCGCCGACTATCTGCTCACCCGCCTGCGCCAGCTTGGCCTCGGCAAAGTGTTTCAAGTGCCCGGCGATTATGTTTCCGAATTCATGGAAGCGCTGGAAAAATTCGATGGCGTGGACGCCGTGGGAGACATCAATGAGCTGGGCGCGGGTTACGCCGCCGACGGCTACGCCCGTTTCGCCGGCATCGGCGCGGTATCCGTCCAGTACGGCGTCGGAACCTTCAGCGTGTTGAACGCCGTGGCGGGGTCTTACGTAGAGCGCAATCCAGTGGTGGTGGTCAGCGCCAGCCCGTCCGCCCAGGACAGACTGATCATTCGCGACAAAGGCGTGTTGTTTCATCATTCGACCGGCAATCTGAATGCGGATAAAAAGGTCTTTGAGCAAGTCACCGTTGCAGCGGAAGTCTTGAGCAACGCCGCCGAGGCCCCTCTGCAAATCGATCGCGCCCTCACCGCCGCCATCAGCAAGCGCCGTCCCATTTATCTGGAGGCCTGGCAAAACGTATGGGGCGAGCCCTGCCGGGAGCCGGAGCATCCACTGCGACCGCAACCGCCCGTCAGCGACAGAGCGTCATTACGGGCGGTGGTGGATGAGACGCTGCAGAGACTGGTCAACGCCAAGCGCGGCGTAATCATGCTGGGCATCGAGATCGCCCGTTATGGCCTGCAGGAACAGGCGCTGCGCATGGTCGAGGCCAGCGGGCTGCCCTTCACCACCACGCTGGAGGCGAAGTCCGTCCTCGATGAAAGTCATCCCCAGTTCATCGGCACCTATGCGGGCGCCGCGTCCTGTCCCGGCACGCGGGAATACATGAAGAACGTCGATTGCATTCTGGCCCTTGGCGTGATTTTCACCGACGACTACCTGGACCTGATGCAGAGCGATTTCTCCGAGATTATTCTGGTTAACGATGAACAGGTGCGCGTGGGCTATGAATACTTCCGCAACGTCGCCATGACCGATTACATTGATGGCCTGTCAGCGCAAATCAAAAGCAAAAACGGATTCCCGCATCCATTGATAAAAGTCCACCTGGACGATGGAGAGTGCGCCGGCTGGAACACGGAACTGGGCGCACAGCTCACCTACAACATCTTCTTCGATCAACTCACGCACTTCTTCCAAGAGCGACGCTTACAGTCGGAGATAGAACTCATCCTGGGCGAAAGTTCTTCGCTTTACGTGGCCAGCAACATAAACGGATTGCCTCAAAACAGCTTTATCGCCGACGCCGTTTGGGGATCGCTCGGACATGAAACCGGTTGCGCCATCGGCGTCGCCATGGCCAGCGGCAAGCGGCCCTATGTCGTCGCCGGCGATGGCGGTTTCATGATGATGTGCCAGTCTCTGTCCACACTGGCGCGCAATCGCATTAACGCCGTCGTTTTCGTGATGAGCAATGGGGTCTATGCGATCGAGCAGGCCTTTGTCGATATCAAGGCGTTCACGCCGGAAGGACGTTTTGCGCCTTTCGACATCCTGCCGCAATGGGACTACCAGTCCCTCGCCAAAGCCTACGGCGCCATGGGATATCGGGCGCAGACCATCGACGAGCTGCAGAAAATATTATTGGATGTAGAGTCCCTGGTGGACTGCCCCGCATTGGTGGAAATTGTCATTCCGCAAAAAGATCTGGCGCCGCAAATTCGTCGTCTTGCCAAACCGTCCTGAAGATAAGACCCGGAAGATAAGATAAGGAAGCTGAGTGCCGTGAGAGCAAGGCGGGCGTCTACGCCCGCCCGCTGACAATCACTAGGGCAGGTAATAATCCGCTGAGGAGACAAACTCAACCGTCGCGTCGACCGTCCGAGCCATCTGAGCGGAGACCCGACCAGGAAAGACAGATTCCATCACATCGATGCGATCGCCGCCGCTATGCCAGATTTCTCCCCACTTCTCCTCGGCGTCTTTATCGCAAGAGCCAATAGTCGCTTCGTCAAAACAGGTCCAGAACTGCGGGTTAACGGTTTGTGAATATCCGTTTTTTCCATCTCTTCCATTTATATCGAAATTAGTCGCTTCAACATAAGCGATGGGGATACCTCGGCAGGCGAACGCAACATGATCAGACCAGGAACCGGTCTCTCCAGGCAGAAATTCACCCTCCACCTCTGGATGGATAAGAAAATCGTTATCCCCTTCGAGAGCGATAGAGGCATTTAACATGGCCATACGCAGGGTATCGCCTGCTGCATAAGATTGGTTAGCGCCTTTGCACGTGTACGGCGTAACACTATTGGCGGAATGCACATACAGGTAATCGCCGCCAGCCACCGTATCATAATTAACCATACCAACGATTTTGCCTAAATCCTCAACTGGCAAATTTTCTACGTAATAGTAAGAGCCATAAAGGCCGACCTCTTCAGCGCCGAAGAACACGAAGCGTAAGGTATACGGTAAGGTTTTATCTTTGACTCGCTTGGCTACTTCCAACAAGGCGGCGACGCCTGTGCCGTTATCCGTCGCGCCGGTGGAGCCATGATCTTCGCCGGTGGTGTCATAGTGAGCCCCCAGCACCAGTATTTTATCCGGGCTGGTCCCAGCCTTTTCGAAAAAGACATTGCTGGAGTTAAATTCGGTATCGCTTTCATGGTAGGTAAACGCTTGCGCGCCTGGCGTGTAGCCCAATGACTTGATCTCAGCCAGCAGATAGGCTTCCGCTTTGCGTTCACTCTCGGTTCCGGCCACTCTGGCGCCGATGCCTTTGGTGGGATGAGCCAGATCGACCAGAAAGTCGTCCGCGGTTTTGTTGGCGTTAGCGCCGCCGTCGTTGGAATCATTATTATTGGAACAGCCAGTCACTAACATCAGGCAAGCCAGTCCAGGCAATAGTTTTCTTGTATTTATCTCAGAAAACATCAAATTTCTCCTATCGTAAAAAGATGCGCAAGGCATCAAAAACCCCGTCCGGCGATAAGCAAATATCGTGGAGAAGTCATTATTTTTATTTGAAAAACATCAAGATAATCGATGCAGCGACAGTTCACGGCGCACCTTGGCGGCGATGCTGATCACTGTCGTCGCCCCATACTGCAGCATTCAACTCTGGCCGGATATCCCTCTTTTGCCTTAGGAGTCGTTCTCACTGCTTTCCCTCAACTACAGCTTCGTTATGCTCAGTGCTATAGTTTTTTAAGAGACTGTATAAATATCACCCAGCCCATTTGAGAAACTCATGCGCGCCCACATGACGTCTCCATGGTCGAAAATCCTGCTCCTGATCTTCGCGCTGATGGGAGCCGTCGGAGCGGCTCGCACTGAATCCGACATCGTTGAAATTAATGTCTGCGGCATTGATGTCGCGAACCCGCCCATTTATCGACTGACCATGGCGGAGACCACGGACACCACCGAATACAAAGGCGTCGCCTATGAGTTGATGGACGAGATTGAGCTGCAGGCGCCCATACGTATTATCTTTGAACGCCGCCCCTGGAAACGCTGCCTGTCGCAACTACAGACAGGTCAGTCGGATGCGGTGATCGGCTCCTCCTATGTGCCGGAGCGGGAGCAATACAGCCATTACCCTCGCAAACTGGACGGTACAGTGGACGCATCCAAGCTGGTGTACAGCAACACCCTGTGGCTGTATGTCTCAGACCCCGCAGTGCAATGGGACGGCGTGTCGCTAAAGCTGCCGCCGGGAGCCCAGGCCGCCGCCGGACTGGGCTACTCTTCCGCTGACTTGCTGCAACGCATGGGGGTGGAGGTCATTGAGCGCTACGAACCCAAACACCTGGCCAATCTGCTGACCAGCCGTCGAGTGGCGTTAGTCGCCAGCTACGCCATGCAGGTGGAGCCGTATCTTGACCTGAACGATCCCAACACCCCCGTGCGACGACTGCCCACGCCATTAATGCAGGACGACATGTTCATGGTCTTTTCGCGCCAGTTCTACGCCCGTCATCAGCACGTGGCGGAGCGTATCTGGGAAGTTTGCGCTGATATTCATGAGTCCGGCCGCTACAACGAAATCATGGCGTTATACTTCTCATTTCTGGACTCTCAGTAGCCTCAAGCCACTTCCGAATGAGCGCGGGCCAGCAACTGCTCCGGCGACAAAGGCAGCAGGCTTTCAATCGCTTTACGTTCTCTCACCAGCTCTTCTTCCGTCACCCGCACCATACGGCGGCAGAAGTCGTCCAGATCCAGCCCCTCCACCACTTCCACTCGACCTTGGCGACAGGTGACCGGGTAGGAAAAGAACAGACCCGGCGTCACCCCATATTCTCCCTGGCTTAATACGCCCATGCTGACGAAATCCCCTTCTTCCGTGCCGAAGCGCCAGTCTCTCAGGTGATCGATGATCGCCTGCGCGGCGGAGCTGGAACTGGTTTTCCCTTTGCAGGAAATAACCGCCGCCCCTCGCTGCTGCACTTGATCGATCATGATGTCCCGATACCAGTTCATATCCAGCGCCATACGAATGGGCTGGCCGTCGATACGCAAATGAGAGGCGTCCGGAAATAAAGTGCTGGCGTGGTTGCCCCAGATCGTCAGGCGCTTGATGCGGCGGGGRTTTATGCCAATTTTACGGGCGAGAAAGCCCAGCGCCCGATTGTGGTCCAGCCGCATCAGAGCGGAGAATTGCTGATGAGGCAGATAGCGCGCATTCGCCCAGGCGATCAGGGCGTTGGTGTTGGCGGGATTGCCCACGACCAGGGTTTTCACCGTCTCTTTGGCGACCTTGCCCAGGGCTCTCCCCTGCTCGACAAAGATGGATGGGTTTTCCTGCAATTGCTGCATGCGATCCATGCTGGGCGTACGAGGCTTGGCGCCGGTCAGAATCGCGAAGTCCACATCCTTGAAACCGCTGACGGGATCATCGTGCAGACTCACGCTCTCCAGCAAAGGCAGCGCGCAATCCTCTAACTCCATCGCCAGGCCTTCCAGGGCTTTCATGGATTCACTCTTTTCTATCAGTTGCAAACGGATGCTGGCGTCAGGTCCGAACGGCTCGCCCGCCGCCAGGCGGAACAGCAATGACTGACACACGTTGCCGGCGGCTCCAGTGACTGCGACAGTGACGGTTTGACTCATAGCGCGCCCTCCTTGAGGTGGATAAAAGATACGGCGACAGTTTTATTCTAATCGGGGCAATCCTGGCGCGACCTCAGCAATAGGTCGTATTTTGTACAATCGAGACTTAGACTTCCGGCTAATTTTTAACGAAGAGATGCTCAGGGCTTTCATCCCGCGAGAAAATCTGAATACTTTATTCCCTTATCGCCAAGTACTTAGGCGCATTTGTATATGACCACGACTGAGTGAGGAGAATGCTATGAGTAAGCCGGGAAACCACAACGGAAAAGTTGCGCTGGTCACAGGCGCATCCGTCGGCTTGGGCGAAGCGATTGCGGAGCGACTGGCGCATGAGGGCTACGACTTGATCCTGCTGGCGCGCCGTCAAGATAAACTGGAAGCGCTGGCGGCCCGCTTGCCGACCAACTGCCATATCATCGCCTGCGATATCTGCGATCAACCAGCGGTGACGGCGGCGATCGAAAACCTGCCGCCCGCATTCGCCGCCATAGATCTGCTTATCAATAACGCCGGGCTGGCTTTGGGATTAGGTCCGGCGCAAAGCGTCTCCTGGGAAGACTGGAGCCGTATGATTGAAGTGAACTGCACCGGACTGGCGTTCATGACTCATTTGCTGTTGCCGGGCATGGTGGAGCGCAATGCCGGACATATCATAAATATCGGTTCCATCGCTGGTTCATACGCTTACTTTGGCGGTAATGTCTACGGCGCCACCAAAGCCTTTGTCGAGCAGTTCTCCCGCAATCTGAAAGCCGACCTGTTGGGCACGGCGCTGAGAGTCACAAACATTGAACCCGGCATGGTAGGCGGCAGCGAGTTCTCGCTGGTTCGTTTCAAAGGCGATGAAGATAAAGCGAAGGCGACATATGAGAACGCCGATGCGTTGACGCCGGAGCATATCGCGGATTGCGTGGCCTGGGCGGCGACCCGTCCCGCCAATGTGAACATCAACCGCATCGAAGTGATGCCGGTGTGCCAGGCTCCCGAGCGACTGGCGATTCACCGGAATAAATCCGAAGGCTAGCCTAACGTTCGCATAGATAATCTACTGCGCCAACGCAAGGCGCTAATTGGACCGGATGAAGTTGGCGACAATGTCGCAGAACTCATCCGGCGCTTCCAACATCATCATATGCCCGGTATTTTTCTGCTGCACGCTTTGCCGCGCCGCTGCCCGCGCATAAGCAGGCGTATCCCACCCGGCGTCGGAGCGCTCGCCTGAGAGCAGGAATAACGGCAGGCCGCTCTCCACGACGCGGCGAACAGTACCCTGATATTCCTCTCCAGCGGTTTCCTTCACGACGGCAGTAGCCACCGCATGGACTGTTTCCGCCGATTGGTTAAGCAATACTTTGCGCGCCCATTCAAGCCGCTCAGGGGTTGCCTCAATCTCCGCGCAAGCTAGCCAACTCTCTGGATCGCGCTGCATTTCCGCATAATTTTCTCGCCACTCCGACATGGACATCGCGGCGACTTTCCTGCACCAGAACGCATCATTGAGAGTGAAGTTGCCTTCCACGCTAATAAGGCCGCGCACCAGCTGCGGATACGCCTCAGCCAACAACATCGCAATGGAGCCGCCCACACTGTGCCCCACGACCCAACAGGGGCCCTCATCCAGCTCCAGTATCAGGTCGCGGACATATTCGGCCTGACCGCGTAAAGAAAAAACATCCTCTCCATGCTGCATTGGGGTCGCGGCGTATCCTGGCAAATCCGGCGTTAACCAGCGAATGTCAGGCACACGTTTTTGCGGCTCAAAGTAGCTCAGGGAACCCATTAATCCGTGGATCATCACCACATTCGTCGTATGCGCCATCGCGTTATGCCTGCTCTGAGTGGGAAACATTTAAATTCGACGCGAAGCGGGTAAAGCTATCATCCCAAGGCAGAGTCAACCGCTGCTCAGGCATAGTGGAAAGCGTAACACTCGCGAAACGACCAGAAGGGCTGATAGCCCGCAAAAACTGAGGCGCGCCAGCAGGCAACAGACTTGTAGTGGATTTGATTGCGCTGATATCGCTCCAGGGAATCGCCAGCGTTGGGTTACCCAGACGAAATAGAAACAACGTTTTTAAATATAAGTACTGCTCATCAGCCCCTACAAACAAGATATTCTTGTACGACATCTTCCCTATCATGCCGCTATTGGGACCAATAAAACGGGTCGCGACATTATTAGCCGAATATTGATAACGCTCGGCCAAAGCCTTCCAACCGCTCCTCGCCCCCATAAATAAAAGCATCAGCGGCCACGTAAAAATAGCAAATATAAATACCGGCAGTGCAAAATATACCGGGGAGCTTACTGCACTCGACAACGTGCTTTTGATAAAAGCCAGAGGTAACGGCAGCTCTTGAGGAAACATGGATGGGTACACGACAGCGAGGATCACTAACAGGACAAACAAAGCCCATACTGCACTCAATATCCTAAACATCCACTTCATGCTGGCGCTCCAACTTGCTCCGCGATGGCCGCACGCCAACTATCCCGCCCAAACAACACAAAGCGAAAGACCGTATTGTCATGGGTGCTGATAGCCAGGGAATTAGGATAAAGAGGAACCACGCCAAACAGCTTGGTCCAGCATTTGGTTAACTTACAAACCTGCGCCAAAGGAATCTCCGTCACACCGCCCTGCACATTCAGAGCATGCGCCCGAAAAACCAGACGCTGATTAGTCAAATAAAGCTTACCGCCCACCGTCTCAACGTTTTTCTGTAAATTGGCGGCGCCTTCCTTCAGGATATCTTCACCGGGCGCGAGATGTAT
Organism: Hahella sp. HN01; assembly: GCF_018986435.1. Classification (GTDB taxonomy): domain Bacteria; phylum Pseudomonadota; class Gammaproteobacteria; order Pseudomonadales; family Oleiphilaceae; genus Hahella. The sequence goes on along the minus strand of NZ_JAHMIN010000020.1, from coordinate 55,034 downwards.
CATGGAGAAACTTCCAAGTAGATGGCTTTAAAAAATCGCCCGAATCATAGCGTCACCGCGCAAGTCTGAGCAATGGCTTTGCTTTGGCCAGATACGTTAGAGACTGTACGAGATGAAAAGCTCAACACTTTCCATGACAGAAATTTGCGCAACAGATATTTTGTATTCCTTAGCTCATTCTCAGCCCGCGAGGCTAACTGTCGCTACTTATCATTTTTTCTTGCCAAGACTTCAAGGTGGACTCTCCTGGCCTCCTCTTTCCTGTGCTTTTCCTTATAACGACACGACCGGCACCGTACAGCTTTCGAAGCGATACTTCCTCTTGCGATTTCATACCACCACTTCTGTTGCTTGGCAGTCCATATCTCGTGACTTTCACAGTCCTTACATATGAATTGACGATCTACATAAAAATTTGGCAAACGCTCTAAAGGATTTATCTCCCTCAGAACTTCCATATTTGCAAGCAACGCACCTTCCGGGACCACATCCGAGTATACGTCCACATCTGATCGCTTAGCCTTATCCAGGCGCGCCGCCTTTATCTCTTTTCTTCTCTGCAATCCGCTTTTTCTAAACATACCGATTTAAACACGGGAGCCATGTCCGTGCGTCCTCGAATTGGAACTGGTTATAGGTTTCAGAAATCATAATCCAGTTAAGAAACATTAGGCTTCCTTGCTAAGACGCTTTAAAAAGAATATCCACAACTTTTTCAATCTCCTCTGGAGACCTATCGGAAAGCTCAAATGGCTCTTCACACTCGTACAATTTTCGAGGATATGCTAAAAAGCGCTATGTAGTAAGCCTTTTAAACTCGTCTAGTGAGAGCGCCTTGCTCACGGAACAAACTATTGATAGCGGACGTTTTTTTACTTAATTGCACTTGGTTTCTCCGCCCCAGTTGTCATTAAATTTAGCTTGATAATAGACCTGCGCCCATGACGGCTTCGTAAGTTCTAGTTTTTTAGGATCATAACGAATCAGGCTAATACAGCCTCCAAATAAAAAGCCTGACGTCGATATGACTACTGACACACTACCGTTGTATCTCTCTATCTTTGACGCATTGGTGTTAGATAGAAGTTTTAAATATTCTTGGTGTCGCGCTTTGGTCAAAGAATACTCAGCCAAAACAACTTCCAGCGGGACATAATTTCCATATTGCTTTTCCCATCCCTCATCGTATAGACGGTACTCCCCTACACGATCATTACCGATTTCAAACTTTTGCAACGAACTTGCATCTGCTGTAATCATGTCAATCAAAAGCTTAAAACTCTGCTCGTGCCCAGAGAACTCTGCGATGAGGTCTTTGTCTGTCATTGCATTATCAATATTCTTACTGCAACCACTTAGACAAATAAACAACAATAGCAAACTACGCACGATATCTCCTTTAGGTTTAGCATTTGTATATCGCGCATGCGCGTTTTTCAATTTAAAGCCCTTAAAGATACTTCCTCCAGCCCGCTGGTTCCAATGCACAGGGGCCATGAAAAAGCGATTCACAGGAGGCAATGTGCACTTGGCAAAAAAGCGTAAAAACATGCCTAATCCTTGTTATCAAAATCAGTAATTTCACCTCGAATCCATTGAATTGCTTCAAACTACTCTAAACGATTTGCAAAAGGCGCCATAGCCGGATGCCTGACGTTCTCCCAACCTCTCAAAACCACATTGTCGAACGCTGCTCGCATTTGCGTCGCTGACTCGACTGCGTCCATGCCTCCCACGCCAGTGCAAAGGCTGGGTATGGCGATATGCCTGATTTTGTTATCCGACTTCGCATTGTATCGGGCAAGCGTCAGTAACAAGCCGCGCATGGCCAGATAGGCGTTGAGTGTAGCGCTGACGTTGCCGGGAATTCTCATTGTTGGGGCCAGGATCAGCACCGGAAATTGCTGCGTGCGCATATCCAACGCCAACCCAGCGCCGACGGGCAGCTCACCGAGGTATTCCTGACGAATCGCCGCACAGGCTTTTGTTTGCGCCTGGCCGTCATAAAAGTCGTCTATCGCTTTATCTAGACCGCCGCCCATTTCACCAAAACTGTTGCTGGGACTGACCAGCGCGTCGCACTTCAAATGTAAGATGTCGCCCTGCGCCACCTCAACTTGATCAACCTCAGAAAACGCAACAGCCAACGCCTTCGCCGTCATTTCATCGTATCCACACAGATGAAACGCCACCGCTTTCTGATCCTTATTATCACCAAAGGGTTTCACCACTTGCGGTCGTTTCCCGGTGATGGAGGCGATCATCGACTTGAACATATTTTTGATTGTCTCCCTTAACGAAAGATCTTTAAAATGCTGCACTCAATGCATTGCTACTATGATCAAGCCTGAAGCCCATGCCCTACTCCGAGCACTATATTGACTCTCATCATTTTACATATGGCGCATCACATTTCCGAGGCGGTCAACTTCCAAGCATAAAGAGTTTATTAAACAAACAGCTTGTAAGAGCCAGAGGCTATCAAAAGTTTATACCTGAATATCCACAAGTGAGATGTTTGCCTCTGGAGTTCTTCTATACCTGCTATCACTGTATCTGCGCCATGGACGCCAAACTTTTCGAAGATATAACAACTAGGGGCAGCCGCAGTCTGGCGTGGGCCTCCTGGCTTGCCCTCGCCACGCCATACCCCGAGAGCTATATGCTTCAGCAACTGGAGCAGCTTATCGAAAAAAACGCTGACTATTCTGAGTTTTACATCTTAACTATGGCGATTCGAAGGTTGAAGGAAGAGGAGCTGGAATGCCAGGAAACAGCCGATATGTTTAGCGAGTATGGTAGTTTCCTATCCTTGCTTCCAAGAATAAAAATCCCTTTACGCGCCACCCCGACTGAACACTACTTCAAACAACGTAAATATAGAGCGGAGACCATCAACAATATTTATAAAAACAAAGGGACTGACGCCGCAATAGCGTATATAAAAAGCCTTCCTGTGCAGGAAGAAGATATGAACTATAAAGAGTGGTTGCGACTACAGGCTTTGCGAGAAGAGCATCAGCATAAAAACAGTAGCTTCTTAGCCAAACTTCTCCATCATACAACGCAGGTCGGCATAAGATCCTCTATGCCCATATGACTAAATAGCACTGGATCTAGAGACCCTTTTACCTCGCATTTTGGCATCGACTTTCGATACATGTACTCTCCCTCAGAAACTAATCCGGCCCCCATCGGCGCGATCATGCCTCACGCCAAGGCGTCAACTTCTATTTCGTATTCCAATCAATCTGAAACGCCAATCGCCGCGGCGACGCCGCCAGTGAGCGATAGCAAGTCTTGAGGTGCAAGTTCTATTTCCAGGCCTCGCTTTCCTGCGCTGACGAAGATGGTGGCGTAGTTGAGAGAGGTATCGTCAAGGACGGTAGGAAGGCGCTTTTTCTGTCCCAGAGGGCTGATGCCGCCGACAATGTATCCGGTGGCGCGCTCCGCTTCTTTTGGGTCCGCCATCTCTGCTTTTTTGGCGCCTAGCGCCTTCGCAACGGCTTTCAGGTCCAGCTTTCCGGAGACCGGCACTATTCCCACGGCGAGCTTTTGCGCGCCGCCGGTCAATGACACCAGCAGCGTCTTGAATACGCGCTCAGCAGGCGCTCCCATCGCCTGTGCGGCCTCCTCTCCGTAGGATTCAGAACGCGGATCGTGCGCGTATTCATGAACTTGATAGGTTACCTTGGCCTTCTTGGCCTGATTGATCGCCGGCGTCATCGGACTTCCTTCTACTGCATAGTAAGCGGTTTATGACTGGGTAGTTTCCACCATTTTCCGGAATCGTCCAAGCGCCGCCAGAAACAAGGCCAAACCAATCGCAGTGATGGCGAGAAATTGAGGCCAAACCGCGGAGAACCCAGCGCCGCGATAGATAATCGCCTGCGCAAAACTGACGAAGTGCGTGGTCGGCGCCGCCAGCATGATGTACTGCACGATATCCGGCATGCTTTCCCTCGGCGTGATGCCGCCGGACAACAACTGCATGGGCAGTATCACCAGGATAATCAGCAGTCCCAGTTGCGGCATGGAGCGTGCGACCGTGCCGAGGAATATCCCCATGGAGGTCGTGGAGAACAGATGCAGCGCTACTCCGACCAGAAATAACGGAATCGATCCTGCGATCGGCACATCCAACACGCCCTGGATCACCACATACAGCGACATGGCCGCCCCCAGCAGAACGACCAGACCATTGGACCACACCTTCGCCGCCATGATTTCCAGGGGCGACAACGGCATCACTAACAGATGCTCCAGAGTGCCGTGCTCTTTCTCTCGGATCAACGCAGCACCGGTGAGAATAATCGACAGCAGTGTGATCTGAGAAATAATCTCCATCACGCCACCGAACCAGTATCCCGTCAGATTGGGGTTAAACATGACGCGCACATTCTGCTCTATCGGCAGCGCCGCATCGTCACGGCGTCCGCTGACGAACTCATTCACCTCCGCCGTCACGATACTGCGAATATAGGTAGCGCCAATGAACGCCTGCGTCATGGCGGTGGCGTCGATATTCACCTGTACATCCGCACTGCCTCCCGCCATCACGTCCTTCTGAAAACCGGATGGAATAACCACCACAAAGGTGTAGCGCCCTTCATCCATTCCTGCGTCCACTTCCGCATAAGAGATCAACTCCGGCTCTTTGAAATGCGGGGGGTAAAACGCATTGGCGATGCGTAAAGACAGTTGGCTCTGGTCTTCATCCACGATTGCGAGCGGCGCGTTGCGCAGTTCCCGTGAGGCAGCCGTCGCGGCGCTGTACACAATGATCGTGAACGCCGCCAGGACAAATATCAGCAACGCCCGATCATGCAGAAAGCTGCGAATCTCTTTCACTCCCAGGCGACGTATGTTGGCTAATCTGGTGCTCATATCAACGCCCCTGCTTTTTCAGAGTTAATACCGACAGCACAGTAACCACCGGAATAAAGGCTGCGAGAATCAGGAAGTAACGGTACAGATCCGCAAACTCCAGCGCCTTGGTGAAGGTTCCCCGACTGATAATCAGAAAGTAAGTAGTTGGATACAGACTGCCGATCCAGGCTCCAGCCCCTTCCAGGGAGGACACCGGGTCCGTCATACCGGAAAACTGCACCGCGGGAACCAGTGTGGCCAAAGCCGTCCCCGCCAACGCGGCAATCTGGGTCCGGGTAAACGAAGACACCAGCAATCCCAGTCCTGTCGTTGCGGTGACATACAACAGCGCCGCAACGCTTAACGCGGCGAAGCTGCCTTTGATGGGCACATCGAAGAAAAAAACCGACTGCGCCACCAGCAACAAAAAGCTGATCATACTGACAAGGATGTATGGCGCCTGCTTGCCCAGCAGAAACTCCAACCGCGTCACCGGCGTGACATACAGATTGACGATGGAGCCCAGCTCCTTCTCCCGCACCACCGCCAGCGCCATCAAGATGGCGGGGATGAAAATCAGCAGCATGGGTATCACCGCAGGAACCATGGCGTAGATGCTGCGGAAATCCTGGTTGTATCGATAACGCATTTCCAAATTGACTGGAGACAACGCGGGCGCCGAACCCAATGAGCGTATGGCGAGATCTCCAAGATAAGCGTAGTGGGCGGCGGACAAATATCCTTTGATCGTCTCGCCCCGGAACGGCATGGCTCCATCCAGCCATACCGCCACGCCAGTCGGTCGTCCGCGACGCATATCACGCCCATATCCTGACGGGATCTCTACCACAAAGCTGAGTTCGCCGCTGCGCATGCGACGATCCACATCCTCATAGGTAGACGCCAGCGGCTGCTGAATGAAATAGCGCGATCCAGCCAGATACTGAATGTAGTCACGGCTTTCCGGCGTTTGATCTTGATCGTAGACGGCGAACGCCAGATCCTCTACATCCAGACTGACGCCGTATCCCAACACGAACATCAAGATAACCGAGCCCAACAACGCAAACGTCAGGCGAATCGGATCGCGCAAAAACTCCAGCGACTCCCGGTGCGCATAGGCCAGCATTCGACGCATATTGAAACCTCGCGCCATGGGCGGTTTGGAGCGCTCAGGCGATGGATTTACATCCGTAGGAAGTTCATCGCCAGCGTTGCTTTCAGCGTCCTGCCCCTCACTGGCGGCTTCAGTCAAACAACTGACGAACGCCTCTTCAAAATTCTCCGCTTGCCGTTGCGCCACAATATTCTGAGGCGTGTCGCAGGCCAATACTTTACCCGCGTGCATCAACGACACACGGTCACAGCGCTCGCCTTCATTCATGAAGTGGGTGGAAATAAATATGGTCACCCCATCCTGGCGGGAAAGCTGAATAAGATGCTCCCAGAACCGATCCCTCGCCACCGGGTCCACGCCGGAGGTGGGCTCATCCAGAATAAGAATTTTTGGCTTGTGGACGACCGCCACCGCCAGCGAAAGACGCTGCCGAATCCCCAGAGGCAGGGATTCCGCAAATTCATTTTCATAGGCCTGTAGATCAAACCCGCTCAACAGCTCCTGAGTTCGCGTTTCCGACTGGTGGGCGTCCAGTCCAAATATGCGCGCGTGCAGCATAAGGTTTTGGCGCACGGTCAACTCAGCGTAGAGCGAAAACGACTGCGACATGTACCCCACGTTTCTCTTCGCAGACAGGTCGTTCGACGCCATTTCGGCGCCAAACAGTCGCACGGCGCCAGTGGTCGGTGGAGACAACCCGGTCAGCATCTTCATCGTGGTGGTTTTACCGCAGCCGTTAGAGCCGATAAAACCGAAGATTTCTCCCTGACGAATACTGAAGCTCACATGATCTACCGCAGTGAAATCGCCAAAGCGTTTAACCAGCCCTTCCGCTTCAATGGCGGGGGTTGACGAACGCTCTCGCCAAGGGGAAATCGTCAGCTCACGATGCCCTTTGCGGCTTTCTTCCGGCAACAAGCGAATAAACGCCTCATCAAGATTTCCCGCCCCGGTTCGCGTCTTCAACTCCTTTGGCGTTCCCGTCGCCAGAATTCGGCCCTTATCCATCGCCACCAGCCAGTCAAAGCGTTCCGCTTCATCCATGTAGGCCGTGGATACCAGCACGCTCATGCGACCAGCATCGCCCCGCAGCTCATCAATCAACCGCCAGAACTGGCGACGGGACAATGGATCGACACCGGTGGTCGGCTCATCCAGAATCAGCAGGTCCGGGTCATGAATCAGGGCGCAGCACAAACCCAGCTTCTGCTTCATGCCGCCGGAAAGCTTACCCGCCGGCCGCTCGCGAAACCGGCTCAAACCAGTGCGGCGCAACAAGGTATTGATACGCTGATGACGCTCCCTCCTATCCAGACCAAACAGGCGGCCAAAGAAGTCCACGTTCTCAAAAACAGAGAGCGAGAAGTACAGGTTTTTCCCCAGCCCTTGCGGCATATAAGCGATGCGGGGCGACAGTTCATCGCGCACATTATCGTCGCCGATGTCGCCGCCCAATACGCTCACCGAACCGCGTTGAATACGCGCGGCCCCGGATATCAGGTTCAACAGACTGGACTTGCCGACGCCGTCGGGACCAATGATCCCGGCGATGACGCCAGCGGGAATACTCAGGCTCAGCGTTTGAAGCGCGAGAAGGTCGCCGTATCGATGTTCGAGCCCATTGATTTCGATGACCGGCGCCGCCGGGTTCACTGCAGCCTCACTTGCAGATCTTCCGGCCATTCAGCAGCGTCTTCCAGTTTCACAAAAGCCACGCCGGTGACCCCGGTTTTGACTTTTTCCTGATGCGCTTTCAGCAAGTCAGGATCAATTTTCACTTTCACCCGGAACATCAGTTTCTCACGCTCGGTCTGCGTCTCCACCTGCTTGGGCGTGAATTGCGCCCGGGGCGCCACATAAGAAACCCTGGCGGGAATACGCAAGTCCGGCAAGGCGTCGACCACTACTCGTGCGTCCGCGCCTACTGACAACACGCCAGCCTGATAGGTAGGGAGAAAAATCGTCATGTAGACGTCGGTCAGGTCCAACAAGGCCACCACCTTGCCACCGGAGCCCAGCACCTCTCCCGGCTCCGCCAGTCGATAGAGCACCCGGGCGTCGATGGGGGCTTTCAACTCGGATTCGGCGATATTGGCGTGCAGGCGCTCAATGGCCGCTTGCGCGGCTTCAATAGCCGCCTGAGCTTCCACCACCTTGATGCGGGCGGCTTTGAGTGCGGCTTCAGCACGTAGCTTGGAGGTCTTGTCCAGGTCCAGCTTCTCTGCGGAGACGTGGCCTTTCTGACTCAACTGAGTAGAGCGAGTCAGCTCCTTTTCCGCAAAGCTCAACTCACTTTCATACTGATCCACCACCGCTTCCGCGTATTTGGCGGATTCCTGCACCTGACGCAGCGTAGCCTGGGCCTGACGCAACTCCGCCTGCAGATCATCCACATTGATGCGCGCCAGCACCTGACCGGCTTTCACCATTTCTCCCTCTTCCACCAGAACTTCCTCCACCCGTCCCGGCAACTTGGTGGCGACATCAATTTCCTGCGCTTCCAGACGCCCATTTCCCCGGGCGATGGAGTCCGGTAGACTGTCCGGCTGGTAGGCCATGTAGGCGAATCCGGCCGCCGCCAGCAATAGCGCCGGAGCCAGAAACCTGATCCACTTTTTTTGCGATTCGCGCTGCAATTCGCTGTTCATTTCTCCTCCTCCCTCGTACAAATTCGAAAACGAAAGGAACAATAAAGAAAAATGATCGCGACAACGCTGACGAGCGTCAAATCCGATTCGCAAAGGCGCTTAGTTATCAGAAACTTAACGAACGGCGGCGCCTGTCCGCCATCCCGGAGACTTGGACATGATCAGACATTTTGTATTCGTGAAGTTTAAAGACAGCCTATCCAAGGCGGATGTGGCGGAAATGGTCGAGCGTTTCGCCAGAATGGCGGAGGAAATGGACGAAGTCGCCGCGTTCGAATACGGCCCCAACAATAGTCCAGAGGGACTGACCAAAGGCCTGGAGCATTGCTTCAATCTGTCCTTCGCCACTATTGCGGACCGCGACGCTTATCTTCCTCACCCCAAGCATGAAGCGTTCAAAGAAGTTTTCGTTCCGACCATTGCCGATGTTATGGTGTTCGATTACGAAGCAGCGGAATAAAGCCTTAAAAATCCCGAGACCAGCCAGGAAATTTCCCCAGGGTGGTTCGTCTCGGGAATATGGTTAACCCATTACTTAGCCTGCCCTTTCCCTGAGCCTTGCGCTTTCTCCAGCGTCTCCTGATCGACAATTTCCCGTAATTGCTGAATAAATGGGTCTATATTCGCGTACTTTTTGCCGTATTCCAGGTTGAACGCGTAATCGAAATCCTGAGGATTTTTCCCCTGGTTGTGCTGCAGGATGGTTTCCATCTTATCCAGGGCTTTGGCGACTTTAGCCTCAATGGACTGCATCTGGTCATAATCATCCCACAGCGCCAGAATTTCCTGCTGCTGCGCCTCGGGCAGCGGCGTCAGTAACTGCTGCAGATCTTTGCGTTCCTGAATGGACTTATCGACATCCGGAGACTGTTCCGTCGCAGGAATGTCTCCGCTGATGGCCTCTCCAAGATCGTGAATAAGGCATATTTTTAGCAGCTTGGCGAAATTCAGCTCCGGCAGCGCCTTTTCAAACACCATCGCCATCAGGCAGAGGCGCCAGGTATGTTCCGCAGTGCTCTCTTTACGGCCCGCAGAAGTCCAGGCGGAGCGGATGACGTTCTTAAGCTGCTCCGCCCCTCTTAAAAATTCCAATATTCCATGAATGTCGGATTGCAGCATTCGTCTTCTCCTTTTGCTGTAAGTACTTCAAATGTCAGCGGCTGCGGCGGTCAAGATGTAGCAGACAACCAGAAAGACGCGGTTTGTCTGCTAAATGAATGGCTTAGTTGTCGCAGTCCAGCTCGACCGGTTTCCAGGATGGCGGTGTCTGCATGGTATCCGGATAGCCGCCGTTGGAATTACGAATCGCCGAGTAATATTGTCCCTTATAGCTCACCAAATCGGAGACATAGTAGGACTGCGCAAAGTTCCAGGGTTTGATGTCAGCGCATTTCGGTCCATCGGACTCAGGCTCAGGGCTCAACAGATTTTTTATCTGCGAAATCAGACTCTCTTTCTCCCGCCAGTCGTCTGAGCCGACATCTTCCACTTGCGCTTCAACAGGCTGCTCGACCACCGACGCTTCCGTCACTGTCGATGCGCCGCCCTCAATCCCGCCATCGGCTTCGACGCGCTCATCGACGTCCGCAACAGCCGCTTGCGCATCGATAGGACGTGTATTTTCAGAAGGGGTCGTCGGATGACCTGGCTCCAGCTTCTTGGCGGACGCACCATCACTGGCTTCCAGGATGGCTTCACAAGGCGGCAGATCCAGCTTCTCCCAGGTAAACCCGATACCTGGCTGCATTCCTGAATGGCGCATACGAGATCGATACCAGACGCCATCATAGAAAGTCAGGTCGCCAGCTTCGTAGTTCTTGCTGGAAAACCACTTAATGACGTCGCTATCGCAAGAGACCGTATTGTCTTCCGCCGCCGCCAGGGAGGAAATTAAGGCGAGCGCCATAGCGGCGCTCCGAATCGTTTTTGCAGTTTTCATAAACGCCTTAAAATCTTGAGCGTAGAACGAAATAGTATTCAAGCCCGTTCCACGCTGAGCTTTATTGATACTGAATGATTGGCCACATCATACAGAAAAAGGCACAGCAAAAGCCTCCTCCCGTGAAGCGAGGAATTAAAAAATATTTCCTGTTGATTAAAAACTAACTAAAATCCCGCTCCCGGCTCAATTAACGCCGTTAACCTCAACTCTCACGCCCGCTCGGATATCAGGCGCCTTCTTTCGTGCACTCATCGCCATTGTACGTATTCAGAGGTCAGTTTCCTCGAGGGATAGTTTTACACAGGAGTATTACATTGATGCAGAATAGATTCTCAATTATCAAAGTCAGCTCAGCCGTTTTAATAGCCTCTAGTGCTTTGTTGGTAACAGCCTGTGGTGGCGGCGGTGTTAGCGGAGTCGCGTCAAACGGTGGTGGCGGTAACTCTGATTCACCAAAAGCGCTGGCGATTACAGAATCCAACGCACAGAAACTGGCTAGCGTTGCAGTCAGGTTGGAAGCGCTGATACCAGATTCCAGCACCTATAATTCCGGAGTCGATAAGTGTCCAACCTCCGGCCAACTTAAAGCTGAAACGCAAAAGACTTACAACACTGCGACCGGCAAGACGGATATAGCTGGGAAGATAACAGCCACCAGCTGCCACTTAGACAGCAAAGTCGGTATTAACGGCACTCTCAATATAACGGGCTCTTCATATCAAAATGCCGTGGATGTGCTTCTTACCGGCCAACTCAATATGGAATTCTCTGGCGTTACGAAAACATTGAGCGCTTCTGACATAAAGCTACTCGTCAATGACGATAAATTGAAAACCTCATCTAATTTCAGCCTGACATTAAGCGGATCAATGATGAAGAGCTCTTACGTTAAAGTGCAAACCAGCACCAATATTGAAACCGGTAACAAGTCTGAGAATCCAAGCGTTGGCGTGATACGGATTACAGGAGATAAAAATAGCGTGGTGGTTGTAGAGTATGACTCTTCGGAAAAGGGAGTCTATATCAGCGTCAATGGAGGCCCCACGGATTTTTTGACGTGGAGCCAGCTTAATAGTGTAAGCCTGACATCAATCAATTAACTGGGTTCGCCGTCAGGGGTTCGCCGTCAGGGGTTCGCCTGACGGCTTTTTATTTCCTGAAAACCCCTGCCACTCGGAACGCCACCCGCGCCGTCTTACCCGCCTGATCCATAACGGACACAACATGCGGGCCGTTAGTCAACGAAGCCAACGACCATTCCTGACCGGGTTCTACTGAACCGAGCCATACGCCGTCCAGAAACCAGTGGTTTTCTCCTTGGGCGCCGTCCGCTTTTAGCTTAACTTCCGGCAGTTCGCCTTCGCCGGGAAGCGGGGTTAATGTGGAGCCTGGGCGAATGCCCTCCATCGCCAGGACGCCGATCGCCTGGTCTGCTTCCGCGCCACAGGCTGGGTGTATTGGCGGCAGGAGCTTATCCCTTTGCCGACGCCTGGGCAGCCATGGCTCCAGGGACGCAGGCCAGAGAGTCACTTGCGTTTGGGTCACTTTCGCTTCAGTACAATGGGGCGTTATTCGATATTGCCCGGAAGCATCCAGGCTCACTGCGACAGACAGAGATTCCCCGAGGGATTGAAATGGGTCACGCAGCGTTGGCGGGGCAGCCTCATCCAACAACCAGGCATGGTGTATTTGCTGACAGGCGTCGCTTGACTGCAATTGTTGTTGCGTTCCCAGCGGCCAGCATATCGGCGCCTGTCGCACATTCGCTGGCTGTGGAGAGGGCTGCAATGACTCCACAGGCATCAGATGCAGCAATCGATCAAGCAGAGGCACCGCCGAAAAGCGGCCCGTATTATGGGGCAATGCAGTGCCATCGGGCCTGCCGACCCACACGGCGACGGTCACCGCTTCAGTGGAAGCCAGCGCCCAGGCGTCGCGAAATCCAAAGCTGGTGCCGGTTTTATAGGCGATCTTCGGCATCCAGGCCCGGCTTTGCCGGTACAGATTGTTGCTGCGTTCCAACGGCATGCGCAATGCGTTTTGAATAATCCAGGCTGCGCCAGTGGAGAGCAGTCGACGCTCCGTTATAGGATCATCAGGCTGCAGCCGCAGACGCCCGGCCATTCCTTGTCGCCCCAATGCAGCATAAGCGCCAGCAAGCTCTTCCAAGGTCGTTCCCGAGCCGCCTAACGCCAGTGACAAATTAGGGCGCGCCCCCGCCGGCAAACGCAAAGGCGTTCCCGCGTTGGCGAGCCTTGCGTAAAACAACTCCGGCCCCAGGGCGTCCAACACCTGAACTGCCGGAACATTCAGCGAGCGACGTAGCGCTTCACTGACGCCGACAGGGCCGGAAAATCCGGTATCGAAGTTCAAAGGACGATAGCCTGCAAACGCAAGAGGCGCGTCCGTCAGCAAAGACTCCGAGTGAATCAGCCCTTCATCAATGGCCATGCCATATAAAAACGGTTTCAGCGTGCTTCCAGGGGAGCGCACCGCCTGAACCATGTCCACGTGCCCCGCTCTTTCCTCCGAGCCGAACTCCGCGGTTCCCACATACGCGCGCACCGCCAGCGTCGCGTTATCCACCACCAACACCGCGGCGGAAGTCTGCTCCGGGAACTGGCGGATATAATCCGCCACCAGTCCTTGCGCAGCAGTCTGTTGCGCGCTGTCGATATTGGTTTGAATCAGCGCTTGTTCTGGAAACGCCTGACTAAGTCGCCGCGCCAATAATGGCGCCAGCATGGGATGGGGATTAAAAAACGCGCTCACCGGCTCCTGCAACGCCTCGCGGGTTTCCTGCTGCGCCCATAACTCAAATGTACGCATGCGCTGGATAACCTTGTCGCGAGCCTGACGCGCGCGCTCTGGAAAGCGGTCCGGCCGCAATGCGGAAGGCCGCTGCGGCAACACCGCCAATAACGCCGCTTCGGCATGGGTCAGTTGCGCAGCGGGTTTGCCCAGATAGGTATAACTCGCCGCCTGAACCCCTTCCACAGCGCCGCCAAATGGCGCGTAGTTAAGATACAGCGTGAGGATTTCCTCTTTGCTGAAATGCGCCTCCAACTGCAGCGCCCGAAACATCTGATATAACTTGCCCGGCAATGTCCGTGAATGCGGATGCAGGACTCGCGCAACCTGCATGGTCAACGTGGAGCCGCCAGACACCGTTTCACGATGATAGATCCACTGTCCAAAGGCGCGAATCAACGCCAGCGGATTAACGCCAGGGTGATAGTAAAACCAGCGGTCTTCGTATGACATTAAGGCCTGCAGGTAGCGCGGCGACACCTGCTCCAGCGTCACCGGATAACGCCACACGCCGTCCTGATCCGGAAACGCCCTTAGCGGCTGCCCCCTGGCGTCCACCACCACCTGGGCGAAGCGACGCCCCTGTTCCTGAGGGTCCTGCAAGGGAAACAAGGCGTCGGCGGCGACAAACACGACAATCCAGAACACTAGGGCGCAACCCAACGCCATCAGCAGCTGAAGAGCGCTCTTGCGCCGCCCTCTTCCACTTTTCCGCACAGGTTGCGCCCTACTCATCATTGCGCTGAGCGCTCCTTGATGGTCACTTTTCCTGGCGTGTTGCTGATCGCCCGATAGTACGGGCGATACATATCCTCCACAACCGTGGGAGGAATCACGTACTCGCCCGGCGACACCGCCCTCGCCAAATAAAAGATCACGGAGGTGCTGTAGGCGTCCAGAGGGACTGCGGCGACATAACGGTCATCGCGGTATTCCTGATGCAACACTCTGGTATCCGCCACCCAGTCTCTGACCATCTTATTGCGCACCACGACTTCATCGAAGCGCGTGGCGTTAGCCAGATTCTGGTTTTCCAGCTCCAGACCCGCCGGCAGCAGATCCACCAGCAATGCGTCCGGCAGGTAACGATGGCCTTGCGTACGCACTTGCAGCATCACCAACACGAAGTCGCCGCTTTCCAGCTTCTTCACGTTGAGGGGCTGACCGTTCAGGTCGAAGAACTCCCGTTCGACTTCGATTCCGTCGAAGGTCTGTTTCGGCGCCTGCGTCGGATAGCCTTGCGCCTTGAAGGTGACGAACAGCGGGAAGTCGTTCATGTTGCTCAGTTGCGCATCGCCGGGCCAGGAACCTTTACTCCAGGTGTTGATCCATTGTTGCGTCTGCTCCAGCACCTCGCTTTCGCCATTTAACGCCAGAGAGGCTTTCCATTCAGCGCCAGCTTTACTGTTCAAAGCCAGGGACAGGCGATACAGGGCCATTTGCTCCTGGGTGGACAACCAGCGGCGATCACGCAGTTCATCCCGCAACGGATAGATCAGATCCCAGGGCTGCTTGGCGACGGCGCTGTCCAGAGATAACAACAGCGTCCAGGCGAGATCGCGCACCGGTGAACCGTAATCGCCGGCATAGTAACGTCCGATTTCGCCCCAATGCAGCGCCTTGTACCAGGCTTCCTGCGCGCGTCGGGCGTCGCCCAGTTTCTCCAGCGCCAGCGCCAGTTGCGCCAGCGGCAAGGGCGATTTGGCCCACTTGCTGTAGTTATCGTACAGGGTGCGAACGTCCGCCAGCTTGGCTTGCTGCACCGACGCCAAAACCAATGCGGCGTAGGCGCGATAAGCCAGGTGGTAATGATCGCGGGCTTCGCTGTAGTAGCTGTTCTCAGTGCTCAGGCGACCTTGCGTGGTCAGATAGGTGCGCAGACGTCCCAACGCGTTATCGAGCAGCCCCTGATCCACGTTATAGCCGCGCTGTTTCGCCGTCAGCAGCAGATCCGTGGCGTAAACGCTCAGCCAGTGATATTCATCGCTGTCGTTGCCCCATAGCCCGAAGCTGCCATCGTAACGCTGCATACCGGAGATGCGTCCCAGGCCTTTCTCAACCCACTGATCGCGCTCTTGGGCGAGCTGCTTGCCGCTGCTGCGGTCGTACTTGAACAAGTCCTGCTCCGTCGCCAGCAGCAACGGCCATACCCGGCTGGAAGTCTGTTCCAGACACCCATAGGGGTATTGAATCAGATACTTCATGTATTCGTTGGAATCCAGCGGCGGCACAGGGCCGACTGACAGCTGCGTTTCCAGCGACGAACTCAGGGCCATATCAATCAACGGGTCGGTCAGCGACATAGCTGCGCCGGACTCCAATACATGGCTTTGCACGTTCAATTGCGCCGGATAAGGCGGACGCAGGCCGAGCTTCCATTCACGCTGAATATTGATCGCCGGCTCCAGGCCATCCGTCGACGTGACGCTCAACGACAGTTTGCCCACGCCTTCCGCATCTATCGCCTCCAGAGGCAAGCGCACCCATTCGCGGCCTTTGCCCGCCAGGGTTATTTCCGTGGCGAATTCGCCACTCCCCAGAGGGTTGTCAGCGCTGACTTTGACGCTCAGTTTACGTTGTTCCGGCAACAGGCTTTGCAGATCCCAGAGCGCTTCGGTTTTGTCGCCAAACGCCAGGAAACGCGGCAAGTTGACTTCCGCCACGACCGGCGCGGCGATGGTCATCGGTTTTTCCGCAGAACCGCTGCGCGCGTCGTCAAACGCCACCGCCATCAAACGCACTTCGCCATTGAAGTAAGGCAGTTGCAGTTCGATGGTTCCCTTCCCTTCCGCATCCAGCGCCACTTTGCCTGAGTAGAGAGAGACAATCTGCACATCGCTGACGGGCGCATCGCCGCCACGGGACATTTCATCCGCATCGCCGCCGAAACGTTGTCTGGCGCGGTCCGCGCTGCTCATTTCGATCAGACTGGAATAGGTGTCGCGAATTTCCGCAGAGTAACTACGCGGACTGAAGAACCAGGCGAATGGGTCAGGCGTTTTGAAGCGGGTCAGGCTGAGGACGCCGGTATCCACCGCGGCGAGGGTTACAGCTACAGTATTAGAGGGGGTTGCGCCAGGCTGCACCTGAATCTGCACCGCCACTTTGCTCTCAGGTTCAACACGCTCCGGCGCTTTCAGTTCGATCTGCATTTTTCTGGCTTCGCGGTCCAAAGGCAGATGACGCATACCCCAGGCGCGACGCGGCATTTCCATGGCGGATTGTTTACCGGGACGCAACACCAGCGCCGTGGCGAACATATCGTGACGCGTCCAGACATCCTTAACTGGCACATTAATTTCCGCTTTGCCGTCTTTGACGTCCACAGCGCCACGCCACAGCAACTCGTTCGCTTCAACCGTGACGATAGCGCGCCCGTCAAACGGCGCCTGCAACGTCAGCTTGGCGGTATCGCCTCCCAGATAGGCGTTTTTATCCCAGCGCAGCTCCACTTGCTCAGGGCGCGGGCCTTTGCCGCCTCTCTCGCCATCCCAGGTCCAGCCTGCAAAGAACTTATAGGCATTAAGCAGATTCTGCTGTTTGTCGCGCAGCTCCAGACGATAGTTGCCGTACTCCACCGGCACGGACATCGTCAAACGCTGTCCCGGCTCGATTTTCAATACGCGATTGTAGACCGGCTGGTTACGCTCCGTGGTCTCGTAGTCCCACCCGTCTTCACTCCAGCGCCAGTAATAGGCGGAATCTTCCCGAACCAGGGTGGCGTCCAGGTATTCCATGCCCAGTAATTCATCCGCCTGATTAATATGAATCAGCTCAAATGCCGCACTGGTTTCAGGGTCGGCGATGTCGCCATCCCACAAAGGCCGCACGCCGACCAGGCTCTCGCTGGGCCACAAAGACTGTTGCCATTGTCTGGCGACGGGGCGACCGCCGGACTCAAACACGCTGACATTAGCGCGCACCCGCACAGGCATAGTCGCATCAGACCAATGGTTGGGGAGCTCCAGGGAGTAATGACCTTCTTCGTCCAAGTCTACAGGCGGTAAAGACAGCGTTTCTTTCAGCGCATCGTTATCTTCGCCGAAGATAAAGTCGGAAAAGGTTTCAGAGACAGTACGCGCCGGCGCAATCTGCAAGGTGGTTTCCGCACGGTTGCCGGAGGCAGGCGCTCCCCAAAGGTATTCCGCCTGCAACTGCAGATTGATGGTATCGGTCGTGCTGTAGTTTTCCGCATCCGGTTTGATTTCCAAACGCATGCGTTCAGGCAGGAAGTCCTCCACCTGCAGGCGATACAGGAAGTAGTCGCCATTGCCCAGAGTGGCCTTGAAGAACCAATCGCCTGTCAGAGTGTTTTCGGGCAAAGAGAACGTAGTGGTATAGAAGCTTTGCTCATCCCCCTGCCAGGTGAACGAGGTATGCACGCGTCCGTCGGGACGGGTCAACTCCGCCTGAATCGGCATGGCGGTAACCTTGCGGCCATCATGATCGCGCAGTAAAGCGTTGATATGCACGGTCTCGCCAGGACGATAGAGATCGCGTGGACTATACAAAAATAGTTCCAGCGGGTTTTGCTTGCGACTCGGCAGTTTGAACTCAGTCAGATCCATCGCTGGCTGATTCAACCGCACCAGCGCCAGTTGCTTGTCCGTGCGCGCAATCGCCAGCACCGCGGAGGTTTCCGCACCTTCGAAAGTAGCCACGCCATCGGAGTCGGTCTTGGCGTTTCTCAGCATTTTGCCTTGCTGATTGATCAACTCAATGCTGACGCCGCTGCGAGGCTTGGCGTCAGCCAGTCCGTTCACCCACGCCAGCATCTGATTTTGATAGGTGCGCACCTGCAAGCCGATGTCGCTGACAGTGAACCAGGTCGTGACGTATTCATAAGGGTAATGCCCCGCGCCTTTCATAATGGCGACAAAGATGCCCGGTTGCTTGAGAGGTTCGACGGAGGAAAGATCGATCAAGCGGCGTTTGCGTTTGTTCACATCGATATTGAGGTCGAAGCGGCCGCCGTACACCAGTTCGCCCCAGGAGCGCAGTTGCTCCAGCTCGTAGTAGCTGCGACCCAGGTAGCCGCCGACGAAGTCAGTCATTTTATCGTCGCTGATGCGCCAGATATCCATATCGACGGCGTCGATATTCAGTGCTTCGATTTCCAGGCCGTCGGTCAGTTCCGGCGACAATTGCGCGCCGCGACTGATAAAACGCACGCTAGGGTCTAGACGACGCGTGGTGATCTCCTGACTCGTGCCCTCTTCCAGCATACGTCCGGTGATGGCTGACAGGCCTTGCGATACGGTGACCTTATAACGCTTTTCCGGCTCAACAAAAGGAAAGAAGGCCGTTGTGCCGACGGGGTTGAGAATCCAGTCTCCGGCGACAGGCTGATTCTGCTCATCCGCTACGGTCAGATAACGACCCAGCATCGTGTCCTGATCCAAAGGCGCAGAGAAGGTGACAGAGAGTGCGGGACCATCGTCCCAGGGCTGCTCGCCGATACGTAGAATTTTGAACGGCGTTTGCGCGTATTCTTTCTTCAGCGTTTCGCGGTCCACTTTAACCGGCGGTTTTTTAGCTTCGGGTTGCGGAGCTGGAATGACGGGTCTTTTCTCAGCAGCGGCCGGCTGCGACTGTGCGGTCTTACCGCCCTCGTCATTACCGGACTCGCCGGAGCAGCCGACCATCAACACCAATAGTAAGCCCCATGCCCAGCGGGTTAGAACTTCTCTCATACACTGTCCTTTAGAAGAGGTTAGTCGTAGCGATTTTTGATAAGCGTTTTTTTGAAGGATATCGCCGCACTCTGCCACCGCCTGATACCAGACGATCAGTATCAGCGTAACAAAGGTTTAGGGAATTATGCGGGCGAATTATGGCGAAAAATGGCAATAAGGGAAGCGCATTGTTGCGACAGGCCAACACGCTTAGCCTGCCGGGCTTGCGCCACGCCGCTCAGCGCCAGGATACGTAGTTCCACCTGTCTATGAAATTGAGCGGCCGCTTCCCTGCAGCCAAGCGGAGTCTGAACGATCAGTCGTCCAATGTATAAGCGGTTTTCTCTAAGGTGTTTTCCGCGCCTTCGATATAGGTAAAGGCGTTCCAGGCTACTCTGACCACATCGTTGTTGTTCAGGCGGCGTCTGCCGCTGACTTTTTCGTCATTAACGAAAGTGCCGTTCGTGCTGCCTTTATCGGATATAAAGACATCCAGCACGCCTTCCATATATTGATTTTGCTCCACTTCAATCAACGCATGTTTACCGCTGACGGCGATGTCATTGATCTGGATATCGCAGTTGGGATGCCTGCCGATCACAATTTCCGGCTTCTCCAGAAGAAACTTATTCGCCACCACATCATCAATCAGTTGCGCTAGCATGGGCATACTCACATTTACCTCACTTCTTGCGGTCCTTCCGCTGAACATAATCCTGTTTATCACTTCTTTTCTCTGCGGCGCATCACATCAAGCGTCGATGGCTACACCGCTCACTTCGACCATTAATACGGAGACGTTATCTTCGGCGCCCTTGTTCAAGGTGGCTGCGATCAGACTGTCGACGCGCTCTTCCTGCGGACGCACGCCGCTGGCCAGCTCGCCGATCACGCCCTGAGGCAGCATGTTGAACAAACCGTCGGAACAGAGCAGGAGGCGCTCTCCCTCTTTGAGACTGACATTGATGCAACTGAACAGCAGGTCTTCCTGGCACCCCAGAGCTTTGGTCAGCATATTGCGGTACGGCACATGCGGGGCGTCCTGTTCCGTAATGGAGCCGTCATCCAGCATTTGCTGCACCACACTGTCGTCCCGGGTGAGCTGTCTCAGCTCCCCTGATTGCGACACTAAGTAGCAGCGCGAGTCTCCAGCGTGAACCACACAAGCCTCGCCATCATAAGAAAACGCCGCCACCAGCGTGGTTCCCATGCCGGACAGGGCCTCGTTCAGCCTGCGTTCGACACACACCGCCTCGTTGGCGGCTTCCGCCGCATCCAGTAATCGTTCACGGATCAGGTATTCGGATAGTTCGACATTGCGCCACATCAGATCGATGGCGCATTCAATAAAGGCTTCGACTGCAATGCGACTGGCTTCGGCGCCCCCCGCATGACCGCCCATACCGTCCGCCAACACCGCCAGCGCTCTTCTCCCATCGGTGGAAACGCGCCACCCAATATAATCTTCATTCGCCCGACGGACACAGCCCACATGGCTCTGTCCACTTACTTTATATGTCAGCATAAGGCGGTTTTTCCAAACTCGTTCATGCAACATCTCCTTAGTTGTTCCGCCATCTCGCCTGCATTGGCATATCGCTTGGCAGGGTCCTTTTGCAACGCCTTATTGGTAATTCGAACAGCGCTTGCGGGAAGCTCCGGCCTCAGTTCTCTGACGCTGCGGTGCTTTTTGTTCAGAATCTGCTGAGTCAGTTCAGGTAGAGAATCCGCGTTGAACGGCGGCTCCCCCGTCAGCAACTGATAAAATGTCACACCCAGGCTGAATATGTCCGAGACCCCGTTCACTTTGCCGCCTTTCAACTGCTCCGGCGACATATACAACGGACTGCCCAGCATCTGCCCTGTGCGGGTTTTCGACTTGTCGGAGATCCGCGCAATGCCGAAATCAGTTACTTTAACCTGTTGGTTATCCGGGTTGAAGATGATATTTGCGGGTTTGATGTCACGGTGCACGATATTTTTCTGATGGGCGTATTCCAGAGCCTCCGCCACTTTCGCCATCAGCATGTATACCACTTCCACAGGCAGCAGCCGACCCGGTTTGGCGTAGGCGTTGAGACTCTTGCCCTGGATATAGTCCATGGCGATAAAGGCGAGATCGGCTTCTTCGCCGACATCATAAACCGTCACGATGTTGGGATGGTCCAATCTGCCCGCCGCTTCCGCCTCACGGAAGAAACGCGCTTTGAGATCAGCCAGGCGATGGGAATCGAATTGCCTGTAATTCAGTGTTTTAACCGCAACCTGACGGGAGATTTTAGGATCGCGCCCCAGATACACCACGCCCATGGCGCCGCGTCCCAGTTCCCGCACGATTTCATAGCGCCCCAACACCGGACGGGATATGTCCGCCGGCGTAGCCAGCGTTTGTGTCGCCGCCCATTCGGTGTCTCCCGCCTGCTGCATGGTTTCGAATTTCGCCAGTTTCTTCGCCCGTTCCGCCGCATCGCGGAATTTGGGATTGGCGGCGGCAATGGACAAGTAGGTATTGGCGGCGGCGTCATACTGACGCTTTTTTTCCTGCTGGACAGCCACGTCGTACACAATGGCGCAGGCGTCTTCTCTGGACAGACACGGACGCAGCGTCGTGAGTGTTTCTTCCAGCATCCCTTGTTTCAGCTGCATTTTACCCAGACGTAAACTGACATCCTGGCGCGCTTCACGCAACGCTTCGATTTGCTTTTGCTGTTTCAGCCAGAACGCCATCACCAGATAGCCCGCCACCAGGAACTGGATCGATACTCCCAGCGGTAGCCATCTTGATTGCGCTACCTGCATACCGATCTGTATGACAGCGAGGGAAACCACAAACACAGCAACGGTAAAAAAACCCGCCGGCCACGTCATTCGAGGCAATGCGGCCACCAACAACAACATGCAGATCAAAATGAGCGCTTTCTCGGCCAGGAAAAACCAGGGCGGCGTCTCCAGTCCGGGCGCAACGCGGAAAGCATTGGTCTCAATCTGGCTGGCGGCGTCCCATTTCGCCGGGGCCAGATAGGGGTCTAAAAAGAATACGGGAGACGGCGCCAGTCCCGGCATCAGCCTTTGCGCCAGAGGCACATCATCTGCCGGCTTGATGGGAGTGTTCTTGTTGACGCTCCAGGCGGCGTTATATAACCAGGTATCCAGAGAAGGAAGATGACGGGCCAGTTGTGGCGCGACCACAATAAGACAAGCAGCCGCAATGACCACTGTACGTAAGCTGTATGCGCGCGCCAGCAATCGGCGCACATTGTTGAAAACCGAATGACGCTTCGCCGCCACGCTGAGTATCCCTGCATTAATTCTGATGAAAAAGGCGATCAGCCGATCATGCAGAGATTAACGGACACTTAGAGAAACTTATAGATAAATTAGTTTAAGTTTCGTTACATATTGTTGTGTTACGACACGACTAACGAAGAGCTGCTCCGGTTAGAAGCAGCTCTTGTCGCTCAAGGAAGGAGTTAAGCCAGCTGGAAAGGATACAGCGAGCCTAATTGCAGCAGTTGCGTCAGTTCATCCAACGCCGTGCGGCATTCAGTCAGCAGCTGCGGATCAGCCAGGTCCTGCTGGGAGATACGGTCACGGTAGTGCTTGTCTACCCAGGCATTAAGAGTGTCGAACAGTTCCTCCGACATCATCACCTGGGGGTGCACCGCCGCCAGCTCCGCTTCATTCAACGCCACACGCAAGCGTAAACATGCGGGGCCGCCGCCGTTTTTCATGCTTTGCTTCAGATCGAAAACTTCGACGCGCTTGATGGGGCCGCCGCGAGTAACCAGATCATCCAGATAGGCTTTGACGTTGGGATTGTCGCGGCACTCATGAGGCACCACCAGCATCATGTCGTCGTCATTCAGACTCAACAATTGGCTATTGAACAGGTAGCTGGACACCGCGTCCGCCACGGACACTTCGCTGTCGGAAACCTTGACGGCCTTCAGCAGACAGCCTTGCAGTTTCGCTTCCAGCTCGGTCAGCATTTGCGACGTATTCAAAAACGCCTGCTCGTGGTAGAACAGCACATTGCGGTTACCTACCGCAATAACGTCATTGTGAAACACGCCCTGATCGATGACCGCCGGGTTTTGTTGCGCGTACACCACCGACGAATCGGCCAGACCGTGCAAACGCGCCACCGCCTGACAGGCTTCCAGGGTCTGCCGCGCAGGATACTTCATCGGGCGCGGCGCGTTCTCGTCGAAAGCCACGCGTCCGTATACAAAGAGCTCCACGCCCTTGTCTTCATAATTTTTGCAGAAGCGGGTGTGGTTAGCCGCGCCTTCGTCACCGAACTGGCTGGTAGGCGGCAGCGCCTTGTGATGAGCGAAATGCTGCTCATTATTGAAAATGCCCTGCAGAATACGGGTCGTCGTCGGATGCTCGATCGAACGGTGGAACTTCGCGTTCAGGTTCGCTGCGGTGAAATGCACCCGGCCGTCGGTGGTGTCGGCGCTGGGCGAAACGGTCGCCGCGTTCGCCGTCCACATGCAGGAGGCGGAAGCGACGGCGCCCAGAAACACCGGGGCCTGATGCGCCGCTTGCAGCAGCACTTCCCGATCTGATCCGGTAAAGCCCAGACGACGCAGCGTCGCGATGTCCGGACGCTCCTGCGGCAGCAACACGCCCTGCTTGAAGCCCATGTCGTGCAGCGCCTTCATTTTGCGCAGCCCTTGCTTGGCAGCTTCCTTGGGATTGGACACATCGCGAATATTGGTTTCTGAGGCCACGTTGCCGTAGGAAAGCCCGCTATAGTTGTGAGTCGGCCCTACCAGCCCGTCAAAATTGACTTCAAATGCCTTCATCGTCTATCCGCCTCTTCTACTCGTTTAAATTCGTTGCTGTTATGCATGCCATAAAATTTATAAGGACATGCCCGGCGATAACTGCCCAGGCGCCTGCGCCTGATCCGCTTCCAGAGACGCCACCGGATACGCGCAGTAGTCCGCCGCATAGTAGGCGCTGGGACGGTGATTGCCGCTAGCTCCCACACCGCCGAACGGCGCGGCGCTGCTGGCGCCGGTCAGAGGCTTGTTCCAGTTGACGATGCCTGCGCGCACTTCCAGCCAGAAGCGGTCATACAGTTCGCGCGAGTCGCTGATCAAACCCGCCGCCAGACCAAATCCAGTCTTGTTGGCCAATTCCAGGGCATGATCGAAATCGCGGTAGCGCAATACTTGCAGCATGGGTCCGAAGTGTTCTTCGTCCGGCAGTTCCTGTACATCGGTGACGTCGATAACGCCTGGGCTCAACAGGCTCGCGTTTTCCTCCAAGCTGCGCATCTCCAGCAGCATGCGTCCGCCCTCCGCAGCCAGCTTGCTCTGCGCGGCCAGCATCTGATCCCGCGCACGCAGGGAAATCACTCCGCCCATAAAAGGCTGAGGGTCCGCGTCATAGCGTCCTACCTGCAAATTGGCCGCCGCTGCGACCAGCTCGTCCAGAAACGCCTTGCCTTCCGCCGTATCCGGAACCAGCAGACGACGCGCGCAGGTACAACGCTGGCCCGCCGAAACAAATGCCGAGAACAGCGTATGATGCACAGCGCCTTTCAAGTCATAAGGAGGAGCAATGATCAATGGGTTATTGCCGCCCATTTCCAGCGCCAGGATTTTCTCGGGGCGACCGCCGAACTGGCGGTGCAGGCTGTGTCCGGTCGGAGAACTGCCGGTAAACAGCAAACCATCTATGTCCTCGCTGGCGGCCAGGGCCACGCCGGTTTCCCGCGCGCCTTGCACCAGGTTCAACACGCCTTCCGGCAAGCCGGCTTTCGCCCAGATACGCACGGTTTCTTCCGCGAACCACGGGGTCAACTCGCTTGGCTTGAAGACGATCGTATTGCCGGCAATCAACGCGGGCACGATGTGACCGTTGGGCAAATGACCGGGGAAGTTATAGGGGCCAAAAACCGCCAACACGCCGTGGGGGCGATGTTTCAACACCGCATGTCCCGCCGCCACGTCCTGCTCGGTGACGCCGGTGCGCTCATTAAACGCCTGAACGGAAATACCCACTTTGGCGATCATGCTGGCGACTTCGGTGCGTGCCTCCCATAGAGGTTTGCTGGTCTCTTTGCCGATCACTTCAGCAAGACGTTCTTTGTCTTCTTCCAGCAACGCTGCGAAGCGCTTGACGATATCGATACGCTTGGCGACATCCAGACGTCCCCAGCTGCGAAACGCCTGACGCGCCGCCTGCACCGCCTGCGCAACCACCTCATCGGAGGCCGCCGCGCCTTTCCACAGACAATCCTGGGTCACTGGGTCCAGGGACTCGAACACTACGCCGCCGCCGGCTAACCAGCTGCCGTTTATAAATGCGCTTTCACGTACAGTCATGCATCGCTCCTCTTCGCTTTCAACGCAACCACCCGTACAGTGTCGCCTGCGCCCAATTGCAAATGATCCATCAGATCATGATTGAGGGAGACGGTGTCGGATTTGATCTGGTCGCTGTCGAGCAGTCCCACCCTGAAGTTGGAGAAGGACCGGTTGGAAATCATATAGGGTTCGGCAATCTCGTCGATGCCGGTTTTCTGTACCGGCATGACGAAGCGTTTGGCGCTGTCGCGCACGCTGCGAATGCCATGGACAAAGGACTCCACCAGCGGGCCGGCGTCAAAAATGTCCACCAGACCGTTGAAGTTGAAGCCTTCGCTTTCCAGCATGGCCAGCGCCGGTCTGGTGTGCTCATGCACCTGACCGATCACATCGCGGGCTTCCTGGCTGAAAAACGGGACGTAAATCGGATACTTGGGCATCAGTTCAGCGATAAACGCCTTATTGCCGATGCCGGACAAGTAGTCCGCCTGAGAAAATTCCAGACTGAAAAACTTGCGGCCCAGATCTTCCCAGAACGGAGATTCGCCCTGTGTGTTGGTGTAGCCGCGCATTTCCGCAAAAATTTTGTTGCTGAAACGCTCGGAGAAGTCCGCCAGAAACAGGAAGCGGCACTTCGACAACAGCTGCCCGTTAAAGCTGTTGCGATATTTTTCATGCAGGAACAACGTGCAGATTTCACTGCAGTTGGTCATATCGTTGGTGAGATACAGGGTTGGCGTCTGTTTGTGAATGCCCAGTTCTTTGGAGGCGTTCACCGTGGTGGAGACCCGATAGTTGTACCACACTTCATCCAGGCCAACCCGCGCCTTGATCGCGCTGACGCCCACAATGGTTCCGGCCTCAGTGTCCTCCAGCCCGAACATGTAATACGCATGTTCCTGCTCGATGCGCTCAGAAAAAGAGCGCTCCGATTCTTCAATTCTCTGTGACAACAGTTCGCGGTTGGCGGGCAGCGTCGTTACGCCAATGCCTGCGCTTTTCGCCAGTTCGTATACCGCATCCAAATCTTTGCTGCTAATGGGACGAATAATCATCATGTTGAAATCCTCTTGCTCCGGCCCTGTCTTATGCTTCGCTTAAAGTGTTAGTCCCGACGCCGATCACAGGGGCGCGAACTGAACGTTGTCGCCTTCCGACACCAATATCGCCTCGGCGGTGCTGCGCTTCAGACGCAGCAGATCGCCCATGCCGTCCGTCACATTGGCCAGCGTGGCGCGGAAATCTTCGAACAGGGTGTTGCACATCAGGTATTGCAGGCCGGTCTGGTTGTCCGACAGCTTGACCTGTTTGGTTTTAGTGGATTTCACGGTGGTCAGATTATCCAAATCCGCCTCCAGAGTCGGGCCGCCGTCGAAAATATCGATGTAACGGCCCATGCGGAAGCCTTCCCGATTCAGGAACTGGCAATTGTCCCTGGCCGCCGAATGCGGCTGTGCGATCGCATCCTGAGCGTCTTTGGTCAGCAGGTTCACATAAATCGGATGGGGCGGCATCATTTCCGCGATAAAGGTTTTGCTCTTGATGCCGGAGTAGTAATCCGCCGTCGCAAAGTCCATATCGAAGAAGTGGCGGCCCAGACTGTCCCAAAACGGAGAATCGCCGCTATCGCCCTGCTTGCCCTGAATCTCCACAATAATACGGGACTGGAAGCGCTCACGATGCTGTCCCATAAACAGGAAGCGTGAGCGCGACAGCAGATCGAAATACTCCGTTTTGCGATAACGGGGAGAAATAGTCAGCGAGCACAGCAGCGGAGAGCCGGTGAGCTCATGGGTCATATAAAGGATGGGAACCTTGTTGAACACCCCCAGTTGCTGCGAGGAGTGAATGAGTTCATCCAGCCGGTAGTTATAAAACGGCGCGCCGTTACCGGCGCAGGCGTCGATGCCTGATGTCCCCAGGATCTCCTTGCTTTCGGTATCCTCAAGCACGAACAGGTAGCGTTCCTTGCCCGCCATGGACTCATCGCCGGCGAAGGAGCGACAGGACTGGTCGATTTTCTCGCCCAGTTTGTCGCGGTCCGCAGGCAGGGTGGACACCTGCGCTGCGCTTTCGTTTATTAACTTCTCAATGCCGGGCAGGTCGGCGAAGCGGCTGGGGCGAAAAATCACCATTCTCATTCCCTCCAAATTAATCAGACTGACAGGTTGTACAAGTTAGTTCCCTTTAACTTTCCTTATTGCCCTTGCGCGACGCGGGCTACCGCTCTTTCAAAGCGCGCCAGTCCTTCTTTGATCTCGTCGTCGCCGATGATCAGAGAAGGCGCCAGTCTCAATACATTCGGTCCAGCGATCAACGCCAGTACGCCCTCTTCTAGCGCCGCCGTCATGAACTGCTTGGCTTTGCCCTGCCACTCGTCAGTGAGCGCCGCGCCAATCAAAAGGCCCATGCCGCGAACAGCGCTGAATATGCCATATTTCTCATTAATCGCCTTCAGGCCAGCTACCATCAGCTCATGCTTGCGCTCAACGCCTTGCAATACTTCCGGTGTGTTAACGATGTCCATGACCTTGTTCGCTACCGCGCAGCCAAGCGGGTTGCCGCCGTAGGTGCTGCCGTGAGTGCCCACTGCAAGACTCTTCGCTACTTCCGTGGTGGTCAACATGGCGCCGATAGGGAAGCCTCCGCCCATTGCTTTGGCGGTGGTCAGAATGTCCGGCGTCACGCCGTACTTCATGTACGCATACAGCGCTCCGGTGCGGCCAACGCCAGTCTGAACTTCATCAAAAATCAGCAATGCGTTGTGCTGGTCGCAAAGCTCTCTGGCGCGTTTCAGGTAGGCTTCATCCGCTGGCGTCACACCGCCCTCGCCTTGTACGGGCTCAACCACGAATGCGCAGGTGTTTTCATCAATGGCGGCTTCCAGAGCGGCGATATCATTGAAAGGCACATGTTTGATGCCGCCGGGAACCGGCTCGAAGCCTTCGCGATACTTGGCTTGACCGCCCACGCTGACGGTGAACAGCGTACGACCGTGGAAGCTGTTGTTACAGGCCACGATTTCGTGTTTATGAGGTCCGTGTTTTTCCCAGCTGTAACGACGCGCCAGTTTGAACGCGGCTTCGTTGGCTTCGCCGCCGGAGTTGGAGAAAAATACGCGATCGGCGAAAGTCATCTCTGTCAGTTTTTTAGCCAGCAGAATCGCCGGCTCGTTCGCCAGGACGTTGCTCAGGTGCCACAGTTTTTGCGCCTGTTCAGTCAACGCCGCCACCAGTTCCGGGTGAGCATGGCCCAAACCGGTTACTGCAATGCCGCCCGCCAGATCGATGTATTCCTTGCCAGCCTGATCCCAGACTCGGGAGCCGATGCCGTGAGTGGGAATAATCGGGCCCGGCGCATAGTTGGGAACCATTACCTGATCAAACATTTCTCTGGTGACTTGGCTAGAGGTCATTCATCTTCTCCATTCGGGTGAGCCGGCCAACGCTCCACAGCGTCTCCGGCGAAGTTATTTTTTACGGGCCTGTCAGGCCCAATGTCAGTTAGTTTAGGAACAAAAGAAATAGAAGGATTTCGCAAAGGCGACATGAATTTACAGATTTGCGCACCCCGACGCAGGCCGCCATACGTAATTAAGGCAATTTCAATGGGCTATAGCGTATTGATTCGCCAGAGAATAATACTGTCGCGCGACAGTCCCCGTCTCGCTTAGTATAGAAAGGCTTTCTATAAAGGGTGTGAATAACCATGAAAAATACGCTCGCCAAGATCAAGGACGTAAAAAATCGACATAAAGAACGCCGCACGCCTCTGGGACTGGAGTTCGCTATCGCCGACAGCATCAACTTTCTCAATGCGGCGGACTGGGACCGCGTCGCCGCCTCCGCATCCGTATTTCTGCAACGGGATTATGTACAGGCGCTGGAACTCAACGCGCCGGACAACGTCTCTCCCCGCTACGGCCTGATATACAAAGATCGCTCTCCAATCGGCGTGGTCAGCTGCCAGATCGCCGATGTGTCCGGCGACCGAATGATGAAAAGCGAAAAGCCTGACAACGCCAAAGCCAAACTGAGTCAAAAATACCAGGAGCGCATTTTGGTCTGCGGCAATCTGGTGTCCTGCGGCCTCCATGGCGTCGCCTTCGCCGAGGGCGTCGATGCGGAGCTGGGGTGGCGCGCCCTGGCTGAGCTGCTGTACCGCATCCGTCGGGGAGAAAAACTGGGCGGCTCTATCGACTTTGTCATGCTGAAGGACTTCAACAGCGACATGCTGCCGCAGTCTGACATCCTTAAGCGGTACAGTTACCGATCCATTCAGACTGACCCGGAAATGGTGTTGACGCTGGAGCCGGGAACCCGGACCTTCGAAGATTACCTGCAAAGCCTGACCGGCAAGTACCGCAAGCGCATTACCGCCATCATCAAGAAACTGCAGGACGCTGGCGTGGAAACGCAGACCCTGGACAGCATCAGCGATGAACAGGATGCCGCGCTGCACGCCCTCTACCTGCAGGTGGAGAACCGCGCCGCCGCCCGTCTGGCGACATTGCCCAAGGGGTATTTCAAAGCGCTGTCGGATTCGCTGGGAGACCGTTTCGCCTGCACCACGTTGTCAATGGATGGTCGGATTGTGGGCTTCGTCACTTCGGTTAAAGACCGCGATACATCCATGGCCTACTACGTGGGCATGGATTACGAGATCAATGCCGACCTGCCCCTGTATTTCCGGCTACTGCAGCTTTCTATCGAGCATGGCTGCCAGTTTGGCTGCAGCAAAGTGTCCCTGGGCAGAACCGCGCTGGAGCCCAAGGCCAATCTCGGCGCCACACCCGTGGATTGCCATCTGTGGATGCGGCATCGCGCCGCGGCGGTCAACTATGTGGTGCGCAAACTGTTTCGCGCCATCCCTCATGCAGAAGCTCCCACTCGCAATGCATTGAAGACCGTCGAGCAGTAACGTCTATTGTTCGCCGGCGGCCATCAAGGCTGACCGGCTCTCTCTTCACTCGGCGTCAGCCCATACAGATTTCGATATGCAGTAGAAAAATGCGCGCCGGAGGAAAAGCCTGTTTTCAAGCCAATTTCGGTAATGCTCAAGGCGGAAGAGCAAAGCATGTCCCGCGCCTTTTCCAGACGAATCTGCAAGTAGTAACGGGAAGGCACGGAGTCCAGGTAGCGCTTGAACAGACGCTCAAGCTGACGTCGGGAGATCTCCAGGTGTTTGGCGATATCGTCCGTGGTTAACGGCTCTTCGATATTGTTCTCCATCAGTTGCACCGCATCGCAGAGCGCCGGCGCTTCTCTTTTCGCCACGAGGTCGGGACGTTTGCGCCCAGTGGTTTTGGCGCCGCCAAGACGCTCCCGCATGATCGCTTGAGAAGCCATTTCCGCCAACTCGACCCCGTGATGACGCCCAATCATAAACAGCGCCATGTCCAGCGCAGCGGTGCCGCCGCGACAGGTCCAGATATTGGCGTCAACGGAAAACACATCCTGGGACAAAAAGCAGGCTTGCGCCTGCGCTGAAAAAGCGTCTGGAATCTGTAAAGAAGCTTTTTTTCCGCGCAACAGCCCCAGTTCCAGCAGCAAAGCCGCGCCGTTAGCCACCCCTCCCAGCCAGGACAGGCCTTTGCCGTGCGTGGAGAGCCATTCTTTTTCCAGAAGCGGCGTTTTATAAAGCCCTACTGAACCACAGACGACCAGCGCGTCCAGGCCGGCGGCATGAGCCAGAGACCGGTCCACGGACACCGCCACGCCGTCTCCCGACGTCACCACCGGCTCCGCTCCCAGCCGCACGAGTCGATACTTGCGCTCATCCAGAAGCTCATTACATACCCGCAACGGCTCCACCAGGCTGGCGTAAGACAGCATGGAAAATCCCGGCAGTAACAGTACGCCCAGTTTGCAGCTCAAAACCGATTCCTCACACCCGACAGCCCGCCGCCGGGCGGAGCTGAGAATTTCTGCTATAAATAAGAGTAATAATAGATTAAGCGGCTGCGACAAAACCATCTAAAGACCGCCTCGGCGATGCCGGGATGGAAAGGTCGCGTCCAGCGGTTGCGGAGCTTATCCTATTCGTCCGCGAAGTATAACTCCCGCCGCCAGTTGAACTAAATTCAAATACGGAAGCGACATGGCTCATATCTTCAGCCGGGTAACCCGACGCATTACCATTTTCCATCGCGCATTAATGATGAGCGCCGTGTTCGCCATCATTCTTACTTGCGCACTGGTTTACTTGCTGGGGGCGGTGCATGACATGCTGAGCACCATCGAAGGCCAGCGCAGTATGGTGGAGCAGCAGAACACCGCCGTCGCCAAGCAGAATCAGCTGGTCAGTCAGCAACAACACCTCAATGCGCTGCTGGCGGAGAGCCAAACCGCCTTCGCCCAGTATTCCGAGTACCTGTATTGGCGTCTGGACTCCGCCACCACCGCTGAAGAGCGCTCAATCAGCCAGGGCGACCAGGCGGAGAAAAACCTGCGCGACACCTTAGATAAAATCGCTGGAACCGATGAGGAAATGGCGGATGTCGCGGATGTCGTACTGATGTATCTGGATGACTTCAACAAATCCATCGCAGAAGCTGTCGATCGCACCCGTAACAATGACTCCCGCCAGCGCGTCAGCGCGATGATCGGCGAAGCCCGCACCGCCAGCATGGCCATGAGCTCCACCTTCAAAATCATACTGGAAGAAGCCGCCAAAGCCGCGGCGGCAGCCAATGAAGGAGTTGGGCAAGCGGCGCAGGAAGTGTCCGTCGCCGCCAATCAGGTCTTGGAAGCGAACGATTCTGTCGCCGCCAGCGGCCGCAGTCTGCAGCAGGAAGTGCTGTTTATCCTTGTGGTGTCAGTAACGGTTTCCCTGCTGGTGGGCTTCTTGTTATCCCGCTCCATCACCCAGCCCATTCACCGTCTGCGTCGGGTAATTACGGAGATTGAGGACACCAACGATCTCACCAAACGAGTGGATTACAGCCGTCAGGATGAAATTGGCGCTATCGCCCAGGCGTTTAACGCCATGATGGATAAATTCTCAGTCATCGTGGGTGATTTGGCGAAGACCACGGACGAACTTTCCGCCTCCTCAGAACAAAGCGCTCGCATTAGCGCGCAAACCAAAGAGTCCGCCGAGCAACTGAGTCACGAAACCGATCAGGTGGCGACGGCGTCCAACGAAATGACAGCGACCGTCAAAGGCATCAATGAAAATACGGATAACGCCGCCAATATCGCCCTGGAAGCCCGCAAAGCCTGCGAATCCGGTAAAACCTCGGTGGACGGCGCCACCACACGCATCAATGAGCTGACCCAGGCGATCAATGAAACGTCAGACTCGGTCAGCCAGCTCGCCAAGGAAAGCGAGTCCATTGGCGCCGTCCTCGACGTGATTCGCGGCATCGCTGAACAGACCAACCTGCTGGCGTTAAACGCCGCCATAGAGGCCGCCCGCGCCGGGGATCAGGGGCGCGGCTTCGCCGTAGTGGCCGATGAAGTGCGTACGCTCGCGCAACGCACCGGCAACTCCACTGATGAGATACAAAAAATGATCGAACAGCTCCGCGCCGGGGTGAACAAAGCCGTCACCCGAATGGAGCAAAGCTGCAAGCGCGCGGAAGGCACGGTTTCTCAAGCGAGCCAGGCCGCCGAATCCATTGATAAGACGCTCTCCGCGGTCACCTCCATGCATGACGCCAATCAATATGTGGCGCAGGCCACTTATGAACAGCGCGAAGCGGCGGAAAGTATTGATCGCAGCATCGTAAACATCAGTGAGCTGTCGCAGACTCTGCATACCGCTGCGGAGGAAAACTTCCAGTCCAGCGACAACCTGAAGCAAATGGTGACCCGGCTTAGACAGCTAGTCGTGCAGTTCAGGTACTGAACAAGAAGTATGGCGACGCTTGCAGAAAGCCATGTCCTTATGGCGTTCGCACATAGCGAGAGCGGTCAATGCGTCGACTGGGACGAGTGACTAGTGCAGCGTCCCCAGTCTCTCTCTTTTGTAGCGCACCCACTCGCCATCCACGCATTTGTAGTAGAACGCCATCATGTATGTGCTAACCGGCATTTGAATGCGAATGATATCTCCGTCAGACGAAACCTGCATAATCAAGCCCTCATATAACAGTGCCAGCGTTCCTGCATGTGCGGCGACGCCGGGAAGTGTTTAAACATACAGTACTGTAACTATATACAGCATTTTTAATTCTGTCTACACTTTGTTCAACCCATGTCTTGTTGGCATCCCCTTTCGCTTTGGGTAAGGTACTGACGCCCGCTCGGAGCAATCCGGCTTACCGATGGATAAGGTCTCAATACATCATGAAGAAAAAAATACTGACTGGACTGCTGATCACCCTGATCATCGCAGTTCTTTCGTTTTTCGCCCTGGTTCCGCCACTAGTGGATAACGCCAGCAATCAGCTCACGAGTTCACCGCCGCAGCCGGCGACGGATAAAGTCAAAAGCCTGCACCAGTCTCTGTTCATCGCCGACCTGCACTCAGATTCACTGCTTTGGGGGCGCAACCTGTCCAAAGGCTATCAGCGCGGTCACATGGACCTGCCGCGGCTGCGGGAGGGAGGCATGGCGTTGCAGGCGTTTTCGGTGGTGACCAAAGTTCCCTTCGGCCTGAACATCCAGAAAAATACAGGCGATAGCGACATGATATTCTGGCTGGGACTGTCGCAGGCCTGGTCGCCCAGCGCATTACAGAGCCTTTTGAGTCGCGCCGAGCGTCAGGCGGGGATGCTTCGCGACCTCGCCGACTCGCCCGCCAACAAATTCACACTCATTCTGAACCGCAAGAATCTACAGGATTTCATTGCGCAGCGAAAAACCGACAAGGACGCCCTCGCCGGCTGGCTCACCTTAGAGGGCGCGCAAGCGGTGGAAGGCGACCTGAACAATCTGGATGCCCTGTATGCGGCGGGTTTCCGTATGATCGCCCCAACCCATTTTTTCGACACAGAGCTGTCCGGCTCCGCTCATGGGGTCAACAAAGGGGGTCTGACGACCTTAGGAAAACAATGGGTCAAAGCCATGGAAAGCAAGTCCATGATCATTGATCTGGCCCACGCTTCCGCCAAAACCATATCCGACGTGCTCGCCATGGCCAAGCGCCCCGTTATCGTGTCGCACACGGGCGTCAAAGGAACCTGCAACAACAACCGCAACTTGTCCGACGCTCAGCTAAAAGCCATTGCCGCTAACGGTGGTATCGTCGGCATCGGCTTCTGGTCGACGGCGGTCTGCGGACGCGATGCGGCGTCCATCGCCCGCGCGATCAAATACACGGTCAATCTGATTGGCGTGGAACACGTGGCGATGGGGTCAGATTTCGATGGCGCCGTGGCGACGCCTTTCGACGTCACCCGACTGGATGGCTTAACTGAAGCACTGATGAAAGCGGGGCTGAACGAACGTCAGATTCGCAGAATCATGGGCGAGAATATCCGCGACTTCCTGCTAAAGAACCTGCCGTCCGCCTGATCTTGCCAACCTCAGGGCGCCGCCACCGGCGCCCGTTTAAGGCGATACAACTGCCGGTCGTGAACCCGCCCAAGGGTCACTAAAGCAGTGATAGCGCCCACCAGGGCGTAACACATGTCTGACTGGGTATCCCACTCGTAGCCCTGGGTGCCCAGGAAGGCGACGGAGGAGTCTCCACTGGCCACCGCCACCCACCATTCAATCAGCTCATAGAAGGCGCTGATCGCCAGGGCGATGCAGACAATAAAGAAGTTCATCCATCCACGCCCTTTCACAACCCGCAGACGTAGCAGAATTTCCCGGGCCACCATCGCAGGAATAAAGCCCTGGGCGAAATGGCCAACCTTATCGTAGTTGTTTCTCCCCCACCCCATGATTTCTCCGATGCGGTCGAACAGAGGCACTTCCGCGTAGGTATAGTGCCCGCCCACCATAAGAATGACCGAGTGGATCAAGATCAGCCAATACAACAGGGGCGTCAGCGGAAATCGCTTGTAGGTGGACGCCAGAATGAAGGCGGCGATCACCGCCGGCGCCACTTCCAGCATCCAGGTAAACCGATCTTTCGGCCATAGTCCCGACCAGACCAGCACGCCCAAGAAGATGAGAATCCAAACTACGCCGGCTCCAACGCCGCCCCGGCCATGCCCCATATGATTGATCCTTAGCAGTTATAAATGCGGATCAACAACATAACGCATTCTGCGGCGGGATTCGATCCCCAGGGGGATTATCCCGCCTCCCTGACTTCCGACGCCGACTGCGCAGGTTGCGGCCCCTGCTTCAGCAGACGCCCCAGCTTGTAGCCTTCTTTGCCCAACATGGCGAAGCTGGTCATGACGCCTCCCATCAATGCGCCGCCTACTCCAGCGGTGACTATATCCGCACCGGTCAGATAGAAGTTTTTGATGGGGGTCACCGGGTGCAGCCAGTCCTGCTGGAAGCGTTCAACGGTATGATCCACCCCGTAAATTTCTCCCCCCATGTTCATCTGGAACCACTGCGTCGACAGCGGCGTGGATAGCTCGTAAAAGTCCAGCGCTGACTCCAACTGCGGCAGGCGCTTATACAGTTCATCGAGCATCCGATGAGAAAACTGCTCCTTCAGCTCCAGATAGTCTTCACCACGCTTGTTCCACTGCGATCCCGCCCATTTATCAAACCATTGGTTGTTGACGGGTACGATGATCTCCACGGTGGAACGGTCCGGATAGCGCGCATTCCAGGTGGGGTCTTTCGCTGAAGGAAAGGACACATAGGTGACAGGAAAAGGCGCGGATGGATCGTCCATAAAGCGGGCGACGTTACCGTCATGGTCATCAGAGGGATAAATCCAGAAGTTGCTCCGCGGCATACCTAAACTTTCCGGGGAACCGCGAAATCCTGCATAGAGACACAGGTGAGACGCTGATAGCGCCAGTCCCTCCAACTTTTTCAACAAGTCGCCTTTCGCCGCTGCGGACTCTGGCAACAGATGCTTGATCGTGGGAATGACGCCCGCGTCGCTGACCACGGCGTCCGCCTGCAGCTCATCGCCATTGCTCAAACGCACGCCGTAAGCGCGATTAGAGCGCACCAGGACTTCCGCCACTTGCGCGTAGGTAAACACTTCCCCACCGCTGCGGCGAATAACTGGAATAATTTCTTCAGCAATGCGCCAGGAACCGCCCACAGGATAATTGCCCCCCGTGATGTAGTGCTTCGCAACCATGGCGTGCATCATAAAAGACGACGTCGTGGGCGGCAGGCCGTAATCGCCCCACTGCGCCGTCAACACAGAGATCAGACGCTGATTTTGCGTCAGGCCTTCCAGTACTTCACGGGTGGTCTTGAAAAAGTAATCCGGCAGCAGAAAACGGCGGGCCTTGTGATAAGCCCAAGCAGCGATTTTGGGTAACGCCTGTCCGGCGAAAAATTTGGGGATGCGTCGACTTACCGAGTACAGCAAATCGACATAGCGACGAATGGCGTCTTCCTCGCCGGGAAAGCGTCGCGCCATTTCGTTGATGAAAGGTTCTTTGCCGGCGATGAAGTCGTAATTGTCTTCGCCAATGAAAATACGATCGTAGCAGGGGTCCATCTCCGCCCACTCTATCTTACCGTCGCTGATCAGATCGAACACCCGGCGGATCATCGACCAGGGCTTATGCACTTCGCCAATATAGTGCACCCCGACATCCCATTCATAGCCGTTGCGTTCGTAGCTATGGGTATAACCGCCCGCGGTGTAGTGCTGTTCCAGCACACAGACTTTCTTGCCGATCAGGGACAACAACGCGGCGTTGCATAATCCGCCAACGCCCGATCCGATGATGATCACGTCATAGTGATCGTCCGCTCGATTCTTACGGTAACGCTTTCCCGTTCTGACCATATTCTCCAGCCTCCTTCCTGATTATTGTTTTAATGCGACGTCGCCAGTCCAATGCATCATACTGCTCCCACCCGGAAGTGTGAACTGTCAACATTTCTTTTTTAGGCCTACGCCGCATTTACAAAACCAATCGCCTGTTGCTAGGGTCTGTTGTAATTTTACCCCGTTTCAATGTCGGAGACGCCTATGTGCGAGATATACGCCAACACCGATCCACAGTTATATGAAGCGCATTCGAAGTCAGTGCGCCTGCGTGGGTTTGTCACCAGCGTGCGACTGGAGCAGCGCTTTTGGACGCTATTGGAGGAAATTGCGGGTTCTGAGGGCATGTCGACCACTCAGTTCATGGCGAAGCTGTATGACGAAGTCGTAGAGAAGAGAGGCGAAGTCGGTAACTTCGCCTCTTTATTGCGCGTGGTTTGCGCGACCTATCTGGAAAGGAAGTACAGCGCGGGGCTTATAGCAGTTTGACGAACTGCGCCAGCCATGCCGGATGAGCAGGCCACGCTGGCGCTGTAACAAACTGGCCGTCCGTCACGGATTGATCCACCGCGATGTCGGCATAGTGAGCCCCCGCCAGTTGCACTTCCGGCGCGCATGCCGGATAAGCGGAAATCTTTTTCCCTTCGATAACCTTGGCCGCCGCCAGAATCTGCGCGCCATGGCAGATCGCCGCAATGGGCTTGCCTTGCTGGGTGAATTCCTGCACCAGACTGATCACTCTCTCTTTCAGGCGCAGGTACTCGGGAGCGCGCCCGCCCGGCAGCAACAGTGCATCAAACTGCTCGGAGCGCACGTCGGCGAAAGTGGCGTTGAGAGTAAAATTATGTCCGGGTTTCTCCGTGTAGGTCTGATGCCCTTCAAAGTCGTGAATCGCCGTGGCGACGCTGTCGCCCTGCTTCTTGTCCGGACACACCGCCGCCACTTCGTAGCCCATCGCCTGCAGCGCCTGGAACGGCACCATCAGCTCGTAATCTTCAGCAAAGTCGCCAGTAATGATCAGTATTTTTTTAGTCATACCTCTGTCTCCTTGTCGTCTAAGGTTGCGGACATCGCTCGCCTGTCAAAACACCCGGCCGCCAGGCCGGAAGTCATTCAGCAGACTACCAGTCTAGGCTCCTTTTTCCGGCATGGGGTAGTAGTGGGTTACTACAGAGACCCATCGGCGCCAAAAAGCATTCGGGTTAACAAATAAAAGGAAATAGAGAAAGACAGAGAGAGAAGGCGGCGCTCTAAGCAAGAACGCCGCTTTTGACAGAATTATTCGAGATGATCGGACTTATTCGCGGAACGACGCTCCGCCAGCCACTCTTGGTAGGTCTGCGCGGCTTCCTCTCCGGGCATGCTGTCGATGATCTCGAAGTAGTCTTCGTTAAATTCATCCAACATAACTTCCGAACGAGGCTTGCAACGCACGGCGTATACCGTCTGTACATTCTGATGGTCGAACTCGCGCCAGTACTGTTCGTCTTTCAACAGCGTGTAGCGATGCCCTTCCAACTCTTTGATGACGGACGCGGTTCTGAATGTGCCGGCGCGCTCCACCGCTTCTTTGTATTGCCACAGAATGCTGTAGGCGGAGGCGGCGGATGAGGAAGGCCGCAAGCCGTACAGCTCAGAGAATCTCTCGACGAACTCTTTCCCCTTGGGATGGTTGAAAATGTAGGGAACCTCCCAGGTCCAGGGCGCCGCGCCGACGACGCCTTCCATAATCGCTGGCCCCGCCGACTTCGCCATGCCCAGCGTCAGGTTCGGCACGACGATTTTCATCTTGTCTTTCATGCCCATAGACGTGGCCAGCTCCAGAGCGCGCACCATATCGTCGCCGAACAATACCAGCACCAGTATCTTGGCGTCGCTGGCCTGCGCCTGATTCAAAGCGTCGACGAAATCTTTCTGCAAAGCGGTGGGGAATGGCGTCAGCACGCCAGGATGACTCTCTTTATCCTGAGTGTTGCTGAAGATACGAATCAACCGCTCTGTGCTCCACCCCCAGGTGTAGTCGGCGGTGATAAAGAAGTATTTCTGACCGGCGTAATTGGTTTTCAGGTACTTGGACAGCACCTTCGCCCCCATCCAGGCGTTATAGCTCTCCCGGAACATGTGGGTGTGCCCTTCTGTGCCGGTGGTTTCATTGGAGTAGGTGAGCGTACCGAAATAGATGCGGTCCCTTGATTTGGCGGCCTTACCGCCAGAGATCGCCACCGCGCTGGATGATCCGCCGAATATGGCGACAACGCCATCTTCATCCACCAGTTGCTCAACGTTTCGTACAGAGCGATCAGGTTTGGAGCCGGTATTTTTAATCACCAGTTCCACCGGCCGACCAAGAATGCCGCCGGCGGCGTTTATCTCATCCACAGCCATAAAAGCCGCCCTGCGTTGGGCCAGACCTTGTTCCTGGTATCGTCCAGTCTGGGGATAGTTGAGACCAATTTTAACGGATGGAGCAGCGAGTAATTCACCACTAACTAACAGGCAAAGCAGCGCAATGCTCTTCCAGATATAGCGCATACAGAGAACCCTCAATTTTTTTTGTAAGCAAATCGGGTTGATAGAGGTTTTGTGATTACCGGCTTCAAACATTCCCTGAAACCGGCGTGCTGACTACAGTAGTTGTAACCAGGAGCGGGGTAAAGTAGCGTAATAAAAATGACGACCTTATTAGCCTTTAGTCTAATATGAAAATGCAGAAACAAATCAAAACACACCTCCATCGCCCGATAGCGCTATACTCGCGCCGGGTCGCCTCGGATGGACGCCGACACACGTCGGTTGACGGATTTTTACGCAATTTCCATTAGGCTTTTAAACTCGCGGCCTGACGACGGACGCAATAACGCCCGTTATCAGCGCCATGTTTAACGGGCTAAACAAGCAACAAACCATGGACAAGTCGGAACCCTGGATGCCGATGAATACGACAAGATGGCGCTTTTTTCTCGGACTTGTGATGTGCGCCACATTTTCAACTTCTACCGCCGCGATTAGACTGACCGTCGGAGAGTGGCCGCCCTACGCGTCGGAAAGCCTGCCCTACAAAGGGTTGCTGCCCAAACTGGTGACCGAAGCCTTCGCTCTTGAAGGCATTGAAGTCGAATATGACTTCATGCCCTGGGCCCGGGCCTACGAGTTCGCACGCAAGCCCGGCTGGGACGGCGCCGTCGGCTGGGTCGATAATGCGCAACGACGGCGCAATTTCTGGTTCAGCGATCGCATCATTTACAGCAGCAGCGCGTTATTTCACCTGAAAGATCAGGATTTCACCTGGAACGAGCTGAAAGACCTTGCGCCCTACCGGGTTGGAGTCAGCGTCGGCTACAGTTACGGCGAAGCGTTCGATAACGCCATCGCCAACCAGAACCTGCAGGTCATCCCCGCCGTGAATGACCGGCAAAATCTGGTCAAACTGCTGCGACGTGAAATCGACTTGTTTCCCCTGGACGCCAAAGTGGGGGAATATCTGCTGCAACATGAACTGCCGGAATATCAGCGCCTGTTCACCTATGACGAGAAGCCCCTGATTCAGGACGGTTTATCGGTAATGTTCCCCAAAAATGGCCCTAACAGTCGCAGCTACGTCGCGATCTTCAATCAGGGTCTGAAACGCCTCAAACGCAATGGCGATTACTCGCGCATTCTTAACAACATTGACGTCATCAACGGCATCTCGCAGCTCAGTTTTTACAGCGAGGACTACGCTCCTTTCAATTACCGCGAAAACGGCGTGGCCAAAGGCATCGCCCTGGACCTTTTCGATGCGATCATGGAAACCATTGGCGCAGACAAAAGCCGCAGCGACGTGCATTTCATGAACTGGCCGGAAGCCTACAAAGCCGCGACCAGTCAGAACCGCAGCGCGCTGTTCACCATGACGCGCACGCCGCAGAGAGAGGACAAGTTTAAATGGGTCGGCCCCATCTACCGCTCCAAAGTGGTATTGATGGGGAAACGCCATGACATTGAGGACGAAGAATCAGAGCCGATCCACCTGAAAGAACTCGGCCATAAGCGCATCTGCGTCATTCAGGATGACGTTGGCCATCAACTGATGGTCAGCGCCGGCGTCAAAGAGCGAAACCTGACCGCCACCACGCACCCGCTCACCTGCGGGCAAATGCTGAACAACGGCGAAGTCGATTATTGGGCGTACGGCTCGCAGACCGCCAATTGGTATCTGCAACAGTTAGGACTGGACGCCCGCGACTATCAAGAGGTGATGACGGTCACCGAGTCTTCTGAATATTTCGCTTTCAACCTGGGCGTGGACGACCACATCATTGAATCATTTCAGAAAGCGTTGGATTACCTGAAGCTCAGCGGTCAGATGCATGACATTCTGCAGCGCTATGTTCCCAATTAAACGCCGCACATAGCGGATGAAAAAGCGAACGGACGGCAGTCGGGTCTACCGCCCATTCGAGGAAGAAAACAAGTTCCCGACTTACACTTTGAAGCGCGCCACCTGCTGACGCAGATGCTCGCCCAACTCCGCCAGCTGCGTGCTTGTATTGGCGGTTTCCTGAGTTCCTCGCGCAGTCTGCTCTGCCGCGTCGGCGATGGAGGTGATGCTGCGGCTGATATCTTCGGTCACCGCAGTCTGTTCCTCGGAAGCGGCGGCGATCTGGGTGTTCATGCTGCTGATGGTGGTGATGGCGGAAACAATCGCATTCAGCGACGAGCCCGCCGACTGCGCCTTATCCACCGCCGCCTGCCCGTTGTTGCGGCTTTGCTCCATGCTGCCCACGGCTTTATTGGAACCATCCTGCAAGCGACTGATCATGGCCTGAATCTCTTCCGTGCTTTCCTGGGTTTTGCTGGCCAGCGCCCGTACTTCATCCGCCACGACGGCGAATCCACGTCCCGCTTCCCCTGCCCGCGCCGCTTCAATGGCTGCGTTCAACGCCAGCAAGTTGGTTTGCTCGGCGATGCCGCGAATAACGGAAAGCACTGACACAATCGAATTCACATCCCCTTCGAGAGCGTTGATGACTTCCGACGCGCTGCCGATTTGAGTGGAGAGTTGTTCGATAGACTTGATAGCGTCGTCCACAATGCGCTTAACATTGGCGCTTTCGTCGTCCGCCTCTTGCGCCGCCTCCGCCGCCTGCTGTGCATTCTGAGCGATTTCCCGCGCAGCGGCGGACATTTCATTCACCGCCGTCGCCACCATTTCGGTTTCCTGCTGCTGTGAGGCCACTGCTTCACTGGTTTCCGCCGCAAAGCCTTTCATCTCCCGGACAGCGGCGGACATGCTCTCAATAGAGTTTTTGATATCGCCAACCAGATTCTGCACTTTGGCTACGAAAGCGTTGAAGTTGGTAGCCAGGCGAGTAAATTCGTCTTTGCCGGACACATCCAGACGCTGCGTCAGATCGCCCTCGCCTTCCGCTATATTCTCCATGGCGTCGCCCAGCCGAATCACCGGGCGCATCAATGTGTTCAGCAACAATGTCATGAGAACACAGACCACCAGCACCCCAATAACCGCATAAACAATGGCGGAGTTACGGAAATCCGCCAGTGAGGCGAACGCTTTTTCTTTGTCTATCACTACACCCAGCCGCCAGGACACCGAGGCGATGCCGGAAATGGGGAAGAAGCTAACCAGTACGGACTGCTTATCACTCGTAGTCTCTTGCAAGTCACTGG
Organism: Hahella sp. HN01; assembly: GCF_018986435.1. Classification (GTDB taxonomy): domain Bacteria; phylum Pseudomonadota; class Gammaproteobacteria; order Pseudomonadales; family Oleiphilaceae; genus Hahella. The sequence goes on along the minus strand of NZ_JAHMIN010000020.1, from coordinate 12,162 downwards.
CGTTCAGCTTGGGTGTTTCCTTGGGGAACAAGTCGGTGACATTTTTGTCGACCATCTTCACATCTGGATGCACCAGAACTTTCCCTTTATCCGTCACTAAAAAGGCGTATCCCAAGCCAAAGAAGTCCACGGAGTTGACCATCTTCGTGACCACGTCCAGATTAAGGTCAGCCCCCGCAACGCCTGAGCTGGAGCCTGAAAACGGCGCCGCAGCAGTGATCAATAGTTCTTTCGTTAGCACATCCCGGTAAGGCTCTGAAAAAGTCGGCGAACCCTTTTGCTGCGCGGTGGTGTACCAGGGACGTTTACGAGGATCGTAATCTGAGGGGAAAGATTCGTTGGCGTCGTTGTATATAAATGTCCCATTCGACAAACCTGCATACATGCCCGCGACTTCTTCGGAGACCGCCCCGACCTGGGCGTATGCCCTGATGGTCTCCACATCCGTGGTTTGCGCCGCCTTCAAGGCCACGCCGCGCACCAGATCCAACTTCCCATTCAGCCAGCTTGCAATGCTGCCGGATACGGCTCCGGACAATTCCTGCATGCCTCCTTCCAGGTCTTTCTTGGTTTGGTCGGCCAAAAAGTAATAGTTGTTGGCCGCAAATGCGACAATTGAGAGCAGCAGGATCCCGCCGCTCAAAATGATAATCTTATGCCGGAACTGCATAGCTAAATTCATGCGTCAGAACTCCAAAATAAATCCCGTGGAAGAAGCCCCCTGAGCCATGCTCGGCCGGAGCCGATAAAGCGCTTTGTGAACAATGACGTAAGCGTAATCGGAGCAGGCTTTATTCTTTAGCTTAGACGGATTTTGAAATAGTGCACTGCGCCGGATATATCCGGCGCCTGTTGAGGAGAGATGACAAGCAAGAGAGAGTAAGCGCTAACGTACTCGACGTAACAACACCACGCCCAGCAACGCGCAAATGCAAATCGGGGCCAGCGTTGCAATCACAGGGTTGAAGCCGAATACGAGACTTGCCGGCCCCAACAAATCCTGCATGTACTTGAACAGCAGACCAATAATAATGCCGCAGAATACGCGGAACCCCATGGTGACCGAACGCAGCGGCCCAAAGATAAAGGAGATCGCCACCAGCACTAAGACAGAGGTCGCCACTGGCTGCAGCACTTTCTTCCAAAACGCCATCAGATAAGAGTTAGCGTCCAGCCCTTGCTCTTCCTGATAGTTGGCGTAGGTATAAAGGCCTTTGATAGACAAGTATTCAGGCTTGATGATCAACACTTCCAGAATGCTGGGGGACAAGCTGACATTCCAGCGCAGAGAGTCGAACGTCTGCACATTGCTGCCGTCATCTTTGATCTCGGTGCGTTCAATGTCCTGCAATAACCAGTGATCGCCCTGATAAATTGCCCGCTTGGCGAAAGTCGATCGCACCATGCGACGTTCATCATTGAATTCAAAAAGGCTCACGCCATGGAGCACGCCTTTCGGCTCCACCGCATTGAAGTGCATAAACACATTGCCTTCACGCCGCCACATACCGGCGGAAGAAGCCACGTTCTCAGCCGCGCCCTGCTCCAAGGCCTTTTGCGTCTGCGCAATACGCTCCGTTTGCGGCGCCACAAACTCGCCCACCAGGATACCCACCACCACCACCGCCAAAGCCGGCTTCATGGTGGACCAGACCACCCGCACCACGGAGACGCCAGCGGCGCGAATCACCGTCAACTCGCTGTTGTTGGCCAACACGCCAAGCCCTACCAGACAACCAATAAACGCAGCCAGGGGCAAGTAATCATAGATGCGCCTGGGTACGGTGAAGACGATGTATTTCATCGCCTGGAAGGTTTGGTAGTCGTTCTTCAGTTCATCCATTTCAGCGATGAACGCGAACACCAAGTCCAGCGACAGCACCACCAGCAGCACCAGCAGCATGGCGGAGGCGACGGTTGCGACGATGTAACGATCAATTCTGCGCACGGGCCGCTCTCCTCTTCTGTCGCCAGTCAGGACCGAACATCAATATCAGCGCGATCGCCAGAAATGTTCCGTGCACCCACCACATGCCTATCCACTCGCTGATGCGTCCTTTCTCCAGACTCTTACGGCTGGCGATCAGCAGCCCCAGATACGTAATGTAAATCAGCATGGCGGGCAGCAAGTGGAAGAAGCGCCCCTGTCTGGGATTCACCCGACTGAGGGGAATCGCCAACAGCGCAACGATGGGAACCAATAAAGGAATGGAGATACGCCATTGCAGCAAGGCTCTGTCCTTAGGATTTTCGGAACGCCACAGCTCACTGGTCGGCTTGGCTTCATCCCGGGTTTTCTCCGCCTCTGCGTCAGGCTCCGCGATCTTGATGCCATAAGCGTCATATTCAATAACGCGGTAATCCATTTCTCCCGGCCGCCCTTGATAACGGGCGCCTTCGTGCAGGACCACAAAGCGACTGCCGGTATTGGGGTCAACCAGCTGGGTGCCCCGTTTGGCCGCCAAGACAGAGATGCTGCCGTTTTCTGAGTCCCGCTCCGCGATAAATACGTTCTGCATTTCCCGCTTGTCGCTGCTCAGTCCCTCGGTGTATGTCACCCGTTCACCGGAACGCAGGCTTTGGAAGCGCCCCGGCGCCAGCAATTCGAATTCCGTGACTTTGGATTGATCCGAGAAAATTTCATCCACCTGACGTAGCCCCCAAGGACTGACGTAAAGACTCATAGAGCCGACCACCAGCATTACCAGCAGCGCGGAAACCATCGTCAGCTTGATAAGCTGAAAACGGTTCATGCCGCAGGCGAACAGCACCGTCATTTCACTTTCCAGGTACATGCGACCGTAGGCGAGCAGAATGCCTATAAATAAACCCAGGGGCAGAATCAATTCAAGAAAGCCCGGCAGGCGATATCCCATGATGGCGAACAACACATCCGCCGACAGCTTGCCCTGGGCGGCGTCAGCCAGATACTTGATAAACCGTCCGCTCATAAAAATAAGCAGCAGCACGCCCGCGACAGCGACCATGCTGACCAGCAACTGCCTGGACAGATAACGAAGGATAATAAACAACGAAATTACCTATTTACGTTCTACCGCAATATCAACCGAAGCGCGCGGAACGGCGCGTCAGGACAGGTTAAGCGGCCCAGCGTTTTTGAGCGCGCGTCAAAGTGACGCAAGATACCAGACTCACATGCAAATTTCATAGCCTTAACGTAGACTTGATTGCGTATAGGATACGTCTCATATAGATTGCCTCTTGCAACGGCGGGCGACGCTCCCGCATCGAATGAGACTTCTGCGGCGCCCCAGGGAACGCCTCCGGCGCCTTCCATCAAGCGGACGTTGGTCCGGCATGGAGAACAAAGCCAAATGTATTTAGGTTAAGAGGATTCGCAACCACTATGAATTATTCCGCTCTTTCCACCGACCCGATAAAACAAAAAAGCGACTGCCTTGTGGTCGGCGTTGTCGAAGGCAAATCCCAGTCAGCAGTTTGGACAGAACTCGACCAACAGTGCAAAGGCGTTCTGGGCAAATTGCTCTCTTCTGGCGACATCTCTTCCAAGTTAGCGGCCACCAGCTGGTTTTATCCGCAGGAAGGCGGCGTCAAACGTCTTTTGTTCGTCGGCCTGGGTAAAGAGAAAGAATTAAGCGAAGCGGGCTTCCGCAAAGCCGCAAAATCCGCCATGCAAAGCTTGAGCAAAAGCGGCGCAGGCAACGCAGTGGTCGCGCTGTCCAGCTTGACCCTGAATGCGTTGAAAGCCGGCTGGGCGACGGAGCAACTGGTGATCGCACTGGAATCCGCCTGCTACATCTTCGACAACATGAAAAGCGAGAAGGCCACGCCAACCAAAGTCAGCCAGGTTAAAGTCGCTGGCGACAAGCGTGACAAAAGCGCCATCGAGGCGGCTATCGCCAAAGCCGGCGCAGTCGCCAAAGGCATGAATCTGACCAAAGACCTGGGCAACCTGCCCGGCAATGTCTGCACCCCGGATTACCTGGCCAAACAAGCCAAAGCGCTCGCCAAAGAGTACAAATCTCTGAAGGCGGAAGCCCTGGGCGAAAAAGAGCTGAAAGAACTGGGCATGGGCTCCTTCCTTTCTGTCTCCGCGGGAAGTGATGAACCCGCCCGCCTGATCGTCATCGAATATAAAGGCGGCGACGACAAACAGAAACCCCATGTCCTGGTGGGCAAAGGCATCACCTTCGACAGCGGCGGCATCAGCCTGAAGCCCGGCGAAGGCATGGATGAAATGAAATACGACATGTGCGGCGCCGCCAGCGTATTTGGCACGCTACTCGCGCTGGCGGAGATGAAAGCCCCGGTCAATGTCGTCGGCGTTATCGCGGCGGCGGAAAACATGCCCAGCGGTAAAGCCACCAAACCCGGCGATATCGTCACTACCATGTCCGGCCAGACAGTGGAAATTCTCAACACGGACGCTGAAGGCCGTCTGGTGTTGTGCGACGCCCTCACTTATTGCGAACGCTTCAAGCCTGAAACCGTGGTGGACATCGCCACTCTGACCGGCGCCTGCATTATCGCGCTGGGCAACCACGCCACCGGTCTGCTGGCCAACGACGACAAACTGGCTGACGCACTGCTAGCCGCTGGCGAAAGCACAGGCGATAGAGCCTGGCGTCTGCCACTGTGGGACGAGTACCAGACTCAGCTGGACAGCAACTTCGCAGATATGCAGAACATTGGCGGCCGCCCCGCTGGCACCATCACCGCCGCCTGCTTCCTGTCCCGCTTCACCAAGAAGTATCGTTGGGCTCACCTGGACATCGCCGGCGTCGCCTGGACATCAGGTAAAGACAAAGGCGCTTCCGGCCGTCCAGTACCATTGCTGACCGAGTATCTGCTGGGTCAAGTTAAAGGCTGATTGCGACACATATAAAGCGATCCCTGTCACAGACCATGGTATTCGATTCGGATACCATGGTTATTTAATTATTCCGATTAATTATATACATTACATGCCAAAAGCCGACTTCCATCTGCTTTCTTCCGGCGACATTGCACAAAGGGATTTTTATCTTTGTAGACTTTGCGAAAAGATATATCGATTAGGACATCGGATATATATCCTATGCAAAGACTCAAAAGAACTAGAACATTTGGACGATTTATTATATTACTTTCGGCCGGAAAGCTTTATTCCACATAGTATTGAACCTGAATCCCCCTCTTCCGACACTCCAGTTTTTTTATGCACCCGCCTGCCGGAAACAATTTCCACCGAAGTTGTTATAAATCTCACCGAAGCCCCACCAGACAAGGCGGACAGGGTGGTAGAACTCGTAACCGGCGATCCTGACGCCCGTGCGAAATCCAGAAAAGTGTATAAACTGTATAAACAATTAGGCTTCGAGTTGCAGACTTATAACATCGAATCTGCTTAAATATTGAGTAGGAAACGGGAGTCATTTCTCGGCGACGAGCAAGTCATCGTTTCCATAAAGACCCAAAGAGGTCTAAATAATAATTAAATTAATCGGAGCCTGATTAATAACTACAATTGAAACTTGGGATTTACGAGGAATATAACCGATGAGTTCTCCTGTAGCTGACAGTGAAAGTGATCTCATTCCCTTGTTGGATGAAATAGTGATTGATGACTCGGAGCTGGCTTCTTCCCATCCCGGCCTTACCGAAATTCAGAACAATCAACCCCAAACGCAACTTAGCAAGGAGTGTGAAAGTATGGAGATGACACCCGCGAACGGACAGGTTGACGTAAAACCGACCAGTCTGCGGGGCAATAATCCATTCTTGCCCTATGAGCACTTGGAAAAGCTGGCGCTGGAGCGCATGGAGTTTCAGAAGGAGTTTGAGGCCTTTTTCAAGAAACAAAGCACGCACGCCGCAGCCAGCTCGGTTTTGAAAGAAACCAAAGATCTGGAGCGGATCGTCCACCTCACTACGCAGAAAGTGGTGGCGGAGTACATGCCGCAGATCGAGCAAAGGGTCCGCGCCGAGGTCATCCGTCATATGAACAGCCTCAACTTATCCAAATAAGCTGAGCATCCCCTCCGATAACGGCCACGCTGCGGGATGCGGCGCGGCCCGATATGCGCCCATGCGGCTATCAGAAGATCCCATGGGTGTGTATAATGCGGCCTTTTCCAGGGCCGTCTGATCAGCGCTAGCACCCACTATTCCGCACCCGTGCGTTCACCCGTTGCAGACGCCCATTTAGCGGCCTCTTTCGGCTATTATTCTTAGATCCTAGAATCAAGCACCTGAGCGAAACGAATACATATACGTCATGATGGAAAAAACCTACCAACCCGGCCAGATTGAAAGTCAGTGGTACGCCTTTTGGGAAGAACAAGGCTTCTTCAAACCCAGCCAGCAGGGCGAGCCCTTCAGCATCATGATCCCACCGCCCAACGTCACCGGCAGCCTGCACATGGGGCATGCTTTCCAAGACACGATCATGGACGCCCTGACCCGCTACTATCGCATGCAGGGCCGCGACACATTGTGGCAGGTTGGAACGGACCATGCTGGCATCGCCACTCAAATGGTGGTCGAACGCAAACTGGCGGCGGAAGAAGACAAAACCCGCCACGACCTGGGTCGCGAAGCGTTTCTTAATAAAGTCTGGGAGTGGAAAGCGGAATCCGGCGGCACTATTACCCGTCAGTTGCGTCGTATGGGCGCATCCGTAGACTGGTCCCGCGAGCGCTTCACCATGGACGAGGGCTTCTACAAAGCGGTGCAGGAAGTATTCGTTCGCTTGTATGACGACAAACTCATTTACCGCGGCAAGCGTCTGGTTAATTGGGACCCGAAACTGCACACAGCCATTTCCGACCTGGAAGTTATCTCCGAAGACGAGAAAGGCAAGCTGTGGCACTTTCGCTATCCTCTGGCCAACGGCGTAAAAACCGCAGACGGCAAAGATTATCTGGTTGTCGCGACGACGCGTCCAGAAACCATGCTGGGCGACACCGCCGTAGCCGTTAACCCGGAAGACGACCGCTACCGCGACTTGGTCGGTAAGACCGTAGTTCTACCTGTGGTTAATCGTGAAATTCCGATTATCGCCGACAGCTACGTAGACATGGAATTCGGCACCGGCTGCGTAAAAATCACACCGGCTCACGACTTCAACGACTACGAAGTAGGCAAGCGCAACCAGTTGCCGATGATCAACATCTTCACCATTGACGCCAGCATCCGCGACGAAGGCGAAGTGGTGAACAGCGACGGCACGCCCAACCTGGACATGCAAGCGGCGATTCCCGCCGGCTATCCCGGTCTGGACCGCTACGAAGCGCGCAAGAAAATCGTCGCCGACTTTGAGGCGTTGGGCTATCTGGAAGAAATCAAAGATCACGCATTGAAAGCGCCTCGCGGCGACCGTTCCGGCGTCGTGATCGAGCCTTACCTGACCGACCAATGGTTCGTAGCGGTGAAAGCTCTGGCGGAGCCCGCTATCAAAGCCGTTGAAGATGGCGATATCCAGTTCGTGCCCAAGCAATACGAAAACATGTACTTCGCCTGGATGCGCGACCTGCAGGACTGGTGTATTTCCCGTCAGTTGTGGTGGGGCCACCGTATTCCCGCCTGGTATAACGACCAGGGCAATGTTTACGTCGCCCGCAACGAAGAAGAAGTGCGCAGCAAGTACAGCATCGACGCCAGCGTCGCGCTGCATCAGGACGAAGACGTTCTGGACACCTGGTTTTCCTCCGCGCTGTGGACGTTCGGCACGCTGGGCTGGCCGGAAAATACTCGCGAGCTGCAAACCTACCACCCCACCTCAGTGCTGGTGACCGGTTTCGACATCATTTTCTTCTGGGTGGCGCGCATGATCATGATGACCATGCACTTCATCAAAGACGAAGACGGCAAACCTCAGGTTCCCTTCAAGACTGTTTACGTGCACGGCTTGGTGCGGGACTCCCAAGGCGCCAAGATGTCCAAATCCAAGGGCAACGTGCTCGACCCCATCGACCTGATTGACGGCATCGAGCTTGAGCCGCTAGTCACCAAGCGCACCAGCGGCCTGATGCGGCCTCAGGATGCGCAGAAAATCGAGAAAGCCACCCGCAGCGAATTCGCGGAAGGCATCGCCTCTTACGGCACCGACGCATTGCGCTTCACCTTCTGCTCCCTGGCTTCCACAGGTCGCGACATTAAGTTTGACGTGGGCCGTATCGAAGGTTATCGCAACTTCTGCAATAAGATCTGGAACGCAGCGCGCTACGTGCTGATGAATACCGAAGGTCAGGATTGCGGCCAGAATAACGAAAGCTACGAGCTGGGTCTGGCTGAGCGCTGGATTATCTCCCGTCTGCAGGAAACAGAGCAGCAAGTGGAGAAAGCCGTTGCAGCCTTCCGCTTTGACCAGGCCTCTCAGGCCATTTACGAGTTTATCTGGAACGAATACTGCGACTGGTACCTGGAGCTGTCCAAGCCGGTACTGTGGGACGACGCTGCTTCCGCCGAACTGAAGCGCGGCACGCGCCGTACCCTGGTGCGTGTGCTGGAAACCGCTCTGCGTATGGCGCATCCGTTCATGCCTTACATCACGGAAGAGATCTGGCAGAAGGTGAAAGAGCTTGCTGGCAAATCCGGGCCCACCATCATGCAGCAGCCGTATCCGGTGGCGGACGCCTCTCGCATCGACCCGGAAGCCGCCGCCTCTATTGAATGGCTGAAGGGCGTCATCCTGGCTGTGCGTAACATTCGCGGCGAAATGGATATCTCTCCCGCCAAAGCCATCAACGTCATTCTTGCGCAAGGCGATGACAGCGACAGAGCACGCCTGCAAGCCAATCAGTCGTTCCTGATGAAACTGGCCAAGCTGGAGTCCATCCGCTGGTTGGCGGCGGACGAAGAAGCGCCTATGGCGGCCACTCAGTTGGTGGGAGCCATGCAGGTGCTGGTGCCAATGGCGGGCTTGATCGACAAAGAAGCCGAGCTGGCGCGCCTGGGCAAGGAAATTGACAAGCTTTTGAAAGAACAGCAGCGCCTGCAAGGCAAACTGGGCAACGAAAGCTTTATCAGTAAGGCGCCGGAAGCCGTTGTCGCAAAAGAGAAAGAAAAACTGGCGGATGCGGAAGCCGCGCTGGCTCAGCTGCGTGAGCAAGTGTCCCGCATCGAGTCAATCTAACTCTACAGACTAAAGGGGCTGCGACTGACGCACTAAGGACACACCGGTATGCGACACCGGATACATATTCTGGGAAATGGATCGCTGGGAGGCCTGCTGGCCTGCCGGCTCTTCCCTTTCGCCGATGTGCGCCTGATTCTACGCAGTCCCCCTTCCCTTCACTCCCAGCCCAGAGATGAGCACATTGCGTTAACGCTTGATCAAGCAGGCGAAAGCAAGACAAGGTTACTAAACTGGGAAACCGCAAACGCGGCGGAACCGATTTCCACCCTTTTTATCACCACCAAAAGCTACTCTGCCGCAGCCGCCCTGAACTCAGTCAAACACCGACTCGCTCCCGCATGCCGCATTCTGCTATGGCAAAACGGCATGGGCAGCCAAACGCAGATCGCACAGGAATACGCCGATATGGCGGTTTACGCCGCCTCCACAACAGAAGGCGCAAAWCAACCAAGGCCAGGACATATCATTCACGCCGGCCATGGCCAGACCTGGCTGGGACCACTCACCGCTAACGCCACATTTCAGGAAGCGCAGCATTTGGTCTCCCAGCTGCAGCAGGCGGGTTTCCGCAGCGACGCAACGGCAGATATCGGCGAGCAGCTCTGGCGTAAACTCAGCGTGAATTGCGGCGTAAACCCCTTTACCGCCCTGTTGAACTGCCGCAACGGGGACATTCTCGAACATAGCTACTTCAAGGAGCGTATTGATGCGCTTTGTGAGGAGTTGTCGGTGGTGTTATTTGCAGCAGGATATGGCGAACCCGCCGCCAGCATCAGATCGCGAATTGTCGCAGTTGCTCAAGGCACCGCGAACAATATTTCATCCATGCTGCAGGATATTCGCGCTGGCAGGCAAACGGAGATCAGCGCCATCAACGGATTCATTTGCGATTATGCGGACGCGCACGGCCAGCCTCACCCTATCAATAGAGAGCTGACCGCAGGCGTTCTTGCTCTGAGCGCCCATTCGGACCAGAGCGCGTAGACCACAGCAATTTTACCCAAGGGGGATATATGGGCCACAGGCTTTCCAAGATTTACACCCGCACAGGGGACAAAGGAACAACCGGACTGGGCAACGGCGAACGTATCGCCAAGAATGCGCTGCGGGTGGAGGCGATGGGCGCCGTCGACGAAACCAACAGCGTCCTGGGCGTGGTCATCTGCGAGCTGACGCAAGACGACCTGCTTCACGCCCAATTGCAAAGCATTCAGAATGATTTGTTTGATCTCGGTGGCGAACTGTCCATTCCCGGCCACCTCATCATTATCGATAAGCACATTACTCGACTGGAAGAGTGGCTGGACCAGCTAAACGAAGAACTCCCGCCTCTGAAGAATTTTATCCTGCCGGGAGGCGACCGCGCCGCCAGCCATTGCCATATGGCGCGCAGCATCTGCCGTCGCGCAGAGCGCACAGTGGTCAGCCTGGCGCAGCAGGAACAATTAAATCCTTGCCTGCAGGGCTATCTGAACCGACTCTCCGACTACCTCTTCGTCGCCGCGCGAACACTGGCGCGACGCAAAGGCGGCGAAGAAATATTGTGGACCCAGACCAAGTGGGAAGCCTAACGCGTTATATTTTGAATCCCCCCAGCAGATCGTGAAGGGCTCCGGTTAGCGCAGACAATTCACGACTGGACGCCAGGGTTTCCTTGGCGTTCTCCGCCGTCTCACGTCCCAGTCCGCTGATATGGCCGACATTTTCATCGATGGTTTTAGCGACGGCGGACTGCTCCTCCGCCGCCTAGCGGCTGTTGCAGCATAGAATATCCTTTATATTCATAAAGATAGGCCTCATTAAGCCAGTTGTCACCCAGCCTAGGTTGAAACCACTCACAAGAATAGCCTTAAGCTGGAAAGTGGGGCTCAGATCTGTGCCATACAAGTAAATCGTAACGACCATTCTAGCCACAAAGATACTTACACGAGATCAATCTCTCGTCGCTTCCCTCCTCTCTCCAGTTAACCGCCTCGCGGGCCTCCGCGATGGTGTAGCTTCGTAGCACGTCATCCTCCTGGCGCATGCCAATGCCGGGTCGGCTTGAGGTGACAATGTAATCGCCTATTTCGATGTCGCCGCTTTCGCCACAAACCAGGATCTGACCTTCACCCAAAGCGTTCATAATGCCGGCGGTATACGTGTCTTCCAGCTCTGCACACGCCTCGTCCGTCATGTCGAAGTGTTCCGGGTTAATGACTGTCGCGGAAACATAAACGCCCGCTTTACCACGCTGGCGCGGCTTCGATGACAGGCTCACTTCATGCAGCACGTTGGATAAATCCCGACGGTTGATAACCTCGCCATAGACCAGGATTTGTCCTGGCTTGGGATCGCTGCCAGAACGCAATAAGCAATCGTGCGCGCCGGTGAAGGGTCCATAACCTCCAAAGTTGGCGTAAACCGCGTACTTGTTCCCCTGCGCATTCACCCCTACCCCGCCTGCGCTGCTCGCCTTTATGCCCATAGATATCGGATCGTGCGACATGTTAAGCGCGTATATCGCCGGGCTGGTCCGTGCGGTCTGGGACTCATGCACCGCAAACAGCGGCATCCCCGTATTCGATTGCGCCATGATCGCGACCGTATCATTGGAGTGCGCCAGTATGCCCGCCCGACGGTTGCCCGGGTTTAGGTTCCCCACCTGCATCACATACTTGTCGCCTCCGACCGGTCGTATGCCGATGCTCGCCAGCTCCTGAATCGACCCGTCTCCCTGATCGCCGTAGAAGTGGGCTTCATTGGTGGCTGAAGATAGAACAATCCGCTTACCGTTGCCGGCGGTCTGCATGGTGGACCCCGTCACTGTAGCGCCGGTGATACTGGTTCCGTTGATCGCGCCGCCATTAATGGTGGTTCCCGTGATGTTCGTCCCTTGGATCGTTCCTCCGCTGATCGTGGGCGCGCTCAGGCTGACGCTCGCCGCCACGCTGGTGGCCAACACATCCCCGCGCACGGACAGCACAGAGCCGTTCCAGCTTAGGCAGTTATTCGCCGCGCCGGCGTTCAGGGCGAAGTGGCCGTTTCGGTCCATGTAGGTGGTGAAGCGGCTGCCGTTATGA